>JBBQFN010000060.1:0-8363 GCA_038321985.1 Cyanophyceae cyanobacterium | reverse complement strand
CCAAGCGTGTCGAGCAACTCCGGCGTGCTTGGCCATGAGTGTTCGTTGTCGGTTATTTAAGTCTAGCTTGGTCTTAAAGCTCTTCACTGACTTTTTTTAACTCCTCAACCATCTTTTTGTTCGGGTGACGGAGGCTATCATAAAGACTAGCAAAGAACAATGTAGATGGTGATACTCTGCATAATTTTTGCGACTTCGGCAATCCTAAACTTGCTCATAACCTTATAATAGCATAAAAAATGAGTAAGTTTAAACAGCTTTAGTCAGAAATTTAAACTCTGTCTCCAACCCTACCTCGGATGAATGAGCGATCGCCCCTTTTTCAGTTGCGGGTCATCCGTTTTTAGCCAAGATTTGTTAAAGAGTTCCAGACATAGCGCTGTTTCATCCAGTTTCCGGGGGGATTCCCGGACTGATTCGCCGATTAAAAGCAAGAAGGAAGATTTACTTCGGAGTCTTAGTTCAAAAAACAAAGGATAAAATGCAAGTATCAACCTTCACCACCCCAACTACCCCAGCAGCTTTGTGATTCCTTCGCGCTTACTCCGGCAACATTCTCGCAATCGCCAGACCGCTCTGGCCATCATTCCTTTAGCTAATGAAGCAGCGACTTTTGACGCCTATCGACTCTTACAGTATCACGGGATTTCCCCGGAACATCTGGCGATTGTCGGTCAAGGGTACAGTTCTCCGGCTCGTGTGGGTTTATTAGAACCGATGCAAATTGCGGTGGACCAAGCTCGCCGTTTTTTGATGGTGTTTGCCACAATGGGGTTCCTGGTGGGTTCGGCGTTGGTTTTGGCCTTCCACCTGGGACTGATTAACCCTTTGGGTTTTAACGCTCTGTTGCTCATTCCAGGTGTGGTGGCGATCTCCGCTATTTTGGGCGCAATGGTGGGTGGGTTAATTGGCTTTTTGGGAGAAGGGTCTACGGTAGGCGTTTATCATCATCATCTGCGCCAGGGCGGGTATTTGTTGATGATTGAGGGGTCCCAACAGCTAGTGACCCTGGGTGAACAAGTGCTTAAACCATACGCCACTCCCAAAGCGTTTTAATCGGCTTGATAGTCTCCCGATTTGCCCCCCGTCTTGCTCTCTAGGCGGATATTTTCGATCGCGATCGCCTTCGATAACGCTTTCGCCATGTCATAAAGAGTCAGTGCCGCCACCGAGACTGCCGTTAACGCTTCCATTTCCACTCCCGTTTCCGCTTTGGTCCTGACTTCGGCGAGAATCCGATAACCGGGAAGCTCCTCGTCGGGCAAAATCTCTACATCAATTTTGTGCAAGGGTAGGGGATGACACAACGGAATCAAACCCGAGGTTTGTTTCGCTCCTAAAATTCCCGCCAGTCTCGCCGTCCCTAAGACATCTCCCTTGGGTGCATTACCGGCTTGAATCTTGTCAAACGTGGCCCGATCCATCCGGACCTGTCCCGACGCGATCGCCTGTCGATGGGTGACTGTTTTTTCCGACACATCCACCATTCGCGCTTGTCCTTCAGCGTCCAGATGGCTTAACTGATAAGGGTTTGGGGAATTTTCAGATTTTTTTTGAAAAGGGGGTTTCATTTTCCAAAAGCCTGTGCTAGTATTATTAAGCGGTAAGGGCTTGTAGCTCAGTGGACTAGAGCACGTGGCTACGGACCACGGTGTCGGGGGTTCGAATCCCTCCTAGCCCGTTTTAAAAATTTAAACAAATTTGGGGTGTTGAGTTAGATATATCTAATTTGAGCACCCCAAATTTTTTTGACCTTGCTTAGGATAATTTTTGCAGGGCATAGAGGTCGCGATCTCGACCCAGGGCAAATTTCAGAGATTGGCGTAAGTTCATGTTGGACTGGGTGACAAAGATCCCCAATGCTACGAACGCCATAATCGAGGCGATCGCAAAAATATTTCGATAGCCTAAATCTTCCGCCAGAACCCCAAAAATTGCCCCTGCCAGAGCGATCCCCAAATCAAACCCGCCAATACACATCGCAAACAACCGCCCCCGTTCCCGGGGTGCACAGCGGTCTGCAACTAGGGCCACCATCATCGGCAAAAACGTTCCGGCAGCACATCCTTCTACCGCCCCAGCCAGTAAAAAATCCCGGCTATCCTGGGCCGTCCACAGCAGGACCATTGCTAGACAGTAGGCCAGCAAACCCCCGGAAATAAATAATCCCCGTCCGTAACGGTCCGAGGCGCGACCTGTAACCAAACGCATACTAAAACTAACCGTAGCCGCTGCGGTATAAAACCATCCCGGATTAAAATCGCTGGCGGTCTCCTTAATAAACAAGGGGACAAAGGTCGCCACCGACCCAAAAACTAGCCCAATTTGCAGCATCACCAGGGCGGGAATTCGGACACGAGGACTCCATAACAGCCGCCAAAATGAATCCGCTGTGGCGTTGGGATTTTCTGAGTCTTTACCCAGTGCTGGGGCGGTTAAATCATCCCGCAGGGGTTCACTGACGAAATAGAGCAATAGGAAACTGAGCAGTCCCAATCCAAATGCCATGACAAAGAGGGGGGGGTAACCGGCAGCTTCCAGTAAAAACCCTCCGAGGGCCGGTCCGATCGCCACCCCTAGGGGCGTCACCAAACTCATATACCCAATCAATTCCCCTCGATTGCGATCGGGCGCTAAATCGGTGATTAAGGCACTGTAAGCGGTGGTAAAAGCGGCGATACTAATGCCGTGAAATGCCCGTAATGCCATCAACAGGGGAATCGAATCAACGAAGAGATATCCTAACGGGGCGATCGCCGCCACAGCAGTCCCCAACCGTAATACGATTTTGCGACCCCGGCGATCGCTCAGAGGTCCCAACCAAGCCCGAGAGGGCAGTAAACCCAGGGCAAATGCTCCCATGACCAAGCCGATTTGTCCTTTGGTCCCTCCAATATGCTCGACATAAAGCGGCAGTGTCGGCAGCAATGAAGCCAGAGAAGCCCAAAACAATAAGCCTGCGGCAAATAATCCAAACAGGCTATGGCGACGCTGCGGCTCTATCTCTAAAAATACCTTCAAAACCTTAGTTCCTTTTCTTCCACTGCAACAAATGACTGAGCTAGGGCATCGGTCCAGTAACGAGAAGACAAACCCGGTCCTTGGACCAAATTCCTCCCAAAAAAGCAGCAACGAAAAGCCCAAAAAGCCGGTGTCTTGTCCCAAGGATCTCATTCTGTCCCGATACCCGAGGAAGCCGCAATCTGCCGCCCCCCTCTTTCATGCTACTGATTTTTCCGCAGTTTGTTAAAGAATGTTAAGATTTCGACGCTTCAGGTGTCCGAGTCTTGAGGCAAATAACTTTCTAAAACTCGCCCTGCACCCCGGAGTTGTTGATAATAGTGACGACTGACGGGATCATCGCTGTTTTCAGATAGGACATCGATGCCGATGCCGTTGCGCCCCCCTTTTTTCCCGGAACTGTGAATATAACGACCCTCCCCTAGATAAAGGCCAACATGGGTGGCTTTTTCTGGCGGTCCGAAAAAGACGAGATCCCCCGATCGCACTTCGCCGAGGGGAATGGGTTGGGTAAAGGCTTCCTGTTGATAGGCATCCCGAGGTAACCAAACTTGAGCGGTCCGGAAGGCAGCCTGCATTAATCCAGAACAGTCATAGTTGGGGGCGACGGTCCCTCCCCACAGGTACTGATTGGGGACGCTCATGGCTTGGTGGGTAAAGGCGATGATGGCGGGAATCTGCGGTTCTATCTGGGTGCGGTCCAAGGCGATCGCCTGGTAAGGGGACTCGGCTAATTCCAGATTCTCCAAATCCGTGAGTGCCACCCATCCGGGATAGTCATCTTCACATAACTTGACCCCCACGGCCCCCTCCGTCGGAGGCAGGACAATTCTCAGCAAACGACCCACGGATGCCTGAGTTGCCACGGTCTCGCACTGCGGGGAATCATAGAGATTGAGATCGACTCGGCATTGATATTGCGGTGCATCGGACCCTTTAGAAGCTAGATTAAATTGAAGCTGATTTAGAGAAACCATTGTTAGAATTGACACTCCCACGTCTAAAGAGCGTTGGATTCTTTAAGAGTCCAGAATCTGAACCTTAAGGGCGTAGTCAAAGCACCCCTACTGACTCCACTAAGATTAAATCCCAGTGTCGCCGCTACCTTTCTTAAGATATTTGCTGCCCCATTACAATCAGCATTGACATACAAATTGTTTGCAGTCCGGTACAATCCTCTCTTAACCCGCTTGCCAGATTCTTGCCACCCTTCAGGTTTTTCACCGAATTTAGGTAGCTCATCAAGGTCAAGAAAACTTGCTTTACTGGTGTAGGATTCTTCGGTTTCGACAAACTTAATCCCATACTGCTCACATAGTTGCTTTATCCTGTCTTTGAGTCTAGCTGTAGGTATCTGGACAAACTTCTGGTTAGTATTATCTCCTAAGTTTATGGAATCTTTCTGTCCTTTATTCCAACCAAATACCACAGTCTGGATCTGGTTCTCCAGACAATGATTGATTACTAATCTTGCAGCTTTGTTTACAGCATCCCTCATCTGTCTGTTTCTTGTTTCCGTGACACGAGCAAGTTGCTTAGACCAGAATCCTTGGGGTTGATTTTCCTTGAGAACTGATACTCGCTTGTTGTACCACTGATTCAGGGATTTTAGATGTCTTCCATCCACAATAAAACTGGTGACCACATTGGAAACACAGGTTAACCAGTTATTAATTCCGTGGTCAATCCCTAAAACTTTAGTTGAGTCTACAGGAGCTTGAACAGATTCAACTTTGTACACAAGCTCTAAATAAAACTCTCCATTTCTAGGGAGTATGCGGTATTCCCTAATACGACTGTATTCCAGGTTTGACGGCATTGGCAGGTAAAAGGCATCCAGACCAAACCAGGATTTAACCTTTCTGCCTAGGGGAAATCTTAGCCCTTCTGGTTTTAATTTAACGGCTTGGGATGGGTAAGCGACTAGAGCAAAACCGCCTTTCTTTTTGTAGTTGGGTATTCTTGGTTTTTGATATACCGTGCCAGCTTTTATGCCTTTTAATAGCCCGATGAAACTTGAGAATGATTCTGCTACCGAGAGTCCGGCTTGTTGAGCAACCTGGGAATACATGGCCCCGTAGTGGGGATTGCTCTTTAGCTCATCGATTAAGTCGTATTTGTGGATTACTTTATCCGTCTTAAAGTAAATCTGTCTAGCGTAGTAAATAGCGCAGTTATTGAGCTTGTTTGACTCACTGCACAGATACTCCAAGACCGCCTTTAGCTCTTTATCTGGATTGATTCTGACTTGCTGACAACCAAACATATTTTATTTACCTCCTGTGTCTATGATAGTCTATCCGTATAGACATTGTGGGGGTAAGATGAAAGGAAAGCTAAATTTAAGGATTGAAACCTCTAGGCTTGAGAAGCTGCATAAGGTAGCAGAAGATCGAAAGAAGACGATGACTCAGTTAATCGAAGATTGGATAGACCAACTGCCTAACCCCACAGAACAAGACTCTGCCCATTAACATGGGCGCGAAAGGGTTCGCTACATCCCACGCTTAAAAGACGTGGGTTTTGCTCCCCTCTCGAACTCTCCCGCTCTATAACATAAAATTAAAACAACTTGGTTCTCTATTGCGCTCATGCCCGCCAAAAATTTTCTTACCCCTACCCAAAAAAAGAGCTTGCAAAATGCCATCCGTCAGAGTGATTGCTCTCGGTTTCGGGAACACGCTCTGATTTTGTTATTGCAAAATGATGGTAAAACCTACGAAGAAATTGCGGAGTTTTTAGGCTGTTCTTACCGAACCGTTGCCTATTGGTGCGTGCATGGGGATCCAGATAATCTCGATAGTCTGCGCGATCGCCGGGAACAGGGGAACTATCGCAAAGCTGATGAAGCTTACATTCAATTACTCTTAGAAGTCGTCAAAAAAAAACCCAGTCAATTTGGGTATTCGGTGGAAGTTTGGACCAGTCAACGATTAGCTGAATATTTAGCTCAGGTAACGGGAATTAAACTTAGCGGTACTCAACTTATCCGCATTCTCCGCAAGCATAATATCCGCTTACATAAGAGTCGGGTCTAATTTTTTTTAAGGTAGCAATATCTGTTCAATCTGGGGAACCGCCTGTGATATTTTCAGTCCCCTATTAGGAAGCAGTCGTTATTTCCAGATATTGTGGCAGCAGCCAAAACCGGGATTCTCTTCAACAGTACCCAGCCTCTGCAAGATATCGGTCCTAAAGTGGCGATCGCCCTCACTGCCATTTCCCTCTCAATCCGTCAGTAATTTGGCTTAGATCAGGTTAAGCCATTTGGCGGATGCTTTTTTGTGGCTCCTCAATCCATAATGAAAAGACGATCACCCTGAATTTGTTCGACACCCTGAGTGTTGCATCACCCCCCAAGCCCTAGGGGGGTTTTTTATTTTTGGACTCCATAAAAGATGCAAGGTTTGACCCCAAGTTTCATCCGGTTTCAGTCCCTTCGTGCTGATGGGGTACAAAATCCTGTGGACTCCGGATATCTTCTGATTCTGCTGCTGCCACTGTCTTTTGCTGGCCTAAATTAAGTAACGCTTGAATACCAACAGCCTAGGGGATTTTAGGGACCACCATGCTGGGAGCCCCAAAAAAACAATACCTCCCAACTTGATGCTGGAGAGGTGATGTTTTTCGCAGATTCCTGGCGGCTGATTAGCTGGCTTCGGAATGATTGCTGAACCCTGATGGCAGACGCCTATTTGACTGGATAATTGTAGATGCAACCTTTTTTAAGAGCTTCTTTGTGGTGAAGTTCTTTAGGTTAACTTAATTAATACATATCTTTTTCCAACTGGGAAGATGGACCGCACCCCCTGGGGGTGTAACCCCACAACTGAAGAGATAGGGACTGCGATCGCCATGATTCTCGGTAAAAAATAAAAAGCCTCGGGCAGGGTATGCCCAGAGGCGTCTGTATCAGGGTGCATCTATAGTTGAGAGGTTCAGGGAGTGGGAGTGGAGATCCGGATAACCGGAGGGCGATCGCCCAAATTCTGGGAATCCATTGACTGAGGTTCTGACGAGAGGGGTGGAATGCCAGCTAAATCGAGGATTTCGGGAATCAAATCTTCCCGTTTCACCGCCATCAGATGCACGCCTTGACAGAGGGACCTTGCCATTTGCACCTGTTCAGCAGCGATCGCCACCCCTTCGCGCAACGGGTCCTTTGCCTTTGCCAAGCGATCAATAATATGTTGGGGAATATGCACTCCAGGCACACAGCGATTAATAAATTCCGCATTTTTAGCCGATTTCAGCAGAAAAATTCCGACTAAAATCGGTTTACCGCAGCCTTGGGCAATTTCATTCATAAACTTGTCCAACTTGTCAAAATCGCAAACAAGCTGACTTTGAAAAAACTCTGCACCGGCTTCTAATTTTTTGGCAAAGCGACGCTGCAACCCGGACCAACTGGTTGATTCCGGGTCCACCGCAGCACCGGCAAACAAGTCGGTAGCGCTATCAGTTAAGGGTTTATCATTGATATCAAAGCCTTGATTCAGTTTGGCGATCGCCTTAAGCAGACGCACAGATTCCAGATCAAATACCGACTTTGCCTTGGGATGATCTCCTGCTTTTACCGGGTCCCCCGTGAGGGCCAAAACATTCTGAATTCCCAACGCATTGGCACCCAGGAGGTCCCCCTGCAAACCAATCGAGTTGCGATCGCGACAAGCAATCTGATAAATCGGCTCAATTCCCTCCTGCAACAAAATCATTGATGCCGCTAACGATGACATCCGCAAAACAGCCCGAGATCCATCGGTAAC
Source organism: Cyanophyceae cyanobacterium (assembly GCA_038321985.1). Lineage (GTDB taxonomy): Bacteria > Cyanobacteriota > Cyanobacteriia > Cyanobacteriales > Laspinemataceae > Laspinema. The sequence continues at coordinate 576 of JBBQFN010000060.1, read as the reverse complement.
ATTTACCGCATGAACTCTACCTTTTAAGCCATTTGCCATTTTAATCATGTGTGCTGGATTACCCCCTTTCGGTGGCATCACCTCAGCAGTCATTAAAAATTCACCGTCTTTAATAGCCTGACGGAAGCGAGATAAAGAGTTCTGCGGTTGTTTCATAAGAAGAGGGCGATGGGGCAGATAGGGGAGATAGGGAAGTTTGTAGTAACGACTGAAGTCGTTTCTTCAAGTTCGATTTAAGGGTCCCGACTTCATCCCTAATCCTTACCGAGAATCGGCGTAAAGCCCCCGGATTTATCCGTGGGGATATGAGCCGACCGTGTTAAAATAGTAAAAGCGAGTAAGAATAATCATCTGCGTGATTATTGTATTCTAATCTCGGTGAAATTCCGGCACAGTAAGTCACTACTGCCTTGATCCGCCAGCCTATATAACTGGCAAGTAATATCAGAATGCAAAGCGTACCTATCTGGCTTAGTGGTGAACTCCTTCATCAAGGACAATAAAGAAGTAAGCCAAATTGCATCATCTCTTTTCTTTTAGGGATAGTTGTTTTGATGGTCTAGAGGGATACTTGAA
>JBBQFN010000059.1:0-11866 GCA_038321985.1 Cyanophyceae cyanobacterium | reverse complement strand
GTATTTTGGGGATTTATGAGACTCGTTTTGGTCACTTTTAGAGCTAGAAGCCTTGACTTGTAAGGCTTTCAGTTCCTGGGCTGGGGAGCGAGTACAAAACTAATTAGAAAAACTTATCACCAAAAAGTCTGAAGAGCCATTATTTTCTAATTCCAGGACTTGATGAGCGCTCACTAAACCAATATTTTGGCCGTTGAGGGTAAAATACTGCCGGTTTTCGACGACAAAAATATCCGTGCGTTTAATCTGAACAATGCGATCAATTCGGGCCAGGGGAAATCCGTAGGGTTCGGAAGAAATTTCAACTAACAGCGTCCGAATAACCGATAGGGTTAAAGGTAATTGGAGATGAAAAATAGTCCCCTGACCGAGTTGAGACTGCGCACGCAATAACCCGCCCACCTCCTGCATCATTCCCTTAGCAATATCTAACCCCACCCCACGTCCAGAAATTTCGGTGACCTCATTAACAGTGGAGAAGCTAGGTAAGAATAAAAATTCCATCAGTTCAGTATCAGTTAGCTGATGGGCAAGGTCCGGATTCACCAATTGATTGGTAATTACCTGTTGGCGGACCTGGGCTAAATTGATGCCTCGACCATCATCAGAAATCGTAATCGATAACATTCCGCCGCGATGAACGGCTTCGAGTCGCACCGTTCCTTCGCTAGGTTTTCCGGCGGCGAGACGTTCACTGGGAGATTCTATACCGTGGGCGATCGCATTTCGCAAAATTTGAGTTAAGGGAGCTTCTAGCTTCTCTAAAATGTCGCGATCGACCTTGGTTGCTTTGCCCAATATTTCAAATTTTACTGATTTTTCTAGCTGTTTTGCTAAATCTCGCATCATCCGAGGAAAGCCCTTAACCCCTTCTGAGAAGGGTCTCATATGGCTATCAATAACTTCTCGATAAAGACGGTCGGAGAGGTAGGCAAATCGGCGGGCGAATAGTTCTAGATCGTTGATGCGATTTGTCAGAATTTCCAGACATTCTCGCTCTTGAAGTTGAGCTGATTTGAGATAATCCTCAGTGACTTTTGTCACGGAATTATCACCCAAAGAATCTCCTAATTTTTCCAGGGTTTTTGATAATTGCGTTTGGTGTTTTTTGAGTTTAAGGAGAGAATCGGCAAAGGGTTGTAACCAGTTGGCTTCAATCAGGGATTCCCCTGCTAGACCCATCAATCGATTTAAGTTTTCCGCACTTAAGCGGACTACGCGATCGCCACTGGAACTGGACTCTGAGAAGGATTGCGCCACCCCAGATTCAGGGGGAGTGGTTTCGGGAAAAGGAGTGAGAGGCTTTGCCGGAGGGGGTTCACCCGGCTTTAAGCTCAGTATGGAGGTGGGAGGGGGTTCTGGGGGGGATAGGACGAGGGCTGGGGAGGCGGAGTCCGGGGCGGTAACGGGTTCGGTGGTGACCTGATTTCCCGAGGAGGCGATCGCCTGGATTTCTCGTTCTGTGCGAGCAATTTCTGGCTGATGTTCCTGCATCCATCCTTCTAATTCGGCTTCCTTAACCTTACCGATACTTAATAGCAGATCAACTCCGGAAAGAAGGATATCAATGTGGTTTTCCAAGATGGTTGTCCGATTTTCTTGTGCGGCCACAAAATAGTCCTCCATCGCATGAGCAATTTTGACCCCAGCATCAAGCTGAACAATTCGCGCAGCCCCTTTAATCGAATGGGCAGCCCGCATTAACGCTTCCAGTTCTTTGCGGGACTTCGTGTGATTTTCTAGAGTTAATAAATTTTCATTTAATAGAGCCGCCTGAGTTTCGACTTCCATCGCGAATAAATCGAGCATGGATAAATGACTCAAATCTATTTCATTTGTATTCATATAATTCTCCGTTTTACACTAGAAAATACTAACTCTTCATCCAGGTAATTTACTTTTTTATCTCGCCATTTCACAATCCATTTAGTATAAGTAACCGGGGCTTTTGAGACAACCGCAGGCACTTCTTCAATGAGATGACGATCACAGCGGTGAATCCCCTCAATTTCATCAACCCAGAATACCCAAAGGTCTCCTTTAATATTCACCACGACCATTCGGGGATACACGGTGGGAGTCAAATCGCCGGGATGGTTTTTCAGTTTCGGATGGCTCCCTTGCTCTTTTAGTCCCAGGAGATTGCTTAACGAAATGCAAGGCAAAAGTTCCCCTCTAATATTAACTAACCCGAGCAAAATCTCGTTGCTCCGGTGGGGTAAAGTATGAATAACGCAAGGAACAGTCACTTCTTGGAATGTAAAAGCTGCTAGTGCTAACCATTCTCCTCCCAGACGAAAAATAACTAGAGAAACAGGGTCATAGAATTCTGCTGTTGTCCGGCGTAGTTGGGGGAGGGAGTTATTGTCATCAGTCGTTATCGCTGTGGGGTTTAGAGTCAGCAATTGCGTCCATTCGGCGAGGTAGTCTGCCGGGGCTTCGCGTTCTAGCAACCTGCGGCCTGCGGTGGTATAAACGGAGCAATTTCGGCAATGGATAACGGTCGTGAGTTGGGGACAAGAGCGATCGCCCTCTACTCCGATTTTATTCCAGCATTCGTCGGTCATATAGTAAGCCTAAATGAAGTGGATAATGCTTAGACAGTAGTGGGAGGATCTTGCTCCCTCCTCGTGCTCGGGAACAAGATGTTCCTTTTTTTTAATTTGACGGATTGTCTTATGGATTTAAACAAATTTATCTCAAAAATGTAGACAAAATTGAAATAAACCAATAAGGCGGTAACTTTAAGGGAATCACTGGATATAGAGGGGAGCTTAAGACTTCTGACTGTAGTCTAATTTTAGATCCAAATAGTAGAAAAATTGCCTGAGTTTAGAGTTTACTTTAATGGAGATTTCCCTCCTCTATAAAAGGGGAGGGAACGGGAGATTTTCTAGAGAATAGAATAACTTTCCCTTAAATTTGCACCTTGAAAAATGAGATTTCTCGTTGTAATCCTTGGGCCGCTTCATTCAATTGCTCGATCGCCCGATTAGTATCCCTGAGCGATTGGGCAGTTTGGCGGGACGCTTCACTGAGTTGTACCATTGCATCACTAATTTGTTGAGCACCTTCGGCTTGATCCTCCATCCCTTTCGTGACCGCATCAAACCGGGGGGTCAGACCTTGAACCCGCTCAATAATATTTCCAATTTGGCCGCTAATAGTGCGAACATCCTCGACCCCTCGGCTGACTTCTGTTGTAAATTTATCCATTTCCATGACCCCCGTAGAAACGGCGGATTGCATATCTTTAACCATACTTTCAATATCCAAAGTTGCAACAGCCGTTTGGTCAGCCAGTCGCCGAATTTCTCGGGCAACCACCGCAAAACCGGTGCCGTATTCTCCGGCTTTTTCTGCTTCGATCGCCGCGTTGAGAGAGAGCAAATTTGTCTGATCGGCTACCTTAGTAATCGTAGTCACCACGCTATTAATATTATTCGCTTTTTCGCTAATTACGCCCAATTTGGAGGAAATCGAAGCGGTAGCATTGGCTAATTGGCGCATGGTGTTTTCCATGCGAGCAATTTCCTGCTGGCCGGTTCCAGCAGCAACGGCCGTTTGTCCCGCGAGTTCCCCCACTTGATCCATCGTTTTCACTAATTCCCCAGAGGTGGCAGCAATTTCTTTTGCCGTTGCCACCACTTCATTCGTAGAAGCTACTTGTTCAGTCACCGTTGCTTCTAATTGTTTACCGGATGCGGCAATTTCGGTTGTCGAACTGGTGATTTGAATTCCCGAATGTTGGACCTGACGAATTAAAGAATTTAACTTTTGGGTCATCTGAGCAAAAGCAGCAGTTAAGCGGCCAATTTCATCCTGGGTTTCCGTCACCGTCACCGCAGTGGTCAAGTCTCCCGAGGAAATTTTTTCCGCGACTCGAACCACCCCCACAATTTTTGCACCCAGAGGTTTGGCGATCGTGTTACTAAAATAAAAGCCAAAAATGATCGCCGTTAAGGGACCGAGGAGCATTCCCAGAAACACCCAAAAACTACTTTGGGCCACATCTTGTTCAGCCTGTTTAGCCACTTGGGAAGCCACCATTTGATTGTATTCTAAGACCTCGTTGAGGCTGTTTTCTGCGGCTTGATAGGTGGAAATACTGTTGCGAGTGCGTTGAGCATTCATCTCTTCTAAAAGACTAGCAGCGGCTCGGGCATTAGCCATTTGGGGACTATTGGATTGACCTGTCTGCCATAATTGAACTTGAAGTTCCCAAGGTTGCAAAATACCCATAGCTTCAAATTCTTGATTCAGTTCCAGGAATTCTTCATGAACTTTTTTCCAGCGATTCCAAACTTCTATAAACTGATTATAAAGGAGCGTTTCTTCGCCATCGTTACTTGTAATATTGTTGTATTCGGCAAATCCTTGATTAATTTGTTGCCATGCTCCATTAATTCTTTCTTTGGCAAGAGTTCGGCGTTCATTAGAACTGCGAGGATTCAGGAGCAATCGTTCCGACGATTGAATTTGGGTCTGACCCTCGTTGATTTTCCATAAGGCGATCGTGCTCGGCATGGAATTACTGCTAATGATATTGAGGCGATCGCTCAACCGATGATTTCCCGCCCACCCTACTAAGGCAACGCTTAATACAACTAAGCCCATAAATATAAAAGCCGATAGCATTCTCGCTTGTAAGGAGAGATTCCGAAACATCCTTTTTTTTCCTCTGGTGTCGATATAGTGTCGATATAGTTTGGCGTTGCCCGTTAATCCCTAACCACCCCATAAAAGAATTTTATTCACCTTGAGATTTTAGCAGTCTTTGGATCCGCTGCCGAAGAGCTGAAGCGTTGGTGAAATCCCCCTGATATTCTTTGAGTAAAACAAGATGCATCAAGGCATCATAGTGCTGGGGCTCGAGGTAAACTGCTTTCTGAAAACATTTTTCGGCTTGCTCCTCTTGTCCCGCACTTTGGAGTATTTCACCTAACAAAACATAAGCATTCGCATGGGTCCGATGTTGACTCAGGTAAGTTTCGCATAGGTGGGCTGCTTCATTCAACTGTCCGAGATCAGCAAGCTGCCTCGCCTGATCGAGGGTTGACTCGGAGGGTTGACTCGGAGGGGGGGGCGCAATAGGGGAGATCCCCGTGAAAGGTTGAAAATATTCTCTTACTGCTTCTGGGGCTGGTTCCGAAGAATGGACGGGTCCCGGTAGAGTGGGTAATCGCGGCTTCTGTCGAGGGACAGTACACTGAGAAACTCCGGATCTAGAGTGGGTCGGGTCTGATGGGGGGACCTCAAAGCGAGCTTTTCCGTCGCTTTTTTCCCGCTTACGGTAAGCAAAGGTCATGGAATGGCGCAGGGAGATAAATCGCTTTTCAATCAGCGCTCCAGCTTCGGCAGACCCCACAAATATTAGCCCGGAGGGAGATAATAATCGATCTAATACTTGCAGGGCGCGATCTCGGGCAGCTGAGTCTAGATAAATTAATAAATTGCGGAAAAATATGATATCGTAAGGGGGTTTTCCGTATAAAAAAAAGGGTTCTAGTAGATTTCCTTGGAAAAAATTTACCGTCTTCTTTACGGAAGAGTAAAGTTGATAACCCTTGGGGGTTTCGTGGAAATAGCGGTGGCGAAAACTGATATTTTTGCTGCGAAACGAATGCTGTCGATAGAGACCCTCTTCGGCTTTAGTTTTAGCTTCTTTACTGACATCAACGGCATCAATCACAAAAGTATTTGGCGCTAAACCTGCATCTAAAAGCATCATCGAGAGGGAATAGGGTTCTTCTCCCGTTGAACAGGGAATACTTAATAGGCGCAGGATACCTTGGGGATGATTGGGTAACCACTCAAAAAGAACGTAACGCCGGAGAAACTCAAAGGATTCAGGCTCCCGAAAAAACCAAGTTTCTGACACAATTATTTCTTCAATTAGCGCCTGTAATTCTTGAGGAGAACAGAGCCATACATTGAGGTAATTCGCTACATTTTCAACCCCACAAATTTGCATTCGCTCTCGAACTGCTTTGGCGATCGCATTTGAGCCGAGGGTTTTCGGGTCCAATCCGATGGTGTTTCTGAGTTTTTCCTCAATCTCTTCCCAAACCATTGCTATTCAATCTCCGCACTTGGCAACAGGAATGCTTGGGCTTGCTCTGAGAGTAAATACTCTAAGCGCAACCGCTGGATTGTCCCTTCTTCATCCATAATAATTTTTCCCAAATAGGCCGCGTGATCCAAGTGGATACCGGGTTCTATAAATTGAGATTCGGGAACCTTCACCGTATCGGTCACTCGTTCAGCCATTAACCCCATAAGTCGGGAATTCTGGTTCCTGTTTTGATAATTAACCAAAATAATGCGAGTGCTTAAGCAGTGGCGACAGCAACTTCCTTGAATCAAATTACACAAATCGAGAACGGGAACAATGCTACCTCGGTAATTAAACAATCCCGCCACATATTCCGGCGCGTGGTGTAGTTTTCTCAACTCGATAAGGGGAATAACTTCTACAACCTGGGAACAGGCCAGGGCGTAACGGTCATTCCCCACATGAAACAGTAACATTAACATTGTTAAACTTGAGCTTAAACTGGCGACAGAGGAAGATGGAAGAGAAAATTAAGATATATTCAATTGTAGCGTTCCCATCATGAAGACTGAATGTCTGACTTGCAGATCAAGCTCGTTGCTTTGAGACAATCGACACCCGGGGGGATTTGAACCCCCGCCGTTGTGTGGCGCTTTTAAACGAGGGCTTTTTGGGTTGCCAACTTTGTTAAGTTTGAGAAAAGAGACAGACGATTCCCAAGCTAATCCTCCACCGAAAACTGAAAACCGAACCGAGCACTTATAACGTTCGGTTCTCAGTTATGAGGGGAGTGAGAATTAGAGATGCAGTGTCTGTGCCAGTTTAAACTTGGGTAATATAACCCTTATCTTTCAGATATTGCAGCACCTTAGCGATACTTTCTGACTCGCTTTCTTCTTGGGTGGAACATTCAATATCCGGTTGGAGGGGAGCCTCATACGGGTCATCAATACCCGTAAAGTTTTTAATTTCCCCGGCACGAGCTTTTTTGTAAAGCCCCTTGACGTCGCGTTCTTCGCAGACTTCTAGAGGAGCATTGACGTAAACCTGAACGAAGTCCTCAATCCGATGGCGGACTTCTTCGCGGATTTCACGGTAGGGGGCGATGGCAGACACCAAAACGATGACCCCATTGCGGGTTAACAAATGAGAAACAAAACCGATGCGACGAATGTTTTCATCGCGGTCTTCTTTACTAAAACCCAGCCCCTTCGTGAGGTTTTGCCGAACAATATCTCCATCTAGAACTTCGAGTTGATATCCGCGCGATCGCAGTTCTTTCTCAACTCCCTGGCTAATGGTGGTCTTGCCTGCACCGCTCAAACCTGTAAACCACACCGTGACACCACGCTGTTCCATTTTGAATTAACTCCAGATATTGTGCAATGAACTATTGTTTCTCAAGCACCCGAAAAGGCTTTTTGATTGTACAGAAATTTGTCGCCCCTGTTAAATCGGTCATTCGGGGGTTACCGAGGCGATCGCCACACTGATTGAGGGGTTAATCTTCTGGAATCCATTCTACGGCGCACTCTAGGGTTTGGATCAAGGGAGCAAGGGCATGGGAACCACTGACCAAAATTTTCTGCGGTCCTGGGCTGGATAATCCTCTGAGATAGTTCCGGATTCCATCCTCGTTGACTTCGGTTTTTACCGGAATGGCGATCGCAGCGGCACGGCGGGACACTTCCTCTAAAATGTCGGTTGCCAAGGCGCGATACCCTTCTAACATAGATATCTGTAGGCTGCGTCGGGACCCAATCCCCAACCAACCATTTTCTCCCAAGTCCCTCATCAGGTCGTCGATCGCCTCGGGGTCGATGGCAAAGGTAACCGTCAAGGGGGTATGCCCTGGTTCGGCTTGGTCAAAGGCTAGATTAAGGGCTTTTTCATACCCATAAGGGTTGGTCAACACGAGCAAAATTTCTGCCATATTACCCACTTAATCCCACTAACGGCCAATAAAATTGGCGAATGCCAAGGAACACAATCACGGAGATAATATCTAACCAAACTCCCCAGCGGAGGACGGCTAGAGGATGCACATAGCCGCTACTGACGGCGATCGCCAAGGCGGGGGTACTCACAGGCAGCATAAACCCTAAACCGGCTGGAATCACGACCCCTAGGGTCATGGCACGGGGTTCGATTCCGTATTTTTGGGCCAGGGCTAGGGCCACGGGCAGAATCACGGCTACGGCGGCAGCATTGCTCATAAATTCAGTCATGGCTAATGCGATAATGGTGACGGCGGCGAAGATGATCACCGGAGATTCTATTCCCGAACCCAAGAGTAACTGAGTGAGGGCCGCAGCTGCGCCCGTATCATTAAGTGCCGCAGAAAGAGCGATCGCACTGCCGTACATCACAAAAATTCCCCAATTCACATCTTCTTCAACCTCCTGCCAATTTGCCACTCCCAGAATAAACGTTAAGATGACCCCCAACAAGGCGATCGCATCTAAACCCCACTGATCCCCGAGGGTCATCCACAAGATAATGGTCAGGATCAAGATTCCGGCGGTTACGATTTCTCGACGAGAGATTTTCCCAAGTTGCTGATTCCGCTTTTCTAGGAACCGTCGGGCGTTTTTCAGGGAGACTTCTTCCGTTTGTCCGACTCCCTGTAACACGAAAAAGGCGATCGGCAGGAGCACCAACACAATCGGGGCAACAAACAGAGTCCAATCTGCAAAGGAAATAGTTTGACCCGTTGTATTTTGGAGAATCCCCAAGGCTAAAGGCCCCCGGGCACCCCCTAAAAGCGTTGTGTTTGAGCCAATCACCACTCCCCAGGCTAGAGATAAAAATGCGGCGACCCCAAAGCCTTTTCCGGGTTTGGCCCCCGCTGCGCGGACCACCTCTAGGACAATGGGAAATAACATGGCAGCAACCGCATGAGCACTGATAAAACAGGACATCAGGGCAGCGAGTCCTAAAATGGCCGCGAGAATCTGTCGCTGGCTGTTTCCACATCGGGAGACTACCCCTAGGGCAATCCGGGTACTGAGTCCCGATCGCATAATCGGACTGGCGAGAATGAAGGCACCGAGAATGAAAAACACGGCCCGGTTGCCAAAATAAGCATAAGTTTCCTGGGCCGAAATCGCCCCACTAAACGGCAGTAAGAACAGGACGACAATCGCCGTAACCGGCAGGGGGAGAAGGGTTGACCCCCAGGAAAAGGCGGCCAAGCCAAATACAGCGAAGGCACGTTGTGCATTGGGTTCAAACCCCGGAAGCGGTAGCAGCAAAATGCCGACATAAATCCCAATGGCGATTAAATAGCCGATCCAGCGATGCTGAAAGAGTTTTGATCGTTGCAAGAAGGCGCTGATGCGCTCTGAGATAAACCCAAAATACTGTTTTAGGCCCATATTTGGTGTTAAAAGCGGTGAAGCGCGGTTAGGGTGGGAATGGGTTAAGCCCGCCGGCAGTTGGCGCGGACAATCCAGAAGGCTTGATTAGTAAGAATGGGGGATTTTAGACACATTCAGGCTATTATAGGCGATCGCCTTCCCAGTTCTAAACATTTTTCGCGGGGGACTCCTGCCCGGATTCGGTGTCAATGGATTTTAGGATGGATTTAGATTGGCCTCAATCTGGTTATGAGATAATTACAGAATGGAGAGGACGTCGGTACTGTCTTCAATCAAGAGAGTTCTGGACTCCTGAGCAGAGGCTGCGCCCAGGCCATCCCAGCTTACCTGAAACCATTACTAAGGTGCTGTTTATGGTGCGTTTAAGCGATCGCCAATGGTTTACTCGCCTTGTAGTAGCTGGCATCATTTACACCCAGTTTATTCTATTCCCTTCTTCCCCTTCTTTCCCGACGCCCTAGCCCCTAGCCCCTAACCGCTGAAAGCGGTTGCTATACTATCGATGAAATACGCTAAGTTAGCTAAACTGTGGGACTCATTACATTCCAGTTTCTGGTTTGTGCCCACCCTGATGGTGTTGCTGGCGATCGCCCTTTCCTTTATTACCATCTGGATTGACCACAGCCAAGAAGCCACTATTGTCCAAAGAATAGACTGGGTTTATTCTCTAGGGCCTAGTGGTTCACGCGCCATTCTTTCTGCGATCTCGGGTTCAATGGTGACTGTTGCTACCACTGCCTTTTCTATTACAATCGTGGCACTTCAGCTTGCCTCTTCCCAGTTTGGGCCGCGCTTACTGCGGAGCTTTATGCAAGACACGGGCAACCAAATTGTACTGGGAACTTTCATTTCCACGTTTGTGTATAGCTTGATGGTGCTGCGAACGATCAATGGGGTGGAAAAAGATGAGTTTGTCCCTCACCTGGCAGTGACCATCGGCCTTGGCTTGGCGATCACCAGTGTTGGCGTATTGATTTACTTTATTCATCATTCAGCCTCATCAATTCAGGTCGATCAGATCATAAAACAAGTGGGGTCTGATCTTGATGTTGCGATCGATCGGCTCTTTCCTGAAAGAATTGGACGGAATACATCAAAGCATCCAGAGGAGGAGAGCCTAGCCGCTATTCCTGCTGACTTTGATCGACTTGCCTATCCCATTAAGACTACCGCCAGTGGCTACATTCAAGCGATTGATGAGGACAAACTGATGCAAATTGCGACAAAGAATAATCTGTTATTGCGGATTCAGCAGCGCCCTGGTCGCTTTGTGGTGAAAGGAAGTGAACTTGTACAGGTCTTTCCTGAAGAAAATGTAACCAAAAAGCTTGCAGTCCAGATCAATAATGCCTTTGTTCTCGGTTCACAGCGCACAGAGCAGCAAGATGTGGAGTTTCCCCTCGACCAACTGGTTGAGATTGCAATACGCGCCCTTTCTCCAGGCATTAACGATCCGTTTACTGCCATCCGCTGCATCGATCAACTGAGCGCTGCCCTTTGTCATTTAGCCGAAAGAGAAATTCCTTCTCCCTACCGCTACGATGACCACAACCAGCTTCGGATCATCGCTGAACCAATCTCGTTTGCGGGTGCAACGGATACTGCCTTCAACCAGATTCGGCAGTATGGAAAGTCGAGTGTCGCGGTCACAATGCGGTTGTTAGAGGCGATCGCGGCGATCGCGCCCTTTACTCACCGAGCACAAGACCGAGCCACACTCCAACGTCATGCTGAGATGATTGAACGCGGTAGCCAGGAAGAAATTGCGGAGGAGTTAGACTACAAAAATGTGAAGGAGCGGTATCTTACTGCGGTAAAAGCGATAGGTCAAGCTTAATTAAATTGATTAATTTTTGGTTAGCCGATCCGACGTTAACCAAGTTAACGCTTGCAATTATTAGCATTCTGGCTATTAGTTTTTTGAGTTTTTTGAGCAAGTGATTTCAGCATTCACTAACTCGTTATCTCAAAGATTTTGACAGCCGTTACCACGTTCACAAACTAATTGCGCGCATTGGCTATCTGGCTGGATTTACTTTTATCACTATCGTTTTTAAGGAAGGAAGTGAATCGCTGGGGAAAAGCGTGATCGCCTGTAGAAACTATAAGAGGCACGTTAACAATGGCAGAGCGCAACATGGGATTTTGGTCAGTGGTTGCCGTCGGCATCGGTGGCATGGTGGGTGGCGGCATCTTCGCCGTTTTGGGATTGTCGGTGCAGTTAGCCCAAGGAGGCGCACCGTTAGCATTTGCGATCGCCGGAACGATTGCCTTACTCACGACCTATGCCTACGTCCAACTCTCGATCGCTTTCCCCAGTCGCGGCGGAACCGTCACCTTCTTAAACAAAGCCTTTGGCACAGGCATTTTTACGGGGGGAATGAACCTATTGCTGTGGCTGAGTTACATCGTGATGCTTTCTCTCTACGCA
>JBBQFN010000058.1:0-13564 GCA_038321985.1 Cyanophyceae cyanobacterium | reverse complement strand
GGTTTCTATTGGCTTTCAAACTCTTTAATTGTCTTGGTTCAGGCGCGACTTGGTTCGTTGCCTTTCCTCACCGCGCTTTACTACTTTAACTAACCCACCCGGGTTTGTCAAGCGTTTTTGAGGTTTTTTTTGACCTTTTTTTAAAAAAAGTCTGGAAGCCTTTCACGGGGCGAGTTTTAAGCGAGAATAAATAATGAACTTGCTTGCAGAGGAAAGCGAACCGTGAATTTTCAGTCAGTGATTGCCACGTTAAATCAGTTTTGGGCCGATCGCGGTTGTCTGATTGCCCAGCCCTACGATATTGAAAAAGGCGCAGGCACCATGAATCCCCATACCTTCTTACGGGCGATCGGTCCTGAACCTTGGTCTGTGGCTTATGTGGAACCTTGCCGTCGTCCCACTGATGGACGCTATGGCGAGAACCCCAACCGCTACCAACACTATTATCAGTATCAAGTCATCATCAAACCCTCCCCAGACAATATCCAGGATCTCTATCTGGATTCTCTGCGGGCTTTAGGGATCCGGCCAGAAGACCGGGATATTCGGTTTGTGGAGGATAACTGGGAGTCTCCCACCCTAGGGGCCTGGGGTGTTGGCTGGGAAGTTTGGCTCGATGGCATGGAGATTACCCAATTTACCTACTTCCAACAATGTGGGGGCATCGATTGCCGTCCCGTCTCCATCGAGATTACTTATGGACTGGAGCGCTTAACGATGTATCTCCAGGAAAAAGATGCTTTTACCAAGATTAACTGGACCGATGAGGTAACTTATGGAGATGTTCACCTCCAGGGAGAGGTGGAACACTGCGTCTATAACTTCGAGGCTTCTAATCCAGATTTACTGTTCAAGCTCTTTGCACTTTATGAAGAAGAGGCAGAACAGCTAACGGCACGAGGATTGGTGGCCCCTACCCTAGATTATGTACTGAAGTGTTCTCATACCTTTAATCTATTAGATGCCAGAGGCGTCATTTCTGTAACTGAGCGGACTCGTTATATTGGGCGGATCCGCAATTTGGCACGACGGGTGGCTCATCTGTATCTGGAGCAACGGGAGAAACTGGGATTTCCCCTTCTAAAAAGGGATTCATCCGATCAAGCCTCGGCTGCTTAAGTTGGTTTACTCCGTGATGTTGAATGAAAGAGTAAAGAAATAGGAGAAGGAATGATCGATCTGAGCGAAGTCCTCGAACCGATCGCCAGTCAGTTTCGCAGTTTAGGACTGCCTGAGGCGATTGTGCATTGGGGACATCCCCTGATGATGGCGATTGTGGTATTTGTAATGGGTAGTTATGTCGGCTGGTCTGGATGGCGCGGACGAGTTGCACCGGATAAGGATGCAGCGATTAAGGGCCGCAGCGACCACCGCCAACTTGCTCCTTGGATGTTCCTATTTATGGCTCTCGGTTATACCGGAGGGGTTTTATCTCTGGTGATGCAACGGCAGCCGATTTTAGAAAGCCCTCATTTCTGGACGGGTTCGATACTATTGGTGTTGTTAGCTCTCAATGGGGCGGTGTTGTTAGCTCTCAATGGGGCGATGTCTTTGAGATTTCAGGGCGATCGCCTCCCCCTCCGGGCGGCTCATGCCTATTTAGGAACCGTGGCCCTAGGGCTGATGTTGGTTCATGCCCTGCTGGGATTAAAATTGGGTCTATCTATATAGAAGAGGAAAGCTCAACCTAATGACTTCTGCCCCTTTAGTCGTTCTGTGTTTGGCCTACATTTTAGGATTGCTGTGCACTGCGTTTCCGTGGGGAGGAGTGCTGGTCCTGAGTTTGACCGCGGCGATCGCCTCAGGGCTGTTACTCAAAGTGCCCTTTCCTAAACGCCTGGAAGCCCTAAAAGCAGGTTTACAACCGAGAATTTGGCTAATTGCCGGAGCAATAGGGTTTCTGGCAACCCTCTATTTACCCCTGCGGCAACCACAAATCGGTATTGATGATATCAGCCGGTTTGTGGCTGCTCCCGATGTTCCCACTCAGCAACAACTGGTAAACGTCTTCGGAAAAGTTGCCAGTGAAGCCCGGTTGACGCGCAGCAACCGCATTCAATTTTGGTTTGAGCCGAACCAAGTGATTGAAATTGTTGGGACTTCGGGAAATGGGGGAAGCGATACTGCAAAAACCCAAACCGTTACTGGCAAGCTATATGTCACCGTTCCATTACTTCAAGGAACCGGCTTATATCCGGGTCAACGGGTGGAGGTAACGGGTCGATTGTACTTGCCTCAACCGGCAGGAAATCCTGGAGGGTTTGACTTTCAGGCTTATTTGGCAAGAGTTGGGACTTTTGCGGGATTAGCGGGACGGCAAGTGAATTTTCTAGCCAGCGATCGCCCTAATAATTCCTGGGGAATGTGGCAACTGCGGCGGCGGATTCTGCGTGCTCAGGTACGCGGATTGGGAGTGCCAGAAGGTCCGGTCCTCAGTGCAATGGTTTTAGGCAGACGCGCCGTTGATCTGGGCCATGACATTCGCGAACGGTTTATGCAGGTGGGTTTAGCCCATGTTCTAGCCGCTTCAGGATTTCACGTGGCTGTCATTTTAGGATTGGTGCGAGCAATCACCCGTCGGTTTTCTCAGAAAACCCAATTTAGTTATGGGGCAGCAGTTTTAATTATCTATGTGTTTGTCACCGGGGGTTCACCTTCAGTTTTACGAGCGGCATTAATGGGGTGTGCCGCTTTACTAGCTCCCTTAATGCAACGTCAAGTGAACGCTTTGGGGTCTCTGCTACTGGCAGCGACCTTTTTGCTGATCTGGAATCCCCTGTGGATTTGGGATTTAGGATTTCAACTTAGTTTTTTGGCAACCCTAGGTTTGTTAGTCTCGACCCCACCAGTTTTAAAGGGGTTGGATTGGTTACCTCCAACGATCGCCTCTTTGATTGCAGTGCCGATCGCCGTGTCGGTGTGGGTGCTACCGCTACAACTCTATACCTTTGGGGTATTAGCTCCTTATAGTATTGGATTAAATATTCTCCTGTCGTTGCCTTTGGCGGGGATTACCCTTGGGGGATTTATCAGTGCGATCTGTGCTGCAATCTGGCCCCTAGCGGGGACGGCAACTGCCTGGTTGCTGTATTATCCCCTCAACTTGACGATCTCCCTGGTCGAATTTGTCAGCCAATTACCGGGGAATTCCATTGCTACGGGAACCCTCTCGATTGTGCAAGTGATGATCCTCTATGGAATCGTGGTTTCTGTATGGGTGATTCCTTGGTTACATCAAAAACGGCGATGGGTGTTGGGATTCCTATTTGCCGTGGGTTTGGTAGTAGTACCGGTGTTATATGCCCGGACTACCGTATTTCAGATTACAGCCCTAGCAACTAAGGGCGATCCGGTTTTGGTGGTTCAAGATCGGGGAAAAGCCATTGTTGTCAACAGCGGGGATGATGCGACAGCACGATATGCGGTGTTACCTTTTTTGCGACAGCAGGGGGTGAATCAAATTGATTGGGCGATCGCCACAACGCCAGTGAACTACCGGAGTGGGTGGTATCAGGTTGTGGATAACTTGCGAGTGCGGGTGTTTTCTTCGCCGCAAATTGACCCCAATCAGAGCGTTGATCAGCCTTTACTGGCGAATTTAAGCCACCGTAAAGGGTCCTATCATCCTTTACCAATCGGGCAAACCTTGGCAGTGGGGACAACGGGAGTTCAGGTGGTAAGTCTGAAGCCCCCGGTGGTGCAGTTCCAGATTGGCAATCAGATGTGGTTTTTACTCGGGGACCTGAATCCTTCGGAACAAAGCCATTTAGTCACAGCGGGTTCGTTGCTGGCGGTAGAGAATGAAGAGTCAGCGTTACGGGTGTTGTGGTGGTCCGGGGAACAGTTGGCTCCTTATTTAATAGAGGCGCTGCAACCGTCTGTAGCGATCGCCTCGAATGATGCGATCAACCCGGAGACTGAACGATTATTGCGGGAACGGAATGCTCAAATTTACTTGATAGGTCAGGAAGGGGCGATTCAGTGGAATTCCCGGGATGGCTTTGGCTCAACCTTGGATCCCCTAGATAATGAAAATCTTTTCCTCTAGGGCTTCCCAAACCTGGTTAGATAGGGTAACATGAACAACTGGAGAGGTGGCAGAGCGGTTGAATGCGGCAGACTCGAAATCTGTTATGGTGTCACAACCATCGGGGGTTCGAATCCCCCCCTCTCCGTTTAAGATTTAAATTGGATAGTTTTTCAGATACCTATACCCAATTCAAGGTGGGGCTACAGGAACAAAGACCTCTATTAAAGGGTGATTTCCCTGTTGCCGGTAGAGTTGTATGAGTAGAGTTTGAGTCTACTGGTGTTAGGGTCTATTTTCCCAGGGCGAATCGCTACCATGAAGTGAATTAGTGAGAATTTTGCTCGATTACAGCCCGCGCGCGAACTCGAAGATCAACTACTGCCTCTCTCCCTTGTAGAAAAAGCAGAGATGGACTAACATTTAAACCATTCAGATAGGCGACGGATGGGAGAAGGGAGTAGAGTAACCTTTCTTAACGGGGTTGGAATAAAAATAGATCCCTGTTCCCTCTGTGATCTATAATGATAGGCTAGCAAATAGTGAGCTACGCTCATCAGGTTGATAGGGTTTTACTCAATTGAGGGAACTGATCGCCTCTTCAAATTCTATCCCTTGTCTGACTGGGCATTCAGATTCCACGCCGGACCTATTTATATCTGTGAATATTTTAGATTCCCCTTGAGAATTGCGGTTTAAGTGGGCAATAAGTGATGGGGATCACGGATAAGCAGGATGGGGATCACTTCAATTATTGATGTTTTCAGGGATGATTTTAATGGAGGAGAGAGAATAACTTTTCTCGATTCTACCCCATGAGTTCCCGATAACGCAATGGGTTTTTACTCAAAAAGATTGTTTTTTTTGGATGATCTGTAGACAGGAAGCGCTCGCTAGTTGAATTTTAACTCAGTCATTTGAGCGGAGTAAAAGGCAAAGCAGCGATTTTCAACTATTCTGACTCGGATTTCCCGAATCCTTCAAATTTTTCTGTTTTTTTTAGTTTCCTGTTTTTTGTCGTCCCACCATTTAACCGAGAGGGTTTAAGATGCAGACACTTCAAGCGATTCGATGCCCTAATTGTGGAAGTCTCGCAGAACGTTATTACTTTTCAAAACGCGATTTTAGTCAGACTCAATGTCCTAGTTGTGATTATTTGATGGTGAGTTGTGTGAGTACGGGTCGCGTTGTGGAGGCTTATGCTCCGGGTCTCTCGATTCGTCGTTCCCATTAATTTAGAAAATCCCATCGGTTAATTCTCTCTTCCTTACTAACTTTCTTGCTGCTTAATTAGGGCGATCGCGTTTAGAAATGCGATCGCCCATTTTTTAGGCTTTTGAGGCTCTCAGTTGACCACAGGCTGCATCGGCTTCTAACCCGCGAGAATAGCGGACGCTGACTGCAATATGCCGCTTTTCTAACGCTTCGACAAAGGCTTGCACCCGATGGCGATCGGGTCGTTTAAAGTCTACTTCTTGAATCGGGTTGTAGGGAATCAAGTTCACATGACTTTGGAAGCCCCGTAACAGGGTGGCTAGTTCTTCGGCATTTTGGGTGCGATCGTTAAATTCCGCGAGTAGGATATATTCAAAAGTCACCCGGCGTCCGGAAATTTTCACATACTCCCGGCAATCGGCGATGATTTTTTCGATGGGATATCCTCCCGCATTGGGAATCAGTTTTTCCCGGAGTTTCTGGTTGGAGGCATGGAGGCTGACGGCGAGGGTAAATTGACCGTGATGTTTGGCGAGTTGGGGGATGCGATCGCGGATGCCGACTGTGGAAAGGGTGATGCACCGTTGACCAATTCCGATATCTTCATTGATTGATCGCACTGCGGCTAAAACATTCTCGGTATTGAGTAATGGTTCTCCCATCCCCATAAATACAATATGACTCACCCGGCGTCCAAAATCTTCCTGCACGGTTAAGACTTGATCGACAATTTCATGGGTTTCCAAATTGCGCGTAAATCCGCCTTTTCCGGTAGCACAAAAGTCACAACCCATTGGACATCCCACTTGAGAAGAAACGCAAACGGTCAAGCGTTTTTCTGTGGGAATTCCTACGGCTTCAATGATTTGACCATCGGTTAATTGGAGTAAGTATTTAATGGTCCCATCGTTGGCAATAGATTTGTGAGAAATGATTGATCGCCCGAGGGGATAGTCGGCAACTTGTTCGCGCCACTGTTTAGAAAATACGGTAATGTCACAGAGCGATCGCGCTCCTTTATCATAAATCCAGTTATGGAGTTGTTTTCCCCGATAAGCGGGTTGTTTTTGCTCTTGCACCCATTCGGTCAACTGAGGTAAAGATAGCCCCAACAGGGGTTTTTTTTCAAGGGAAGATGTTCCGGGCTTGGGTTGATTAACTGTCCCTGTGGCCGGTTCGTCTGAGGTTGAGTGAAGGTTACTCGTCATGATAGATAAAACTCTCACGGTAGGGGGGATGAATGATTGGGTGTTGGTGATAACACATTTTTAGAAAAATTTCGGGCGGTCCCGAGGATGTAGATAGTACCGTTGATGGTCCGTTCCATTAACCCCTTATTTAGTTTAGCAAGTGTGGCAGTTTTTGTGATCGTCGCCAAAATTTATCCAGTCTAGGCGGATAATCTGTTGGGCAAGTGATTGATAATAATTGACGGCATTTCGGGCGGTGATTTGTCGGTCCCGACTTAAGTTTAGCGACCGTCTGATTCCCGTTTGTAACCCCTCAATCGCTTGATAAAAAGCTGTCCGTTCTGGATTTTGGCGATTGTTTAAATAGTCTTGCTTCCGCGATTAAATTTGAGTATATAACTCTATCAATTCGGTCTAACTTTTGGAGTCGCCCCCGGATCCGTACTGCCACGCTTGAATCCATCGATGACAATAATATTGTTGGGCGGGGGGTAACCGATTAACCCAAGTTTCACAGCGTTGTCCGATGGGCGACAAGGCACTATAAATCCCGAGGTTAAGGTAATGCTGCATCCAGTCTACCAGAGCAGGGAGTCCGACTTGGGGAATGACTCGAAAGACAGAGTTTGTCTGAGCGATCGCCGTTTTAAATAGGGTTTGGGATAATCCCCCAAATTGAATAACATCTTGTAAAAAGGGTTTGAGTACCGGATCTCCTAACTGTTCCATACAAGTAAAGACCCCGGAGAGGAGTTCATTAATTTGATTGGGTTCGAGTTGTTGTTCCATCCCCACACTCATCGCCCGTTGAAACAACCAAGTCACCGAAATATTGGGCTGATAGGGTTGCAATTTGGCTAAAGCCGCGTGGGAGAGCATCTCCCGTTCTAATGCCTCATCAATCCCGTAAGTTAGGCGTTTGAGGTGGCGCAGCATGGCCCCAAAACCGCCGAAACTGAGGGGAGATTGGATACCACTACTATCTCCAACGGCAAGAATTCGGTCCCAGGGCGATCGCAAGGGACTATCTCGATAGGCGGGGAAAAACCCAAATAGCGCCCGCACAAATTCTAACTGGGCTAAGTCCACTTTTTGATACTCGGGCAGTAGTTTTAGATAATCTTCATATAGCTCGATTAAACTGAGGCGACTGGGATGAGCATCTAAATAAGTAAATAAATAAGTGGTTCTACCATCCCTTGCGGGAAACGCTTCCCAAAAATACTGGCACTGTTTCTGAATCGGAGTGAAAGAGGTGATTAAATCCCCAGTTTCGTTATTTGTAAATCCTTGAGCACAACTGCCGACAACTAGACAAACGCCATCAGGTTTTTGTCCCTGGCGGATTTGGCGAACAATTGGGGAAAAATGCCCCATGACATCTAAAAGTAAGCGCGCGGTAAAGGATTTTCCAGTAGTGCTTTTGACGAGGATGCCATTGGGATGAACTTCCGCACTTTCAAAGGGGGTTGTTTCAAAAATTTCACCCCCAGCTTGCAAAAATCTAGCCCTAAGAGTGTCGAGGAGGTAAACAGGATCGACGCCGATGTTGAGAACGTCACGCACCCAGAATTCGGGACCGCCATTAAATTGAATACGAGCCTGGTTGTATTGGGTGGCGATCGCCTGTTCTACCTGTTCCTCTGATAATAAATCCAGTTCTACAAATTGGTTTAATTCTTCTCGGGAAATATTCCATTCTTGATCCCGACCCCGCAAGATGCCTCGCTCAATTAACGCGACACGCCAGCCTTTTGCTGCCAAGGCGGACCCGATAAAAATTCCCAAAGTACCACCACAAACTAAAACATCCCATTCCAACTTGCTTAGGGGTTGTGAATTTTCGGTAACCACGGAGGGAATCACCTGGGGATTTTTTTTCAGGGACTGCCAGAGGCGATCGCTTCGATGGAGTCCCGTGAGAACATCCCCGGGGAGTTGAGAGAGAATGCGTTCAGTCAGGGTCATGATTTAGACTCACCATGAGGGGTAATCGGATATAAAATGTCGTTCCTTTTCCAGGTTGTGATTCGCAGGTAATATCGCCCCCGTGGGCTTCAACAATTGAAAGGGCGATCGCTGTTCCGAGTCCCGTTCCACCCCGCTTTCCATAGGTGACAAAAGGATCGAATAATCGGGTTTGAATTGCTTCGGGAATGCCCGGTCCAGTATCGACAATTTTAATGAGGGCATTCTGGTCCCGCTTTGTCGCTACCATCAAAATTTCTCCTCCTTGGCCCTCTAGGGCTTCTACCGCATTTCCGACTAAATTTTGCCAGACTCGCATGAGTTTATTCTCATCGGCATTGAGGACAATATTATCACATTGAAGAATAAAATTGACATGAGCTTGATTCCAGTAAATATAGTTTAATCGGTGAAATCTTTCTAAAATCTCAGCTAAATTTATAGGTTTTTTATTTAAAATTGGATTGCCCCGAGTAAATTCTAAAATTTCCTCAGTCATGACGACCATTTGGGTAATTTGTTCTTGAATTAAATTACACCATTCGTGAGTTTCTTCAGTTTCATGCAAATCTTTTAACATGGAAGTGGCTAAAGAAATTCCGGTAAAGGGGCTTTTAAAGTCATGAATAATGGTATTCGCCATCTCTCCTACCAGCATCATTTTATGTTTGTGAACCATTTGATTCACATATTGTTCGGTAGTCAGACGTAGAGAATGAATAATATGGTGAAATAACTGCAAAACCACCTTTCCGGGCGATCGCTCTAAAATATCTATCAAGCGATCGCCCGGTATTTTAGCAATGGTGGCAGGTTGACAAGCAACTGCTCTAGCACTACGGGGTTGTCCATCTAAAACACCAAACTCGCCAAAAAATTCATTTTCCTCAGCCCAAGCAACGGCTTGATATTGGCCTAATCCTCCCCGTTTGCTAAATTCAATTTTTCCATTTAAAACCAGATATAGAGAATCGGGTTTTTCGTTTTCATCAAAAATTACCGTGCCTTTTGGAAAATTTTCTAGACTGGCGCTGTGGCATAATTCAGCTCTTTGTTCGGGGAGAAAATATGAAATAAAGCGATGCGATTCCAAATCCATGTTAAGTTACCTGCATCGTGAATCGAATAGGGGTTTTGATTTTATTCTACAAAGGCTATAGATTTCATAAAAAAATAGTCAGATGGGCTTTGATTGTCCCAAAGCTAATACGGCATTCTGTCCGCCAAAACCAAAACTAAAACAGAGGGTGTGTTGTAGCTGGATCTGACGCGATCGCCTCACGAAATCGAGTTCAAATTCTGGGACTGCTAATCCGACACAAGGGGGTAAATAGCGATCGCGCAATGCCATTAGACAAAAGGCAGCACCTAACGCTCCAGATGCACCTAAACTATGACCGGTAGCTCCTTTAGTAGAACTCACCGGCACACCCTGAGGAAAGAGAGCGCTAATCAATTTAGCTTCAGTGCGATCATTAAGGTGGGTGCTAGTGCCATGAGCGTGAATAAAATCAATTTCCCAGGGGTGCAACTGCGATCGCGCCAGACACTGCTGGACTGCGGCGATCGCTCCCTTTGCGTCCTCGTCGGGAGCATTAGCATACCGAGCATCATTAGTAATCCCAAGTCCGAGGATTTTGCCATAAATTTTTTTTGCCCCGCGCTGGTGGGCAAAATCTGCCGATTCTAAGACAAAAACGGCGGCAGCTTCCCCTAAAACTAACCCT
Organism: Cyanophyceae cyanobacterium; assembly: GCA_038321985.1. GTDB lineage: Bacteria > Cyanobacteriota > Cyanobacteriia > Cyanobacteriales > Laspinemataceae > Laspinema. The sequence continues at coordinate 3,437 of JBBQFN010000058.1, read as the reverse complement.
TCCCGATTGCGGTCAAAGGGATAACAGCCGGTTTTGGCATAAGCACTCATTTGGGTAAATCCGGTGAGGGTCAAGGGGGTAATTGGGGCTTCTGCCGCACCGACCACAACCTGCTGGCATTGGCCGGTTCGGATCAGTTCAAACCCGTAGGCGATCGCCCAAATTCCCGTCGCACAAGCGGCCATGGGTGCCATCACAGGTCCGGTAGAACCAATTTGTCGGGCAGTCGCCATCCCTGGGGTATGGGGTAATAGTTGTAACCAATTGACTCCCCAATTGCCTTCGTCAAGGGGAGGATTTTGACAAAATTGCCGTGCTAATTCCTCCAATTGACCCTGATGAGCGCGACTAGACCCAATCACCACCCCACAATTAGGCAGAGGTGACACTAAACCGGCGTCTTTAAGAGCGCTTGCCACCACAGGTTCGAGCAGCTGCTCCAGCCGAGCGGGAGTAGAGCCAATCTGAGCCAGGGGACGGGGTGGCAGTTCAGGGAAGGGTTGCCCGAGGGCGATCGCCGACTCCCCCGCCAGCAGCCTGTGCCAAACCTCCTCCAAACCCCCGCCCAAGGCGCATATCAGACCGATTCCTGTGACAACAATTTCCACCCCTAGATGGCTGCTCCTTATCCTTGATTACTGACCGTTGACGCGGAGATTTTGCACCCCGTCAACAACCCGAGCAGATTGAATGCGATCGCCCTCTTGAATACTATCAACCGTATCCATACCTTCGGTAACGGTCCCAAAAACGGCATAATTGCCATCTAAAAATTCTAAATCGCTTAAGGCAAAGTAAAACTGGGAAGAGGCCGAATCCGGCGCTTGCGATCGAGCCATTGCTACCGCGCCGCGCTTATGTTGCAATGCTGGAGGTTGACTAATCCGTGCCGATGGAAAGGTTTGTCCATACACTGGACTTTGAGCACCTTGGGGAGTAATTTCCAACGGAATAGAACGTTCCCGTCCCGTTTCCGGCTCCATAAAACCCCCGGTTCCTAACATTCCAGAAAAATTGGGGTCCTTACTTTGTGGATCGCCCCCCTGAACTACAAAGGGTTCCGGTTCTCGCACAACCCGATGAAACGCTAACCCGTCGTAAACCCCGCGTTGAATCAAATCTACGAAATTCCCTGCCGTAATTGGCGCATTTGTACCATCCACTTCAATCGTGACGGGTTTACCATTAATGACCATTTGAACCGTAGCTTTTCCCTCCAAACGGGGGAGGTTGCTTAAGGCATCTGCGGGGGCTTGTACTGTTGCGGGGGGTTCAGTCGGTAAGTTAGACGCTTCGGATGTCACATCCTGTTGGGTGCAACCTCCCACCAGCAAAGCACCCAGAATCATAACTGATACAATCCACTGCCGGATGTTAATTTCCATGTTGAGTTGTGTCTCCAATAAAATATGCTGACCCCGTGAAAGATAGGATGCCAATGTTGAGTGACCTAATTTTTTGTGACTGGGGTATCCCGCGTGGTTGGACAAAAACAGTTTCCTGCTTTTGTCCAAGCTCAAGGATTCAAGGGCGATTTTCAACGGCTCAATCTTACTCTTATTACTCCTTGAGAGTTGAGTCTACCCCAGAAAAAAGTAGGAGTTAAGAGGATTACCCTAGGTTATAACCCTTCGAGGGGGACCCCCAAGAACCGAGCTAATTCTGCACCTTCGTTTTCCAGTTCCGACAACGGGATCGGTTGACCGACGCGACTCAAGGGAAGGGGATTACGACCTTTGGTTCGCATATACATCGCCCGTTTAGGGTTGAGTCCTTCTTTGACTTCTACACGAATGGATTGGACGTCTTCGATGGGGTAGGAAATATCAATTCTACGATTTTTGCCGGGAAAACCCCACCGGAAGATATGAACCTCCCCGGTTTCTTTATTAAATTCGTTGTAGCCACCGCCGACATTCCACAGAATGGTGAGCCACAGATAAAGCGAGAGCAGCAAAGCGGCTATGCCGTAAAAACCCATGACTAAGCCTTGGGGGAGAAAAATAAGCTGAGTCGGGTCTGCAAAAGGCAAAAAATTGACTTTCAGATAACTGGAAATGCTGGCTAAGAGAAAACCAATTCCTCCTAAGTTAACGACAACGACTAGAAGATAATTGCTGAACCGGCGAGATCCGATAATAGGTTTGCGAAGTACGCGATCGGTAGAGATGCTTTTTGCAGTCATCGAAAATAATCTGGGTAAGGGAGAGAACGGAAGCCTAAATAATTAGAGAGCTGGGAAGGAATCCTCAGACATTTCTAACGGTAAGGGCAAGGTACCTAACACTAGGTCCTATTCTAGTATCCGTCTCTCCGGTGAACAATGGGGCAGAGTTTATGGGAAATCCCTAATTTTTTGAAGAAGCCACCGGGGGTAAAACCTTTGACAGGGCAACGACGAGAAGAAGAAGATTCAGCCCTAGGTGCAGACTTCTGGGTCTGGTTCAGCGGACCTCAGCATCAATCCCAGGGCGATCGAGACGGCCTTGATACAGCATAGATCCAGACCTGAGAAAATTGATAAAGAGGAGACCGTCCCTCCAAATCCACAATCCCGTTGCGGACCTGAGAATAAATCCACAACACACCATGCCGCAGGGTAATCTCGTGCAGGGGAAGCATTCGGACAGGGCCGCATCTGTTCGCCTGAGCTTGTCTTGCTTTAGGGGGACAGACTAGGGCAAGTGCCTTGTTTAGAGCTGCGTCACTCATTTAACCCTGTAGCCTTGGGCTAAGGGTTTTGCAAATTTTGTTCAATGTAATATATAGTTATGTTAACTTACTTAGAAATCTTGCGATTCTTGTAAAGCAAGACTATTTAAAACCAGCACCCAACTCAAGCGAACCTTATGACAATAGCAGTTGGACGCGCACAGGCAGAGCGGGGATGGTTTGACGTCCTCGATGACTGGCTCAAGCGCGATCGCTTCGTCTTTATCGGCTGGTCTGGCCTATTACTCCTACCCTGCGCTTACCTCGCAGTGGGGGGCTGGCTGACCGGCACCACCTTCGTCACCTCTTGGTACACCCACGGATTAGCTTCCTCCTATCTGGAGGGTTGCAACTTCCTCACCGTGGCTGTCTCTACCCCCCCGAACAGTCTGGGACACTCCCTCCTGTTCCTCTGGGGTCCTGAAGCTCAAGGAGACTTCACCCGTTGGTGTCAACTCGGCGGCCTCTGGACCTTCGTCGCCCTTCATGGGGCCTTTGGTCTGATTGGTTTCTGCTTGCGCCAGTTGGAAATTGCCCGCCTCTTAGGGATCCGTCCCTACAACGGACTCGCCTTTACCGGACCCATTGCGGTCTTTGTGAGCGTGTTCTTGATTTACCCCTTGGGTCAATCCGGCTGGTTCTTTGCTCCCAGCTTTGGCGTCGCCGCAATTTTCCGCTTCCTACTTTTCTTCCAAGGGTTCCATAACTGGACCCTCAACCCCTTC
>JBBQFN010000057.1:0-16076 GCA_038321985.1 Cyanophyceae cyanobacterium | reverse complement strand
GTCATTGAGTTTTAGTTGGGTACGAAAAGCCTTGTAAATCATTGCTTGATTTTACCATCAATTAGATGACTTCACTTTCCTTTGGTATTTACCTTGTTGTCCTAAGATGTCCAGCAAATCTATGACTAAATCATGTCTCTCCATTTCGGCGATCGGGCAATAGCAGATCTGCCGTAATTTGAGTTTCGGCTGCTTCCCGGAGTTCCGGTGCAAACTCGGTTCCTTTCAACCTCATCCCAATTTCAAATAAAATGTCTGCCATATCATCTCGGGCGATTTTTCCTTCTTTTAAGTTAGAAAAACGCCGTTCGACTTCTTCAAACACTCGCTCTCGTAGGGTGTGGATGTTCTCTTGATTGCTTTGTTGCACTTCCAAGAGTTGTTCTCGAATGGATTTCATCTGCTTATCGAGAGATTCATCCAAAGATTCCAGGGTATGAGAAAGTTTGGCTTTTGTGCGTTCGATCTGTTGTCGCACATCGGTCAAATCTTCTTGAGTATTTAAACTCACACTTTTAATTTTTTTCTCAACTGCCTCGACGGCTCCTCGCATTTCGGTGGTAGATAAATTTTTGACTTCCTCTATGCGATCGCGAAACTCTTTTTGTAACAAAATCAAGTTGGCCTCGATTTGCTCAAATCGATGATTATAATCCCGGATCTGTGAACCCACAATAATCTCACGAATCTGGTCAATATTGCCCAGCCGTTCGCGCATTTCATCGCGACTAAGTTCGTTCATAAAAACACCTCGGGTTTGTAAATTAGGTTCCGTCACTCAAATCGTACCGCTTTAAGAGCTATTTTACCATCACTTTAAAACCCGGTTTTTGGGGTACAGCTCATCTCTAGGAGTTCAACTTGATAGCCCCATTCTTGGCCTGGTTTTTTCGTTAGCGACTTCAGGGGTATAAATTCCCACTTTTTTAGCGGCTACACCAACTCAAACACCGTTGGAGTTTGAGCAAACGAGTTGGCGGGCAAAACCAGTGTAAATATTTACACGGGCTTAACCAACTCTCCTTTGATCCCGTCCCAGTTGCCCAATCTTACCGCTGCCCTTAAGTCGGAGTTTAAATGCCAGTTTTGAAGCTGTAGGTAGTGCGTTTCGGCGTCGAGTTCTTTCCGGGTTGCCCTTTTGCCTTCCGGGATTTAGGGAAAGCTGGTGTTATTGTCTCATGCTTTGGTCAAATTATCAGTGCTTCCGTTGTCTTTTTAGGGGATTTACAGGGGTTGATTTTTAATTAAAAATTACTTAAAATATTTTATACAGAATTGGCAATTTGAGATTTAAATGTTGTCAACTGCCTTGGAAAATTCGGGATTATTCCGAGGTTCTATTCCGATAGGAGGCGTAGGCAAGGCTAAAATAAGAACGGTACTATTGCATAGTCGCTTATTTAAACCTTCATGACGATAGCTGCACCCGTAACAACGAAGTACGAAGCGATAATCGGACTAGAAACCCATTGTCAGCTCAGTACCAAAACCAAGATTTTCTCAAATTCTTCTACGGCATTTGGTGCGATACCCAATGCCAACATCGATCCAGTCTGTATGGGGTTGCCTGGGGTGTTGCCAGTTCTGAACCAAAAGGTGCTCGAATACGCCGTAAAAGCAGGACTGGCACTCAACTGCGAGATTGCTCCTTACAGCAAATTTGACCGCAAGCAGTATTTTTATCCGGATTTACCGAAAAATTATCAAATTTCTCAGTATGATTTGCCGATCGCCGAACATGGCTGGCTAGAAATCGAACGGGTAGACGAACAGGGAAATGCCACCCCTAAGCGGATTGGAATTACCCGTCTGCACATGGAAGAAGATGCGGGAAAACTCGTTCATGGCGGTAGCGATCGCCTCTCGGGTTCCACCTACTCCCTGGTAGACTACAACCGTACCGGGATTCCCCTGATTGAAATTGTCAGCGAACCAGATCTGCGATCGGGACAAGAAGCGGCAGAATACGCCCAAGAAATCCAGCGGATCGTGCGCTATCTAGGAGTTAGCGACGGCAATATGCAGGAAGGGTCACTGCGCTGTGATGTCAACATTTCCGTGCGTCCCTTTGGGCGAGAGGAATTCGGCGTCAAAGTCGAAATTAAAAACATGAACTCGTTTAGTGCCATCCAACGGGCGATCGAGTATGAAATCGAACGGCAAACCGAAGCAATCAATAATGGCGAACCCATCTACCAAGAAACTCGACTTTGGGAAGAAGGCAGCCAACGCACGATCAGTATGCGGAGTAAGGAAGGATCTAGTGACTATCGCTACTTTCCCGAACCGGATTTAGGACCTATTGAAGTCTCCTCTACCCAACTCGAAAAATGGAAATCCGAACTCCCGGAACTCCCGGCCGAAAAACGCCATCGTTTTCAAAACGAAATCGGCTTATCTGCCTACGATGCGCGGTTGATTACCGATGAACGTGCTGTTGCCGAATACTTTGAAGCCACCCTAGCCGCAGGTGGGGACGCCAAACAAGCCGCGAACTGGATTCAAGGGGATATCACCGGCTATTTAAAAAATGAAAAGCTGAATATTACTGAGATCGCCCTGACGCCGGAAGCTCTAGCCGAACTCACTTCCTTAATTGCATCCGGGACAATCAGCGGCAAAATTGCCAAAGATATCTTACCGGAATTGCTGACTCAAGGCGGTTCACCCAAGGAACTGGTAGAAAGCAAAGGGTTGATTCAAATCTCTGATACTTCAGCCTTGGAAAAAATGATTGAGGAGGCGATCGCCGCCCATCCCAAGGAAGTAGAATCCTATCGTAATGGCAAAACGAAGCTCAAAGGCTTTTTCGTCGGTCAAGTTATGAAACTCAGCGGCGGATGTGCTGATCCCAAGTTGACGAACCAATTGGTTGAGCAAAAGCTCAACGGGTGATGGATTGGGGGGATAGGGAGGATAGGTAAGTTTGTAGTAACCACTCTCCCCAATCTTCCCAATCCTAATTGTTGTCAAACCCACACCCTTCTGAGAACCGCAACTTGCTATAATCCCCTCTCGAATAGGCAACTTTTCAAGGAAGCAACTATGGCAGACTGGCAAGAAATAACCGGAGGGGTGACGGCTCCAAAAGGCTATCGTGCGGCGGGAATTGCCGCTGGGTTAAAACCGTCAGGGGCACCGGATTTGGCATTGATTTGGTCCGATGTAGAGGCGATCGCCGCTGGGGTTTTCACAACCTCCGTTGTTCGTGCCGCCTGTGTAGACTACTGTCGCCAACGCCTTGAGGAAAAAGCCAGCGCCCGCGCTATTTTATGTAACGCGGGACAAGCAAATGCCGCCACCGGGGAGCAAGGGTGGGCTGATACCCTCGAAAGTGCCGACTTATTAGCCCGAGAACTCTCGATTTCGCCTAATTCCGTACTCATTGCCTCCACTGGGGTGATCGGCCAACCTATTCGCATGGATGAGTTGCGGGCGGGGATTGCGCCATTAGTCGCGGCTTCTTCCACAGAAGGTAACGATGCCGCAGCTAAGGCTATCTGCACCACGGATTTAGTACCGAAATCCATTGCTTTAGAAACCACCATTGAGGGACGTCCGGTGCGAATCGGGGGGATTTGCAAGGGTTCAGGAATGATTCATCCCAACATGGCGACGATGCTCGCTTTTGTCACCTGCGATGCCACAGTCTCTTCCCATCTTTGGCACGATATGCTCAAACGAGCAGCTGATCGCAGTTTTAATCAGATTACGGTGGATGGAGATACCAGCACCAACGACACCCTGATCGCCTTGACAAACGGCCAATCCCGCACTCCAGCAATTACCGAAATGGGTCCGGAGGCGGAAAAATTAGAAGCCGGATTAACGGCAGTCTGTCAACATCTGGCGAAGGCGATCGCCCGGGATGGAGAAGGTGCAACCTGCCTGATTGAAGTCCAAGTCACCGGCGCACCAGATGACGCCGCAGCGCGTCGGGTTGCCAAAACCATTGTGGGCTCCAGCTTAGTTAAATCGGCCGTCTTTGGACGGGACCCAAACTGGGGGCGAATTGCTGCTGCCGCTGGACGGGCGGGGGTATCCTTTGACCAAGACAATCTGCGCATCCAACTCGGAGACTTTTTGTTGATGGAAAACGGTCAACCCTTAGCCTTCGATCGCCCTGCCGCTAGTGCGTATCTGAAACAAGCGGCTGCCGGTGCGTATTTGAAAGCAGATACGGTGCTGATGCAGGTTCAGATTGGACAGGGGTCCGGGAGTGGCAAAGCCTGGGGATGTGACCTCAGTTACGATTATGTGAAAATTAACGCCGAGTACACCACTTAAGGGGCGATCGCCTGTTCCGATCGCTGAATCTACGGATTTTTGGAGGAGGGGCCGCCGCCCCTTCTCGGGTAAATCAACAGTGAGTTTAAGTTAAAATTAATGAGGGGCGATAAATTTTCCCTTGAAGCCGAGAGCAATTTGGGGCAGTCGCCTTCCCGGAAAGCCTGACGGCTAAACATGAGGGGGAAATTGCCCGCAACTGAATGCCCCCTACTTTTACTGCACAATAAACCTGCTGTTCTGAAAGGAACTGAATGAACAAGAACAAAGGCGGACGGCCAGCCACAGGACAAGGAGAGCGCTTTTACTTCCCCATTCCCAAAGTAAAAGCGGCCCATATCCTCAAGGTCATCCCGGATGAGAAGATGCCCCTAGTAGAGGAACTTTTACAAGCCCTGGCGGACCAAGCAAACCTAAAAAAATCAGAACTCTCTTGACTTTAGGTTTTTTTATCAATAAAATTAAAGAAGATAGCCATAAAAAAGCGCGATGCCCACGACCAAGTAGTACCGCGCTTTTTAGAGAAAATTACCAAAACAACTCTCTATTAGCGACTAACTAAGAGAGAGGAGAAGATGACTCGATAGCAATCAGGAGTCATCACTCATCAATTGTCAAGAGATTTGACAATTAATGTAATGGAATCAAGATAAGACAAGACGGAGTATAGCATGAACCGGACCTATCCGCAACCCCCCGCCCTCGAAGAATTTAGCCTCCTGCAACCGCCACTGAGTAAACCCCCTTCAAAGCGTCTACCTCAGCGGGGAAAGCAATCTCTAGACAAGGCGATCGTTCCTTGCCCGATCGCCATCGAACGTCTCGGCATCGTCAAGCGGACGAATACCCCCTATATTGTCTACCGTACCCCCTATGGAAGAGGCTGCACCTTCATTTCCCGGAAGTATTTGATTCAGTCCCTGTTGAGCCTCTTGGGAATGAACGATCGCCAGGGGGAAAAAATTACTAGCATTGGGATTAGTCAATACCGCCTGACGGTACAGGAAGGGGAAACAGCCTACAGCATTCCCGACTCTGAGTTATTTGACTATCTGGAACGGCAAAATCAAGCGGCGATCGAAGATTTGCAAGTTAAGTTACTCGGCGACCAAATCTTGATTTGGAATCCCCATAACGGTCAAATCAGCCCGGTAAATCGCGATGGATGTTCTTGCCGGAATCCTGACGATCATTCATCATTTTGTAAGCATCAAATTGCAGCCCATTTGTATCTACAAAATCAAGGATTAGGGTCTCTGGTAACTTATTTCAAGGCTGATGATAAGGCGAGGGCCCGGGGGGAATTGCTCAGAGTTGCCCCAGGCGGGAAAAGCGATCGCCCTGATTCGATTTAGGGACCGTTTCCGGGTAGGAATAATGTCATCTCCAGTGACCCGGCGATCGCCTACAAATTACCGGATCATCGGTTTTTCATGGGATTAAGGAAAACCTGAAAGCTCCCTCCCTCAGACTGTTGTACGATTAGGGCAGCGCCGAATCATCCCGGGGATAGAATTTGCCCTTAACCCCGATGCGATCGCCCTTGATTCAAAAAATAATAGATTATAGATTTCTGGCTTTCAAAAATTTAAGCCCCCCGTCTTGTCCGAGTTCCTTGAGTTTGAGGAATCCGGTCATTGGAACTGTGCTACTTAATCAGGGGGTGGGGAAAATCTCTGTCAGAATTATCCCCAAGTTCTAATTTATTTTGCTCAGATAATAAATTTTCTATTCTCTATCTTTTGGATGATCCATTTAGGGTAATGGGTCGTTTATACCTGTTACGAGCTTCCAAATTTTTTTGAGAGAAGCCCCCAAAAATAACAGAATCCCACGATAACATCCCCTTCAAACCCATTGCAAATATTTAACCCTATGAACTTTCTGAAATCTTGCCCAATCACTCGAAAATTTAGCCTAATTCTTGGTGGATTATTGAGCAGTTCACTGCTAGTTGCCCTGCCGGTAACTGCCCAAATCACCGAAACCAAAGTCCAGTCTTTCGTGGAAGCATTGCGACTGGCTGCACCAGATACGGGTACAGCAGATGACGGACTCTATAGCGACTGGCAAATCAAAGCAGATAATATTCCCCGTTGGTCGAGACTATGCATTCAAGAGGAACTCACCCCGGCGCAATTTGAAGCGAATGAAGCCCAAGCTAGAGAAGTTTTAGGTTGTGTGATGAGCGATATACTCCAGGAGGAGTATGAAGCCAGTGGCAATGATGAATCCTTAGCGGTGCGTCGGGCTGCGGCTTGGTGGATGGCGGGAGACCCGAATCAGTACAACGATGAAAGAATTTCGGGCTATACCCAAGAGGTTCTGCAATATTATCAGCAGCAGCAATAATATCCTATTTCCATCCTTCCTTTTGCTGAACTAGCAATTTAACGTAGAAAGACTAAAAATGAGTAGTTTTGACAAGGGCGGTTATCTTTGATACCGCCTTTTTTTTTAGGGATTGATTTCGGGCAGAAGTGGAAAAATTCTTGATTTGGCAACCTAACTTTTATGGGGTTCCCATGAGAGGATATGATAATTGCCAGGGTTATTTTAGTGGCTTAAAGTTTTGACCCATACAGAAGAGACAAGGCGATCGCTCATCGGATCCGGTTGTATCGTCGAGGCATCAAAAAGGGTGTGCAGTTATCCTGACTGAATCGATTCAGCCTGGGAAACTTAGAAGTGTGTGTGAAGGAGTAACATGGGATGAGCGATCCATTATTGCTGGCGATCGGTTTGTTGACTCAAATGAAGACCTCAATATCCGAGGCAGTGCCGAACCAGCCCAAGCCCCCAGAACAAAGCATATTTAGTAGAGAATCCCGAGAAGGGAAATTGATAGCCAGGGCCGATATACTTCCTACCGTAGAAATGGGTGGACCCGAATTTAGTTCTATCGGCAGTTTATCGCCCTCGGCATTGAGTCATCAACTCTTTGCCAGCTATCCAGCCGAATTTGTGGGACAGTCGGATCCGGTAAGCGCCTCGTCCAATACTGCTTTTACCAAAGCCGATACCCGACTCGAACTCCTCGCTTATGGACGAACGCCATCCTTTCGTCCACAGTCGGGACCGCAAATGTATCGCCAACGAATAGCGGCATTGCAAGCGGGACAAACCTATACACGAATTCCCAGCGATAGTTATGGATCCCTGTGGGTCAATGCTCAAGAACAGCCAACTTATGAACAATGGAAATCCCTGCTAGAGAAAGAAGCACAAGCGGTGGCGAAAGGGCAGGGTTCTAATCGGCTGGCCGTGTTGTTGGGAGATTCGATTAGTATGTGGTTTCCCCAAGACCGACTTCCGGAGGGGCGGATCTGGTTGAATCAGGGGATTTCTGGGGATACTTCCCGTGGCATCCTCAGTCGATTGTCCGCCCTCACGGGAACCCGACCGGATACGGTTTATGTTTTGGCAGGAATTAACGATTTACGGCAGGGTTTGGGGGTGAATGAAATTCTGGAGAATCACCGCCTGATTCTGCGTCGCCTGCGTCAAGACCATCCTGGGGTTCAGGTTATTCTACAATCGATTTTACCCACTCGTTTAGAAGAGATTCCCAATCGCCAAATTGAGTGGATCAATCAACAATTAGCAGCGATCGCCAAGGAAGAAGGGGGCACCTATCTTGATCTTTATGCTCAGTTCAGCGATCGCGCCGGAAACTTACAGCCGGAATTAACCACTGATGGATTACATCTAAATGCCCGGGGGTATGAACTATGGCAAGGGACTCTTACCAATGCAGAATACTCCCTGGCGTTGCATTCGCGGCGCTAAAGCATCCCTAACAATTTCTGGGGATAGCTAGCTACCAAGCTGGGTGATTTAGAGGCCTTACAAAAATAGGTTTTTTACTTCCGGTCCCCTCCCCTTGGCAAGGGGAGGGTTAGGGTGGGGTCTCCCGTAACTCAGGCGATCGCCTGAGTTATACCAATTCCCTAAAATAAAGCGAAAAATCACCTCCGATGCTCCCGAATTGAGCATGGAATTGGTATAAGTTAACCACTGCCTAGGTTTGAGCAGTTGACGTTCTGGGTCATCCTTGGCCGAATCGCCTTCGCCTGGAGTCCTTTCTGAGCGCTGGGTTGATGGTCGGGGGGTGGGTTGGCTGCTTTCTTAGTGGGCGGCGATGGGTTCTGAATTGTTTCGGGTCTATTGGTGGCGATCGGTTCTAACTCGGTCAGTGGCGATCGGCATGGCATTTTTGCCCGTTGTGAGAAAATATGCCAAACCACGGACATTGTTGCCAGTACGTCCTAGGAATGAAGAACCTCCGGCCTGAAATCTAAGCGAGGGGCATGAGTCACCAACCCCTCAGCGTAAGGCAGTTTGCCCTCACCCGCGCAGATAAGTCTCTGCTACAATTGCACAAACCACTCCGGCTTCCAGTTGCTCGGTGGCTGATGCGATCGCCAAGCAACTGAAAGCCGGGAGTCAAGTCGGCTACGATGACCCTTGCATTAAAAAAGCGCAAAATGTCAAGTCAAAATATAGATGCGATCACAACCCTCTTCCAAAGCCGCCTCACGACTCTCGAACACCTTCTAAAGTTAGCTCAAAAGCATTTCGGTGAGAGTGAATCGTTTCTCGACAAGCGGATTGCGACTGATATGCTGCCTTTTGGTACGCAGATAGCTTTTACCTGCAATCAACCTCGCAACTTTGCTTTATGGTGTAACGGTAAACCGATGGATAATCTTGCTCCAGAAGTCACCTCTGTTGCGGCAGCCTACGAACATATAGCGAATACCAAAGAACTTCTTTCAAGCATTGACGCCGAAGATGAAAAGCTCAATGAGTTGGTGCGTATCGACAACCAGGATCGTTACATCGAGATATTCGGTCATGCCTATGTCAACGATTTTCTAATTCCCAACTTCTACTTCCATCTGGTTACGGCTTACGATATTCTTCGCATGGCTGGTGTACCCATTGGAAAGCAAGATTACATGATCCACTTAGTTCCATTAATTCAGAAAGCATGAAGCCTTCTGATGGTTATGTCACCATTCAAGGCGACAACAAATTTGAGTTGCCGCCGAACGATTCAGGTGATGTGAGTTGAGGGCAAACCGCTAACCCAATCCGGGAAATTCTGACCGTTAACAGTTGGTGCAGTTGGTCTTGCTTGCACCGGCGCGGGTGGGCTTGGTTGGAGAGGCGATGCGCCGGGGTGAAACCTGTCAGATTTAGACTCCGAAATTGATAGGCGATCGCCTCTAAACTGCCAGACCCGACACTTATCCGCCCAACCCTCCCCAGGTGCGATCGCCTCTAAACTGCCGGACCCGACACCTTGGCAACCGAACCCGACAATCTGACCAGCGGGCGAAAAGCCACTCAGTCCCAACCCGCCGCCGGTGCAATCTCGACCAAGCCCCAAAAACTTAACAAAATATCCAGAATGGTATATCGCCTGTTCAGGTTATATAGCGTTTCTCATGTTTATAAGGTACAGCGATGGCGGTCCCAAACCGATGGCGGCCCGTCTTGGGCCGCCTTATGCTTTGAAAAGTACCTCATGAGTCCACCGAACCGCTATAGTAACGAAATGACTCAATCCACCTTGCAGATTATTGAACTCCTACGGACACTACGAAAGCGCATGAACCTCTCTCAGGAGAAGTTCGCCTCTTACCTTATAATTGCCTAATAAACAGGTAACTTTCACCAACTAAAGGAGAAATTAAACATAATGGAAGCCGCGCCAGCCAAAGTTATTCAGTATTTCAACGGGGAAAAACAAAATCTCATTCCGCTCTTTCAACGTCCATATAGTTGGAATGAAACGAATTGGCAGACGCTCTGGGATGATCTAATGGTGCAGTATGACATGGGCGACAGTGGAACCCACTTTATGGGCGCGATTGTTTCAGTCCCAGCACGCAGCGTTCCTGTAGGAGTCAGTAAGTATCTCATCATTGATGGACAGCAACGCCTCACCACTGTGTCTTTACTTCTCTGCGTTCTGCGTGATTGTCTTCCTGATTCAAATTCAGCCTCACGGATACAGGAAGTTTACCTGACCAATCGGTTCCGCGAACCGGAAGACACCTTAAAGTTTGTGCCAACGCAGGTAGATCGAGATGTGTATCGTGCCATCGCCCTTGATCGCAAGGTTCCAGAAAATAAGAAAGATGTTCAGATGGCTGCTGCTTATCACTTTTTTAGGGAGAAATTGCTTAATGGCATTGACGTTAACGACAATCCCGTAGATATTGGCAAAGTGTTAATCACCCTAGAGCAATGTTTCCAAGTTGTAATGATTAATCTGGGTGACGATGACGATCCGTATTTAATTTTTGAGAGCCTAAATTTTAAGGGTAAACCACTTACCCAAGCTGACTTGGTGAGAAATTATTTATTGATGCGCTTCCGCCACTCAATTTCTACTGGGGGAGAGCAGGAACGGATTCACTCACAATATTGGATTCCCCTTGAGAATATGCTCGAATCCAACCTCCCTGAATTCCTTCGCCACTACATAATGAAGGATGGGGAGGATATTAAGCAGGGTGGTATTTATGCTGCTATCAAGGCCAAATTGAAAAGCATGGAATTAACGGAAGCAGTTGAAGCAGAAGTCCATGCTATGCAAAGGTTTGGAGAGTTTTATGCGAAATTTCTTTTTCCAGCTAAAGAAGAAACAACGAACATTCGTAAATGTTTGAAGAATATCAACGAACTTCAAGTAACGACCTCTTATCCGCTATTACTGCGTCTATTTGATGCTCGCCAGATTGGGCTTCTTAGCGATGTTGATTTGGAGAAATGCCTTACATTAATCGAGTCCTTTGTCGTCCGGCGGGCTGTTTGTAAAATACCAACTAACGCCTTGAACAAATTTTTTATTCAATTGGCTAAAAACTTCCCCAAGGCAGATTCTAAACTCATGGAAAATCATATCTGGCTTTGGTTAAATGCTTCTTTATCATTCTCTCGTCATTTTCCCAAAGAGGCTGAGTTTGACGCAGCTTTTATGAACCAACCTCAATATGCGAATAAAACTACTCGTTTCATCCTTTGCCGTCTTGAAGAATCTTTTAATCACAAAGAAACGGTCGATCTTTCGACAGCAACAATAACAATAGAACACATTTTGCCCCAAACATTGACTCAGGAATGGAAAGATGAGCTAGGCGCAGAAGCAGAGAAAGTTCATGATACTTTGCTTCATACCTTTGGAAATTTAACTCTAACTAGCTACAACTCAGAGTTGAGTAATCTTCCATTTTTAAAGAAGCAAGCTAAACTCGAAAATACACATATCGAGCTAAACCGTTGGGTTCTTCAACAGGAAAATTGGGGTGCATCAGAGATTGAGGAACGAGCTAAGAATTTGCTAGTTATAGCTAATAGGCTTTGGCCGACTTCATTAAGATTTGAACCCAAAGTATCTTAGAACACTATGTCTAGGGGTCCTTTTGTTTTATTATTTACTAATCATTTCCCGTGGTTTAGTGGCACGATTTAGCCACCCCTGAAGAAAAACTCTCTGACCAGGGTTCCGGGCTGCATCGCCACTCAAACTGTCACCTCCGACAGTTTACGAACTGATGGCGGACCGGCGGGCGATGAGCTAAAGTGTTTGAAGCAGCAGTTTAGGGGATATTGGACCGGGATGCGATCGCCTCTCAACCCTGAAAGTTTTCCCCTGGACAACGGGCCCGGATGAAAGAGGCGATCGCCACTCAGAAGAACCGCCAACCCGTTGAGGACCGACTGACTGAGCTATGCGTATTACTTATTTTTCTCTTCCTTCGTGAAACCTAAGCGTTCTGCGAGAGGAGAATTTTTCCAAAATTCTTCTCGTTGCTGACGAGTCATTATTTCTTTTCTACCTGCCCTAACTTGTTTCGGTTTTAACAAGGGTTGGTTTTCCCAGTTCTTTTTCAATTCTTCGGCAGAAACTTCGGGCGTTTGATAATGAAAAACTAAAGACATATCCATCTTCTCCTGGTGCTATAGATGTAGGGTACTCGTAATGCATTTGAATAATATTCCTGTAATAGTCAAAAGCATCTTCCAGAGACTCCAATGTTACAATCGAGGTTGTATCATCTGCTGTTTGGAAAAACTCGATAGCTTTATTAACTACATACCAAATTAGCCATTTCCCAACTGGCGAAACTGCTCTTTGCTCTGGCTGCCTATTCTCGGGGATAGTTTCTATGTGTGAAATTGCTAGGAAATTCTTAGGGGGAGGATAAAAATCAAAAGCCATTAATCCCCATATTTTTCCTGTTACAGTTAATTTAATTATCCCCCCTTGCTCAAAATAAGTGTTTTTCCAAATCCTAGGCCAGTCGCAATCCCAATCACTACTAGGCATATCATGATGCAAAGCAGGTTCTAACAACGCTTTATCCAAAGAAGCATTACTTTGAAGATATACGGGTACTTCAAAACATTCACAGTTAATCATCTTTTGGGAAGCTAGATTTGGAAACGGCCCCAATAGACTCTGAATGCCATCCAAAATGACGCGCTAAAATCTCAGGAATTATTTGATTGGGTTTCATCCCACTTCGTTCCGCTTCTTTACGGACTAAATAATCAAGACTGGCGGGTAGACGCATAGCGATCACCTCGCCTCTCCTTTCCGGGTAAGGACTCCTAAATTTCCCCCCCTCTGTTCTGGGTTGTTGTTTTATCGGCATACCTCACTCTTGTGTCACTGTGTTAATTAATTTCCTGTTAACAGCTTAACACCGGGTTACGCGGCGCTGCAAACAATAGTAGCCACTCCCATAGCGGCTGTAAGAGGCGATCGCCACCCCGGATAACTGTCCGAACCGGCACTTATCCGACAAACACCGACAAACCCGGCCCTGATGCTTTCAGGCGATAAACTCCTTCCCGGCTGATATCCGGCACACCCTGCAATCGGCACGGATAAACTCGGTCTCGGTCAAATTGATTCCGCAGAATTTCACCCGCCGCGAATCCGCTGGGAATAGAGAGTGTCCCGTCAAGTTACCTCCCCAGGCAGATTCCCCAGCCCCAGGACTCGGGTAGATTAGGAGCATAAGAAAAAACCCCAGTTAACACAGACCTCACAGGTCTTTTTAGTAAATCGATATAACAGGCAATCCCGTCAGACTAGCTCTGGCGGGATTGTTGCGTTGGGGCCCTGTACTGTAGCTTTATGGCAGACTGCATCATAGCATTCACCTTTATTTATGCTTGAGTCATACCAATTCCCTAAAATAAAGCTACAAATCACGTCCGATGCTCCCGAATTGAGCGGGGAGTCAGGGCCGTATCTGTAGTTAAGATTGATGGAATTGGTATTACTCACTCTGAACGGTTTAAGCGCCTGTCATGGAGCCGGGTGCCAACCTCTTTAACTACGCGCAAGCGCGATCGCGCTTGAAATCTCCACCCACTCATTCCTTGTGAAGGGCGGTAAGCGGAAGCTCTCCCGTAGGGAATCGCCCAAGAAGGACCCCACCCTAACCCTCCCCTTGCCAAGGGGAGGGGACCGGAGGTAAAAAACCTACTCTTGTAAGGGGATATGGGGTCTCCCGCAGAAAGTCGGGTTGAAGAAGGCAAAATCCCTTCAAGGCGATCGCAAATTTTGCTAAACTACACCACAATTACTAAATTTGCCTCGTTGAGGAGGATCCGGCGATCGCATCGGAGCAACTTCCTCCCTCGTTTCTTAAATGGCAACTCGGGCCTCGGTACAAAAAGTGGGAGAAAATAAAAAACTCGGTTGCGGAGTGATATTTTTGGTTTCCCTCAATCGCTTTTTTACTTTTTACCGCCATCTGAGTTTCTGGCATGATACCGACGCACTAAAGAAGGTCAAACCCAATTTCTTAAAATTGTGGGTATCGAGGCTCTACAGTTGTCGCAACCAACGAGATCAAGGTTCAAAAAACTAGACCTGGTGTTTAAGACCCTGACTGAATTCGGTTTCAAACAGTCTCACAGACCCGGCAATCTGGACCGATTGGAATCTCCTTTACCGGACATAGCGAATGGGGCAGAAGGCTCTGGCTGTATGCTATAAATCAAATCGACTTGCGGTACTTAACATCAACTAGGATTAAGATCAGCAGGATATCAGAGGACCTATGGCAACAAAATTCCCAAAATTTAGCCAAGACCTCGCGGCAGACCCGACAACACGTCGGATTTGGTACGGGATTGCAACCGCCCACGACTTTGAAAGCCATGACGGAATGACCGAGGAAAATCTTTACCAAAAGATTTTCGCCTCCCATTTCGGTCACCTGGCCATCATCTTCCTCTGGACATCAGGCAACCTGTTCCACGTCGCTTGGCAAGGCAACTTCGAGCAGTGGATTAAAGACCCCTTAAACGTCCGTCCCATCGCTCACGCGATTTGGGACCCCCAATTCGGTGCACCGGCAGTCGATGCCTTCACCCAAGCGGGCGCTTCAAACCCAGTCAACATCGCCTATAGCGGTGTCTACCACTGGTGGTACACCATCGGCATGACCAAGAACTCTGACCTGTACCAAGGTGCCATCTTCCTGATGGTCTTGGCCGCAGTGATGTTGTTCGCCGGTTGGTTACACCTGCAACCGAAATTCCGTCCCTCGTTGGCCTGGTTCAAAAATGCGGAATCCCGCTTGAACCACCACCTGGCCGGTCTGTTCGGTGTCAGTTCCTTGGCCTGGACCGGTCACATGGTCCACGTTGCTATCCCCGAATCTCGCGGTGTTCATGTCGGTTGGAATAACTTCCTCTCCGTCAAACCTCACCCGGCTGGTTTAGCACCGTTCTTCACCGGGAACTGGGGTGTGTATGCCCAAAACCCTGACACGGCCAACCATGTATTTGGAACCGCCCAAGGGTCTGGCACCGCCATCCTCACCTTCTTAGGTGGATTTCACCCCCAAACCGAGTCTCTGTGGTTGACGGATATCGCCCATCACCATTTGGCGATCGCGGTTCTATTCATCATCGCGGGTCATATGTACCGCACCAACTTCGGTATTGGCCACAGCATCAAAGAGATTCTCAACGCCCACCGTCCCCCTTCGGGCAACCTCGGTGAAGGCCACAAAGGTCTCTATGACACGCTCAACAACTCGTTGCACTTCCAGTTGGCCCTCGCCTTGGCTTCCCTTGGTGTGATTACCTCCCTGGTGGCGCAACATATGTACAGTCTGCCTCCCTACGCTTTCATGGCGCGGGATTACACCACTCAGGCAGCCTTGTACACCCACCACCAGTACATTGCTGGATTCATCATGGTGGGAGCCTTTGCTCACGGCGCGATCTTCCTGGTTCGCGATTACGACCCGGAAGCGAACAAAAATAACGTTTTGTATCGCGTTTTAGAGCATAAGGAAGCGATTATTTCCCACTTAAGCTGGGTCTCGTTGTTCCTCGGATTCCATACTCTGGGTCTGTATGTTCACAACGATGTAGTCGTAGCTTTCGGTACTCCCGAAAAGCAAATCTTGATTGAACCTGTATTCGCGCAATGGATTCAAGCGACTCACGGTAAAGCTCTTTATGGGTTTGATGTGTTACTGTCCAATCCGGATAGTATTGCCTCGACGGCATGGCCGAATTATGCGAATGTCTGGTTACCCGGTTGGTTGGATGCGATTAATAGCAGCACCAACTCTCTGTTCCTGACCATTGGTCCTGGGGATTTCTTGGTTCACCATGCGATCGCCTTGGGTCTGCATACTACCACTTTGATTTTGGTCAAGGGTGCGTTGGATGCACGGGGTTCTAAGCTGATGCCGGACAAAAAAGATTTCGGCTATGCCTTCCCTTGTGATGGTCCT
>JBBQFN010000056.1:0-19250 GCA_038321985.1 Cyanophyceae cyanobacterium | reverse complement strand
TCCTTATCTGACGATAAAAGGGTGGCGAAGGCTTTCGGAACTCCAAGTGGGCGATCGCATTGCTGTCCCTCGGAAACTAGAAGTATTTGGGACCGAAACCCTGCCTGAATATCAAGTTAAGCTATTGGGATATTTGATTGGGGATGGGTGTTTGACTGGAAATAACCCCTGCTTTATGAATAGCAATCCGGCTATTTTGAAGGACTATGAACAATCTGTCACCCCCTTTGGGAATCTGAGTTTTGTAAAAACCCACTATGGGAGGGACGATAAGACTGAAAATTCCTTAACTTTATGGCTAAAAGAGTTAGGACTATGGGGAAAAAAGGCTCATCAGAAAACTGTGCCGCCCATTGTATTTAAGTTAAACCGATCGCTGATTGCGCTGTTCCTCAATCGCCTGTTTGCGACCGATGGATGGGCGTCGGTTCTCGCTAGTGGACAAGCTCAATTAGGCTTTTGTACGGTTAGCGAAAAACTGGCGCGACACGTGCAACATTTGTTACTCAGATTTGGAATTATTGCGGCCCTCAAATCGCGGTCCGTGAGCTATAAAAATAGCCGTAACCCAGCTTGGCAACTGGATATTACGGAAGCGGAATCGATTAAAACTTTTATTGCCGAAATTGGCATTTTTGGTAAAGAAGCAGCGATCGCCAAGGTTGCCGAAGTTTTAAATACTCGGAAATATCACGTCAACCGCGACTTAATTCCTGTAGAAATTTGGGAACAACTGGCGGCGGCGAAAGGGGAGGAACCTTGGTCTGTTTTAGCCCAACGCGCTGGCATTCAAGGCTATAGTAATATCCATGTCGGCAAACACGCCCTGTCTCGGGAAAGACTCTGGATTTTAGCCACTGCTTTAGAAAGCCTGCCGCTTCAGCAACTGGCAACCAGTGAAGTGTATTGGGATGAAATTGTCGCTATTGAATTCATGGGAGAACAGCAGGTTTATGACTTAACTATTCCCGAAACCCATAACTTTGTAGCAAATGATATTTGCGTTCATAATACCAGTTTTGCCTTAAATCTCGGGCGGAATATTGCGGAATTCCATAAATTACCCGTGGCGGTATTCAGCCTAGAAATGTCCAAGGAACAACTGGTGCAACGGATGCTGTCTGGGGAAGCGGGAATTGAGAGTAACCGACTGCGATCGGGACGGATTGCACAGAATGAATGGGAAGCCTTAAGTATTGCGATCGGAAATCTCTCAGAGTTACCCTTATTTATTGACGATACCCCCAATATTACCATTACTGAAATTCGCTCAAAATGTCGGCGACTGCAAGCTGAACAAGGGGGAAAAATGGGATTAATCCTGCTGGATTACTTGCAGTTGATGGAAGGAAGCACCCCGGATAATCGGGTACAAGAGTTATCAAGAATTACCCGAGGATTGAAACAATTAGCGAGGGAATTAAATGTCCCCATTATTACTTTATCTCAACTGAGTCGCGGGGTAGAAGCTCGAACAAATAAGCGTCCCATGATGTCAGATCTACGGGAATCAGGTTCGATCGAACAGGACTCAGATATTGTAGTCATGCTCTATCGTGAAGAGTATTATAATCCGGATACCCCTGACCGGGGAATTGCGGAAGTGATTATTACCAAACATCGGAATGGACCAACCGGGACGATTAAGTTGCTATTTGACCCGCAGTTTACGAAGTTTAAGAATTTGGCTAGACCCCAACAACATTATTAATCAAGAATTACTCCCTAAATAAAGGGTCAATAGTCAGGTAGAAAATTCTCCCAACTGAAATATTACCAAACCCTTTTTCCGAACAATTAGGAGGAAATTAACCTTGATGGTGCGTTAATTCGTCCCGGAGAATTGCGTCAGCGCAAGATAGCGGTTACCGGACTGATAAAGTAGCCCTAGCGCTAGGTCGATAGCGAGCAAAATGCTCTTTCTCCAAGAAGCCGAACCCCCCTCTCTCCAAATTATGCTAAAATTAACTTCAACTCTACCCAATCCCCGGTTCAAAGTCTATGAAATTCAAACTAGGGTGTACTCTTAATTATAATATCGAATCTCTCAGTACATTTGTGTTTAATATCCGCGTTGTCGAGACGGATTGCCAGAAAATACTGAGTGAACAATTAATCATCGATCCGCATATTCATTTAGATGAGTATATTGCACCCATGGGGGAAAATCGCTATTTCCGAGTGAATGTCCCCGGCGGTACGAACTTGAATGTTTTCTATCAGGCAACGGTAGAGATGACGCCCTTTTATGGAGATGCCAATACGATTGCTGAAGTGCCCCCAGCCGATTTACCTGTAGAGACGTTCCACTATCTTTACCCTAGTCGGTATTGTGAGTCCGATCGCCTGAGTAATTTGGCGCTTTCTGAATTTGGAGAATTGACCACCGGCTATTCTAGGGTGACGGCAATTTGTAATTGGATTTATGAAAAGGTGATTTATCAATATGGCACCACAAATCCCCATACTTCGGCATTTGATACGGCAACGGAACGAATCGGGGTTTGTCGGGACTTTGCTCATTTAGCTATTACTTTTTGTCGTGCCTTGAATATTCCAGCGCGATGTGTTGCGGGATATGCTTATGGGTTAAATCCCCCGGATTTTCATGCTTGTTTTGAGGCGTATTTGGGAGGGCGTTGGTATTTGTTTGATGCGACTCGGTTAGCGCCTCAAAATGGCATTGTTAGAATTGCTACGGGCCGAGATGCTTCGGATGTTGCTTTTGCTACGATTTTTGGGGATATTGTTTTGAATAAAATGGAGATTTTGATGGAACATATTCCGGAGGACAGTAGTTTGGAGGGTCCAGAAATGACGACGGAGGCGATCGCGATTTCTTGATAATTATAGGGCAAGAGGAGTGCGATCATCTCCTGCCCTATGTGAAGTACAAGCGAGATTTTTTGAGGGAAGATAACGGCTAAAGTCGTTACTACGAACGAAGACAGATAACGACTGAAGTCGTGACGTGGAATAGGGATGAATATAGAGTGGAAACTGCCACAAAAGAAGATAGAATTATTACCGCAACAGGTTGATATTTGGCGGGTGGAACTCGACTGCCATTGTGAAGAAATTCGCCCCTTTCTAGCAATGTTATCTGAAGATGAACAAAAAAGGGCCGATCGCTTTTACTTTGAGGGCGATCGCCAGCGGTTTATTGTGGCTCGCGGGATGTTAAGATCCCTGTTAGGGAAGTATTTACAGTTAGCACCAGAACAGATAGAATTTCGGTATAGTACCAAGGGTAAACCGTTATTGGAAAATCCGTATCATAGCCTTCATTTTAATCTGTCTCATTCGGGGGATTTGGCACTTTATGCGATCGCCTCTCAACCTGTTGGGATTGATTTGGAACAAATTCGTCCTCTGCCGGATGCTGAACAATTGGCGAAACGGTTTTTTACCCCCAGGGAAGCAGAAGCGATCGCCTCTGTGCCCAGGGCACAAAAACAAGCGGCTTTTTTGAATGCTTGGACTCGCAAAGAAGCATATTTAAAGGCTACTGGGGATGGATTGGCAGGATTGGATGAAGTGGAGGTGTCTTTGCTACCGGGAATGCCTGCCAAATTACTGAATATCAAGGGGAATTCGGAGTTAGCGTCTGAGTGGTTTTTAGAGGAAATTGACCCCCATTCGGACTATGTGGCAGCCGTGGCGATCGCCGGTCGAGAGTGGCAGTTATGTTATTTTAAGGAGGAGGGTCGGTGAGGCTTTTCAAAAAGTAAAGATTAACGGCAATATTTAAGAGGTTAGCATGAACCAACACAAAAATCACCTCAGTCTGGGGTGGAAAAAGTTCTGGCAATTTGTTTGTTTAGCAGGTTGCGCGTTGAGTCTAATTCTTGGCGGTTATGCCATCTCTAATTATAGCCGAAATATTAGCAATTCTATCGAAAATCCTACCCCCGTTTCGTTTAATCCAGCAGCAGTCAATCCCGAAACGAACTCGGAAACTGTGGTAGTCGCACCCCAAGAGATGAACTCTACATCAGGACCAGAATCTCCTAATAATTTCCAAAAGGCTGCCTCAAATTGTGGGAGTGTTAAGGGGGGACCCACCGATAATCCCATTGCTGAACATTATTCTAACTTGTCCTATCCCTGGACTAATCAAATTAAGTGGAATTGTGTTTATAATATTCAAGATTTTGAGGGGGGAACGATGGTGGCGCGGTTTAATGCCGCGCGAGATTCCGCAGCGGCAAATGGGGGAGGAGTGGTTTATTTTCCGCAGGGAACCTACTCGTTTGAGGACGGAATTAGTTTAAAAAATGGGGTGGTACTTCGTGGCGATCGCCCTTCGGTCATGGATGCCAAAAACTCCGGATTTAATCCCCCCTCTCAACTGGAATTTCCCAAGTATGAACCCCAATTATCCGGTAATGGTACTCCCAATGAAACGGCGTTTAAGAAGATTGTCACCACCATAGGAAATACCGATAGCAATATTGGATTAATCAATCTAAATATCAATCGGGCCGGGATTTCTTTAAGGGGAGATATTGATACTGGAAATAATCAAAATATTATCATTTTTGGCATTCGTAGCAATAATGTGGCCGAACCCGATCCGCGAGTTCCTGATATATCATTTCAAAGCCCTTGGTTGCGCTATAGCTATCGCTTCGCGGCTAATTTAGAGGTTAATGCCAAGGCCAATATTTTGGTGGCTAATAATAGAATTAATGATAATATTACGGATAATTACGACCAACCCGACTATCAGGTTAAAACGATAAAAGGCGAGGAAATTATTACATACCCAGAAGGGAATAAAGTTCCGTTTCATTATGGCAATCACTATGGTATTGTAATCAATCGATCCAAATCTGGAGGGTTCCAAAAGAATGCGAATCCTAGTACAGAACCGGGGCTATTTCGCCCAGGAATCACGCTTCGGGATAATTGGGTTTATCACACCATGCGCGTAGCAATGTCTGCCTCTGGGGAGGGGCTGGTTATACAGAACAATGAGATTCACGACGAACGAGAAAAGGCATGGTGGACTGACCCCACGGGTTTAAAAGAGCCAAGAGGTGCGGTAACCTTAGAAAATCGGGCAATTGATTGGTCTGGGGCCAATGTTTTGGTGGAGGGAAATCAATATGAAGTATATCGGCATCAGGTCAAAGATACAAAGTATTTAAGTGTAGATGGAGAGGGAATTTTGATTCAAGAATGTTGTGGGGGGACAACAGTTGATGGTGTAGTCCTGCGCAACAATCGGGGAAATACTTATATTGGATTGTACAAAATTCCCTCGATTAAAAATGTAGAAATTGTCGGAAATCGAGTCACTGAAGGAGTAACCGATATGGCCTTAATTTATGTAAACGCCGATACCAACAATGCACCCGGTTCCATAGAAGATGTGAAAATTACTAATAATACCGTGAATGGTGGAATTTTCGTGCAAGGGAGTGCGGGAGGAAAGGGAAATACCGTAGAAAATAATCAGGGAAATAACTCTGGTTCTGTGCGCTATTCCTGTCATGTTACCGCTACTGGAAATACCGGGTTTGAAGAGAGTCCTTGTTTGCCGTAAATTCCCGTTAATTTGGTAACCAAAATCGCTAAAATAGAAGAAGATCTTTTTTAGTCAACAGGAGACTGGACCGTTTATACTCGTCCTTTAGCTCGTTTAATCGAGCAACTGCAACGTTTGCCGGGAATTGGGCCTAAATCCGCCCAACGACTGGCCCTTCATTTACTGAAGCGACCCGATGATGAAATCCAGGCACTCGCAAAAGCATTAATTGACGCCAAACAACAGGTGGGATTTTGCAAAGAATGCTTTCACTTGAGTGCAGAACCGACTTGTGAAATCTGTCGGGCACCCAATCGCGATCGCGATGTAATTTGCGTAGTTTCGGACTCTCGGGACTTAATTGCTCTGGAAAAAACTCGCGAATTTAGAGGCAAATATCATGTCCTAGGTGGGGTGATTTCCCCTATGGATGGCATTGGGCCCGAACAACTGAATATCCAAGCGTTGGTGAGGCGTGTGAGTCAGCAACAAATCAAAGAAGTGATTATCGCCATTAGTCCCAGTGTTGAGGGAGAAACGACGACCCTTTATGTGGGACAATTGCTCAAACCTTTTACCCGAGTTACGCGCATTGCCTTTGGATTGCCAATGGGGGGTGATTTGGAATATGCCGATGAAGTTACTTTAGCCCGTGCTTTGGAGGGTCGGCGAGATTTGGACTAAGCAACTGCGTACATCTCCACTGATCCGGGTTTGAGTTAGGATAGAGTGCAAATATAACGAATCCGGTCTGCCCGAAACTAGACTCTCTTAATCTCGTCTGGCAATTCAAGCCCGGTCAGCCTGTATAGTGAATCTAGCACAGGCTCGGCAATTATCAACCCAGTATTAATCCGTCATGAGTCAATCTATCTCTATCCTTAAAGGACCGTTTGTATTGGGCCTCATTGAGTCCTTTAGTTCGGTCTTACTGCCTCCCTATTTACTCGGGTTTGTTCTGAGTCTAATTATTTTGACCTTGGTTACAATCTTCCTGCGGTGGGGAGTGTATCAACATTTAATTCATTTAGCTTATCGCGTTCGAGGATTAATTCACGAAGATAATCCCAATAAAAAACCGAGAATTGTTGAAGAAATCGAATTTCGATGCAAGGAATCCAGCCCCGCTTTAGAACGGATGAATACCGGGGCTTTAATCGACCAAGTTTATATTAAACATCTCCTCAAAAACGAACAAATCGATTATTTCTGCCGCTTTTTTCCGAATTTGTTACTCTCCTTGGGTCTGTTGGGGACATTCCTGGGAATTACCATGAACTTGGCCGAACTCAGCCAAACTATTAATGATTTTGGTGTAGGTAGTATTGATGCGTTGGTGGAACAAGTGCAACGACCTCTACAAGGGATGGGAGTTGCTTTTATTAGTAGTTTAACTGCTGTGGCTTGTAGTGCAGTGTTAACGGTGGTCAATTTACTCCGGAATACCAGCATTGCCAAATATCAACTGATCAGTGCTTTAGAAGATTATATTGACAATATTTATGGCCCTGCTTTAAATCGCCGATCGCCCTTAGATAAAGCAGTCGATCGCCTGGAAAATATCTTCTCCGGCTTTGCTAATCAGTTTTCCGTCTCTGTAAAAGAAGCTGTTTCCTCCTCCTTAGGGGAAAGAGTAGACCAAATTACCGAAGGTAATCGACAGGCGCAGCATCTCGCCACTCAGGTTTATAACCGCCTCATGGAATCTTCTAGTTCGATGATGTCGGGTGCAACCATGTTCCGGGAATCTGCACAACTTTTTGAAAAGAGCCAATTTGCGAATAAACTCGCCAGTTCAACCGATAATCTAGCCAATACTCAGCGGGATTTAGCCCGTTCTGCTTCAGTTTTAAATCAATCTACCCAAGCACTCCAACTGGCGATCGCCTCCCTCCAAACCACCAGCCAGGAAACTATTCATCTCTCCGAAGAAATCGCCGGATTAAGTAAAAATTCATCTCAAGTCCTGAATTTAACCCAAAACAATCAAAAAGCATTAGCCGATGTCGTCGGTGAAATGCAGCAAAGCGCTCAAATATTCCATTCCGTCATCAAAACCTTAGATACCTTACAAAAGCGGTTAGCAACCCGAACCGATCGCTTTGTTGACGTGCATTCTGAACTTTATAAATTAGTAGAATCCCTAAAACTCTTTACCGAAGAAATGAGAGGGGGAATGCAAACATTAGGCGATCGCCTAGTGGCTTCAATGGGCGATCGTACCGCTGTCTCTCCCTCCACCGACCCCGTTACCCATCGCATAAATCAACTCGGCACTGACCTTAATGCTGTGCAATCACAACTAGCCCAAGTTGTCAAGCATCTAGAATCAGAAGAACCGCAGGGAATGGTACCAACTCGTCTAAGTCCTACCCCTGCCAACCATTCTAACGACCCCTTTAACCCTCAATTGGTTAATTGGGAAGAAGAAAATACCGAAAAATGAAGTTAAATCTCCAGAAAAAGTTGGAATCCAAATCGAAAAACCCAAACCCAACCCTTTCACCCGTGACGGTTTAGCAGTCCAGAATAGTTAAAGGAAAAATTGCATGATGCGATCGCGGTCTAGGCGGCAAGAAACGCCTCCAGAATTTGATATTTGGCCGGCATTTACAGATTTAATGTCCAACGCATTTATGATTCTCAGCTTCTTATTGTTGCTGGCAATTATCAAACCCTTAGTCTCCATTTCCACCATGCGGGAAACGGAAGAAACCCTCCGCCAACAGCTTCTGAGGACGCAAATTGACCTCACCAGCACTCAAAACAGGGCTGCATCAGCCGAGTCTCAAATTGCCCCCTTAGCCGCCCAAAATCGGGCATTAGCCGCCCAAGCCCAAACCTTACAAGGGCAATTGCAACAAGAAATAGGTACCCCAAAAGCGCCTCCTATTATCGTCATTCGGGATACTGGGGCTTATCAATTTTCTTCCGGCAGCGCTCAACTTCCCAATGCCTTAGAAACTTATGTTCGTACCCAATTAGTTCCCCAAATTGAAGCCAACGCCGCAGCATATAAGATCGATGTTGTGGAAATCATTGGACATACCGACGGACAACCGAATAACGGCGGATCAAGTAATCTAGACCGGTCGCTACAACAAGTGGCTGCGGGGACCGCCCCAGTTAATCAGTTAGTACCGGGATCGAATGCTGATTTAGGGTTAATGAGATCGCTCGCCGTGGTGCAAATTTTACAAACCATTCAACGCACAGAAGGAAAGCTCCAAGGACTACAATTTCGCCCCTATTCTGCAGCTCAATTGGTCTCCCCTACGGGAGATTTTGGGAACGTCAATCCGAACCCCGATGAAACCAGACGACGGATTGAAATTCGGTTTACTCGCTTGGGTGAAGAAACGAGCGTTGAATAAAGAGGGGACAACATGAGCGGATTGATGTCCCCCACTCTCCTTGTTGAGGAGAATGCCTGAACTCACCCCATTTAATTCTCAGGGTCGCTTTCTTCCTCATCTGCGATCGCTTCCGAGGATTCTGCCTCCGTCTGCACCTCCGTCTCCCCGCCCTCTTCCTGCGCTTCTGACTTCGTTTCTGATTCCGGCGTCTCTTCCGTGGGTTTCACGACTTCTCCCTCAGTGGCCTCCTGTAAAGGCAACACCTGAGTTTCTCCACTCGGCGTACTATCGAACCCGTCTGGAAGGAATGGCACCTCTTCCCCTTCTACTGTCACTGGGCTTTCTACAGGTGGGGTTTGCTCTTGTGGGGGTTGAACCTGTACTGGAACAGGGCCCTGGGCTGGTTCCGGTTGAACTTCCACCGGCGCAGAGGGTTCCTGTTGGGGTTCACCCTGTACTGGCACAGGGTCCGGTTTCGCTTGGGGTGGCACGTTGACAGGTTTTGACGGTTCTCCTGCCGGTGCCGGGTTCCGGAGTTGTTGGGGTCTAGTGGCAGGTGGCGCATCTAACTGGGGTGGCGCTGTCTGGGTCTCCGCAGGCCGTGGCGCATCTAACTGGGGTGGCGCTGTCTGGGTCTCCGCAGGCCGTGGCGCATCTAACTGGGGTGGCGCTGTTTGGGTCTCCGCAGGCCGTGGCGCATCTAACTGGGGTGGCGGCGCTGTCTGGGTCTCCGCAGGCCGTGGCGCATCTAACTGGGGTGGCGCTGTCTGGGTCTCCGTAGGCCGTGGCGCATCTAACTGGGGTGGCTGAGTTTCTACCGGAGGTACTGCGTTACTCGGTTGAGACGGCGCATTGCTGCGACAGAGTTGAGGATCATGCTTAAACTCAAAAGCATACTGATACACCGCTGGTTCACTCCCCGGAGTAAACCTCATATTTTGTACCCATTTTCGAGCAAAGCTATCGAGAATGTCTTGTCCAGTGCCCAGTAAGCGCCGGGGTGACTCGATAATTTGGCCTTTGGGGTCTACCAATACTCCAAATAAAGCTCGCCCTTCTAGCTTTTGGGAACAGGCTTCTAGAGGATATTGATTAGAGACAGCGATCGGGTTTTTGAGATTAACTTCCCCATATTCGGCTTCTAAGTTAGAAACCCATTGGATATAGGCATCAGTCCCCTCTAACATGGCATTTTGGCGATCGCTAACCGACCCGGTGGGATTCGCCGGGGTTTTTTGCGCTAAAATTTGGTCCCAAATTTCGCGAACTTTCTCACTCGTCACCCCGGGCTCAGCCGCAGGTGCGGGAGTTTCTCCCGGGCGATCGCTTTGAGTCGGAACATTGGGTGGGACGACTGCCTGTTCACTCCCCGGCGTCCCTTCTGGCTCAGTATTTCTGGCCTCGGTCTGCAAGTCAGCCGCTCTGCCGATGGGACCTGTCTGTTCCGATGGTGGCTGGGTTGGACTCGGTGCCATCCCTGGATTTACCCCATACGGTAACTCATTACTTTCAAAGATATTCCTAGACGGTGGCACCCTGGACTGATTGGCGTTGCCTGAACCATTGCTCAACTCAGGGGGTGGCGAATCTTCCCGGTAAGGAATTTCAAAAAATTGTGAGGGATCGACCTCTTGGTTCATGCCTTGGCGGGCAATTTGCTGGTCGATAGAAGAAGGGGGTTCCGGCCTGGGAGTAATAGGAGGAGGAGGAACGTCTTGCAATCGGAATTCGGGCGCGGGTGGTGGTCCTATCCGACTATTATTTTCTGCCGCTATTAGTCTTTGCCGGTCTCGTTGCTCAATTTCGCGCTCGATTTGTGCTCTTTCTAATCTCTCTAAGGCCAGTAACTCCTCAATCGCCATACTATTAGAGTTTCCCGAAAAGGGAGGATTTGTTAAACCCTCTCGAAAGTTACTGGGGGATTGATAATCTTGCAACGAAGGAAGTGGGGTTTTAAGATCGCCCAAAGACGGTGCCGGAGGAAGATCGAAAGGCAAGTCATATAAAGGCGTACCCTTCGGCAGAGTCAAGGGTTCAATTCCCAGTTTTGTGGGGGAAGGGGGTAGGGGTCCCAATTCCGGCAAACTGCCTAACTGTCCTGAAGATGAGTTAAGACTGCCCAACCCGGTAGCTTGTGGCGATGAAAAATCCGGTAGGCGGCTGACTTCTTCCGAGGTCAAGTTTACCAAATCTACTGTAGTCCAGGTATTCGGCTGCTTATCGCTATCGCTAAAGGGCAACCAATCCCAGCTAAGGCCCACGAGTCCGTGGATGCCCACAGAGGCCAAGATTGCTATGACGGTTGGCTGAGATAACAGGTCAGTCAGGGAATTTTTCGGCAAAGAATAAGACATGGCGGGTAAGCTTAGGTCTAGACGGGCAGACTGCGATCGTGATGCAGCAGTTTCAGACTGCCTGCCGCGTTAATTCAGACATTCAATGCCCCTATCAACCCGGATATAATAGCATTGATGACCGGCAGTCGTGTAAGGCAGGGTAATAGAAATCACGAAAGTTATCGCACCCTTAATCAGTAGAGATCCCGATGATGGATTAAAAGTTGCACTCAGATTTTGGAGGGAGAGTAGGGGGTGCAACTTGGATGAGTGCCAAGGAAAAATAAGGGAGTTTCAAGTCGCGGCGATCGCGCAACTGACGATGAATTTTTTGCTCAGATCCCGTGGCTCGTTCTACAATCTGGGTGCGATCGAGCAATCCCCGTTCCTGCAACAGGTCCCAAACGCGATCGTAAACCGAACTGACTTTCATCAACACCACCACATCCGCCCAGTCTAGCGCGTTTTCCAAGTCTTCAACACTGTACAGGGCTGGCAATACCGCTAACCGTTGAGACCCTATGGTTAAAGGGATTCCCAGTTCTGCTGCTGCGGCTAAGGGCGAACAAATCCCCGGCACCGACTGCACCTGAACCTCGGGATGCTGCTGTTGCAGGGTCTGGGATAAATAAGTAAAGGTACTATAAAAACTAACATCCCCTTCGGAGACAAAGGCCACATCCTGGCCCAATTTCAGATAGTCCCAAACGCGACTGCTCGCTTGTTGCCATGCCTGATTCAGCAACCCTTCATCTTGCACAAAGGCAAACTCTAAAGGCAATTTCACCTGGTCTGCAAGAATCCATTGTGCAACAATCCCTTCCGCCATCCCTGGTTTACCACTGCTTCCTACGGGGAATGCCACCACTGGCACAGCTTGCAACAACTTTAATCCCTTCAGGGTAATCAATTCTGGGTCTCCCGGTCCTACCCCAATTCCATATAACTTGCCCAATGGCATCATCCGTTGTGTTCCTTCTGTTACGGCTTTCAATTATCCAGCAATCCAGGTTTGCCGGTACAATCTAGTCTTTAAATCTCGTTAAATCTCTTTCCATCTCATTGCATCCCCCAACCATGCCCTTACCGACCGTCATTTTACCGGGTTTTTTCGCCGCTGCATCGGAATATCGGGAGTTTGAACGCTTACTCAATGAACAGGGGTTTCCTGCAATGCTGGTGCCTCTGCGTAAACGAGATTGGGTCCCGACGATTGGGGGCCGCTCGATCGCCCCTATTCTCCGACAACTTGACACCACCGTTCAACAAGCATTACGCGAGTTTAACAGCAAAAAAATTAACCTAGTGGCCCACTCTGCCGGGGGATGGATTGCCCGAATTTACCTCGGCGAAGAACCCTATATTATTCATGGGGATATTGAAGAATCGGCTAAATCGTGGTGCGCCAATCCCTTCGTGAGTACCTTAATTACCCTGGGCAGTCCCCATATCAGTCAGGAACGGTGGACCCTCAAAAATCTAGAGTTTGTCAATACCTCTTATCCGGGGGCATTTTACTCCCATGTACGTTATGTCTGCTTGGCAGGAAAGGCCGTTTATGGTGCAAAGAAGCGGGGACAATGGTTAGCCCATAACAGCTATCGAATCACCTGTGGCATCGGGGAAACTTGGGGGGATGGGATTACCCCGATCGCAGCGGCACATCTGGTCGGGGCGGAAAATATCACCTTGGAAGGGGTCATGCATTCCCCGCGATCGCCTCTGAATTGGTACGGTTCCCCCGAGATTTTACCCCAATGGGTCTCATACTTAGAGTAAAGCACCCGGTTACACCTTTCCAGCACCCTGACCCACTCCAAATTTACTCGACAGAAACCTTTTCTAGGGTTTCTTCCAACCCAAGGGCCGAAATCGGTACTTCCTCCACCGTCGGCAGCTTTTTTAATGTGAGCTCAGACTGACTCGACCCGGAAAGACGCTTCAGCAGCTTGGGTTTCGGGTCGTGCAGGAGATAAATAATCACATCCCCCGGTTGCCACGCATCGATGGCCGAGACCACCAAAAGCTGTTTTTCCCGTTCGATTAACAAGGGGACTAACTCCCCAGACCGAATCAGGGCTTGCAAATGGGCCTCTTGAAAGGCACAGCTTGGCTCTTTCAGGACTGTTTCCCCTAACTTCACCTGAGAATCGCTAAGATACTCGTTCCAAGTCTTAAGTTGCAGGTCTGGAATAAAAGCGTGCTGAATCTTATTGGTCTTATTCCCCGCCTTATTCCCTTGGGGGTCGATGGGAAACAAGGCTAACACCCGAGGGGGAGAAAACTCCTCAGCGGTGCGTTGCGCCAAAACTAGATTCACCTCACCATTGCTAGTCATTGCCAGGAATGTCCCCATGGAAGCTAGTCCGGCTTCTTCCAGAACTTCGGTATCAAGGGCCGAGCTTAAAAATACCGGCAAACCTTCCCGTTCTGCTTCCTGACAGGCTTCTGGATTGGTATCCAAAATAACTACCGACTCACCCCGTTCTTGAAATAACCGGGCAATTAATCGGCTGAGGGGATTAGAACCCACAATCACTGCACCTGTGGCGGTGGTGGACATCAGACCCAACATTTTGGCGACAGAACGAGCGGTCAAACCTTGCAAAACCACGGTCACAATAATGGTTAGGAAGACCAACGCTTTGATCGAGTCCCCCCCGTTAATGCCGCGATCGGTGAGTAAAATCGAAAACAAAGAGGCGACGGAGGCGGAAACAATCCCTTTAGGACCAATCCAGCTTACAAACAATTTCTGTCGCCAGTTGAGTCCACTGTTGATGGTGCACAGCCAAACATTAATCGGGCGCACTACAAACATCAGAATCCCTACGGTGGCTAAACTCCCCCATCCCAGAGCAATCACACTCGCGATGGACAAATCCGCTGCTAAAAGAATGAACAATACAGAGACGGCCAAAATAGTCAGTTGACCTTTAAAGCGGCGTAGCAGTCGCTCATCGGGAATAGCGGAGGCCCTTAGGACGATTCCGGCGACCACGGTTGCCATCAGTCCGGACTCGCCTCGGATGCCTTGCGCCAGACCAAATAAGCCCCAGAGTCCAGCTAAAACTACCAAATTTTTCAGGTCCTCGGAGAGAAAATGGGCGCGTTTGAGGATATAGCCCAGAATCCAACCGCCCAAAGCCCCGATCGCACTGCCAATGCCCAGACGAATGGATAATCCGGCAATCAGCCTGAAGGGATCTGCATCTCCATTTAAAATGACGTCCAGGACTAAGACTGCCAGAATCGCCCCGACTGGATCAATTAATACTCCTTCGCCTTCGAGTAATGCGGCAACGGAACGCTCAACTTGGACCTGTTTGAGTAAGGGTCCGATCACGGTAGGTCCGGTGACGACGACTAAGGCGGCATATAAAAACGAGATGGACCAGGGAAATTCACTGAAGGCATGAGCAGCAATGCCACCCCCAATCAGGGTAACCAGGGTACCGATGGTGACGAGGTTCCGCAGGCTGCCGGAGACTTTATCCAGGTCTTTGAGCTCAAGGTTAAGACCCCCCTCAAACAAAATTAAGGCCACGGAAAGGCTCACGATGACTTCTAGTCCATCTCCGAGGAGGCTGGGATGCAGTAAGCCCAAGCCATCAGGACCCAGGAGGATGCCGAACAAAAGCAAAAAAACAATCCCTGGAATTTTCAGGTAGTCGGCGAGCACTTGAGCTCCGATCCCGGCGATGACTGTGAGTACGATCAGCAGGGTAATATCAAAAGGTATTTCCATAGGCTTGTGTGATAAGAGCGAACGAGCTTTCGGTGATTTGGCCCGATCGTCAAATGAGGATGATATTTGTTGTCCTTGAAGGGGCAAGTGTTCCACCGGGGCGATCGCACCGCACAACACAGCGATATCCGGCTAACCAAGGTACAACTTTTGGCTCAATTCTGTTTGTAGGCAACGATGGGGCAACCTTCTATCCTCAAAGCCGGTTCCGGAGGAGTTGGATTGATTTGAGTCGAGTTTGGGGCAACCTGCAAACCGGCTGATTGGATGGTGTGGGCTTTTTTGCAATGAAAAACCCAGGATTTGATATAGATATTGACCACAAGGATATCACATGAGTTAGGATTTCTGGCAACTGAGCAGGATCCTGGGTCAGGTGAGCCAGGGTTAAGGATTCGTGGATGAGTTAAAACCACCTGCGATCGCCCCCTCAGAGTGACTAAGGGGGCAACAGAGGGGGCTGATCCTGAGTTTAAAGGCCAGCGATCGCACAATCCAACCCTGCATAAAGACTGGTATTTCCGAGGTCTTTATTCTTCGGCAAAGCTGCGATCGACACTGGACAAAAAGACAGGTTCGACCCGAATGCCCAAGATAGTAGCGGGTCGAACCACCATATACTCTCCTTGAGCGGTTTTGATGGGCACGTTGATAAACTCTTTTCCGTCGGAGTTGGGGACTAATACCCCTTGATACCATTTCTGGAACTCTTGGATCGTAGAAAAACGCACCTGTTCCTTGTGTCCCCCCTCGATCAGGAGGGAAACGCCTATATAATCTGGGGTTCTCGGCATACGGCAAGAATTATCCTCAAAGCACCGAGATTATTATGAGCGTTCAAGGGGGCAATTTAATCGGTGTTTTTAGAAAGTATCCGGATCCCCCAGATTCTCGCGATCGGCTCAACCGCTGGAATGGCAAATTTCATCCTGTTGTTAGGAGAAATAAATTGCCCCTAGAGCCAGTTATCCTCCACTCAACGTCCCGACTTGCGGTGGTTATCCCCACCTCATAGCAACATCTAGCCGATAATTGAAAAGGGGGTGTGAGTCTACGATCCAATCACCTCGCCCCTATCTGAGGGAACCGTAACCCAGGATGATCTCGGTTCCGGCTGAACTCGGTAAGTATTTTAAATAGCTTTTGCTTAAGTTTTGCGGGGCACATAACCCGCCATAATCCCTTACTTTATGAGCCATTTCCCCCTTTTGGAGGAACCTTTCTAGGCTTGGGTAAAGCGATCGCTTTACTCCAAAAATCGAGTCCAGAATCCAGGGCCAACTTTCTATCCACTCTGGAAAGAAAAATCCGCTTCACATTTCGGTATTGCCATGATTAGACGAGACAGATATAAAAACAATACCGCTTTTACCCCAGTAAGCAAATACAGCTTACCCGTTCCCTCTACCCCCGCAGCTATATTGGCTTAACTTATCACACCTATTAATCTTTCTTTTTGCATCAAGATTTCATAACAAAACTTTTCCCCTTGGGACGCCTAGATTTACCCAAGCTAGTAAAGGCGCTAGAATGAACCCAAAGTTCTGACCTTCTGACCTCGGAGTTGGCTTATATGGACACAACTGCCCATTCCAATACTGATTCGCTTGACAACTTACCCCGTGAGGTGAGGGTCACTCAACTCCAATATCTGATGCAAACCCTGGAAATCGCCGATCGCATCGCCACTAAAGGCTATTTGATCACGAGTTCCGAACTAGCCGATCTCATGGATGTCAATGCCAGCGCCGTCACCAGTCGTGGCGACAATTGGCCTTGGCGTAACTGGATCGTATCCCGGGTGCGACGAGAAGGGAATCAAATTCTCTGGCAGCTAGAACGAATCGATTTATTTAACGGATCCGCAGAGGATGATGGTAACGGGGAATAACTCGGAACCCACATTTTTTCCAGGTTTCTGAATCATTGCTCTAATGTCCGGGGTCCTTTGTTCCGGCTTTAGAGTCAAGGGTCCAACCTCATTTTCTTTCTTACGTTTGACAATGCCATATCCTCAACCGCAGCTTACCCTGAAGGCCCAGCCTTCGGGGAAACTCTCTAATGGCTTCAGACAGCCGTTGAATTCCTGCTATTGGGGCCCATACTGTCGTCCGCGCCACTGAGTCGGGGTATGAATTGCAGACAGAATAATTCTCAATACCGCCAGAGGGTCGGCTAGAGGAGACAGCCAAAACAACCAAGCTGCACTTTTTGGGGCCTGGGTCCGGTCATAAGAAGGGGCGATCGCCAAATTCAAGGCAAACCGAATCCCCAACAAAAATAAATTTAACCCCAGCAGCAACCGCGATCCTTCTAACCCCAATAACAGATATCCCAACACCACCAACACCGGCAACCCTTGCACCGACAGCAAAAACCAAACATCTCCCCAAGTTTGACCCCATGACGCCGCATCCTTGAGATCCAGACTACGCCCCCACTCTCGCCAAGTTTCTGCCGCCCCCTCATACATCCGAACCTTAATCACCTTCGCACCATCCATAAACCCGACCTTAAACCCAGCCAGGGCAATATTTCGGGCCAAAGTCACGTCGTCACAAAACGATTGACGAGCGCTGCTATACCCTTCCACTGCCGCCAACACCGATCGCCGACAGAGGAAACATTGACCGTTAGCCATCACCCGTTCTGCCGAACTCGCCTCGGTATTGGTGGGACCAAAGCGATACACCAGGGTCATTAATAGCGCCGGTTGTAGCACCATTTCCCCGGCCTCCTTGAGAATGAACTGCGGGGAGAAAGACACCAAATCATACCCCTTCGCCTCTGCTGCTTGCACCACTGCGGCCACCAAACCGGGGTGAGGTTGGGTATCGGCATCGATGCCTAAAAACCAGCGACTACCAGAGGAAGTTGACAAAAATCCATGATTCAAGGCCCAAGGACGGCCCACCCAATCCCTTGGCAAGGGGTCATCGGTCACCAACCGAATCCGGGGGTCCTTTTCTGCTGCCGCTTTGACTAAATCTTGAGTGCCATCGGTGGAGTTGCTATCAACAACGATAATTTCCCGTACTTCATAACTTTGACGGGTTAATCCAGCGAGACAGGGTGAGAGGCGATCGCGTTCATTTAAAGTCGGCACCACCACACTGACTGCACCATAAATCTCTTGAGTCGGTGTAGTCGGTTCAATCGGAGGCGGACGAAACGCGCCTTTAATCAGCCGAGACAACAGAATTGCCGTCGCAGGCAACTGCAACAGTAACAGAATGGTAGATAAAATAGAGAGTGACAAATCAGACAAAATATGGTATAGAAGCAATTCAGATAAAAGGGAAGGAATCGAGAGTTACCAGCGATCGGGATATCTTCCGACAATCTTTACAGGGTATCACTTTACTGCAATTTTACAACTAGAGCAGCAATCGGGTTATTGTAACGGCGATCGGCCAATTCAAAAAAACCATTTTCTCAGGTGTTTAAAATAGATGCGGTATAAAATTGAGTATTGCAGGTTCTCAGTAGGTGGGCATAATTAAGCTAAAGTTGGGTAACGGGCATAACCCTTGCTGTGAAAGAGTTATAGCTAAAACCAATAGAGGAATATTTTCGCCCACTTACTTATTTGGTTCTTTGTCAACATTGATCTTTAAAGGATCGGTCTCGTGATATTCCCATAAATACTATTAAACTTTGACAATCAATCTGGTTTTAAACACTAACGCTTGTCTTTAGATATTTCTAGTGATCGTTGACAAACAGGTTGCATTTGACTATTCTACAATTAATAATATTACTGATTTGACATCCATGTTTTACTACTACGGACGAAAAAAGCAAATATCAAAATATTATCCTTTCCCCAATTATCAAACCATAATAGAACCATTTGCTGGTTCTGGAGCTTATTCTCTTCATTCTGACAACTGGAAAAACCAGGTCATCCTTATAGAAAAAGATGAAAAAGTTGTTCAGATTTGGAATTGGTTAATTGATGAGGCAACTCCTTCTTTGGTTAAATCATTGCCTGAATTAAAAGTTGGTGAAAAAAGCTCAGAATTTTTACATATTGTTCATGCAGCCACAAAAATGGCTTTTCATTATAAAACGATTAAAATAACTCCAGTATTGGCTAGAAACTGGGAGATTAGCAAAAGGTATATTGCAGAAAACGGCTCTTCAGACTTTTTGGTGATAAGTTTTTCTAATTAGTTACTGAGCGTTTAAATGTTTTTGAGTGGCTACCTCTCTAATTTATAATGACTATGATGAAAAAGCTGCTAAAAGACGTAACCGAAAGTTGTCAAAATTTC
>JBBQFN010000055.1:0-21685 GCA_038321985.1 Cyanophyceae cyanobacterium | reverse complement strand
CGGCCCGTTCTTCCTCGGAGGTCACGAGGTAGATTAAAGGATATTGAGCTTGGATTAAGATATTGAGCTCTTCTTTCATGACCATCGACCTTCTACAAACGGTGCCAACAATATTGCTAGATCTTTATTGCCCCTGGGTTTCCATACGGAGCAGTAATTTACTTCCCCATGGAAGTGGCTTGGTTTAGCAGGGAACGAGTTGTTCCTCACCTTGCTGATCAGTGTTCGCCGTGGCTGGCACTTTCTCAACATTTAACCCTTCTTCAACCAACACACTTGGCTGGTTTTTCAAAGAGACCATTTCTCCATCGCGCATCACGATTGAGCTGGTGCAGTCGGGACAGTTATAGACCCTATGGGTGCGCCCGTGGAAAGACTCTATTTCGTCTACCACGCCGGGATGAGTCAGGTAGAAATCTATGGCTCGTTCGGCAATGGTTGACATTGGCTCGGAGTCTACTGCGGCTCTAATCTTGAGCTGTCGATGCAGTTCTGGTGGCAGATACAATGTAACCTTTTGCTTGTCTTGCATAGGACGCTGAATTGATTTACCCGGGTATGTGAACTATATTAACGATTCTTTTTCAGACTGTCAAGATGCTAAACCGCTTTAACAGCATTATTGTAATATTTCGTTACAATTAAACCAAAACTTAAGACAATTGTCAGGTCTGTTTGAGTTTAAATTACGCTATTAGTAGAGGTATCTCTATAAAAAAATCTAGATATAGTGTCAACTCCCCTAATTTTTGCGATCGCCTCCGGTGACCGGGAGAACCCTCCAAAATCTATGATAAAGAGGGTCCGAACCAAAAATAAATGGAGAACCCACCCTTAAGCCCTTCAGGATTCTCCATTTTTGTAAGTTTTACGGCCCTTTTTAACCGAAGAGCGCCTAACCCCTGCTTTAACTCATCGGTGCACTAACCACTCGCTCTTGTTCACCGCCTGAGCTACCCCCCGTCGTTAAATAAAAGTATCGCCGGGTCAGTTCTGGTAAAACCGCATCGGCAAAATTCGCACCCTCAACATTAGTTCCTACCAAGGTGGCATTACTAAGGTCTGCTTCCACTAACTCGGCTCGATTCAAAGAGGCCCAATTTAAGTTGGCTTTTTGCAGAGAAGCTCCCGTTAAATTAGCTCCACTGAGGTCTGCCCCCATTAAACTCGCCGATCGCATCATAGAGTAGGCCAGATTGGCAGCAATCAGGTTTGCGCCCTCTAGATTAGAGTTGCTGAGTTTAGCTTCCTTAAGATTGATGCCGTTTAAATTTACACCGTTAAGGTCAACCCCATTTAAATACGCCCCTTCGAGGGTAATCCCGTTTAAATTAGCTCCATAAAGCATTGCACCGCTGAGTCGGGCAGAATTAAGGATCGCCCAACTTAGGTTTGCACCCGTCAGATTAGCAGCACGCAGATTCACCCACTCCATATTTGCCCCACTCAAATTGGCGCTCCGCAGGTTGGCACTTCTGAGGTTCGTGCTATTGAGGTTGGCCCCGCTCAGTTTAGCTCTAGGTAATTTGGCTTTGACTAAGACCGCACCTGAGATGGCCGCTTTAGTCAGGTCCGCATCCATCAACTTAACGTTTTCCATTTTCGCATAGCTCAGGTTCGCCCATTGCAACGCGGCCTTACTCAAGTCCGCTTTCGTCAGGTTCGCCCGACTTAAATTCGTCCCCCGAAGCACTGCATGGCTGAGATTTATCCCAGGTAAGTTAGAGCGGCTGAGATCGGCTCCACTCAGATCCACCCCAGAAAAATCCCTCTGACCCGTTTCATACCGTTCCAATAGTTCGCTAACGTTCATCTGATTCATTGCTCCCGCGATTTTTGTGACAAGCTCGGCTCTCTCAACTTTTTTGTAGTGGGGAAGTGGTTTAGGATTGGCTACAATCAGCCGAATAATATAAAAAATTAACGCTCCGACCTATGCTGCCTCAAGCCATCAATCGATGACTGCCGGGAAAATTAATAAATTATTCATATTTTTATTGTACCCTTACGAAATGGCAGATCGTAATAAGTTTTATTCCAAAAATTCTTGGCCTCTCCCTCGTACCCAGGTCTCGATGCCCTCGGATCCAAAAATCTGCAATCCCTACGCAGTATTCCCCTAACTGGAAGTAGAAGGGCTTACCCGGCAAAAAGTGAAACCAGCCGCTTTGAAAATAGAAGTATTCGGAATCGAGGTATTTTTTCCCGTATGGGGTCAACCTCGATCCCTATACCCCAATCTACTGCGCCCTAAGCGGTACTGTCCAGTGAGAAAGCGGTTCTGCTCTGTTTCCAGGGATTTAACGGTTACGGACTTAAAAATTGGCTGACTTCATACCAGGCAATAGGGCGATCGCCCCCTTGGTGATGGAAGTTTCGCTCAATCTGTCGTTTTTATTCAGACTTTGGCGTATTTGGTAAGGGCTTTCCCCTCGATCTGGACTACAGCTAGATATTGTCCGGCTTGAATATTTGATGGGAGTTTTAAAGTTAAGTTGACCTTGATTGTCCTGACTGTGGTTATTTCAATTGCTTTCACATTTTTTATCCTCTAATTCAGTTTTTTTTTCTCTTTTTTGAGACCCAGAGTGCTTCTTTCAAAGGGCGATTCACTTTTTTGCTAAGAGATTAGCCATCCTGATTAAAAGATTAGGCCCTACCGATTGGCTTAGGTTGGAGCGCAAATTTAAATTAGGTTAAGGACGGGTCCAATTTTTAGAGAGAAAAGGGATTAATTTACTACTTGCCTGAAGGGGCAGGGTCGCGAATGTGGTAAAATATGACACGAGGCGCTCACCTTACAAAGAGCCTTTCTGGAATTTGTTGAAGTTATCGAATTAAATACTATGGCGAATGTGATTCCCGA
This sequence comes from Cyanophyceae cyanobacterium, assembly GCA_038321985.1. GTDB lineage: Bacteria > Cyanobacteriota > Cyanobacteriia > Cyanobacteriales > Laspinemataceae > Laspinema. The sequence continues at coordinate 18,819 of JBBQFN010000055.1, read as the reverse complement.
AGAGTTTTGGCAAGCTGTAGACCAGTTTAATGCTCAAGATTTTTATGCCTGCCACGATACATTAGAAGCATTATGGATGGATGGGGCAGAACCAGAAAAGAAGTTTTATCAAGGAGTGCTACAGCTTGCGGTGGGGCTTTATCATCTTGGAAATCAAAACTGGCAAGGGGCGGCTATTTTATTGGGAGAAGGGATTAATCGGCTAGGGTATTATTCTCCTGGATACTATAACATAAACGTAGAAAAGTTAATTACTGAAAGTCAAGAAATTTTACTAAATTTGCAGCGCTCAGGACCGGAAAATGTGGCAGAATTCGCTCAACAGTTATTTGCGGGCGATCGCCTAGGGGGTGGAATAGAGGGATTGCAAGTCCCTCAAATTATGAAAGTTGATTAAGTCTTAAAACCTGTTATAAAAGGCAGCTACATTTTTACTTTTACACCGAAATAGCACTTTGCTGACTAGCTTGGTGATAGGCAGCGCGGCGGCGTGCTTCTTCTTCCCCGTATAAAAAGCTCAATAAGGCAAAGCGCCGTCCGGCAGTAACATCTGTTGCCTCGTGAAGTAAACTACATGAAAATATCACAGCGCTGCCAGTATTGGGACGATATAAATGGGGACCATATTCGGGAAAACGCAGACCACCGCCTTTATATTCCCCAGCGTTCAGATTAATCGTCATAGCAAACACACGATGTGCTGTTCCGGCGGTGGTATTATCTCGATGAGGGCGGAAAAACCCACCTTGATTGGCGTCATAGCAAACAATCCGAAAATCTTCGATCCGGGTGGCATTGAAGTGATACGTTTTCCAAATTTCAGGAGTGACTCGACGACTTAAAAGCTGTTTAATTCGCTCATTGAGAGGGCCGGGATTCATGAAATGGTCGCGCCGAATTTTGTGATTTTTATCCATTAAAGCTATGGTTTTTCCGTCGACTTGGCGCATGAAACCGGACTCCCCATTGTCTGTATGCCAGAGTTTAATTAACTGTTGGCATAATTCAGAGTCTAAAACATTGGGAATGAGTAAAACGGGTGCTTGTTGGAAGATTTGGCGCGGTTCTTCAATGAAAAGTAAAGGTTTAATATCAAGGAGTAACTGTTGTGCGTGAGTAAAGGGATCGAAATTGCGATAAATTTTAGTAACTCGATAGTTGGTATCGATAACGAAAGTCGTATAGGTAGAAGTTAAAAATGTTGTTCCATAAATTTGGCTTTCCTCCGTCACACCATAGGCGTTGCCAACTTGCCGATCGCCATCGGAAAGGATGGGAAAGGTTAATCCATGTTGGATGGCGATCGCCTGGTGTAAATCTACGGAATCTGGACTAATTGCGATGCACTCAATGCCGAATTGCTGATATTGGGATTGTATCTGCTGCAATCCCGATAGAAGTGCAGTACAGTCAATCCGAATCGAACTCGGAAAAAAGCAGATAATCATAGGTTTTCCCACGAAATCACCGATTTCCTTCAACTCCCCAGTTTGGTAAGGCAAGTTGAATGTGGGAATGCGATCGCCAATTGATAAATGAACCGATCCAATGCTCATTAATCTGAAACCCTCTCACTCTTTGGTTAATTAATACAGTTAATCCAATGGCAGAATTGTTTTCAAAAACGCTTGAGTAGCGCAGTTTAACCCCTGGTGCAGATACTGCTAGCAGAGTATCCCAGCTTCGCGAGAGAAAACCGGAAAAAGTTCCCCCAAGTTTTACACGAAAACTTGGGGAAATCGTGGCACTCAAACCCCATCCCATGACGAGAACTGGCAGCTTCCTGCTAGAGGCAGATCAGCATTTTTTGCAAATCTGTGGCTCTTAAAGCGGTTGCCATTTACAGACTGCACTAGGAATGTGACAGAAAAATGACAACTCTAGAAGCGTCCTCCTCTGGGAGTCTTAAATCCTGGGAGTCCACACTAAAATTTGAGGGGAAATTCGATAGTAAAGGTGGTTCCTACATCCACGGCTGACGTTACAGAAATCTGTCCGCCATGAACTTGGACTATTTGCTGAACAATGGATAATCCTAAACCAAACCCTCCATTAGTGCGGGTCCGTGCTGTATCGACGCGGTAAAACCTGTCAAAAATATGGGGTAAATCTTCTGGGGGAATACCAATGCCGTTGTCTTCAATTTGGATGAGGACTATCCGGGGTTTTGTGAATAATTTTAAAGAAATTAAACTGCCTGGATAGGCATATTTATAAGCATTATCAAGAAGGTTGAATATGGCCTGACGGAGTAAATCCACATCGGCCTGAAATTGGACGGGGTAAGGAGGAAGTTCCGTACAAATTTTCAGAGGCTTGTCATCGGCTTGGGAACTATAATTTTCAACTAAATCTTCCAACCAACTCTTTAAATCAATGTCTTGTAAAACTTCCGGTGATAACGTTCCAGTGTACCGAGATAAAAAGAGTAAATGACCAACAAGCTGACTCATTCCCTTGGCTAGTGCGACAATTTTTTCTAAGCGGATCCGTTGGGAATCACCGGGGGGTGCAAATAATCCGACTTGTGCATTACTTAACATCGCCGATAGGGGTGCACGCAATTCGTGGGATGCATCAGCAGTAAACCGCTGCAATTGTTCGTATGCCTGAAGAATCGGGTGCATCGCAAATCCTCCCAAATACCATCCCGTCAAGGCGATCGCCGCTAAAGCGATGGGTAAACTCACACTTAAAAATAACCGGAGTTGGTCGGTAAATTGTCGCACGGGTTTCAGGGATGTAGCCACTTGAATAAACCCGATCACCACCCCATCTCGCATTACGGGAAATGTCACTTGCCGCAACCAGTCTTTAGAATCTTGGTCAGGTTTAACGGTGACAAATCCCGGAGGAATCGTTAAGTTTTGCGGGGGATGAGTGCCGATAAATTGTACGAGTTTGCCATCGAAATTGTACCATCTCGCATAAACAATGGTATTGTCTAAAGGTAAGGAATTGCTGCCGAGTAAGGGGACGTGCTGTAAATTCAGATGCCAGCTTCCGCGCTGAAACCGATATTCCACACTCGCGGCCATCAGTCTAACTTTATCCGTTAATTCCCGATCAAAGGTCTGGAGTTGGTCCTGGAGTTCTAAATAGTACAAAATAGCGGAAAAAATAAACAGAATACTCCCCATTGAGAGGGTAAACCAGCGAGCTAAATTGCGACGAGAACGGTTGAACATTACAGACCCGAGTTTAGCTTCTTTGGAGTCAAGCGATATCCCACAGCATAGACGGTTTCAATCCAATCACTGGCGGCGATCGCCTGTAACCGTTGCCGCAACCGACGAACTAGGGTGGTGACGGCATTACTTTCCGGTTCACTTCCCCATTCCCAGAGTGCCAGTTCAATCTGCTCTCGGGTTAAAATTTGCAAGGGGTGGCGCATAAAATATTCTAACAGTTGAAATTCCCGTGCTGAGAGTTGCGCAGTGGAGTTTCCCCGGTGGACGGTTAAAGTATTCAGATGTAATTGGATTTCACCCACGGTTAGACTGTCTCCCTGCCACAGTGGCGATCGCCGTCCTAATGCTCTCACCCGCGCTAACAATTCCACTAAGTCTATAGGTTTAACTAAGTAATCATCTGCACCAGCATCTAATCCCATCACTTTATCCCGAGTGGTATCTTTTGCCGTTAGAATTAAAATCGGTGCAGTCTTTCCTAATTGCCGATAATTTTGACACAACCTTACCCCGCTGACTTTCGGCAACATCCAATCTAAAATTAATAAATCATATTCTTTTTCTTGCATTAACCACTGTGCCGTTTCCCCATCTTCAACCCCATCCACAATATGGCCAGCTTGAGATAAAATGGTATGAATCGGTTCGAGTTGTTCTGGATCATCTTCGACGAGTAGGAGTCTCATCCGCTATCTCCCTCCGGTCCTTCCCCTGCCATCCTGCTGCTGATTGCGCGATCGCCTGAACTGTTCCAGTATAAAATAATCCTCTGAATTTTCCGGGACTCCCACTCACGGCGAACAACACAACCCTTTTTTTCTCCTCTCCTCATTATGCCTGCTGCGCTTGATTCTTGAACTGATTTTTTAAACTTTTCCCATGTCTAACTCTAAATGGTTCAAATTCTTACAGTCTTGGGGATTAGAATTTTGGTTACCCATCCCCCTACTTGGCATTATTTTTTGGGGGGGGAGTAGCTGGACTGCTGATCGGGTCTTGAGCAACAACAACTCCATTGATTATCCCCTACAATCTAATACACACCAATCTTTAGAACTCCATCTGGAAGTCAAGGTGATTAGTATTGAAGCAGAAATTCATCAGGGAGAAAATTTTACAGAAGTTCAAGTCAACACGGCGGATTCATCTCTGACTGAACTGCGATTTGAGTTTCCGGTAATTGAAGTCAATTCAGTTGAACAAGCGATTGGTGAAAAATTGGGATTATCCCAGGAAGATGTTATAAAATTAGTGCGCTACCGGATTGATTATTAAACGGAATCGCCACCACCTCCCAAATAAAAAACCCGGTTTGTGGTCTCTCAAACTCGATTAAAACCATGAAAAAAGGACAAGACATTGCCTTGTCCCTGCCTTTGTAAGTGATGACCAATCCGGGGATTGATTAGACAATCCAAGTCGCTAAATAGGCATCAGTTCCTCCTAAAGGATTGGGATTAATGGCATTTGCACTGGTGGCAACTCCTGGATTATTAACTGTGCCGAAAATCACTGCGCGATCGCCTGTTACGGCAAAGGAATTCACCGTCCCCGATGAACCATCTATATCTCCTGATTCAGTTAAGGGCGTCCAGAATTTACGAGTATTAAAATCGGCTGAAACTCCTAATACTGCCATTTCCCCGAGACTATAATTCCCCACAGGTTCCCCGTTAAGGGTTTTTAAATTCCGGTTTTGAATGGAGGCAGCGGCAGCGCCGGCAATGTAAACATTCCCGGATTCATCTACCGCGATGGAATTCGGGTTAAAACTATTAGCATTCCCATTACTCAGCCGGGTGACAATAAATTGACCCCGGTCGATTAGGCCGGTATTGCTATCAATTTTAGCGAAAAATGTAAAGGCTCCACTGCCAGCACCGGATAAATTATTATATTGGTCTTGCTGAATTAACCGAGTGCCAAGGGAAGTGGTAATTGTATCGCCATCGCGAGTAAAAACGTTATTTCCTCCATCGGTTTTGCCGAGAAAATAGAGAGTACCATCCGCCCCAACAGTGAGGCGTTCTCCCCGAGAATCTGCTCCTAAATTTTGCCCGGTTACCTCGTTGGCGCTATAATCCCAGGTATTCCAAAGCAGATTTAATGCCGTATCAAATCCACGAATAAAAGGGGTTTGTAACGTGGAGGAGACTTGATTAAATCCAGTGACATAAACTTGGTTGGAAAGGGGATTGATAGCAATATCTGAGGGGCGAATATCACTGCCAGTTAAGGTGGTAGATACCAGGGGAGTGCCAGTTGCACTCCAGAGGTTAACCGTATCCGTGGCGATGCTTAAAGTAGCGATCGCACCATTATTAGCGATCGCCACCCGATCAAAAGTTCCCGCTTGGGACCAGAGGAGGTTACTTCCCGTACTGTCAAATAATTTAATCCCAAAATCACCAACGGTGACGATTTCTCCACTGTCGCGATCAATATCTAAATCGTTGACGGTCCCGCCTAAATTTGTTTGCGACAGTATGGTATCGCCGCCATCAGAAAATCGCCAAAGTTGCGCAGTCCCGTTTAAATTACCGGCGACTGTAATCGCGCGATCGAGGGGAGAAATGGCAACCGCACTCGCTTCATCGTTCCCGCTACCGCCGAGATAGGTTGCCTGGGTAAGTTCTAAATTATCGGGGTTATCGTTGTCGAGAATTTCCAAGCTGGCGGTACTTTGAGTTCCCAATAGCGCACCGCCAGAAAGGTTACCCAGGGATAAATTAACGGTCTGTGTAGGTTCGATTTCGCTATCATCTATGATCGGAATGGATATGGTTTTAGGGGTAGCCTCTCCCGCGCCAAAGGTGACCGTTATGGGTTCATTAATGTAATCAGTGGGTGACACCGCAGTAGCATCGGAGAGGATTATATCGGCACTGATTTCTCCCTCACTGCCATTCGTACGAACAACAGTGACTGATGCGATCGCTGTTCCATCTTCTTTTACCGTAAAAATAGGTGTACTAAATCCCACAGTACCGGGCGTTTGTATGGGTTCTGGGATGGGTTCGGGGGTCGGTTCTGGTGTAGGTTCGGGATTAGATATTCCCAGGGGCGGTGTTGGGGCAAAAATAATCTCGGGAGGAGAAGAAGAGGGGGGAGAAAGGGAGATAAAATCATCTTGATTCAGGGTGGCAATATCAACCCCGTTTACGATGGCTAAATAATCAGCAGTGATTTTATCTTGAATGATGGTATGACTGGAATAAGCGCCAGTCCCCTGAAAAATATACAAGTCCTCAAATGCCAATCCACCCTCTAAGTAAATGAGGTCTAGATCGGTTTTAAAATCCATAATCCAGTCTGCATCCGGTAAGATTGCGCCCCCTGTAGAGCGAAAATTGGGTACATCGTCTCTCCTGGCGATCGCAAATACATTATTGCCACTACCGCCCGTTAAACTATCCGTTCCTAAGTCCCCGTGAAGGGTATCATTTCCCAAGTCTCCGAATAGGCGATCGTTTCCTTGACCCCCTCGTAACTCATCATTTCCTTGTCCGCCATGCAGGGTATCATCTCCTTGGTTGCCATTGATGAAGTCATTTCCTGGGTTGCCATTGATGAAGTCATTTCCCTCTAATCCAAAAAGGTGATCGCCTCCATCCAGGGCCAGAATAAAATCGGCTTGATGAGTACCCACAACGGCATCGGCATTTTCAGTTAAAAAGTAAGCCGTATCATACCCGGCGATCGGTTGACGACTTTCCTTTTGTCCGTGGCGTTGAAAATGCTCTAATCCAGAGGTGAATATCCCGCCTTCTACCGCTACTTTGACATCAGGATTATTCGTCAGATAATCGCTTTCATCTACGAGAACGGAAAAGGCAGTTAAGCTTAAAAATTCTTCCATGTAATTCCTACCTTGTAAAGCAATTTGAGTGGAATTGTAGTTAGGTAGCTGCTCTAAAATATCCGCATAAATTTAGGGAATAGCTGGATATTTTTGAAAACTAATGACCCCTGAGAAATCGATTTTTTGAATTCTTTTATAATTAGTCTTTCAGTAACTTGAATAATTTTCCGGTAAACCTAGGCTGAAAATTAAAAATTGCTTTATAAGTTTTAACGATAATTCCTTGTCTAGAGGGAAGCGATGCTTACATGAAAGACGTTAAGCTCAATTAATTTGTTGTAACTACAAAATCCCTGGGAGACAGAAAATGGTCCTCCTTCTTCTAAAAGAGAAGTCTCCCGGACCTTTAGACTTGCTATAATTCCCCTTTGATGAAATCAGGTAATGATGCCAAAAAACAGGATTTATTACTTTTCATATAAAAACTATTTGAAAAAATATTAGAGAAAATCCTTCAATCTACCCAAAATTGAAGGATTTTGATGGGTTCTGTCGAGCCATCAAATAGACAGAATTATTAAAAATTCAAATAAAACGATTAAAATCCGGAACCCATGGGAAACAAAGCAGTAAGAATGAAGAGAAATTTCATCTTCATCCCTGAGAAGATATATTTTTTAAGCTGTTGCCCGGAAGGTTTGACCCCTCTGTAGCGATAGGGGGGAAAATCAGGTTAGGAGACGGAAAGCAGCGGGTCTTTAACCCACAGAGGGATAAAATTTGGTAAAATCGTTTCCTAGTCAAGGCTTCCGAAACTTCGGAAGACTGGAACCCGTCAAACATCAAGCAGAACGGAGGCCACAGAAGTTGCCCTCGGAAGCGATCCCGATTGCGGATTGGTAGGATTGGCTAAACTACCAATAGAAGATGGCAGAACTCCATCTGCATCCTCTTGCGAATGCGCTTATCGTGCCTATACCAGTGAACTCAGCTATGATCCCCTCTGTCCGCTTAAGTTCCTCACATTTACTGCTTCGCCTGGGGGTGGCATTGATAATGCCACTCGCCTTGTCGAGCTTCGTTGCCATGCCGAGTTATCCGCAAACTCCTAATACAGCGCAGGACAACCGTGCCTTGCGAGTGCGATCGGATATGCAGGAATCGGACTCCAGAACCGGGATTATCACGGCGCGTGGTAATGTCCGCATCAATTATCCGGCCAGAAATATGCAAGGGACCGCAGCCCAAGCCCAGTTTTTTAGCCGAGAGCAACGCATCGTGCTTAGTGGCGATGCTTATGTAATCCAAGATAACAATAGTATTCGAGGGGAAACGATTACCTACCTCTTGGATGAGGGCCGATTTATTGCCCTTCCTGAAGACAATAAACAAGTGGAGTCGATTTATTTTCTACCCGATGGGACCGCCCCGGGACTCTAATTGAGACTCATTACTCCTGAACGATTAAAAATGGTTATGAAGGAGTCGTTCGGGGCGATCGCCCCTTCGATAACTCCTTCTCTCCAATCGGGGAGAAAACTGCTCCGTTTGTAGACCTTAGCCCTTAGTCCCAAGAGGATAGTCCCGAGTGAAAATATGGTTGGAGAATATTCACAAATCCTATGGCAAGCGTGCCGTTGTCAACCGGGTGAGCCTTTCGGTTTCCCAAGGGGAAATTGTGGGTTTACTCGGCCCCAATGGTGCGGGGAAAACCACTACTTTTTATATAGTGACGGGACTGGAAAAACCAAGCCAGGGCAAGGTTTGGCTCGATAACGTCGATATTACCCCCTTATCGATCCAAGACCGAGCCAATCTGGGAATTGGCTATCTGGCTCAAGAACCGAGTATTTTTAGGAATCTAAGCGTCCAAGATAATATTCTGCTGGTTTTAGAACAAACAAAAGTCCCGGCTTGGCAGTGGCAACAGCGCCTGAATACTCTCCTACGAGAGTTTCGGCTGCAAGTTGTGGCGAATACTAAGGGAAAATATGTCTCCGGGGGTGAGCGTCGGAGGACCGAAATGGCGAGGGCCTTAGCCGTGCGGGGAGAGGGTCCTAAATTTTTGCTGTTAGACGAACCGTTTGCCGGGGTTGACCCGATCGCCGTGTCGGAAATGCAGGAAATTGTCGCCAAACTGCGCGATCGCCAGATGGGGATCCTGATTACGGATCACAATGTCCGAGAAACCCTTGCCATCACCGATCGCGCCTATATCATGCGTGATGGACAAATTCTGGCTTTTGGCACCCCCGAGGAACTCTCAACCAACCCCCTGGTCCGCCAATATTACTTAGGAGACAATTTTAAGCTATCTTAAAACTAGATCAACTTGAATTAAATTACCCTTTTTTTTCTTTAAAAATTGCTAATGCCGATTTAAAACCATGAAATAACTAGATTCATTTAATGTTCAAAAATTTAAAGCTCAATAGGGCTTTATCCCTCGCTTTAATAACCAGCTTCAGGGTTAAAGCCCTCCCTCCTAGGGGCTGCTAAAAACTGCCATCGCATCAACTCCTCCTCACACTTCCCATGATATCGAATTCATTGAAATCTGTTCAATCCTTCAGTTGGTGGCTGTTGCGAGGCTCGGTGATGGATCGCTATATCGCCCTTGAGTTAATTGGGCCGTTTCTCTTTGGAGTCGGCTCATTTTCTTCCGTGGGTGTGGCGATCGGCACTTTATTTGACCTCGTGCGCCGCGTCACCGAAAAAGGCTTACCCATAGAAATTGCTGTCCAGATTTTTCTATTAAAGCTCCCCGATTTTATCGTTTTAGCCTTTCCGATGTCTGTGTTACTCGCTACCCTTATGGGTTATTCGCGGATGTCTGCTGATAGCGAAGTCGTAGCCTTACGGAGTTGTGGCGTTAGCGTTTATCGATTAGTAGTCCCGGCGATCGTTTTGAGCTTTTTTGTCACCCTATTAACCTTTGCCTTTAACGAATTGATCGTTCCGGTTGCCAACTACCAGGCAACGGTTACTTTACAGCAGGCGACGAATCAAGACAAACCTTCTTTTCAGGACCGGAATATTATTTATACGGAATTTGACCGGGTGACCCTAGAGGATGGCGATCGAGTCACCGTGATGAAACGCCTATTTTATGCGGAAGAATTTGATGGGGAACGGATGAAAACCTTAACGATTCTTGACCGTTCCCAATCAAGTTTAAATCAGATTGTTGCAGCAGAATCTGCAACTTGGAATCCCCAAGAAAATATTTGGGATTTTTTTAATGGTACTATTTATTTAATCGCCCCGGATGGCTCTTATCGGAATATTGTCCGGTTTGAGCATCAACAGCTTAAACTCCCCCGCACTCCTTTAGATTTAGCTTCCCGAGGGCGAGATTATGGGGAAATGAACATTGCCCAATCCAAAGAACGGCTAAAAATTATTCGCACGGGTGGTAGTGAGAAGAATATTCGCGAATTAGAGGTCCGAATTCAGCAAAAATATGCTCTTCCTTTTGTCTGTATTCTCTTTGGTTTAGTCGGAGCTACCTTGGGACTGGGACCCCGACGCGCCAGTAAAGCAACCAGTTTTGGGATTAGCATTATTATCATTTTTGGCTATTATTTAACGGCCTTTCTCGCCAATGCTTTGGGTCAGCTTGCTGTTCTCTCTGCGTTTATGGCTGCTTGGTTGCCGATGGTGCTAGGGTTAGCGATCGCCTTAGTTTTATTAGTGCGGGCCTCGCGATAAACTGGAGCTTATCAAGGGATTTAATCTTTGGCCCGCCAGAGGCAAAGCATCCGGTAGCCTGGGTGCGATCGCACCCCTGGTGAAATTGCGCGAATGATTTAGGCTAGCTATAATAGAGTAAGCAATTGTAATTCCATAAAAAAAATTTATCCATAACAGCTTGCCCCAGCTCTCAAGTGCGGGTATTCTGGGATAGATAATATTTACTCCCTTGTCACCTAGAGTGGGAGCCTATCTATAGTCTTGTCTAAATAAATGGGATAATTCTTCAAGGAGTAGGAGCGTCTGCTCTGTCTACTGCTGCAAGCCAGAGCAGACGCTCCCACTCCTAAATTATATTGCCCGAATGATTTAGACTAGCTGATAGTCCAGCCCGGTCGGATTGAAACCCACCCCCAAATACTCACAAAGGGCACTCTAGGCGATCGCTTGACTGACGAAGGGGACCATAAAACCAGTTTTTGTCCTCTTAATCTCATCGGGTCCCAACGCCCTAGATCAATTTCCCACTCCAGTATCACCTCCTCTGCTAGATGGATCCGTTCCTCCCTTTGTCGTGCAAGTTAGTCCGGCATTAATAGCTATGTCACACCCCAAGCCAACTCCTTCTTCCATCCGCAAAATCCGAGCGAGGTTAAGAAATTACACGCGACCCTTCGTTTGGGGTTCCGTACTTGTTTTGGGACTCTTAACCGTCTTGATCTGGGAGTTCTCCCAAAATCCTGAACGGTTCTATCTGTTCACCCTAGATAATGATGAAGAGTTGGACATCGAAGAAGAGCCCCAAGGGTGGACAGGAATTTCTATAGAAGACAGTGGGATCGCTGCGGATATAGATAGTTCATCCGTACTGATCAGTGATTTGAATCAGATGCAGCCCCTGGAGGAAATGCAGATTCCCAGGAGAGGGACGAACTCTAACCTGAGGGCTTTAGGGGCGCGACCGCAGCAGAAGGGCACCCCACCCCCCCCTAACAGGGATGTAGGTACAGTAGAGGGCCTCAACCCACAGGGGGAAGATCTATATAATCTCCCTGAACTCTCTCTCTTGCCCCCGCTGGATCCCTCCTCCCAAGAGCTACCCTCCCTCAGCGTCCCGGGGATGCCTACGCTTTCAGGAAACGCCATTGAGACTCCCCCGCTGCCCGGGAGTCGGTTGGGAATCTATTCTGGCAGCGTGAACAATTTTCAGACCCCAGATGTAACCCAATTGCCCGTAAGTCCCTTGCAAGCGGCAATGGATCGACTGTATTCTCCGAAGGCTTCGACGAGTGGCGATCGCAATTCTGACGACACCCAAGAGACTCAATCATCGGAGTCTACCCCTCAACAACAATCCAATCAAGGAGAAACCAATCAAGGGAGTTCTCCTGAAAATAGGCCCAACAGCCCCCAAAATCCGGCTAACTCCGGGTCCCCAACTTCACCGAGTCCCTACGGAAACACGCCTCAACCGGCCCAAACTCCTAATGGCACTCCCCAGAATGTCTCAAGTCCCTCTGGAAATACAGCTCAATCTCCCCAAAGCCCTTACGGGACTTCCCCCACTTCACCGAGTCCCTACGGAAACACGCCTCAACCGACCCAAACTCTTAACGGCACTCCCCCGAATCCCTACTTGGTGGAGGAATTTAGCCCCAACCGAGGGTACATAGACCCCAATGTGCCAATTACCCCTAGATTGCCGGGAGAAATTAGTCCTTCCTATGGGGTCGATTACACAGAGAATAATTATCAACCCCTGCCCTCTATCCCGCCCGTTCTAAATTCCAATCCCACCAATGCTTACGACTATTTATTGCGATCGGGAGGGGAACTTGTTCCCCTGGCTCCAGGGGCACCCACTGCTGTTCCGCTACCCGCAAGCAACCTAGAAACTCCCTCTTATCAAGCCCCTAACTCTGCGGTCTATCAGACTCCCAGTAACCAACCTATGGGCAATTCTCCTTCTGTTTCTCCAGGAGTGCAACCCCTGAATCAACCTGGCGATCGCCCAAGTCCCTCCTCTGTGAATTCCCCTACCAATGTCCCAACTTATCAACCCTTAAATCCCCCCTCGGTTCCGTCTCCTCCAATGGATAGTTCTGGCCTGAATCTCAACACAGACACCCCCGGAGTGCAAACCCTTCCACCGATTCAGCTGTTTTCAGTCCCCAATTCGATTCCCGGTCGCTATATTGGCGGTGGTAATATTAATACCTTTTCCAATCCCTAGTCTGGGGTTACACTCAAGGTTTGAAACCGGGTTTCTTATCAAAATCTCGGCCAAAAAGCCATCTATATTAAGCTAGAAACCCGGTTTCTTTTCCCCAACTTAAAAATCGATGCTTAGGGGTGCGCGGGGGAAGGGAATTACATCCCGGATGTTGCTCATTCCGGTCATAAACTGAATTAAGCGCTCGAATCCTAATCCGAACCCGGCATGAGGAACACTCCCGTAGCGGCGTAAATCTAAGTACCACCAATAATCTTCAACACTGAGTCCTTGCTGTTCTAGCCTGCGTTGGAGAATATCGAGACGTTCTTCCCGTTGGGAACCCCCGATAATTTCACCAATTTTAGGGGCGAGAATGTCCATCGCGGCTACGGTCTTGTTATCATCATTTATCCTCATGTAAAAAGCTTTGATTTCTACGGGATAATCCGTGACGATCGCCGGTTTTTTAAATAACTCTTCTGCCAGATAACGTTCATGTTCCGATTGCAAATCTAGTCCCCACTCTACAGGAAACTCGAATTTTTTATCGGCTTTTTTCAAAAGGGCGACTGCCTCAGTATAGGACACTCGCTCAAACTGATTGTTAATGATATTATTGGCCGTTTCCAACACCGTTTTATCGATGCGATCGTTGAAAAATTCCATATCTTCCGGACATTTTTCTAATACAAACTTAAAAATATATTTTAAGAAGGCCTCGGCTAAATCCATGTCTCCCGTTAGGTTGCAAAAAGCCATTTCCGGTTCCACCATCCAAAACTCCGCTAGGTGTCGCGAAGTGTTGGAATTTTCAGCGCGAAAGGTAGGACCAAAGGTATAAACATCACTCAAAGCCATTGCCATGACTTCAGCTTCTAATTGACCACTGACGGTTAGGTAAGCGGGTTTACCGAAAAAGTCTTTTCCATAGTCCACTTGATTACTATTCGCTAACCGGGGAATTTCCTGGAGATTTAAGCTGGTGACGGCTAACATTTCCCCCGCGCCTTCACAGTCACTGGCGGTCATAATCGGGGTATGCACCCACAGAAAACCCCGTTCTTGGAAGAATTGGTGAATTGCCGTGGCGGCAGCGTTACGGACGCGAAAGACAGCGCCAAAGGTGTTGGTTCGTCCCCGCAAATGTCCGATCGTCCGCAAAAATTCAAAGGAGTGCCGCTTTTTTTGTAGGGGGTACGTTTCCGGGTCGGATTCGCCATAAACTTTCACTTCAGAAGCGTTGAGTTCGATTCGCTGTCCTTTGGCGGGAGATTCTACGAGTACCCCGGAGACTTCTAGGGATGCACCTGTGTTGAGTTGTTTGAGAATCTCTCCGTACTCGGGTAAGTTAGGATTGAGAACGATTTGAAGGTTGGCAAGGGATGAGCCATCATTGACTTCAACAAAGGTAAATTCTTTTAATTCCCGTTTGGTGCGTACCCATCCTTGAATTGTTACGGATGTTTTGGGTTCGCCGGTCCGCAAAATTTCAACAATCCTTTGTTTCATTTTATAGTTTCGGGTTTAGGGTTAATATGTTAAGGATTTTAACTGAGGATTGAACGGTGAGGGATGTCCTCTTAATTTTAGCTGGCCCAAGCTCTTAGTAACCAGCCGATAATGATGCCAATTCCACCAAAGCGGATGGCTTGCCAAAAGGGTTCTTTAAGGGCGCTAAAACTAAAGAGTTCGCTTTCTAAGTTGAGTTCGATCGCCTCTAGGTTAGCCTGGATTTGTTTTAACTCTTGTTTGAGTTCACGGATCAGGGAAGGGTTGGCATTTTTGGCTTGACGGACTTCTCGACGGATGTCGTCTCGGCGGTTTTGAAGTTCTCGTTGACGCTGGCGATCACGCTGGACTTGCACGATCCGCTCTTTGAGGAGGTTGAGCGATCGCTCGGTTTCTTGAATTGCGCGCTCAATTTCTGCCAACGGATTGCTGCCTGGTCCGTCGGGACCCTCTCGATTCGTTCCGCGATCGCTTCGCAATTGGGCGGATCCCTGAGAGTCTGGGGGTTCGGATGGGTCTGAGGGTAATGTCATTGAAAGGATTTAAGAAGAGAAATAGAGAATTGATAGAACCTGCCCATGTAGAAGGCCATAAATATGGTATGCTATTTCTACTCTTTTTCCATTAACGACATCGCTGCTCCTAAAACTACATGGAGCGATGCTCCCTGAATTCTAGACAGGGATGGAAATTCGCCCCCATTGAATGGGATTTGTACAATGGCTAACCCAACTCCAACCCACGGCAACCGGACAACGACGGGTTTGCACAGTCCTCTTTCGGCCAAGTTACAAGAGTTTAGCACCCTAGAATTAGCTCAGGCCCTCGCGGAACGCCTGACTTTGACCGAAACCGATTGGCATCGTTTGAAGTCTAACCGATTGGTTCGTGCGAAGGAACAGGCAGCAGCAGCCTTAGTATTGTTGCTCAAGGAGAACCCCGAAGAGGCACTGTTACGACTCCAGCAAGCAACGGGGTGGATTGATCGCTCAATTAGCGCTCCCCCCTGTCCGACTCATGGCGATCGCCCTTCTAAATAGTCAAGGAGAACTGCACGGGAGCATTTCCCCGGGTTGGGGTCAATTTTCAATATCCATCAACTCTTGAGCCGGTGAGCTTCGCAGTCGCCTACCGAAGTCTGGGTAATCGGGAGGGTTGATTAAATTGTTTGCATAATTTGAGTTCTCTATTTTGATCATCCCAATTTACTTGATCAAAAATTTGGTGTAAAATAAAAAGTCCTCTGCCGCATTCGCCTTCATCATGGGGCAAATGTTCATCAGGATCGACGTGACAAGGACAAGCACAGGCAAAGCCCTTTCCTTGATCAGCGATCGCCCACCAGTATTCATCGGCGACCGCACTGAATCGAACCACTACGGTTTTTCGGGGATCTAAATTGTTTCCATGCTTGGCAGCATTGACTAAGGCTTCCTGAAGTCCAAGTCGGATTTCTGCGTGCCATTGGTGCGGAATATCAACCAACAACAGATCCAGGACTGGGCATAAATAGAGCGTGGAAGCAAAGCTAATGGTGTTCCAGCTACGCTCTATTGGACGAGGGGAAATAGCAATCACAAAAAAAACCCCGCAGCTTTAGAAAAAATACATCAGTTGGTTGAGCAAGACCCTGTAGAATACCTGAACGCTCAGGTTGCACCCTTTCCTTGAGTCGGTCGAAACCTTCGGCGGAAAGTGACCCTTGCTATGGCGATCATCCATCCTTTCTCATCGGTGAAATCTGGCTTCTCCCTACTCTTCTGTGGGAAAGGACTCCCAGGGGGTCAAACATTATGCTGGCCCAAGAGTCAGGGTTGAGAAGGAACAGATCTAACACTCATGAACCCGGGGACCTGCCATGTTTATGGGTTCAAAGGGCGATTCCCAGAGGGCTTGTACAGGTCACGGGACTGTAAATCTCCATATTGCTAAAACCATGTTTGTGACCTGAATCACGAACTGTTTTCACTTTTATTGTACCGAATTGCCTTAAAAAAGCTACTATTCCCGTGAGAGAAACTCTGCGCACAGTTAGCCGAAGGCGGTTAAACTGGAGCGGGATCGCACCCAATCCTTCCCCGAAATCCCGGTTAACCGGGACAGGTCAAAATGGTTAAACCCCTCTCCCATCGGGCGATCCCCTCGTGGAGACGATAAGGCTCAAGGGAGTCAAGTCTCCGGCAAAAGTGACGGCCTAATAAAATAATAATATTTTTACATTTCCCAGCCCGAGTGTGGCAGATATACCTATAATTCTGAGCTTTCCCCTAATTTGTGATTGCTTACGCTTATGTACCGCCTCGTCAGATTTACCCCAAATCCAGGCGATCGCCCGGTCAGCCAGATTCTGGACCGCGTTTCTCAGGGGAGAAAAAACCGGGTTTCTCAATAGAGATCTCGCTTATGAACCAACCCATTTTCTGAGAAACCCGGTTTCTTAGGGTAAATCCGGTGGGAGTATCCTCACTGTATTTTTATCGGATGTCCAAATTTCATGGGCGATCGCCCCAGGGGAGATTGCTCTCCAGTCTGCGTCAATTATTCTCCTCGCTCAACAGTAAGGCTAACGCTTCCTTCATTTCCCCTTGAGTAGTCGTTGCGGTCCCAAATTGACGAACCACAATACTCGCCGCCAAATTACCCAGAACCGCCGCCTCCCAGTAGGAACCCCCGGCACATAATCCTAGAGTGAGTGCCGAAACCACCGTATCCCCGGCACCGGTGACGTCAAATACATCAGTGCGATTGAAGGGGGGGATGTGATGTTCACTCCCGGTGCGATCGGATAAAGTCATGCCTTCATCCCCCCGAGTAATCAGCATTTGTTCCGCCTGAGTCAGGGTCAGCAGGTCCCGTGAAGCTTGGGTAACAGATGAGGGAGTGGTAATCGAATATCCCACCGCTTGCTCGGCTTCCGGGACATTGGGGGTAAAAATGGTGGCACCCCCATAGCGCTGAAGCTGTGTTTGAGCATCCACCACCGTCAGTTCATGTCCTAATGCCGCCTCAATGACCGCCGGGGTAAGCACCCCATCTCCATAGTCTGAACAGACTACGGCATCGACAGTTGGCAGTTGAGCGCGGATGTAGTCTGCCAGTTGTAGCTGTAAGTCTAAGCTAGGCAACTCATCGGATTTGCGATCGACCCGGACAACCTGCTGGGTCACCGACTGACGCGCATGGCCGGAAATCCGGGTTTTGGTAACAGTTGGCCGATCGCGATCGATGAAAATACCCCCCGTGTCGATTCCTGCCGCTTCAAAAATGCTGCACAAGGCTTTTCCTTGTTCATCTTGGCCGACTAAACCAGCCACCTTGACATTAGCCCCCATTTTTGCCAGATTATAAACCGCATTGGCTCCCCCTCCGGGGACTTGGCGGGTGCTTTCATGGCGAATAATTAATACAGGTGCTTCTCGGGAAATGCGCTCTACCTGACCCGTGAGAAATTCATCCAGGGTCAAATCCCCAATCACCAGGACTCGGGCTTGGGAGAAGCGGTCTATCAACTCCAGCGATCGCCTTGCTGTCTCCCGCAGACGTTCGGCAAAGTGGGACTCAATAGCCATTTAGGTCAACTCTCTGTTAAAACTTCAGACATAAGAATTCTGGACCACTGCGACGAGATCGGCAATCTTGCGATCGCACTGGAATATAGAGCGATCGCCGCCGTAAATCTCGAACCAGAGGTCCCTTGGGTCAGCAACCCATTATTCACCCTACGCAAATTCCCCGTCGAAGCCGATAGAAACGACAGAGTGCGCTTGAGATCAGTTTGTTGACACCCTTGGTGCACCTAGGAACTACTTCAACTTGGTCTTGATCAGAGTCACCACTTGAGACATTTGTTTCTTCAATGCATTAATCTCAGCCTGCATCTTAGCCATTTGCTGCTTGAGCGCCTGAATTTCAGCAGCACTG
The DNA here is from genome assembly GCA_038321985.1 of Cyanophyceae cyanobacterium. Taxonomy (GTDB): domain Bacteria; phylum Cyanobacteriota; class Cyanobacteriia; order Cyanobacteriales; family Laspinemataceae; genus Laspinema. The sequence goes on along the minus strand of JBBQFN010000055.1, from coordinate 488 downwards.
GCACCTCCACCTGGGACGGGTTGAGGTACTGGAGTACCTTCCGGTTGCCATTTTTTGGCCTTCGCCATTGAAGTTTTAATCGCTTCAATCAGGGATTTTTTCTCAAATGGCTTCTCGATAAATTCAAAATAATTGAACGGTTCGGCAATTTTTTCCGCGACTTCCTCCTTACGTCCTGACATCAAAACGAGGGGAGTCATCTTTCCTTCAGTTTTAGAGATTTTCTCCAACTGCTGGAACACCTCCCAACCGCTGACTTTTGGCAATAGGAAGTCCAACATAATCAGGTTAGGGCGTTCTTCGCGGATCTGTTTGAGTCCTTGCTCGCCGTCTTTTGCTTCTAACACTTCAAAGTTACCGGCAGGCAGCATATCTCTGACCATGCGCCGGATCACTGCACTATCATCGATAACTAGGATCTTGTGACTTGCCACGACTGACTCCTCTGGGGGTGAGTGAAAGCTGTAATTCTAACAAGAGAGTTTTTT
>JBBQFN010000054.1:0-23041 GCA_038321985.1 Cyanophyceae cyanobacterium | reverse complement strand
CAGGGTCTTCCGAAATCGGGAGAGGCTGTTACCGCACAAAAGTAAGAGGCCGTCTATGTCTAAGTACGACTCCCATCTAAAATGTTCCTTTTGTGGCAAATCTCAGGAGCAAGTACGCAAATTAATCGCAGGTCCGGGAGTTTATATTTGCGATGAATGCGTAGACCTGTGCAATGAAATTTTAGATGAGGAGCTCTTTGACTCCAATGCCGCAGCACCTCAACCCGTACCCCGGACGGAACAACCCCAAAAGCGGCGCACCCGAGCCGCTAATATCTCGCTAAATCAAATGCCCAAACCGCGCGAGATCAAAAAGCATCTCGATGAGCACGTCATTGGTCAAGATGAAGCTAAAAAAGTGCTTTCCGTCGCGGTTTACAACCATTACAAGCGCCTGAGCTATACCCAAGCTAAGGCCAGCGGGAAACTGGGGAGTGAGGATACAGTCGAACTGCAAAAGTCTAATATTCTGCTCATTGGGCCGACGGGTTGCGGAAAGACCCTCTTGGCTCAGACCTTAGCAGAGGTTCTAGACGTTCCCTTTGCGGTTGCAGATGCGACAACCTTAACGGAAGCCGGGTACGTCGGGGAAGATGTGGAAAATATCTTGCTGCGATTGCTACAAGTGGCAGACCTCGATGTAGAAGAAGCCCAACGCGGCATCATCTATATCGATGAAATCGACAAAATCGCCCGCAAGAGTGAAAACCCATCAATTACCCGAGATGTCTCTGGCGAGGGAGTCCAACAAGCTCTGCTAAAGATGCTGGAAGGAACAGTCGCCAATGTCCCTCCCCAAGGAGGACGCAAGCACCCCTATCAAGATTGCATCCAGATCGACACGAGTAATATTCTGTTTATCTGTGGGGGAGCCTTTGTTGGTCTAGAAAAAGTGGTGGAACAGCGCACGGGTAAAAAATCAATGGGCTTTATCCAGCCCGGAGATGCCCAGTCGAAGGAAAAACGTACAGCGGATATTCTCAAGAATTTACAGCCGGATGACTTGGTGAAATTTGGGATGATTCCTGAATTCATCGGTCGAATTCCAGTGCTGGCTGTGGTGGACCCCCTAGATGAAGATGCCCTCACCGAGATCTTGACCGAACCGAAGAACGCTCTCGTCAAGCAGTATCAGAAGTTACTGCGGATGGATAATGTGAATCTGGACTTCAAACCCGATGCGATTCGGGCGATCGCCCAGGAAGCCTACCGGCGGAAAACTGGAGCCAGAGCACTGCGCGGGATTGTAGAAGAATTAATGCTCGATGTGATGTACGAGTTGCCTTCTCGTAAGGACGTGACTCGCTGCACCATTACCCGAGAGATGGTCGAGAAACGCTCTACAGCGGAACTCATTGTCCATCCTTCCTCCCTGCCTAAGCCGGAATCGGCTTAAGACGAGAAAAGAAGAAATGCAATGAAGACTGGGGGTGAAGAATGAAGAAGGATAGCGACTTCTATTCTGGAGCCATTCAAACTTTACCCTTGAGCCTTCAGATGCGCTCATTTAATCATCACCAACTTTATCAGGATGCCCTACATTCAAGTTCGCGGGGTCGAACACTACTACGAGTGGGTCGGAACCCCAGCCTCTACGGGAGAAAAGCCCGTTTTGGTGTTTCTTCATGGCTGGGCAGGTTCGGCTCGATACTGGGAAAGTACCGCGTCTGCACTAAGCGATCGCTTTGATTGTCTGCTGTACGATATGCGTGGGTTCGGGCGATCGCGCTTACCCCTAGAACCCCTGGCTTTAGACTATGAGTTGGAAACCTACGCCGATGATTTGGCGTTATTTTTAGATTCCTTAGGATTGCAACGGGTCTATTTGAACGCCCATTCAATGGGCGCTTCCGTGGCAACTCTGTTTCTCAACCGTTATGGCGATCGCGTCATCAAAGCGATTCTGACCTGTAGCGGCGTTTTTGAATACGACGAAAAAGCCTTCACCGCTTTCCATACCTGGGGAGGTCAAGTGGTCAAATATCGCCCCTCTTGGCTGGCAAAAATCCCCTTGATGGATCAGGTCTTTATGGCAAGATTTTTATATCGCCCCATCCCCCCTGCTGCTAGACAGGCGTTTTTAGAAGATTATTTGATGGCTGACTATGGGGCTGCCCTGAATACGATTTTTACTTCTGTTAGCAAGAAAGCAACGGAGGTGATGCCCGTTGAATTTGCCCAGTTGCAAGTGCCGGTGCTGTTAATTGCCGGGGAATACGACCGAATTATTCCCGCTCATATGGGACGTCACGCTGCATCCTTAAATCAGCAGTTTGTCCAGTTTATCCAAATGGACAAGACGGCACATTTTCCCATGTTAGAAGATGCACCAACCTATTTAGAACTCGTGGGAGAGTTTTTGGGAAGTGGCGTTGCCTGAAGACAGATCTAGAGGGCAGTCCTAGGGCATCGGTAGAATAAAAACCTCGGAAAAAATTCTCTAGTGTTTTTAAGAGGGGTTAGGGGGACTGCCCCATAATCTTGCACAAGGTCTATTGTTTTGAGTTTTATTAAAAAAGCCTTTATTGCTTATTAAATGGCGGAGATTTTCTCCGTTATATATTAATTTAAGACTACCTAACTTCTCCTATTATAATTAATTAGGGGCTATTTTTATCCGTTGTTTTCAGTGTATAAAAATAAAAATTTTATATTTTAAATAAAAATATATCACTCAATTAATTTAAACTTTTAGAACTTTAAATTAACTAACCTTTATTAATAGATAGTCGATTAATTGTATCCTAGACTAGAATGAAACTTAATTGTTAAGAGCTAGGTGTTAAACCCATCTTGCCGATCGCAATGCCAATTCTAAAAATTATTACATGACTGCACTACTAGCCCTTTTAGCCTTCTATGTAGCGGCGAACCTAGGGGCAAATGACGTCGCGAACTCGATGGGGACCTCCGTCGGTTCCAAAGCAGTGACCCTACGACAGGCACTGATCATCGCCGGGGTTCTGGAATTCACTGGGGCCGTACTTTTCGGACAAGAAGTGTCCCAAACCTTAGCGACTAGCATCCTCGAACCGAGCGTCTTTGCCCATGCCCCGCACCTGCTGCTGACCGGCATGATTTGTGTCATGATCACCTGTGGATTCTGGCTACAGATTGCCACCTCACAAGGATGGCCCGTTGCCTCTTCCCATGCCATTATTGGAGCGATCGCCGGATTTAGTATCGTTGCCGTGGGATTTGAGGCAGTGGATTGGTCCACCATCGGACTGATTTCGGTGAGTTGGCTGCTGACCCCAGTGATCAGCGCTCTGATTGCGGCTACGGCTTACAGCTTTATCAAACGGTGGATTTTAGAACATCCCGAACCTTTAAAACAGCTAGACCAGTGGATTCCTTGGTTGAGTAGTCTTCTACTAGGAGTCTTTGGTATTATCGTGCTTCCCAAGGTGCTGCACCCCCTAAATGTTTGGATTGGAACTCGGTTTGGGGTCTTCCTCCCTCCCCAGGACCTCCCCCTGGTAGTCGGTGGCGTGGCGGCGATCGGGCTCACCCTGGTGCAGTGGCATCATCTAGAACAGGACAATCGGGAAAAGCTCCCAGAACTCGGGTCCGATTTAGAAAAAGACTTAGAAAAAGACTCAACGGTTTACTCCTCCCCCATCGAAAAACAACTAGGGCGGTTTCAAGTCCTCAGTGCCTGTTTTGTGGCCTTCGCCCACGGATCCAATGATGTGGGAAATGCCGTTGCCCCCTTAGCCACGATCGCCTACATTCACCGGACTGGATCCGTTCCCCTGGATGATTTCCGGGTCCCTCTGTGGATTTTGCTATTGGGGGGTGCAGGCATCGTGACAGGTTTGGGAATATGGGGTAAAAAAGTAATAGCCACGGTAGGGGAAAATATTATTGCCTTAAAACCCAGTGGGGGATTCTGTGCAGAACTCGCCACGGCGACTACGGTATTAATCGCTTCGCGCTTTGGCTTACCCGTTTCCACCTCTCATTCCTTAGTCGGTGGCGTTATTGGCATTGGATTGATTCAAAATCCTAAATCAATTCGCCTAGAAACCCTCCGAGGAGTATTTTTAGCATGGATCATTACCGTTCCAGTTGCTGCTAGTCTAGGAGCTGCTCTTTTCAGTATTGCACGTCTAATTGGGGCGTGAAGATTTCATCAAAGGGTGATAAGCAGGGGGCTAGCTGGAGTCAAAAAACCCAGGTTTTAGCGGTATCGGCACATAACCAGGTATCCTCTGTTATCCTCACCCATTGAAGTCAACGATGCTTGTCCGGGGAGATCCCCCGGACAAGCATTGCCCGTAGAAATACGGAATAATTTTCTTTTAATAACAAATTAATTGTTGAGTTTTTTAACATAATTGGATAAATTTACGGAAAATTTAACCCACCTTCGATACAATCATCCAAAACCTGTGCGTCTGCCTACTCATTTAGATTAGAATGTCAAGCTGAAGGGAATTTTTAACCTTTGATTAACTTAATCAAGGGCTGCTACACGCTATTGATAAAGCGAATCAATTAATTTTCAACCCAACCAATCAGCAAAAACACAGGAGTGCCAAGCGAGCGGCGATTATTTGGGTTTACGACCGACAAGCTAGAGGTAACAGGATAATGGGGCAACTGGACAATCAACCGGAAAACTCGACAAGTAGTAACACCAAAGAAATCGAAACCCTTCTGAGTTCCATGACCCAGGAGCTTCGAGATATTCAGCAAAATATAGTCGTTCAGTTGGCACGGGATATGGCGAAGCTGCAAGCTGAACAATCCCGCCTGACTGCTGATATTCAAAAGCTGCAAAATCAACAGCAGCAAATTCAATCTCGACAAATGCAAGGGGGACCCGGACGCCCCATGCAGCAGCAATGGACGAAACAACTGGCCCAAGTCATGGCCTCTCAACTTCAACAAGAATTGAGCGAACGGTTGAAGGAAATGGTGGCTCCCCCCCCACCCTCTCAATCCTTGACGACAGTAGATCCTAATGTTGGGCTCTCGTCGCAGCAGCAGACTGGGAACTTGAATGAAAATGCTTATCGCTTGTTGGCATCGTTAGATACCACCCTCAATACCACCTTTAAAAATCTGCAACAGGAACTCAACAGCTACCAAAGCTCGTTGTCCCAGCAACTTGGGCGGATGCACTCGTTGCAGCAGCAAGGGGAGGTGATTTTAGAAACCTTGGTCGATCGCCTGATCGATCAACTGCAAGAAGAAGCTACGAACGTGCATACCACGGCGGAAATTGTCACCAACCGGAGACAAGGATTACCCGTGGGCGTGCCCACCCAGGGGAGCGATCGCCCTCAAGGGCAAAGCCCTGAGACTTCTTCAAGTGAGCGCCTTGCAGCGGAAAGAGCGGCGATGGCCGAACCCCGTCCCGCGCCCCCAGCCACCCCAGTCTCCAGCCCTCCGGTAGAAAGTAATATCTTTTTGACCGGGTTGATCCTGGCGCTGCTTTCCTCAATTACGATTTCCTTCCAGAACATCATCACCCGTGCCATCCTCAGTCCCCAGTCCCTCTGGGGCTTGTGGGAAGGACAAGTGCTCTCCCCGGGAGCGGGAAATTCCCTCTTAATTCTGGGGATGCGGATGATGTTCGTAGTGCCGCTGATGGGCTTTATTCTAGCCCCTATCCTCTATCCGAATACCTGGCGGGATATCAAACAACTGGGAAATCCCGAAAAGCGCGGGTCCGTATGGATCGTCATGGGCAGTGGCTTATTTCTGTTTATGTCCCAGTTTTTTATCTATATTGCCCTCGGGAATATTCCGACAGGGGTTGCCATTACCCTGTTCTTTATTTTCCCCCCAGTGACGGCAGTGTTGGCATGGTTGATGTTTGGGGCAAGACCGAGCTTTATCTTCGCCTTAGCCACCGTGACTATTTACCTGGGATGTTTTCTAACGGTTTCCGGGAAGCTAACCGGAGGAGCGGCGAGTGGGAATTTGGGCCTGGGAATTGGGACGGCGATCGCCTCCGGGTTGACCTTTGCGGGCTATGTAATTTTGACCCAACTCAGTGCCAGAAAGCTGAAACTACATCCGGCACCGTTTAGCGTCATTAACTTTTCCGTGATTTTGTTCCTAGCCATTCCCTTCGTGATCTTGGGTTCTCGCCAGGGAAACTTCTTTACCTGGAAGGTTCTACAGGAGAATTGGGGATCGCTGTGGATTGGCAGTATAGCGCTAGCGACTACCACCTTGATTGGTTATGCCCTCAATAACTTTGCGATTCCCATGATTGGTGCGCCATTAGCCTCGGTGGTAGCGGCAACTGGTCCTGGGTTGACCAGTTTAATGGCGTTAGTGTTTCTGAGTGAAGGACTTGGGCTGAATGAGTGGCTCGGGGTGCTAATTGTGACCCTATGGGTGTTCGGAATTAGCGTTGATAACATGAATAAACAAAAGAAACCTGCCCCTGTCGCCCCAGTTCCGGCAAAACAAGGAGCGTAAAGCGATTCAAGGACAGGGACGTTCTTACTCAAGCGTCTCTGGTGCCGGACCCCCCAACTTGTGGGAAAAAAGAAAACCAGCGATCAAGTGATCGCTGGTTTTCTTTGTCATTTAAGAAGGGATTCTTAGGCAACGGAGAGGGAGGGATTCGAACCCTCGTTAAAGTTACCCCTAAACAGCATTTCCAGTGCTGCGCCTTCAACCGCTCGGCCACCTCTCCAGGGAAATGGGGTTTATGCAAATTTATACCCACAAGAATCATATCCTAGCAGAACCCCCTCGGTTTTGCAAACCCTTTTGGAAAAAAATTTTTTATCTCGGTATTCAGTCAGGGTTACAGGAGGGAAAATGACCCATAGGTAACGGTTTGGCAAATTATGACCCGATCGCTAAGCCGATGAGCCAGTAGCTCCCGACGTCAAAGATAGCGTAACCTAAGCGTTAGATCCTTTGGTCGAATCCAGAATTTATTACTGAGCTACACCATGACCCGTTCTTATCGCATCACCATCCACAATCGTCAGAATGGCAGCCGCCAAACCGTTGAGGTCCCCGAAGACCGCTATATCCTCCAACATTGCGAAAACAAAGGGGTGGACCTGCCTTTTTCCTGTCGGAATGGGGCTTGTACCACCTGCGCCGTGCGTGTACTCTCTGGAGAAATCCATCAACCTGAGGCAATGGGACTCTCTCCAGCCCTGCGCGATCAAGGTTATGCCCTCCTGTGCGTAAGCTACCCTCGTTCAGACTTAGAAGTAGAAACCCAAGATGAAGATGAAGTGTACTATCTCCAATTCGGGCGCTACTTTGGCAAAGGCAAAGTCCGCTTCGGGCTGCCTTTAGACGAGGATTAAACCCGATAGAAAACAGGCCCTATGAAATTTTTTCGTGGTTCGGTATTCTTGATGGGGCTTCTGTTCCTGATTAGCTGTTCATCCCCAGTTCCTCCCCAACACTTACAAGTCACGGTTGAGCGCGTCATTAGTGGCAACACTTTAGACGTGCGGGACTTGAGCCAATCCAGCCCCGGAACTAAGCGGGTCCGGTTGATTGGGATAGAAGCACCGGATTTGCAGCAAGACCCTTGGGGAAATGCCGCCAAACAACAACTGGAACGGCTAATACAGGGGCAGACCCTCGTATTAGAATGGGATGTAGAAGTGGAAGATGAATATGATCGCCACTTGGCTTATGTATGGCGGGATGGAAAACTGGTTAATGAAGAACTAATTGCCGGTGGATACGTTTTGGCTGCGGTGCGATCGCCCAACCTCAAGTATGATCGCCGCTTTGCTCAGGCTCAGGAAAAGGCCAGAATTATGGGAGAGGGAATTTGGGATTCCCAAACCCCTTTGCGCTTGCACCCGAGTGAATTTCGGCGCAATCGTCCCTAAAATTTAAATTAAACACTATTAAAAATTTCATGAATCATAGCCCCGAACAACTACAAATCTTTCTTGACATTGCTACAGAAGCTGCCCAAGACGCGGGGGCGATCGTTCAATCCTACTGGGGGAACTTAAACGCGATCGAAGAAAAAGGACGACCGGGGGATTTAGTCACCGCAGCGGATAAAGCCTCGGAAAAAGCCATTTTGGAGGTGCTCAGACGGCACGTTCCAGAACATGGCATTCTCGCCGAAGAAAGCGGCAAACTCGGAGATAGTACCAGCCCATATCTGTGGGCGATCGACCCCTTGGATGGCACGACTAATTTTGCCCATCAATATCCCCCCTTTGGCGTCTCTGTCGGATTATTGATTAATGGCATCCCCCAAGTGGGAGTGGTGTTTGACCCCTTTCATAACGAATTATTTCGGGCTGCTAAGGGACTGGGAGCAACCCGTAACCGGCAACCGATTCGCGTCTCCCAAACGGAAGAACTACGAAACAGCTTATTAGTGACTGGCTTTGCCTACGATCGCCGGGAAACCGCAGATAATAACTATGCCGAATTTTGTCACCTGACTCATCTGACCCAAGGGGTACGCCGCACCGGATCAGCCTCCATCGATCTGTGTTACGTCAGTTGCGGTCGTTTGGATGGATACTGGGAAAGAGGGCTATCTCCCTGGGATTTAGCAGCCGGGGTGGTTATTTTATCGGAAGCGGGGGGAAAAATCACCGCTTATGATGGCAGTCCCTGGCAAATCGACTCCGGACGAATTTTAGCCACTAACGGGAAACTGCATGAGAGTCTGAGTCAGGAACTCATAGGCGTAAGTCCCTTAGAACGGTGGGCTAACCCCTAATTCCAGTTCGACAGGGGCTAACGCCTCAAGGCACACCCAGGGTATCGACGCCCGACGGTGACAGCGATCGCCCTGCAATGACAAGGGCGAAGTACACTAAAGATAAGGTTACAGCCAGGGGATGGGCATTTTACTATGTCATTGAACATCAAGCAAGGCTTATTTCAATTTGATTTCGAGGACCACCACGCTATCTTGGGGGTACCTCTTGATGCGGATTTTAATGAAATCCGCAAGCGTTATATGTTGATTGCACGGCGACTGCATCCGGACAGTTCTAAGGTAGAAAGTCCAGGGGATAAAAAGCTCGCCACTCAGATTTTGTCAAAATTGGCAAATCCGGCTTACAGCAAACTCACCAATGAACGCGATCGTGCCGAACATGGGGTTTTGCTGGGGATGATGGGCAAACGATTAATTCAGGAAAAAGACAAAGTTAAGCTCAAAAGTGAAGCCGCCCAACTGTTACTAAAATCCCAAAATTTTGAAACGGACTATAAAGAATCCGTCACAAAATTAGGGAAACAGGCGTATGAAACCTTGACTCAAACTCTTGATACAATTGGACAACTCAGCGAGCTGAATTTGGTCTATCTGCAACGGAAAGAAAGTCAAGGAGAAAGCGTGGGCAAGCCTGCTTCAGATTCTACAAAAGCGGGCAAAGCTGCCGCCGAGAAGAAAAAGAAAGCCCAAGAAAGTCAGCCAGTAGAGGCGGAACCGGCCGCGCCCCCCGAAAAAGCCGCTCCCTCCAAAATTGATAATTATTGCCGTCGGGCGGAAAATTTCATAGCTGGGGGAGATTTTGATGGGGCAGTCAATGAGTTAAAAGAAGGGTTGAAAATTCAACCTAAAAACAGCCGGGCCCATGGATTGCTAGGCCAAGCGTATCTGAAGAAAAATCAGGCTACCCTGGCTAAAGTCCACATCAATCAAGCCTTGAATTTAAATCCGGAAGAAGAATCAGCGTTAGAAGCGAAAAAAGAAATGCAAAAGCAGGCCCAAAAAGCGGCGCGAGAGAAAGACAAAAAATCTCCCTTTGCCACTTTCCTCGGTAGTTTGTTTGCGGGGAAAAAGAAAAAATGATTCATCAACCTCCCGCCGGGGCCAGGGATTTACTGCCCCTCGACGTTACCCAAAAACGTTGGATAGAAAAGCGGCTGCGCCCGGTATTTGAGGGGTGGGGATATCACCGAATTATCACTTCCACGATAGAGCGGTTAGAGACTTTAATGGCTGGAGGTGCGATCGCCCAGTCAACGGTGATTCAACTCCAGGAACGGGAGGAGGATAGTCCCCTGGCCCTGCGTCCCGAACTGACGGCCTCGATCGCCCGCACCGCCGTCACTCGGATGATGGACACGACTTTGCCGCAGCGTCTCTATTACAATGCCAACGTATTTCGGCGCGGTAAAAACAGCTCTCACGGTAGTCAGCAGGAATTTTATCAAGCGGGGGTAGAACTGCTAGGCGTGGGCGGATTGCTGGCGGATGCAGAAATTTTACTGCTATTACAGGACTGTTTGCAGAATCTAGGGCTGCACCAGTGCCGACTCATTTTAGGAGAATCCGGGTTAACTCGTTCCTTACTGCGGACCTTCCCAGAACCTCTCCAAAATAAGGTACGCCAAGCGATCGCCCATCTTGATCGCCTCACCTTGGAAGCTCTCCCCTTAACGCCAGCACAACAGGAACGAGCCTTATTTTTGTTAGATCTGCGGGGTCGTCCGGAGGATGTCTTGCAACGGGTGGGTGAGTTGGAATTGGAACAGGCGGAACGGGAAACCCTGGAAAATCTCAAGTCCTTAATTGACTTGTTAGAAGACTCGTCTAACTCCAACGGTGGCAGTACCCCTCCCCCGATCCTGGATCTGAGTCTGATTCGACCAATGGATTACTACACCGGCATAGTCTTTGAAGTGGTCAGTGAAACTGAGTTCGGACAGCAATCCCTCGGTCAGGGAGGGCGCTACGATCGCCTGTTAAGCCTATATCATCCCCAAGGAGAAATCATCCCGGGGATTGGTTTTGCCCTGAATTTGGAAAACTTGCATCAACTCCTGCTGCCAACGGGTCAACTGCCGACCACAATACCCGCCACTCATACCTTAGTGGTTCCCACTAACCCCCGCGCCTACGCTGCGGCTTTTGCTCACGCCCAAACCCTGCGTCAGGGTGGGGAGTTCGTTCCGGTAGAAGTGGATTTAGCGGCCCAGAAAAGTCAGGCCTCCGTCCGTGAATATGCACGCGATCGCGGGATTGCCCAAATTGCCTGGATTGCAGGGGAAGGGGAAGCAGAAATCGAAATCGTGGGATAACGCCAGCATCTAACGAATCCAGGGTCTGTTCCTAGGGGGGAAACCGCCAAAACAAAACCCCGCCAATCGGTTAGGAGTCAATCAATAATGATTTGGGTTGCAATTGCACTAACGATCGGGATAGCTTTAGGGATTAGTGCAGTAAGCGCAGGGGTACCCCTGGCGACTGCTCTCAAATTCCGGCGCAAAAACCCGATCAACGACAGCCCTGGATCGTTGGAACCGCAGTTTCTGAACCTGATTGCCCAGATGGATGTCGGGGTTGTGTTGACAGGACCCGAGGCGGAGGTCCGGGTCACCAATCCCATTGCCTTGACCCTGCTAAGTCTTGACGAAGCCCAAGTCATAGGCAAGCCCTTGTTTGATGACCATCCCCACCTGTTGCAAGAAGACTGCACCCCTTTTGCCCTGGGAAAATGTCCCATCATGGAGGCGATCGCCACCCAATCCCCAACTAAAGTTATTATCGGCATCGCTGTTGAGTCCCAACTCATCCTCAACCCCAGTCCTACCCCTGAATCACCCCCAGGGTCTTACTGCCAGAGGGATTGTGAGAAATGGCTACTCGTCCATGCCAATCCTCAAATCGCCACTGATGGCCGCGTCGAACAGGTCCTCTGTACCTTCAGCGATATTACCGAACAAAAACGCGCCGAAGCCACCTTGCGCCAACGGGAGAATCGTCTGCGCCAATATAGTAGGGTCCTGGCGGAGTTGGCGAAAAGTCCCAGCCTCAATCAAGGGGATTTACAAGCCTCCCTTGAACAAATCGCCGAAGCTGTAACTCAAACCCTACAAGTCGAACGGGCTAGCATCTGGCTTTATAATGAAACCCGTACGGCGATTCGCTGTATTGAACTTTATCAAAAGTCCCCCGAACAGCATTCCGCGGGAATAGAACTAACCGCAGTGGATTATCCGGTTTATTTTCAAACCATAGAAAAGGAGCGGATTGTAGTGGCGGATTACGCCCAGGAAGATGACAAAACCCGAGAATTTACCCTGGGTTATTTGATTCCCTTGGGCATTACTTCGATGTTAGATGCACCGATTCGCGTAGGCGGACAGATGGTGGGGGTGGTTTGTCTCGAACATATTGGCCCCCCTCGCCATTGGTCCGTAGAAGAGGAAAATTTCGCCGGTTCTCTGGGGGATTGTGTCGCCTTGGGGTTGGAAGCCCACGATCGCGCTCAAGCCCGAGTCAATTTAGAAAAAGCCCTTGATCGCTTGCAAGCAGTGTTAGATACAGTGCCCGGATGTGTGTCTTGGATCGGCTCAGATCTGCGCTATCTCGGGGTTAACCGCTACCTGGCTCATCTGTTTGGGCGATCGCCTGGGGAGTTTATCAATCAAGAGGTGGGCTTTCTCCAAACTCGGGGAGAATTTCCTGACTTTTTACAGCATTTTTTTGAAAGTTCACCTCATAAAACCACTGCCGAAATCAGCTTAGACATTGAGGGAAACCTCCGGCAATATTTGCTGGGAGCGGAGAAATATAATCAGGGCAATGCGGCAGTTTGTGTAGGAATTGATATCAGCGAACTCAAACAGACTGAAAAAGCCCTCCGACAAGAACGGGCCTTACTTCGCTCTTTAATTGATTCTATTCCCGACTTAATTTTTTATAAAGATAAAAAGAGCGTTTATCAACGGGTGAATAAAGCCTTTCAACAGTTCGCCTCCCGCCAGGAGAGCGAGATTATTGGAAAAACCGATACCGAATTATTTTCCGCCGAGGCGGCGAAAATTTGCGCCGCAATCGACCGGCAAGTTTTGGCCGAGGGTCAACTGTTGCGAGTGGAGGAGGAACTTGAGCAGTCCGATGGGAGTTATTCTTGGCTAGAAACAATTCAGACTCCATTTTTTGACCTAAATGGGGAAATTGTGGGAATGATTGGGATTAGCCGAGATATTACCGAACGCAAGAATGCAGAAACGGCTCTGCAACAGTCAAAAGATGAACTAGAACGGCGGGTGCAGGAACGGACAGCTTTTTTAAAAGAAGCCAACGATCGCTTGCAAATTGAAGTGCTCCATCGAGAACAAGTTCAAATTGCCTTAAAAGCTAGCAAAGACCAACTGCGCCAATGCTTAATTGCAGCTCGGATGGGGACGTGGAATTGGGATATTCTCAACCATAAATTAACAGGTTCGGCTGAGATGGAAGCCCTGTATGGTTTCGTGCCGGGGTCGTTTGATGGGGACTATGAAACCTATTTGCAAGCCATTGATCCGGAGGATAGAAGCCGAGTTGAAGAGGCGATCGCCGAGATTCTTTCCTCTGCCTCAGAACGCTTTGAAATCGAACAGCGCATTCGTCTGGATACCGGGGAGTTGCGCTGGTTGAGTGCTCAAGGGGAAGTGATTCGGGATGCCACACGACAAGCAATTAGAAGTATCGGGACTGTGATGGATATCAGCGATCGCAAGTTGGCCCAACTCGCCCTCCAAGAGGCTGCTTACACAGCGGAAATGGCAAATCGCTCTAAAAGTATGTTTCTGGCAAATATGAGCCATGAATTGCGAACGCCACTGAATGCAATTATCGGCTATAGCGAAATGCTGCAAGAAGAAGCGGATGATTTTGGCTACAGTGACTTGATCGCGGATTTGGAAAAAATTCGCATTGCCGGCAATCATCTGCTGGTTTTAATTAACGATATTTTGGATATCTCCAAAATTGAAGCCGGAAAGATGGATTTGTATTTGGAGGATTTCCATGTGGAGGAGCTGATTGAAAATGTGGTGATGACGGCTCAACCTTTAATTGAAAAAAATCACAATACCCTGAAATTGGAGTGCGATCGCAACTTGGGCGTGATGTATGCTGACGTCACGAAAGTTCGGCAAATCCTGCTCAATCTTCTCAGCAATGCCGCCAAATTTACCAAAAACGGGCAGATAACCCTCAGGGTTGGCTTAATGGGACCGAATAATCCCAGATCTGCCGAGCAAGTAACCGGGGAATCCTCCTCCTGGATTGAGTTTATGATCGCCGATACCGGCATCGGCATTACCGCAGAACAACAGGAGCATTTGTTCAAACCCTTTACCCAAGGGGATGCCTCTACCACTCGGGAGTATGGGGGCACTGGATTGGGACTGGCAATTAGCCAACGTTTCTGCCAAATGATGGGGGGTGAAATCGCCGTGGAAAGCCAAATCTCCTCCGGTTCCCGTTTTAGCGTCCTCCTCCCCTGTGAAGTCCTGCCTAGATAACCACCCAGGTTTCCAATCCCCCAGGAAGGGTCTACGGTTCTCTAGAGAGGGGATTGACGGGCAACCCTGTGCCCATCCCGTCCCCTTTTGGATTAAGATCCAAGATTGATAGAGCAGTCTGTGGAGGACTGCCAATAAACTGTAAAAGAGGAAACGCTGTGCCACATACTATAGTGACCAATACCTGCGAAGGCGTCGCCGATTGTGTCGATGCTTGTCCGGTGGCCTGCATTCATGAGGGTCCGGGGAAAAATGTTAAGGGGACTGATTGGTATTGGATTGATTTTTCCACTTGTATTGACTGCGGTATTTGTGTGCAAGTTTGTCCGGTAGAAGGGGCAATCATTGCAGAAGAACGACCGGAACTCCAGCAGACGCCGCAATAAATAAAGGAGTGAAATGGCGATCGCATTCGAGCACAGAGGTGGCACATGATTGGACGGATTTGGCAACAATTGGTCAGGTTATTTCATGCCGTTTTGGCAGGGTTCAAGGGTTCATCAAACCGGGCTGAATTGGAACTAAAACGAGACCTTCACCCCCTAAATGATGCGGAATTAGAGCATTATTTTCTCCAGTTGCTCGATGGCATTCATAGAGGCTGGCAACAAGTTAAGGTGCGGCGATTTTTTGAAGCCTTTGGCGATCGCGTCCCGGATGAGCGCTGGAGCGATTGGTTACGTCAATTTGGCAGCAATTTACTAGCTTCTCCCGTGGCTAATCACGAGTTGGGACGCAGATTACAGCGTCTCGGAGAACTCGGCTATGGTGAAATTAGCACGGTTTCTCGTCAAATTGCCACCCAGTTATTGGCGCGGGAAGCACCCCCAGACAGTACCCTGGAAGCCCACGGAAAAGATGAATCAAAGCCTCATCTTGAAGGGATAGAAACTCCTACTTTTTCAGGAGAATTACCCTCTGGGGAAATATCCCCCCCAATGCCCGGGCATACCTTACCGGAGTTATTAGAAAAATCAACCGAATTAAAAACCGCCACAGAATTAGCGGGGAGTTCCCATTCCCTGGAAGAGTTGGGTAGGATTCAAGGGGAAGAAAATCCCCTGGTAATCCAGCCCCTGGATGAACCTTTGGATGTAGAAGGGTGGTTCATTCGAGGGATTGAACTATTGGAAGCGGGGGACGATCGCGCGGCTCTCAATGCATTTAATCGAGTAATCGAGCTAGACCCGAATCATGGTCGCGCTTGGATGAATCGCGGAAATGTTTTGTTTAATGTGGAGCAATTTGAAGATGCCTTGGCGGCTTACGATCGCGCCATTGAAATTCGCCCGGATGATGCGTTTTCTTGGGCGGCTCGTGGGGATTCACTTTACGATTTAGAACGGATTGATGAAGCCTTAGTTAGTTGGAATAAATCTTTAGAATTAAAGCAGGATGAACCCGAAATATGGTATAGTCAAGGGTTAGCATTAGGCATTAAGTTAGGCCGCTGGGAGGAAGCATTACAGAGTTTGGATCGGGCGATCGCCCTCAACTCCAATGATGTACAATTCTGGTTTTATCGCGGCATAGCCCTATCTAGTTTAAATCAGTTAGAGGAAGCATTAACCAGTTGGGATAAAGTTCTAGAAATTCGCCCTGACTTTCGCGATGCTTGGATTAACAAAGGGGTAGTTTTACAAAAATTAGGCCGCTATTCTGAGGCGATCGAGGCTAACAATCAGGCGATCGGGTTGTTGTCTCATTAAACCGGCTATAAGAACCCGCCCCTAACCCGCCCCGATCTCTTGGGGAGGGTTGGCTGGCTGGGGTTCCTATCAAGAGGGGATATTAACTTACAACCGCGTACCACATTCAGGACAAAAGTGGTTTGTGGAGGCGTTTTTTGCCCCACAATTGCTGCAATAAATCAATTCAACAATCCCTTCTTTCTTTTTGAGCGCGGGTAATCCTAACATTTGGCCGTTACTCTTACCGGGCGCTACCATGGGATAACAGTTTTCATTTCGGGTGACGCGCACCTCCAGAACGAAAGGACCATCATGGGCTAGCATTTCAGCCACCGAATCCTGGAGCTGGTCGCGGGAGGATATCACCTTGCCTTTAATACCGTATGCCTGACAGAGCAAGGGAATATCCGGCATCCCAATCTCCATATTAGAAGACGAGTACCGTTCCCCATAGAAGGTTTCTTGCCACTGGCGCACCATGCCTTGCCAGCCATTATTGATGATCACAATTTTGAGCTTAATGTTGTACTGGGCGATCGTTCCCAGTTCTTGCAAATTCATCTGGAAGCTAGCATCGCCACTGATACAGATGGTTTGTTCATCGGGTAGGGCGACTTGTGAGCCCATCGCTGCGGGAACTCCAAACCCCATCGTGCCTAATCCGGCGCTGGAGATCCATCGTCGAGGGCCATTTTTGAGGAACTGTGCGGCCCACATTTGGTGCTGTCCCACATCGGTAGTGTAGTAGGCATCCGGTGCTTGCCGTCCCACTTCAACGATCGCCTCTTGGGGAGAGAGGGCCGTTTCTGGATGCGGAACCAACAGCGGATAATCTTCCCGCCAGCGATTGATCCGTCCCAACCACTCTTTCGTTTGATTGGTATCCGCGATATCTCCCGTTTCCCGCAGGCGACGCAGCAGATCGATAAGCACTTGCTGGACGTCGCCGACGATGGGAACGTCAGGCCCCCGGTTTTTGCCCACCTCTGCGGGGTCAATATCGATATGTATAACTTTGGCGCGATCGGCAAACTCATCCAGCTTACCTGTTACGCGATCGTCGAAGCGAGCACCGACAGCAATCAGCAAATCGCATTCACAAACGGCAAAATTAGCGTAAGCGGTGCCATGCATTCCTAACATTCCCAGGGCCAGGGGATCATGTTCATCAAATGCACCCAAACCCATCAAGGTTGTAGTGACAGGAATCTGGAAATGTTCGGCAAGTTCTTTAATCTCGCCATGAGCACCAGCGGCGATCGCCCCCCCACCCACATACAGCAAGGGCTTTTTGGCTTGGCGAATTAATTCGATCGCCTGATTAATTTGCCGGGGGTTCCCTTTCACCGTAGGCCGATATCCCGGTAATTTAATACTCCCCGGTTCCACCGGCACATAGTCGAATTCCTCCAAACCGACATCTTTGGGCACATCAATCAATACCGGGCCTGGTCTTCCAGTACGGGCAATATGAAACCCTTCTGCCACAATCCGTGCCATATCCCGAGGGTCTCGTACCACATACGAGTGCTTGACAATCGGCAGAGTAATCCCATAAATATCGGTTTCCTGAAACGCATCGGTCCCGATCGCCGGACGAGGTACCTGCCCTGTAATGATTACCATTGGAATCGAATCCATATGGGCAGTGGCAATCCCGGTTACTAAATTAGTTGCCCCAGGGCCTGATGTCCCAAAGCAAACCCCCACCTGGCCTGTGGCACGGGCATAGCCATCTGCCGCATGAGAAGCACCTTGCTCATGGCGGACTAAAATATGCTGGACATCCCCTGCCGCCTCAAACCGATACAGTTCATCATAAATCGGTAAAATCGCCCCCCCGGGATAGCCAAAAATATGTTTGACCCCATGACGCTTGAGACTATCCATCAGCGCATAAGCGCCGGTTCTCCGGGTTGGAATCAATACTGATTTCGTTTTTCTTTCTGATCTGCTTTCCGAAAGCATCGGCAAACCTCATCTACTCTTTTGGAATAACTGTAAATCCCCCGCTCTTGAGACCGGGGAGGAAAAATGATGCAAGGGAGTGGCTATTTCCCGGCCTCTAAAGAAGGGGGTGCGGATGCCACTATAAAAGTTTCTATTTTCATCATGCCTTAAGAGTTAAGGAAAGATGATGTTTTTTTATGGAGATTTTGGTTGAAGTTTCTCATTTAGCCGATTTTCAACGACTCCAGCCCTTATCCAAGCCCCTACGCCATAAATCCCTGACATCATTCTGGAGTGATCCCCCTTTGTTCCCCTAGCAAAAGCCCAGTTTAATCAGAGTGGCTCCACTTCTAGTCCCCTCTTCAAGAGACCGGGGAAAACTCAGCTAAGGTCCCTAAGTGACCCTGAATGTTGAAATCATCGGGGAGGGCGATCGCCACCCGAACCCAATCGGACTGACTCCGGAAAGAGAGCCGAAGCGCTGGGACCCCACCCCGGTCGCTGGGTTGAAAATTAACCCACTGAGGGCCACTGCATCGAAGCCAGTTGGGTCCCCGAAGGTTCAGAAGGTGAGGGGAGGACCCGCTTTCGGGATTCAAACGGCAATTCCTGAATATTACTTAGCTACTTGTGACCGACCGGAATTTCAATGGTAAACTCGGTGCCGCCACTGGGATGAGACTTGCATCCCAACTTTCCTTTATGTTTTTTTACCACAATTTCATAGCTGATTGCCAATCCCAATCCTGTTCCTTGTCCCACTTCCTTTGTGGTAAAAAAGGGGTTAAAAATCTGGTTTTGAATTTCTGGAGCAATCCCCAACCCATTATCTGTAATCCGAATGGCGATCGCCGGACCCTGATATTCAGTTTTAATGCCTATTTTCAAAGGGATACTCTCCCCACTCTCAGCTATCTTTTCGCCTGAAGATATCTTCCGACAATCTATCACGGCCTCGATCGCATTCGTCAGTACATTGATAAACACTTGATTCAGTTGTCCTGGATAACACTCGACTCCGGGTAAATCTCCATACTCCTTGATCAATTCAATCTGGCTCTCATCCAACCGATGTTGTAGCATCACCAGGGTGCTATCAAGACCTTCATGAATATCTACTTGCTTTATTTCTGATTCATCCATCCGAGAAAAATTACGCAAATTTATGACTATCTCTCGAATTCTATCGGTTCCTCCTCTAATTGAAGCTATTAATCGAGGTAAGTCTTCTCGAACAAACTCTAAATCAAGGGAGTGTTTAAAATCTTGAAGGGTAACTGGCCCATTATCGGGAAATGCTTCTTCGTACATTTCCACTAACGTTAATAATCCTTCAGCATATTCAATAAAATGAATCAAATTCCCCGAAATAAAATTGATTGGATTGTTAATTTCATGGGCAATTCCAGCCACCAATTGCCGCAAACCCGACATTTTTTCGCTTTGGACTAATTGCGTCTGGGTGTGTTTGAGGGTTTCAAGGGCTTCGGCCAGTTCTTGGGTCCGCTCTTGTACTCGCCGTTCTAATTCTTTATTATACTGTTGGGTCAACTCTATTTCATAACGTTGACATAAATTTTGATAAGCCGTTGAATGGTAGCGAAGGCGAGCAATTAATTCAATCTTATCAGGAAGTTTAACTAAGTAGTCATTCGCGCCGGCAGCAAAGGCTGAGGCTTTTTGGCGGGGTTCTTCTTTTGTCGAAAGCACCACGATGGGAATGTCCCGGGTGCCTGGATTTGCTTTAAAAAAGCGCAGGAGCATCAACCCATCAATATCCCCCATGATTAAATCCTGTAAAATCACAGTGGGTTGAATAGTTGTTGCCATTTGAATCGCTTGATCGGGGTCACTACAATAGTAAAATTTAATATCCTCTTCTGTTGCCAACAAGCGACGAATCGCCTCACCTACAATCGGCTGATCATCTATCAATAAAATTGTTACGGGTTGAGGGGTTAGTTTTTGATTCATGGCTTTTTTTCCCGAGGAGGTGCTGAAAATTTGAGGGTCAGAACGTAAGGTAAGGTAAGGGATTGATGCCGATGGATTGATTCCTCAGTTCTGAATCAGGGCCTTCATTTACGCTCTTCCGATAAAATCTATAACGCGTTTACTGGGTCGGGTCAAATTTCAGCCCAACTACTTCTCTGGGAATAGTACGGTTCTAGTAATCTACTCCCTTTGAGTTTTTTATAGGGTAACCTCTTTTGTCATCTATCTATAGGTGGATAAAATATGTCAGTTGTCAAATTGAGCGGTAAAATTTGATATCAAAGGGATTCAGCCATTTTTGATCTTCTTCAGTTCCGATTTCATAAAAAAAGTAGCGATCACTACTTTTTTTGATAACAACTTCATCCCCAAGAGTTCAAATGGCACTTATCTGTTCATGAACTCCTCAGGTTTAAAAAGTTTCCAGGAAGTGCGATCAATTGATCGGAGGGTACTTTTGTAAAAATTGACCTAAATTCCTAAGATATTTCTTTTACATCAATCTTCAGCTAATTGTGATTAGAAAACCCTGAAAGATATAGCTAGATGGGATCAGATGGCGTACTAATCCACAAGATTAATGCTCTAAACCCTGTGATTTATAAGTTTATATTATTTCGGTGTAAATTAATTAAAATAATTTATATAGCGGTTTTTGGTCTCGTGAAATCCGGACGATCCCCGTAAATCCCCCTTCAAAAGGGGGACTTTAACCCCAAAACCGAACCTCAATAGCTCAAGAAACGCTATATAAATATTGTATTTAACTTCACTACTACGGGGAGGAATTTATTCTTGGAAAACTCTAAAACCCAACCTCTAACTCTTGAGATAGCTCCGAATTACTTACCCAGTTACCCCAGTTTTTTAGGCGAGATAGTATTCCCAGGAGTTCCCTGACTCCTCTAAAAAATGGGGGTAAGCATCGTCGATCTTCTGCCTTTACAAATTACTAAATCACCGATATTATGCGTCAGTCATATTTATCTTTCTAATTTCTAAAACCCGGTTGTTTTGAGGTTGCTTAAGCTGTTACAGCTTAAGGAGTTTGAGCGCGATCGCCTCGGGAGTCAAACTTTCTTCAACTGCTCCCAGTTCAACCGCAGCTTTTGGCATTCCATAAACGACGCAACTGCTGGCATCTTGGGCGATCGTATGCCAACCCGCCGATCTCAATAGGCCCATTCCCACTGCTCCATCGCGGCCCATTCCCGTGAGCAACACCCCTAATCCTTGCCCCGGCCAGTTTTCAGCCAAACTTGTAAAAAAAACATCCACCGAGGGACGATAGGGATTATTCAGGGGATGCTTAGTATAGCCGAGGGTGCGATCGGGACGCATGAATAAATGATCGTTGGTTCCGGCTACAATAACTTTACCGGATTCGGGTGTAGTTCCGGCTTGAGCTAACTCAATTTTTAACCGAGTTTGATGAGATAACCACTGGACAAAACTGACGGAAAACTGAACGTCAATATGCTGTATAATCACTACCGATAGCCTAAAATTTTCCGGTAATAGAGACAAAACCTTGGCGATCGCGGTGGGACCTCCAGTCGAAGCTCCAATGGCTACCAGGGGAGGAGAGGGTTTGTTCGTATAACAGAACTTGACAGAAATTGGATTTTTGGAGTTTCTGCTGACGGGTTTGCCCAATAGTTTATGAACCGTCTTAATTTTTTCCAGAAGAGTTTCTCCCCCTTCCGCATTTCCAGAGGGTCCGAGAATCGGCGTAACGACTACATCGAGCGCCCCATGCCCGAGGGCTTCAAATACTTTAGGTAAGTGAGTGTTAATACTAGATGTAACGAGTAATATCGCACAGGGAAAATTACGCATAATCTGGCGAGTTGCCTCTACCCCATCCATCACGGGCATGAATACATCCATTAAAATTAGATCCGGTCGTACTGAGGCACATTTGTCTAGCGCTTCAGCCCCATTCCGGGCAATCCAAAGGAGTTCGTAGTCAGGCACTGATGTTAAGACGCGCCGCAAGGCTTCTACTGCCAGCAGCATATCATTAACAATAGCAATTTTCATACAGAGGTTAAAGTATATTTCATCGCCAATATCATAACATCTTTTATTATATCTGAAATTTACTGATTTGTAAGAAATTATTTTTTTAAAACTATAACTGGAGTGGGCAACATTTTTTATTGAAATTTACATAAATAACGACAATTAAGCAAGAATAAAAACCCCTTCATTTTTAAATAAACCCCAGCTATTAGGATGTATTTTACGTTCAATTTATGTCAGAAAAAAGAACTAGGCTGACTTACTTTTTACTCAAAGGGCGTTTTACCCATTTTCTAACATAAAAATCTCGGGTTTATCTCAAGAAATCGCCTTACAATGTAGAGGTCAAGTCTCATCCGGGGTCCCAATCATATCAATGACGGCATTTAAAAACGTATCATCATGAAAACTACTTTTCGTTAAGTAATAATTTGCCCCAGCTTCTAATCCTAAAAGTCGATCCTCTTCCCGGTCCTTATAGGAAACAATAATTACAGGAGTTGACTTGAGTTTAGCATTACTTTTAAGGTGATTAACCAGTTCTATACCATTCATCCGGGGCATATCTACATCGGTGATAATCAGGTCATATTCCCCGGTTCGTGCGGTATTCCAAGCATCAACCCCATTCACCGCAACTTCAACGGTATAGCCTTTATTTTGTAAAAGTTTGCGTTCCATTTCCCGCACGGTAATAGAATCATCGACCACTAGAATCGTTTTATGATGTTTAGACTGTTTGATTTGGATATCTTGAGTGATGTGACTTAATCGACCACTGCTGAGGATCAGATCCAGCGATCGCACTAAATCTTCAACATCGATAATTAAAACCGGTGACCCGTCTTCCATTAATGCTGCTGCACTAATATCACGGACCTTACCCAGACGGGGGTCTAAGGGTCGAACCACCAAATCTCGCTCACCGAGAAACCGATCCACAACCAAGCCATAATAGTTAGAACGATCGCTCAGAACAATAGCTGATAATAGGTCATCATTGAGTTCATTATTTTGGCTCTTCAGACTTTTTGGTGATAAGTTTTTCTAATTAGTTACTGAGCGTTTAAATGTTTTTGAGTGGCTACCTCTCTAATTTATAATGACTATGATGAAAAAGCTGCTAAAAGACGTAACCGAAAGTTGTCAAAATT
>JBBQFN010000053.1:0-25459 GCA_038321985.1 Cyanophyceae cyanobacterium | reverse complement strand
GCCAATAGCAAGACCACCCATGCTACAGTTAGACACTCAATCCCTACAACAGAAGATGCCCCAAACACTTAAAAGCACTGTAATGGTGATTGGCGGTGCGGAAGACAAAGTTCATGGCCGCGAGATCCTGCATACGTTTTTCACCCGTGCTGGAGGAATCGAGGCGAAAATAGCGATCGTCCCTTGTGCTTCGCGAGAACCCTCGGCGATCGGGGAGCGATATCAAAAGATCTTTACGGAGATGGGTGCCACAAGCATAGAATTGCTAGATATCCGGGAAAGGACCCAGGGAGAGGACCCGAAGTGGCAGGAGTACCTAGAAGAATGTACCGGGGTATTTATGACCGGCGGAGATCAACTCCGACTCTGTGCCTTAATAGCGGATACCCCTTTGATGGAAAAGGTTCGCCTGAAGGTGCGCGAGGGAAAAATTGTCTTAGCCGGAACCAGTGCCGGTGCAGCGGTGATGGGACATCACATGATTGCTGGGGGAGGTAGTGGAGAATCGCCGAATCGCTCCTTAGTGGATATGGCAACGGGATTGGGAATTCTGCCTGATGTGATTGTGGACCAGCATTTCCATAACCGCAATCGGATGGCACGGTTACTCTCCGCCGTGGCCACTCATCCAGACCGTCTCGGAATCGGCATTGATGAAGATACCTGTGCCATGTTTCAAGGCGATGGTGTGATTGAAGTGATTGGCAAAGGCACGGTGACCATTGTCGATCCCAGCTCTGCTTTCGCGACAAACGAATCGTTAGTGGGAGCCACCGACCCCCTGAGTTTGTGCAATATGCGCTTACATATTCTGTGTCATGGCGATCGCTTTGAATTACGTCAGCGCATCAGTCATCCCACCCACCCCTAGTTATGGCAGCATTCACCCCCAACTCCCTGCTTATGATGAGACTACTGCACAGAAGGGAATAGACCAGTCCCGGTGAAACCTGAAAGTTCAAAGCCAAAAACTTACTCCATTCCACTTCACGCTTCACCTGCTCAACCCCCTCTCCCGTGACTCCCTTTGCACTTGTCACTAACTGGACTGATCAAGATGTTCATTTTGAACATATTGTAACGGACGAAAGCCAGAAACTAGAACAAGTGCCTCTATTGCTTCCAAATCAAGAGCTTCATCCTCGCGCAGCTTATGAAAATACTTAAAATCCAGACATTACGGGGTCCGAACTATTGGAGCATTCGACGCCACAAGGTCATCGTCATGCGCCTCGACCTAGAGGACTTAGCACCTAAGCCTACCAGTTTGATCCCCGGCTTTTATCAAGGTCTTGTTGAGGCGCTACCGAGTTTGGTAGACCACTATTGCTCCCCAGGCTGTAGAGGAGGATTCCTCAGCCGCGTCCAGGAGGGGACCTACATGGGTCATGTGGTTGAGCACGTTGCCTTAGAACTCCAGGAACTTGCGGGGATGATAGTCGGTTTTGGTCGCACCCGCGAAACCTCCAGTCCCGGCACCTACCAAGTGGCGTTTGAATATATTGATGAACAAGCGGGTCGCTATGCTGCTAGAGCAGCGGTTCGCCTGTGTCGAAGTATTGTGGATACGGGTCGCTATCCAGTTTCGGAGCTCCAACAGGACCTCCAGGACTTGAAAGACTTAGCGGCTAAAGCCTCCTTGGGTCCCAGTACCGAAACCCTAATTAAAGAAGCTGAAGCTAGAGATATTCCCTGGTTTCACGCTAGCGCTAGAGCTATGATCCAGCTAGGATCAGGGATTTATCAAAAACGAGTCCAGGCGACCCTGACCGATCGCAGCAGTATTTTA
This sequence comes from Cyanophyceae cyanobacterium, assembly GCA_038321985.1. Taxonomy (GTDB): domain Bacteria; phylum Cyanobacteriota; class Cyanobacteriia; order Cyanobacteriales; family Laspinemataceae; genus Laspinema. Next base: position 23,670 of record JBBQFN010000053.1, on the reverse strand, counting down.
GGCGTGGAACTCGCCTGTGATAAAGAAGGTACCAAAAAAACTCTGCGGGATGCCGGAGTGCCGGTTCCCCGAGGCACCTTGATTCACTATCTGGATGAACTCCAAGAGGCGATCGACCAGGTGGGTGGCTATCCTATCGTGATTAAACCCCTAGATGGCAATCACGGACGGGGCATTACCATCGATATCCACACCTGGGAAGAAGCGGAAGAAGCCTACGACGCGGCCACCACCGCCTCCAAAACGCGATCGGTCATTGTCGAACGCTATTACAAAGGTCGGGACCACCGGGTTCTCGTGGTGAATGGTAAACTGATTGCCGTTGCCGAACGGGTTCCCGCTCATGCGATCGGGAATGGCAAGTCCACCATCCAAGAACTCATCGAAGAAACTAATCGCGACCCCAACCGAGGCGACGGTCATGATAACGTCCTGACTCGCATCCAAGTAGACCGCATGAGTATGCAAATCTTGGAGCGCAAAGGATATAACCTCGATACCGTACTCAAAGAGGGAGAAGTCTGCTATCTGCGCTATACCGCCAACCTCAGCACCGGGGGTATTGCCATCGATCGCACCGATGAAATTCACCCAGAAAATCTCTGGATGGCCGAAAGAATTGCGAAACTGATTGGTTTAGATATTTGTGGCATCGATGTCGTCACCTCAGATATTTCCCAACCCCTGCGCGAAAATGATGGCGTCATCGTTGAAGTCAATGCGGCACCAGGTTTCCGGATGCACGTCTGCCCCAGCGAGGGTCTGCCCCGCAACGTTGCAGCCCCGGTGATGGAAATGCTATTTCCCCCAGGCACCCCGTCGCGTATCCCCATCCTTGCCGTTACTGGCACCAATGGCAAAACCACCACAACCCGTTTATTAGCTCATATCTACAAACACACCGGCAAAACCATTGGTTATACCACCACTGATGGGACCTATATCGGTGATTTTATTGTGGAAAAAGGGGATAATACCGGCCCCCAAAGTGCCGAACTGATTTTAAAAGACCCCACCGTTGAGATTGCTGTATTAGAAACTGCCCGAGGTGGGATTTTACGCTCAGGTTTGGCGTTCGATCGCTGCGATGTCGGAGTGGTTTTAAACGTCTCTGCCGATCATCTAGGCATCGGCGATATAGATACTATCGAGCAAATGGCGACCCTCAAGAGCGTTGTGGCCGAAGCGGTTCATAGCAAAGGTTACGCCATCCTGAATGCTGAAGACCCCCTAGTGGTCAGCATGGCAAAACGGGTGAAAGCTCAAATCGCCTATTTCTCAATGAACCCCGAAAACGAAGTCCTCCGAAATCATGTTCGCAATGGGGGACTCGCCGCAGTCTATGAAAATGGCTATCTCTCGATTCTCAAAGGAGATTGGACCCTACGGATTGACCAAGCCGTTAACGTGCCACTCACCATGGCAGGATTAGCCCCCTTTATGATTGCCAATGCCCTGGCTGCTGCCTTGGCTGCCTATAGCAATGGGGTTCCCATTGAGCAAATTCGCACTGGATTAGCTACCTTTGAGGCATCAGTTGCCCAAACCCCTGGACGGATGAATCTGTTTAATATGGGGACCTATCACGCTTTGGTGGATTACGCCCATAATGCCGCCAGTTATGAAGCCCTGGGCGGGTTCGTGCGAAATTGGCCTGGAGAAACCATTGGCGTGATTGGGGGTCCGGGCGATCGCCGGGATGAGGATTTGGTTAACCTCGGCAAACTTTCCTCAGACATCTTTAACCGAATTATTGTCAAAGAAGATAATGATACCCGTGGTCGTCCCCGGGGAAATGCGGCCCATTTCATCAGTGAAGGTCTCGCCCAAGGCAATGGTGCGGCTGCTTATCAAACTATCTTAAATGAAACTGAGGCGATCGAAACCGCCCTCAATGAAGCTGTTTCGGGTAGTTTAGTCGTGATTCTCCCCGAAAGTGTCACCCGTGCCATTCACCTGATCGAGAAGCGCAAACCCCTACAAGACCCCCGCATTCCCCTCAACGGTTCTAAGCCGGTAGAATCCGAATCGGTTGAATATAGCGAATCTTCCACTTAATTCACACCTTAACCTTTACAAAAGACTTGAAAAGGATAACTCTCCATTTTCAAGTCTTTTTTTTATTCAAAACAAACCCAATTCAAGCTAGATTCCAAATAACAATCAAATGGTGCTATAAATAAGCAAGAGCTATTTAAAGTCAGTTAATGTCTTAAAATTTTAGAAAGCTATGAGTGGCAATTGCAAGCAAACATCTGGCAAATTATGCGGTCATTCTCGTGATAGCAATACGACCCGTCAAAATCAACCAACTCTTGCTTATTGGGTGAATGATTATCTCGGTCGTTTTGGAACTTGTTATCAAGCTCAAACCCAATGGTGGGGCGATCGCACGCTGACTTGGGATGCAGCCTTGGAAAGAGCTTGGCTTTCTAGATTTGTCGATGGGAAAATGCACCCCCATCAGCGCCGAGTCTCCTCTAAATTAGCAGAAGGATTGAACGTATCTCGCCAAGATTGTCAGCAAGCACAGCAGTTTAAAACCTTTGAAGAACTTCATCAGTGGATAGAGTCAGTGACTGCTCGCGTTAAAGGATTAGGAGAAACGACAGCTTACGATGTGGCTCAACGCTTGGGAATGTGGCTAAATTTAGCACCAGCTTTAGTGTATCTTCATGCGGGGACGGCTGAAGGTGCCGCCCTTTTTAACATTACCGGAAAAACTACTTTTTTAAGTGATTTTCCTCCAGAAATTCAAAAACTCGGAGCAACTCACGCAGAAAACTTTTTGTGTATTTATAAAGATAACCTCAAGTCGTTATCTAAATAACTCAGTTTCAAAGGTTAAATTTGGGGGACAGTTGAAAAGATTATGGCTGCAAAAATTCAAAAAATACCAGGCAGTCGGTTTGTCAAAGTAAGTTATGGACTTCCGCATTTCATCACTTCAAAAGAAGATTACGATCCGACAGACACTGTGGCACTTTTGAGGATTGATGACAATGATGAAATCCACTATTACGGCATCGATGAAGAAACTGGCGAAGAATGTGAAATATTATCCGAGTCCGCTTGGACAGACTTCCGTGATTTACTCATGCAAGGCGCGATGAGTCATGACATTATTCCTGCCTGTACGAACAGTTAGAAGCCGATGGTTGGGAAGAAAGTGAATGTGATTTTGAAACTTTTAATGGCATCGTCTTGGATATGTGTCTAGAGTATGAAGATGATTTTCAGTCAAGCTGGGATTTATCAGAGGGACTCGAACGGCTACCGAAAACCCATGATGAGTGGTTTATTGAGTTGCTCGATTTGTGGCAACAAAGCAAGACTTTTATGTATGGAAAATTAGCCCAAAATGAGGAAAATGCCGAATTTTATCGTAATTTGCGTGATTTGGGTGACCGAGAGTTATCTTTCTCCTATAACGATAACGATGAATACATAATTGATTATATCAAGGATGTGAAACGGGGTATTGAGAAGTTAAAGAATAAAAGCAAAAAGCAGCAACAACAAACCCAAGATGTTTGGCAACAATCAATGAGCTATCTGATTGGTTTAGCTCCTTATCGACAAAGTAATCAACTCTTGATGGATGGTTTAGTTGAATTGAAAAGCCTCTATCTAGAGGTCATATCTAAAATTCTGACAGGAATAGCTGAGTATTTCAAAAATATGCCTTGTTCCTATACAAACGAAATTGAATATCGAAATTATGTCCTCGAATTCATCGACCAAATTAATCAATTTGCTGATTAGTTTAAGAACCAATCGATTGAGGGTTAAGTCGGGGTTTTAACAGTTTAAAATATTTGTATTTTGGGTGAAGCGAAACCCAACACCCGACAGCCCACACCATAGCCAATGGTCGTTCTCTGCCCCAAGTTCGTAGTAACGACTTCAGTCGTTCTCCAAGTTCCCTGTAAAAACACCCCAACTTCCCAACTCCCTAAATAGGATAAAATAAAAACTGCGCCCCCGCGCATTATTGATCCACCCTAATATAGGAAAAACCCGTGACATCAACTTCTAATCCATCCCTGCGTACCGAACAACATAGCCTCATTCAACAACTCGCCGATTGCATAGAGGGAGTCTGGCAAGAACAGTTAGAACTTTCCCTTTATCCCCTCCCTGCCGAACTCGGATATGTAGAGGGACGATTAGAAGGGGAAAAACTCAGAATTGAAAATCGCTGTTATCAGAGCCCAGAATTTCGGAAAATTCATTTGGAACTAGCAAAAGTCGGCACTACCCTCGATATTTTGCACTGTGTGATGTTTCCCAACCCCAATTATGATTTGCCCATGTTTGGCACCGATTTAGTGGGGGCAAAAGGGAAAATTGGGGCGGCGATCGCCGACTTGTCACCCCTGCGCCAAAAAGTTCTCCCCGACGCTTATCAGCAGCAACTTTCCTCCTTACCGGCGATCGCATTCACCCACCCCCGAGACTTGCCGCCCTGGGGTCATATCTTCTCTGAATTTTGCCTCTTTGTGCGACCCGATAATCCAGCCGAAGAAACCTTATTTCTCGATCGCGTCAAAAGCTATGTTCAACTTCACTGTCAGCAGGCCAAAAATACTCCAGCCACCCCCGAACTCCACAGTGAAATCCTGGCTGGACAACGTAATTATTGCGATCACCAGCGCAAAAATGACAAAACGCGCCGAGTTTTAGAAAATGCCTTTGGCAACGAATGGGCTGAATATTATATGACCCAAGTTTTATTTGATTTGCCCGTAGAGGAATAAAAGACGATGGCTAAAACAAAATCTGCTCACGTCTTAATTTCCGGTAGAGTTCAGGGGGTAGGTTATCGATTTAGTACCGTTGAACAAGCCCAAAAGTTGGGATTGTGCGGTTGGGTCAGCAACTTATCCGATGGTCGAGTCGAAGCCATCTTTGAAGGCAACTCAGAAACCCTTGATTCCATGATTGCCTGGTGTCATCAAGGACCCTCATCCGCCCAAGTAACCGATGTTACCGTCACCTATCAACAACCCCAAGGAATCATGGGGTTTAACACACGATATAACCATTAAAAATACTTAGGGACACGGCATAGCCGTGTCCTTCCTCTTTAATACCAAATCCAGTTATAAGGTACAAGATCCTAATCTAAGATACAAAATCTGGTGCAGAAACCCGGTTCCTGGGTTTCTAAGAATTGGAGGGTTCTAGCCGAATCTCACCAGCATCTAAGGATGTGCGATACACCCAGGTTTGGTCCTCGTGAGCTACTACCACTCGCCACCCTTCTACTAGCATTTCCACCGAACCTTCGTGGGGTTGGGGAAGTCCTAGGCAATTATTGGGCCAGGTTTTTTGTTCCTCTTCCTGGATCTGGAGTTGGGTTTTGGGGAGGTTTGATCGCCCTGCTGCATCCTCCATCAGGGCCTCTACTACCTCGGGGGGCAGATTCCCGCTATAAATATATTGATTTTCTAAGCGAATTTCTTCTGCCTCTAAGGAGGTTCGATATACCCACTTTTGTCCATCTTCTTGATTTTCTATGACGACTCGCCACCCTTCTACTTTGGCGAGGCTACATAATTCATCGGGTTCGGCTATACCGAGGCATCCATTCGGCCAAGTTCGTTTTTCCGCTTCGACGATCTGGAGTTGGGTTGGGGAAATTCCAGCGTGTTCAGCCGCGGCTTCTTTGACGGCTGTCTCTACGGAATCGGATAATGTTATAAGTTTTTGGTTCATGGTTAACTTCTTAGGGATTTGGATCTGTGTATTTTGTACCCTTTAATCCCCATGTTAGAAGTGATTTTTGAAAAACTGGTGAAATTTGGGAGGCGATCGCCTTTTTTATTCCTTTAGGTATAGGCCACTTTCCCTAGGTTTGACTAATTTATACGACCTTCCAGGTTAGAAAAAGCCCCTCTTTTTCAAGATATTGCTTTTTTCTTAATTAAAAAGCCGAGGGTTATTAAACTCGGCTTTTATGGAATTTATTTTTTTGTTTAACGAGACGTAAAACCACATAAAATTGGGTTCATTCATCCCTGAATCATCCTCCTTACGATTTATTGTAGACTACCGGCTAAGGTAGTGGTTGGGGTCGTTTCTTGCCAATCAAAAATGCGGTCTAATTGGTCGATGCTGATAAATCCATACTGCCACAAAACCATCGGTAAGGTGCTATAGTCGAGTTCGTGACTGTGTAGGCCAAAAGACCCGCAAATCCGCTCGGAAAAAGCAATTGAAGCCGTGGAAAGGGCGAGTTCTTCGTGGAGAAAGCGAATAAATTGTGAATAGGTTGTCGGGGCCATAAGAGCTATCACCTCCTTTGTTATTCCTCTCTATGGTGATGGTAAAATTTAGAATCGGGGTAGCGAAGTAGCTACTTTGTCATCTGTCCCTTCTGGGTTGCGATCGCCTCTAAAAAATATTGGCCTAGTTTCCCCAGATTTTATGATGACTTATTACTAATGCAGCATATTTAATGGGTAATGACCTCCGAAAATTTACCGAATTCCTGTCATAAGGCGGCAGATTCCGCCTTATGACAGTCTAGTTTTTGTCTGATTCCAGTGGTCTGGGAGAGGGAATTATCAAGACGGGTACAACAGTCGCCCGCTTAACAGCACCTGCCCCCATTGCCGAGCTTTAAGTAGTTTATTCCCATTCGATAGTTCCAGGTGGTTTGGAGGTAATGTCATAAACCACCCGATTCACGCCGCGAACTTCGTTGACGATGCGGTTAGAAATTGTTTCTAACAATTCGTAAGGAACCCGAGACCAATCTGCGGTCATCCCATCTTCACTGGAGACTAAGCGCAATACAATCGGATAGGCATAGGTGCGTTGATCGCCCATCACGCCAACACTGCGGATGGGTAGCAAGACGGCAAACGCTTGCCAAAAATCATGGTATCGTCCCTGGCGATTAATTTCTTGGCGAACCACGAAGTCCGCATCCCGCAGGATATCTAAGCGATCGGCGGTGACTTCCCCTAGGATACGAATTGCTAAACCGGGACCGGGGAAGGGGTGACGTTGCACAATTTCCTCCGGTAAACCAATCGATCGCCCGACTTTGCGGACTTCATCTTTAAAGAGTTTCCGCAGGGGTTCGACTAACTTAAAGCAAAGGTCATCGGGTAAACCCCCAACGTTATGATGACTCTTGATTTTAACTGCGACTCGTTGACCCGGTTGCGAGGGAATGCTGGTATCAGCAGATTCGATGACGTCCGGGTACAGAGTGCCTTGGGCGAGAAAATCAAAGGGTCCCAGACGTTTGGATTCTTCTTCAAAGACCCGGATGAATTCGTGACCAATGCGCTTACGTTTTTCTTCTGGGTCCGTAATGCCTTCAATTTGAGCTAGGAAGCGATCGCGGGCATTGACGTAGGCGACGGGAATATGGAATTGCTCATGAAATAGCTTGACCAAGCGTTCTGGCTCATATTTGCGCATGAAGCCTTGATCGATGAACATACAAGTAAGTTGGTCCCCGATCGCCTTGTGCAGTAAGAAGGCTAAGGTGGAAGAATCCACCCCACCGGATAAGGCTAACAAGACTCGCCGGTCCCCAACTTGGGCGCGGATGTCCCGAATGGATTCTTCTACAAAGGTGGCGGTGGTCCAGGTGGGTTGGCACTCACAAATATGATACACAAAGTTACGAATCAGGGGCATTCCACCTAGGGAATGCACGACTTCTGGATGAAACTGGACTCCGTATAATTGTTTCTCGTGGTGGGCGACTGCGGCACAGTCGGTATTATCGGTATGCGCCAGTCGCTCAAACCCCTCGGGCATCCGCAGCACTGAGTCCCCATGACTCATCCACATGGTTGAGCCTTCTTCCACGTTGGTGAGCAAATCCGTCGGGTCGTCAATGTACAACGAGGCTTTACCATATTCGGCTCGTTCTGCTGGAGCCACCTGGCCTCCAAGCTGCTGCACCATCAGTTGCATTCCATAACAAACCCCGAGCACGGGAATGCCGAGTTGCCAAATTTCTGGATCACACAGGGGTGCACCGTCATCGTAAACCGAATTAGGACCCCCGGATAAAATAATCCCTTTGGGTTTAAGTTTTCGGAGGGTTTCAGCGTCAGTACGATGGGACAGGACCTCCGAATAAACCTGGGTTTCCCGAATTCGACGGGCAATTAATTCTGAATACTGAGAACCAAAGTCTAAAATCAGAATGGTCTCGCGGTCGATAACAGGGCGATCGGCTGGGGTTTCAACAGACTCACTGATAGGACTTTGTGGAGTTGGAGTTTGGGTAGTCGTCACGGGTCAATCCTAATGGGTTGGGTGTTAGGCGAAAATTTCATGAAGGACTTACGCAGAAGAAATCAGAACTTTAACGATTGCGCGATCGCCTCAGTATGGCTATGCCACTTTTAAATATCTCCTAGGGACGTAAGTCCTGGAATTGGAGGGGTAAGATTAATTTTACCCCCTCAATTTCCTTTTTTTCTCCCCAGAAATTTAGGATTAAAGGCCACTCACTCTCAGATTCTGACGGCCCATGAGCGAACTATCGCCTGGGGCCGAGTTATTCGCGCGGATCCTTTTGAAGTGTCTTGGCATCAGCCTGTCAGGTTTTTTATGAACCCAGACGGATGAACAAGTCCGCTAAGGGGGCCGCCTCTACGGGGAGTGCTGTCCCGGCTTGGGTTCCAGGTGCAGGTGAACTTAAGGAAATGGACTGCAAGCGCTGAAACAAAGGTTTTCCGGCGAGGGTGACTAATTTGAGGATGGGGAAGCGACGGGTTAAACTCTCTTGAGAGGCCAGCCAATCCAGGTAGAAATATCCATAATTGGACTGGGGAAGGGGTGCGATCGCACTTTGAAAGTTAGGATTACTTAAAATTGAGCCTGTATTCGGGGCCTCGATCGCCGCTGTTAAGGTTTCTAGGGAACTGGCAAATATCTCGTAAGCCCCAATTTCCGTATGTACGGCCCGAACGTCGGCGGCAATCTGTAAGGGTTTCAGCCCTTTCGCCTTGGTGGTGACAGGTTTAGTGGTTAATTTTGTCCAGGTGGAAATTGGGCGACTCCCCCAGGAAACCGGCCCTACGCTAAAGCCTTGTTCTTGGGCGATCGCATCTAACTGCTCAATTCCTTTTGTGGAACTCTCACCGGATTTCTGGGTTACAAAAATCCATGCCAACCCTGGATTATCGGCGTTTTCCACCTCAGATTGGGGTAATAAACCGATCGCATATTCCCCTTGCACCCAGCTAAAAATAGCCTCGGGTAAATCCAATCCCCAGCGCGATCGCAAGTCAGCCACAGGTTTGCGGAGAATTTGACCCACTGCCCCAGACTCGGGAAAGCCTGCTTCGAGTGCTAACCACAACTGATTCAAGTCGGCACCCGCGATAGTAAATGCAGTCTGAGGGGGGAGATATTGCATGGCCCCCACAGGTCCTAATAAACTGGGTAAAGTTGTGACCCACTCGTTAGAGGTACTGCCATTCCAGATAGTATGGGCCAGCAATCCCTGGGGGTTCAACCCGAGGGCAATTCCTAAGCTGGGAGACTTTTGGGCGGCGAGGACACGCTCAGAGGGAGGCTTGAGAGCAGTTTCCGGAGGGCGATCGCTAATCCAAGCGGTAAATTCCTCGATATTGATAAAACTAAGCCCAATTCCCGAGGAGGACATATTAGCGATTGCCTCTTGATAGGCGGGGTTTCCTTTGAGGCTGAGATTTTGGGCTTGGGCATTATTAATGGCATCCCGCAGGACTTTGGGATGATTGGCAAACAACACGAAGCGATCGCCCACCACTGCGGAAGCCCAGCTTCCTGTTCCGGGTTCGGAACCGGCAACTCCCTCTAGGGTCTGGGTGTAAATCAGCTTCACCCCTTGATAATTTTCTACTGCAAGCTCTACACCGTTTCGGCTATTTTGGGACCACAACACCTCCAGAAAATCCCGGCTGCGCTGGGGGTTTTTAGTCTCCACGGCCAGTAAATATCCCGGTTGCCGACCATTAACATACTCGCGATCAAAATCGGCACTGGTGACGGCAAAGGTAATTTCCTCCCCTAGCCAGGGTTGGATATCGCTGCGATAATTTAAGTCCGTATTGGCGAGGACCCCATTTTTAATCTGGTCAAACTCCTCCCGTACCTGACTCCGCAATTTTGGCTCTGCTGCGAGTCGCCCCGCTTCCTCTAATTGGTCCACATTCACCAATAATGATGTCATCACTGGCGCTTGTCTGGGCACAAACATCGCCGCATCCACATGAGTTGTCACGGTTCCGCGCAATAAAGCCAGGGGTCCGGTGGCGAGGATTTCATAGAAGCCACCCGCACCCAGGAGGCACAAGACTAGGGTGGCTGCCGCTAATACCGAGAAAAATAAGCGTCGGTTCATCATTATCAATATCAATAAGAGTTAACTTAACTGGAGTTTCCCAATCAGTTTATCGGATTTTCTGGGCGGATAGGGTACAGGCTGAGGGTGGATTTCCTCAAAGGTGCGAAGGACCGACCTAGGCTGTGGACAGTAGATGAATTGCAGGATTGTCTACTGTTTCTATTTCTAACGGAATTTAGTCTGCAAAACCGTATTTGGTATTACACCCCTCCCAACTCCTAAAAATCCTTCTCGGTTGCGGCATCTCACTCTCACACTCTCTGACTCTAGAAGAAAACGAAGATATCATACCAAATCCGGGTATCAAAAGTCGTTTAATTTCATCTGATGGTTCCCTCCCCTTGGCAAGGGGAGGGTTAGGGTGGGGTCCATTAAGTTGTGCTACTTTTAACAGACCTATAACTACCGGATTCCATATCACTTATCATTCAAAATCACGGAACAAGCACGGGAAACTTATATACACGTATAAATTGTAATCCGGCTGTATTTACTTTGGGAAATCAAGTTTCTCCCTTTTTCATTAGAAATAGGAGCCAAGTGAGTTGACGAGGACTGACCGTCCCTAGGGCCAGTAACTCTCTGGCTTCTCCCTAAGTTTTTAATACATTTTATTAAGAAACTGAAAATCAATTGCGAGTAAATGTCAAGGGGTTTAGCCCAACATTACATAAATTAGGTGATCAAGGCCGCTAATGTTCAGTACCGGCAAAAGCTCTAATCCGCTGTCTCCCATGCGATCGCACGGATAGGGCCGGGACTCAAAACAAAGACTTGACAAATATCGCTTCTTGGTGTACTTACAGGAGACCCGGTTCAAACTCCTCATTTTTATCTCAACTCCCTCTGTGGCCTTAATATTTTTAACTGCCCTATTGCTAATTAGTTTCAATAATGATAAAAAATTTAAACGGTGGTACTCCAGCATTTTTTGGGTACGGGGGAAATGGAACTAGCCGATCGCACCCCCTAGTCGCTCAGCGGGACCAAGGGTCTGGAGCGATCGCGCGAATGTTGTCCACACCTTTGTTCTGAGGAGATCTAGCAGGCATGACTTTTTCTAGCGTTTCTACCGCGCAGCGAGAACAACAAGAAGAGAAAATCAAAAAGTTGATTGCATGGAGCCTAGTCGGTTCAGCCTTGGTGCATCTAGTGGTGCTGCCATTTACCCTAAACTGGATCGTCCAGGCTTCGCCGGAAGCGACAGCGGAACCGATTGAATTTATTGTTCTCGATGAACCGGAACTCTCAGAACCTGAACCGGAGGAGGAACCCCCACCGCCGGAACCGGAAGAACCCAAAGCGGTAGAAACCCCAGAACCCGAACCCGAACCCGAGCCCAAACCCGAACCCGAAGCGGTAGAAACCCCAGAACCCGAACCCATCCCCGAACCGGAACCGGAAGCGGAAGCGGTAGAAACCCCAGAACCGCTACTGGCACAGCAGCCAGCCCCAGCGCCCGAACCCTTCGTGCCGCAACCCACCCCTACACCGATACCTAGTCCAGCACCGATAACGCCACAGGAAGCGCCGTCTATGGCAGAAACAGCGCCGCTGGATCCGGTGGAAAGTCCGACTATCCCCGAGGAACCCTGGAATCCGAACATAGAACCCCTGCCGGAGTTGAATACCCCAGAAAGACTGCCGGATCCGCCGGTGGTGAGTTCCGTAGAGGAAACAGTGGTTCCCCCATCGGACTGGATGAGCGAATTACCCCTGATCGAAGAAGAGATCGCCCTAGAAGAGGAAGCGATCGCCTCATCGGATCCGTTTGCCGAGAATTCCAGTCCCCTAAACGAACCCTTGGACGAACAGGAACTGATGGAACCCCCCGTCACCAGCAGTTTACCGGAAACCTCGGGGTCTGAGCTTCTCACGGAATTTCCCAACTCGGACCCTGCACCCAGACTAGAGGAAATCAACCCGACAGGGCGATCGCCTTGGAATGATGACATCGACGCCCCAGAGGAACCCTTCAACCCGAATCTGCAACCGAGGGATACAGTCGCCTCCAATCCTGTCATCAATACACGACCTGAAGATACAGGCAATTCCGACTTTTTATCAGAACTGGAAACCAATAATCCCGCGCCCACGGTTGGGGAAAGTCGGGAAACAGCCCCGTCAAATTGGAATAGCAGCAGCGATTTGGGTCTTGATGAACCTTTCAACCCCAATGCAAATAGTGGGCCACCGCGTACCACGGAATCTCCCGTCACAAATACCAACCCGGGAGGTGGGGAGAATTCTTCAGGTTTTTTGAATGACTTGGAAACCGGCACAAACTCCAATTCGACCGCCACGGGCACAGACTCCAATTCGCCCTCAAGCTGGACCGGAAACAGCGGTTATGGGACCGCCTCCGAACCCTTTGGCAGTGATGTCGGGCCGATGGATCCGGGTAACAATTCGGGCAGGGCTGAGGGTTCCCCAAACGGTTCCCCAAACGGTTCAGGATCCGTGCGCTGTCGTAACTGCGGTAAACCCAACTATCCTCGGATTGCCCGAGAAGAAGGATGGGAAGGGGTTGTCTTACTGAGTGTGGATATCGACCCCTCCGGTAACGTGATTGACGTCAGATTAGAAGAGACCAGTGGTCACCGGACATTAGATGAGTCGGCAATCAACAAGATTAGGAGTTGGAAATTCGAGAGTTCCGATAATGGACAGCAGAGTAAACTTGTGAGAATTCCATTTAACCTAGAGGATTCATAACACGATTTATTTGGGACTCATATAGCCTTTGTTGGACTCATACCGGACAGATAGCAAGTAGGAAGTTAGGAGGAGTGCGAGCATCTTGCTCGCTATTTCCGAACTATACTTCTAACTTTTCTAAGATAAATCATCTGAATACTACCCATTAATGTTGTTTACCCTTGATTTAACAATGCTTCGTTCTATCCCTAAATTCGGAATTCCACTAGCGATCGCCTTAACTGTAGAAATCGCCCTCGCCTTGAGTCTTCCTCTGCCGTCAATCGCCGGGGTGGTGACCTTACCCGATGGGGGTCGTTGCGAAGGAGAACTGCGCGATGGCAAACTCAGCGGTCCGGCAGTCTGTACCTATGCCAATCGCGATCGCTATGAAGGAGAATTTTTAGAAGGCAAACCTCACGGAAGAGGTGTTTATACCTTTGCCGACGGCAGCCGTTATGAAGGCGAATTTAGCAACGGTCAATTTAATGGCGCGGGAGTGCGTGAATTTGCCAATGGTAACCGCTATGAAGGCGTATTTAAAGAGGGTAAATTTCACGGCAACGGGTCTTATACTTCGGAAAATGGCATCCGCTTTGAGGGAGAATTTGTGGAAGGGTCTCCCAGTGGTAGCGGCACCTTTGTCTTCCCCAATGGTAACCGCTGCACTGGGGCGATCGCCGAGGGTAAACTCAACGGTCAAGGGTCCTGTGAATATGCTAATGGCAATGGTTATCAAGGCGAATTAGTCAATGCTCAACCCCACGGTCGCGGCGTCTATACTTTTGCTGAAGGCGGACGGTATGAAGGCGAATTTACCGAAGGCCAATTAAACGGTCAAGGGGTGCGGGAATATGGCAATGGCGATCGCTATGAAGGGCCGTTTGTGAATGGCAAACCCGACGGCAAAGGAATTTTTACCTTTGCCGATGGCAGTCGTTATGAGGGGAACTTTACCGCCGGTCAATTTAACGGGGAAGGGTTGCGAGAATTCGCCAATGGCAACCGTTATCAAGGGCAGTTTGTCAATGGCAAACCCCAAGGACAAGGAACCCTGACTTTTGAGAATGGCAACCGTTATGAAGGCGCATTTGTAGATGGAAAATTTAGTGGGGAAGGGGTGTTTACCTTTGCCAACGGAAATAGTTATTCCGGAGAGTTTCGGGAGGGCCAATTTAGCGGTCAAGGCACCTATGCTTTTGCCAATGGCGATCGCTGCGAAGGAGCATTTTTAGAAGGAAAATTTCACGGGACCGGAAGTTGTACCTACGCTAACGGCGATCGCTACCAAGGCGAATTTAGCGACGGCGAAAAGCACGGGAACGGACTCTATATTTATGCCGATGGTACTCGGGTCGAGGGAAGTTGGCAAAATGGCGAACTCAAAAACTAGGGTTAAGCTGAGATTTGGCATTCCTTGTCAATCTGTCTGGGTAGGCCCCACAGACAGGGGAGGGTTAGAAGCCAGATTAAAGCAAGGACCCAGCTAAATCTAAAAATCTGTTCTCTGGGTTTCCCACGGCTCCAGCCGGGAAGGGTAAGATGAGAAGAATAATTTTCCATCAGAAAACATCTATCCCTTAACAACTATATGGCTGCTAATAATGCTCACATCAAACGGTTACTCGAAACTAAGCAGTGTCAGGGAGGCATCCTCAATGAAGCAAACCTGGGTCGTTTTAATCTGAATAAAGCTGACTTAAGCGGTGCTAAATTACTATTTGCCAATCTCAATCAAACAAATCTCAGTCATGCAAACTTGAGCGGCGCTGATTTAAGTTTTGCTAACTTAGTCGATGCCAACCTCACCCATTCGGATCTGAGTGGGTTGGATGGTAAGGGGGTGAATCTGTTTGAGGCCAAGCTCAATAATGCCAACCTCAGTGGGGCCGATTTGACCTTTGCCAATTGCGTGAGGGCAAATTTCACCGATGCCAATCTCAGCGGTGTGGATTTCAAAGGTGCCAATTTGATTGGTGCCGTCCTCAATCATGCCAACCTCAGTGGAGTGCAATGTGCCGGGGCGAATCTGGGGAACGCACAATTGGTTGAGGCAAATTTGACCAATGGCGATTTCAGTGATACCCGGTTGGTGGATGCGGACTTGCGGGATGCAAATCTCAATGGTGCGGACCTCAGAAATGCCAATCTGTTTAATGCCAATCTCAGTGGGGCGAATCTCACCGGGGCGAACCTGGGGGGCGCAAATTTGGCTCATGCGAAGCTGGATGGTGCGATCGGGCTCTATGGTAGTGGCGCGGGTATGGCGGGCGATCGCAGTGGCGGAATGCATCAAGCCGGGATGGCGTATATACCCTTTTCTCACCCTGGTGCTTATCCCGGAGGTAGTAGCGGTTTGGCCCTTCCCCGTCCGGGGATGCAGTAACGGGCGATCGGCTCAGTTCTGGGGGTAAATTGTGAGAAAATTTGCTCACAATTTACCCTTTATTTTTTAAAGCTCCTGAAATATGTTATACTTTAGGTTTGTTATTAAAAGTAAGAATTTAGGAGAGAGACTTTGCAACGCGGTTCATTAACAATTGTGGGAACCGGCATTCAACTGGGGGGACATCTCACATTAGCGGCTCAATCTTGGATTAAACAGGCGGATAAAGTGTTGTTTGCGGTAGCTGACCCCGTGACGGCGAAATGCTTACAAACCCTGAATCCCACTGCTGAAGCGTTGCCCGAGCAGACTGAGTGTCTCCAGCTTAAGTCTTATACAGCATACGAACGGCCTTGTCAATTAACCTTAATAAAAATTAAATTGAGCTTTTGCTCTTGACTAAGTATATTATCAAGGCTAAGATATCATATTAAGCGAGCTTCGAGTGTGCTTCCAGTTTAGACATCCTTCTCTGTACTGTAGATAGACTGCTAAAGACCGAGAATGGATGAAGATTGAGTAACAGATAACAGATCGGGCCAATCTAACCACTTATTATGACCTAACCAAGATGAAAAAACAAACTGAACCGCAATATTTAAGCTCCTTGCAATGGGGGTTTATTATGGCTTTATGTTGGAAAGATGCCGAATTTAAAGATGAGTTTGAAAAACATCCCGAAGGAGCGATAGAAAAGTTTAAGAAAAATTTTCCCAAGGGTGCTTTTCCAGAAGATATGAGCCAGGTTCGTGTGCTTCAAATTCCACCCAATCCAGGGGATATTCCGGATATAGAAGCCATCGCCAGCGGTAAGCAAACTGCAATCGCTCTACCTTATAGCTGTCCTTGTTAATCAAGAATCTCACCCGGGAACTGGCTCACCTACTGAGGCATAGGTGGTCCCCGGGAAGAAGGGGTTAGAGAGAGTTAGTTTAAATTTAGAGGAAAATTAGATGTCCACAGAAATTTCAGAAGAATACATTTCCTTAGAAGAATGGGCCAAAATTGTCGCCTATGCTTGGACTAACGAAACCTTTAAAAATGAGTTTGAGTTACATCCTCGCAAGGCGATTGAAGATTTTCTCAACTCCCATAATGTAAATGAGGAAAAAAACGCTACCCGACTAAGAATACTTCAAGTGTTTGAGGAAGTCCGCTTTAAGCGTTTTTTTGATATGCCTCCTCGTCCTAGAACGATAAATGAAACAGAAATCGATGATATTCTTAGCGGAAAACAGACTCATATTATTCCTTACTTGACTGTTTAAAGCGGGTAAAACTAAGTGTGTCCTGTTTATCTGTAGGGTGCGGAATGCTTATATCGGGTCTGATGTAGTTCAACCCGATATAAGCATTCCGCACCTTGACCTAACCTATCAAAAGTCACTGAGAAGATATGACTCCTCGCCCCCAGTTTAAAGCCGGTTATCGGTATGAAATTGTCCCCTCGGAAGGGGTATTTTTACTGTCCGAAACCGGAAAATTTCTGTTGGGGGGCGAGGCATATATCCAGATTGCCCCCCTGCTGGATGGGCAATATACGGAAACGGAAATTATCACGCTTCTGGATGGACATTTATCCATTGCGGAAGTCTTTTATATTCTGCAACGGTTACGGGATGGCGGGCATCTTGTGGATGAACCTGCACTCCTGCCACTCCAGCAAGCAGCATTTTGGGATGGACTCGGGATAGATTCACGAACTGTACTCCAACGGTTGGAAGCAACTACGGTGTCGCTGATCCCGATCAGCGAGGTGGATACCGCACCCTTACAAGCGAGTCTGGAAGCAATGGGGGTGCGAATCGGGGACGATGGCGATCGCGCTATTGTGATCACCGATGATTACCTGCGTCCGGAACTGGAAGTCTACAACCGAAATGCTCTAACCGCTAACCGTCCTTGGCTGTTGCTCAAACCTTTGGGAACGGAACTATGGATGGGGCCGATTTTTATCCCCCGAGACACCGGATGCTGGCACTGTCTAGCTCATCGATTACGGGGACATCGCAAACTAGAAACCTATCTGGAAGAGAAAGGGCGTTGTGGTCCTTTTGCACCGGGATTTTCGGCCTTGCCTTCCACGGTGCAAATGGCTTTTGCCGTGGCTGCTACAGAAATTGCTCAATGGATTGTCTGCGATCGCCCCTCGGTTTTACAAGGTGAGGTGATTACCCTCAACGCCCTCACCTTGGAAAAACAGCACCATCCCCTCCTCCGACGGCCCCAATGTCCAGCTTGTGGGAACCTCGACTGGGTTGCTAAACAGCAGTCGGTGCCACCCCAATTGCAAACTCGCCTCAAAACCTTTACGGAGGATGGCGGACATCGCAGTTGCTCTCCCGAGGAAACCTATCAGAGATTAGCGCATCACATCAGTCCGATTACCGGCATTATCAGCAGCTTGCAACCCTCGCTAATTGCTGGAGATGACAAGTCGCCCCTGCATTCTTATATTGCTAATCATAACTTTGCCCTGGCTGATAATAACCTCTATTTTCTGCGTCAAGGGTTGCGGACCTTAGCTGGTGGTAAGGGGAAATTGGATATTCAAGCTAAAACCAGCGCCCTATGCGAAGCCATTGAGCGGTATTCTGGTGTTTTTCAAGGGGATGAAGCCCGAATCCGCGCCCGCTATCAAGATTTGGAGACCGCTATTCACCCCAACGCTTGTATGCTGTTTAGCGATCGCCAGTATCAAGAGCGCGATCGGCTGAATGCTCAACAAACCCGCTTCAATTGGATTCCTGAACCCTTCGATGAAACCGAAGAGATTGACTGGACTCCAGTCTGGTCTTTAACCGAGTCCGAACCTTGTTATCTCCCCACTGCCTATTGCTACTATGGATATTCCCGTCAACATAACGCCACCTTTGCTCGGGGTGATTCTAACGGCTGTGCGGCAGGAAACAGCAAAGAAGAAGCAATATTGCAAGGATTTATGGAATTGGTAGAGCGAGATAGCGTCGCCCTGTGGTGGTACAATCGACTCAAGAAACCTGCAGTAGACCTGTCCAGCTTTGATGAACCTTACTTTCAGACCCTCCTAGATTATTACCTCAGTCGAGATCGCAGTCTGTGGGTCCTAGATATCACTAGCGATTTGAATATCCCCACTTTCGCTGCGATTTCGGCACGCCGGGATCAACCGGGGTCAAAGGTAATTTTAGCATTTGGAGCGCATTTCGACCCGCAAATTGGGATTTTGCGGGCATTGACCGAACTGAATCAGTTTTTACCCACCCTGATTGCAGAAACCCCAGATCATCGCATCGAAGACCGGGAAGTGCTGGAGTGGTTGAGCGTAGCCACTACGGAGAATCAGTCCTATCTGACTCCGGATCCGAGCGTACCGCAGAAAAGGCGATCGGATTATGCCTCCCTCTCCAATCAGGATTTATATGCAGATCTCATCACTTGCGGGGAAATCCTGCGCTCAAAAGGATTATCTCTTCTGGTGTTAGACCAAACCAGACCCGATACAGGACTTCATGTCGTTAAGACTATTGTTCCGGGGATGCGGCACTTTGGGGCCAGATTTGCCCCCGGTCGCCTCTATGAGGTCCCTGTCCATATAGGAGCCTTGGGCCAACCCCTAACGGAAGAACAGTTCAATCCGATTGCCATGTTCTTGTAATGTATATTAACTCGAACTCGTTATGAATCTTTCCTATCCACCGGGTCCCAATGGAGGCTTGTTTGGGATGGGAAATACTATCCATTTTCAAGCCGATGCTCTAGGTTTTTTAGAAACCGTGGCCCAGCGCTACGGTGATATTTCTTTTTTCCAAATGGGGTCTAATAGTATTTATTTGCTAAATCACCCCGATTTAGTTCAGGAAGTCTTTGTTAAAAATGCCCAAAACTTGCAAAAACCTGAACTCCTCAAACAATCAAATCGGGGATATTGGGGAGATGGATTAACCAGTTTAGAAGGAGAAATCTGGAAAACTCGCCGCCGTCTCATGCAGCCGGCCTTTCACCATCAGCGGATTGCCGCTTACGCTCAAACTATCGTCGATTGTACCCGAGAAATGCTGGCGGGTTGGCAACTGGGAGAACGGGTGAACCTGGATCGGGAACTCCTCATCCTCACGGCACGGATTGCAGCCCGAGTCTTATTTGATGCTGAACTACAAGGCTATGGATCGGCAACGGAAAACCAGAAGCGGGCGGGCCTGATTCCGTTGGAAGAAGCCCTGGGAGAGGCATTTACAGTCAGCCAAGGACAGGGGATTACCAACATTTTTTCCTTGACTCGATTGCGAGCTAATCCTAAAATGGAGGCAACTTTACATCTGATTCAAGAGTGCCTCACCTCCGGAGAAGACCGAGGCGATATGCTCTCATTTCTCATCAGTGCTAAGGAGGAATTTGGGATGCCTCTGGAACCGGGAGAAATTATTGGGGAAATTTTGCAAATGTTTTTTGCAGGTCATCATACCATTCCCACCTGTTTACTTTGGTTGTTTTATAGCCTGTCACAAAATGCAGAAATTGAGACTCTCTTTCGGGGAGAATTAGACCAGGTAGTAGGAGAGAAACGAATCGCTGTAGAGAATCTGAAGACTTTAGTTTATGGACAAAAACTCGTCAAAGAAACCCTACGTTTTTATGCTCCCAATTTGGCGCTGGTGCGTGAGGTTGTAGCCGAGATTACCCTGGCAGATTATACCTTACCACCGGGGACCCAAGTCTGGGTGAGTCCCTATTTGCTGCATCGAGACCCGCGAAATTTTTCTAATCCCAAACGATTTTGGCCCGATCGCTTCGCCAAAGAAAACGCTCATCATCCTAAATATGCTTACCTTCCCTTTGGGGTAGAACCTCGCCTTTGCATAGGCAATGAATTTTCTCTGATGCAAATTCAGTTGATTTCATCTACAATTGCTCAATGCTATCGGCTAACATTACAGGGCGAAGCGAATCTCGTACCCAAAGCGGCGTTAACCATCCGTCCGGATCGTGAACTCTTGATGACGGTTGGTATTGCCGATAGACCCTAAACGAGGACAGAATCAGATGGCGATCGCAATTTTAAACTACCAAATCGGCGAACTACTCCACGAAAGCAGCAATTCTCGAATCTATCGCGCCGTGGGTCTATCCGATAACCAACCCGTTATCCTCAAACTGCTCAATCAAGCCTATCCGCCACCGGAAAAAATCGCCCAGTTTCAGCGGGAGTATGAAACCACTCGGTCTCTAAATTTTCCCGGAGTCATCAATGCCTATTGCTTAGAAAAGTCGGATCGCCAGTGGGTAATGGTGATTGAAGATTTTGGCGGGGTTTCCCTAAACACAATCCTTCAACATCAACCTTTAACCCTGAGTCAATTTTTACCCCTTGCCATTGACATTGCCGAAATCTTGGATTATGTCCATCAGCAACAAATTATTCACAAAGATATTAACCCTAGCAACATCGTTTTTAACTCCACCACCCAAGAAGTTAAACTCATCGATTTTGGCATTTCTACCCAACTCAGCCGCGAAAATCCCACCTTTCGGAATCCGAATCTCTTAGAAGGAACCCTCCCCTATATTGCCCCAGAACAAACCGGACGGATGAATCGCAGTGTAGACTATCGCAGTGATTTTTATTCCCTCGGGGTGACATTCTACGAACTGCTTACCGGCAGGGTTCCCTTTCCCAGCAATGACCCCCTGGCCCTGGTGCATTCCCATATAGCCCAACAACCCATCCCACCCCATCAGCTTAATCCAGAGATTCCCGAAGCAATTTCGCACATCATCTTAAAATTGATGTCCAAAAATGCCGAAGACCGCTATCAATCCGCTTATGGATTAAAGAGGGATTTAGAAGAATGTTTGCGCCAGTGGCAAAATACTGAACAAATCCAACCTTTTACTCTCGCGATTGAGGATAGTTCTGGCCGATTCCAACTGCCGCAGAAACTTTATGGACGGCAGCAAGAAATCGCCGAACTGCTCTCGGGTTTCGAGCGGGTTTGTAGCGGGGGTCAGACTGAACTGATGCTCGTAGCGGGATATTCTGGAATTGGGAAATCGGCCTTAGTCCAGGAAGTTTACAAACCGATTACCCGTCAACGAGGTTATTTTATCTCCGGGAAATTTGACCAACTGCAACGGGATATTCCTTATGCTTCTCTAGTGCAAGCCTTTCGGTCCTTAATTTTACAATTGCTCACAGAAAACGCCACCCAAATCGCCACTTGGCGGGAGAAAATACTGACGGCACTTGGGCCTAATGCACAAATTATCATTGATGTCATTCCCGAACTGAAAGCCATCATTGGCAAACAACCCCATGTCCCCGAACTTCCGGGAATGGAAGCTGAAAATCGCTTTAAATTAGTCTTCCAAAACTTTATCCAGGTCTTTACCCAAGCTGAACATCCCCTGGTTGTCTTTTTAGATGATTTGCAATGGTCTGATAACGCTTCGCTGAAATTGTTAGAACTTCTGATGACGACCCCGGCGAGTCAGTATTTATATCTCATCGGGGCCTATCGCGATAATGAAGTTTCCTCAGCGCATCCCTTGATGCTCACCTTAGAGGAACTTCAAAAAAACCAAGCAACCGTGAATCAAATTTTTCTGACTCCATTGAGTCTGAGTGATGTCACCCAGTTGGTTGCTGATACCCTCAATACTTCTGAAGAAATAGCCCGAGCCCTGGCGGAGTTAGTAGAGGTCAAGACCAAGGGAAATCCATTTTTTGTCATTCAATTTTTAAGCTCTCTCTATAAAAATCAAGTCTTAAATTTTGAATCTGACCGTCGCTGTTGGCAGTGGGATATTCATCAAATAGCAGCCCAAAACATTACAGATAATGTGGTTGACTTGATGGTAGAGCAAGTTCAAAAACTCCCCGAAATTACCCAAACTTGCTTAAAATTAGCGGCTTGTATCGGCTACCGCTTTGACCTAGAAACTTTAGCCCTAGTTTCTCAGAAATCCCGTTCAGAAACAGCTACTGCATTATGGGAAGCCATCTCCGAGACTTTGATTTTACCCCTGGGGGACGACTATAAGCTGATGGAAGTGGATATCCCCGAGATTGCACAGGGGGTAACCGTGGAGTATAAATTTGCTCATGACCGCATCCAGCAAGCGGCTTATTCTTTAATTCCAGAAACTGACAAACAAGCGGTTCATCTCCAGATTGGTCAGTTATTTCTCCAAAATACACCCTCGGAAAATCGCGACCAAAATATCTTTGATATCGTCCATCAACTCAACTTGGGCCGGGAAGCTATTCGTGAGGTATCCTTACAACAAGAGTTAGTTTCATTAAATGAGATAGCTGGTAAAAAAGCCAAAGCCTCCGCTGCTTTTAAATCGGCATTAAGTTACTTCCAGACGGCGATCGAGTTACTTCCCAAAAACAGTTGGGAAGAGCAATATGATTTAAGTTTATCCCTGTATTTAGAAGCGGTGGAAGCTGCCTTGTTTAGTGGTTATTATGCCTTGATGGAAGAATTCAGTGAAGTAATTCTACAACAAGCTATCAAGGTTTTGGACACCGTGAAAGTGTATGAACTAAAAATCCAAGGGTATGTTTCACAGAATGAACTAGGAGAAGGGAAAAAAAGTGGGCTAGAAATTCTGGAACGGTTAGGAATGCCTCTTCCGGAGCAACCCACTCCCTCTGATATTGGGCAGGCAATGACTGAAACTAGAGCAGCTTGGGCAGGAAAGCGGATTTCCGATTTAATTGATATGCCACCTATGCTCGGCCCTTATAAGTTAGCAGCCACTCGGGTTTTGGTGAGTTTATCTGGTATTGCTGCCATTGGATTTCCTGAAATTTATCCCCTGGTTTTACTCCGGATGGCTAGTTTATTCCTCCAATATGGTAACACTTCTCACACTCCGGTGGGCTATGGTGCTTATGCTTTATTTTTATGTGGGGTAGAAAATGATTTAAAATCGGGATATGAATTCGGTTTATTAGGTTTAAATTTACAGCACCGCCTCAATACCAAAGAGATAGAACCCAAAACTTTATATATGTTTAATACGTTCATTCGGCACTGGAAGGAGCCTCTCGGTAATAGCATAAAAAAGTTTTTACAAGCCTATCAAAGGGCTCTTCAGACTTTTTGGTGATAAGTTTTTCTAATTAGTTTTGTACTCGCTCCCCAGCCCAGGAACTGAAAGCCTTACAAGTCAAGGCTTCTAGCTCTAAAAGTGACCAAAACGAGTCTCATAAATCCCCAAAATACTA
>JBBQFN010000052.1:0-25805 GCA_038321985.1 Cyanophyceae cyanobacterium | reverse complement strand
GCTAAAAGTTAAACCGCTAATAGCTGTTAGACTGGGCAAGTAGCAATCTGATCAGTTCAGCTCATGCGCTCTTAGTTCAGTTGGTAGAACGCAGGTCTCCAAAACCTGATGTCGGGGGTTCAAGTCCTCCAGGGCGCGCTGAACCATCTTCCGAAAGATATCTGCCCGAAAGTAGGTCTGCTGTAAAAACAGTAAACCAGCTAAAAACTTTCGGGTAGAATTATTATCTGGGTGGTTCATACCAAGTATTGGAAGAACAACACAAAGGTTAAGCTAAAACGGCGACGAGTGAAGCCATAAAATAACGAGTGGCCTGTTCACCGGCGATCGCATGAAAGCTGTTGCCAAGAAAGAACTGCCTGTTGTTGCGTTCACTGGGAGAGGAAAAGCAATTGTGGCAAAGAAAAACGAAGCAGACCAAGAAACAGCAAGCGGTTTCAATCCCGCAGAGTTTTTCCAGGAAACAAAAGAAGAACTTGCTAAGGTAGTTTGGCCGTCTCGGCAGCAGGTAATTAGTGAATCGTTGGCCGTCTTATCGATGGTCGCCTTAATTGCCAGCTTAATCTATTTCATCGATAAATTGTTTGGTTGGGCAGCTACACAGGTGTTCGGATGATGTTTGCATCGGACGACGACTCAGAATATTCAACTCAACCGTCAGAAACCGAGGAAAGTGAAGAATCCACATCAGCGTCAGGCCGCTGGTATGCTGTGCAAGTCGCTTCGGGCTGTGAAAAGCGCGTTAAGGCGACCCTAGAACAGCGGATTCAAACCCTCGACGTAGGTGACCGGATTTTTCAGGTAGAGATTCCCCAAGCGGCTGCGTTTAAAATTCGCAAGGATGGAAGCAGACAGCAAACGGATGAAAAAATCTTCCCCGGTTACGTCCTGGTCCAAATGGATATGGACGACGAAAGCTGGCAGGTTGTCAAAAACACCCCCCATGTGATTAACTTTGTGGGGGCAGAACAAAAACGCCGTTACGGACGCGGACGCGGTCACGTCAAGCCCATGCCCTTGAGTTATTCGGAAGTTCAACGAATATTCAGGCAACGGGATGAAGCAGAGCCAGTAGTAAAAACTTATTTGTCTCCTGGAGAAAAAATTGAAGTGGTCTCCGGACCCTTTAAGGATTTTGATGGGGAAGTCATTGAAGTTAGCCCAGAGCGCAGTAAGCTCAAAGCACTCCTGTCTATCTTCGGACGAGATACCCCCGTCGAACTGGAGTTTAATCAAGTCCGCAAATTGAGTTAAAGCAGCTAACACAGCAAATGGCAAAAAAAGTAGTTGCGGTGATTAAGTTGGCGATTAATGCCGGAAAAGCCAACCCCGCACCCCCAATCGGGCCAGCGCTCGGTCAGCATGGCGTGAACATCATGATGTTCTGTAAAGAATACAACGCCAGAACTGCCGATCAAGTGGGCCTCGTGGTGCCGGTAGAAATTTCCGTCTTTGAAGACCGCAGTTTCACCTTCATTCTGAAAACCCCTCCCGCCTCTGTCTTGATTCGCAAGGCAGCAGGGATCGAAAGAGGTTCAGGGGAACCCAATCGTAAGAAAGTGGCGCAAATCTCCCGGGATCAACTCCGAGATATCGCCCAGACCAAAATGCCCGACCTCAATGCTAATGACATTGAAGCGGCCATGAAAATTGTGGAAGGAACCGCTCGCAATATGGGCGTGACCGTCGGCGACTAGGAACCGATTGGAGATTTTAGATTTTAGATTTTTAGAATTTTACTAAATTCTAGAAGCTGGGGTTTGAAATCTCTGAATTGACCGAGATGAGGCTTCCCAAGGAGTGCGATCGCATTCTGTACAGCCTGTCTCTCTTAATTTCAGCAGAGTGACCCATACAAGGGGCAGAGGCATCGCCTCGCTACGACCCCAGGAGAGAAAATGTCCAAAAAAATCTCGCGTAGATTACAAGAGCTAGTTAAAAAGGTCGAAGAGCGGCCTTATGAACCCGTAGAGGCGCTCAACCTTTTAAAAGAGACCGCCACAGCAAAATTTACTGAATCTGCCGAAGCGCATATTCGCTTAGGCATCGACCCCAAGTACACTGATCAACAGCTTCGGACCACCGTTGCGCTCCCCAAAGGAACGGGTCAAACCGTCCGGGTGGCGGTCATTGCTCGGGGCGAAAAAGTTAACGAAGCAACCATGGCGGGTGCTGATTTGGCTGGCTCTGAGGAGCTAATCGCCGAAATCCAACAAGGCCGCATGGACTTCGATAAACTGATTGCCACTCCGGATATGATGCCTCAAGTGGCAAAATTAGGGAAAATTCTCGGCCCCCGGGGGTTGATGCCTTCGCCAAAAGGTGGTACGGTAACCTTTGACCTCGGTCAAGCAATTAACGAGTTCAAAGCTGGTAAACTAGAATTTCGAGCCGATCGCACGGGCATTGTCCATGTCATGTTTGGGAAAACATCTTTCCCGGCTGAAGATCTGCTAGTTAACCTCAAGGCGTTGCAAGAAAGCATTGATCGCAACCGTCCTTCCGGTGCTAAAGGTCGCTATTGGCGCAGTGTGTATGTGACTTCTACGATGGGGCCATCGATTGAAATCGATATTAGTGCCTTGCGAGACCTCAAGCTGACAGAAACGGCGTAAAAGCCGCTTCCCATTTTGAGGAAACTCAAAATTTACCCCTTCAAACCCCACAACTAAATAGCACAGTAGCCGGAGACAGTAGGTGCCCCTAGGGGCTTAATATCCTACCGAGGTTTGCGTTATCCTTCCGTTCTTGCGGATGTGGTCATAATTGGACAACATCAGCAACGGAACTTGACCTAACCCCGGCTACCACGCTGGGGTTTTTGATTGGGTGGGGGATGGCTCAGGAGTTGGAGTTACTAATTTCACTGATTTTTACAGGGGATTATTTCCCCCTCTCCCGAATCTCTCTAATTTCTTAATCTTCATCCCAACCAGGAGGTGAAAACGAGTGGGTAAAACGCTAGCAGATAAACAAGCGATGGTGACGGAGCTCAAACAACAGTTGAGCCAGTCCCACATGACGCTTGTGATTGATTACAAAGGTCTCACGGTCGCGGAGATTACTGATTTACGTCGGCGTCTGCGCGAAAGCGGTGCAACCTGTGCAGTCGCTAAAAACACCCTAATGCGACGGGCGGTTGATGGCGACGAAAACTGGCAATCAATGGAGGAATTCCTTAAGGATTCTTCTGCCTTTTTGTTCCTGAAAGAGGACTTTAACAGTCCGATTAAGGCGTATCAAGACTTCCAAAAAGTCACCAAGAAGAGCGAACTTCGCGGTGGTGTCTTGGACGGAAAAGCGCTGACACAGGAGCAAGTTAAGGCGATCGGAGACCTGCCATCGAAGGAACAACTCATGGGTCAAATTGCCGGGGCTCTCAATGCCGTGGTAACCAAGATTGCTGTGGGTATCAAGGAAGTTCCCTCGGGTGTCGCACGAGGTCTCCAAGCCTACGTGGACAAAGACGGCAGCACCAGCGACGAAGACCAAGCGGCGTAGGGGCTTGTCGCGGATCGTTTGTCATGAATCGTTGGTCATTTGTCCCTGGATGAAAGATGAACGATGAAGGATGAACGATACAAAGATAAGAGATGTCAACTGCCACCGGACGAATGACCCGTGAGCAGGGACCCAGGACCACTGACTATTCCATTTACACATTTCATAGGAGTCAATCGATGTCTACTGCAACTGATGAAATTCTCGAAAAGCTAAAATCCCTGACCTTGCTTGAAGCGTCTGAATTGGTCAAGCAAATCGAAGAAGCATTTGGCGTGAGTGCTGCTGCACCAGTGGGCGGGATGATGATGGCTGCTGGCCCTGCTGCTGCTGTTGAAGAAGTGGAAGAGCAGACTGAATTTGATGTCATTCTCCAAGAAGTTCCCGCTGACAAGAAGATTGCTGTTCTGAAAGTCGTCCGCGTTTTGACAGGTTTAGGTCTGAAAGAAGCCAAAGATATGGTGGAATCCGCACCGAAGTCTGTTAAAGAAGGTATTGCTAAAGATGCGGCTGAAGACGCTAAGAAGCAACTGGAAGAAGCAGGCGCTAAAGTCACTATCAAGTAAAATTTTCTTTTTAGGAAACTATACAGGAGTGGCGGAAGAGCTTTTGCCACTCCACCGGATAAGTCCACAACAGTGGGCTTGTTTTTTTTGCTGGAACGATTGAGTTGGGATTGGCGATCGCAGCTATCTGATACTCCATCGGATTTTCATAGAGCGGAAAAACCCGACACCCGACTGGGTGCGGCTACAGGAAGACGCTTGGTAGCCCTGGGCCCGGGTGGATAAAAAACGGACTTTTAACAACCGGATTGGGGATGAGGCTCCGCAACCTTCTGCTCGGTAGGTACCGTGAAATAAAACGTGGATCCCTGACCGGGTTCTGATTTGATCCAGATGGAACCACCATGCCGTTCGACCATTTTGCGGCAAGTAGCTAATCCAATTCCGTTACCGGGATAGACTTGTGTGTGCAAGCGTTTAAAGATTTGAAAAATATGCTCAGAATATTTTTCCTCAATCCCGATGCCGTTATCTTGGATAGAAAATAAATACTGATTTTCTTGGAGCACGGCCCTGATATGAATCTGGGGCGACTCTTCGCCCCGGTATTTAATTGCATTTCCGATTAAATTTTGGAAGAGTTGCACGAATTGGGATTCTGTCCCGATGATTGCAGGCAAATCGTCATAGGTAACTTGGGCTTTATTTTTATAAATTTCAGTCGTCAGATTTTCCAAAGCCTGCTTGACTAACAGATCGCTGGCTAGGAGTTGAAAAGGCTCCTGAACCTGGTGCAAATGAGAGAAGGAAAGCAAATCTATGATTAATCGATTGGTACGATTGCAAAGTTTTAGAATTTGACTTACAAATTCATTGCATTCATCGTTCAGTTGTTCTTTCCCACATCTTTGCAACAGTTGGGCGTAGCCATTGATAGTGGCTAAGGGCGATCGCAAATCGTGAGAAGCTATCCCGGCAAATTGTTCTAAGTCGGCATTAGAACCAGCGAGTTCTTGGTTGAATTTTTGCAAGGCTATTTCTGTTTGTTGACGGTGATAAATTTCCCTCTTTAGCTGTTCATTTTGCTTTTGGAGGGCTTTTTCGGCGGCTTTGCGCTGAGAAATTTCGGCTTGCAATTGATGATTTTGCTCTTCTAACTTCATTTGCAAGAAATTTAGTTTGAGATGAGTTTCGATTCGGGAGAACAATTCTTCAACTTGGAACGGTTTAGTAAGATAGTCTACCCCTCCAACTGCAAATGCTTTTACTTTATCAAATTCTTGGTCTCTGACACTAATAAAAATTACCGGAATTTGACAAGTATCCGAATTGGTTTTTAACTGCTGACAAATTTGGTATCCATCCATTTCAGGCATCATAATATCTAGCAAAATTAAATTAGGGGGAGTAGATTTGGCAGCGGACAAAGCAATTTCTCCCGTAAGAGCTCCTCGGATTTTGTAGCCTTGTTTTTTTAGCAAGTCCGACAATAAATGCAAATTATTCGGTTCATCGTCAACTATTAAAATATCAGCTAAATTGCCTGGGGATTGAGAGTTATTCATAAAGGAAGTCCTGGGTGATTTCAGTAATTTTGTCAAATCGAAAGTTGTCGATCCAGTGCTGGAGAGAGTGAGCGATCGCGGCAGAATGTTCCGGAATTTCCTTAATGAGTTCCTCAATGGCTTGACTATCCGCAGCAAGAGCAGCGTTGTGCAATGCACGAATCCAGGTGACTGGCATTCCTTGCAATGCCGAAGGGTCTGAAATAAACATGGCATCCCGGGAATCACCCCGATCTTCTATTCCAAACTCCGGATCTTCGTACCTATAACGCACTCCTAGATGTTGAGCAAAGGTTTTCAAAAGGACGTCTTGTCGGCAAGGCTTTCG
This sequence comes from Cyanophyceae cyanobacterium, assembly GCA_038321985.1. Lineage (GTDB taxonomy): Bacteria > Cyanobacteriota > Cyanobacteriia > Cyanobacteriales > Laspinemataceae > Laspinema. The sequence continues at coordinate 19,905 of JBBQFN010000052.1, read as the reverse complement.
CAGGAAATCATCACAACCGGCGGACAAAATTAAGCTGCGATTTTCCTCAAAAGCACTTGCGGTTAACGCAATCACAACCGTCGCATGACCCTTTAAATGACTCCTGATCTCACGAGTGGCTTCGTAACCATTCATCACAGGCATTTGCATATCCATTACTATTAAATGGGGTTCCCAATTCTCCCATATTTCTAAAGCTTGTTTGCCATTTTCCGCTTCGCGGACCTCAAATCCTAGGGGTTCGAGGTAACAGCGGATTAAGTGGCGACTTTCAGTGTGATCGTCAGCTACCAAAATCCGATAGAGGGGCTGATCCGGTTCTAATCCAATAATGTGCTGAACCTGACTTACGGTTTTGAGGTCACTGGCTTGGGCTACGGAGACTTCAATGGTAAACTTAACCAAGGTCCCCACATTGAGGCGACTGATCACTTCAATATCACCGCCCATCATTTGTACGAATTTACGGCTAATACTCAATCCTAAGCCTGTCCCTTCCGAGGCAGTTTTGCCGGTTTCGGTTTGATGAAAAGGTGTAAATAATTCCGGCAACTCTTCCTGAGCTATTCCCCTGCCCGTATCTTCGATTTCAAAGTGGAAACAGAACCGAGCGGCTGACTCTAAATTTGCCTCTTTGAGTGGAGTCGCTCTCACTCGCAGGGATATCCCACCTTTTCGGGTAAATTTGATGGCATTTCCCACCAGATTAATCAAAACTTGGCGCAATTTGCTTTCATCGGTGGTGATATACGCGGGGACATTATCCCGGTCAAAAATAATCTGTAACCCTTTAGAGGTGGCTTTGATTTGGAGCATCGCTTGTAAGGCTGTGAGCAGGGCATAGAAGTCAAAACTGCTCAGATGACTGCCCGATCGCCCCGCTTCGATTTTGGAGATTTCCAGGACATCGTTAATCAGATTGAGGAGATGCTCTCCACTACGATTGATTATCGCAACTTGTTCTTGTTGTTGTCGATTTAAAGAAGAATCGCGAGCTAAAATTTGGGTAAAGCCAAGAATCGCATTCAAAGGGGTTCGCAGTTCATGGCTCATATTGGCGAGAAAGACGCTTTTAGTCTGGTTGGCCGCTTCAGCCGCTTCTTTTGCTTCTAGTAAGGCTATCTCAGCCTGCTTGCGATCGCTGATATCCGTGGAAATCACACATAAAGCGTAGGGTTTACCGCTCAAATCCTCAAGAATTAACTTGACCGTATAAAAGGTATGAATTCCATCGAGCAGGGTGATATTTTCTTCAAAATAATAAGGGATTCCACTTTCTATGATTTCTCGTTCGTTAGCTTCAATTAGATCCGCAAACTCTCCTGGCATAACTTCTGCAAAGGTTTGACCCAGACACTGCTGTTCTGAGACCTGTAAAAAATCAAGGATATACTGATTTACCAATAAAAATTGGCCTTGCAAATTCTTTACATAAATTCCAACGGGAGCATTATCTAAAATGGCTTTTAACTTCTCTTCACTTTCACGCAAGGCTTTTTGGACTTGAATTTGGGTGGTGATGTCAAGTCCAACTCCCCCAATTAACTGCTCTGATCCTTCAATTTTTATGGGGAATTTATAAACCAAAAACTCACTGAGAGAACCGTCGGGACGAAATGCTGATTCGATCGTCTCTAGGACTTCACCGCCATCAGCCACTAACCGATTGTTCGCAACGTGCTGTTCGGCTAACTCCCTTGGATGGAGGTCGAAGGGTGTTTTACCCACTAACTCATCTACAGACTGATGGAATAAATTAGCTAGGTTCAGGTTGCAGTAAACAATTTTGCCCTCGTGATCGTTAATCCAGTTCAGGGCCGGACTGTGGTTCATAAATGCCTGAAATCTTACTTCACTTTCGCGCAAAGATTGATCCGTTTTGATGCGATCATTTACATCCCTACCCATGAGAGAGGCACCCAAGATTTCTCCGCTGGGGTCTCGCATTGAACTGTAGTTCATTTCATAATAGTGACGGTCCTGGGTTAGCTCTCCTAATTCGAGAGTAATGCTAAAGTGTTCGCCTCGAAATGCTCGTCCCCAAACTTCTTTAGCATGGCCCTGTTCACTGGGTAAATGTGACAAAGTTTCAAGGAGGTTCTGCCCGACTTCAAAGGGACGGCCAGACAGCTTGCTAAATTTGGTTTTAGCCGCCTGATTTGCGACTAGACAGTTAAAGTCTGTATCCATCGCTGCAATAATGTCGGGGGTGCATTCTATCAGGCTATTCAAAAGCACTTGGCTGTGGGTGAGGTTCCGATCGATTTGCTGCCGCTGATGCAATTCTTGTTCAAGTGCAATTGTTCGGTCGGCTATGCGATTTTCTAAGGTTTGATTTAACTCCAGAAGGGCTTGCTCGGCTTGCTTGCGCCTGGTTATATCGACAGCGGTACTCATTGTAATTATTCGGCCATCCCCAGTTTTTCCTAAACTCACAGCATAGAAGTACCAGATGAGGTTTTCGCCGGTTTTGGTACGAATGGTTTGCTCTTTGTCTAGGACCTTGCCGGGTTCTAAGGCGTAAGTTTTTGGGGGGGGTTCTGAGAGGATTTGGTTTCTTTCCTGATCGGCTTTTTCAGTCCAATCGTTGAGGGTAGGAATATCGGCAAGCTGATAACCGCTAATTCTTGACCAAGCGCTATTAATTTGCTGCACTTCTCCATCTTCGGCGTGCAGCATGATCGGGACGGGGGAATTCATCATGGCATATTGAAAGCATCGCTGTGATTCCAGGTGACTGCTTTCGATGCGATTGAGCAGTTGTGCCTGAATATAAATCCCTATGGAGAAGATAAAAATCTCACTGATGATCAGACAGGCATCGGCGGTGGGTTTGTCATACCACCCCAGTTTCTGGCCCTGAAAGATCAACCAACTCAGGGCCAAAGGTAGGGTGATCGCCCAAGGCAAGAGCCGACGCGCCATTTTTCCCCCCACCAGAGGACTGAGTATCGTCCGCATCGGTCCATGTTTTGGAGGGGTGAAGATCCCCACAGACAGGAGGAGAAATGTGACTGCGGTATTGAAAGCTGTGCTAGTTGTAGAGACGAATAACTGATACAACTCCTGAGAACCAAACAAGTGACCCACCAGAGGCCCCAATGCGAGCAAGGCCAATACCAAACTTAAGATTTTAGCGATTTGGACATGGAGATGGGTCGGCTGTCGCAAAAGGAACAGGGATGTAGCAATGAAAATAAAGTTTAAGGCAAGGCTTTCCCCCATTCGCCCTGGATAGGGAGTTGTAGAGGAGGCCCTGAGATTCGGAACCAATAGTTCGTCGATGCCGAAGTTCCAGCCAAAAGTATACTGGAGTAAGGTCAGAACTGCGATCGCCATGACTACCCCGGCCAATCCTCGCGCCACGGATTGCCACTGTCGAGGGCGTCCCAGTCGTTGCACTAATCCTAGCGCAATACCCGAGAACACAAAGCATAAAGCGGTATTAGGTTTCATCCGGTAAGGATTTTCAGCAAAACCGTTTGTTAACCATTCCAGATTAAGATGCCAACCCAGCAACTGGATGGCCCCCATCAGGATGACGAAGGCAGTGGCGACCCGAGAGATCTGGTAAGTCATGGGAAGAGTTTCCTCTGAAAGTTCGAGATGGGCTATCGCTAGAAATAAGGCAGCCGAGGGTATAAATACTTTGCAGGAGGAGTTCGTTAGCCTCTTTATATTATACCTTATTTACTTGGGTTGAACTTAAATTAAGGCAGGGTCAAGTCTTCCAGAGTTTTCCGAGAAAATCAGGGAGACTTGATCCGGCCTTAATTGGCGGTGATGAATCAGGGTTGAGTCAGGATCCTGAAGCGATTAAAGAGAGAAAATCGGGGGTTATTTTTACTAACTTAGGATAATCCAACTTAACCCAGCTTCTAAGAGCAGGAGTAAAGCAGGGGTGAAGATAAACCGGGTTTCTTGCCCAAATTGTTGCTCATTGGCAATTGATTCTGGCTAAAAACCTGGTTTCTTGTTCTACTTAAGATAAGTGAGAGTTATCCTATTGTTTGACGATTTCACTGCGGGAAGTTTTGGTTTTTCGCAGGGGATTCGGGGTTAATTCTGGGGGGAGTGCCGTTACAGGTCCCCATTGGGTGACCAACTGATTGAGTAGGGTTTCTTGTTGTATGCGGAATCCTTCTAGGTTGCTGCCGCCATTCATAATCACAAACCAGACGGAACCCCGAGTCTGGGTGGGTAAGGCACCCGCTAAGGCGCTCACATAGTTGAGACTGCCGGATTTGACGACGGAGAAGCGCGGAATTTGGCGTTGGTTGAGGATGCCTTCATCTTGTCCAACAATGGCGATCGCATCCCCAATGGTCATGTTATAGGGTTGCAAATAGCGTTCTAGGGCGAGAAATAGGGCACAGGCAGCGCGGGGAGACATGATATTTTCTTCTCCCAATCCAGATCCGTTGATCAGTTGAATTTCTGACGGGGGAACTCCAGCGACGGCGGCGGCTTTTTGGGCGACGACTTGAGGGCCCCCGACAGCTTCGGCAAACATTTCGGCCATTGGGTTATTACTGTACTGATTCATGCGCTTGAGCAGTTCAGCAACGGGGAGGGAATAATGGCTCACTAGGGGCTGGAGTGGGCTGGGGGGTGTAGGGGCGACTCGGACTATACCGGCGATCGCCACTTGGGGTTTCGGGGTGCCAGGGGGTAAGTTTTGATACTGGGTTTCTGCTTCGGAGGGCCAAATTTGGCTATTTAACCCTTCTAGGAGGAGATTGCCTGCGATCGCCGCGTCTGTCTCGAAGTTCATATAAAATTTGCCGGTGATCACCAGATCCCCAGTTACGCGCTGGATTCCCATTTCGTTTAAGCGATTGCCGATCGCGATCGCTTCTTCCCAGACAAATAAGGGGTCGCCCTCTCCTTGGATAACTAAATCGCCCTGTAACTCGCCATTCTCGATCGGTCCGGTTGCGCCAATTTGGGTAACAAATTCGCCATCGGGACCGAAGGTTTGGAGGGCGACGAGGGAGGTGGCGACTTTAGTAAGTGAGGCAGCTGGGAGGGGAATGGTCCCTTGGTGATGGGCGAGGAGGCTATCCCCGGTTTGCATCCAAATGCCTTGGTTTTCTGAGGCAAATCCTTGTGAGGAGAGGGTGTTGATATATTGGGCGATCGCGGCGCTAACCGTGGGGTCAGGATTATCTAAAGAGGCGATCGCGGGGGTCTGTGGGGGTTCCGGAGTCTGAGTTTCAGTGACCGATGCGTCAGCCGAGGGAACTTCAGTTGTCGGGGGTTCCGAAGGATTGCAAGCCGCCATGAGTGCGGATAGGGTAATCAATACAGCAGCAGTCAGACGGGGAGTTTTTAGCATAGTGATAGGTGAAGTCGAGGCCGGTGTAGATACAGAGGATAGCATGATGATTGAAGGTTCATGATATCAAATCAGTGAACAGGTCAAGAAGGGGGCGATCGCCTGCTTCTGGGTTGGCAATTTGATTTTTTCTCACATCATTTCATTTTTGTAGTTTCATTTTACGTTTAAATTTGGTACGTTCATTTCTAACAAACCTACGGATTGCCTTGATGGGTCATGTATGATACCTTCAAAGCCAATTTCAAGTTTTCCGTACAATTAGGAGGTTTAAACCGCAAATGAAGGGTAGATGTTGGCAACTTTTGAAGGGTAGAAAATTCCGCCAAATTGTTATAGGAGCAGTCGCCTGTTTACTGGGGGTTTGGTTTAGTGCTATAGCACAAGCACAGGGACTAAACTGTGGAAGTTCATCTCATTGGGTTGTCGCTTATAATAATCATCAGGTTAATCATGCTCACATCTTTTGCGGCGAAGTTAATCGAAGCGGTCAGGTGGTGGGATTTCATTCTCGACCCAGAGGACAAAATCCCTCTACAGTCAGACAATTTAGAATAACCCAATCTCTGAACGGCCAAGGGATTTATGGTGGAGAATGGACTCATGCCGCTGGCGGAGGAACAAAGTTTTCCACGATGTTTCCCGATCGCTGTACCGACGAACAGGTGATCAATTCGATTGCTTATGCTGAATCGAATCCGGTACGATGTCCTTCCGGCGCACCAAACTGGGCCTGGTGCGGCTTAAATGGTCCTACAGAGACCACCCAGCAAGCTCGGTTTTGTACGGCTAGTAATGGCAGTTCCTACACAGTTGCTGGGGCAACAAATCGAGATGGTAGAATTAATACAGGTTTTCCCTTAAGGCGATAATGATTATGACTGAAAAAGACTGGGATGAATCGGATTGGTTCGACCAAAGTAACGCTCATCGTCGGGTGTTAGAGTTTCTAACTCTGGATATTCAGAATAGCCCGCAATGGGTGCAGGAGTTACTGGACAAAATAGAAGCGCTGGAGACTGGAGAGATTTGTGAATGGAGGCGATCGGGGAATGCTTACTTGGTGATTTTCTCTCCCCAAACGGTGACAATAGAAAATCTTTTATTGGAAACAGAACCGATAGAAACGATTTCGCTACCGGAGTTCAAAGAAGCGGTTTTAAGATGGCAATATCAGCTTGAGCATTCGGTTTCAGATTTAGGGAATAAGTGAGGGGGTAGGGGCTTATTTGAGGAGGCGTTAGAAAATTGAACGTTTCCGATGCAGCGACCTATTTATAGAGTGATCGCTGTTAGAATAGATACATCAGTGGGTCAGAGGAAGAGGGCAAGGCCGTGCCTTGCCCTTACGGTATTCCTGTGGTACTGAAACCTATAATTATTGAGTAATTGGTGGGGAATTTTATGTCGGCTGAACTCACCCAAGAACGGCAAGCTCACATGGAGGATGAATGGACTCCCACGATGCCTCCAACCGATTTAATTTTTGATGATGGAGAACCCTTGGAAAGTAATCGTCACCGCATCGCCATGAATGTGCTAATTGCCGCAGTTCATCAAGCTTTTGCTGGACGGCAAGACTATTTTACCGGCGGCAATATGTTCGTATATTTTAGTAGCGAACAAGCCCGAAATCGTGATTTTAAAGGACCCGATTTCTTTGTTTCTTTGAATGTTGATGGGACGAAGGAACGACAAGGTTGGGTAGTCTGGGACGAAGGGGGACGCTATCCGGATGTGATTGTAGAGTTGATGTCGCCTTCGACTGCCCGAGAGGATCTGGGACCTAAAAAGGATGTTTACGAACGGGTATTTAGACTCCCCGAGTATTTTGTATATGACCCATTTGCGCCGGAGTCCTTACGGGGATGGAAGTTAAGCGGGAATGCGTATGAAGAGGTAACGAAGGGCGATCGCGGTTGGTTGTGGTGCGAGTCTCTAGGGTTCTGGTTAGGAACTTGGGAGGGAACTTTGCAACAGGAAAAGGCGACTTGGTTGCGGTTTTTTGATGGGGATGGTAATTTAATTTTGTTACCAGAGGAGATGGCTCAAATCCAAGGACAACGCGCTGAAGAAGAACGCCAACGCGCTGAAGAAGCAATCTCGGAATTAGAGGCGCTGAAAGAACGACTCCGGGCGAAGGGAATTGATTTAGAATCCCTATAACCGGATGGATTGAAGGGGTTCAATTGGATAGAGGGGCAGTTCGTGGATTGCCCCTACTTTATGGAAATAGCTACTTTGATTCCAAAATGATTAAATTTTGGGAAAATGAGGGTTTTATAGGTATTAATTAAAAGGGCGATTTTGGAGGCGACGAATTTCGCGATCAACACTGACACCGATTTTGAGGGCTTGATTGAGTAATCGCCCATATTCGGTAGCTTCATCGCTGATTTGTAAATGGTTTAAGGTGGCTAGGTTATTCTCTATTTTAGCAAATAATTCATAACGGCGATCAATGAGGTCTTGATTTTCTCTGAGGATTCGTTCAGTTCGCAAGCTGCCGAGTAAACTTTCTCGGGTGATGCTAAGGGCTTCGAGGACTTCCTGGCGATCGCTGAGGTGAATTTCGGCCCCGGCTGCTTCTATTTTATCTAAAATGTCTAATGATCGCACGACTTCGTTATATTTTTGAATCTGATCGAGGAGATTCCAAAAGGTTTGAAATTTTTGCGATCGCTGCCATAAATATAAGTTGAGCATCAAAGTGGCGACTGTGGCTATTCCTCCGGTGAATATGAGAAAATAAACCGTAGTAGTCATCTCTTCGCTGGAGAATCCCGAATTGCGGACGAAGAGGATACCCAGGGGGGTTAATAAAATGAAAATGACACCCACTATAAACAACTGAGTGATCGCAAAGGATATCAGTTTGTTTACATCTTGGAGGAAAGAAGGGCGGTAGGCTAAACTTAACCCAATATCACTAACCTCTACCCCTGCGATCGCCTCTAGTTCGCTTTCGGTGACGATAGAACTTTCTAAATCCGGGCGCATAAGTGTTTTAATCCTCTTATTCTCTCCTGATGGGGTCAAGTGGTGTCAAGGGCGATCGCCCGTTTTTTTAGTTCAACCCCAATAATTTGCCTATTACTTGTAAGACGTTGACGTAAAAGTTCCCCTCTAAATCTCTAAAGAGTTGAAATTGTCCGCTAGATCCAAAAAAAGGTCTGAGGGTCCAAGCCATTTGGGTTCCCACAAAAGCATAAAGTAATAACCAAAATTGTAGCAGTTTCGTGCGGGTATCTTGTCCGGCTATTTCTGGTTCCGCTAGCAGCTGCATCCCTTCATAAAAGAATTTGATCCCTAGAAATCCGGCTAACCCTAAAATAGCTACGTTGAGCAACAGAAAAAACTCATAACTTTGGGTACTAATCAGAAAAAATAGAGTAATTGGGGCAAATCCAAACAGGATGGCGCTCATAATGGCTTCCGCAGTCATCAGCAAGGTTAAATACTGGGTGAAATTACGTTTGGAACCAAAAATGATGCTAAAAATATATAAAGTAGGAAAACAAATTAGCAGAGTTAGCAGGTAAAGCGCTGGTAATTTAAAAAAGGAAGAAATGACTTGCATCCAGCTATGGGAGGCCCCAATAATTGCCCCATAAATTCCAAAGAAGATGGCACTAGATATCAGCAGGGAGACGATTTTGCTGTTGAGTTTAACTCCTTTGTGGATTTCTTCCAGAAAGGATTCGCGATCTTGAAGTAGTTTAACCAGGACGGAAAAGTTATTCATGATACTTTCTTTGTTTAGATAGGGCTTTAGGTTTCATGGCGGGATTTTAGCATCTCCGTTTTGGATTGTGGGCAATTATTGCAAATTCTTAACAGTCGGTTGCAAAAAGTCATCAACCCAGATAGGGCGATCGCCAGAACTTTACTCAGGGCTAAACCGGGAAACTTTATGTTAAGTTATAAATAAATTATAAAAAATAGGCGAGCTTTTCTCTAAATCAATTAAAATGGAAAGAAACCCATTTTATTTTTTAGGAGGTACGACCCTGACTCCCTCAGATTTTTCTCTCATTCCCGAACCCCCTGCCGGGTTTAAATCCGGGTTTATCGGCATTATCGGACGGCCCAATGTGGGCAAGTCTACCCTGATGAATCAACTGGTGGGACAAAAAATTGCGATTACTTCGCCGGTGGCGCAGACTACCCGAAACCGCTTACGGGGGATTCTGACGACCCCAGAGGCTCAATTTATTTTTGTGGATACTCCCGGGATTCACAAACCCCACCATCAGTTGGGGAAGGTATTGGTAAAAAATGCGATCGGGGCCATTTCTTCGGTAGATATCCTGGTATTGATGGTGGATGGTTCGGTGGAAGCAGGGGGTGGCGATCGCTTTATTACGGAAATTCTTACACAAACAAAAACACCCGTTATCCTAGGATTGAATAAAATAGACTTGCGCTCTAACTCATCGCGATCGAGGGATGTTGAAGTCATCGATCGCAGCTATCAGGAATTGGCTGAAAACCAAAATTGGCCGATTGCAAAATTCTCGGCGACTGCTGGGGATGGACTCGATAATTTATTAAGTTTACTGCGCGATCGCCTGGAACCTGGACCTTATTATTATCCGCCGGATTTAGTCACTGATCGACCTGAACGCTTTATCATCGGGGAACTGATTCGGGAGCAAATTCTATATTTAACCCGAGAAGAAGTGCCTCATTCCGTGGCAATTAGCCTAGATCTCATGGAAGAAACTAAGGATTTAACTCGAATTTTAGCCACTATTTATGTAGAACGTCCCTCTCAAAAAGGAATTATTATCGGCAAAGGCGGTCAAATGTTAAAAGCAATTGGATCTGCTGCCCGAGAACAAATGCAAAAGCTCATTGAGGGTAAAGTTTATTTGGAAATCTTTGTCAAAGTCCAACCGAATTGGAGACAATCTCGTATCCAGTTAGCTGAATTAGGTTATAAATTAGAAGACTAAACAAGGGGGTGTAGGGAAGTGAGAACCAGCAAACCGGGAAAATATTTATCCCTATTTAAGGGAAGCCAATATTTAGCTTTTAATAACGCGGCTCAAAGTGTACCCGAGTCCAGTACAATTAGTAAGGGATGAAAACTTTGATAAACTGATGGCCCGCATACCGACGATTACGTTTGACCGGGGAACTTTGTTGCTGCATCCACCGCCGCGAGGTAAAGCTTGGATTGATTTTGCCTGTTGGGATGAACGGGTGGAAAAGTTTCGCGTTCGGGCAATTGACTATCGTCCTTTGATTGAGGCGCTCAAAGCAGAGGGGACGGAGTTTATTGATGAGGCGAAGGGATTTGGGCCACTAGAGTTGGTGCCTAGCTTTGAAATGCTGCCTTATCAACATCAGCAAGAGGCGCTGACAGCATGGAAACAGGCGGGACGATGGGGAGTAGTGGTATTGCCGACTGCGGCAGGTAAGACGTATTTGGCGCAGTTGGCGATGCAGGCGACACCGCGCACGACGCTGATTGTGGTTCCGACTTTGGATTTGATGCATCAGTGGTATGCGCAGTTGACAGCGGCGTTTCCCGATGTGGAGGTGGGGTTATTGGGGGGCGGTTCTCGAGATAAAAGTCCGATTTTAGTAGCGACGTATGACAGTGCGGCCATCCATGCAGAGGCATTGGGAAATCGCTATGGGTCGATAGTGTTTGACGAGTGTCATCATTTGCCTACGGATTTTAATCGGGCGATCGCAGAATATTCGATCGCGCCGTATCGGTTGGGATTAACGGCAACTCCTGAGCGATCGGATGGTAAACACGCCGATTTAACTCAATTAATCGGTCCGGAAGTCTATCGTAAAACCCCGGAAGAGTTAGCGGGGGGCGCTTTAGCAGAACATGAAATTGTCCAAATTAAAGTTAAACTTTCCCAATTGGAGCGCGATCGCTACGATCACTTGATTAAAACTCGCAATGAGTTTTTACAACAATCTCACATCTTTCTGGGGAGTCTGCAAGGATGGCAACACTTTGTACAATCTTCAGCCCGATCGCCCCAGGGACGTCGGGCTATGTTAGCCCACCGGGAAGCGAAAGAAATCGCTTTGGGTACTGATGGAAAAATGCGGATTTTAGCGGATTTGCTGGCCCGACATTCCCCGGAACGTATCCTAATTTTTACTGCGGATAATGCGACAGTTTATCGCATTTCTCAAGATTTTTTAATTCCGGCCCTAACCCATCAAACGCCGGTGAAAGAACGTCACGAAATTTTGACCCGATTTAAAGAAGGGGTTTATAAAACGATTATCGCCTCTCATGTCTTAAATGAAGGGGTAGATGTGCCAGATGCGAGAGTGGCAATCTTACTATCAGGAACGGGGTCAACTCGGGAGTATATTCAACGATTAGGCCGGATTTTACGAAAAGGCACCCAGAAAAATAAACGGGCAATTCTCTATGAGGTGGTTGCAGAAGATACCGCAGAGGAAGGCACGTCTCAACGACGGCGCGGCCTCGCTAAAACGAAGCAACAAAACCCCCCCAATCGTCCCGAACCCCCTGTATCTAAATCCCCGCCCTTAGAACTGCTGCCCGGTTCCTCGGAGCCTCTTCCTCAGCCAACGCCACTCTATCGGGTGGCTAAAGGGTCGAGTAAAAAAGCAGCGGAAAGGGCCTCGGAATGGGGGGATAAACAGCCCGAAACTTCTGAAAATTTGGAACAGTTTTTGGGCCAAGAACATCTGGGGAAAAATCTACCTCAAAACATTTCTGAATCAGACAAAGGAACCGATAACGAACCCCGATAAATCTATGAAAAAATCAGTCGCCAGGACCGTGAGTTTAGGGTTAGGTATGATTTTGTTAATGAATGGCTGCAAGGGGCTGGAACCGTTGGCGATCGCCCAGGGTTTGAATTGCCAGGAAGAACGCAACCAACCCACTCAAAACCGCCTGTTAGAATTGCGCGATCGCGCTCAGGATAATATCCAACTTCGGAAACTGGAGCGAGCCACTCAGGACTTGACAGAGCTATTTCAACTGATGCAAAGTGTTAGCAATAGCCGAGATAAAGTCTTGTCGTTTACGGAAATTGTGAATGGCACTCAGGCGCAAGAGGGGATACTGGAAGAGTTGATCGATCGCCTGGTGGAAAGTGGAATGGGCGATCTGGGGACACCCGTCCTAGAGGCAGCAGTGGGAGTAAGTAATACCTTCGATAGCGGGTATAGCTACGGGAAAACCAGGACTTTAGCAGGAATTGCTCGGTTGTATGCCGAAAGTGGACAACGCGATCGCGCCCTGGCAACCCTCGCCCGCGCAAGTCTAGCAGAAACCGGCATCCGAGGTGCGGCGTTTAAAACTAAGGGATTGTCCGAAATCGCCCGCGCCTATGTTGCTTTGGGAGATACAATTCAAGCCTCACAAATCCTGGGGCGATCGCTCCATCACGCCGAATCGATTACCTATCAAGATGCCTATAGTCAAGCCTGGGATTTCCAACCCCTCGCCATTTATTATGGGAAAATTGGACAGGTTGATAAAGCCCTAGAGATTGCCAATAAGATTTCTCAGGCTTATTATCGAAGTGACACTTTTGCAGTGATCGCCCGAGATTTGGCCGAGCAAGGTAACATCGAGCGCGCTCACCAAATTGTGCTAGATCGGGTCAGTGAAACAGAAATTAAAGCCCGGATTTTAGCCGAAATAGGATTACAATCTGCCAAACAGGGACAAACCAACCGAGTCGTTCCCTTATTTACCGAGGCAGTGCGAAATGTTAATTTTATTTTAGATCAAAATAGTCGGATGATAGCCCTTACCCCTATTTTGATGCACTATGCTGAAGCGGGATATCCGGACCTTGCTTTAAAGGAACTCACGCCGGTGGTAAGTCCGGAAATCAACGCCAAAGTTCTCAGTGCCATTGCGGTTGAATATGCCACTCAAGGACAACGGGATCAAGCCACGGCTATTGCCCAAAAAGCCCTAGAAACATTAGGGACGATTCCCGACCAGCAGGAACAACAGTTTCTCCTGATGGATATGGTTCGGGATTATACTCGGGTGGGACTATATGATGAGGCGATTCAAGCTGCCCGGAAAATTCCCTACCCGGAACAACAACAGACCCTTTTGTTAGAATTGGCAACGGCGGCAGCTACCCGAGGGAATGATGAAATCGCGGTTAAGGCTGCGGAAATTTTTCCGATTAACTTAGTCACAGTCGCCTTTACTTATCAAAAACTTGGACAAACGGAACGGGGGGCTGAACTATTAGACCGGGGGATAAAATTAGTTGATTCCCTAGAGAGTGATGAGCTAAAATTTGAAGCCCTTGCGGGAATTGCGGCTGAATATGCTAAAGCGGGACAACCGGCAAAGGCTGAAGAATTATTTACCCAAGCCCTCTTAATGAGTAACCAGGTCCAAGAAAATTCTTATGCCTGGGTAACAGTATTTGATCGGCTTTTGGAAGCAAGACTCTATGACTTTGGATTGAAGCTAATCAGGGGGATGAAAGATGAATATTTCCAAAGCACTTTAATTAATCGACTGGCCGAAAAATTCATCGAATCGGGAGAAATGAATTCAGCCTATCAGCTACTTGATTTATTAAAATCACCCGCAGAACGGGTTAGTCATCTGATTAAGATCGCCGATCAAACTATGAAAATGGGGAAACGGGATTTTGCCCGCGAAGCGTTAGACCAATCCTTTGATATTGCACAGACCATTCCGGGGGAAGAATCGAATCTCCTGATATTGAAGGGACAGACAGATGCCGAGGGGAATCTGATTCAGTACACAGAAGTAGATGACTGGATGGATCGGGGGAGTTTGTATGAAGAAATCGCCATCGGCTATGGACGATTGGGGGAATTTGATCTGGCGATGCAGGTGGTACGATCGCTGGAAAGTCCGACGCTGCGGAACCAAGTGCAACAGCGCTTAGCCTGCTATCGGTAAATCTGCAAGGCGATGGCCCCTCCTCCGTTTATGAGATCTGATGCGATCGCGCGGCAAGGCGTTCGACTACGGCGATTAATTCGGCTGTATCCACAGGTTTCGGTAAGTGGATATCATACCCAGCTTGGAGCACTCGGGTGCGGTCTTCTGCCCTGGCATAGGCTGTGACTGCGGCTGCGGGTAGATATCCCCCTTCGGATAATTCCCTCCTCCGAATGTGATGAATCAAAGTATATCCATCTTCTTCGGGCATGGCGATATCCGAAATTAGCACTTGGGGGGAAAAGTTCTGAAGGGCGATTAAGCCCTGACGCACCGAGGCTGCGGTTTGTACCTGTGCACCGCACTCTTCCAAAACGAGGGCGATTAAGTCTCGCCCATCGGCTTCATCATCCACCACCAGAATTCTCATCCCGTCCAGACAAGCTGCCCGGTTGACAGCCTCGGAAGTCTTTAAAGTTGCGCCATTATGGTCTGTGGGATCCGATAGCTCGCACGGAGGCATCAGGGGAAGTTCTAGGGTGAAGGTCGCACCTTGACCCAACCCCGGACTCTGAACACTGACTGTACCACCGTGGAGTTCGGTGAGGTGACGCACGATCGCCAGTCCGAGTCCCAGCCCACTATGGGCACGCGTGGTAGAACTGTCAGCCTGCCGGAAGCGATCAAAGACGTAGGGTAAAAATTCCGATTTAATTCCCTGCCCTGTATCCACAATTCGGATTTGTAGGGAACTCTCATATTGCTCCAGAAAAACAGTAACGCAGCCCTGGGGGGGTGTAAATTTAATGGCGTTCGAGAGTAAGTTCCAGACAATTTGTTGCAAGCGATCGCGGTCGCCGGAAACAGTTCCGGCATGGCGATCAAGATGAGTCTTGAGTTGAATATGTTTAGCATCGGCAGCCGGACGAATCGATTCGATCGCCCCGGCGATCGCCTTCATCAGGGAGACTGAGGTCACATTCAGCCGTAATTTTCCCGTGATGATCCGCGAAACATCGAGAATGTCCTCAATTAGTTGAAACTGCGCCCGGGCGTTACGTTCGATGGTTTCTAAGGCTAATCCCATTTTGTCCTCAGAAAGTCGGCGATTTCGTAAAATCTGTGACCATCCCAGAATACAATTGAGTGGAGTTCGTAACTCGTGAGATAGGGTGGCTAGAAACTCATCTTTAAGCCGGTTTGCTTCTTGTGCTTCCCGATAAAGACGGGCGTTATCCAGGGCGATCGCGGCGCGATGAGCCAATTTTTCGGCTACAATTAAGTCTGTGCGATCGTAGCGGCGACTGCCTGCCTCTAACACAAATGTGATCGCGCCCAGGGTTCGTCCTCGCGCTTTCAGGGGGACGCACATGGCGCTACTTAAGCGTAATTCCCGCAAAATTCTGAGATGTTCTGCATCGGATGCGGACTGGATAAGCACAGAGTCGGGGAGATAGGGATAAAGTTCTGATTGTCCAGTGCGCAGGACATTACGCATCCCTGTTGTCATTTCTTTTTTAGGGGGATAACGTCGATGAAGTTCTCGGGCGAGTTCTTCTTTGGCTGGATCTATGTGAGCTACCGCCAGCCGCTCGATTGTCCCCTCTTTTTCCACGACATCGATCGCACACCAATCGGCTATGTTGGGTACGGTGAGATGAGCTAGACTATCTAAGGTGGTTTGATAGTCTAGGGAATTCGCCAACACGCTACTTGCCTGGGCTAAAAACTGTTCTTGCTGTTGCGATCGCTTGCGGTCCTCAATATCTGTGGCCGTTCCTAACCAATGAAGGATGCGATCGCTAACTCCGGCGATGGGATTCATGCGGAGGATGTGCCAACGGTAAAGCCCATCACACCGCTGCAAGCGAATCTCTATTTCGTAAGCGGTTCCCGTGGTGATGGCGTTTCGCCATGCGCCAATTGCTTCTTGGCGATCGCGTGGATGAATAAAATCTAAGGCCGAACAGACCAAAATTTGCTCTGAGCTCAACCCGGTATAATTCAACCCGCTGGGATTGCTATATTCTATCTTCCCGTAAAGGGTACACAAAAAAATCATTTGCGGGAGAGCTTCCGCAAGGGAACGATAGAGTTTTTCGCTGTTGCGGAGGGCTTCTTCGGTCCGATTCCGCTGGGTAATATCTACAAATGCTCCTACACATCCTCGGGTTTGGCCTTCTTCATCCAAGATCGGGGCGGCATAGGTCAGAAATTCGATTACTCTGCCATCTTCATGAATTGCATCGACTTCAAACTCTAGCACTTCTACCCGCTGTGTGGCAGCATATCGCATGGGGTATTCTTCAGGAGTCAGTTCCCGGCCATGATGATAGAACCTAAATCCATGTTCGCTTGGAGATGGCAGCGGCGTAGAATGGGGTACAATCGGAGAAGAAATCCCTAAATTCTGGGCTAGGGCAGAATTAAATCTGATTTGCTCACAACGTGAATCCTCAGAAATAGCAATGCCTATGGGGATAAATTTCAGTAGGGTTTGTAGCTCTTTAACCCGGCGATTTAAGGTGCGATTGAGCTTAAGGATTTCTTTTTGCGCCCACTGACGCAAAGTTATATCGGTTGTAGCCCCGATCCATTTATACGGTTGTCCTTGTTCATCCCAGAGGGCAGTTCCCCGATCGCTCCAATAGACATAAATCCCATCAGCCCGCTGAATTTGGTACTCTTCATTAAAGGGTTCGCGGGTCTGTAAATGGCGTTGTATCGCACCTTGAATCCGATCTCGATCATTCGGATGCAGGCGATCAAGCCATGCTTGTCGAGTGCGAGAAAATTCTCCCGCCTGATATCCAAGCTGTTCATCCACATTCCCAAACCATTCCACTTTTCCGGTGGCAATCTCCCATTCATAAATCGAATTGCTGGCGTTTTCCGCAGCTATACGAAAGCGTTCCGTGGACTGACGCAGGGCGGCTTCGGCAGCATAGCGATCGCTGATATCAATGCCGGTGGCGATAATATATTCTATCTCCCCATCCCGGTCGCGTAAGACCGCATTGGACCAGGCGATCGCTCGTCGGGATCCATCTTTCGTTACCCAGTCGTTGATATACTCCCGGGCCATCCCCGTTGAGCGCAAGTTCTCGAACACAGCTCTCACTGACTGGATTTGCTCAGGAACCAACAACCGTTCCCACAGATAACTCCCCTGAACTTCCCCAAAACCATAACCCGTGGTTGTTTCGCACGCCTGATTAAAACTCACAATCCGCCCTTGGCAATCGAGAATGACGACTAAATTAGGAATGGCATTCACCACCCCAGCCAAAAAATCCCGTTCTTGGTGAAGTTCTATCCTCCCCGTATTCGTTCTCTCACTCTGTTCTCGAAAATAAGCACAAAGCCCTCCTTGATGAGGATAAAACCGCACTTCAAACCTTTTTTGCAATGGGGGATAATCCTCTTCAAGTGCGATCACTCTCCCTTCTGCCAAGGCTCGATGATACCCCCGATAAAAAGAACTGCCAACGCTTTGGGGAAATATCTCCCAGGGAGATTGTCCAATCAGGTTTTCGGGCTGCTGATTGAGCAGTTTCGCCCCCGCTGTATTAATATAAGTATAACGTCCCTGGGGATCAAAACAGGCAACCCCATCGGTGATGCTTTCTAAAAAAGAGGGGGTTTCCTCCTCTGTCGCCGTGGGGAATTCGCGTAGTGCCTGTTCCCACAGCTTCGCCCCTTGACGGAGTGGAGCAATTTCTAAGGGAGTTTTGACCCCTGTGCGCAGTTCGTAAACACTAAATGAGCAGTGGGAAAAATCCTGCCATCCCTCAGTTTTCAGGGCGATGTCCACGGATTCGCCGTCCTCAACCGGGAGCGGAAACTGGATAACCGGGATATTTTTTCCGTTCAATCCCGCGCCTAATTCCTGTAACCACTCTACTTTTTCAGTTTCCGGGGCGATCGCTTCGGTGAGAATTGCTTCAGGGGCGAAATCCCGGGCGGCATTTAGGGCGGTTGTGCGATCGCCTGCGGTTTTGACTTGATATCCCCGGCGCAGCAGTTGGGACTCTACATAATTGCGGCGTACCGAATTATCATCAACCAGCAAGATACGGGCGGGGAGCGCAGACTCACCCTGGGGAACCCCTACAGCGGAAGGGAGCGAGGTTTCTTCCCCATCCCTAGGGGGCTCCTTCTTCGGATCAGGAATGGCGATCGCCGTGGTCAATACCCCACAAATGCAACCATATTCATCATAGACTGGGCTGTGAGAGAGACTGAAGCAACCACCAGCCACCCCCGAGTCCTCGGCATCAAACACAAGATGACAATTCTCTATTCCCACCCCCTCTCCGCTGCTGAACACCCGTTCTAGCATGGGAGAGAGAATGTTCCAAGTTTCCGGGTGTACCACTTCTCGTCCGGCTTTACCCAGGGAGTTCGGATGATTCCGGTCCCCCACCCAGTTTAGGGCCGCTTGATTATAAATCAGTAGCCGTTCGGGACCCCACCATAGTAGGGTTGGAAATTGGGATGCCAGACCCATACTTACTGCGGTACACCAACTGGGACCCCAAGTCTTGATCGCGCCCAGAGGTGTGCTGGACCAGTCACGAGCCTTTTGTAGGGTTTCCAGATAATAGCTACCTGTCAATCCCAATGGTTTTGTGTTTTTGGCTGGTTGCTGTTCCATCATTTACAGACATCCTGGTTATTTGGGTTCTCGGACTCACTTGGCAATTATTTTGCCCTGGATCTGTCTCTGCTCATCTTGGGTTTACATGATTTCCTGGAATTTTTACATCTATCCAAGGAAGGATTCACTTAAAAAAATCGATTAAATCCCTCGATTCTTTCTGGTGAGATAGCTTTATTTCCTGCCAGAAATTGGTAATAAATTAGGTCCTCGACTAGCTAGTTATTCCCGGAGTTCATTCCGAAGTTTTATCAGACGGGGTGGCGATCGCACGGTCTATAAATTTTGAGATAAAATGCCACAATTGAGGGGATAGAGGAGGGGCAAAATAGGGAGAAGGCGAAAAATGGTAAAGATGGGCATTTTCCACTTCATTTTACAAATTTTTCAGGGCAATTGCCGACGACCCCAATGGAAAAATGAGGTTCACAGCGATCGCCATGACTCCCGGTGTCGATTCAAACCCCTGTGCGCTTGCTGACTCCGGAACTAACCCCTGGAAGGAGTTAAGTTCTTGACTATGTGCCCCGCAGTGCTAGTCATGTCCATTCCGCGATCGAGGCGATCGCATACCGTCTCCCAGGATAATAGACCTTTTGCTTTCATTGCGTAGAAATTCCCCCAACCCGCCTTTTTTTAGGGGGCTTTTTACAACTCTGCAAGAAGTCTAATCTCCAAAACAGGACTTTCTTTAATTTTATATCCTCCCTCTGCCTTAACTTTAATCGGCCTCGACTACTTAATATTAAGTTTACAATTTATGGATTAAATTTTGGTAATTTATCAGGGAAGTAAATTAAAAATATTAATTATAAATTTTAAATTTAATAATGTTTTATTGGATTTTAAAATTGTAGAATATTTGGCTCTTCAGACTTTTTGGTGATAAGTTTTTCTAATTAGTTTTGTACTCGCTCCCCAGCCCAGGAACTGAAAGCCTTACAAGTCAAGGCTTCTAGCTCTAAAAGTGACCAAAACGAGTCTCATAAATCCCCAAAATAC
>JBBQFN010000051.1:0-26327 GCA_038321985.1 Cyanophyceae cyanobacterium | reverse complement strand
GTTGCAACAGCGCCTGCATATTGCGATCGTTGTCGATGAGTATGGGGGAACCGTCGGGTTGTTGACCCTAGAAGATATTCTCGAAGAACTCGTCGGGGAAATTTACGATGAGAGTGATTTGGACAACCGCACCCACCGCAAGGGGGTCGTCAATGCCTTTCCCATGAGTATTCGCAGCAAACGGGGGAACGGTCGATGAGCTATTCGAGTCAGGGCCAAACCCGAGCTTAAAAAAAAGTTTGCTTAAACTCTTGACTTCTGTGAGAGTTCTGCTAGTATTAGTAATTGTGGACAAAAAAGGGTCGATGCCCGAGCGGTTAATGGGGGCGGACTGTAAATCCGCTGGCTACGCCTACGCTGGTTCAAATCCAGCTCGGCCCACCACAATTCCTTCAAGGTTCAAAATAATCGGTTAAAAATTAAGACCGAGTAAAGTTGGGAACGTTGAATTTTGTCTGCCCGTGTAGCTCAGTGGTAGAGCACACCCTTGGTAAGGGTGAGGTCACGAGTTCAATCCTCGTCACGGGCTTTTGAAAGCAAGAGCATGAACAGGGTCTAAGACTTGAAAGAGTTTTAAGACCCTGCTTTTTAATAGGAATTAGGGCAAAGAAGGCGATCGCCTTTTTTGCCCTACCGGGAATTAACCTAAACCTAGAAACGGGTGCGGCAGGACTCGAACCTGCGACCAACGAATTAGAAGTTCGCTACTCTATCCACCTGAGTTACGCACCCAAACAACTGTTCTAAGAAAAATCGGCTTCAATTCCCACCTTTGAGCCAGTCTAGCAGACTCTCAAAAACCAAATGGCTGTAAGCCTTGATTTCTTACTTTACCAAACAAGAGGGCATTTGCATAGCTGCTTTCGCAGCAGATTGCGTTTTCCCCCTCAAAAGTTAGCCCCGTGCGAGGATCATCTTAAAGGAACATCAACAGGTAGGCCAAGAAATTTCTATCTGGCCGTAGGCTTTCAGTGCAAGAATGCCAGAGAACCCGTAAGCTGAAGCGCCTAAGTCGTCAGTACCGTATTAGAGTAAGGGGAGAAGAAATCGAGTCTCTAAGCCTCATTACCACTTAAGGAGTACGTTTTTTGCGAAGAAACCCGGTTTTTAAGTGCTGTACTGATCCCCTAGACTATCATTGACCCCCGGAGTTAATTTCAAAAGTGGGAATAGCAAGCTTGGAGTTTTTCTGGAGGAGGCATAGAGTAAGATAGGGGTTAGTCAGGGCGTTGAATTACGTCGCCAGGGAAATGAGCAAGACTTGCAGTGTTGCGATTAACTGCGTGAGTCAGAATAAACTAAAGCCTAAGTGCGGTTCAACTCAACCTTGAAACCAAACAGGGCGACAAACAAAACCCTTGCAAGTACCATTTCCATTGAACCGACAGCACCCACAGGCCACGAGGACTCAATTGGCAGCGTCATGTTTATTCTGAAACGGCAGGATGTTGAAATAACAGGTATTCAGCACCCAAAAACGGGTCAGCAAATACCGATTTTGAACTATCAAGGTCAGACCTTTCGCTTAATTAACGTGTTTAGCGCTCAACAGGCGGATGAAGCTAGGGCCTTTTGGAGGGACCTGACCGATAACCGGGGGAAAGCTTGCGTCTTGCTCGAAGAGACTGACCGCTACAGTGTTTGGGGCAAAATCCGTCTTGACCAGCTTACGGAGGATGCTCACGGAGGGGTCGCAGCAGCGCCCCTGTACACCCAAGCCTGTATTTTAATGTTGCAAGCGGTTTTTTTTGATATAGAAGACTTGCTGGGCAATCGGCAAGCGAGTTCATTTGAAAAGGAAATGGCTGAAACCTTTAAAAAATGGCGCTTTCCTCAAGCGGAATCACCGGATGCCGTCAACCAGTTGCTCAATATGGACCCCTTGGGCGGCGCTCAAGTCCCGGCTTGGCAAGAGCATCATCTCAATACTTTGTTACAAGAGCTTTATCGCTTGGGCAAAGAATATTTTGGGAATACCAGCTTTGTAGAACGAGCCTTAGATATCCTGCAAGATATGCCCTCAGCGGAACGCAAGCAGTTTAAAGATTGGCTGCATCAATCTCCTCTGGGTGAAATGTGGTCCCTGTCTTGAAACTCAGCTTGACAAGTGTGTTCTGTACTCTTGTCGTTAACAAACGGCTCTCTAGGCAATCCCTGGGCTGTTTCTACGTTTAAAAAAGTTTTAGACGAAAAGACCGATGCCCCGTTAGCAATTTGGGAATTTCTATGCGAACAACTTCCGATAAATTAACCAGTTCTCAACCCTTGTTTGCAGCTCAAACCCTAGTGGTGGCTGGAATTACTTGGGCTGTTTTGGCTCTGTTGTTTTTTTTGTTATTTAGCGTACCCGAGTCTCCCGGAGTGGGGAGGCCGTTATGGTATTCAATCGGTACGTTAATATTTGAATTAGGTGCTTTCTTGGGGGCGGCAATTTTGTGTTTTAGAAATTGGCGGGCTCCACAAATTGTCAGCGGGCGTAATGTCTGGTTGGCAATTGGCATTGGAATGCTGTGCTATTTTCTAGGCGGCGTATTATTTGGCTTATGGGAGTTGTATTGGAATCTCGCGCCGGATGTGTCTCTGGGAGATTTCTTTTACGGGATTACCTATATTTCCCTAACTATTGGCATGGTTTTAGCAGTCTCGGGACGGAAGCTGAATTTAGAAGTTTGGCAGTGGGCCGTCTTAGGAACGATCGCCTTAGCCGGGATAGCCTTAGCCTACTGGTTGTCGGTGTCTGAACCGAGCGATTTGCCCCCGGCAGCTTCACCCCAGGCGATCGAGCAAGTCTCCCGCCCCCCTACAAGCTCTGGGACATCTACCCCGGCTCCTGTCTCCAGAAGCGCCCAAGCTGCTCCAGGCTTCATTGTGGCCATTGACGAGGCTCTGACTCCCGTGGGTAACTACGTGAGCTTGTTTTATGTGAGCATGGATGTCTTGCTCCTGATCTTGGCAACGGCACTGTTGTTAGCCTTCTGGGGAGGACGCTTTTCTCAGTCCTGGCGGATGATTGCTGCGGCTACTTTTTCACTCTATATTGCCGATATGTGGTTTAAGTACGCCGAATCCCGCGTCGCCAACTATGAAAGCGGCAGCCTTTTAGAAGTCTTCTGGGTTTTGAGTGCCGTTCTGTTCGGCATTGGTGCCGTCTTGGAATACGATATCTCTACTCGCTCTCGTTCCCGGGGGCGCAGACGGGGAGGGGGTTCGGATTGAATCCACTTAATCCATACTTACTCTGTTGAAATTACGCGTCTAAAACAAGGCTGCTTCATAAATCCCTCTTAATCTAACAATGGCATGATATTCTAGTCCTCCCCCATTCGGACACTGGCCGCGCTAAGATGGCGCTCATCCCCCGATCGCGCGTTCACTGCCTCCGACTCTCGTCCAAATGTTTACCCCCGATGATGCGGCATGAGTTCTCGAAAACTATCTGAATCTGACAAAAGCGACATTATCGACCTGTATCGACAGCCCGGAGAAACCACTTTAACCCTGGCAAGTCGTTATGGCGTCAGTAGCTCGACGATTAGCCGCATCCTCAAAAGCACGTTGTCCGAAGAGGAATATGAATCCCTCATCCAGCAAAAGCGTTCCGGTCGCTTCCTTCCTAGCGATCCAGAACCCCTAGAAGATGAGGATGAGCAGCCCCTGGCTTCTGGGCGTCAACGAGGCATTCGTTTGCGTTCGGCTTCTGGCGCTTCTGAGGAAGAAAATAAAAATGAGCTTCCACTCCCCGAGGAAAACTTTAGAGATCCCTATCCACCCATCGAAACCAGTGCCCTCCAGGAAATGTTGGGAGAAGAACTCTTGGATGAGGAAGATTTGGATCAAGAGGACGAGGAGGAAGAATTAGATGAGGATGACGAAGACGATGACGAGGAGTGGGAGGAGGATGAACCCCTATTGCGGCAACGTCAGCTTCGGACTTCTACCATCGTTGAAGTTTTACCCCTGGCAGAAGCTGAACTTCCAAAAATTTGTTATATCGTCGTAGACAAAGGGGCTGAGTTAATTACTCGCCCTCTTAAAGAATTTGCTGAGCTAGGACAAATTCCCGCTCAAGAGTTTTACGAAAAAACTCTGCCGGTTTTTGACAATCACCGAGTAGCTCGTCGCTTTTCGGCCCGGAATCAACGGGTGATCAAGGTTCCGGATGGGCAGATGCTACAAAAAACTAGCGTTTATTTACAATCGAAGGGAATCACCCGTTTGTTGATTGACGGTCAAGTTTATTCGCTGTAAGGGTCAATCTGGAGTAGGAAGAGACACTGCCCCCGTTGGCCCTCCCATCCCTTTAAGCTGCAATAACAACGGCTTTTTACGGTTCCTCGGCACTTGGCTCGTCTAGGGTCAGGGCGAGTTGATAAATCTGGCGACGGGGAAGTTCGGTTTCCTGAGCAAGCTGTCGGGTGGCTTCAGAACGGGTGAGTCCTCGGGCGATCGCATTTTGCAATGCGGCCTTGAGGCTCTCTTCTGAAAAAACCGGGGTTGAGCGGTCGGCCCCCTCAATGACTAAAGTAAATTCTCCTTTCGGTTGACAATTGTCAGTGTAATGTGCTACAGCCTCGGCAATTGTTCCGCGCCAAAACTCCTCGTGTAGCTTGGTTAACTCTCGCCCTAAAACCAGGGGGCGATCGCCTCCCAAGATTGTCTCTAAGTCCCGCAAGGTTTTGCGCAACCGATGGGGCGCTTCATAAAGCACAATCGCCCTTGTCTCTGTCTCTAATTCCTGCAACTGCTGCTGTCGTTCTTTTCCCTTCAAAGGTAAAAACCCTTCAAAAGTAAATCGACGCGCAGCTAAACCGGCTGAACTTAAGGCGGTAATGCAGGCACTCGGTCCCGGAATCGGCACCACAGGAATTCCGTTTTCCACACAAGCTTTGACGAGTTCATATCCGGGATCCGAGATTCCCGGCATTCCTGCATCAGTGACGAGGGCGATCGCTGCACCGGCCTCTAATCGATTTACTAATTCTGGAATCCGCTGTTGCCGATTATGTTCGTGATAGCTAATTTGCGGGGTTTTAATTTGAAAATGATGTAACAATTTCCCCGTGTGGCGGGTATCCTCAGCGGCGATCGCATCAACTTCCTGCAAAATTCGTACCGCCCGAAAAGTCATATCTTCCAGGTTACCGATGGGGGTTCCCACTACATAAAGCGTGCCTAGTTTTGAATCAATTTCCATGAAAAAAGGGCTAAATTTTCACCATTTTAAGACTGACGATGTAACCAACAATAGAAGACGGCACTTCCCTGTCCGTTCCTTTATTATTATCCCAATTAATGATAAAGTATAAACCGAGGAAAATTGTGAATCCAAAAAACCTCTACCCTCAAGTGATCAGATGAAACAATGGCAAAACAAGGATTGTTTGTAGGTTTAGTCACCATTGACGTGATGTATTTAACGGCAGGAGTGCCAAAGAATAATCAGAAAATTGTGGCCTCGGACTCTATTATAAATGCTGGGGGACCCGCTACCAATGCGGCGATCGCCTTTAGTTATCTGGGCAATCAGCCCACCCTACTAGGGGCAGTTGGAAAACATCCCCTCACCGCCATTGTTTATGAGGAGTTAGAACGCTATGGTGTGGCGATCGCCGATTTAGACCCCAACCGCACCGAACCGCCTCCCCTTTCTTCGATTATCGTCACCGAAGCAACCGGCGATCGGGCTGTCATCTCTATCAATGCCACAAAATCGCCAATCCTTACTGATGTTCTACCCTTAGATTCCTGGGACAATTTTAACATAGTCTTGATCGATGGACATCAAATGTCAGTGAGTCAACTCATTGCCCAAATCAGTCACGCCCAAAATATCCCTATCGTGATTGATGGAGGAAGCTGGAAACCTGGATTTGAAAAAATCCTGCCCTTCGTTTGTTATGCAATTTGTTCCAGTAACTTTTATCCCCCAAACTGCTATAATTCCTCCCAAGTGTTTACCTATCTTTCCAACCTAGGAATTCCACATATTGCCATCACTAATGGTGAAAAACCGATTCAATACCTCAGCAATGGCCTACAGGGTTCTCTAGAAGTGTCTAAAATTAAAGCGGTTGATACATTAGGGTCTGGCGATATTTTCCACGGAGCCTTTTGTCATTATATTTTACAAGAAACTTTTGAGCGGGCTTTGGCTGGTGCCGCAAAAATTGCTTCCCGTGCTTGTGAAAGTTGGGGGACACGTCACTGGATGAACCTGACCTGAAGCCAGTCCAAACCTATCTCCTTAGAAGGATTTAGAGCCGTTTTTAATTCACTAAAATTAATCTATTAACCCTTGTAGGGGAAGGAACCATGGAAACCCGAGAACAATTCCTGCGGCTATATCCTCGTCATCGATGGATAGGCTGGGGATTAGGAGTTTTTTACTTAATCTGTGCCTGTCTATCACTGATTTTTATTCCGATTGGTACCGGGATGATTTGGATTGCAATGACCAGTCCATTATTAATTATTGCCGATGAACTGTGTGCAGCGGTAGAAATCAGTAGCACTCGAATCGTGCGGCGAAGTCCTCTAAGTCCGAGGCTGATTATCCCCTGGGTTGATGTAAAACGAGCCATTTTAGTGTCCAATCGTAAAGACAACCGCGTAGTTTATATTCAAACGCGGGAGCCCTTACGCAACTCTATTTCTTTTAACAGTAAACAAAAAAATTTTAGAGCAGGATTGCGCCGAATTTTTGAAATTGCTGAAACCCATCATATTGATATTGAAATTAAAGGATTGTCCCGTCGTCGAGATTGGAAGCAGTGGGCTTATGTAGAACATTGACTGGAATGAAAAGGGAGCAGTCTCCACTTTCGGAGCAACTTAAGAGATTAGAGTAAACCCACTTTAAAGCCGATTGGGGGAAAATAATAAATTCTCTCCAAGCCATTCAATCCAAGCCATTCAAAGTAAAAGTGCCTATTTTAGACCAATTGGACTCCTTTTTTCGGCGAGTCTAATTGGTCTTGTTTTCTCTCCCGAGTGGTTAAGTTGATTCTTGAGAGGAAATCAATGCCAAAAGCAATAGGTGGGTATGTCAATGAGAGGAATGGCAGAAGTCTCTCAGGCCCCCCGTGAATTAAACATTTATTTCTCTGGCTTCCCTCTTAAAAAGGGGACTGTCGAGGGATCTGACAACGGGGTTGGGGAGAGCGATCATCGAATCAAAGCAAGAGGTCGATTAGGTCAAATGATTGAAAAATCGTTAGGAAGAAGACCCAAAGTTAAGAAATCTTGAATCAATCAAACATTCATTAAGTTAGGATAGAAAGGACATCTCAAATTTAAGATTAAAGATAAGCTGGACTTTTGAAAGGTATAAAAAAATCGGATCAATGGCAAGGAGAGTGTTTTTAAATTAGAGCAATCACTATAGAGAAAAATGAGCAAAAGCAAACAATTGGGATCACAAATGACGGACAATCGCTTAGAGAAATTGGAGGAGATAGGAGCGATCGCCCGGATGATTGGTTGGGGTAGTGCGGATATTCTGACCTACTATCATACCGATGCAGCCGGGAAACTAAAAGTTAGAGAAAAAAAAGAAGGTCCGGTCACCAATGCAGATGTTGCCGCGAACGAGTATATTTTACAAAAATTACGAATTGCCTTTGGCAGTCTGGAATTTGGGTATCTGAGTGAAGAAAGTTATGAATCCCACACCAACCGCGATCGCCGTCAATGCCGATGGGTTTGGATTATTGACCCCATCGACGGAACCCGCGCCTACATTCAGCAAAACCCGAACTATGCGGTACATATTGCCTTAGTCTATGAGGGGCAACCCGTCGTCGCAGTGGTAGCAGTCCCTTCAGCCCAGAAATTATATTACGCCCAGCGTGGAGGGGGTGCCTTTGTGGAAACCCGCAACGGCGATCGCACCCCCGTCAAAGTCTCCGCCCGCGATCGCCTGGAGGACTTATGTCTACTGACGCGACGCACCCGCAAAGGAGAGAAATTGGACGAACTCTTGCAACGCCTACCCTGCCAAACCCAACAATATATGGGGAGTATCGGGTGCAAAATTGCCGCCATTGTGGAACAGCAGGTGGATGGGTTTATTTCCCTTTCCGGCAGAGGTGCGCCCAAAGATTGGGACTTTGCAGCCCCAGAGTTGATTTTGACCGAAGCAGGGGGCCAGTTAACCTTTGTAGATGGGACCCCTTTGCGCTACAACCAAAAAGATGTGAATCAGTGGGGCTGCGCGATCGCCAGTAACGCTCATTGCCACCAAGCATTATGTCAAGAAGTAGAGAAGATTTTGGCAACACTCTAATCTGTAGTGTAATCTCTCACGATACATCTGCTCAGGGTGATTCAGGGTAAAGACAAGCAGTAGACTCCGGTAATTTGGTTTGTCTTCTGGCGGGTTCAGTTATTCGGGTACACGATGAGCGACAATTGCATAAAATGGGTCCCCACCCCCCATGCCCATAAACTGCAAAATAGAAGGGAGATCGGACTTGCGGGCGATCGCTTCGGGGTTAGAAAACCCTTCCACTGCCTGAAAGTAACGTTTCACCAGGGCAACGCGAGACCCTTCATTACCCTCGCGCCATGCTTCAATCGCTTTCTGATAAAACATTCGATTGGAAAAACTAATAATCGCAATGCCATCGGGTTTCAGGATCCGGTGAATTTCGCTAAACACCATTTCAGGATGTTGGATATATTGGACCGAAACTGCATTCAGAACTGCATCAAAACTTTGATCCTCTAGGGGGAGGTGGGGGTTGTCATTGAGATCTTGGACAAAATAATGATTAAGACGAGGATTTTTCGCGAGTTCCTCTTCATTGAGCCCGTGCCCTTCCACATGAGCAAAGGTCATCTCCGGGGGAAGATGAGAGACCCAAGAACTCATCATATCCAAGATGCGGCTGTTGGGTTTGAGGCGATCGCCATACAGATGGGTGAGTTGCTTGATGAATCCGTCGTCAACGTGGGTAACGAATCGGGGGAGGGAATAGAATAGGCGATCGTCGGATTCATCCAGTTTAGTGCGTTGGGTCGGTTGTAACAGCATAAAGATCGGGGACGGTTAGCTTGACTTTATTCTTATTCTAAAAAAAATTAAGAAATATGAAGCATTAGAATAGGTCAATTTTCCCGCCACCGGATCAGGCATCGCCATGACCGCCTTTGAAGGGACCTATTGGGAAGACTGGAGAGGGATAAGAAACGGGATTTCTGCCTAAAATTTCTACCCCTGAGCAACAAATCTGTGCAGAAACCCGGTTTCTAACCCGCCCCCCTATCTGGGGTAAGGGGCCAAGTATCGGGACCCCCTAGAGAGACCGGGCATCCTGGAGGGCGATCGTCAGTTTGTCGGCGATCGCCTTGACATGGGGAGAAAAATTCATTGTAATGTGATTACCAGGAACCTCGTGAATTTCCACCCCACGGGCGGCTAAATCCAACCAAGCCTGTTCCGGATGTGCCGGAGTAATCGAATCGCGATCGCTGGCGTGGAAAAAGACAATTCGTCCGGGGTAGGGTTGCAGTTGATAGCGTCGCATCGCCCGCACATTCCGCTTAAACATTTCCACATAGTGCGGAAGTTCATCCAAACCAAAGTCCGAAGGCAACTGGATAGAGTCCCGCCCTTGAGCGAGGAAATAACGTAATCGGTCCTCGGGTTCAAGCTGACGCAGGCGATCGCAGGAGATAGACCGATTGCCACCCCCACCTAGAAGATAACTGAGAATTTGCACCTCATCCTCTTCAAATCCTACGGGTAATTGTTCGGGACCGGCGCAATCGAAAATTGTCAGCAACTCCACGGTTTCCCCCAACCCTTGGAGTTGTTGAGCCATTTCAAACGCCACGATGCCACCGAAGGAAGCCCCCCCGAGTCGATAGGGACCCTCCGGCTGCACCTGACGCAAAGCATCAAGATAATATTCAGCCATTGCGCCAATCTCATCTAAAGGAGCCATTTTTCCATCCAGACCCCGCGCTTGGAGTCCATAAACGGACAGGTTCTCATCCAGTTGACGAACTAAATCCCGATAGAGATAAACATGACCCCCTGCCGGATGAATTAAGAACAAGGGTCGGGTCCCCCCGCCGGATTGAATGTTCACCAGGCAAGAGGGAAGGGAGGATTGATGCGCCAACGGAGTCGGGGAAAGTTTCGCCATAAAATCGGCTAACTCAGCGATGGTTGGAGCCTCTAGCAAGGTATGGTTTGGTAACTCAGTGTGGAAACGTTCCCGGAGTTGGCTCACGATCTGCACTGCAACGAGGGAATCTCCCCCCAATTCAAAGAAATCATCATGGATATTGATGGATGCAATGCCTAAATACTGTTGCCAAACCGAGGAGATCGCCTCTTCCAAGGAATTGCGCGGCAGCAGCACAGGATGACCCGCATCAGGTGGGGAATCTGGGGGAGTTGGAAGCGACCCAGTATGGGGAGAAACTTGAGGCAACGGAGAGGATCCGGCGGTTTGGGCCACGATAATATGTTCTGATACTGATCGGCTGTTGGGTGCAGCAGTCGCCTGGATAAATCCATGTTTGGTGAGGGCCTGCTGCCACTGATCCACGGATAAAAACGCATAGAGCGATCGCAATTCCTCTTCCTCAATCAGTTGGAGTAAAGGGAAGGCAACATCAAACGATAAGTCCCGAGGATTGGTTCCCTCCCACATCATCAAAAAGCCCCCAGGTGCTAACAAGGTTCGGACCCGTTCTAAGGTTTGGCTAAGGTGACGGGTGGCATGGATCACTTGAGAGGCAATAATCAGATCAAAACTCCCGGGAGTAAATCCCTGGGTAGTCGGGTCCTGGTCGAGATCTAAGACTTGATACTCGACAAACGGATAGTCCTTAAATTTCTGTTGTGCTTGTTTAACAAACAACAAACCGACATCGGTAAACCTGTAACTTGTGCGGTCTTCTGGGAGTTCTTTGAGTAAGTACATTGTGGCTGAACCTGTTCCCCCGCCAACTTCCAGGATTCTCAGGGGGCGATCGCTCGGCCAGGATTTGACCAAGGCTTGGAGAGTAGCGGCCATGATTCCTACATAGTAATAGCACTCGGGGGAGTTTTGGTAAACCCGCTGTAACGCCTCAAAGTTCGGTCCCGTAAACAGCAGGTTTAAAGGGTCTGCGGTCCCGGTGAGAATGGCTGCATAGCGACTGCCACAGGATTCTACCAATTGTAAGTAATCGGGAGTATCCACCCATAAATCGCGGACTTGTGCCAGGAGTGCCTGAAACGACTCAGGGGAATAGGGAACCAACTGGGTAAACTGCTCTCCCTGTAGTTGTAACTGACCCTGATCCACTAAAGCATTGAGACATCGCGCCAATAACTGTTGATATTGGGGCAGAATCTCAAATTTCTCTAGGAAATGGGACAGGGTATAGCCCTCCGTTGGATCCTGAAATGCCCCCAGTTGATCCAGTGTCCGCTGAATATAAGCCCGACATAACGCGTCCAACTGCTCTTGTTTGTGTAAATAACTGGGGTGTTCAAACTCAGAAAGACCTTGTTGAGAGAGACTCTCAGCCGCCTGAACCATCTCATTCCAAATAGCCGGGGTCAAAGCGGGAGAAGCGGTGGAAATGTGAGTTGAGGGCTTGTTTGGGGCTTCAATCCAATAGCGTTTGCGCTCAAAAGGATAGGTGGGTAAGGGGAGGCGATCGCGCTGTTGTCCCGCATAAAATTGCTCCCAGTCCACGGCAACTCCAGCCTTCCACAACTCACCTAATCCCGTGAATAACAGGTTGAGGTCCGATTGTTCATCTTGGGGGTGACGCACAGACGAGAGAATCACAGCATCCTTGCCTTTAGCGGGATGCCGTTTCGCCAAGGTGGTTAAACTGCGTCCGGGACCGATTTCTAACAGACTCCAATCGGATTGTTTAAACAGGGTTGTCAATCCTTCAGCAAAGCGCACGGTTTGTCGCAGATGTTGCGCCCAATAGTCAGGATTCGTTGCTTGCTCGGGGGTGATCCAAGTGCCGGTTATATTAGAAATGTAGGGAAGTTGCGGGGGATTTAGGGTTACCTGTTGTACCGCAGCGGTGAAGGCGGGCAACATCGGGTCCATCATTGAGGAATGGAATGCGTGAGAGGTATGCAGGGTGCGACATTCTATTGCGCGATCGCTCAGTTGCTGTTGCAAGCGGTGGATCGCCTCAACAGGACCAGAAATGACACAATTCCCCGGTCCATTGATCAGGGCCAGGGATAATTCAGGGTTGAGGAACGGTTGAAGTTCGGCTTCGGTGAGGGGAACAGCTACCATCGCGCCCGGAGGCATTTGTTGCATCAATTTGCCCCGTTTCGCCACCAGGGATAAGGCATCTTCCAGGGAAAAGACCCCGGCAATACAGGCGGCGACATATTCTCCGATACTATGTCCGATCGCCGCAACGGGTTGAATATTCCAGGAGATCCATAATTGGGCTAAGGCGTATTCAATGGTAAACAGGGCCGGTTGAGTGATTGCGGTTTGCTTTAATTGCGCCGTCGCCTCGCCAACTGCGGCATCTAGGGGGTAGAGAATTTCTCGTAAATCTAGGCCCATCAAGGGTTGGAGCAGTTGGCAACAGCGGTCTATTTCCGCTTGGAACCGGGGTTGAGTAGCGTAGAGTTCCTGGGCCATCTGAATATACTGAGTACCTTGTCCGGAAAACATGAATGCCACCGGGCGATCGCCACTGTCCGAGACTGGAGTGATGACGGGTTGGGAATCCACCGCTTCCAACCGGGCGATCGCCTCCTCCACGGTTGCTGCCACCACCCTGCGTCGATAGGGAAACGCCTTCCGTCCCACCGCCAGGGTATAGGCCACATCTGCTAAATTTACCTGGGGATGGGCGCGTAAATGGGCAGCCAGATTAGCCGTTGCCTGTTCCAACGCGGATAGGGTTTTGGCAGATAGTAGCAGTAAGTGAGGCGTTGGCACTACAAGTGCTAAAATCGAGTTCTGCCGGGTTCTGACTGGAGCTTCTTCCAGAATCACATGAGCATTCGTCCCCCCAATCCCGAAGGAACTCACCCCAGCGCGACGCGGGGTGGTGCCATTGGTTTTCCAGTCCGTGAGGGTGGCATTAACGTAAAAAGGACTGGTTTCCAAGTTAAGTTGGGGATTCGGTTGCTGGAAGTGCAGGGAGGGAGGAATCTGTTGATGTTTGAGGGCGAGAACGGTTTTAATTAAACCGGCAATCCCGGCAGCGGTATCTAAATGTCCGATATTGGTTTTCACGGACCCGATCGCACAAAAGCCCGTTTTATCCGTGTACCGGGAGAAGACTTCCGTTAGGGCGGCGATTTCAATCGGATCGCCCAAGGGAGTACCGGTGCCATGCGCTTCGATATAGGTAATCGTTTCGGGGTCTACTTCTGCTATGGCTTGAGCCTGGGCGATCGCCTCGGCCTGACCTGGGATACTGGGGGCTGTATAACCCACTTTTAACCCGCCATCATTATTAATGGCTGACCCTCGAATCACCGCATGAATGAAATCCCCATCGGCGATCGCCTCTTGGAGTCGCTTCAGAACCACAATCCCCAAGCCATTGCCACTCACCGTTCCTTTGGCATCCGCATCAAATGCTCGGCAATGTCCATCGGGAGAGAGAATCATCCCCGGTTGATACAAATACCCGGCTTTTTGGGGAAAGGTCATTGCCACGCCCCCGGCCAACGCCATATCACATTGATAGGTCAGTAAGCTTTGGCAAGCCATGTTTACCGCCACCAAGGAGGTTGAACAAGCGGTTTGAACCGCCACGCTCGGACCAGTTAGCTTCAGTTTGTAAGACAGTTTGGAGGGCAAAAAGTCTTTGTCAGTGGCGATGGAGAGTTGATACTCAGTGGTGCGGGTTTGAACCTCAGGATTTAAGTATAAATTCTTTAATAAATAAGAATTCAACCCCCCACCAGACCCGGCATACACGCCGATCAGACCGGGATAAATTTCCGGATTATACCCTGAATGTTCTAAGGCTTCCCAAGCAGATTCTAGGAAAAATCGATGCTGAGGATCGGTGATTTCTGCGTCTTTGGGGGTTAAGCCAAAGAAAGAGGCATCAAACCATTCCACATCGTCGAGAATTCCCTTGGCTTTGACATAGTTCGGATGCTGGATTTGTTCAGGAGCAAGGGAGGAAGCGAGTAATTCTTCCTCAGAAAAGACCGAAATCGATTCCACGCCATTTCGCAAGTTGTCCCAAAACTCGTCCAAGGTTTTGGCACCGGGAAAGCGACCTGCCATCCCAATAATGGCAATGCTGGGTAGACTAGAGTCTAAATTCTGCTGATTATCCATTATGATGTCTCCGGGTCTGTCTGGATTGTTTTTGGCGAGAGAGAGCTTCTTTTTGCTGATGAGCGCGGGAAAGGGAGCTATCCAGGCGGCGATCGCCCCGGGGTCCGAACCCCTCCGATTCATGAGTGGGGGTTGACTGGGGATCAACTGAGGAACGCAGATGGAGCAACCGTTCTGACAAAGTGGCGATCGTCGGATATTGAAACAGTTCTAGTAAGGAGATCTCGGCATCAAGCAGTTCAAGCAATTGGCTATGAACCTGTGCCATACTCAAGGAATGTCCCCCAAGGTCAAAAAAGTTATCCTGTATTCCCACTTGTTCTAATTGCAGTACGCCTTGCCAAATAGAGGCGATCGCCTGCTCCATCTCACTTTTTGGCGGCAGATACCGAGCTTCAGAATTCCGATGACCCGCTTCCGGTTTAGGGAGCGCCTTCCAGTTGACTTTACCATTCAAAGTGAGGGGGAGTGCCTTCAGGAAAAGGAAACTCGAAGGCACCATATAAGCAGGGAGATGGTCCAAGAGATAGCGCCGCAGACTCCCTGCATGAGTCCGGTGAAGCACGGTGAAGAATCCCTGCTGGTCCAGCAACGACTCAAATAGCTGCTCAAGGCGTTGCTGCTCAGGCTGTGTGAGATTGAAATTAATTCCCGCCTCCAAGCCCTCAGCCCAAGCCACCTGTCCAGTCACCCACTCACTTTCCAAGGGGTTCGCCGGACCGAAACGGAGCCGAACCAAAGTACCCGGTTGACAAGGAGAGAGTCCAAGTATCCCCATCCCACTGCGGGAGAGATTTGTACTCTGGACTTGAACCGGGCGATCGCCCGGTAACTCCACCCAACAATTCCCCCGGTACGGCACGCGATCGGGCATGGAGCGTGAGACAATATAAGCAATCAACCGCTGATCCTGGGGGACATCCTCACGAACGATCACCGTTGCGGCTTGCACATCCGGATGTCGCGTCAGGACCGCTTCAATTTCTCCGAGTTCAATCCGCAGTCCCCGAATTTTCACCTGATGGTCAATGCGTCCGAGGAATTCCAAATTCCCATCGGGCAAATACCGAGCCAGGTCCCCGGTTTTATACAAACGGCTCTCCGGTTGCTCGCTAAACGGGTTTGCCACGAAGCGATCGCGGGTCAAATCCGGTTGGTTCAGATAACCCCGGGCCAGTCCATCCCCGCCAATATACAGTTCTCCCGGAACCCCAATCGGCAACAATTGCATCTGGGCATCCAGAATATACACCTGGGTATTGGCGATCGCCCGTCCAATCGGGGGAGATTGATTATTCTGCACCGCTTCAGCCACCGTCGCACAAACCGTTGATTCCGTCGGTCCGTAAGCATTAAAAAATCGTCGTCCCCTCCCCCATTGAGAGACTAGATCTGGAGAACAAGCTTCTCCCGCCACAATAATGGTTTGCAACGTCTTCACCTGTTCCTGGGGCAGCATTGCCAAAATGGAGGGCGGTAAAGTTACCGTAGTAATTTGGTGGCGACGGATTTGCTCGACTAACGCCGAACCGGAAAGCAGACAGGCTTTCGGGATTAAATACAGAGTGGCACCGGAGCCCCAAGCCATGATCATTTCCCACACCGAAGCATCAAAGCTAATCGAGGCAAATTGCAGAACATGACTATCTGGGGATAGGTCAAATAGCTGGAGTTGGGCTTGAGCCAAGTTGCATAACCCTTGGTGTGCCAACATCACCCCCTTGGGTTGACCTGTGGAACCGGAAGTATAAATCACATAAGCCAAATTATCGGACCTCATCCGCACCCCCGGATTTTCCCGACTTTGTTGGGCAATCTCTCCCCAATCGCGATCAAGACAGATTAACTCTCCAGAGTGTTGGGAGAGAAGACTAACCAACTCCTCCTGAGTCAACAACACCTTCACCCTCGAATCGTTTAACATGAAGGCCAAACGGTCCGGGGGATACTCCGGATCTAACGGTAAGTAAGCCCCCCCTGCTTTCAAAATCCCCAGGAGTCCCACCACCATTTCTAAAGAACGGGGAACACAAATCCCCACCAGCACTTCCGGCCCTACACCTCGGGTTTGTAAGTAATGCGCAAGTTGATTGGCCCGTTGGTTGAGTTCTCGGTAAGTGAGTTGTTGGCCCTCAAATCCCACCGCCACTGCATCAGGACGCGCTTGGACTTGCGCCTCGAATAGCTCCTGAATACAGGTTTCCCGAGGATAATCACTCTGGGTGTGATTCCAAAGCAGAAGCTGCTCTCGTTCTTGGGGTGTAATGAAAGATAATTCAGCGATCCGCTGTTCTGGATGAGCAACAATCTCTTCAAGTAAGGTCTGAAAATGCCCGACTGTCCGGGCAATGGTTTCCCCATCAAACAAGTCTGTATTATATTCCCAATACCCAAAAACTCGGTCGTCTCGTTCTTCCAGATGAACCGACAAATCCAGTTTTGCCGTCTTGGGATCAACATCGAGTTGGTTAATCGTCCACCCTAGCTCATTCCCAGGCATTGGAGGTTGTAAGACAAACATGACTTGAACTAAGGGATTTTGACCTGCCACCCGTTCCGGCTGTAATTGGCTCACCAAAGATGAAAAGGGTACATCTTGATGGGCGTAAGCATCGAGGCAAACCGTCTCAACCCGAGGGAGCAGTTCCCGAAAGGTGGGATTATCTGAGAGGTTGGTTCGCAGGACGAGGGTGTTGATAAAATACCCCATCATCTTCTCAATTTCGGGGCGATCGCGACCTGCTGTCACGGTCCCCACACAGATATCCTCCTGGCGGGTATAGCGGTAGAGCAAGGTTTTAAATGCCGTCAGCAATAGGGTAAATAAGGTCACCCCTTCCTTTAAACTCAGGGCCTTGAGGGCCTCGGTCAGGGGTGGCGACAGCATCAGATATTGTTTCGCCCCCTCGAATGTGGCGGTTCCGCAATGGGGTCGGTCCGTGGGCAGTTGCAGGGTTGGCAAATCCGCAAGCTGCTGCTTCCAGTACGCCATCTGTCCCTCCAAATTGTCCCCCTGTAGCGCTGCTCGTTGCCAAACGGCAAAGTCAGCATATTGCAGGCGTAATTCCGTCAGAGGGGAGGGTTTCCCACGGGAGAACGCGGGGTAGAGTGCTGCCAGTTCCGGTAAAAACACCTCATACAGAGAAACGGCATCAATAATAATGTGATGCAGGGTCAGAAATAATCGCCAGTCGGTTTCCCCCAGTTGGATGAGGGTAGCTCGCAGCAAAGGACCTTTGCTCAAGTCAAAGGGTTCACGAGCTTGTTCCGTTGCGATCTGGATCGCTTTCGCCTCCCGTTTCTCCTCAGACAGTTCTTGTAAGTGAATCACACTCAGAGGCAGGTTTAGGGCCGGATGAATCACTTGCACCGGCTGTCCATCTACCGCCTGAAATGTGGTTCTGAAGCTTTCGTGACGCCGGATGATTTCCTGAAAACTGCGCTCTAGGGCCTCTAGGTCAATCGGTCCGCTCAGATAAACGGTAAAGGGTTCGTTGTACATGGCAGACTGAGGTTGCCATTGATGCAGAAACCACAGTTGCGCTTGAGAAAAGGACGCAGGCAACAGCCGATCGCGGGGGACAGGGGCGATCGCCTCACTCTGCCACCCCACTTCCTCTTGACGAAGGCTGTCCAACTGTTTCGCCAGTTCTGCTACCGTCGGTGCCTTAAACAGCGATCGCAGGGGTAAGTTACGTTGAAACGCTTCCCGCACCCGCGAGACGATTTGGGTCGCCAGCAGAGAATGTCCCCCCAATTCTAAGAAGTTGTCATGCACCCCCACCTGTTCCACACTCAGCACTTCAGCCCAGATTTGGGCCAAAATTTGCTCCGTGGGGGTACTGGGTGTATTGGAATCTTCCTGGACTATCCAAGCATTGCGTTTCGGTTGCGGTAGCGCTTTGCGATTCACTTTCCCATTCGGAGTTAGGGGGAAATGATCCAAGAACAGGAAGCTGGAGGGGACCATGTACTCCGGCAGCTTTTCCCCGAGGAACCGGCGCAAATTCCCCGACATCGTGCGTTGCCACACTGTATAAAATCCAGCGGCTTCTAACAGATGGTTGAAGCTAGTGGCGACGATCGCCGCTTCGTCGGGGTTCAATTTGAACTGCACCCCCGCTTTGTTGCCTCGACACCAGGCAATCTGTCCGGACAACCAACAGGGTTCTGAACAGCCCGGTAACCTCAACCATAGGCGGATCCATTGCTGCGATCGCCAATTTTGAGGCACTCCCACCACCGCCATGCCACCCTTGGAGAGGTCTTCTGTCTGAATCGAGACTTGCTGCTGATTTGCATCTTCTGCCAGGGCCTCACTCAGGTAAGGCAGGCGATCGGGCATAATGGTACTGATGATATAAGCCACCAAGCGTTTACTGCCCGCGACATCTTCGCGATCGATGACCACCGCTTGCCGAATATCCGGATGTTGGTTCAGGACAGCTTCGATTTCCCCTAGTTCAATCCGAAACCCCCGAATTTTTACCTGATGATCCATGCGTCCCAGAAACTCGATCATCCCATCCCTTCTGTAACTGCCCAGATCTCCGGTACAGTAGAGACGCTCCCCAGTTCGGGGATGGGTAATGAAACGGGACTGGGTTTTAGCTTCATCCTGCCAGTAACCCCGCGCTAATCCAACCCCGCCCACATAAAGCTGTCCCGGTACTCCTTCCAGACAGGGTTCCAACCCTTCATCTAAAATGTAGTAAGTCTGGTTGCTCATCCCCCGTCCGCAGGGAATACTTTTCCAACTTGGGTCAATCGTTTCGATGGGATAAAGAATTGACCAAATTGAAGCTTCCGTGGCCCCCCACAGTCCAATCACTTGGACCCCGGAAACCAAGGCTTTGATTCGGTCCGGCAAGCTCAAAGGGATCCAATCTCCGCTCAGAAGGACGACCCGCAACGAGGCAGGAAGGGTGTGAGATTCGCTGGTGGAAGTCTCTATGACCATTTGCATCAAGGCTGGTGCCGAGTTCCATACCGTAATCTGTTCTTGCACCATGACCTCGGCCCAGTATTCAGGGTCCGGGGTGGGTGAAGAGTTGGGGATGACAACGGTTCCACCGGCGATTAACAGGCCAAACAGATCATAAACCGATAGGTCAAAACAGATTGAACAGACGGCTAAAACACGATCGCCCGGGCCGATTTTAAAGCGATCGTTGATATCCACCAGGGTATTGAGAACCGCCCCATGCTCGACTGCCACCCCTTTCGGTTGCCCCGTGGAACCGGAGGTGTAGAGAACATAGGCCAGGTGATCGGGCCTCACCGGGGTGACTGGATTTTGGTCGCTAAAGGTGGCTATCTTGGCCCACTCTTGATCCAAACAAATCACCTGCGCCTGATGGTCCGGTAGTTTATTCCTCAGTTGACTATGGGTGAGTAAAAAACCGGCTTGGCTATGCTCTAACATGAAGGCCAGCCGGTCTGGGGGATAGGCCGGATCCAGGGGAACATAAGCAGCCCCGGCTTTGAGAATGCCTAACAGTCCGACTCCCATCTCAATGGAGCGATCGAGACAGATACTTACCAGCATCTCTGGCCCCACGCCCAAGCTTTTCAAATAATCGGCGAGTTGGTTTGCCCGCTGATTTAGAGTTTCGTAGGTTAAAGATGCCCCTGCACAGATGATGGCCTGCGCTTCGGGTGTGGCCTCGACTTGCATCTCAAATTGCTGATGAATACATCCGCTTGTCCGCTGTTGGCTCATGTTCTGTTCCCCTGCCCTTGTGATTAATTCTTTGCCCATTGAACCTGCACCCTGATAAAGGCAATTACTGAGTAATTTTACTGAGTTTTTGCGAGTCTCCGCCGATAATTACAGAGGTTTGTGATCATCGATTTTCTAAACTTTTAAGGGAAGTCTAGGGACGCGATCGCATCCCTAGACTTCTAGAAAATTAAAGAATAACTGTGGGTTTTAACGCGTCGAATTTCCGTAAAATTACCCAAATTGATTCCCTAAATTGATTGATTTGGCACTCCTGGGTAAGGGCCAACCCCTCCAGAAACATCATCACCGGGTTGACCGATGTACTTAAATTTCCTGGGGGAATATAAATTTTAGATTTCCCTCTTTTCAAAAAAATTTAACAGCTTTGACAAATTAAATTTTATTTTGATAGTTGACAAATTAGGAGGATGATATTACTATAAATTATTTATTAAAATTGTTAAACCGCTTGTCAGTATCCAACCCGGGAAGTTATCGGATACCGACAAGCGGTCTACATAATCGCCAATTCAGTTTTTAAAAGTCCCTTTTTTCCCATCCCAGTGCAGGGGCGCTTCCCTGTGGATAGCCCCACCCTTGATCATCTCAGCTTTTACTTACGACAGGGACTCAGAGCAGAGTTTGAGGGGAATGGCGATCGCAAATTCAGACCCCTCTCCCAGGGTTGAGCGACAGTCCAAGTGACCTCGATGTTTTTCCACCACAATTTGATAACTGATGGACAAACCTAAACCCGTCCCTGAACCCACAGGTTTAGTCGTAAAGAACGGGTCAAATAATTTAGACAGAACCTCATTGTTCATTCCTGTCCCATTATCCACAATGCGAATCACCACATCATCCCCTTCAATATCCGTGTAAATCCGAATCAGGGGTAAGGATTCGGGACTGAGTGGTTTAGAGAAAGCCTGATTATACTGTTGTTTCTCTTTGTCCTCTAACGCATCAATGGCATTGCTGAGGATATTCATAAATACTTGGTTAAGTTGACCCGCATAACAGGCTATCAAGGGTAAGGTACCATAATTTTTCTCTAAGGTGATTTCCCGACAGCCTACTTTTTCTTTGAGGCGATGGCGCAAAATTTCAACGGTACTTTCGATCCCTTCATTAATATCCACCTCTTTGAGGTCTGCTTCATCTAAACGTGAGAAGTTTCGCAGCGATCGGACAATCTGCCGAATCCGCTCTGCTCCCACCTGCATTGATACCAAAATTTTAGGAAAATCGTCCTTAAGAAAATCTAGTTCGATTTCATGAATACGATCTTCAATTTCCTCCGTCGGTTCCGGATAGGTATCTTCGTAGAGTTTCAGGAGGTTCAATAAATCTTGGACATACTCTCCCCCATGAATTAAATTCCCATAAATAAAGTTAACGGGGTTATTAATTTCATGGGCCACCCCCGCCACCAACTGTCCCAGACTAGACATTTTTTCGGTTTGAATTAATTGGGTTTGGGTTTGACGGAGTTTTTTCAACGTTTGTTGGAGGTCTTCATTTTTGCCTTGCAACTCCAAGGTTCTCTGTTCCACTTTTTCTTCTAAAGTATGATTAGACTCCTCTAACCGCTCTTTAGCACAGGTTAGTTCAGTGGTGGCAGCTTCTAAGTTAGCGTAGAGTCGGGCATTTTTAATAGAAATTGCAATTTGAGAACAGAGCATTTTTAAAACTTCAACTCGGTCCTCTGTAAACGCATTCGTAGTCTGGTTATTTTCCAAATACAGCAGCCCAATCAGATTACCCTGATTGAGAATTGGAGTACATAAAAGCGATTTAGGCTGAGTTTGGATAAGGTAAGGATCTGCAATAAACCGACCTTGCTTAGCCGCCTGATTTAAGACGATAGTCTCGCGGGTTCGGCTTACATAAGTCAACAGGGAGACCGGAACATAACTGCTGTTTTGGAAAGGAGTTTCTAATCCAACAATTACCTCCATTGGATCGACGCTTCCCCAGGCTTCTACATAAAGTTTCTGCCCCTTTTCTAAAATGAAGCAACCTGTTTGTGCGCCGGCACTTTCCATGACAATTGCCAGAAGTTTTTCCAGCAACTTATCTAAAATTATTTCGTCGGCTAGGGTTTGAGAAGCTTTCATCACCGTTACCAAATCAAGCGCCCCAGTGGTCAAATTGGTCGTCGAAGTGGTGCTATGAGTGCTTTCGGTGCTGTGCGGGTCTCGAACCCGTTTGGAGGATAAGAGATGGGGATAATGCAATTCTAATTGCTGCACTTTGGC
The DNA here is from genome assembly GCA_038321985.1 of Cyanophyceae cyanobacterium. GTDB lineage: Bacteria > Cyanobacteriota > Cyanobacteriia > Cyanobacteriales > Laspinemataceae > Laspinema. The sequence continues at coordinate 4,044 of JBBQFN010000051.1, read as the reverse complement.
CGTTGCTCCCCACCGCAAATAAGCTGCGTAAGCATCAATTAAATAAACTTGGGCAATTTTGGAGCGACCCAAATCAAAATAAAACTCAGCCGCCCGTTCATTGGCGATCGCCTCTTCCTGAATATACTCTGCATCTCGGGCTGAGGCGATCGCACGGTCATACCATTCCATTGCTTCCGCCACACGTCCCAAAACCCGCGCTTTTTCAGCTTCCACTAACTCATATTTATGCTGGAAGTTATCCGGGGCATACCGAGCCCACTGTTCCATTTGTTGCTGATTCTCTTCAGTTTGTTGTAATATTTTAGGGCGGTTTTCCGGGGCGACCAAGGAATAGGCAGCCAGCAAGGATAGGGAATAGTAGAAGTTATGAACAGCCACTACGAGCATACCCATCACACTCCCTTGATAGGCGAGAGCTAGTTCCGCATAATCTACCCCTTGCTTCGGATTGTTAAACAGGTAAACAAGATGAGTATTTGCCAAATAGAGATTAAATAACAAAATTTTTGAAGCGGATTCACTTAAACTCTGGATAATCTCAAGTTGATTAAAATTTTCTCCATCCAAGCCATTCGATTCAGTAGGTCGATATTCGGCTGTAATTTTATGAGTAAATTGCTGCCAAATTTTTAGATAATCAATTCCATAAATTTGGTTGACTTTTAAAGCAAATTTAAAATATTTGGCTTGCTCTTTTTTGACCCCATCTAAGGGCTGACCACTCAAGAGCAGTTTCAAGCAATACGCCACAACATGATAAACCGAATATTCTAAATCCCCAACTTCCAATCCTTGGTTTAGCCCTTCGGTAAAAAATGTCGTATTTTTCATTAAAGGGTCTTTCCAGGGCTTAATTCCTTCATCAAATAGGTTGTAGACCTTGCATTTGATGGGTTTGGCATCCAGGGCATCTACCAGTTGAATCGCCATTGTTCCCGCCGCATATCCAGCCTCAATGTTAGTCAGGGTGGCACAGAGCAGCCACCCATATATCGCATAGACATAAGGCGATAACTCTGAATATCCATGTTGAACACAGAGATTAACTTGAGTGAATACAATCAAGGGAGCTATCTCTGGTTTACTAATCAAAGAAGCGGGAATAATTGCCACTAAAAGTCGTAAGGCAGCCTGTTTGTTAGGGTCGGTCATTTTGGGCAGATTTTCCAAACTCGTCCAAGTCGGCAATTCAATCGCCCACTGACCTTCATGAGGAGCCTCGGACAAAGTAACCCCCAACTCGGCAATTCCGTTTAGCCCGGTGTCGATCGCCTTAACCATCTGATTTTGGGCGATCAATAATTGGATTTTTAGCTCATAGACTTTGACGCGATCGAGTAACCCAATTCTGCGTGCTAATAAGATTTCTGTTAGTTCTGTCGCCCCAGAATAGTTGGTATTTAAATATTCTGCTTCAGCAGCTTCTAGGTGGAGAGCTAAACTCAAATGATACTCTTCTTCCCAGCTATTAGCCGCCAGCAGTTCCAGACCAAAGGTTAAATACTGAGCGGCAGTTTCATAGGCTGTCGCTTCCTTGGCTTTATGACCCGCTATCAGATTTAATCGCGCTAGTTCTACAGGTGCGATCGCCTCGGACTGGAGGAATTCGCTTTCCCTAGAACCCTCATCTCCAATTAATTCCACGCCCTGATTTAACTGATTGACAATATCAAATATATTCGCCTCAATTTCATCAGGTCCAATTTTATCTAATAACTGTTGACCGAGTTTGAGGTGGTTGAGCTTTCTATCGTCTTCGGGAATCAGAGAATAAGCGGCTTGTTGAACGCGATCGTGCAAAAATTTATAAGTGATAGATTGAGAAGAGGAATGATCCTCCAGTGGGCTCATCGGATCCAAATCTTGATGATCGCTGTTGCGATCGCCCATTGCCAGAGCCATTCGAGATCCGTCACTCACGGGTAGAATTAATCCCACTTGCAGGGCTTTCCATAACTGAGCCGCTGTGGTTGACTGTGACTGATCTGTGGCGATCGCCAGCACGTCCAAAGTAAACCGATTCCCAATACAAGCGGCTACTTTTAACACATCTTGAGTTGAGTTAGAGAGTTTTTTAATATTTCTTGTCATTAATTCTACCACATTCAAATCCGTGATACCCCGGCTTTGAATTTGCTCAATATCCCACTGCCAAGATTCCTTTTTATAATCGAAAATTAATAATTGGTCATCATAAATAGATTGGAAAAGTTGAGTCAAGAAAAAAGGGTTGCCTTGAGTTTTATAGCAAAGTAAATCTGCCAAGTCTTTGACTTTTGCCTTTTCTTCCCGAAGAGTATCGGCAACTAACTCTTGAACGTAAATCTTATCCAAATTCTGTAGGGCCAACTGATGCACCACCGTTCCGGCTTTTTTCAGTTCCTCCACCGTGATCATCAACGGATGGGTGGCATCCACTTCGTTATCCCGATATGCAATTAAAGCCAGTAAATACTGATTATCCAAATCCATAATCAGCAATTCCAGTAACTTCAAGGAGGCGGCATCAACCCACTGTAAATCGTCCAGGAACAACACTAATGGATGTTCCGGCTGGGTAAAAACCTGCACGAACTGCTGAATCACCCGATGAAATCGATTTTGGGTTTCCATCGGGGGAAGTACAGGCACCGGAGGCTGTTTGCCAATAATCAATTCCACTTCAGGAATCAGTTCAATAATGACTTGACTATTCGGACCTAACGCCTCTAATAGTTTCTCTCTCCATGCATCAACCCGGGCTTGACTTTCCGTCAAAAGTTGACGCACTAAATCAGAAAATGCTTTGACAATTGCGGTATAAGGAATATTTCGCTGTAAGGCGTCAAACTTGCCTTCAATAAAATACCCCCGACATTGCATAATCGGTTTGTGGATTTCATTGATCACGCTAGTTTTTCCAATGCCCGAATAGCCGGACACCATCACCACTTCGACCTTCCCTGCACAGGTTTTTTCAAAAATAGATAGGAGTTGCTCAACTTGTTTTTCACGACCATAAAGCTTCTGGGGAATGAAAAATCGTCCCGATTTATCCTGTTTGCCCGCCTGGAAATTGGTAATTTCTCCCCAATAGATTAATTGATTCAGACAGACTTCTAAATCCACCTTCAGCCCTTGAGCACTTTGATATCGATCTTCAGCAGTTTTCGCTAACAGTTTCATCACGATATTGGAAACCGCTTCGGGAATCTCAGGATTTAACTGATGGGGGGGGACAGGCTGTTTGGCAATATGGGCGTGAATTAGTTCTAAAGGATCGTTGGTCAAAAAAGGAAGTTGACCCGTGAGCATTTGATAAAAGGTGACGCCTATGGAATAGAAGTCGCTGCGATAGTCGATCGCCCGATTCATCCGCCCAGTTTGCTCCGGGGACATATAGGCGAGGGTCCCTTGCAGTGCATTTGGGTTGGCGATCGCCTGGTGTTCTCGATTGAGGCGGGAGGCAATACTAAAATCGCTCAGTTTAACCTGTTTGGTAATCGGATGAATGATAATATTTTGAGGTTTGATATCCTTATGGATAATATGATTTTCATGCAACTGCCCCACCACTTCTGCCAGTTGAATTCCAATGTTTAAAACATCCCTAACATTCAGGGGTTGAGTCGCTAAAAAATCACTTAGATCCTTTCCGCCAAAGTCTTCTAAAACCAGTACAAGTCTATTTTCAAACTTTTCTAAATCATAGGCTTTAATCGCTCCTCTTAAATCCAGCACCTTAGAAATTTCATATTCTTGTTTTAAGTTAATAACCTCCTTTAGACTTGGATACTCATTTTTAAGGGTTTTTAAAATAACCGGCGTTTGATCTAAGGTACTCTGCCCTCGATAAACTACGGTATCCTCACCTTCATAAATTTTTTCTAGCCTTTTGTATTTAGAAATAGTATTCATAATTTTGGCTCTTCAGACTTTTTGGTGATAAGTTTTTCTAATTAGTTTTGTACTCGCTCCCCAGCCCAGGAACTGAAAGCCTTACAAGTCAAGGCTTCTAGCTCTAAAAGTGACCAAAACGAGTCTCATAAATCCCCAAAATAC
>JBBQFN010000050.1:0-27900 GCA_038321985.1 Cyanophyceae cyanobacterium | reverse complement strand
GGCACTGGTTCCGTCAGATGGGAGCGTGAATCACTGTTCAGCACTCGGCTAGATGGCATAGCGCATGGTTAATAGTTGAATCCAAGAGAGTCCAACTTCTAAGATACCTAGTTTCACAGCCGGAACAACTTTGGTCGTGAAATGAACGCGCACAAAGTTATGGACGAGCCAATAAACTTCGAGTGTGCGCTGTAAGTCTTGCCGAGACTTCGCATAGGTGTTTGTTTTACGCCGAAAGGCTGCATTGCGCCGTCGTAGGGAAGCATTGAAAGCTTCCACATGGTTAGCATGAATCTCTGAGTCGGCAACTTGATGTTGGGTTTCAGGGTGTTCAGGAACAGGCGTCTGGTACTTTTTTCGTCTACGCCCTGGTCGTTTTTTCGACCCTTTATTCTTTAACTTTACCCGGACGCCTTTGGGCAACCGTTTGGCTGGTCGCCCCGGTCGCCCCGTACGGAGCACGTCATGACAAATCTCAAACAATAGGTTACCGTAGCGACGTTCACCATCGGTCAATAAGCTGATGCTACCGGTTTGGCTGATCACCTCGGCTAAGCAGTTCAGTGCCTGCTCAAATAACTGTTTGTCTTTGCGACCACAATGTAATTCCCATAAGAAGCGGCTGCCTCGCTCCATCAGCACAATCGTCCAGCCTTCAGAGACCGAGGGCGCTACATTCTTATCGACTTTGGTGTAGAGTTCATCGCCTTCTATCTCCTGATGAATAAACTCATGCAGCAGCGCATAGAGCATCAGCGTCGGCTTGAGATCGCCTAGCCGATGTTCCCAGTCAATCACACTTTTCTTCGAGACCTTGAAGGTACGGGCCGTCGCATTCAGGCCCATCCCTTCACTTCTCGCCATGAGCACCGCTATGATTCGGCTTAACGGCGTTGTCAGGCCAGCAATCGGGGTCGCAAACGTCTCGCTATAGTAGATATCACAGCGGCGGCAATGATAGATAGTCCGACTGCCATTAGTTTGAGTCGCATAGCGCGTATGGACTCGAACCTCTTCACTAGCGCAGCAGGGACACGGGTGGGAAAACAGATTCATATCACGACAATGGGAAACCTATATTTTCTCCACCTATTATCGCCTAAGCTATACACATTAAGACTTTATGCTATCCCATTCGGCGGAACCAGTGCCGCTACAGTATTGTTTTGAGTAAGCCAATATTCACCTAAATCGCTGTTTGCAATTCACTTATGTGTGTCCAATTGTAGAGCTTTGGACGTTTCGTTTAAAAAAGATTGGCTGATGGGATCAGCGTTTCTACATCAATAATGCTGCTAACTAATGATTTAGTTAGCGTTTGAATTAGCTGTAAATTGTATAAGTTCTACTAAAACTTTCTAAAGGCAGATAGCATCTGAGACAGCTTCTGCTAACGTTTAAGGTGCGGTAAAAAAGCAGACTGAGATCTAATCGACTATCTGGTCAATAACCGCTTGTCCCATCCACAGAGCGAACACTGCAACGATCACGGTTCGGTGACCATTGTCACTGCGATTAAATAGCTCTGGTGAGATGGCACAAATAGTTCTGACCGACAGAGATACACCAACCTCTGATACGTCACAAATAGGGTTAGCACCGCCCGTTCTAAACCTTCTTTTCGGCCAGATTCTGGCAGACAGTTTTATTCTCTATTGTTCATACCCAATCGGAAAGGAATTATATAGGGAAACACCATGAGCGCTGCAATTGACAACTTCACAAAAAAGCTTCACGACAACCTGGAAGCCATTGAAGACCGGGCAAAAGCGCTGAAGAATAGCATTCAATCGGCACCCAAAAAGACTCAAGTGGAAATTCAGGCAAAGCTTGACGAAGCCAGGACAGGTCTGGACGCCAAGAAACAAGATTTTGATGAGTACCGGGCAAAACTCAAAACTCAATTTGAGGAAAAAGAATCTGAGATAAAAGCGGATGTGGAGGAATGGAAAGCCAGTCGTGAAATCCAAAAGCTTGAGCATCGAGCTGATCAGGCTGAAGGCTATGCCGATACGACAATATTTTTAGCGATCGCAACGCTTGAAGAGGCTGAAAAAGCAACCTTAGAAGCGATCGCCGCCAGACTAGATGCTGAAACCGCTGCGGACACTACAAAGTAGTAAAACACACGTAACCAGAGGCATCCAGACAAACAGTAATCGCTGCGACTCTACCGTTTTCTGGGCTCGTGAAACAACCCCCATCAGTACTCACCCAGCAGGCGTTGGATTGCGCCGACTACCCTCCTCTCAGTCACGATCGCTCATAAAGGAAACGCTTTCGATGCTAGATAAAATCAAAACCCTGGACGGTTACAAATTAGCCAACCAAGACGAGGGTGAAATCGGGACGGTCAAAGACTTTTACTTCGATGACAATCACTGGACCATTCGTTATCTGGTCGCTGATACAGGTAACTGGCTGACGGGCAGACAGGTGCTGCTCTCGCCCTATGCACTGATCGCCGTGATGCCAGAAGAGCGCCACATCACCATCAATTTGACCAAACAGCAAATTGAGAGCAGTCCCGTCTTGAGCAGCGACAAGCCTGTCTCGCAGCAATTCGAGACGGACTATTACGGCCATTATGGCTACCCGATGTATTGGGGCGGTTCGGCTGTATGGGGAGCCTATCCTCACTTGGCGCGTGACCATAAACCAGAGCCTGAACGAACCCCAAAGGAGAAAGGGTGGAATCCCCATTTACGTAGCACTCGTAAGGTGACTGGCTATCACATCCACGCCTCAGACGGTGAACTTGGTCACATTGCGGATTTTGTTATTGATGATGAGACCTGGGAGATTCGATATCTCATTGTCGAGACGCGGAACTGGTGGCCAGGGAAAAAGATACTGATTTCACCACAATGGATTGATCGCGTCAGTTGGAGTCAGTCAAAAGTCTTCATCAACCTGCCCCGCGAAACCATCCAGCAAGCACCAGAGTATACCGATGCGTTGCTTGATCGGGATTACGAGACCAGGATGCATCGGCATTACGGTCGCCCCGGCTATTGGGCCGATGAAGTGACGGCGAAGAATTACTGAGAGGGACATCATGAACGTATTCGCCATTGATGAATTAACTACTCTAACCACAGCATCAAACTCGACCTGTATCTCGATCTATGCGCCAATGGAGCGTTTAGGGATCGAAACCCAGCAAAATCCGATTCGGTTCAAGAATTTGGTTCGGCAAGCTGAAGAAAAATTGCTAGCGCTGGGGCTACTTGAACAGGATGCCAAAGCGTTGCTGCAACTCATTCATGAGCTAGATACCTATGACTTCTGGCAACATCAAAGCGATGGACTGGCAATTTTTCTATCTCCCAATCAGTTCCGCTACTACTGTTTACCGATCGCGTTCCCTGAATTAACAGTAGTGGGCGATCGCTTCCACCTAAAACCACTCCTGCAACTCATGTCAGGGGATGGGATGTTTTCTCTTCTAGCCCTGAGCCAAAACCAAGTTCGGTTATTTCAAGGAACCCGTTATCACCTGGATGAAGTTGAGTTAACGGATGTACCGACCAACATTGAATCCGCCTTGCAGTACGATGATCCCGAAAAAAGCCTCCAAGCACATACAGGCTCATCACAAGGCAATAGTGGGATTTTTCATGGACAAGGATCCGGAAACGAAGACCACAAAAATGATTTGTTGAGTTACTTTCGCCAGGTTAATAGCGGTTTAGAGTCTTTCTTGAAAAACCAGCAAGCACCGCTAATTTTGGTAGGAGTTGATTATTTATTGCCGATTTATCACGAGGCAAATACTTATGCTCACTTGCTACCCGATGGTATTTCTGGCAATCCAGAAACGTTGACTCTGGAAGAACTGCATACCCAGGCTTGGCAGATTGCACAACCCTATTTCGATCTCGCTAAAGTGTCTAAAATGTCCTATTACGAGGAATTACAAGGGAGCGATAAAACGGCTAATACCATCGAAAAAGTTTTAACTGCTGCTTATTCCCAGCGCGTTGAAACCTTGTTTGTGCCGATTGATAAAAACGTCTGGGGAGTATTCAACCCAGTGGGAAATTCTATTCAGATTGATCCTCAACAGGAAACAGGGGACGAAGATTTACTCGATCTAGCGGCACTTCATACGCTGACAAATGGGGGAACGGTTTACGCCGTAGAACAGGGCGATGTCCCTGAACATAACGCGATCGCTGCGATCCTGCGCTATTAAATAATTCGTAACTCATAATCACAATTAAAACTGGAGAACACCATGCAAATCCAAATTCATACCGGCCATAACATCGAAGGTCACGAAGCACTCGCCACTCAGGTGAGTGGTGTCGTGGAAGAGAGTCTGAGCCGATTCAGCGATCGCATTACTCAGGTTGATGTTCACCTGAGCGATGTGAACAGCGACAAGAAGGGTGGCGATCGCGATATGCGCTGCATGATCGAAGCCCGTCTCGAAGGACTCCAACCCATCGCCGTCACCGATCAGGCAGAGACCTTAGACCAAGCTGTTGACGGGGCTGCGGAGAAAGTGACCCACTTGATCAAACACACGCTTGGGCGACGGTCGCACGAAGCGAGTCACCGGACTGACCCACCGCTGTCTGGAATGAATACACAACTAGGACTATGGATTGACCAAAACAAGGCGACTATCGTAACGGTTACAGAGCAAGGAGAAGAGATCAACGAGATCCTCGCGGACGCGGAAAAACAGCTCCAACGGTCTGGGGATTCACCCCTGAAAGGCTCCTATGAAGCCCTTCAAGTGCCCGCCGATTACAGCCGTCAGAAGGTGCTGACGGCAGAACTGAATACTTACTACGACGAGATCATTAGACGTATTCGTGATGCAAGTTCGATTCTGATCGTAGGGCCAGGTGTCGCTAAGCATGAGCTGCAAAAGCGTCTGGAAGAAAATCACATTGGCGAAAAGGTGGTTGGGGTTGAAACGGTTGATAATCTGACCGAGCCTCAGCTCGTAGCCATGATTCGCCAACATTTTACCCAATAGTATTGGCTCAAGAATATCGAGTCGAGAAGATAAACGGAACGGTAGTATGAACACCATCCTCCCCACCCCCCTGCGCTTTTACCTGATCCGACAGTGCGAAACCGAATAGGTGCTCTCTTGAAATACGCTAAGTTAACTAAACTGTGGGACTCATTACATTCTAGTTTCTGGTTTGTGCCATCTCTGATGGTGTTGCTGGCGATCGCACTTTCGTTTATTACCATCTGGATTGACCATAGCCGAGAAGCCACTATCGTCGCAAGAATAGCCTGGGCTTATTCTCTAGGGCCTAGTGGTTCACGCGCCATTCTTTCTGTGATCGCGGGTTCAATGGTGAGTGTTGCTACCACTGCCTTTTCTATTACGATCGTGGCACTTCAGCTAGCCTCTTCCCAGTTTGGGCCGCGCTTGCTGCGGAGCTTTATGCAAGATACGGGAAACCAAATTGTACTGGGAACTTTCATTTCCACGTTTGTGTATAGCTTGATGGTGCTGCGAACGATCAATGGGGTGGAAAAAGATGAGTTTGTCCCCCACCTGGCAGTGACGATCGGCCTTATCTTGGCGATCGCCAGCGTTGGCGTATTGATTTACTTCATTCATCATTCAGCCTTATCGATTCAGGTCAATCATGTGATTAAACAAGTGGGAGATGATCTTGATGGTGCGATTGATCGGCTCTTTCCTGAAAAAATTGGACGGAATACATCAAAGCATCTAGAGGAGGAGAGCCTAGCCGCTATTCCTGCTGACTTCGATCGAGTTGCCTGTCCCATTAAGACTATCGCCAGTGGCTACATTCAAACGATTAATGACAACCAACTGATGCAGATTGCGACAGAGAATAATCTGTTATTGCGGATTCAGCAGCGTCCTGGTCGCTTTGTGGTAAAAGGAAGTGAAATTGTACGGGTCTTTCCTGAAGAAAAGGTAAACAAAAAGCTTGCAGTCCAGATCAATGATGCCTTTGTTCTCGGTTCACAGCGCACAGAGCAGCAAGATGTGGAGTTTCCCATCGACCAACTGGTTGAGATTGCAGTACGCGCCCTTTCTCCAGGAATTAACGATCCGTTTACTGCCATCCGCTGCATCGATCAACTGAGCGCGGCCCTTTGTCATTTAGCCCAAAGAGAAATTCCTTCTCCCTATCGCTACGACGACCACAATCAGCTTCGGATCATCGCTGAACCGATTTCCTTTGCGGATGCGACGGATGCGGCTTTCAACCAGATTCGGCAGTATGGAAAGTCGAGTGTCGCGGTGACGATGCGGTTGTTAGAGGCGATCGCGGCGATCGCGCCCTTTACTCACCGAATACCAGACCGAACCACACTACAGCGTCATGCCGATATGATTGAACGCGGTGGGCAGGAAGGAATTGCGGAGGAGTTAGACTACGAAAATGTGAAGGAGCGGTATCTGGCTGCGGTGAAAGCGATCGGTCAAGTTTAATCAATATGCGATCGCACTTAACCGACAAGAGCAGCGATCGCATTAATGAACATCCCAAAAATCAGATAATTACAAATTCATCATGTTTAAAAGTAAAAAGGCGCATTGAGTAACGCACGCTACAGCGATGGCGATCGCACAGTGCCTGAGACAACGCGATCGCCAATTAGCCTAAGGTAATATGAGGATCGCCATTATTCCTGTAGGAGCAATCTCAACTAAGAGCGATCGCATTATTTTTTGACTATGTAAAACGTTTGATTATCTTTTATTTTAGGCTCAACGCTAACACCAATATTTGTTTTTTCTGTAATTGTAAGTTCTTGATAATCTTCTTTATCTAATTGGATTGTCAAAATAGGCTTTTTATAAAATCTATTTTCTTGCGTTTTAATTATCAACATATCTCCGACTTTTATTGTATAACTGCTAATCTCAAATGTTAATATTTTACTACTATATACTTGAATCACTTTTTCTATTTTTTGAAAAGTATGTATTGATTCTTGCTTGATAAGTTGTTCAAATAATGCTTGAAAAATGGCTTGACAATATTTTTCTAGAAACTGAATATAAGGTTCTAATGCAGAAATACCTAAAATATCTAAAATTTCCGAACCGTGAGCGATTTCGTTTCTTCTTGTCACTAAGACATTAATTTTATTATATAGATCATCTTTATCTGTCTGAGCCATAGTATCTTTATCTAAACCAATTTCATTATTAAGGTCTTCATTTTTTAATAATTCATCGTTCAAATTTAAGTTTAAATATTGGAATAGCTCTACAATTTTCTTATGTTTTAAATTACCTGATAAAAGAACAAATGCGTCTGTGTTAATTTGATAGTTGCTAGGATTAACGATACATTCATTTAGCTTCTTTAATACCTCCTCTTTTGTAAGATGCTGATATTTAGCACTTTCCCTAGTTGTAATAGTATTTATCAATTTTAAAGACAGTTCAAAATGATTAATTCTAATCTTTTCATCCACTTGATTATATTCGGGTACTACTTTAGAGAGGGAATCAAGATATTCTTTAATCCATATTTCCACATATTTTTCTAGCAGTCCATAAAGTGAAATAATAGAAGATTTATATTCAAATATTCGTTTATATGTACTAAAACTTCTGTCATGCTCTTTTAGTCTATTAAGTAATTCCTTGATTTGTCCATTATCAGTGTCTATAATGGCATAAGCTGTTAAATCATTTACATATTGAATGTGTTTTAAATATTCTTCAATTTGATTTAAGTCTCTTTTGAAGTTTTCCAATGATTGTATATTCATAATTTATATCAATAATTAAATATAGTTTTTTAGGAAATTATGAAAATACTCAATGCGTGCTTCTACATCCTTTTTGTTATTGTATCTACCATCAAAAAGCCATCTATTGTTATTTTCTTCTTTGATATATAGCAATTCTTTATTTGAATATAGATTACTTTTAATGGCAGCTTTATTTCTGAGTAGACTTTCCTTATGGGGAATATTATTTGCAAACCCCTGCATTATTGGATCATAAATAGTTTTTAATGGTGTTTTTCTAGCACGCTGTTCTTTTGGAGGGATGAAAGCTGAATCTCCCAATATAGAATAAATTAACTGAATAGTTTCTTGGAAAATATTTTCAAGATTTTCAATCGTTTCATCTGAATAGTTATTTGCTTGTTTTAAATATTCATCTAAAAATTTATCCACTGGAGATTTTAAATTCTCTATATGACGATAAGCAAAGAATCGCAAAACTAATTCTACATCTTCCATTTTGCGATAAGATTCACTTTCAAGTAACTTTTCTTCCCCTTCACTTTCTAAGGGGAAGGTCCACATTTTACGGAAAGAGTCATTTTTAGAAAGTCTTATACATAATTTGTTAAACTTGCCATTCTGTAAGGCATTTCTTGTTTCTTGTTCAGTTAGCTTCTCTCCTCCACTATTCAATCTTTCAAAAACTATCTGTTTGAGATATTCAGCTTCTTCTTTACTTTTAGCTGTTTCTTGCAATAAAATAATAGAAGACAAATATCGTCTATCTATACCTTTTTGAACTTGCTCAGGTAAATTTTGATAATTTCGTCCATTAAGTCCCGGCCAATACTCTAATCCTTCTAGATCAAAGTTTCCTTTATAAAAATCATCTATAGCTGTCAGTCTTTGTTGTCCATCCATTACTTCATAAATAGAATAGTCTATTTCATACAAAAAAATAGGTGGAATAGGTACATTCATTATGAATGATTCTATTAAACGAGATTTTCGAGTATTGTTCCATCTTTTACGACGTTGGTATTCAGGATTTAGGATATATTTTGGACTATCAACCATAGCTTCTATACTATTAAGTGGATAACGAGCTTGTTCTGTTACAATTCTTATCTCTCCCTTTTTATATTGTTCGTTAATTTCATCGTCTGATAGAAAGACCTGAGTAGTATCTGATCTATTTCGAGAAATAAATGTTTCACCTGAAATTAAATGACTATTTGTGATCATATTTATTCTTCCTTGTTAATTATGAGATCAATGAGTGCGCGACAACTAGCGGCGTGGGTTAAGTGCGATTATTATGGGTTGCTATGCCCACTTTTTTTGATGAAGCGAGATCACCGCTCTTTTGGGTCGGCTTAATAAAATTACTCCAAATAACAGTTTAGTGCGATCGCCGATCTTTTAGCTTGGGTTAAGGAACGCAACCCAACGAGAGAAAATGATAACCTCACGGTGGATTACTGCGTACCGACTCAAGTTAGATCGCAGATCTTGCAGGAGAATTATAACTCTGTTTTTGGCTAATTGTCAAGTCACCACGATCGCTTTCTCTGGTGAAGCACAATATCCTCAATTATCTATCTGCTAAAGGGTTTGCGGTAGGCGATCGCTATTACTGTGAGCCGTGATTTTTAGGCGATCGCTTAACGATTATTTGTCTTTGCATCGGGACACATTCTGAAAGGAATTGCCAATAACTTCTCGGTACTCAACAACGAAGCAAACCATTATTGACTATTCCCCGCGCTAAAGCGACGGGGATTCCCCGGAGGGATTTCTGAACTTCCGACAAGTCGGATTCATGGGCGAAGTCAAAGACGCCCCTATAGGTTGCCCAAGGGCTTCCCTTTACGTTTGCAATTGCCGTTCTCCGCTTCCATCACAATGCCAAAATGAAGGCCCCGAGAATGAAAAAGACCGCCCGGTTACCAAAATAGGCGTAGGTTTCCTGGGCGGAAATTGCTCCACTAAAGGGGAGTAAGAACAGGATGACGATCGCCGTAACCGGCAGAGGCAGCAGGGTGGTCCCCCAGGAAAAGGCGGCCAAGCCAAATACAGCCAAGGCCCGTTGTGCATTGGGTTCAAACCCCGGAAGCGGTAGCAGCAAGATGCCGACATAAATCCCAATGGCGATTAAATAGCCGATCCAGCGATGCTGAAAGAGTTTCGATCGTTGCAATAAGGCGCTGATGCGCTCTGAGATAAACCCAAAATACTGTTTTAGGCCCATATTTGGTATTAAAAGCGGTGAAGCGCGGTTAGGGTGGGAATGGGTTAAGCCCGCCTGCGATCGGCGAGGGAAATAGAGAAGGTTGGACGGGGAAGGATGATAAATCTCCGCTGCGGGTGGGGGACAAGGGTTGAGTCGGACTCAGCCACATTCCGGCTATTATTAGGTCTGTTAACAGGAGAATAAATTAGTGGACCCCACCCTAACCCTCCCCTTGCAAAGGGGAGGGAACCATCAGATGAAATTAAAACGACTTTTGATACCCGGATTTGGTATCAGCCGCATTCCGGCTATTATAGGCGATCGCTTTTCCGCTTCTAAATTGTTTTAAGTTCCCTTTAAGTTCAACCTCGGCTGATGCTAAGGGGTTATTGAATTGAGTTAGATCTCGGTCAATGGGATATGAGATAATCAAACCATTCTTGAAGTGACCGGCGCTACTGCTGAGGGGTTATTGAGGCAGTAGGACCATCCCAGCCTAACTGAACCCATTACCAAACCAAGGTGCTGTTTATGGTTCGTTTGAGCGATCGCGCGTTTGACATCCTCCGGGCCGAAATCCACAAATTGAGTGGGACCGATAATGCGAGAAAAGTCCAGGGGGACATCGCCCTCAAGCGCTTAGAAAAATTTCGGATCCAATCGGGAGTTCCTCTGACTGCCGCAGAAATACAAGAGACTTTCAGCGATATTTATCCCCAATTTGACCAGGCAACTTTGAAAGCAGCAGAGAAGGCAAATCAGCCTCCGGGACCCTTGAGTATTCTTAAATGGGTGCCCGTGGCGATCGCCGGTGCGGCAGGGGTAGCGGCAGTCGTTTGGGTATTAAATCTCCCCTATCCCATGATTCGCGGTCCGGTTTCTAAGACTATACCTGTAGTTTTGCTGCCCAGTTTTATGAGTATGGATCATAACTATCGGCAAGCAATTTCCCTGGTGGAACAAGCGGATCAACTGGTGAATAATGCCACGAGTCAGGCAGATTTTGAGTTAGGAACTGAGAAAGTCAAGGGAGCGCAAAAATCCCTAGATCGGCTGCCCGTTTGGTTTTTGGGGTATTATCCAGAACGTTACTGCTCTTTGTTTGGCTGTAGCTGGCGGTTTACGTTAGATGAGTTTGAAACGGCGCGCAAGGCGATCGGACGGATGGAAGCGACGCTATTTCAACAACAAAATGCTCAGACTCAGCTTTGGGAAGTGGAAACGGCGCTGACTAAGGCAAAACAGCAGTACCAACAGGCAACAAACCTCACCCAGAAACAGGAAGCGATCGCCGCATGGCAGTCTGCAATTGATCGCTTAGTGGAAATTCCCCCGGCTACTCTGGCGAGTCAGATGGCTCAACCGAAGTTGACAGCAGCGATGCGGGATTTTGAACAGGTGGTGGGTTCGGCACAAGGCAGTCTGCAAACGGCAACGACAATTGACGCAGCAAAGGCATTTGCAATGCAAGCGGCGATCGCCTCCCAAAATCCCCCTCATTCAGCAGCCCATTGGGAGCAAATTGAGGGCCTGTGGACGGTGGCGATCGCTCGTCTGGAACAGGTGACACCGGATGCTCCCGGCTATTTGGAGGCGCAGAGTAAACTTGCAGAATATCAAGTGAATCGAGGAACGGTGCAGACTCGTTTACAGGCGGAAAAGGATTCAACCCAAACCTTAAAACAGGTAAAAGAGGCGATCGCCAATTGGCAGGAGTTGGCAAGGGCGAATCCTGAGAGCCTGGACTGGGGTAAACTCTCGGGGGACTTACGGAAAATTATCACGGAATTAGAGCAAGTGCCCGCCGGAACCACTGCCTCGGCAGATGCTCAACAATTGCTGAAATTTGCCCGAGACAAAGATAAACAGTTGCAGGCTTTTTAACAAAGACTTAAAGGGGGAGTGCTCTGTATCCCCAGCAACGATAAAGGTGCGTTAGACACCGGCCTAACGCACCTTTATTTTTAAAGATTAACTATTATCATCGGGATAGTAATACCCCGGCTGTTCTATTGACCACTTGCATCCGGAGTCGCCCCAGGATCAACGACTTGTGCGTCAACTTTTACATCTTTCACTCCGAGAATTTCCCGGGCTAAAGTTGGGATTGACTCATATGATTGTTGGTCAGGAACCGTTCCAGTCACGTTAACCACACCATCTTCAGCCGTTACGGTCAACTTACCCCGGGGGATATTCGCTTCTAGCTTACTGCGAACTTCACTAGCAAGGTCACCGTCTGCGCGTTCTAGGGGGTCGCCTACGGCGTCATTTCGTTGTTCGCGCGCGCGAATATCGCTATCGAGTTGAGCACGGCGAGTCTCATCTCGGGCATCGTCGTAAGTCTCTTCTACTTGAGCCGGTTGCTCAACGGTTCCCTCTGGACTAGCGGGAGCATCCGCGCTGGTACGTGCTAGGTCCTGACAAGCACCACCACCGAAGAGGACAGCGATTCCAAGTAAGAAAGGAGTAATCTTTTTCATGGTTTTTTCCTGAATTTTTTTTAGATGTACGATAGATGTGCGATCCCATTTGAGGGGTTTAAAAAACCGTTTCTGTGTTTAAGTTTTCCTTACCTCATCTGATCGCCCTGATTGAAAGTATCTGTTTAAAATTCTCTATGAGAATACAAGAGAGCAGCCGCTGGAATCCTAGAAACTCAGTTCAATGAAGGCTCAGGATTCCAGCCTAATTCGGGAGTAGAAAAGGCTCCGATTACCGTAGGGTATCTCGACGGTCGGTCGTATGGTCAACAACCTTCACCACATTATCTTCATAGACGACATCGCCATCGGTGCGAACGACATCCCGTTCGTGTTCAACCAGGGGTGTGCGATGTTCCACCACAGTTTCTTGATGACGAACCACGTCGGCTTGAGTATGGACATTATCGTGGCTGTGGCCCGTGTCATACACGCCCCACTCTTCTATGCCACCCCGATTTAAAATGGTGTCCGCGCGAGCGATGTCGGCTTCGCTTCCGTCAACCATCACTAAGTAATCACCACGGGAAACACGGTCATGGTAAACTTTAGCACGTTCTTCTGGAATTCCTAAACCGACTAAAGCCCCAATGATGCCCCCAGCTGCTGCACCGATCGCCGCACCCCCTAAGGTAGATGCTAATGCGGTGGCGGTTGCGCCGGCTAACATGATAGGACCGATGCCGGGAATGGCGAGTGCGCCCAAACCGACCAGCAAGCCGGTGATTGTGCCGATCGCTCCCCCAGTTGTCGCCCCTACTGCTGCACCTTCATCCGCTTTATTGCCTCGATCATCACCGTGGAGGTCGTCCGAAATCGGGCGGTTTTCGTCCTTGGCAATTACGGATACGCGGTCCATGGGGAAGCCACTATCTTTTAATTCCCGCAATGCTCGTTCGGCTTGCGTCCGAGTTGGAAATGTCCCAACGGCTCGTTTTTGATATGTTATAGCCATGTTTCCTCCGGTTTGAAAATTTTGTTTGGAAAAGCAATATATCTTTTCGTCTTACCTCCCTATTACAACAGTTTGAACGGCTAAATTCATCCATCGGAAGGGGGAACTTGATTTACCCAGGGGCGATCGCCGCCCTTTAGACCCCGGAAATTTCCAGACTTTAACCCTAGTCAGGCATTGAGCCATCGGCCTAGGGAGCTTTTGAGGCGATTTGTCTACCTGGTATCTACCTCTATTGAGGGATGGAAGAGAGCTCAACTTGAGCAAGGTGGATATTTTGCGTCCCCACTTGGGGTCGATTCCTCAGTATTCGTAGCGACAACCCGCCGAGATTTGGACCCCTGCTTGTGGAGACAAAAAGTAGTACATCCGTATAGGGGTTAAAAATTAACTCAGAATTTGGCGGGGAAGAGGTTTCCATCGGGGATCCCCCCAAGGGCGATCGCCATAGGTACAACCCAAGCCCTGCTTCAACAGGCGCGACCCTAGGATTGTCGCAACAGGTGCAACCCCAGGCTTGTCGCAACGGATGCCGGTGCTTTAGGGCAAATTATCCAAAACCTCCGGGGTTTCCAAAACCGTAACGGAAACCAACGGAGTCACGTTGAAACCTTCCTGGAGAATGTGAGCTTGAATCTGCTGAGTCAGACGAGTGCGAATCTCTTCTGTGGGTACAGTGACTCCAGCTTGACGCTGAACGTAAACCTCCGCCAGTAGCGTATTCTGTCCGGAAATATGGGGCCGAGTAAACCGGACATTCCCCTCCACAAGTTCGACTAAAGAGCTATTTTCCACCACTTCTTTAAGTTCAGCATTGATCCGTTGAGAACGGCTAGATCGTTGAAAATTAGGAGAATCGGAAAACTGCCAAATCAGCAACGCCGCCAGTCCAGCAAGGGTCACCCCCAGGGAAATGGGAAACAGCTTAGGGGTGCCGCGATCGTACCTTGCACCCTTCGGCTTTAATCCAAATAGGCGGAAAATAATCGCCGCCGATAAGTTAATCCCGAATAATTGCAGCAACAGCAAAAATAACCCGCTCACAATCATATCCCACCGACCCAAGGGAATCGACATCCCAATAATTCCCGCCGGAGGAGACAGGGCGGCAGCAACTAACATTCCCACCGATGCCCCTGCCACCAAACTGCTGCGTTCCGATTGCACTAAATTTAAAGCCCCGGCGGTTCCGGCAGCTAAAGGTAACAAGATGGCTACAGATGAAATTTGAGAATTTTCTACCATGAAAGGGGTGGCGATCTGTTGCTGGAAAACCAAGCTGAGCAAAGCTGTCACTCCAATTAAGACCGCCAAGGCGCTAACATAACGCAATAGGCTGCGCTTGAGCAGGGTTTTGTCTCCCCGGGCGGTGGCGAGTGCCGCGTTCATCGCCGGACCTGCTAACGGGGCAATCAGCATGGCGGCAATTAATAAAAAGCTGCTGTTGGTGTATAAACCAATCCAAACCACCACCCCTGCCAGGGCCGCGTATCCTAAAAATCCCCGCCAGGACCCCACACTCTGCAATCCCCCCAGAAAAATTTCGATCGGACTGCGTGCCTCGACTTCCGTTACCTGATCTGGGGCTTCCGATGTCGGGGGATGCAGGGGCATCATACCCCGAGGAATTAACGTCACTGCTAGGTTTTCAATCCCTTCCAAGTCATCCAGTAACTCTTCCACTTGACGATTGGAAACGTGCAGAAAAACCACATCCACTGCACCTTCTGGATGCTTTGCCTCGAACTGAATCAGATTAGCAGCGTTATAACTTTGAGCAATCTTTACCACGTCCCCTCCGCAACCGCGCGGGACTCGAATTTGTAATTGACGCATATTACCCGGAATTCTTCTTCATTTTTTTCTCAGACTAACGTAAGGCAGGGGGAACCTGTCGGTACAATAGATCCTTAAGTCCCCTCTGTTTGACGCTTCTTTCTATGAGCTATTGCCTCAATCCCAGTTGCAAGAAGCCTTACAATCCAGATAACGCCAAGTTTTGCCTGAGTTGTCGTTCTCCGTTAGGGCTTAAAAATCGCTACCGCACCATTCGCCCCCTCGGGGAAGGCGGAATGGGGCGAACATTTTTGGCCCTGGATCAGGACCGCCTCAATGCCCCCTGCGCGATTAAGCAACTCTTGCCAGCGCCGGAAATCCAGGCAGACTCCCAGGCAATGGCAAAGGTAACGGAGTTATTTGAACAAGAGGCGCGGCAATTGTTACTCCTGGGGGAACAACATTCCCAAATTCCGGCGCTGTTAGGTTATTTTGAACAAGATAAACGCTTGTATTTGGTGCAGCAGTTTATTGAAGGACAAACTTTGTGGCAGCAAATGCAACGCGCTGGGGCATTTAAAGAGGAACAAATTCGCCAGTTGTTGTTAGATTTACTGCCTGTCTTACAGTTTGTCCATGAACGCCAGGTGATTCACCGGGATATCAAACCGGCCAATATTATCCGCCGGGAGGATGGGAGAGAGCCTTCTTCGGGTCAATTGGTGTTAATTGATTTTGGAATTGCTAAACAACTGAATTCAGGGGGGGGGAAAACTGGGACAAGGGCGGGTACAGAAGGATATGCGCCAATGGAACAACTGCGCGGGGGACGGGCATTTCCGGCGAGTGATTTGTATAGTTTGGGGGTAACTTGTATTGAGTTGTTAACGAGGATATCCCTCGATCGCCTCTATGATCCGGTGGAGTCGCAGTGGTTGTGGCAGTCGCACTTGCAGCAAACCGGACGAACCGTCAGCGATCGCCTTGCCGCTATTTTGAATAAAATGCTCCAAGATTCCATGAAAGCCCGCTATGCCTCTGCCGCAGCGGTTCTCCATGACTTGAATATGGGAGGAACCACCAGTTTTTCTGGGGCAGTCACCCCCTTTATTCCACCTCTTCCCACCCCACCCCCTGTTCCCACGAATCCCCTGCTGGACTATTTCCAACACCAAACCTGGGAGTGTGACTCTACCTTAACCGGACATACCGCAGCAATCAAAGCAGTTGCACTCTCCCCCGATGGCAAACTCCTGGTTTCTGCTAGTGACGATAAAACGATTGTGCTATGGGATATAAAAACTGGCAAAATTCTCCATACCCTCACTCAACATTCCGGCGCAGTTACCGCAGTCGTTATCTCCCTTGATGGCAAACTTTTGGTTTCCGCAAGTACGGATAAAACCATTAAATTCTGGCAATTACCTACAGGCTTTTTACTGAGAACGCTCACAGGGCATAACGGGGCCATCACCGCCCTCACAATCACCCCTGATGGCAAAACCTTAGTCAGTGGTAGCGCCGACAAGACTTTAAAACTGTGGAATCTTCGCACGGCACAACTTCAACAAACCTGGGAGGGACATACTCACCCGGTTTCCTGTGTCACCCATTCCCCCGATGGTAAAATCATCGCTTCCGGCAGTGACGATCGCACGATTAAACTCTGGAACCTGCGGAATGGGACGGTGAAAGCCACCCTAACGGGACATCAGGAACGGATTGAGGCAGTGGCGATCGCCTCCGACAGTCAAACCCTAGCTTCCGGCAGTCGGGATAAAACCATCCAAACCTGGCAACTGGATACCGGCACCCGATTAGCCACGCCTAAAGAACATCTAAACGGATTTCAGGCGATCGGTTATCTCCCTTTACCCCCCTCCCTAAATCCCCAAGACGGCCATATTTTAATCAGTGGCAGTGAAGACAAAACCCTGAAAATCTGGCATCAAGAAACCGGCAACTTACTCCATACTTTCACCGGCCATACCGATAGTATAACCTGTTTCGCCTTAAGTTCAAAAGGGCAGACGATTATCAGCGGCAGCAATGATAAAACTCTGAAAATTTGGCAGAGTTTAACCCCTTAAAACTAAAATTTTTAAAGATATGAATCATTGTTTAAATCCATCTTGTCCCCAACCCAAAAACCCCAACGATAATAAATTCTGTCAAACCTGCGGTTCAAAACTTCTCTTGCGAGACCATTATCGGGCTTTAAAACCCATCGGCAGCAGCACCTATAGCCGCACCTTTTTAGCCGTCGATGAAGATATTCCCTCCAAACCCTTTTGCGTCATCAAGCAATTTTTTCCTCCCCGAACCGGCAGTGAAGCCCAAAAAGCTGCCGAACTCTTTCAACGAGAAGCTGTGCAATTAGACCGACTCGGCCAACATCCCCAAATCCCTCGCCTCCTGGCCTATTTTGAACAAGATAAACACCAATATCTAATTCAAGAGTTCATGGAGGGAAAAAACCTAGCTGAGGAACTTAAAGAGTCGGGTGCTTTTTCCGAAACCCAAATTTTAGGATTTCTCAAACAAATATTACCCCTGCTGCACTTCGTTCATACCAACCAAGTAATTCATCGGGATATCAAACCGGCTAATATTATTCGCCGTCCCCCGGCAGGGGAAGGAATCTTGTCTACAAACCATTCAAACTCTTTACTGTTAGTGGGATTTAGTGCGGTTAAAAGCGTATCAAATCAGCCGAGAATAGGCAGTGCTACGGTAGTCGGTAGTCCAGAATACACGGCATCTGAACAATTAGAGGGAAATCCCACCTTGGCCAGTGATTTATATAGCTTAGGGGTAACTTGTATTGAACTTTTAACCCAAAACAGTCCTTTCAATCTACGACATGGGAATCAGTGGGCGTGGCGACAATATCTAACCCGCCCGGTGAGTGCTGGTTTAGGAACTATTATCGATAAACTACTGCAAGATAAAATCAGTCAACGCTATCAATCGGCCCCAGAGGTGTTACAGGAATTAGAAACCTTACAACCGAGGGAATGGAGATGTGTTGAAACTTTGACCACAGGCAGCCGCATTCGCTCAGTAGCAGTCAGTCCCGATAGCCAAACCCTTGCCAGTGGAAGTGAAGAAAATCTCATCCAATTATGGTATCCAGTAACGGGAAAGTCGAGGCAACAATTGGGGAATTGGCTATCAGGACATTCCGGATGGGTACAAACTGTTACCTTTAGTCGGGATGGGAGATTGTTAATCAGTGGTAGTTGCGATCGCAGTATAAAAGTATGGGATTTAGGCACCGGAAAACTCCTTCGATCGTTGGGAGATTGGTTGGCACCCCATCAGGGCTGGATTAATGCAATTGCCCTCAATCCTTCAGGCACAATTTTAGCCAGTGGCAGCGCCGATACAACGATTAAACTCTGGAATATCACCACCAGCAAACAACTAACAACCTTAACGGGACATCAAGCGCCGGTAGAATCCGTCGCCATTTCTCCGGACGGCAAATTATTAGCCAGTGGTAGTAGCGATCGCTTGGTGAAACTATGGGAATTACCCACTGGAAAAGCCGTAGCAACCTTAACAGGACATGGAGACATCGTGCAGTCGGTGGCATTTAGTCCCGACAGCCAAATTCTCGCCTCCGGCAGTCGAGATCATACTATAAAATTGTGGCAAGTAAATAGCGGCGAAGAGTTAGGAAATTTAACCCATACCGATTGGATTGAGGCGGTTGCATTTAGTCCGCAGTCGCCCTTAGTCGTAGGAGGAAGTCGCAACGGTGCGATCGGCTTTTGGAATCCCTATACTTCAGAGGAGTTAAATTTAGTGGCAGCGCATTCGGCATCGGTAACCTCCGTTGTATTTACACCCAATGGAAGGGCGATCGTCAGCGGGAGTGCCGACGGCAGTATTAAACTGTGGCAAGCAATCAACAGCGGGGTTTAAAGCCCAGCCTGTGGTAAAATCAAGTCGGCAATAGCGAAGAAACCGGACCCTGATCCAATAATCGTAACGCTTTCAACTTAACCCTTGATTTCCCACCCCTAACAATGGTAAAAATAACCTCGCCCTGCCTTAATTAATAACCGTGAATCACTTTCTTAAAGGATGCAATCTCTATCTCATCGGAATGATGGGTTCTGGAAAAACTACCCTTGCCCAAACTCTCGCCCCCCAACTGGACTATCGCTATTTTGATACGGATACACTCATTGAACAAGTGGCCGGTCAATCCATCACTGAGATTTTTTCCGAAGCTGGAGAGGCTGCTTTTCGAGAACTGGAACGCAAAGTATTAAGCGAATTGTGTGCCTATACCCATCTGGTGGTCGCGACGGGCGGGGGGGTGATCGTGACGCGGCAAAACTGGAGTTACTTGCAACATGGGGTGGTGGTCTGGTTGGATGTCCCAGTGGAACAACTTTATCAGCGGTTACAAGGGGATACCACCCGGCCATTGTTAAGAGACCCTGACCCAATGGGTAAACTGCGATCGCTCCTTGACCAACGGCAATCCCTCTACGCACAAGCTGATGTGCGCGTGGTTGTCGGGCCCGAAGACACCCCGGAACAAATCGCTACGAGAGTTTTAGAGGAAATTTCCAAAATCCTCAAACGCAATGCCAATCAGAACTAACTCCTCCCTTTCCAGGGGCTAATCGGCGATCGCCCCGAACCCAAATTTTTCTGATGATTCTCAGGGCTGAAAAATTGCCATAAGCTAGGAGTGACCCATTTTCAGGGAATACCCATGCTTACCGAGAAACAACTCAGCCAAGAAGAAACCGATGCGATGCGGGTGCAGGTGCTTAGCGAAGCACTCCCCTATATTCAGCAATTTGCCGGACGGACTATCGTTGTCAAATATGGGGGTGCAGCGATGAAAGATAGCACCCTTAAGGACCAAGTGATGCGCGATTTGGTATTCCTGGCCTGTGTTGGGGTCCGGCCTGTCCTCGTCCACGGTGGCGGTCCGGAAATCAATAGTTGGCTTGACAAACTAGGCATCGAACCCCAATTTAAAAATGGCCTGCGGGTTACTGACGCGCCGACGATGGATGTAGTAGAGATGGTATTAGTAGGCCGTGTCAACAAAGAAATTGTCGCCCTAATCAACCAAGCGGGGGGTTCTGCTGTCGGGTTGTGCGGCAAAGATGGTAATTTAATCACCGCACGTCCCCAAGGCGATGAAAGTATCGGCTTTGTCGGGGAAGTCAGTTCCGTAAATACCAAAATTTTAGAAGCCTTAGTCAAAGCCGGCTATATCCCCGTTGTATCCAGTGTCGCTGCGGACGAAGCCGGTCAATCGTATAATATCAATGCCGATACGATCGCCGGAGAACTCGCTGCCGCCCTGGGGGCAGAAAAATTAATCCTGATGACAGACACCGCCGGGATTTTACAGGACCCGAAAGACCCTTCTACCCTCCTCCCCCAAGTGGATATTCAACAAGCGCGGGAACTGATGAAAAGCGGGGTAGTTTCCGGTGGTATGATTCCCAAAGTGACCTGTTGTGTGCGAAGTTTGGCCCAAGGGGTAAAAGCGGCTCACATTATTGACGGTCGGATCAATCATTCTCTCTTGTTGGAAATTTTGACCGATTCCGGCATTGGTTCGATGATTGTGGCTTCGGAATACCGCCGGTAAATTTCCCGTCACTTTTTAATTATATCAGGATTGCGGAGTCAGAAGGATGAAATACACTATATGTCCTCGATCCTTCTGACTTTATCGGGTGTTTAAATGTTGAATTACTCTAGCGCGATCGCCGAATTTGTCTGCAACTCCAAAAGCCGCGAAGATGCTCTCCCTCTCCTAAATGAAAGCTGCCGATCGCGCTTTTTTCTGCATCCTCGACGGACTAAAAAAGTGTTGGTATTCTTTCACGGGTTTACTGCCGCACCTTGGCAGTTTGTGCCCATGGGAGAGGCTTTCTTTAAGGCGGGTTACAATGTTTTAGTCCCCTTAATGCCCGGTCATGGTCATGGGGGGGATTGGAGTCGTCAGAATCCTGCCCCTTTACCGACTTCGGCTGGAGTATATCAAAATTTTGCCCAAGAGTGGCTCGATCGCGCTCAAGAACTCGGCGAAGAAGTCTATATTGGCGGGTTGTCTGGGGGTGGCACCGTGGCAGCATGGTTAGCATTGGAACGCTGTAAGGATATTGCGGGTTGTCTCTTGTTTGCACCCTATTTGAGTAGTAGCAGCCGGGTTTTGGATTTGTTTGTGCGAAAGCTGACTCCGGATTATTGTGATTGGGGTACACCGCGACCCGGACAGGCGCGGTATGGGTACAATGGGTTTGAAGTGGAAGCCCTGAAAACCGTTTTGCTGATGGGGGGAGATGTCCTGAATCGGGCCAAAAGAGAAGGGTCAGCACCGATGTTTATTGTTTCGAGTGAGAGCGATCGTGCCGTGGGTCATCGGGAACATCGCACGTTATTTGAATCGGTTCACCCTCGGACTCCCAGAAGTTGGTATCATATTTTTGACCGTGTTTTAGATATTCCTCACACGATGATGACCCAAGGGGAGGGGAATCCCCATGAATCGATATTGATTGCCATGGCAAAAGCTTATATTGACAGCGATTTGACTTGGGATGACTTGGGGGATATTTCGGAACGGATGACCCGGGGGGAAACTTTTGATAGTGCGGTACGGACCTTGAATTTAGGTCATCGTGCTGCGCCGGAAATGCCTATTTTCATGACCTTGTTAGACAAGCGATCCTTAATGATTCAACGTCATCTTCGCTTACGTCGGGCTTAATCTTCTCACTCGGTATTATTTGCTGGCAAAATAACCAATTGTTCACCCCAACCTCCCTTAACAACGCCAATCGGCTTTATTGACATTTGATCGGAATTAAAAATCCGGCAGTTACTCTGCCGGATGCCATCCTAAAAGCCCCAAAAACTTACAAAGAACTGGGGAGAACCCCGCGCACCCGATTAGTGGGAGGTCGATAAATTGGGCCGTTTCGGTATTGAGAGTCAATAATCACCGGATTAATTAAGGTAGAATTTTCGATGTGGGAATCAATTACTGTGGGATTAATTAAAGTAGAATTCCGAATGGTAGGTTGTCCCCGTTGGGGATAATATTGGGGGTAATAATTCGGAGGATAATAGGAATTGTGTTGTCCCCGATAGACGCGCGGGTAACCATACGGGACCATCTGTGGTTGTCCCACCTGTATCGAAATCCCCCGATCAATGACGATCGATACATTGGCATCAGCCGCTGGGGTGCCCATCTGAAACACCGCTACCGCGATCGCCATGGGTGCCAAGGTGAGGGCCAGGGGATGGGAGGCTCTAAATCGACGAAATTTATCAAACATTTTTTGACCTCAAAACACGATAAAATGGGATCACCAGAGTCAATCAAATCGAGTACCCAGTTGGGTGACGCGAAGTAACGCTAAAATGATTCAGTAGATTTGCTTTGTCAGCAATCCTGAACGACATTTTATAGAAAAATCGTGAGTACAGAACCCTTAGAGCAATTTAAGATCGAGTACCAGATGGGCAAAGACGCATTTGAGCGAGGCCAGTATCGAGAAGCGGTACAATTCTTAGCAAAAGCAAGCCAATTGGTCGATCGCAATTCCCCCTTAGGGGGAGAGTCACTGATGTGGTTAGTCACGGCTTACCAGGCGGCAGGACGCTCATCTGAGGCGATCGCCTTGTGCAAAACTCTCATGCGCCATCCTAGCATCGAAACTCGCAAACAAGCCAAGCGCTTGGCCTATATTTTAGAAGCCCCCGAACTCCAATCCCGTCCAGAATGGCTTGTCTCCATTCCTGATATGAGTACCTTAGATGAGGGTACCTCAAAAGTTGCTCAAGTCAGTATGACGGCGACGGAAAAAAAGCCCGACTCTAAGTCTCCCGAATCGGAACTATCTTTCGAGGACCTCTCCCAAATTAATACCCAAGACAATGGATTTGTTTGGGTGGCAATTGTGGCGATCTCGTTGCTGGTTGGTGGGTTACTATGGTTCAGCTAGAGGCTGATTCGGTTTCCAAATCCTGGGAAACGATTCCGGTATTCTTTAAAGGCTTCAAATCTTACCAAACTAAGATAAGATGAGGGAAAGTGCTTTCTATTTTTCCTTGAGCTGGATACCCCCGTTCAGCATAATTCGCGACCCCTCCGCACAGACGTCAAATCCTCAATCCTTGGTAAAGCTAGACCCTGGCAACCCGCCTGCTGCGATCGCTGTTTCTGCAATTCCTGTTCCTTCAACCCCCTTGCGTGATCCCTGGCTATTGGAACCCTTTAGTGATGTGGCTCCACGGTCAGGGATCCGGGTTTCTCCCTGGAAATTCCCCTTCTCCTCCCCGATGCGGCAGGGGGTAGAAGTAACCCCCCGCTGTTGAGCGAAGTGTTTCTTAGGTTATATAGAGGGAGCAACCCGGAGTTTGGCTTAAAATCAGCTTTATTCAATCATGAGGGCTGCCGTCAAGGATTTATTCTATGACTCAAGAATTTAGACACAAACGCTTCGATAAAGGCCATATTATTCCGGAATCTTTCTTAGAAGAATTTCGGGCCAAGGCTCCAAGTACCCGAAGATATTTATTAAATTCTTTGACTTTGTTTGCTTGTATTTCTCCTGAACAACAACATCAAGCCTTAAATGATTTAATTCAATCTGAATTACTCAGCTTGGCCCAAAAAACTCAAACTTACCTCCATGACCGCATTCATCTAGCCTTAAATCATTTTGGAGTGGATGAAGCAGGGGAATCCAAAAGAATTGCCGAATACTATTATCGGTATTATCTATTAACCGGCACAGTTCCCGAAAATTTAACCGCAGAATATTTAACTCATCTTTTAAACTTTATTGTAGGCATAGAAGTTATTAAGATAATTTTTAAAATGAGTTTTATCGAACAACAGCGGTTCTTTGAAATTCAAGGCCGTTATGCCGTTCAAGTCATGATATTTTATCGTTATATTAAACCCGCTCGCGATAAATTAATTCAGGAAAAACTGGTTAATCGAGATGTAAGTGGCAGTTACTATTATACTAAACGAGGCTTAAGTGAAGAAAAAATATTAGATTATATTTTTGAGGTCTTTAAACTTGAAAATATAGAAAACTTAGGAGAGTTAGCCAAAGATTTACAGTTTGATCGGGAGTATATATATAAACCGCCTCACGACGATGAGCGCGATGTGCCAATTTTCTAGGTTCCTGGACCTAAAAACTGCCACCCAGTCCGGTGCGGCTACATAAACAACCCCAGGAAGTTAAAGAGAAAAAGGACTTTTAAAAACTGGATATGGGAGGAGTTCTCCTGCCATAGGATGAAGCAAGAGGCTACCCCTTCCAAACGAATTATCTAACTGATAGAGAGAGGTGCTTATAGATGTGCTTATATTCTTACTTTTGATAGATGTGATTTAGCTCAATCTATGCACAGTTACCAAAAGCTCCCTAAAATATCGATAAAAATTTAGAACCCGCTAAAAGCCGCCCTCCAATTCTGAAAAATTTTTCTACAATATCAGTAAATACATCAAAAAATTGACCGACCCCCCCGACGTCCACCCCGGTCAATCGTATTTTTACTCATTTTAGTAAACTTCAGGAGCGATCGCCGATCGCAGGAGAAAAAAAATGGCTATCACAAATAGTTCTATAAAAAGACAAAAATCTAGCGGAACTCCCAGAGTGCTGCCGCCACCGCCACCGCCACCCCCTGGGATGTCCACCCACAAGGCAGCGCAACCGGCACAAACTCAGACGACTTATATCAGAGCCCTTGTAGAACAAGCCCATAGTTGCAAAGCCTCAGATATTCACATTCGCGTTGGAGAAGTGCCGCGATTCAGAATCCGGGGACAAATGCGCGAAGCCCCAGAACAAGGGCGTCTCACCCCGGAACTTTTTAACGAGTATCTGAACGAAATTCTCACTCCCTCCCAGCGTACTCAATTTGCCAAAAGCAAAGAACTGGATACAGCAATTTTCTATCCGGGCTTTATTCGCTGTCGGGTTAATTGCTTTGAAACCCTGATGGGTGGGGCGATGGTCCTGCGCTTGATTGACCTCCATGTTCCTTCTATCGACGAACTGCGCCTACCTGAAGTTCTTAAAAAAATAATTTCCCATTCTCAAGGGTTGGTGTTGGTGACGGGTCCTACGGGTTCAGGGAAATCTACTACCATGGCGGCGATGATTCGTTGTTTAAATGAAAGCAGCTATAAGCACGTCATTTCTATCGAAGATCCCATTGAATATGTACATAGTTCAAAAAGTTGTTTGATCTCCCAACGGGAAGTGGGACTGCATACGGAGGACTTCCACGCCAGCTTGAAATCGGCTTTGCGTGAGGATCCTGATGTGATTTTAATTGGGGAAATGCGCGATCGCGTCACGGTGAATATTGCCCTACAAGCTGCCCAAACCGGCCACTTAGTATTAGGAACCCTCCACACTCGTACTGCCATCAGTTCCATTAACCGGCTGTTAAATTTATTTAACCCAGAAGAACAAACGGCGATCCGAATTCAGCTAGTGGAAACCCTTTATGCAGTTATCGCTCAACTGTTGCTTCCCACTACGGATGGAGGACGGACTACTATCAATGATATTTTGGTCAATACTACCACGATGCAGGATTACCTGTATAAGGGAGATGATGATGCTGCCTTTGCCTTAATGCATTCTGATACTTATGAAGGAATGCAGGTGATGAATCAGGACCTGTATCGAAAAGTCATGGAAGGGCGAGTGGCGATCGAAGTCGCCGAGATGCATTCTCCTGATCCAGGAGAACTTGATCGCCTGATTCGTACAGGCGGATTTGACGCCTCGCGATCGCCTCGGGATTTTGCTTGATTCTGGGGAGGAAGAAACGACAGCAAGTCGTTACTACAAACTCAAGATAATGACTTCAGTCGTTACATCCAATAAAAAAGCCCGCCTAGGCGGGCTTTTTTTGTGTGACGGCAGCTTTGAGCCTGTCCGCCACTCTCACATTAATTAGCGTTTCGCCAACTTCTTAACGTTCATCTTCCGCAAGCGAATCGATTCCGGTGTTACTTCTAACAACTCTTCCGGGCCGATGTATTCTAATGCCCGTTCTAAACTCATTTCCACCGGCGCTTGTAACTGAACCAGTTCATCTCCTGTGGAAGAGCGCACGTTGCTCAACTGCTTCGTTTTCGCGACGTTCAAATCTAAGTCTTGAGGACGGTTATGCTCCCCGACAATCATGCCTTTATATACTTTCGTACCCGGAGTAATAAAGAACACGCCTCGGTCTTCCGCATTTTTCAACGAGTAGAACGTTGCAGCCCCTTCCTCAAAGGCAATAATCACACCATTGCGACGGGCTTCAATATCTCCGGCGAGGGGGCGATAATCTAGGAAGCTATGGTTCATAATTCCGGCACCGCGAGTCAGACGCATAAACTCGCCTCGGAACCCGATTAAACCCCGTGCCGGAATCGCAAATTCCAGTTGAGTGCGTCCCGTGGCATTGGCGCGCATATCTTGCATTTCCCCTCGTCGTTCTCCGAGGCGCTGCATACAACCGCCCACTCCTTCTTCGGGAACGTCCAGAACCAGACATTCAAACGGTTCACAAGGTTGACCGTTGATTTCGCGGTAGATGACCTGGGGCTGGGAAACTTGGAATTCGTATCCTTCTCGACGCATGGTTTCGATGAGGATACCCAAGTGCAACTCACCCCGTCCGGAAACGAGGTATTTATCCGGGGACTCGGTTTCTTCGACGCGGAGGGCGACGTTAGTTTCCAGTTCCCGGAAGAGGCGATCGCGCAATTGCCGAGAGGTGACAAAGCTGCCTTCTTGTCCGGCAAAGGGGGAATCATTCACCCAGAATGTCATCTGCAAGGTGGGTTCATCCACCTTAATTAAAGGCAACGCTAGGGGTTCATTGGGACAAGTAATGGTCTCGCCAATATTAGCATCTGCAAAACCAGCAACCGCGACAATATAACCGGCCGAGGCTTCTGCCATATCCACGCGATTGAGTCCTTCAAATCCCATTAATTTGGTGATTTTGGACTTAACAATTTCTCCCCCTTCTTTAACTAAAGCCGCCTGTTGACCCGCTTTGATCACACCGTTGTGAATGCGACCAATGACGATTCGGCCTACATAGTCGGAATAGTCGAGGGTGGTGACTTGTAACTGGAGGGGTTTGTTGGGGTCTCCGACCGGGGGTGGCACGCGATCGAGAATTAGGTCAAACAGGGGCTGCATATCCACCCCTTCTGCTTCCATGTTGGTTATGGCGTATCCAGAAAGACCGGAGGCAAATAGGTAGGGGAACTCGCACTGGTCATCATCCGCCCCGAGTTCGATGAATAAATCTAAGACTTTATCCACTGCCCCGTGGGGGTTGGCAGAGGGGCGGTCAATTTTATTAACCACCACAATCGGGCGCAGTCCCTTTTCTAAGGCTTTTTTCAAGACAAAGCGAGTTTGAGGCATGGGGCCTTCATTGGCGTCCACAATCAGTAGACAGCCATCAACCATCCCCAGGACCCGTTCCACTTCGCCGCCAAAGTCCGCGTGACCCGGAGTATCGACGATGTTAATTAGGGTTTCTTTGTAGCGAACGGCAGTATTTTTGGAGAGAATGGTAATGCCGCGCTCCCGTTCTAGGTCATTGGAGTCCATGACGCAATCAGGAACCTCTTCCCCTTCGCGGAAGATGCCAGATTGTTTGAGGAGGGCGTCAACGAGGGTGGTTTTACCGTGATCGACGTG
>JBBQFN010000049.1:0-29938 GCA_038321985.1 Cyanophyceae cyanobacterium | reverse complement strand
AGGATGCGCTCCCCGTCCGGGCTGAAACTGGCGCTGTAGACCGGACCCTGATGGCCGGTGAGTTCCGCCACGAGCTTGCCGCTGCGGTCCCACACCCGGGCGGTGTTGTCCTCTGAGGCGGTGAGGATGAGCGCCCCGTCCGGGCTGAAACTGGCGCTGCGGACCCTACCCTGATGGCCGGTGAGTTCCGCCACGAGCTTGCCGCTGCGGTCCCACACCCGGGCGGTGTTGTCCTCTGAGGCGGTGAGGATGCGCTCCCCGTCCGGGCTGAAACTGGCGCTGTAGACCGGACCCTGATGCTGAAGTTTATTCCGTTCTGAGATCTGGTTGATGATGGTGTGCAAGGCCAGCATCGGGGTTACAGTTGGATAATCTGACAGGGAACGCTTGTGCTTGACCCGGGCTTTTAACTCTTGCCCCGCGCTCATGGCTGAGACTAATCCATCGATTTGATAGGCTTCAAATTGTCGTAAGGCATCTAACCCTTGGCGTTCAAGTCTCGTCCCTGCTCGCGCTTCCTCCAGGGTTTGAGTCGCTTTAATGGCAAGTCCTCCGGTAATTGTTGCGGCAATTAAAGAGACGGCAAAAATTCCGGTGCCGAGGCGAATTTGCTGTTTTGCTTTTTGATTGGCTTCTGCTAATATTTGCTTTTTCTTTCTTTCCTGTTGTAACTCTTCCTTCGTCTTTTGACGTTCTACTTCTAATAATTTCCGTTGGGTTCTTTCTTGTTTCAATTCAGCCCTTAATCGTTCTAACTGAGGCTGTTGTTGTTTACGAATAAACTCAGCTAAATAATCATGAACCAGTTGATACCGTTCTGCTGGCTTTTCCTGGATTAGCAACACTAAGCCGGAGTCTACAAAAATTTTCAACACTAAATCTAATTGGCTAACCTCTACCGTCAAATCGGCGGCGAGTTCCTGTAACTCCTGCGCTATTTCTTCCCGCGTTTTCAGGGGACGAGTGCCTTTTTCATCGGTGAGCAAGTACAGGACCCGTTCCCCAATCTGCTGGTTTTCGGGTCCGCAGTCTTTTACCACATCGTCTAAGTAGCGCTTGACAAATTCGGTTTTGGGTCCCCGTTCCTGATACTCCGCTAAAGTGGTAATTTGTTCCGCTTGCAGTTGTGCGCCAACGATTTGCAATTCGATAGGGCGCACGGCATCTAATTCCGCTGCTAATTCCTGGACTAATTCCCTAATTAAGGCATCGGGAAACCAAATTTGTGATTTTTCCGTTAAGCGCTGGATAATTTGTTGAGCATCCTCCGGGACAAAGTTACCGAGGGGATAACGGACTTTGCGCGCGAGGATATCATTGTTGATAATCTTCATGCTTTCTAGGCGATCGCACGCTAATAATTCGTGCAAATAATCCTCTCGCAGGGCTAGAATAACTTTGATGCTGACAATTTGGCTCAAACAATTCCCCAGAAAATCAAAAAATTGCCGCCGTTCCCTGGGGGTGGGACAAGCAAAAAAGAATTCTTCAAATTGGTCGAAAATGAGTATTGATCGCCTATTTCGTTGCTCGTTCTCCTGCAACTGTTTCAGGAACGATTCTAACTGCCCTTTTTCCGACCCAGGGACAGGCTGCCCGGTTATCCCTTTCTCTGCTAATGCCTCCGCCAAGCTGTTGGCAAATTCTTCTTTCCAGTTGGTATAAACTCGCACTGCAATGGGTAAATATTCCTCATATCCCATTGAGTTTTCTTTTAATTTAGGAATAATTCCCCCATTCACCAGGGAGCTTTTACCCACCCCGGATTGTCCATGAATCACCAGGATTCGGGAATTATTCTCGCCAATTTCTTGGACAATCTTTTCAACATCCAGCATCCGCCCAGAAGCCGCTATTTCCGGGGCCACCGTTTCTCGCTTTTCCCCTAGAATTAGACCAAAACTCTCCTGCCGTTGCGGTTGAATCCAACAAGCCCCGACAAAGGCTCTGATTCCATATTGTTGTTCAACAGAATATCGGGTTAATTTGATTTGAAAGGCTTCTAAATATTGTTTTTGCTGAAAATACAGGACTTGCAACTGACAGATAATATCGAGATAAAGCTGGGTATCATTATCCGGACTTCCCGCTTGTTTTGCCGATTCTAAATGAGCGAGTGCCGGTTCGGGATGGTTTAAATTCTGCTCCGCTTGGGCTAAAATAAAATAATATAAACTCGCATCATACAAAACTCGGCGTTCTTCCGGTTGGGGGTGAAGGTTTCCCCTCAAATACTCAGAGACAACTCCAAAATTTGAGGTTAAAATCTCTAGGGCTTTTTCCGCTAATTCTTTAGCCCGGGTCCAATCTTGTTGGGATAAAGCAACTTCCCCTAAAAACCCGTAATCTCGCGCCGCTTCTTGGGGCTGATTTTGGGTTTCATGGATGGATAACGCCTGGGTTGCCAGGTGTTGCAGGGTCTCCCAGTCTTGCAACTGCCGTAATATTTTGCCGATGCTGTCTAGGGAATCAGCAATTAAATGGGGGTTTTCCGTTTGTTCAAAGGTGGCTAAACATTGGGAAATAGCTTCCCGAGTCGGTTGCCAATCGGAGGATTCTAAATTCCTTTGCTGGCGGGCTTTGATATAATAGCAAACCGCAATTTGATGATAAATTTTTCCTAGGCGTTCTAACTGATGAGATTTATCCCACCATTTCGCCGCCAGTTGATAATGGACGAGGGCCAAATCCGGGGAATCGAGGATGAATTTAACCGCCCCAAATAGCGTCTCTAAATTGGCATTGAGTTCTTCATCTGATCCATCTTGACTGATTAAATCCTGTTGCGCTGCTGCCAGTTCTCCTTGCAATTTCGAGGCAGATTGGCGAGTGAGTTGCAGTTGATTGGCAAACCAACTCTGGGCGGTTGCCGTGACAAAAGAGGCGATCGCCTCTCGATCCATCGTAAATTGTACCGGAATCGCCCAACTCTCCAAATCCGGCGCAATTTGGCGGATTTTTGTCTGCACCTCATCATTCACCCACAGCACCAGGGGAAAATGAAACTGGTTCTGAAACTCCTCCCGGACTTGATTCGCCGAACTCAACAGGGTCTGAATATCCGTGACAACTTCTAACCCAAATACCATCAACGCATCCGGTTGTTCTTCCCCCAATTCTACCCGAATTCGGCTATGCAGCAATCGGTCCCCTGCTTTGACATCAATTCGACGAATTTCCACGGAACAAAGCTGTTGCAATCTTTGGGCCAGCCGGTCCCGCAATTGGATATAATTACAGCGGGCAGTAAACAGCTTAAACTCCCCCCGAGATGCCTCCAATGCCCAAGCCAATTTTTTTAAAGCCTTCTCATTTTCCTCGCTGATTTGTTCTGAATTAAAGGAGTGAGTCATCTCTATAGTCTCCCCGATTCGGCTAAAATTGGATTCACATCAAACCAAACCTTCCCGTTATCCCGATACTCAAACACAAACCGACTCCGAATCAACTGCTGATATCCCGTATCATCGTTAACCTGTTGGCGAGTTTTGACCTCCCGCAATAACTCCCATTCCGCCTCAGAAATCGGCATCATCATATCATTTTGAGTGGATTGAATCACCCTTTCTAAGGTTGGACGATGGAGGGGAAACTGCATTTCTTCCATAATCCAGGTATTCAGCAATTTAAGTAAATCCCGAACGTGACCCCCACTAATTTGGCAGAGGCGATCTAAAGTGTCGGGACTGTCAAAAATTAGGGGAATCGCATCTAAGCGTTTTTGTTCGTCCAAGTCGGGAAAAGCTCTCGCTAGGACCATTTGCCGCAAGAGGGCCATCCCCGCTTGATGTTCACTGCCATCCTGCGATCGCACCGGGACCATTGGCAACACTTTCGGGTCTTCAAATCGCTGTGTCAGCATTCCATAACTATTGGAGAATTTCAGCGCCAAAGGCAGGGTATAAACCAGATGACAATTCAGCTTACTTAAATATTCTCCTTGGTCCACAAATAGATATTCTTGTTGCGGTTTCCCCCCGAATTTCGGACTATTATCGAGGCGGTCCAAGTTGTCTACAATGGCGACCAAACCCTGCTTTCCTTGTTCTTTTAATTGGGCGATCGCCGGTTCAATCAACTCCTGATTAATGGCATCCAGCAGTTGTTGCTTTTGGGGACCTAAAAACTGATTCAGCTTTTTCCGTAAAGAAGCATCTTGCTTGACTTGCGCGGTAATTTTTCCAATTGCCAGAGACAAGGTTAACTTGTCTGCTTGTCCGCTAATTCCCACCTCTCCCAGGAAAGGAATTTTGCCGCTGATTTCCTGAATGTCGGCATTGAGAACCCGAGAAGCCTCTTGCAGAAACGTTTTGAGCTTGCTCGTTTGCATCAGTTGAATGGTCTCTAAACTTTGGGAGATGCGAGAGGCGATCGCCAGCAAGACATCCACGATATCCACATCCGTCAGTTCCAAGTCCTCACTGGAAGCAAAATAAACCACATGAAACCCGGCCTTTTCCAATTCCATTTTCAGCCGTAAAAGTTCCGTCGATTTCCCACAACCAATATGACCTGTAAACAAAGCACAAGTCGGGCGATCGGGTTCAAAAAATGTAATTTTTGTCTTAAGTTTATCAATAATTTCGCCGCCGCGAACCGTAGAAAAATCAATGTAATATTTCCGGTCCTGGGGGTCCGCACAAACCAAGGCGCGATCGGGTTTAGTCGCCCGATAAAAGTCACGGATATCAGGGGTCATTGTCATAATTGTGGTGGTTTTGACGGCTGATTCAACTGGGTAATCCTAACTTGGCCTGTTTTCAGGCTGAGTCCTTTCCCTATTATCTACCGAAACCCCTAAATGGGGTAAATTTAAGTCAGGTTGATCCGGATACAGTGACTGGCGCGCTTTATCTCAGGGGTTGAGATGCTTTATAATAGTGAAATTGCACCTCATCAGGGTAGTTGTAGTAAGGGAAACGAATCATACCCGTTTTCAATCCTTGGGGTTCGGGGGATTCACGAATCGCCCCGGATCATTATAGTCAAGAAAAAAAGGAGCATTAAGGGTGACAATTGTCATCATCATGGGAGTATCGGGTTCGGGTAAAACAACCGTTGGGAAGCGTCTGGCAGAGGCGTTAGACTGGCAGTTTATCGATGCCGATGATTTACATTCCCGGGAAAATGTGGAGAAAATGGGTCGGGGAATTCCCTTAGAGGAGTGCGATCGCCACCCCTGGTTAATGGCGATGCGTCAACAAATTTCAGCTTGGTTACAGCAAGATAAAAATGTCGTACTCGCTTGTTCGGCTTTGAAGCAATCTTATCGCGAAATTTTGGATTGTTCTTTGGAACCGATTAAGCTGGTTTATTTGAAGGGTTCCCAGGCGATGATAGAGGAACGAATGCAGTCGCGATCCGAGCATTTTATGCCCCTAGATTTGCTAAATAGTCAATTTGAGGCTTTAGAAGAACCGACGCCAGAAGAGGCTATTCATTTGGATATTTCTCTACCTATTTCGGACATTCTAGAACGGATTGTCAGCCTGGTGAGGGGTCCGCTATAAGGGGTTTGGCAGGGGAATCTTTCGCTTTCCTGGGGGCGATCGCCTCCGGGTTCCCCACTTGGCAAACCCTGCAAATTATCTTAATTTTTATCCGATTCCGTCAGTGGCAATCGCTGCATTTTCACCTCGAACGGGGGAACTCGGAACCCAGCAACGCAAGCGGGGGCTTATCATGGACAGGGTAGCCCGGATGTGGATAAAATTTACCTGGATATTTTGCAGTATTTTCATCAGGTAGATAAGGGTATTTTCGCTTGCCTTAAAGATGAAGATGCACCCCTGGTTTTGGCCGGTGTGGAGTACCTAATGCCCCTTTATCATGAGGCCAACTCTTATCAGCATTTGCTGGCCGATGGCATGACAGGCAATCCGAAAATGCTTAAACCGGAGGAATTGCAAAGTCTCACATGGGAGATTGTCCAGCCCTATTTTGAGCAGTCCTCAGAAGCGGAGCAGCTCTACCAAGACCTCAGCGGTGCTCAACCGGAAAAAACAGTCACCGACCTAGAGGAAATTGTTTCTGCTGCGTATTATCAACGCCTAAATTCTTTGTTCGTTGCCTTGGATCAACATCAATGGGGACAGTTCGATCCGGAAACAAATACAGTAGAAATTCATGAAGAAGCGCAACCGGATGATGAGGACCTCTTAGACTTTGCCGCAGTTTATACGGCGATTAACGGGGGGACAGTATATGTGGAACCCCAGGAGAAAATACCAGGAGAGGTTGCGGTTGCAGCGATCGCCCGATTTTAAGCCCGTTAGGACCTACAAAACCCCCTTAAAAAAGCAGAGTCTCAGAAACTGAGTTTCTGGATGAAGGCAAGGCGGCCAAAACCTAACTTGGAAAAGATCCACTTAGCCTCCCTGAAGAAGGGGGGCTTTTTAGAGTTTTGCAAAAGGTCCATTGCCTAGATAATATAATTATCCTTCCCTATCCCTGCAATGGAGACGACAACCCGTGATGAATCGCCCTCTGAAGTTTTATGATGCTCAACAGCGTCCTTGGCCGAATTCACGCTTAGAGCAAACCAGTATTATCGGTCATACAACCCCCACGAGTGTGCGCCTGTGGTTCTGTGTCTGTGAACCAGGAGATTACTGGTTAGTAGTTTCTTGCAGCCCCATTCCGACGCAAGGAATTCCGTTGTTGATTTTAGGCGATCGCCGTGAATATAAGATCCGCTTAACGACCCCAACTCATACAGAAGAATTTTCCCCAGAAATCGTTCTGCCCCTCTCACTCACGCCAGAAACCGACCTCACCGGGATAGCGGAATTGATGAATCTGACTCCGGAATGCCGCTATTATTACGCCTTATTTGACCCCAACCGGGATTCTCCGTGGGAACTGGGACATCATGAACCTCTATGGTTTGAGACATTTCCGGAACATCCAAAAACAGTTAATTTTGGCATCTATAGTTGTCATATGCCCTATGAAGGGCGTCATCTGACCAATGTGGAAATGTGGAGTCGATTCCATCAAGAACTTTCTCAAGTGAATGCGCGGTTCGTTCTGGCAACGGGAGATCAAGTGTATGTGGATGGCAACCCTGATTTAAGTATCTGGGAATGGTTGCGTAAAGTTAAATCCCAGGGTCCGACTCGCGAGGATATGGTAACTTGGTATCGTGATATTTATCGGGGGTATTGGGGAATTCCAGAAGTCCAGCGCATTTATCGCAGCTTTCCAACTTATATGATTTGGGATGATCACGAAATTCTAGATGGATGGGGCTCTTATACACCGGATGAACTGGCGGGTTTGCTGGATGTCTCCTGGCAACTGAGAAATAAGTCTGAACAATTGAATTTTGCGGAGGAAATGTTTGAGGCGGCCCGAAAAGTCTATTGGGAATACGAACATTCTCATAATCCTCCGACGGATTTTGTCAATAATCAGTTTGATTATGGAATGAATTGCGGAGGATGTAGTTTTTATGTTTTAGATATGCGCGGACATCGCAATTATAATCGCGAATACTCCCGAACATTAGGTTTAGAACAATGGAGTCGATTTGAAGCATGGATGGCCGAACAGTACCAATCCGATGTTCAAGTTTTATTTATTGTATCTCCGGTACCCGTGGTTCATTTAAGCAGTTTTGTAATTAATAAAATAGACTTGAGTTTATTTGGATATCAAGATGATCAACGAGACCATTGGGAACATGAAAGTAACTGGAACGAGCGTAATCATTTATTAAAATCGGTGTTTCAGCTTTCCCAAGAGACGAAGCGATCGGTTATTTTTATTAGTGGAGATGTTCATATTGGGGCAGCCTTTAAACTGTCTCATCCTGATTTTCCCGGGGCGAATGTATTTCAAGTCACCTCTAGTGGGATTGCTTACGCGCACATGAAAGCATTGGAACGGCGGATTTTGGAAATGCTAGTCAAAACCGAAGGATATTTAGGCGACTTTCCAGAAAATATTCCCTATCATTTTGAAAATTTGGCAATCTGTCGTTATAATAATTTTGGGATTCTTCGGGTTACAGAAGAGGAATCTGGAGGGATGGAAGTCTGCTTTGATTTGTACGGGGGAGATTGGCAGGAAAATGGGGAGCTTTCCTTGTTAAAAACGAGTATTATCCTGGCATAAATTGGCGGCCCAACCCTAACCCTCCCCTTGCCAAGGGGAGGGTTAGGGTTGGGTTCTTCTCTTAAGATTCAAACCCTGTTTAAAAATCAAACATATCTAATTGTTCTGTCGGTTCGGTTGAATTTGGTAATTCTCGCTTCGCCCCTTTACGGAGTCCGACAGCAATTTTACTGTGCTTTTCAATCTGACTCATCACCTCTTTTGCTCGTTGAATCACCACGGGAGGCAACCCGGCTAAGCGTCCTGCTTCTATGCCATAAGAACGGTCCGCACCCCCGGGTTGCACTTGATGTAAAAATACGATTTCATCGGCTAATTCCCGGACGGTAACTTGATAGTTTGCTACATTGGACAGGATTGATGCTAGTTCATTCATTTCGTGATAGTGGGTGGCGAAAATGGTGCGAGAGCGAATTTCTGTAGCTAAATACTCGGCAACGGACCAGGCAATAGATAATCCATCAAAGGTTGCAGTTCCTCGGCCAATTTCATCGAGCAATACTAAGGATTTAGGAGAAGCATGATTAAGAATATTCGCGGTTTCATTCATTTCTACCATAAAGGTAGATTGACCCGTTGCTAGGTCATCCACGGCACCAACTCGGGTAAAAATGCGATCGCAGATTCCTAAAGTGGCAGATGTTGCCGGAATGAAACTTCCCGTCTGCGCTAATAACTGAATTAATCCTACTTGCCGTAAATAGCAACTCTTGCCACTAGCATTCGGTCCGGTTAAAATAATTAAATCCGGCACAAGGTGATTGCCTTCGGATAGTCCTGGATCTTCTGCATTACCTAATCGCGTCGAATTTGGCACAAATAACCCCGCAGGAATTGAATATTCCACCACGGGATGACGACCATTAATAATTCTAATTTCGCGATTTTCTACCATTTCTGGACGGCAATATCCGCGATCAATGGCAATTTCAGCTAATCCACACAAGACATCGATCGCTGCTACTGCTTTAGCCACATTGCGAATCATTGCAGCATATTCTCCCACCTGCGATCGCAACTCTACGAAAATCTCATATTCTAATTTATTCAAATCCTCCTGTGCTGTCAGAATTCTCGATTCTCGTTCTTTCAACTCCGGCGTAATATATCGTTCTTCATTGGTCAAAGTTTGCCGCCGCACATAATCTGCCGGTGCTTGTTCGCTTTTTGACCGGGTAATACTGATATAATAACCAAAGGTTTTATTATACCCAACTTTTAAGGTGGAAATGCCGGTGCGTTCCCGTTCCTGCACTTCTAAATTTGCCAACCATTGTTGATCGCCTTCTACTAGCGATCGCATCTCGTCCAGCGCTTCGTAAATATTCGGGCGAATTAACCCCCCATCACTTAAATGTATCGGAGGTGCTTCGACGATCGCTCGTTTTAGATGATGCCCTAACTCCTCCAATTCAGAAGGCACCGTTTGTAATGCTTTCAAATAAGGAGTAAACCCGGTTTGTACCAACAGTGCTAGTTCTGGCAATTTTGCGAGAGACTCAGCTAGGGCGATTAAATCTCGGGCATTTGCTGTTCCAGAACCCGCCCGTCCCGCTAGTCGTTCAATATCATAAATTTGCGATAACAGGGTTTGAATTTCTTCGCGCAGTTCCGTTTTTTGAACCAATTCCTCAATGGTATCCTGTCGCGCTCGAATTCCTTTAAGTTGGATCAAGGGTTGCAAAATCCAACGGCGTAATGCTCTCCCTCCCATGGCGGTTTTTGTTCGGTCAATTGCCCACAACAACGACCCATAAAATGTGCCATCCCGCACAGTTTGAGTAATTTCTAAATTGCGGCGAGTTTGAGCATCTACAATTAAATAATCAGCCAGAGTATAACTGCGAACCAATTGCAAGGGAATGCGATTTTCCTTTTGAGTCGCTTCTAAATATTCTAATAAACCCCCTGCGGCACGCACTGCTAAAGGGAGATTTTCACACCCGACCCCTTCCAGACTCCGGAGTTTGAAATATTGGAAAATACGCTGACGAGCTTCGACTAAGGTAAACGGTTTTTGCGATCGCAGGGAATAGCAAAAGCACGATGGCAGATAAGGCGAGAGATGTTGCGATTTTTCTCCGGGTCTTAATAAAGTACCAATATCCGGTGCATTCGTCGGCACTAGCACTTCCGACGGTTGCAGACGCATTAACTCTTGTGCGAGATGTTCTAAGTCCTCAGCTTGGGTGGTGAAAAATTCCCCCGTAGAAATATCAGTATAAGCCAATCCCCACTGATTCCCCGCCATGACGACTGCGGCTAAAAAATTGTTACTCCGCGCTTTGAGCATCCCATCTTCGAGGAGAGTACCCGGAGTGATGACCCGAGTCACTTCCCGCCGGA
Source organism: Cyanophyceae cyanobacterium (assembly GCA_038321985.1). Classification (GTDB taxonomy): domain Bacteria; phylum Cyanobacteriota; class Cyanobacteriia; order Cyanobacteriales; family Laspinemataceae; genus Laspinema. Next base: position 19,474 of record JBBQFN010000049.1, on the reverse strand, counting down.
CTAACCCTTTCGCCTCCGACGCATCTTCCACTTGATCGCACACGGCAACCGAGAATCCTTTATCCACCAATTGCATGGCATATCGTTCTAGCGCATGGTGCGGTACACCCGTCATGGGCACTCGTCCCACGTCTCCCCCTTGCTTACTGGTGAGAACTAACTCCAGTTCCCGCGCCACCACGATCGCATCCTGGAAAAAGGTTTCAAAGAAATCCCCAACCCGATACAACAACAAGGAATGGGGATATTGATCCTTAACTTCCGCATAATGCCGGTACATCGCGGAGAGGCGATCGCGATCCAGTTCTCGATAGTCAGCATTGCTAATATTGGTCTGGGTGGTTTTAATCCCAGTCATATCACTCGGGGTAGATGCAGAGGGACGATCGCTCATGGGTATATCCAAGTCCAAACACAGGGCAAGCCGTTGGGCTTTATAGATAATAAACTGCTGCCATCCCCAATATTCTAAAAACTTGCTGAAATCTGGCATCGGTTACCCAGGCGCGCGATCGGTGGATTCACCGGAACCCACCGTTTACTTTGGGTCCTCTATTCCTCTATAATCCACAATCTGCAAAACTGATCTGCATCCCCCTTCTTTAATTCCTAACATGGATGAAAGCGCATTAGCCAGAATTCGGATCGTGCTCGTAGAACCGGCTGGCCCTTTGAACGTGGGTTCCGTCGCTAGAGTCATGAAAAATATGGGGTTGTCTCAGTTAATACTGGTGAATCCCCAGTGCGATCGCCAGGATGAATCGGCGATCAAAATGGCCGTACATGGGGCGGATATTTTAGAAGCGGCACAAATTGTCAACGAACTACCGGAAGCCCTAACGGGATGTCAACGGGCGATCGCAACCACCGGGCGATCCCGGTCCTTACCCACAGCATTAGAACATCCCCGCATTGCCTTACCCTGGCTCTTAGAAACCCCCTCAGCCTTAATTTTTGGTCGCGAAGACCGAGGATTGAGCAACGATGAATTAAACTATGCCCAGCGATTCGTGCGAATTCCCTCCAGTCCCGAGTATCCCTCCTTAAACTTGGCCCAATCCGTCGCAGTTTGCGCCGCCGAACTTTACCAGCAGGCGATTGGAATTGCCGGAGAGACTCCAGCTATTGCGTCCCCGATTACGACCCAGACTCATGTCCCCACCGCCTCCCTGGATCAATTAGAAGGATATTATCAGCACTTAGAGCAATTATTGCTAGAGATTGGGTATATTTATCCTCATACTGCGGCCCGGAGATTGGAAAAATTCCGACGCTTGTACAATCGCGCCCAATTATCCACTCAAGAAGTCGCCATGTTGCGCGGAATCTTGACACAAATGGAGTGGGCATTGTCCCAAGGGTCTGGAGTTGATGATAGGCTATAGGCGAGAGATAGCCCTGACAATTTCAGCCATCCGGTTGCGATCGCCCAGAAAATCCCGAAAAATCTGGACTGTACCCCCAGAAATCAGGTTTCTGCCCGATGATCCGGCGATCGCAAAAAGAGTGCCTCAAGGGGTTACGATTGACGGTGCTGCGGGCCAAGCTGATCCTCAGAAATTACACTCAGGGGAAGGGTTGGTTTAACAAGCAGCAAGAACGAAACAAGAGGAGTGAGGTGTGGCTCAAAGGTCTCCAATTCGGTCATTTTTGTCGGTAGTGCCCTCGGAACAATCGCAGTCTGGCGAACCGACCAAGCGGGTGAAGAAATCAAAAACCAAGACATCCAGTAAAAAAGCAACAAAACCGGCCCCCCGCAAATCCGCCGCCGGTAAAAGTGGCGATCGCCGTCCCGAACCGCCACCCCAGGACCCCAGAAAAATGGGGTCCGCAATTCCTACATTTTCTGATGGCGAGAATAGGCAACCGCCCCCATCTCGGTCCCCTCTGGGTAGACAACAGCAACAGTCCCAACAGGTGGCCGATCAATTGCGCGGGGGCCGGGTCCCTCGTTCCCTGAACTCAGAGGATTATTCCAGCCGGGACAGTGCGGGAACACCCCCTCAACGGGCCTCTCGTCGGTCCAATCCCCTCGATCGCCTCGCGGAACAACGGCCCTCTACTTTTACTCGGTCCACCCCCCTAAGTCGTCAGCTAGGCAACCGAGGACCTGACGCTCCCCATGAACCCGTTCCCGCCCGAAAACCCCTGGATTCTGGCAACAAACCCCCCCGCAAGCGACAAACCAAGGCCCAATCTAAACGCCCCCCAGGGACTCAATCCAAAACCAGCACCCCTAAAAATAGAACCCGCAAAAAAACCGAGAAAAAATCCAAAAAGACAAAAATCTCGCCCTTAATTTATGGGGCGCGGTTGCTAATTCTCGGGGTCGGACTCGGCGTACTCGCCGGAACCCTTTTGTCCGTCTGGAACCCGGCCCCTAACTACTCTGCGGGTGCTGCTGGGACTGGGGAAACCCAAGAGGAACAGGTGCAGGAACCGGAAAGTCCCTCCTTCAATCCTCACCGGATGCCCCTAACCCAGGAACTGACCACCCTAAAACAGAAATTGCAGGAAATGGCGGCAGAAAATCCAGAATTGACCCCTGGGGTTTATGTCGTTGAATTGGACACGGGGGCTTACCTGGACTTAAATGGAACCCAGAGCTTTTCTGCTGCGAGTACGATTAAAGTGCCAGTCTTGGTAGCCTTTTTTCAGGATGTAGACGCAGGAAAAATTACCCTCGATGAGATGCTGACGATGAAAACCGAGCATATTGCCGAAGGGTCCGGAGATATGCAGTTTAGTGAAGCGGGGACGAAGTACAGCGCCCTAGAAACGGCTACCAAAATGAGCGAGATCAGCGATAATACCGCGACAAATATGTTGATTGAGCGCTTGGGGGGTGCAGCAGCCCTAAATCAGCGCTTTGCCTCCTGGGGATTGAGTTCAACGGCGATCGCTAACCGTCTCCCGGATTTAGAGGGAACCAATACTACCAGTCCCCAAGATTTGGTGCAGGTAATGGGAATAGTTGAACAGGGACAGGTGCTTTCTCTACGGAGTCGCGATCGCCTCTTCAAGATTATGCAGAGCACCGTCAATAATTCCCTACTCCCCCAGGGATTGGGATCCGGCGCGGCGATCGCTCATAAAACCGGGGATATTGGCACAGCCATTTCCGATGCGGGATTGGTAGATATGCCCAATGGAAAACGCTACTTAGTGGCGGCGATCGTCAAACGCCCCCACAATGACCCCGCTGCTGAAGAGTTAATTCGGCGGATATCCAAGGTGGTTTACCAATCCTTTAATGGTGAGTGAGGGTGAATAAACCTACTCCAGTCCCCTGTCTCTTGGTTCGGGGACTGGAGAAAATACCGGGGGAAGAGAGTAGAGTTGAGAAGTTTATTCTCTCCTTGAATTAGCGGTCTTGATGGCGGATGTGCCAAAATCCAAATAGCTAAAGACCCCGACTGGGACAATCACATTCGGACCGCTTATTTGTTTGCGAGGAAAAATTTTTAATGAAAGTTGCTATCCATCCAGCCCTCAATGATGCCAATATAGACGCGGGTCAAACCAGTTCTCAGCGTCAACTTTCCCTCTCCGTTTCCGCGATCGCCTCCGCCGGTATGCAAACCTCTGTCCCCCTGAACCTTTGTCTGATTTTGGATCATAGTGGATCCATGGCCGGACGACCCTTAACCACGGTGAAAGAGGCCGCCCATCGCCTAATCGACCGACTGAACCCCGGCGATCGCCTGAGTATTGTCGCCTTTGATCATCGCGCCAAAGTCATCATCTCCAATCAAGCGATCGAAGACACGGATCGCATCAAAAAACAGATCGATAAACTCAAAGCCGATGGCGGCACTGCGATCGATGAAGGCATGAAAAAAGGCATCGAAGAACTCAAAAAAGGGGCAACCGGCACCGTCTCCCAAGCCTTCATCCTCACCGATGGCGAAAACGAACATGGCAGTAACGATCGCTGTCTCAAATTAGCCTCAGAAGCAGCCGATGCCAACCTCACCCTCAACACCCTCGGATTCGGGGATCACTGGAACCTAGATGTCCTAGAATCCATTGCCACCGCTGCCCGGGGTTCCCTGTCCCATATCGAACGACCCGAACAAGCTGTTGAAGAATTTAGCCGCTTATTCAGTCGCATTCAATCCGTAGCCCTCACCAATGCCTACCTGCAACTAAGGCTAATGCCCAAAGTTCGGCTTGCTGAACTTAAACCCGTCGCCCAAGTTGCACCCGAAACCATCGAACTCCCGGTACAGGCCAAAAATGGATTCTTTGAAGTGAGGTTAGGGGATATCATGACCACCGAACGGGTGATCTTAGCCAACCTCTATATCGGTAAATTTGCAGAAGGCAGACAAACCCTGGCTGAAGTACAAATTCGCTACGAAGACCCCACAACCGGACGCAAAGAGATCCTCAGTGATCCCATTCTCGTCGATGCCAACGTCCTAAGTGCCTATCAACCGGCGATCGACCCCACAGTGCAACAACACACCTTAGCCTTAGCCAAATATCGGCAAACCCAAATTGCCGAACAGAAAATCCAACAAGGCGATCGCGCGGGTGCCGCTACCATGTTACAAACCGCCGCTAAAACTGCCCTCCAAATGGGCGACAAAGGTGCAGCCACTGTCCTCCAAACCAGTGCTACCCGTCTTCAAGAAGGGCAAGAACTCTCGGAAGCCGATCGCAAAAAAACCCGCATCGTCTCCAAAACCATTTTGCAATAACACCCTCCCCCCAAGCGGCAGAATCATTTCTGCCGCCAACGACTGAAGTCCTTCTTCTCTTAGTTCGTAGTAATGACTTCAGTCGTTTCTTAAGTTCGTAGTAACGACTTGCTGTCGTTCTCCAACCCTATTTTAAAAAAAAATTAACACCAACCCTTCAATATTAAACCTCCCCTGATCCAAATCAGAGGAGGTCAAAAAATGATGCAGTTAAACCGGGGTACTTTAATCCAACACTTCAAAGTCAATATCTAATCTATCCTTCAACTGCGATCGCCTGACCTTTTTTGCGTAACCGACTCCCTGCAAAAGTCAAACCCATCGCCATTAAGCCGATCAGACTCCCCGGTTCCGGCACTGAAACATCGTCACCTGGAACAGCAGCCAGCGCAAACTCACCCATCAATGCCACCCCATCATTAGCACATTCTGCGAACAAATGGGCCACAAATTCACCAACCGGCATTAAAGACTTATCAAAACTAAACCCGAAGGTATGGCTTCCAGTCGCCGAGAAGTTACCGAAATCCAACCCTAATCCAGCGAAATCATTCAGGATATTAATCCCACCCAACAAATTCCCTGTTTTAATCGAGTTCAGAACCGTATGACTCCCAGAGGTTTGACCGGCAAAATAGGGGTCATTGTAAGCGAGGTCACCCATCGAAGCTGTGCCACCTTTACTGCTGACCAGGTTCGCATGGTCTGTTAAATTCGCAAATCCAGAGTTTTGCGATGTCACATTTTGGAGTTTCACATTATCATAAACCCCAACGCTGCCCACCCCAGAATCGCTATTTTGCGTAAACCGAATGCCAAATAAATTGCCACCGGCATTGGCGGTTTGCAAGTTCTGACCAGAAAAGTTGAAAATTAAATCACCCCAACCAATATGACCATCTGCTGCGCCACTATAGTTATCGCCCGTAATCGGCAGATTGGCGTTAATTGCTACAAAAATACTGTTACTTTGGGTATCTTCTTTAACAGCCATGCCATACATTTCGTATGTACTGTTCACCCCAATAATATTTCCTTCTGCCCCATCTTTAAAGGAATCAATCGCGTAGTTCCAGCCATTGTGTAGTTGTCCGGCATTCGCTTGGGGTGCAGTAACCCCTAACAAACATACAGTAGCAGCAGCGGTTCCTAAGACAGTGTTGAATAAAGTAGTTTTCATCATGGTCCCCTCGTCACTTGGTGTTGAACTTTCAGGCTTATGTTTACAATTTTAGGAACTTTTTTTGGGGAAGGCAAGACTTTTTATTAAAGCTGGAGTAAAGAGATTTCCGACAATATCCCCCCCAAGGGTTATTCTAAAAAATTTTAATTTAGTAATTTTAATTTGTTAATCTTAAATAACCCGTATATTCACGTAACGGATCAATAACATTAGTGAGTTATTGGGGTATTTTTTTTAGTTTCCAGAATCTGACTAAGGAAAAATACGCAAAAAATTCGAGGGTTAAAACTTTACAAACCATTTTAGGTCGGCAGGGAAGAGAGACCCTCTCTTTCCTGGATTTTGGAATTAACTTGAAAATTGATGGAGGCCCAAACCCTGAATTTATAAAAAAAAAATTAGGGGTTTTAAATTAAATTTAATCTTGATAATCCAAGAATTTCAAAAGATCTTAATCGGGAGTAATTCGCAAAATTGCCCGGATAGGGCAGCCTGTAGACTTCTGAAGGAGGGGCAAGTGAAGCCCAAGCACCCTAGGCAAGGTACAATGCACGATCTGATGTCGCGCAGCTACTCGATGAAATGCAAATCAACTGGCAAACTGCCAAAACTTACGAAGATATCCTCTATCACAAAACTGATGGGATCGCCAAAATTACCATCAACCGTCCCCACAAGCGCAATGCCTTCCGTCCGAAAACCGTAGTTGAACTGTATGATGCCTTCTGCAATGCCCGGGAAGATACTCGGATCGGGGTAGTGTTATTGACGGGGGCGGGACCTCATACCGATGGGAAATATGCCTTCTGTTCCGGTGGAGATCAAAGTGTGCGGGGGGAAGCCGGATATATAGATGAAGAGGGAGTTCCCCGTTTAAATGTCCTAGATTTGCAGCGCTTAATTCGGTCCATGCCGAAAGTAGTCATTGCCTTAGTGGCGGGATATGCGATCGGGGGCGGCCACGTTTTACACCTAATTTGTGATTTAACCCTGGCTGCGGATAATGCCATATTCGGTCAAACCGGACCCAAAGTAGGCAGTTTTGATGGGGGTTTTGGGGCCAGTTACCTTGCTAGAATCGTCGGCCAAAAGAAAGCGCGGGAAATCTGGTTTCTCTGTCGTCAATATAGTGCCACCCAAGCGTTAGAGATGGGTTTGGTCAATTCTGTAGTGCCGGTAGAACAGCTAGAAACCGAAGGGGTGACCTGGGCTAACGAAATCTTACAAAAAAGCCCGATCGCCATTCGTTGTCTTAAAGCCGCCTTTAATGCCGATTGTGATGGTCAAGCCGGGTTACAGGAACTTGCGGGGAATGCCACGATGCTGTATTACATGACTGAAGAAGGGGCGGAAGGAAAACAAGCCTTCCTCGAAAAACGGCAACCCGATTTTCGTCAGTATCCCTGGTTGCCATAATTTCCCTTGCCCCGATCATTCACTGCCCTTGAATTATGCCACCCGGTTTGGAAATTCCACCGGGTTTTTACCCCTGATATTTTAAAGTTGCCATCGCGATCGCTTCTGGAATTCATCACCAGAAGCGATGTTTACTGAGTAATTCTACTAAGTTAGTCCACCTCATACAGTGGTCTTTTAACTTTCTTAAATCAACAGGAATGTCAAATATTTTCGGAACCTGCGCCCACCCAGAGAAAATACTCAACGTTTTCAGGTTTGTTGTAGGTTCGTAGGGATAACAACCGAATCGATTTGAGTCGGGTGTTTCTCGGCTGAGGGCTGGTGGAATGCTCGTTCTAAGGAGAGGGTCCCTTCCACTCGCAGTCGTGGGTCTTGCAACACGATAATCTCGTCTTTAATGCCTTCCCAGGAAGGGGCAAAGGGCGGTAAAGCTAACGAACAAGCTTTCCACCCTCCACGAACCTGGACGCCGAGTTGTTGGCAGTTCCCACCCCGCCGTCCTTCAGGGGTAAAAAACCGACAGTGGCGACAGGCTGATCCTTGACAATTTGAGGTCTTCATAGGGGTGCTCAGGGGACAATCAAATGATTCTTTTATTATGAGTTAAGGTAATTTTACTTAGGGGAGGCATCAACCCTTTATCGCGTATAGGTTTAAGCGATCCCCGATTAAAATTTAATTTAATCTTTTCTTTATTATTGCGTAAAGAATAGCAACAATTGAGTTAAGTAACTACTCATCTAGAAGGGTAATAACTGGATGAGTTCAAGCTAGAAATTTATGGGGATCAACATTTTAGCCAACCATTGGCCCAATAGACAAGGGGAGAGTTGGGGAAAGATAACCGAAATAAATCCCCTTGTTTTGTCTTGTAAGTCTGAATTTGTTAGTCCAAAATAGAGAAAAGGTCGAGGGAGTCACGGGAGAGATTTAAGGGAGTGTTGGCGATTCAGGTGGAGGAGGTACGGATAGCACCGGAAGGAAGCTCGCCTGGGGTTGGACTTACTTCTACAGGACTCTGCCTCCCCGTTTAATCTGGAGAGGGCCTGGATTAAACTCTAGACCAACGGACCAAGGGATCCCCGCCACCCCCTGATGAAGGGGAAGTAAGGCAATTGAAGGAAGCAGCCTCTGCAAGAGTGGCGATCGCCCTAAGGGTTACCACTGTTTGGGGGCACAGAGGGCGCAAACCGACCAGCGCTCAAGTTCTCCCGGTGGCGTGGGACAATCACAATTTGGACAAAGGGGCCAACCCAGCGATCGCGCTTGCACCCCCGCAGCCCAGCGATCAAAAGCCCCTTGCGGATTTTGGACCTCAGAACCCGCAGGAATTGCGGCATCGGAACTCAACTCAGACAACCGGCTGGGATGGTCCTCCCAAAGTATTTCTTGATCCGCTAAATCGGGACATTTAACGTCAGATTTAGACCAATCCTTGGGAGAAAATCGAATATCTGCGATCGCCTCTTTGCGCCCTACATTCAACCGTTGCAAAATCCGTCGGCGCTCAAACATCAGGGTCTGCGCCCAAGCCGAACTAGACGTCGCCACCCTTAAAACCCCCCGTTCCACTGCCAGAGGGCGAGTGTGTTGATTAATTTTTGGCCCTACCGCTTTCGCCCAAGACTCAATCAACTGCTGGTATTCCCCTTGCTTCTGTCCTAGGGTCTGATTCGCCAACGCGCCTAAAATATTATTCAGAGAGTTAAAAGCCATCGGGTTAAGCTCAACATTTAACTTAAACACTTAAAATTGGGTCAAACAGTACAGTCCGCCACTCCTGCTATGCCTCTTATTATAAGAATGGGCGTGGGGTGGAGTCAGTCGGACTCCCCATGAAACGGACTACGAAACAATCAGGTAATTACACAGGAGAGACGGCATGAGCGAACGTTCCCCCAAGACGAATAACGCCCCACTTTCCCCAAACACGGGATTAAAACCGGCATTACAGTCGGTACTGGAAAGTTTGGACATAAAGCTAGAGTCAGAATTAACCCGATATCGACGGCAAAAACGCGGCGAATCCGTGCAAGCGTCTTACTCCGGGAATGGGTTAACTCCCCCGCAAAAAACTGCGGTAGATTTAATTAGCTTGACCCCCAAGAGCAATCCTTCCCAGCAGTCTCCCACCTTAGAACTGTCTAGCGCTCAACCCTTGAAATTCGAGGCATCCTCGGTCAAAGAGCAACAGAATCAGCCCTTGGTTATTCCGGCGATCGCCACATTTGGAGACAATGGATCCGGAGACAATGCCGGGACCCCCAACGAGACCGGCTTATCCACGGAAAGCGCTGGGGCTTTGGTGGGACCCTCTCCGGGAACTGACCCCAAGGAGTATCTCGACTCTTCAGAAAAATTAGTGAATAGTTTAAATCGAGAAAATGCCCACAAGCTGGCCGAACTCCGGGCTAGGCGAAAAACTCGCTCCAAAAATAGCTTGCTAAGTCCCGTGGGAATTGGTTCGATGCTGTTATTTCTAGCGGCAAGTTCCACGTTAATTTATGTAGTAACTCAGACAGCAGACCCTAAAGACGCAACGGTTCGCACTCAAGCCAACTCCGGCGGTAATACCAATGGTTTGAGCCGGGAGCCAGCCCCAGGGAATCAAGCCCCTAAAATTACCCCGGATTTAACCAATTCGCAGTTTAAACCCCTGGATTTAGGCAATTTGGGAACTCTGGAAAAGAAACCGTTAGTGACAGTTCCAGCACCCACTCCTCAACCGACAGTCCCGGCATCCGGTGGAGCGATCGCCCCCACCGTTACCCCAAACCCAGCCCCGGGAACGCCTTCCCCAGGGGAACCGGGGTTAAGTAACCTGACGACAGACTATCTTGCCGGATCGGGACAGCCGGTGGTGATTCAACCGTCCGTACCCAGTTCCCCCCCGAGTATGGCTCCTAATGCCGGGACTCTAGCGCCCGCAACACCAGCAACCCCGGCAACCGCAGCACCGGCAACCCCTACCCCAACCAGTGGAGTGAGTCCGGCATCATTCCCCGGGTTTTACTACGTGGTGATGGATTATCAGAATGAAGAAAGCCTCTGGAAGGCGCGAGAAGTGGTACCGGACGCCTATCTGCGCGAGTACCCGATCGGGGTCAAAATCCAGGTAGCGGCGTTTGAGGATGAACCCTCAGCTCAAGCCATGGTGGAACAAATCAAGAAACAAGGCTCGACTGCGAAAATTTATAAGCCTTAAGGGATAGAGTTCGCCGCCTTAGAGACTGCGATAGCATAGGATTAGGGTTTGTACTCGGTCCCTAATAGCCTTGATGCTAGAGCTAGATTCCAGGCGATCGCCTCTGAGGGGAAGGTTTTCTAAAACGATTGCTAGCCCTCCCTAACGCGATCGCCTTGTTTTGAAACGCTGACATTTAAGCCCGGGACCTGGGGCGATCTTTCCCGCACTCATAAAGTTAATGGAGTTCGTTATGGGATTGTTTGACCGAATCAGCAGGGTGATTCGCGCCAATATTAACAGTCTAATTAATAGAGCGGAAGACCCGGAAAAGATTCTCGAACAGACGATGAACGAGATGCAGGAGGACTTGGTCCAGCTACGGCAAGCCGTCGCCCAGGCGATCGCCACCCAAAAACGCACTGAGCGTCAGTATGCTCAAGCTCAGTCTACGACTGATGAATGGTATCGACGGGCCCAGTTGGCCTTACAAAAAGGGGATGATAACCTCGCCCGCGAAGCCCTTACCCGTCGTAAATCTTACCTAGAGACAGCAACGGGGATGAAAGCACAGATCGGCCAACAAGTCGGGATTGTGGAACAGCTTAAGCAAAATATGCGAGGTTTAGAAGGTAAAATTGTCGAAGCCAGGACAAAAAAAGACCTCTATATCGCTCGTGCTCGGTCCGCTCAGGCATCAGAGCGACTTCATGAGATACTCGGTGATGTCGGAACGGGGAATACCATGGCCGCTTTTGAGCGGATGGAAGAAAAAGTGCTGCAACTCGAAGCGCGATCGCAGGCAGTCGCTTCCCTGGGGGGGGATGAGCTTGAAAAAAAATTTGCTTCCCTGGAATCTGGGAGCGGGGTCGATGCCGAATTAACCGCAATGAAAGGGCAAATCGGCGGCAGCAACTCCCCTGGTCCTGAGCTTAAACCGTTCTGTGCTCCCCAAGACCCCGAAATTGAAGGAGAACTCCAAAAACTGCGCGATCGCATGGACGAGTAACCCGGGAAGTGGCTGCATTTGTCTATCCTGCTTCTAGGGCAACCTCGAACGAGCTTACCTCGGACTCCTTGCTAAATTTAGGGTAAAGTTGCCGGAAATCCGTTCCGTTCCTCCCCGTCAAATTTGATAATTCTCTGAACTGGCCAGCGCTTAAGAGCTATCAAAACTTTAAGCCCGACCCTTTAATATAGGATTAAACGCACTTCCAAAACCTCCCCCGGCGCTCTCGTCCCCTATTGCTTTCGCCCTTAGTAACCCACCCGCTCTGGGGTGAATGCCTCTGGAGTCAAGATCACAGGCAGTCCATCAACCCCAAAATATATCGGGATGTAGCGAGAAAGCGGATGAAGTTTTTAGACTAGAGAGGGAAGAGTCTCTGGTGTTTGATCGCCGCAGTGACCTCCGGTCTCCGGCTAACACAGAGTACCATCAAACAAGACGGAATCGGTGAGGACCGTTGCCACCCAATCAATCAACAGGGGATCTGAAGCCAGAAGCCTGTCCATAAATACCTACCTTGTAAACCCACAAAGGAAAAATAGCATCATGGGATTGTTTGATCGCATTAGCCGAGTTGTCAGAGCCAATCTTAACGATATAGTCAGCAAAGCCGAAGACCCCGAAAAAGTTCTAGAGCAATCTATTATCGATATGCAGGAAGACTTGGTGCAGTTGCGCCAAGCTGTGGCTAGCTCCATTGCTAACCAAAAACGCACTCAAAAACAGTACGAACAGGCCAATAACGAAGCTAATACCTGGCAAAGCCGCGCCCAACTTGCCCTACAAAAAGGGGATGAAAATCTCGCCCGGGAAGCTCTGGTTCGTAAAAAGTCCAATGCTGAAACCGCTGCGATGTTAAAAGCTCAACTGGATGGACAGTTGGGTCAGGTTGATAACCTCAAGCGCAATTTAATCGGTTTGGAAAGCAAGATTTCCGAAGCGAAAACTAAGAAAAATATGCTTAAGGCTCGGGCGCAAGCAGCCAAGGCGAACGAACAACTTCAAAATACTCTCGGTTCGATTAACACGGGTGGCTCAATGGCAGCATTTGAGCGGATGGAAGAAAAGGTCTTGCAAATGGAAGCTCGCTCTCAAGCCGCTAATGAAATTGGAGGCACGAATCTAGAGAATCAGTTCGCGCAATTGGAAGCGGGAAGTGATGTAGATGATGAACTTTCCGCCATGAAGGCGCAACTCACCGGCGCTTCTCCGGCTCAGGGTCAACTCCCTCGTGCCGGGGAAAGCAGCGCTCCTAAATCCGGCGCTGTAGATGACGAATTGGAACAGTTGCGCTCTCAGCTCAAGGATAGTTAACTAAACCCCGACTTCCCGGGCTTTGCCCTATTTTTACCACAACTTCCTGTCCTGGCCTGGTCTTTACTTTAGACTAAGGCTTTCTCTACTCAGGGAGTTGTGGTTTTTCTATATCCTCCCCATCCCCCCTATCTCCCTATCTCCCTATCTCCCTGTCACCCCGTGACTTCCCTGCTGTAAAATAATCCCAGTTTAATAAAATTGAGCGATCGCAAGGAGCGTTGGATTTCCCATGGGTTCCGTTGGCGATCGCCTCGTACCTAATATTTGAAAGCGGTGGGCATGAGTAGCATTATCAAAGTCACAGATACTGAGTTTGGAACCGAAGTAGAACAAGCAACTACCCCAGTATTGGCCTATTTTTGGGCCAGTTGGTGTGGCCCTTGCCGATTGGTCTCCCCCTATATAGATTGGGCAGCAGGAGAATATGGCGATCGCCTCAAAGTCCTTAAGCTGGAAGTCGATCCCAATCCTGAATCCGTGAAAAAGTGCGGCGTTGAAGGTGTACCCGCAATCCGAATCTTTAAAGATGGGGCGCTTGTGCAATCCTTTGAGGGAGCCATTACTAAACAGGCATTAGCTACTCTGATTAATGCCCATCTATAAACCCCCTGGAATTCCTCATCGGACTCACCCCTAGAGACTTGATCGGTTTTGGGGATGCTTAATTCTAGGTTGCTCCCTACCCCATAACTCAACGCTCAGGTCAACTTTAAGCATTCCATCCCTGGGTCACGAACCGCTTAAGTTGGCCTGCTCAGGTGCACTCCCTCAGCTTCTCACCCGTTAACCATCATGCAGTTTGCTCAACGTTTAGAACCTCTGCGCTCCAATGTCTTTGCGGATATGGACAACGCCAAAGCCAAGGCAAAAGCCGCCGGATTGAAGGTCATTGATTTATCCTTGGGGTCCTCAGACCTCCCCCCGGCACCCCATATCCTTGAGGCGATCGCCTCTTCTTTACCCGATCGCAGCTCTCACGGCTACGTCCTCTTTCACCGCACCCAAGCCTTCCGCGAAGCTGCCGCCCAGTGGTACTATCAGCGCTACGGCATTTCCGTTGACCCCCAAACCGAAGTCCTGGCTTTAATTGGGTCCCAGGAAGGCACGGCTCATTTGCCCTTAGCCATTTTAAATCCCGGAGATTTTGCCCTATTGATGGATCCGGGCTATCCCTCCCATGCCGGGGGGGTGTATTTAGCCAGTGGTCAAATTTATGGGATGCCCTTACGGGAAGAAAATGGATTTTTGCCCGTCTTTGAGGAAATTCCCACAGCAGTTTTAAACCAAGCGCGGATGATGGTCCTCAGCTATCCTCACAACCCTACCACCGCCATTGCTCCTCTCTCCTTTTTTCAAGAGGCGGTTGCCTTTTGTCAGCAGCATAACTTAGTCCTAGTTCACGATTTCCCCTACGCCGACTTAGTATTTGAGGCCCATACCTCGGTCCCGTCGGTCCTACAAGCAGACCCCGAAAAAACCGTTTCCATCGAGTTTTTTACCTTGTCCAAATCCTATAACATGGGTGGATTGCGGATTGGGTATGCGATCGGGAATCCGGAACTAATCAAAGCCTTGCGCCAAGTCAAAGCGGCAATCGATTTTAATCAATATCAAGGTATTCTCAACGGGGCGATCGCGGCCCTCACAGGTCCCCAAGACACCGTAGCCGAAATGACGGCAATATTCCGCAAGCGTCGGGATGCCTTCGTTAACGCCCTGCATCGCATCGGTTGGGAAGTTCCCATGCCTGAGTCTACTATGTACGTCTGGGCAAAACTCCCCCAACAGTGGGCTAACAATTCCATCGGATTTTGTACCCAGATGGTCGAAAAAACTGGCATAGCCGCCTCTCCCGGTTCCGGATTCGGCAAAATGGGTGAAGGGTATGTGCGGTTTGCCTTAGTTTGGGATCCGCCGGTATTAGAAGAAGCCGTGGAACGAATCGCCCAGTTTTTGAACGGATAATTTCACACAAACCTTTATTCCCCCAAAAGAACCGATGAGACTCTGCTTATCGGTTCTTTATATGACAACAGCCACAGGGGGAGCAGACCCCAGAAAGAACACTTAGCTCAACCTAGGGAAGTTTAGCAACTCTTTACACAAACTTTACGAGACTCCCTCAAAACTTTATGGAAGGTGAGAGGGTTGTCAGCTAGGATAATGGGAAGTAGTCATCAAAGACTATTTTTATCTCTAAACCTTACTTTAAAGTTTAGTCACTCTTAGGTTCTCACGGAGATAGACCGCACCCAAGAGTTTTAAGTCTATATACTTAAACGCTTTTAAACGATCGCGACTTTAAAGTGATGGCGATCGCAGTCGCCCTGAGAAGCCCAAGATTTAATGAAAGCATCCGTAACACTCAGACGGATTCCCCAACCCCACCCCACTTGCACATTCTTAAGGAGACCTCTACCATGACTGGACTTGTAAAAAAACTCGCGATCGCCACTTCCGTTGCCGTAGGTATGACTGCGATCGGTAGCACCTCCGCCTTGGCAGGCACCTTAACGAACCCCCAATTTGGTGGAACTGCTGCCAGCGACTACTTGCTATACTGTTCCAATGGCACTAGCACCTTCACTGGACCCACCTGCACCGATTCCGTGTCAACTATTCTCTCTGGCAATAGCAGCACCCCAGGCGGCAACATCGAACTCGCAAAAAGTAGCGAACAAGCTGGGTTTGACTTTACCAAAAATACAACTTTAACAGGCAACATCGGCGGCAAAAATATCGTCATCAGCAGCTTAACCCAAGCCGACTGGTACACCGATATGGGTAACGGTAAAAACCTACTGTCTCAATGGTTAGACGATGCTTTTATCGCGAATAACATCCCCTCTGTCCTCAAACCAGCAGTTCAGGCCGCTTTTGTCAGCAATAAAGGAATGCAGCGCTTCAGTGACCCCAATATTTCCTATGTCAATCAAAAGGATACCACAGGGAAAATCAGTATTGGACTGGCAGGACACTTGAATGCCTCTGCGATGTTGAAAGCGGCGATGGGAAGCGTCAAAATACAAGTGCCAGGTGTGGGAATGGTACCTCTAGCTTCCTTGGTACCCGCCACAGTAAAAGCCAGCGAACTGGTGAAAGTGATGTATGACAATGGCCCCGCTAAATACCTGTATAGCTTCACCCCCACCGCTTCGGGACAAGCTAACAACTCAGGCGTAGGCCAAGACGGCATTTCTCACAATGGGAACTATGAAGTTAAACTAGCAACATCTGTTCCCGAACCCTCCACCATGCTTGCTCTGATGGCAGTTGGAGGTTTATTTGCCACCGCCAAGCGCAAATCCGCCAAAAACGTATAACTTTGCTGATCATATAAGTTTGACACATCCGTAGAAAAAGGAAGCCTCAAGGCTTCCTTTTTTTTACCCCAAACATCAGCCAAAGGATAAAGGGGAAATTTCCCCCGTTCAACGTCACGACTTTAGTCGTTATCCTAATTCCAAACTAGCCTGCAACTTATCCAATAATCCCTCAATATAATTCAAGGCACTGGCGATCGTCTGGGGATTTTCGATATCCACATCTACATACTTTCGCAACGCCTCCACCTGATTGAGACTCCCACCTGCTGAGAGTAACTCCATATACCCTGGAATAAAATCCTTGCCTGTTTCCAGATACTTCTGATAACAAGCCAAACTCACGATATTAGAAGCCGTGTATTGATAGCAGTAGAAAGGCTTGAAGAAAATATGCCCCACCCGCGCCCAATCATACTGATGTTCCGGCAATAATTCTACAGATTTTCCACAGAGATTGCCATACAACTCCATCCATTTCTCATTCACGAAGCTAGCATCAAAACTCCCTTTTTTGGCGCGATCGTGAATCGCCAATTCCAAACGGCTAATCGTACTTTGACGAAATAGCAAATTCAACTGATCTTCCAACTGCCGAGTCAGCAACGACTTCATCAGCGTCTTATTATCCGCCGAAGTTTTTAGCAAATAATCCAGCAACAGCAACTCATTAAACGTCGAGGCAATCTCAGCCAAAACTAAAGGTGGGTTGCTATTATAGTAAGATTGAGCATCATCAATCCACGCAAAATGTAACCCATGACCCATTTCATGAGCCAGGGTAAACAGCGAATTGTAATCCTCGGTGTAAGACAACAATAAATAACTGTGCTTTCCGTGAGAATATGCACAAAATGCACCGCCACGCTTACCCGGACGTACCTTAGCATCAATCCAGTTTTTCAGAAAAAACTCTTCCGCACGCCGTGCATAATTCACATCAAACTCTTGTAAAGCATTCAACAAGGTTTCTACCCCAGTTTGATACTTTAACGGAGGTAACTGCTCCTCATCCTCCGTTGTCCAAGGTGCATAGAGGTCACAAATGCGGATTTTTTGACCCAGTGCCTTGCTTTTGAGTTGATAGTAGCGATCAAAGAGTTCAAACCGACTTGCCGTCCCCTCCATAATTGCCCGGAAAACAGGTTCAGAAACCTCATCCGCTAGCAATTGCTTATGTAAAGTGGAGGGATACTGGCGCATTTGACTTTCGATGCGATGATCCTGAGTAACGGTATTCAGAATGAATCCATAGAGGGAATTGTGCTGTTTGAGGACATTGCGCACAGACAGATAGGCATTGTACCGCACCTCGGGCGAGGGATGAAACAACAAGGCGCTCAATTCCGCCTCATTGCTGGCACTTTTGCCATCGGGGGTCGTTACAGGTTCATATTCTTGTTCTCCCAAATGCACCGATCGCAACTGGATAAATGCCTGCCGACCCGTGAGACTGTCTTGATTGCGAGTTTGTTCAATTTCTTCTGAAAGTTTGTGAGGACGAAACTCAGCAATTCTCTGGAGATAATGGGTATAAGTCGTCAGATCCGTAGAATCGAGTAATTGGTTAAAATTATCATCCGAAATCTGCTGTAATTCTAGGTCAAAAAACAGCAATTGATTTTCAATCGCCGTTAAAGATTCCATTACCTTATCCAGCAGTTGTTTCGCTTCCGTATTGCGAGTGTCTGCTGAAAAGGTTAGAGAAGGATAGGCGTAAACATAACCCGAGATTTGAGCTATTTCTTCCAACTCTTGCAAGCACTCCGCGATTTGCTCCGGCTTGAGTGCGGCGACATTGCCACGATAGGCGCGACGAAAGCCCGCAGCACGTTGCTGGAGGGTATCTAAGTCTTGCTGTAACTTCGGGTCATCGAACCCTTGATACAGGTCGGATAAGTCCCACTCTTGGGGATTTTCCAATTGAGCGATCGCCGGGGATTGAGGGGTTTGAATCAAAGTAACACTCCTGGGTAACAGCTTCCTACTTCTATTATGAAGGAAAATTTTCCCTTTACCCACACCCATTCCCGGTACGGCAATCCGAACGTACTCACCTATCCTGTCAAGGCGATCGGCTCGCGGCGAGGGTAAATCAATGCAAATTCAAGAGATGATTATAGATATTTTTATCATAGAATTAATAATGAAATATAGCGCCTCTAACTAAATTAGGTCAACCTTAACTAGGAGTGAGAACCCCTAAATAATTTAGCCTGGCTATAGCTGCCAATCAACCCCAAAATGTGGAGGTTATTTATAACCCAGTACCATGCCGATTGATAACCTGTGCAAATATCTAGCTGAGAAATATCCACAACGCTTTGCCACTTGGATACTCCGCCGGAAAATTTCTGATCCGGTCAAGGTTTTAAAAACCGAATTGACCCTAGAACCCATTCGGGCTGACTCGGTAACTTTTTTACAAACTGAAACTGAGATTCTGCATCTTGAATTTCAGGTCAAAGTTCCCACAGACCCACCAATGCCCCTGCGGATGTTAAATTATTGGGTACGACTATACTGGCAATATAGACTACCCGTGAGGCAGGTGGTCATCTGGCTCAAACCAACCCGTAATCGTGGGGTTTTTGAGACGGAATTCCGGTTCCAATCAACCCGACATGGATATGAGGTAATGCGAATGTGGGAGGAATCTCCCGAACCCTTACTAAAAGACTGGGCATTGCTACCCTTGGCCGTGTTGTCTGCTGCCCAAGATCCTACCCAATTACTTTCTCAAGTTGCCGAAGAAGTGGCTAATATAGAAGAACGTGAACAGCGACAAGAAATTGCTGCTTGTACTCAGGTTCTAGCAGGTTTACGGTTTAACAAAGATTTGATTGCTAACTTTTTCAGGGAGGAAATTATGCAAGAATCAGTGATTTACCAAGACATCCTTCAAAAAGGACTTGAACAGGGACTCAATCAGGGTAAGAAGCAAGAAGCAACGGCCCTAATTCTGGGGATGCTGAATCGTCGTTTCGGTTCCCTGGAACCTGATGTCAGAGAGCGCCTAGATTCTCTCACAACAAATCAGTTAGAAGAGTTGAGTTTGGCATTTTTAGATTTTTCCCAAGTCACAGATTTAGTGAATTGGTTGCAGTCGCATTAGAGTAGTTTGGGGCAATTAATCAATTGCCCCCAGTATTATCAAAAATTTAAAATTTTTAACCCATAATTAAGCAGTTATGGCTCTTCAGACTTTTTGGTGATAAGTTTTTCTAATTAGTTTTGTACTCGCTCCCCAGCCCAGGAACTGAAAGCCTTACAAGTCAAGGCTTCTAGCTCTAAAAGTGACCAAAACGAGTCTCATAAATCCCCAAAATACTA
>JBBQFN010000048.1:0-34381 GCA_038321985.1 Cyanophyceae cyanobacterium | reverse complement strand
GAAGGGGTTGAGGGTCCAGTTATGGAACCCTTGGAAGAAAAGTAGGAAGCGGAAAATTGCGGCGACGCCAAAGCTGGGAGCAAAGAACCAGCCGGATTGACCCAAGGGGTAAATCAAGAACACGCTCACAAAGACCGCAATAGGTCCAGTAAAGGCGAGTCCGTTGTAGGGACGGATTCCTAAGAGGCGGGCAATTTCCAACTGGCGCAAGCAGAAGCCAATCAGACCAAAGGCCCCATGAAGGGCGACGAAGGTCCAGAGGCCGCCGAGTTGACACCAGCGGGTGAAGTCTCCTTGAGCTTCAGGACCCCAGAGGAACAGGAGGGAGTGTCCCAGACTGTTCGGGGGGGTAGAGACAGCCACGGTGAGGAAGTTGCAACCCTCCAGATAGGAGGAAGCTAATCCATGGGTGTACCAAGAGGTGACGAAGGTGGTGCCGGTCAGCCAGCCCCCCACTGCGAGGTAAGCGCAGGGTAGGAGTAATAGGCCAGACCAACCGATAAAGACGAAGCGATCGCGCTTGAGCCAGTCATCGAGGACGTCAAACCATCCCCGCTCTGCCTGTGCGCGTCCGACTGCGATCGTCATAACGCAAAATCTCCAAATAATAATGACTACGGGTAACTCTTTCTATAGCTTTCGCCCTGGGCTTCTGCTAGCCATAGCAGAAAATGGGCGATCGCATTCGGTGAGTTTACGTTTCTTTACGATGTTTCTCATTATAGGGCGAAAGCTGAAAAATTTTAACCCCCCTCATCTAAAAATTTTATGAAGACTGACTCAATTTGAGTCGAGGTTGGGGTGGGACTCACCGAACAGATTTTTTTCGAGGCTCGGCTCACCCTGTCTCAAAAGGGATTCATAGGAGTTGGGCCTGGAGAATAGCTGAAATGATTAGAAGCGGGGCGTTCCCAGGGGTGCGATCGCCCCGGTTTTGGCTTAGAAATTTCCAGACGTCCCCGGAATGCTGAGATTTTGGGATACTAGAGAGGTGCGGTCCAATGAATGAACTTTGCCACAAATCATGTTTACGATTGACTTAACTCTAAAAAACACTCCTTTACCCCTGTCGGTGCAACGGAAAAGTATAGAAGATGCCGAGACCCTCTATCAGGAGGTGGTCGGAGCCATGCGTTCAGGCAGTTCTGAGATTTTGGAACTCACCTGTGAGAAGATGCCCGAGAAAAAAATAGCCGTCTTTATTAATCAGCTCACAGCGGTGCAAATCTCTGAAAAGTCCGGCGCGGCAGCAGCAGGCAAAGCACCTGGGTTTGCAGCGTTGGTTGAATCCCTGAGCCAATGAACCCCACTCCTCCTGGTGGCGATCGCGAAGCGGCGATCATAGTGCAGGACCTCTGCTTTAACTGGCCCAGTGGAGCAGAGGTTTTAAAATCCTGCTCCTTGGAGGTCCCCAAGGGCGAATTTTGGATGCTCTTAGGGACAAATGGCAGTGGAAAATCAACGTTACTCCGCTTACTGGCTAGTCTGCTCATCCCTGGGAATGGTCAAATTTCAATTTCTCGTCCCGTAGGGTTCGTGTTCCAAAACCCAGATCATCAGTTGGTGATGCCGACGGTGGGAGCCGATGTAGCCTTCGGGTTGGTGGAGGAAAATCTGACCCTGGCTCAAACTAGACACCGGGTGGAAGAAGCCCTAACAGCGGTCAATTTACTCGCACTGCAACGACGTCCAATCTATGCTCTGAGTGGAGGTCAAAAGCAGCGGGTTGCCATTGCCGGGGCGATCGCCCGCCATTGCGAGGTTTTGTTATTAGATGAGCCGACTGCTTTACTCGACCCCGACAGTCAATTAGACCTAGTGGCTCAAGTCCAACGTTTGGTCAAAAGCCGTGGGTTAACGGCGTTGTGGGTCACCCATCGTTTTGAAGAACTCGCCTATTGTGATGGGGCTTTCTTGATCGAGCGCGGCCATGTGGTCGATTCGGGAAATCCGCAGCCCTTGGTACAACGCTTGATGCAACAGGAGGATTTAGGGTGATATCGGGGGCAGTAACTGCTGGAATCAGCAGTTGCTGCTTTCCCCCATTCAAAAGATAGGGTGATGTTAAGCCCGGTTTAATTTAAATAAATTAAACTAGATTCTAATCAGAATTAGAATCTAAAATGATATAATGCAAAGCGCCTACTTTGATTCTGAGTAAATAGTAAACAAATGTAAAGAAAAGCCATGCCACGCTCCTCAGCACGACCTTTATTGCTCGTGGATGGATACAACATAATAGGACTATGGTCGAAGCTCAAAACCAAGCGAGACTTGGACGGCTTAGAAGCCTCCCGGAGGGAACTAATCGAGTCGCTGGTGAATTACAGCGCCTTTGAAGGATTAGATACTCTGGTAGTTTTTGATGCTCACTCCCGCCATGAGCCGACCTCCACCGAAGTGATCTCGAAACGTGTATCAGTCTGCTACACCGATTTTGGGCAAACCGCCGACACCTATATTGAAAAAACCTGTGCCACCTTTCGGCGAAACTTGGTAAACCTGCACCGTCGATTAATTGTGGCAACTTCAGACCGGGCTCAACAGCAAACCGTGTTGGGATATGGGGCCGAATGGATGTCAGCGCTTCAAATGGCTCAAGCGATAGAAGCGACCGATCGCCGTTGCCAGAGCAAACAGAAAACCCGCAACCAGCCTTCTAGCCGGTTTCTGGTTTCGGGACTGGATGCAGAAGCGCAGCAGCGACTCGCGCAGTTGCGAAGGGGTCTGTAAGGGGGCTAAGACCCTTGATTTTGGGGACTTGTGAGGCGATCGCCACCTATTCCCAGTGAGTCCGAATCCCAGCTTTTAAAAAAAAATCAAAAATTTTTTGAAAAAGGGCTTGCCAAAATCCGAAGGGTATGTGTAATATTAATAACGGTGAGCCAAGCAAACCGAAACGTTCCTCGGTAGCTCAGTGGTAGAGCGGTCGGCTGTTAACCGATTGGTCGTAGGTTCGAGTCCTACCCGGGGAGTTTATTAATTTTAGATTCGTGAAATCACATTTTAGAGGGCTAGTCCTTCTAAAATGTGATTTTATTGTCTAAAAATAAAAAATTCATGTTAGATCATTCCGATTTAGAAGGGAAAGCTAAACCAGACTGGCAGTCCTACTGGTCTCTCCAACCAGAAATCGCATTTTTAAATCACGGTTCTTTTGGGGCTTGTCCCATTTCTGTATTGAAAGCTCAAGAACAAGTACGGCAGCAGCTAGAACAGGAACCTGTGCGGTTTTTCGTTCGAGAATTTGAGCCGCTTCTGGATCAAGCACGGGAACAACTCGCCGAATTTGTAGGCGTGGATACCGGAGATTTGGTATTTGTGCCCAATGCTACCACCGGGGTGAATTCCGTGCTGCGATCGCTCCAGTTTAACCCCGGTGACGAGTTACTCACCACCGACCACGAGTACAATGCCAGCCGCAATGCCTTAGAATTTGTCGCCGATCGCGCTGATGCCCGGATTGTTGTGGCCCCCGTTCCCTTCCCCATCGCTTCTCCCCAGGAAATTGTGGAGGCGGTGATGGAACGGGTAACTGAAAAAACTAAACTCGTTCTCTTAGACCATATCAGCAGTCAAACGGGCTTGATTTTTCCCATTGAGGACATTATTCAGCAGCTTTCTCAATTTGGGATTGATACTCTGATTGATGGCGCACACGCACCGGGGATGCTCCCCCTGAACTTACCAGAAATCGGGGCGACCTACTATACCGGCAACTGTCATAAATGGTTATCTGCACCGAAAGGGTCTGCATTTTTGTACGTTCAAGCTAGCCGTCAGCAGCAAATTCGCCCCCTCACCATCAGTCATGGGGCGAACTCCCCCCGGACTGATAAATCTCGCTTCCAACTAGAATTTGATTGGATGGGAACTGGGGACCCTTCGGCTTATTTATCCGTCCCGGCTGCGATTGAGTTTATGGGGTCTTTACTTCCTGGAGGATGGCCGGAATTAATGTCAAGAAACCATAAGCTCATTTTGTCCGCAAGGCAGATACTGTGTGAAACCTTGGGAGTTGAGATACCGGCACCCTCAGAAATGATTGGATCAATGGCTTGTATTCCCCTGGCTGATGGATCTGCTGAGGAGTTACACGATGAACTGTTCGATCGCCACCAGATTGAAGTGCAGGTGATGCCTTGGCTAAAAGCACCTCAGCGGATCCTCCGAATTTCGGCTCAGATTTACAATACTTCCGATCAATATCAACACTTGGCGGCAGTGCTCAAAGAGGTGCTGGCTAAACCAGTACGGTGGTGAATTGTTACTTGGACTCTTTCCGTTGTGCCAGTTGTAACCTTTCCAGGGTTGATGCCACGGGTAAGGACATTTCTGCATAAGCGAGTGTAGGGCGATCGCCTGGGATATTCATAGAGGCAGATTTTACGGCTTGATTACTCCATTTTTGGTGCAAAGTGGGGAAGTTGGTCTTGTCGCCATTTTGCATCGAGAAGGCGATCGCTTTTTACCTCTATCACTCGAATACCTGAACTGGGTAATGGATTTAATAGGGATTGTAATTGTTGCCAAGAGTCAATCCCCTGATGTTCAATATCATAGCAGGCAGATAAGCGAGAAAAATTAATGTTTTGGGGGGTGGCAAAAAACTCGGTGAAGGGCGGGTCAAATTTGGCGATCGGTAACATTCCAAAGATGCCACCGCCGTTATTATTAATTAATAAAATTGTTAAATGGCCTTGGAAATATTGCCGGATTAAAAAGCCATTCGTATCGTGTAATAGTGCTAAATCTCCGGTTAACAGGACGCTACTTTGATGGCGATGGGCCATTCCTAACGCGGTGGATAATGTCCCATCTATGCCATTTGCCCCTCGGTTGACTAAGGGGCGGATGTGGAGGTTGCCCGGTTTCCAGAAATATTCGATATCTCGAACGGGCATACTGTTGGCAATAAATAGGGGAGTTTTGGGGGGTAAATATTGGGAAATTAGCCAGGAAACTTTGGGTTCACTCAGGTCTGTAATCGATGACATTGTGCGATCGACGGCCTCGGTGACTTGGCTTTCCCAGTTGCACCACTGTTGTAGATAGGCGGTTTGGGAAGAATTTATTTGAATGGGTTCTAAGGTGGTGGCAAGGGTTGCGACTGCCATGCGTAAGGGAATTGTTCGGCCATGGAGGGGGTCAAGGTTGCGATCGCTCTCGGTGACCAAAAAGGTTAAAGGTTGGGTCTTTTCTAACCAATGGCGCAGGGTTTTACTGGTGGGTAATTCACCGATTTGAATAGAAACTTCTGGGGTGAGTTTATCAGCGAGGGTCGGATTTCTGAGGATAAAATCATAACTGGAAATTAAATAAGGATTGAGGGCGGCATAATTGCGGAGGGGAGATAAACCCTCGGCGAGAACCGGCCAATTTAAGGTTTTAGATAGATGGGCGATCGCCTGACAATATTGTTCTGGGTTTTGGGGTTGGGCGACTCCGGCGATGATGATTCCCCGTGGGCAGTTTTGCCATGTGGGGAGGGGGAGAGATGGAGGAAGTGAAGAAGATGAGGAAGAGAGAGGAAGATGGGCAAAAAATTCTTCGGTTTGGAAATTTGCGGCTAAATTGGCTGCTTTGGGTTCCGGTAAAGGTGCCAATGGATCGCGAAAGGGAAGGTTCAAATGGACGGGACCGGGAACGGGAAATAAGGTTTTTTCCCAAGCGTGAATTAGGGTTTGGCGGAGATAGTGTAGCAATCCTATTTCTAAAGATGGGGTGGCTAATTCCGTTTGCCAGTTGGGATAATGTCCATAAAGTTTAATTTGGTCAATGGTTTGACCAGAGTGGCAATCTCGCAGTTCTGGGGGTCGGTCTGCGGTTAAAATTAATAAGGGAACGCGGCTTTCTCGCGCTTCAATAATGGCGGGGTAAAAATTTGCCCCAGCGGTTCCCGAGGTACAAACTAAGACTACAGGTTTGCCGGTTTGTTTGGCTTGTCCTAATGCAAAAAAACTGGCCGATCGCTCATCTAAAATGGGGATGGCTTCTATCTGGGGATGGGTGGCAAAGGCAAGGGTTAAAGGGGTGGAACGGGAACCGGGACATAAAATAGCGGTGGTTAATCCCAGGCGTTGGAATGTCTCGACTAAAATAGAAGCCCAAACGGTGTTAGTATTGCGGAAATCTATTGGCATTCTTGATGGTTTAGGGAATCCTGATCGTCCCCTGGATGGAGGTTAAACTAAGGCTTTTAACAGGGTTTTGAGTTTAAGCTGAACTTCGGCTAATTCTTTATCGGGGTCGGACCCGGCGACAATTCCAGCCCCCGCATACAATCGGGCGCGGTTGCCTTCAATTAAAGCCGACCGAATACCCACTATAAATTCACAGTTCCCATAGCCATCAATCCATCCTACTGGGGCAGCATATAAGCCGCGATCAAAGGCTTCATATCGACGTATTTCTTGACAGGCGGTATCTCGCGGAACTCCGGCTACGGCAGGGGTGGGATGCAGGTCGGCTAAAATTTCTAATGGATGAATTCCCGAGGGTAGGCTGGCTTGGATTGGGGTCCATAGATGTTGAATATTTGATAATTGTAATAACAACAGTTGGGGGGGAACGTTTGGAGTTAACCCTAGACGAGTCAGGCGATCGCAGATAAAATCAATCACGACTCGATGTTCATGTATTTCTTTATCACTGGATAACAACAGTTTGGCTAATTCTGCATCTTCTCCTGAGGTTTTACCTCGCGGCGCGGAACCGGCTAAGGCATCAGTAATTAATTGATGATTATAGATAGCTAATAGGCGTTCTGGACTGGCCCCGATAAAATTAGTACCGCCACCGTTTCCTGTGGCAAAGGTGTAACAATCCGGGTAAAGTCGGCGTAGATTGTTGAGAGATTTTACTAAATTAACGGGAAGGGGAAATTTTAAGTCGATCGCATGAGCTAAGACAATTTTATTTAAAGATTTATTATCAATAGTTTTAAGGGCAGAGTAAACAGACTTTTTAAAACTTTCGGTGGGTTTAAAATCTTGGGCTTTTAAATATTCTTTGGGGAAATTTACGGTATCTAGCCATCGTGGATTTGCCCAGCGAATTTGAGTTAGTTTATTACACAAGTCTTGATGTAATGCTTGAATATTATCCCGGGCAGAGAGGGAAAAATTGGCGACTAAAACCGAACGGTTGTGACAGCGGCTGACTTGCCAACGGGGTAACAACACTGTGGCGCAGGGAAAGGCTGATTCTGGGGGTCGAAGGTCGTCAAAAAAGGTAAAGTTACAAAAAAAGTGAGGCCCTGCAAACGGGAGGTCCGTTGCCCCCGTGGTAATAGTATTGGCGAGACAGGACTGGATAAAACTTTGGGCTTTGACAAATCGTGCGGAACCGGAGGGAACATGAAAGGTCATGGCGGCCCCGATCGCGGCGATCGCCTCCCCTTTGTTGCCGTTTTCAAAGTAAAAATGCGGGTCTTCCGGTTGGGCGATCGCCTGCAAAACTGCTAGGGGATCCAGTGGCGGAAGTTCCAGGGATAGGGTCGCAATCTGGGGGCATTCTTTCTCAAGGGATACCTGCTGACAAGCGACAAGGAACTGATAAAGATCCTTGCGGTCTGGCTTCATATTGGTATCAGACGGTACAACTAGCATGGAGGAAAGGATGGCTTCTTGGGCTGGTTGGGGGGAAATAGCCCCCGGTTTGCGGAGGGTACCGGCAAAGATACCTCCTATCTATCTAACCATCCCACGGTTCTGATGGCACAGGCGCACTTGATGGGGACATCTGCCAGGTAAAATAGATCCCGCATTCTCAGCATTGTATGTCACTAAGGGATTGAGAGGGGGTTCGATGAAGTTGCCAGTAGGCCCTAGGGTGCCATTTTTTCTGCAAGCGCTACAAATGATTGCTAATCCCATCGCCTATCTGGAAAGGAATGCGGCGCGCTATGGTGACCCTTTCACTCTGCATTTATTGGGGGGAAACTCTCCTCCGGTGGTGTTTTTTAGCCATCCTGATGCGATTCAACAGATTTTTACCTCGGCGGCAGGGTCCTTTGAGTTAGGGAAAATCACTGACCCGTTTCGACCTCTCACTGGGTCCCAATCCCTGATTATGCAGGATGGGGCCAAACATCAAGGGACGCGGCAAATTTTGATGCCTCCTCTACATGGGGAACGCTTGCAAAGCTATGGCAACCAGATTAGTGAAATCACATCGGAGGCGATCGCCCATTGGCAACCGGGTTCAAGTCTCAATCTACGCCAGTCTCTGTCGGAAATTTCCCTCAAAACGATTTTGCGGGTGGTGTTTGGGATCAATCCTGGGGTGCGATCGCAGCAACTGCAACACCTAATCGAACCCTTTTTAGAGTCGGTTAACTCCACCCTCAACTCGGTGCAGTTTTTCTGGAATCCGTTACAACAAGATTTAGGTCCCTGGAGTCCTTGGGGGAAATTTCTGCGCCAACAGCGGCAAATTGACGAGTTAATTTATGCAGAAATTCGCGATCGCCGAGGTAAAACTCAGGGGAGTGATGTCCTCTCCATGCTGATGTCGGCGCGAGATGAAGCAGGAGAAGGGATGAATGAACCGGAATTGCGAGATCAGTTGATTACTCTGCTACTTCTGGGTCATGATACCACTGCCTCTGCCTTAACTTGGGCCTTCTATTGGATTCATCGGGACCCCCAGGTGCGATCGCAATTGGTTGCGGAACTGGATAGTCTCGGAAAGAGCCCGGATCCGATAGCAGTGGCGCAACTGCCCTTTTTACAAGCGGTTTGTCAAGAAGCGCTACGCTTGTATCCCATTGCCTTGATTTCTCAACCCCGTGTGGTGAAGGAACCGGTAACAATTCAGGGGTATGAATTTGCACCGGGGACGGCGTTAGTTCCTTGCATTTATTTAGCCCATCGCCGTCCGGAGGTTTACCCGGAACCCTGGGAATTTAAGCCCCAGCGTTTTTGCGATCGCAAGTTTTCACCTTATGAATATTTCCCCTTTGGTGGGGGGAGTCGCAGTTGTATCGGTATGGCCCTCGCCATGTACGAAAT
The DNA here is from genome assembly GCA_038321985.1 of Cyanophyceae cyanobacterium. Lineage (GTDB taxonomy): Bacteria > Cyanobacteriota > Cyanobacteriia > Cyanobacteriales > Laspinemataceae > Laspinema. The sequence continues at coordinate 25,367 of JBBQFN010000048.1, read as the reverse complement.
GAAACTGGTCCTCGCCACGGCCCTCTCCCGCTATGAATTGGCCCTTTGCAATCAGGGACCCATTGGGCCCCACCGTCGAGGCATCACGTTTGTGCCCTCTGCCAACTTCCAACTCGTCGTTAAACAGAGGCGATCGCCTGCTTTCTCGTCCCCAGTGCCATAGGACCCCCCAAACCAATCCAGTCCCCTCCCCTGATTCTTGGGTAGGATTAGGGTGGGGTTCTTCCTCTAGGTCTATTTTTAATTCTTAATTTTTATTTCACACTTTCAGACTTTTCTATCCCGCATCGTAAAATGATCAGGCTGGTTGGAAGAATAATAGGAATAATCAATGACAACTCAGACCATTCAGCCCTCGAATCAAAAGTTATGGCTAGCTGCCATTAAACCCCCCATGTATAGTGTGGCAATTATGCCAATTTGGGTGGGAACTGCTGTGGCTTGGTATGAGCGCTATCCTCTGAATTGGTCGATATTTTTCACCTTTATTAGCGCCGCCATTTTGATTGTAGCCTGGGAAAATATCAGCAATGATGTATTTGATTCCGAAACAGGAATTGACAAACAAAAGCATCATTCTTTAGTTAATTTAACCGGCAATAAATCTTTAATTTTTTGGACTGGAAATTTTTTTCTAGTCCTCGGTATTTTAGGGATTGGGGCAATTTGTTGGTGGCAAAATGATTTAACAGTGCTGGGATTAATTCTGCTGTGCTGTGGCTTGGGCTATATGTATCAGGGCCCCCCCTTCCGCCTAGGGTATCAAGGGTTAGGGGAATTTTTATGCTTTTTTGCCTTTGGTCCTTTGGGGGTTTCTGCGGCTTATTACAGCCAAGCCCAGAGTTGGTCTAGCCTGAGTTTATTAGCATCAATTTTAGTAGGAATTTCTACGACTTTGGTGCTTTTTTGTTCCCACTTTCATCAAGTTGAGGATGATTTAGCCGCCGGCAAGCGATCGCCTTTGGTTCGCATTGGCACTCACCGAGGTGCTCAACTCTTACCTTGGTTTTGTGGGAGTATTTTCGCCCTCACGGGTGCCTTGGTTGCTGCGGGTAGTTTCCCCATTTGGACGTTACTCAGTTTTATCGGATTGCCGTCGAGTCTCCAACTTTGCCGTCATGTTGCTACCCATCACGACTGCCCAGAAAAAGTGAGTAACTGCAAATTTATTGCCATTGCAGTTCATTTTTGGAGTGGGTTATTGTTGGGGGTAGGATTTATTTTGTAATCCTATTGGTAGGGAACGGTATTCTCCGTTCCCTTAAGCGTTGCTAAAATTATGTTAGATTTTTATAACTTTTTCTATGAAATTAAGGGAGATAAACACCAGCCTTTAATTTTATTTCTGCACGGGTTTATGGGAAATCAGGACAGCTTTCAGGAGGTAATTTTACTGCTATCGGAAAGGTTTTGCTGTTTAGCCGTGGATTTGCCGGGACATGGTAAAACCGAGATTTGGGGGGGAGATGAATGTTATCAAATCCCTAACACAGCCCAGGCATTAATAGAATTACTAAACCAGTTAGACATTTCCCGGTGTTATTTACTGGGATATTCGATGGGAGGGCGATTGGCATTGTATCTGACTCTGCATTTTCCCGATCGCTTTAAAAAGGTGATTTTAGAATCGGCTTCACCGGGCTTGCCCTCTTCCGAGGCGCGATCGCAACGTCGGCTTCGCGATGAAATTCTCGCCCAAAAACTCGAAACCGAGGATTTTTATAACTTTTTAATCCAGTGGTATCAACAACCTTTATTTAATTCTGTACGCAATCAGTATAACTTTGATTGCCTCCTCCAAAAGCGCTTACAAAATTCTCCCCAAACCTTAGCAACTTCCCTTCGACAAATGGGAACCGGCAGTCAACCCTCCCTCTGGGAACTGTTGCCCCTTGATTCCATTCCCCTGCTGTTGCTGGTTGGAGAATGGGATAACAAATTTCAAGAAATTAATCAAAAAATTATCCAAGTCTGTCCCGTTGCCAAAATGGAAATCATCTCAAATAGTGGTCACATGATCCATTGGGAAAATCCCAAAGTCTATGTCAAATCAGTGATAAAATTCTTCTCAAGTTAGGGCGATCGCCCCTATCATGATCAGGGGTTCGGTGAAACTGATGGGATGGCTGTCCCCCAATGGCTAATAATGTCCTCCCTTTTTCATGGCAACCGCAGAGTATGAATTATAAATTCGAGTTTCGTCCCTATCAACGCAAGTTTAAACGCCCCCTGCAAACCAGTCACGGCATCTGGGAAATTCGCGAGGGGATTATTCTGCGCCTAACCACGGAGTCGGGAAGAGTAGGATTCGGTGAAATTGCACCAATTGGCTGGTTTGGATCCGAAACTTTCCTAGAAGCATTGGAATATTGTCGTCAACTGTCTGATGTCATTACAGATCGAACTATTTTTTCGATTCCTGCTAATTTATCAGCTTGTCAATTTGGCATTGAATCGGCATGGGAATCTGTAAGTCTCCAAAGTCAGTTTCAAGCGGTTATTTCAGAAGAAGAAACTTCCCCCTCACAACCTGGGTATAGTGGATTATTACCGGCGGGAGAAGGTGCTTTACTGGGGCGTCAAATCCTCTGGAAACAGGGATATCGAACTTTTAAATGGAAAATTGGGGTCTTACCATTACAGCGGGAACTCCTGATTTTACAAGAACTTGCCGTTGCCTTGCAAGAAGCGGGTGAACCGGCTTCTTTACGCCTTGATGCCAATGGGGGATTCAGCTTGGCGGATGCTAGGGAATGGTTACAAGTCTGTGATGAAATTGGAGGAATGATTGAATATTTGGAACAACCTCTGCCTGTGACGGAGTTGGAGGCAATGCTACAGTTATGCGACTGCTTTTCAACGGCGATCGCCTTAGATGAATCCGTCGCCACTTTGCCACAAATGCAATCCGCCCATCGCCAGGGTTGGCGGGGAATTTATGTAATTAAACCCTGTATTGCCGGTTCTCCTTCAGAATTGCGACAGTTTTGCAATTTAAACAAAATTGATGGGGTTTTTTCTTCGGTGTTTGAAACGGAAATTGGCAAAACGGCTGCCCTGAAATTGGCAGCGGAAATTCAAACTCGCCGCGATCGCGCCCTTGGTTTTGGCGTGGACCATTTATTTGAACCGGATAATGGGGACTTACTACGGTTATGGTAGACTTCTTCCTTGAAAATGCCTACAGTCTCAAGCCGGGGACTCTCCCAAGCCAACTCCCCCACGCAATCGGGCAGAAACAGGATTTGATAAAGTGGATGGAGGAAGATCCAAAGGGTTTAGGGGCGACTGCTTTACCCTTTTTCACCCAATTAACTGCCAGTAAAATTTCCCCCACTCTGTTATTAGCCGAACGAGATCCAGTAAAATTTTTAGCCGGTTTTATAGCAGCGGTTGCCGCAGATTGTCCGGTTTTTTTAGGCAATCCTAACTGGCTTGACTGGGAATGGAAAGCCGCACTTGAAATTATTCAACCTCATCGAATTTTGCATAACGGGCAGGATTTTCCGGGAAATTCTTGTCAAAATTCCCCTGCTGTTATCCCCTCGGGGATTATGATTCCTACCGGCGGTTCTTCGGGTGAAATACGCTTTGTTATTCATACCTGGGAAACCTTAATGGCATCCGTAGCTGGATTTACAGAGTATTTCCAACTCTCTAGAGTTAACTCGTTCTGCGTGTTACCCCTCTTTCACGTTAGCGGGTTGATGCAATTTCTCCGTTCTTTCACCACTGGCGGGGAATTTTTAAATTTTATTTCTTATAAAATAATTTTAGAACAAGCCGTTACCCAAATCAACCCTGAACCCTTTTTTATCTCTTTAGTACCCACACAGTTAAATCGATTACTAGATAAGCCTGAATCAGCCCGTTATTTATCTCAATTTAACACAGTTTTATTAGGAGGTGCACCGCCCTGGCCGGAGTTGCTGGAACGGGCAAGAAAGTACGCAATTCCGCTTTCTCCTACCTACGGAATGACGGAAACTGCCTCACAGATTGCCACCCTCAAACCAGGGGATTTTTTAGCGGGAAATAATAGTTCGGGTCGGGTTTTACCTCATGCTAAAATTGCCCTTACTAATCCAGAAGGGGCAGAATTAGAACCGGGTAATACCGGAATTATTACAATCCAAGCAGATTCTCTAGCCAAGGGGTATTATCCCCCACAGAATTTAGACAGATTTAATTCTAATTTAAACTCGTTTCAATCTGATGATTTAGGTTTTATAGGTCCAGGGGGATATTTAACTGTGGTTGGACGCAGCAGCAATAAAATTATTAGTGGGGGTGAAAATATTTATCCGGCAGAGGTGGAAGCAGCAATTCGCGGGACAGGGTTGGTTAAAGATGTCTGTGCGATCGCCATACCGGATCAAGATTGGGGGCAAGTTGTGACGGCGGTTTATGTTCCTAATGGTGTAGTAAAGTCGGAGGCGATCGCCTTATTACTCACCGATACATTAGCGGCCTTTAAACATCCGAAATATTGGGTACAAGTAGACAGTCTACCTCGTAATGATCGCGGAAAAATCTCGCACAATCAGCTTCAAGAAAGAGTTTTAATGCAATTCAAAAATCAAGTCATGCCTTAAGTGAAATTAAAAATTCATAAAAAGCAGGCGAGTTCTTTACCTTTCTCCCATCACATGGGGAAATTCCATGTGGTAAACTTGCTCCCACAGATATTTTACATAAGACTGGTTGGATGGGACCATTCGTCCGTCCTCTGCCAAATCCGCCGCTGCCCGGTCTAAAATTCGCACATCGATTGGGTTGAGTCGTTGCCGTCTTTTACTCGAACTCAGCAGCCAGACAATCTGGAACATCGTTTCAGGGGCGGCGGTGGTATTCGGATTTGACCAGGCCCTTGCCAGGGGATGACTCTCGTTACGGTCGTTAATCTGATCGGTGCGATCCCAATATCCTAACTCGCGGATCTGTTGATAAAGTTCCTGTTCGATTTTCATTTTGCTAAGTGTTTTAGAAGGAAAGTATGGTGAACACTCATTTCAGTCCACGTTGTTCTTATTAAGATCTATTTATAATATTAAACCTCGTTAAAAACCGTATTAAGATTTACAAATTTTTGTAAATATTTTAAAAATTTTACTTTGATTCGGACCAAAATTCAACCCAATGCATCATTTCCGAAGTCAAGGGCTGGCGGCTTCGGGTTTGGGGATCGATGCAAACGTGCTGAGTTCGGGCTTTTGCCAGGGGGCGTTCTGTCGGTAGGGAGGGGACAGTAACCCAATAGCAGATTTCAAAGCGATCGCCACTTAGGGATTGAGGGATGAGGGCGATCGTTACTTCGTCGCCACAAAACAGGGGACGAAAAAAATCTGCACTCGCATGAACAATGGGAATGGCGGCCCTAGGGTCATTAAAAAACGACTGCAACTCTATTCCGGTGGCGGTGAGTGATGCCTCATACGCCTCATGACAGATTGAGAGAATGTTAGCAAAATAGACGACTCCAGCCGCATCGGTATCTGCAAAGCGAATTGTGCGAGGATAAGAAAAGGGCATCAGCTATTTTAAGTCAAGGTTTGGAATCCAGAATAGCCGATCGCCGTCTTAGTCTTTCGGGATAGATAATTCTGGCATCAACTGCCTCAGCGTCACATCTTCAAGGGCTAATCGGACTCAATAGCGATGTCCTTCCCCACATTCCCTTAATTCCTCTACCTCACTGCCATTCCAACTTAGATAGTTCCGTTGGGCTGATTTTGCTTCATCCAATCGCAGAATTAGGGGACTGTTAATTTCCCGGGAGTAAATCTTGTCGCCTCAATAAAGCGCCTTATAAATTGCCCTTTGTTCCGCTGGCGGGATGTCCTCAGCGGCGCAATGAAGTCAATTTAGATGTATTTAGGAGTGGGGAATATCCCTGGAGTCGCAGATTAGTAGTTGTGGTTAAAGAAAATGGACAAATTGACCAACAAGCGGGGGAGACCTATGCCCAATTTTTGTTAACGGAACAGGGGCAAGAATTAATTCGGAAAGCGGGATTTGTAAGTTTACAATAAAATACAAGTCGATAAAAAATCAAGGGGAAATCAAACAACTCAGTGATGTAATAAAAAAGACAGCGACTCGAGTGGGGAGGAAGTTCCCTCGATAACCGAGTGTTCTACAGTCGCCCTCCTAACAAGGCGGGTACAAAGTGCAACAACAAACGTATATGCTTGGTTGCCGATGCCTGTGAGTCCAACCCCCTGGGGGATGCTTCTATTTTGGGGGTAACGGGTGTGAGTTTTTGTGCGATCGCTCTCCTTCAAGGCAACCCTAACCCCTAACCCTCATTTGATGATAAAATTTGCAATGACCTGCACTCCCCAGAGTCACAGGCCAATCCCATTTAACCTTAACCCCTGACCACCACATCCAATGCCCTGGTTTGTCAAGATAGAAGAAGGAACCGTGGATAAGCCCACCTTTGATCGCTACGTTCCCGCACACAAAGCGTACATCAAAGATTTAATCGCCAAAGGGCATAAAGCCAAAACTGGCTATTGGCAACGACGCGGAGGCGGAATGCTGCTGTTTGAGGCAGAGTCAATGGAAGAAGCCCAGCAGATCGTGGCTGAAGACCCTCTAGTTAAACATGGCTGCGTTAAGTACGACCTTTATGAGTGGTGTATCGTCGTCGAATAACAAACACCTTAAATCAAAGAAATTAAAAAATATTCCGTCAACCCCTAGACAAGGGTTTGATCACCATGATATAGTTATAAATGACCTGGACCCATGCGGTCATAACGCCCAAACTTTGTCAGGACCGGAAGGTAGCAGCAATACGGGATGCTTATGACAGGCGTGGTATCCGGGTCACTTTTTTTTAGTACCTCTTTCTTGTGGTCACTCGGTATCTATTAGCCTTATCCTGGAAGCAGTAACCTCAGCGTACTAAGGAGCAATACTGCCTATGCCTGGTTTCGGTGATATGGTACAGAAGGCGTTTTATCTCGGAGTCGGGATCGCGTCCTACGCGGGCGAAAAAGCCACGGGAAAATTAGCCGAAGTGCGGGACCAAGCCCAGAAGCTAGCCGATGAAATGGTCGAACGGGGCGAAATGAGTACCGAAGACGCGCGCCGCTTTGTTGAAGACATGATGAAACAGGGCCAGCAGCAGATCAAGCAGCCCCAATCGGAACAGACAACCCCCCGAGAACCCCGTCGCATTGAAATTTTAGATGATGAAGAACCCCCGGAGGAGAAACCCCCAGAGGTCAATAACCTGCGCGACCAGGTACAATCGTTACAGGATGAACTGCGGCGACTCCAGAATGATTAGAGATCGCTTCCTGAAATCATTAGGCAAAGGGTTATGGAAGATTGGCCGAAAGAATTTTTCACCATGTTAGAGACAGCGGGACAAGAAATGGATCGCTTCTTTCAAGAATTGACTGAAGAAGTCGGGGAATTCGTCGAGGTACTCGGAAAGTTTTCTGAAGAAATGATGGAACTTTCCGAAGAACTCACGGGAGAATTGCAAACGACTATTTTTAGCGAACTCGACCAATATTTTGAGGAAATAGTCGATCCATTCTTTGACCTGTATTTAGGATTAGATGACTTTCCAGGGGATACGAATTCGTTTGTATCATCCGTGGAACCCACGCCGGAAAAATATTCTGCCTGTATGGGGTGTAACAACTATCACGGTCAGGTGTATGGGGGAAATGTACTGATTTGTGGGATGCACCCTTATGGTTGGGAAGCAGGGGGCGATTGTCCCGACTGGGAGTCTTAACGCAAATGAATAACAGGAGGCGCGGCGATCGCGCCTTTTGTATTTTTTGGGAGGCGACGGTAATGCGTCTCTAACCCAGTTCATTGATCCAGTTTTGAATCGCACTCAGTAAATTTGCTTGTTGAGGAAAGGCTTTGAGTGGGGCTTCCAGAGGACGACTGCTAATCCAAGCAACATGGAGAAATTTGTCTAAACCGGGGAGGAGTTGTTCCTGGAAAAACTCAACGAGGCGATCGTTCGGTTCACATTCGGCGAGAATCAGCGCTAGGTTTTGCTTTTGCAAAAATGCTCGAATATGCAGAATATGAGGTTTCAGTTTCACCGCACTATCTACATCAAACGGTGGGATTCCGGCATTGGCGATGAGATAAATTTGGGTGCAGAGTTCTTGGGCGATCGGGCTGAAGTCAGTTTGGGATTGGAGAGTACGCGCATCAATCCACAGTAGTTGAGTTTTCTCAGTCGATTGCAGGCGATCGGCCATACTTTTTAATTGATTTTCCAAAGATTGAATGATAGAAGAATTAGCGACAGAAAGGGTATCCCCTGCCTCTAAATTAGAGGGTTGTACTGCAACCGAAGCCTCGAAAAACTTAGGATAAGACATTTTAAGAGCACAGTGAAAGAGAACCTCGTCGATTAGCACTGAACGTCGAGAGTAATTGGGTTCGTTGTTTCCCTCAATGAGCCAACGTTGCAATCGAGTCACAACGATAGTAAGTATGTTAGGATGATGCACTTTCTTTAATAACTGCGCCCCTTTCTTAGTTCTGGCAGTTATGATATAATCATTATCATTATCATCTACGGTTTCTAGATCAAACCAATCTTGGCTGGTGAGTAAAACATCAATTATTACGTTAAGTGCATCCAGATTATTAGGATCGATATTTTGAAGCGATGCAGCAGTATCTAAACGGCATTCCTCTGATTCAGAGGCATTAAATAATTGAGTCCGATCTTTAATGGCTTCCTCGATTAGCTTCGGTTCTTTAGGATAGCGGCTCAATAAGGTATTTAAGGATAGGCGGCAGATCTCCGTGTTAGATTCGTTATCTACAAGATAATTTAGAGTTTCTAAAAATCTAGGATTATTACCAGCTACTATGTTATTTATTAAAATAAAAATAACTTGAATGCGAAGATTTTCCCCTAGGGAGGGATCAAGAATAATTTGAAGTAATTTGTTTACAATATTTTCATTTTTAGAAATAAACTGACATAATTCACTTCGTCTCCAGTTTCTTCCTTTTCTAAAATCACAGATCTCATCAATAAATAGTTTAATTGCCTTCCAATTATTATTATCAAGTTTTCCAATTTCCCGGAGTTCATACGCAGCCTTAGTCCTGATGTGTCTTTCCTGCGCTGAATCAACGAGGTTAGTCAATCTTTGAATACCATCAGAATTTTCTGGATTGATTTGCAACAGACTTACAGCAGCAATAAAGTAAGTCTCTTCTGTTTGATGAGAAGATATTAAATTTGTTAAGCCTTTGATTGCTTCTGGATTGTTAAAAGCAATTTTACCTAGCAATCCGGGAATTTTTCGGGACCACCAAAAGCAGTTTGGTATGACATCTACCATCGCTTTAATGACTTGGTTATTGGCAACTGCAAATTTTTCAAATATATCAATTACGATAGAGGCATAATTTAGATCTTCTTTCTCAAATCCATCATCATATTCAGGTTCTATCGATGGAAATTTTAACACCTCTATTAAAGTGCTGATTGCATTCTGGTTACCTGCATCTATTTTACAGAGTGTGGAAGCAGAATAAAGTCGAACAAAGTCCCGATAATTAGGTTCAAGCATATCAGTTAGCATTTGGAGAACCAGGGAGTTGGCAATTGCAATTTTTTCTAAAATAATCCCTACTCTTTCAGCAATAAATTCATCCTGGGCATTTTTTAAGAGGCGGACTAAAAACTCTAGGGCTTGCGTATTTCCTGGCCTACAGTCTCCTAACCTATCTATTAACTCTACAATTAAATAAAGTTGACTTTCCTCTAGTAAACCCAGAAAATAACCGTATTTTTTTGCCTTGCCCGGTATATAAGAGGCGATGGCTCTTTCGATTAGCTTGATTAGAGCAGTTATCTCTTCTGAATTATCAGGATCAATTTTTGGTAATTGACGAATATCCCTTAAACAGAGTTCATTATTAAAATCAGCTAATTGTATGTATCCCGGCCTTGGATAATTCCCAGTTTCATTGCCGTCATTTCCGTCGAAATTCACAAAGACAAAAGAGTTGATATTTTCATGTTTTTTCTTCTGAAAATTACAAAAATTTGGATTTGATAAATCTTGATTTTTTTTACTATCGTCTAGGCTTTCCACAAAGTAATACACCTCAAAGCACATAGTTGGAATTTGTTTTTTTAAATTATTTAAACCCTCTATAACCTGGGAGTGATTAGTTGTTTTCAATGCGGTTCTTGCGGCAGTCTTACCCCACCGAAAACGTCTTCTCAATTCCGAAGCATTTTTATTTATCAATTCCGAAGTATTTTTATTTATCAATTCCGAAGCATTTTTATTTATCCATTCCCCCATGTTTTTAGTCGGAGATCCAAAACCAAAGGCAACAAGTGTTTCTACAATATCCGTGGTAAATCGACTTTCTCTCAACTCGGCTATTCCTTGGCAGGCAATTAAATATACTATGAGTCTATAAAATTTAATCTGAGTCTTAAACTGAAGTAACGCTTCTATAAAATTTTCCTTTTGTTTCTCATTAGAAACACTACTGCTCTCATCGCTTTTTAGACCCATCCAGAGTAAAAACACCTCTTTCCATTGCGGCTCAAAAATTCGATAAGTGCCTTGACTGGGATCCTCGGGAGTATGATTGAGAAAATATGTCCAGTCCTCACTGATCGCAAGAGCGGCAAAATATTCCTGAAACGTCGGATGAAAGAAAGCATAGGCGTCTTCTCTAGGTTTTTCTGCTGTTACACCTATCCGATTTAGCCAACCGCTATTAATCGCGAACTGAAACAACTCAGGCTGTGACTTTTCCAGCACCCCACGCACAACGCTTTCTCGCAGGCAAAACCTGGATGAACTGCTATTCAGCGATTCGAGTGCCAATTGTCCTAAAGCTTGGTTCAATTTATGGATTGGAAATGTATTATCTTTCCACTGATAAATCAAATTTACAAACTGGCTGTAGAGTTCTGCTTTGGTATCGGGTAACTCTCCCTCGTTCAGTTGCCATGTGTAACAAAGCAACGCCAACCGCAAGGGATTTTTTACCAAATCCTTGATTCTTGTTTTTTGTGGATTGTCTAATTCTGACCTGAGTTTTTTACCCCGTTCGGGATTGGGTTTAAACCACTTCGTGATAAATTCTCCAACGCGATCGGGCGTGTCGGCATCTCCATAGGTCAAAGGCAATGTTTTGTAAGTCCTGAACCCTTCCAGGTAATTATTACCCGCATCCCACACATTCATGCGACAGGTGAGTACAACCCGCAGGTTGTTTGCCCAACCTTCGCGCAGTTGTTCGGCAATTTCCGCGAGGGGACTGACTACTCCCATCTCATCTGCCCCATCTAACAATAGCCAAACTCTACCGCTTTTGAGCAGTTGCCGAAAGGGTTGCTTCCATTCTTCCGATGCCGCCTCCGCTTCTCCTGCTGCATCTCGCAACCAATCCTCTATCAGATAATCATAGAGCGGTTTATCGCCTACTGAACGGAGAGAAACTAAAAGCGGTACATCGGTTTTCGTCTGCCGATCCACCCATTCGCCGATATTTTGTAAAAGTGTAGATTTTCCAGCACCCGGTTCTCCGATGATGGCAGCGAGGGGTCGTGAGTCTGTTTCCTCTTCGGTTTCTCCTGGGTTCAGGAGTTCTTGACAAATCTGATCGAGATCGTATTCCTGGGGGATCTGCGCCTCGTCCTCTAGAGATTCATTCTGTTGCTGCGGCAATCCATAAAACTGCGAACCTGCCTCTGCGGAATCAAGATCTGGATGCTGTTCCCGTTTGGGTCGATGCACCAATTGCAGGGGCACATAGATTTCTGGGCGATCAAACTCTATCCCATCTTTGCGCGTGAGGGGATTCGTGGTCAATCCCTTCTGTTGATTCAACCTCTTACGGCAAATCTGCCGCCAATCCAGATCGGTAGATTTCGGTTTTGACGCTGGTTTTTTGCGCTGCGGTGGTTCCCACTCATTACGATCAACGAGATCGGTGGGTTCTAACCCTAATGTTTGGGCCAGCTTGAGAATGGTAGGTCTATCTTTTGGTTCGCCCTTCATCAGTCGCTGAAGCGTACTGACGTTGAGCTTTGCCTTCTTCGCCAAAGTTTCAATAGCCCATTCCTTCTCCGTTCGGATCTTCTCAATTTTTTCTATTCCTTCAGGGGTTATAGCCAAGCCACGAGATCTTCTTTTTTGCGTCATGGGTAAGCACCAAATCAATTCGCCTCTCTCTACTTTAGCCAGTTTCGCTGGGTATCTCCCCAGGCAGATAACCGCAGTTAAGCAAATTGCCCTTAACTGCCTGTTTTAGCCTCTGTTCAGATACAGCCTTCTCTTGTTATCACTGAAATATCAGCACTTGAGGAGTCAACTCATGACAGCATTCCAACTCAACTTATTTCCCGGCGAGCAACCTATTCCAGTGGACTTACTCAACCGCAAACGCAAGTTACAGCAACGCCCCCAAGCGAGCGTGATTGAGCCATCTTGCACCACCGCAAGAGCAGCCAGTTTGCTGCAAGTCTCCACCACAACCCTTTATCGCGCTAAGAAAAGCGGCAAAGCCTATCGATGCGGCCCTTGGACGGCTGAGGCAATTGGCGAGAATGCCTGGAAAGTTTTGCACGATCGCCTTTAGTTCCATCACCCCGGAGGGTAGGCACTGCTTACCCGACAGCTTAGATTCATTACATCATTAAGGAGATCAAGAGAATGAAACCCGCTCAAAAACGCTTCAATGCCTACGCTTGGGTGACTTGGCTGGCGAAAATTATGGCAGGGGAAAAACACTGTCAGTATGCTGTCTGGTTCCAAACTCAGTACCAGTTTGATAAGCCCCCCAGCAGTTATGACTCGTCAGAACACGATGAAATGGTGATTCAACGGGCGGAACAGCTTAAACGGGAAGGCTTTACGGTCTATGTAGAGTATGCCAACTCGTTCAAAGTCAACGGTAAAAGTTACGAAATCTGCGTTGCTGGCAGACCGGATATTGTCGCCCTCAAAGATGGCTGGGTGGTGGTAGAAGACTGCAAAACCGGCAAGCGCCGCGACTCTCACCGCTTTCAAGTTCTACTGTATATGCTACTGCTGCCTCTGGCATCGGAAACCCAACATTACTGTCAGGGTCAAATCCCCCACGGACGGCTAATTTATCCCGATGGCACCGTAGATATTCCTGCTTCCTGTGTCGATCGCCAGTTCAAAGAGTTTTTGCGCGAAACCATTGCGGCGATCGCCACTGCCACACCCCCAACCCCATCGGTCAGCACTTGGGAATGTCGCTATTGTAATATTCCCCCTGCTTACTGTCCAGAACATCTTACCTCTGGATCCAATACAGGGAGTTATGGCTGATTTTGAGTTGGCGATCGCGCCTTTTGTGTTTTTTGGAGGGCGATCGCCTGGAATCGCGACAGAATCAATTCTGTCGCTACTATACTATTCCTGAGTGACAGGTGTATTCATAGGTACCGTTTCCCCACTCACTTGGACGGGGGGACGTAAGGCTAAATAAAATGCCGGTCCTAATAGGGGAATTAAGGCGACGATCCAAAATATCAGGGGACGGTTTAAACCCCGTCGCGCCATGTCATCCCCGAGTACGGTGGGAAAAAGGAGGCAAAGTAGGCAAAAGTCTAATGTCATGACGTGAATAAATCGGCTGGTTTGCCACTGGTAGAGGTAATCACTCCAATTTCCCTGGGTGATACCATATCCCACTAAGAGGAGGGCTGATAAGGCGGCGATCGCCCCGAAAATTCGCGAGTCTATTGCTTTTAGAAACCAGTTTTTTTCCCCGGAAAAGCGGGGGTTAGGCTGGCGCAGGGCTAGATAGGGTAACAAGGCAAATGCACCGACTCCAAAGGAAAAGGTGACAAAAGGCCATGCGGGAATTTTCTGTCCTTTCCCATCTAAAAATAACACGCCGCTATAAATAAACGGCCATACTCCCATGATATTAAAAAGGGCAATAATCAGCGGATTAATTCCCTCCCATTCTCCGGTTACGAGGTTTTTAATTAATTCAAAGGTTGCGGCGGGGTTATCCGGTGGTGCAAATCCAAAGGCATAAACGATTAGTCCAATCCATATCAATCCAAAGCCGAGTTTTCTCATCGGAGTTTAGTCAATTCTGCTAGGGTTCCCCTCTATGCTATCAAATGTCAATCAGGCTACGTTGGATTCAGGACAATTTTTAAGCGTTGCGAAAGTCTATGAAAGTCTGATAATAGGTAGCGGGCATTCCTGTATCGAAACACCGTCCCTTGATTTGATAGCCATACATTCCTTCAGCTTGCCGCACTTGTTCGAGACAACTCGTGAGCTGGAATTCTCCTTTTTCTCGGAGATTATTGCGGATATTAGCTTCGAGATAGTCAAATATTGTGGGAGTAAGGGCGTAAATTCCAAATACGGTTAAGAAGCGATCGCCGTTTAATCCCTCTACCTTTAAGTTTTTTCGAGCATAGTCTATATCCGGCTTTTCGCAGACTTGAGTCAGGGATAAAATTCCCGCTTTATCTTGCCAATTTCCCGTCACGCAACCGCAGTGATAAATTTCTGCCGCAGGAGTTACCGTAAGGGCGACTGCACTTTTTCCAACAGTGTTGTAAACCTCTACAAGTTGGCTGGCACAAGAAACCGGGGTGTCCGATAAATAAACATGATCGCCTAAAAACAGCAGGAAGGGTTCGTTGTTTACCCAATCTTTCGCGCAAAAAACTGCATGACCATACCCCTCTTGAACATCTTGAGTTAAAAGAGTAACTTTTTGGCCTAATTCTTGTAAATAGTTGCTATAGACTTGATTTTCTGGAGAAAGTTTGTTATAATATACTTCGGTTAATGGAGTTTTAAAAAAGCTCTCAAACAAGGGTTTGTCATCCTTTTGAATAATAATTCCCACCTCTTCAATTCCGGCGCTGATGGCTTCTTCAACAATAGCTAAAATAGTGGGCTTCACTCGACCATCGCTGTCGATAATCGGTAATAATTCTTTTTTTACAGCTTTCGTGGCGGGAAACAAGCGAGTACCAAATCCTGCCGCAGGTATAAGGGCTTTCCGAAGAGGAGCATTTGATTTTTTCATATTAAAGCCATCCGGTAAATATCAGACATTATCAAGGATGAATAGGAATTAAAGAGATACTGGAAATGCCTCTTTATTCGCGGAATCAGCCGAAGAAGAGGAAATGACTAATTTCAGACATTGCATTTGAGGGAAATCTCGTTTAATAATATCGATAACTCGCTGCTGATTTTCTTGATTTTTTACAATAAATTGTGCGGTGCCATCTCCTTGAGAACCGACGCCTTTCCCGCCAAAAATGAAGGTTTGAAGCGGAGGATGTTTGAGAAGCAAATGCAGAACAGGTGCGGTTAATTGGGAAGGACAGGCCCGAATTAAATAGCGGTCAAATTCCGCCTGAGCTTGCTTCATTAATACCCCGAGGTGTTCTGCATCTCCCTGTTCTAATGCAGCCCCGGCTTCTTGGGTAATACCCGCGCTAATCTCCCCTAGATATTTATGAACACCTTGTTTAATTTCATTGGTTGCAAAGGGATAACATTGATTGAGAATACTGAGGATTTCCTGAGTATTCTTAGAGGCGGCTAAATCGACGATTACAAAAAATAAACTGGTGTTGATCGGAAGTTCTACAATATTAATATGCGGCCCGTCAAATACCATCATAACGGGTCGATTACCGTAGGCACAACTTTGGTCAAGACGACCACAGCGCGAGGGGGTGGTAATTTCGCCTTGATAAGCTAACTCCATTTCCCCACGAAGGGTTAATTTTAACTGGTAAAAATGATTGAAAGCTCGGGCAACAAGGACGCAAATGGCTGCACTGGATGCTAACCCTTTCTGGATGGGTAAATCGGTCTCATAGTTATCAATCTCTATCCCTTGGACCTGATAAAAAGTGAGTGCTTGATAGGCAACTCCTGCGGCATAACTAAAGAAACTACCCTTTCTCGATTCTGCTAGTAGCACTTCTCGTTCCATGGGAATTTGTAACAATTCTTTACGAGTGCCATCAGTCAGACAAGAGTGAAGAATTAGGTGCGTCGGATGGGGTTTGAGTTGGGCATAAATGCCTTGATTGGTCCCGACACTGAGGGTGTATCCTTTTTGGAGAGCGGGATTGATGCTTCGATATCCCCCGGACCAATCACTGTGTTCTCCAAATAAACAAAGACGGCCTGGAACAAACATTTTCATTGATTTTCCTGATGGGGTGCAAAACCCGAGTTATAAAAAGCACCGATAATGGGATAATTGTAGGATGTTTAGATGGGGTTGGGGGAAATTAGCGCTCCCTGATTTAATTAACCGGACTTAAGTCAGGTCAGGTGAACTATTTACAATTGGTCACTCCCATCATACCCTTAAGGCCTTTATTGCGTTATTGCAAAAAAATGGAATTACAGCGATCTCGGATCTGCCATCTTATCCAGGCAGCCGTTAAGTTCCGCAATTTAACAAATCGGAACTTAAAACAGCACTGGATCGAGTCAATATTCGCTATGTATTTCTCGGGCGCGAGTTAGGCGGAAGAATAGCAAAGATAGGAAGCTATGATTTAACGGGAAAAACGTTGGATGAAACGATTGGCAATCTATCAGAATTTTGTCAAGGAATTGAGCAAATTCTGATAGATGTAAAACAGAAAAAAATTGCTTTAATGTGTGTGGAACTCGATCCGCTAACCTGCCATTGCACTATTTTAGTCTGTCACTATCCCAAACATCCAGATTTGAAGATTGAGCCTATCTGGCCCGATGGTTCGTTAGAATCTCACCCTCACTTACAAGAGAGAGTGATTCAAGCGTATGGATTGCAACAGATAGAAAAGATTGAGCGAAAAGCACAAGATCAACTGAATTCGGCAGAACTGCGATCGCAACTCCACTTCTATCACCCACTCAAGTCAAAACAACACTTAGGAATAGGCGCTGACTGGCGCTTCCGAAGAAAAGTGATCGCTTCCGCTTTACCAGGGGTGATCTTCTTAAGCCTCTAAATGGAACCTACAATTCAGGATAGTCTCAGGTTGATAAGCGGTTGGGTATTTAATTTGAGGATACAAGAGAAGCTAGAAATGAAGCAAGTAGGCACGGGTAAAACCGCACATCGTCCGCACCAGCGTGCCGTAAGATTTACGGACTACATGATGTTTTATTGAGGTCTTTTCAAAATTTAGATGTTGAACAGCTTATCAGTATAATGATCCTGACTCAACAAAAAAATTTCCTTGAATATGCAATTTTTAGCTTAAATGTTTCACAGGAATTGACACTAATTTTTCTAAGTGATGGGCAACTTCTGTGCGATGACATCGTTGGTGAGCCATTTCAGCGCAGAGCAATACAATGGTTCCCTGGCAAACCAAATCGGCGACTTCTTGTAAGGCGGTGGATGCTTTTTCTACATTTGGAGGAACCCAGTTGGCTTTTCCTGATGTGTTTCCCAACGCTGGTTTAGAAAAATATTTAATATTCTGAGATTCACAAAATTTTTGAATTTGTTCTCCATACCATTGTCGACTCCAGGCTCGGGGACTACTTCTGATATCCACAACAAATTTTACTCCGTAAGTGTTAAAGTAGGTTTCCAAAACTTCATAATTTTGGCGATTCCCATAGCCAAAAGTCAGAATCAATATTTCGTTAAAATTTAGGGCACTTTTATTTTTTTCAGTCATGTTTTTACTTTACAAATAATGAAAGTTGTTGATATTCAATCTTCGGAGGATAAAATAATCCAATAATCATAAAAATTTGCCTACGGTCCTTGAGATTTCCCACGATAAAGGATAAATCTTTTTTTGACAAGGCTTCTAGTTTTTCTAAATCCTCTTCTTCCTTGTCTTCTTCTTTAATTCCTTGAGATTTATTTCTACATTTTCGATATAGTTCTGAAATTTCCCAATCACTAATGCTAAAACGATGGCTTTCTCCATCTTGTTCGATAAACTCATATCCAAATTTATAGGGGATTTTTTCAAGTTCTACGGGCGGCTCAAATAAATCCAGTTGATCTAAGATGACTTGTTGTTTGGGTTTCCAATCTCGTTCTGTTTTTTCTGTATAAACTTTTTTAATCTGGGTGGGCGTAATTAATCCCAGAGATTTACCTCTATCTTTTATTTCTTGGATTGAACTAAATTTTAAGGGGAAAATCAAATCCTTTCGTTTTTGCCATGCATCACTTGTATCCACAGAGCGAATTATTTCGATAGAAGCATCCTCTATTCGATAGCTTTCTAGTCTAGAATCTTTGTTGTGATCAGTTTTTTCAATAGATGCTCTAATAATAGACCAGCGGGGATATCGTTGATCAAATTCGAGGCGACGATAGCGGGTAGGATAAATTCGTATCCAATCCACTGGGTTTTCTTCTTCATCTAACAATATACCCGCTGTACAAACAGTTTCTCTATAGGTCTTGCTAATTGATGGATAAGTTTTAGTGGCAATAAGAATTTTTTGGGATTCCATAAAGTTTAAATAAAAATAGGATTTGATGAAATTTTAGGCTTTATTTAAAATACCATAAAAGAAAAAACCTGGCAACCTCAGAGATGAATCTGTCGTGAATCCATAATTCAGTAAATAATTGTGAAGCCTGCTTTTACAGGCTTCCTTTTTTAAAAATGAGGTCCCGGATTGATCGCCCTAGGCGCTTTTTACCAAGGACTGCCAATCAGGGTAAATCCGGCCCAAAAGTAAGGGTGAGATAAATTTTCTCCAGTTAACTCCGCTAATTCTTGGGGTAGGGGAATTTCGCCCCGATCGCTGACCAGGTTGCCTTGTTCAAGTCGCACTTGTCCTCGCAGCATGGCGAGTTGCGCTTGTTGCAGTGCTTCTGCCTTGAGTAGGGATGGCGCATTTTCGCCCTCTACTTTGAAGCGATCGTAAAACTCAGACATTAGCGCCAGAGTCCCGAGGTCACTGACATACCATAAACTCGCTAAGGCAGAGGGAACGCCGCTTTGAATCGCTAATCCAGCAAACCCCTTTTCTGCATCCAGATTCCCGATCGCTGTCTTACAGGCACTCAACACCAACAATCCCACGGAACTAGCATCAAGTTCTAACAAATGTATATTATTTAAAGTGAGTTGACTATCCCACAATTGGATGTAAGATTGACTCGGCTCTCCCTCTTTAAAATCAGCGTGGGTAGCGAGATGAACGATTCCAAAGCGGGATTCTGACAATTGAGACTGTAAGTTTTCCTCGGTAAAATCATCATTTAGAAAAATTTCTCCCGGCCAAAGTTGACGAGCAATTTGTGAGAGTTCTACAGGGACAGCCGGAAGAGGAGAAAGGCTTTCAAATATAGAAGCTCCCATTGCTAAAACTTCGGTATTAGTGAGGTCTTGGGGATTCAAATCAATCATGTTAAAGGCGGGAATCAGTGAAAGACTGTATTGTTCCACCAGAAACTCTTCCCCATCATGTAAGGCGGCAAAAGGAACTGCTCGCAATCCTGGACCGACACACAATAAGAGCGTTTCTATCCCGCGCGATCGCAATTCCTCCTGCAAGGGGGCGATCGTCCAAGCATAAAGTTGTTGGGCGGCAGGTAGATAGGAGTTGGTATTTCTTCGGCTAGGGCTAGTCATTTTCTGCCGTAATTCTTGGGCCGTTTCTATTAGTGCATCCTGATTGGTTTCGGCAATAGTCCGACCTGTGATTTCTCCATCAGAAGTGACTAACACAAGTTGAAGTTGATCCGCTGCGGGAACCATATAAATTAAAGCGGATTTTTGACCTGTATTCTGTTCAACAACTGCCAAGGCTTCTGCAATTTCTTCACCGGATAAAGTAATTTCGGATAAATTTCTGCCAAAATAATTTTCAAATACCGTTTCCCATTCTCCCTCAATTGCTGTGATAGTTTGGGTCAAATCCTCTTCAGAGATCCATTCACCGCTAGAGGTTTCCCCGCCTGGAGATTGACTAATTTGAGGGGATGGGGAGGATATCCTGGGAGAAACTGCCCTCACCCTGAAATCCCTCGCCTCCGTGAGTGAGGGGAATAAGACGATGCCCAGGGAACAAAAGAAAGGGATAAGATCCCGGAAGTGTTTCTTAGAAACAAGAGAAGTCGGCTGGGGGCTTGAATTGAAAAATTTTAGTTTCATGGAAATATTACTTTTCGCTAAATTCGCTTTTTTTTGAGGGCTGGCGAAATTTAATCCCACCCAGTAAAAGCGCGATTGCGCTGATGTAGATTTCCCCAAAAGGCACGAGTTTATTTTAGCGAAAAAACTTCGCGATTGTCAGAGATTTAAAATTTTTAACCCCAGCGGGTTTAATAATTGGGAATGAAGGATTGGGAACCCGGTTCAAGCTCACACCCCATCAGCGCCTGGAACACGAGGTGGGAATTTGAAACCCCCCTAACATTTAACCCACCTCTAGGTCCCCCAACTGACCCCGGGTTAATAATAAAGCCGCGGCTTCCCCGTTAACAGGTTCCGAAAAAAAGTAGCCTTGACCGTATTTACATCGCAGCAGTTCAAGTTGTCGCATGGAATCTAAGGTTTCAATGCCTTCTGCAATCACGTCCAGTCCCAAGGCATGAGCTAGGGTAATAATGGTTCTGACAATTTCTGAATCGTTATTAAGATGGGACATTTGGCTTACAAAAGAGCGGTCGATTTTTAAAATATCGACAGGAAAGCGATGAAGATAGCTTAAGGAAGAGTAACCTGTACCAAAATCATCAATGCATAACTGAATGTCAAGGGCTTTGAGACGATCCAGGAGGGCGATCGCATCTTCAGGATCTTCTACTAATGCAGTTTCTGTAATTTCTAATTTTAAATCCCATCCATCCACTCCGGTTTCGTGAAGAATTTTCTCCACGCGATCGCTCAAATTATCGCTGAGTTGCTTACCGGAAAGATTTACACTCATTTTTAGGGAAGGGTAGGTGGGAAATTGCTTTTTCCAGATTCGTAACTGGGTGCAAGATTCAATCAGCGCCCATTCTCCAATTTGATCAATCGCGCCGGTTTCCTCAGCGACGGGGATAAACACATTGGGAGAAATCCATCCTTTGCGCGGATGATACCATCGGATCAGGGCTTCAAATCCACTAATTTCTCCGGTTGAGAGTCTCACAATAGGCTGATAGAACATTTGAAACTCCCTGCGTTCGATCGCCCATCGCAGATCCGTCTCCAACTCCAGGCGCAGGATTGCTTCCTCACGCATCGTTATATCAAAGACCACATATCCGCCTTTTTCCCGTGCCTTCGCGCGATACATGGCGATATCAGCATCTCGCAGAAAATCAGGCTGACGGCGATCGCCGGAGGTACTGTGAACAATGCCAATACTAATCCCGGCAAAAATCTCGTGACTTCCTACGGTAAAAGGCTTTCTCAAGGTTTCATGGACTTGATGGGCAACCGCGATCGCATCTTCAACCCGGGGAATTTCTTCTAACAGCAACGTAAATTCATCCCCGCCAAAACGAGCTAGGGTATCGTAGGGACCCAAACATTGCTCCAGTCGTCCGGCGATCGCCATCAAAAAGCGATCGCCAACGGAATGACCCAAACTATCATTCACTAACTTAAAATCATCCAAATCCATGAACAGGACGGCAAACTCATAATGGGCTTGACTCTGAGCGCGGGACACCGCTTTGACCAGCCGATCCATAAAAAAGCTTCGATTCCATAAGCCGGTAAGTGCATCGTGAGAAGCATTGTATCTCAGCTGCTCCTCCGTCCATTTTCGATCGGTAATATTCGCCACTGAACCTTCATAATACATCAACTTACCATAAATATCACGCACCGCCCGAGCATTTTGAGAAATCCAAATCATAGTACCATCAGCCCGATAAACCTGGGCCTCAAATCCTGACACTCCATCTTTTTCTTGTAACAGGCGAATAAATTCGTTTTGGCACCGCGGATCAACGTAGAGTTGATGGGAGATATCGCACAAATGTGCCATCAGTTCCGAGAGGGAAGGATAGCTATAAATCGATGCTAAAGCTGGATTTGCACTGATGTATTGTCCCTCCGGGGTGATTTGAAAAATTCCTTCTCCTGAATTTTCAACCAGAGTGCGGTAGTTCGCTTCCGCTTGCTGGAGTGCCTTTAAGGTCTGTAACCGATGTAAGACAGAACCGACTTGTACGGCCATCGATGAGATGCGAGCAATCATCCGCTGATCCGGTTCATCGGTGCTGGTTTGGAAAAAAACAAACACCGCCAGGACCCGGCAATCGGCCAAAATCGGAATCCCCAAGGCACTGGTGAGACCGCACTCTGCCGCACTGTGAGGGCGGGGAAACGCTGTTTCTGGTTCGATGCAGATATCTCCAACCCACTCCAATTGACCTGATGCCATCACGCGTCCGGGTAATCCTTGATTGAGTTTTAACCGCAAGCGACTGCGCCTCCAAGGGTAGACTCTTCCTTGTGCCTGGTACCCTACTGACGAACAGTTTAAAGCGGTTCCCTCTGGGTTAGCAACCCAGGCTTCCCCCGCAGCGTATCCCAAGGTTTCTCCCAGGCTACAAAGTGCGACTTCTAAGGCGGAATCAAAATCTGGCGCTGCACTCACTGCGTGAGTAATATCTTCCCACAGCCGTGTTTGAGTTTCGACTTGAGCGGGATTTTCGACTTCGATTCCCGTAGCGATCCAATAGTCTAAGCCATGGCGATCGCGACTGAATACTGCTCGCACATACCACCCCACCCAGATTTCTCGTCCGTCTTTTGTGAGCAGGTGGTTTTGCATCCGTTGGGGTTCGGGTTGATGCCTGAGTTGCTCGAAGGTTTGAGCGACCGATGCTTGTTCGGTTTCAGGGATGAATGTATTAATATAATTTACTCCCATTGCTTCGGTGCGAGCATAACCGCAGATCGTCAGCATGGATTGGTTCATAAAGAAAACCATGCCATCGGATTTGATGGCACAGTTAAAGGCCGGGTTAGTATCAAGTAGATTCAGTAATGAATCTGGGTTGATA
Organism: Cyanophyceae cyanobacterium; assembly: GCA_038321985.1. GTDB lineage: Bacteria > Cyanobacteriota > Cyanobacteriia > Cyanobacteriales > Laspinemataceae > Laspinema. The sequence continues at coordinate 2,369 of JBBQFN010000048.1, read as the reverse complement.
GGCAAAGATTCCTCTTCTGTGAGCCGCCCTCCAAATAGAGGGGTAATTTTTAAACTAATCTGATGCAGTATCAGCAGGACTCCAGCGGTACTCAGGAAGATAAATAGCGCCCTTTGATGGGGATTTTGCAGGGTTACCCAAGGGTTGAATTCCCCTAGAAAAGCTGAACCGGAGATTTCTTGAGTAGAGGGAGGATTGGGACGGGTAAGAGACTTCACATTGGCTGCATTCAATTCAGGTTTTAGGGATGAATTTTCCCAAAAAGACCGAATTTTGCTCCCGGAAATTAAGCCGATTACTTTGATGGCAACGGAATGAATTAATTGTCTATTTTTTATTAATTTAACTTTATTTTTAGGGGAATCACCTCGGGTGATATTCCGGGGTTTCTCTAAGACTTTTTCATTCACGCCCCTGGTCCGCTCTGGGAGCAAATTAGAATAAACCGAAATCAGGGATGAGTCCGGAGAAGTCGCTGCGATCGCAGCCCCGGTGAACCGCACTGGGGTATTTGGAGGTTGGCGATCCCCCCCGAGTTGTCCCCCCGGGTGGCCCAGGGAAGTCACAGCACCGGCGATCGCCAATAATCCTAGGGCCAATCTTGCCCTCATCATTTTTTGCCGCTTCTGAGTCTTCATGTTTACGGAATTCTCCACCCATCAGGTTTATATTTTAGGCCCTTTTTAGGATTAAGTGTTGTTTTTTTAGACACAAAAGTTCCCGAATATCGGACGCATTTATGTTATAGGTGGCTCTAATGTTTTGTAAATATTTGTAACTCTTTTCCTCATCAAAGTTGCGATCGCTTCCCTAAAAGATATCAGACAGCACAGGGCGTAACCTTTTTAATAAAATCTTAGAGACCGGGGAAACTCGAACAAGGAGGCGTCTGTGCCACTTGTTCCCTTTAATTCGTCCTCTCGATTACCCCAATAAAGAGGCGTAGGTCAACCGTAGGGAAACAAAAAGTGAGTGTCCCTTTGCAATTTAACTTCGCGCCCTTATCCCTCCAAAACTCTGACTTAGGGAATGGGTAAGGTAATAATAAACTCCGTTCCCTGTCCTAGAACCGAATTACACTCTATTTTGCCGTGATGTTTTTCCACCACAATTTGATAGCTAATGGACAATCCTAATCCCGTCCCTTTCCCGGGGTCTTTTGTTGTAAAAAAGGGTTCAAAAATATGCCGTTGCGTTTCCGGGGTCATTCCCCGGCCATTATCAGCAATTCGGATGAACGCGTGAGCCCCGACCCGTTCGGTACGAATGCAAATCCTGGGGTTAAATTTTCCCGTAGAATTTTCCGTCAGATTCGGCTTATTTCCCCAATTTTGAATCTGTTCTTTCCCATCTTCTTCTAAAATATCGATGGCATTCCCCAGGAGATTCATAAACACCTGATTCAGTTGTCCTGCATAACACTCAATAGTGGGAAGTTCAGCATATTCTTTAATCACTTCAATGCTTGTTCGTCCCGCTTTAGCCTTAAGACGATTTTGTAAAATCAGTAAGGTACTATCAATCCCTTCGTGAATGTTCACCGGCTTTTTCTGCGCTTGGTCCAGACGGGAAAAGTTGCGCAAAGACAGCACAACTTCCCGAATGCGATCGGCTCCAACCTGCATAGAAGACATCAGCTTGGGGAAATCTTCCATTAAAAACTCTAAACCAATTCCTTCGATATGCTGATAGATAGTAGGAGTCGGTTGGGGATATTCTTTCCCATATAGTTCTACTAGCTGTAAAAGATCGCGCACATATTGGTGCGCGTGAGCGATATTTCCATAAATAAAACTCACGGGATTATTAATTTCATGAGCCACTCCGGCCACAAGTTGGCCGAGACTAGACATTTTTTCCGTTTGAATCAGTTGAGCTTGGGTTTGTTTTAATTCCTGTAAAGTTTGTTTGAGTTCTTGGGCCTTTTGCCGGAATCGTTCTTCCGATCGCCGCAAAGCATCTTCGGCTTGTTTGCGTTCTGTAATATTTTGAGTCATCACCATTCCCGCTATCACTTCTCCCTGTTCATTTTTAAGGGGCAAGGTATGAGCTAGATAGAGGCGACTATTAAAGGGAACTTCTGTAACTGTTTCCTTTCCCGCAAGTGCATCTCGATAAAGGGGTTCGTAAATAGCAGCAATGTTTGGAGGGAAGGCTTCTGCTAGAGTTTTGCCTTCTATTAATTCTTTAGATAAGCCGACTTTGGGGAGTTCGGTTCCTTCAGCTAGGGGCTCTTCAGACTTTTTGGTGATAAGTTTTTCTAATTAGTTTTGTACTCGCTCCCCAGCCCAGGAACTGAAAGCCTTACAAGTCAAGGCTTCTAGCTCTAAAAGTGACCAAAACGAGTCTCATAAATCCCCAAAATACTA
>JBBQFN010000047.1:0-36091 GCA_038321985.1 Cyanophyceae cyanobacterium | reverse complement strand
ACGCCAGCATTAATTTAGAAAAATCGCCGGGTTCCGACGATTACACTTGTGGACGGGGTGCTGCCGACAGTCCCGGACGAAGCAAGAAATAAACATCAATATCCGGCTATGTCCGGGTTTGTTTAAGTTTTATAGAGCAGTAAACAGAGGCCGATGTTGTGGTAGAAGAAGCAGAAAGCAACGCCTTCGTAATTGGAATTGATTTAGGCGGGAGTGCCATTAAATTAGGGCGATTTGAGTCCGATGGTACCTGTGATGAGTCCTGGTCGGTAGACACCCCGAAACCAGCGACTCCAGAGGCAGTATTTCAAGTGATAGTTGAGGCAGTCGCCCAACTGGACCCGGACAATCAATGTCGGGCAATCGGGGTGGGGACTCCCGGTCCCGTTGATGCCACGGGTCAAATTGCTAAAGTTGCCATTAATTTGGATGGGTGGCATGATGTCCCCCTCGGCGAATGGTTAACCCAAAAAACAGGCAAACCTGTGATTCTGGCAAATGATGCCAACTGTGCTGGATTGGGAGAAGCCTGGTTAGGGTCCGGGCGTCATTTTCGCAATTTGATATTGCTTACCCTCGGGACCGGCGTCGGGGGTGCAATTATCCTCGATGGCAAGTTGTTTACGGGCCATACAGGGGCTGCGGGGGAGTTAGGATTGATTAGCATCAATTTGTATGGTCCCGAGTGTAATAGCGGGAATAAAGGCTCTTTAGAGCAATATGCTTCCGTGCAAGGGATTCAAAGGGCCGCCCGCACCACCCCCGCAGAACTCGGCCATGCAGCGCGATCGGGTAATCGGGAAGCGTTGGAGTTTTGGGAAGGCTATGGACACCACCTGGGTGCTGGATTAGCCAGTTTGATTTATGTACTTACCCCAGAAGCTGTCATAATTGGAGGGGGAATTAGTGCGAGTGCTGAGTTTTTCCTGCCAGCGGCGATCGCAGAAATTGAGCGCCGGGTTCTGCCCGTTTGTCGTCCCAATTTACAGGTTTTAGTAGCCGAGTTAGGCAATAAAGCTGGTATCGTTGGGGCTGCTAAATTAGCATGGCAAAAAATAGAAGATTGCCTTTAATATAGGGTTTTCCAGTCGAGTAAGGTACAGAGATGATGGTTAAGATATGAACTAAAAAGTGTACCTCATACCTGAAAAAAAAGCGCTATAGAAAAAAACCTCACCCGACCGGGTGAGGTTTTTTCTAACCCGTTAAATCATGACCCGTCGTCTGTTCAATGTAGTCAATCACCTTCTTATAATCATCGGGATTACTTTGAGGATGAATGATAATTCTCATACCACTATCCGGCAAGAAAAAAGAAATTTTTCCATTTCCCGGCGCGCAACAAAACGAGCTAACTCGATTCAAATCGATATCGTATTCTTCTCGCTCGTAATGAATTTTGACCCAATGAGAACCCAGAGAGTATTGTACGGTTTTGTTAATAAAATTCACCACGGTTTGATAAGCCTCGGTATTACTCTGAGGATGAATAACAACAGGAGTGCAACTTTGCGGTAACCAAAAGGCAATCTTCCCATTTGGCGATCGACAAAAAGCACCGATCCGTGCTAAATCGACGACGTATGTCTCTCTGTCATAAATAAATTTGACCCAATACGTCACAAAACCTCCTCACTCGGCAATTCCTAAGTATCTGCGCCTCTTTCAGGGATTACGATCGCCCAGGAGTGACTGCCGCAGAAATCTCTGCCCCGACTTCGGTTTCTGAATCACCCAGGGGACCTAACGCTGCTTGGATGAAGCCTTTAAACAAGGGATGAGGGGTACTGGGTCGAGATTGAAACTCGGGATGAAATTGGGTGGCAATGAAGAAGGGATGAGAGGGGAGTTCAATAATTTCTACCAGTCTTCCATCCGGGGAGGTGCCGCTTACCACATATCCGGTTTCAATAAACAGGTTGCGATAGGCATTATTGAATTCATAACGATGGCGATGGCGTTCGTAAATTACCTCTTCTTGATAAACCGAGGCGGCGAGGGTATCGGGAATTAAACGACAGGGATATAATCCCAACCTCATCGTCCCCCCCAAATCCACTACATCTTGCTGTTCTGGGAGGAGGTTGATAATGGGGTTATTGGTATCCGGGTCAAACTCTGCACTGTTGGCATTTTCCAAATGGGCAACGTGACGCGCCCACTCGATCGCCGCGCACTGCATCCCTAAACACAACCCGAGGAAGGGAATCTGGTTTTCCCGCGCATATTGAATTGCCGCTATCTTACCATCAACTCCGCGAATCCCAAACCCACCCGGGACTAATACCCCTTGCACGTCTGTGAGAAATTTTTCAGCGCCATAGGCTTCGATATCTTCGGAGTTGATCCAACGCAGGTTAACATCGGCCCCCTGAGCGATCGCCGCGTGTTTGATGGCTTCGATCACGGAGAGGTAAGCATCACTCAAGCGGACATATTTTCCGACAATCGCAATATCGATGGGAGTTCCACCCCCATACAAGCGTTCTACCAGAGTTTGCCACTTACTCAAGTCCGGCTGACGCGGGTCAAGTTTAAGCAACTCTAGGGCTTGTTCTGCCAGTCCTTCCCGCTCTAAAATTAGGGGGACTTCATAAATGCTGCTGGCATCTTGCGCTGTAATCACGCATTGAGCTGGCACATCACAGAACTCTGACATTTTTTCCTTAAGTCCCACAGGCAGAGGGCGATCGCACCGACACACCAGAATATCCGGCTGAATCCCAATTGAGCGCAGTTCCTTAACCGAATGCTGGGTGGGTTTTGTCTTCATTTCTCCGGCAGCACCAATCCAAGGCACGAGGGTTACGTGAATGTAGAGCACGTTATTGCGCCCGACTTCCTTACGAAACTGCCGAATCGCTTCTAAAAAGGGTTGGGATTCAATGTCTCCTACAGTCCCGCCAATTTCTGTAATCACGACATCAGGATTCGTATTTTTGGCAACCCGTTTGATGCGTTCTTTGATTTCATTAGTAATATGGGGAATCACCTGGACGGTCCCCCCCTGATAATCCCCGCGACGTTCTTTATTCAGAACTGCCTGATAAATGGAACCTTGGGTAACGCTATTGAGACAAGACATGGACGTATCGGTGAAGCGTTCATAGTGTCCTAAGTCTAAATCGGTTTCCGCCCCATCTTCGGTAACAAAGACTTCTCCATGCTGAAAGGGACTCATGGTACCAGGATCGACGTTAATATAAGGGTCCAATTTCAAAATGGATACAGAATAATCCCGGGACTTGAGCAAACGCCCCAGGCTAGCAGCGACGATCCCTTTTCCGATACTGGAAACGACCCCACCCGTTACAAACACAAACTTAGTCATAAAATTTACCCAACGCTGTGATTTACGCGCCTATATCCTGGGTTAATTGTGCCACATTTTCCCGCATTAGCACCCTCAATTCCGGGGCTAAAATGACTAATCCTCATGGGCAACGGAAGAATGCCGTATTTTGTGTTCGCGTCATCCTATACTGACAGGACGTCATGCCAAGGAGGGGGTTGTAGCCCGATATGTAGGGGCAAGATGAGAGATACCTAAGACAAAGGTGATGTGTAACTCGGGCATTAAGTCTTTGGGGCACAGGTTAGGCTGGCACAACTCAATTTCAGCCCGGGGACGCTGGGTGCTAAGGTGCATCTAAAATGATTTGTACAATTTTTGGGGGAGGGAATCTCGCTGGGGTTGCTCCTCCCGTTGATTATCCACATCATTAAGATTGGCGATCGCTATGAGCAAATGGAAATCGAAGGGAATGAAAAAGTCTAGTTATCCATCGAAACTCTTACCCCTGGCAATATTTGGGTTCCTGATGGGGGTCCCAGCAATAGGAACCCCGGGGGGGACTGTACCCGAGGTTACCCAGGGGGAAACCCTATCCGCAATGGCGGCGGCGGAACCCCAGGAATTACCCCTGATTGATCCGAATTCAGAGGACCCACTGGATTTAGAACTTAAGGACCCAGCGTTTGAACGAGTTATGGAAGGGGCGAGTGCACAAAATTTGAGCAGTCGCCCCCTAAGTGAGATTATCTCCGTAGTGGCGGAACAATTTATCGGAACCCCTTACGTTGCCGGTTTATTAGATCAATCCCCAGAGGAAAAACTGGTGATTTCTCTAGCGGGGTTTGATTGCGTATTATTTGTAGAAAGCGTCCTGGCGATCGCCCGAGGAATTGCGGAGCGCGATTACACTTACCAAGGGTTTAGCGATCGCATCCAGGAACAACGCTATCGGGACGGTAAACTCACCGACTATTGCAGTCGTCTCCACTATTTCAGTGACTGGATTTATGATAATAGTAAGCGCGGGCTTGTCGAAAATATTACCCAAACTCTCGGAGGCATTCCCCTCAATAAATCCTTAAATTTTATGACCGAGCATCGTCAAAGTTATCCCCAACTTGCTGATGATTCAAATTACGACTGCATTCGTCAAGTCGAAGCAACTCTTAATCAAGTTTCTCTATTCTATATTCCCCAAGACCAAATTTCTACCCTTTACGATCGCCTGCAACCCGGCGATATTATCGCCACCGCGACGGATATCGAAGGACTCGATGTCACCCATACCGGACTGGTTTATCAATCCAAAGATGGCAAAATGGGATTCATTCATGCCTCTCCCAGTGGTCAGGTTACCGTTTCCCCGGATTTACAATCTTATGTCCAAGCCGTTGAGGGTCAAATTGGAATTATTGTCGCCCGTCCCCTAGACAACCGTCCAAAACCTGCTAATACTTTACCCTCGTTTTAAATAATTTACTGGGTAAATTATTTAATTTTCCCCCTTGCTTTCTACTGCTTAATCCTTGACTAATTTTTGAGCTAGACTTGACTTTAACCTATGCGAAACCTTCTCCTCACCACAGCGATTGTATCCCTTATGAGCACCACTCCAGCCGCCGCTCAACAGCGGCTTTTTGTAGCTTATCCCCCAGCGGAACACACGACTACATCGGACCGCATTTTCTTAATCGGGTCCGCTGCAACGGATGCCGAAGTCTTGGTTAATGGACAACGAATTGAACGCAGTCCTGCTGGACATTTTGCTCCGACTTTTCCCTTGGAATTGGGGGAAAATGTCTTTACTCTCACTTATCAAGACCAAAAACTTGAAATTAAGGTAACTCGGGAGTCTAGTTTACCTCCAGTTCCCGAAGGGATGGCATTTGTAGAAAGTTCTTTGAGTCCTAGCGTAGATATTGCTAGAATGCCCGGAGAATTGATTTGTTTTGGGGCGACTGCCCCCCCAAATGCGACAGTTTCGGTCCAAATTGGCGATCGCACCATTCCCTTGATGCTCAACCGAGAATCGGTTTCTCTGCCTTCTAATTTATCGGTATTAACCGGGACAACCGAGCCTAATGTGTCCCGAGACGCGGGGAATTTTGAGGGTTGTACAACTGCACCCCAAACCCCCACAAATTGGGGTCAACCGCAATATCAATTGTCCCTGAATGGGCAAACAAAAACCCAAATGGCGGCGGGTAAGATTGAGATTGTCTCACCGGATCAAATTACAGTCGCTGAGGTGACAGCCGCAGCAGCAACGGCACGCACGGGTCCAAGTACCAATCATTCCCGGCTAACTCCTCTACCAATGGGTACTCGCGCCGCTGTGACGGGACGGGAAGGAGAATGGCTGCGGTTAGATTATGGGGCCTGGATTAAAGCCGAGGAAGCCCGAATTTTGTCCGCAGGTATCCCCCCGCAATCAACAATTCGGGGTGTGCGATCGCGCCAGGTTCCTGGATGGACGGAAGTGCTATTTCCCTTACAAACCGCTGTACCTGTTACAGTCACCCAGGGCGATCGTAACTTAGTTCTCACCCTGCATAATACCATCGCCCAAACCGATACCATCGCTTTTAATGACGATCGCTTAGTTGAGCGCATGGATTGGCAACCCTTGGATAGCGATCGGGTTGAATATACATTTCACTTCAAACCCTCACATCAATGGGGTTACAAGTTACGCTATGAAGGCACAACCCTGATTCTCTCCCTCCGTCATCCCCCCACTGACACCGGCAGTCGCAATCAACCCTTAGCGGGGATGAGAATTCTTCTAGATCCCGGACATGGCAGCAGTGAGGATTTAGGGGCTCGCGGACCCACAGGTTATCCCGAAAAAGATGTCACCTTGATTGTCTCCAAACTTCTGCGAGATGAGCTACAACAGCGCGGCGCTACCGTGTTAATGACCCGAGAAGGAGATGAAGATTTGTGGCCGCACGATCGCGTTGAACAAATCGAACGCGACGAACCCGACCTCGCCCTCAGCGTCCATTATAATGCCTTACCCGACTTCGGCGATGCCATTAATACTGCGGGAATAGGGATGTTTTGGTATCATCCCCAAGCTCACGATTTATCGGTGTTTCTGCACAACTATCTCGTGCAGAAATTAAACCGACCTTCCTATGGCGTTTTTTGGAATAATTTAGCCCTAACTCGTCCCACCGTTACCCCTTCAATCTTACTAGAACTCGGGTTTATGATTAATCCCACTGAGTTTGAATGGATTGTGGATGAAAAGGAGCAGAAAAAGTTAGCCAAAACTCTGGCTGATGGGATTGTTGACTGGTACGCAACAACTCGATAAATTTTCCTACTCCCTTACCCTTAAGGGTGAGGGGGTTTCAAGATTAAACCGTTTTTCGATATAGCGCCTCTCAATCATTGTGAGAATACAATAAGTGACGGAGTGCGAACATCTTGCTCGCTCAATAAAAATAACGGTACCTATTGTTGTTTCATTGCCTAATCCCAATTTCGTTAATATTGGCTATAGATTTGATATTAGGTTCAGCACCAGTCCTGATGTTTTATATTTATAATTAAGATTAAACCAGCATTTAAGTATTTGCAATGGGTCATGGAGGTGGCCGCTTGTATGGACTTTGTGGAGATTAGACAAGCGCAAGAATTGAGAGATCGGGCCGTAGAATTGGCGATCGCCAATCGTGACAGTGAAGCGAGTGCCGTTTTTGCCGAGGCAACTACAGCGACTCGCTCTATTCGGGCAATGTCCAGTCGAGCGATCGCACTGTGCGAGTTAGCAACAGCATTCCACCGAGCTAACCGTCATGATGAAGCACAGGCGCTGTTTGCCGAAATCCCCCAAATCGCTCAGTCCCTTTGGCCTGCGTCCAGTCGAGAAAACGTTCTGAGCGAGCTAGTGGCAGCGCTGGCGCAAGCAGGACAGTTTTCCGAAGCGGCCTCTGTTGCGGCTTCTTTGGCGGGTTCAAGCGATCACATCAAGGCACTGCGGAGTTTGGTGACTGCCTTGATTCAAGCTGGAAACTTTGAGGAAGCGGCAAATGTGATTCGTTTGATTACCAAGGGGAGTGAGCGAGTCCGTGCGTTTTTAGAGTTGGCTGTCGCATTGGAGAATCGCGATCGCCTCGATGAAGCCAGCGCTATGTTCACCGAAGCCACCACGGCAGCTTGTTCTTTGAACTTTTTGCAGGTTTATTCTCTACTTGATGTGGTGACAACTCTGGAGCAAGTAAACCGACCCAAGGAAGCCGATACCGTTTTGACTGAAGCAAAAACGATCGCCTATTCTCTTGGCGATGAGGTGGACCGAGAGAATAGTCTCCACTACCTGGCACCGGCACTCACACAACGGGGACGTTTTTCTGAGGCCATAGAAGCCGCGCGCTCCATGCGCTATCCGAGTTGGCGGGAAAAGGCGCTGTGTGAAATTGTAGCAGCGCAGGCTAGTTCTGGACAGTTATCTGAGGCCACTGCATTAGCCTACTCCATCCGTGTTGATGGTTACCGAGGGGAGGCGCTGAATCATCTGGGTGCAGCACTCAAGTTAGCTAATCGGGATGCCGAAGCGAGTGCCATTCTCTCGGAGGCGGAAGAAACGCTGAAAGCCGCACGAAAAGCTGAAGCACAGGCGCTGGCTGAGGAGTTGGATTGAATGTGAGCGCGAGTATGTTCAATCCTGCAATGGCGATCGTTCTGGCATCTTACCCCGTCCCCTCGTTTCTGCGACAATTGTTGTTTCAGTGCCTAAATTGATGAAAGAAACCCGGTTTCTCAACCTCCTCCCCAAGACCAGAAACCGGGTTTGAATCGACAGTTTTTGCCACATCACCTAAAATAATCTAGTAAATTTCTTGAAGTTAATCTTATGAACCTTCCTCGGGTGAGAGCGCCAGAATTTCCAATAAATCAACCTTGGTTAAATTGCGATCGCCCTTTATCCCTCGCTCAATTAAAAGGCCGAATTGTCCTGCTTGACTTTTGGACTTATTGCTGTATTAACTGTCTTCATATTTTACCGGATTTAAAATACTTAGAGCAAAAATATTCTAAAAATCTTACGGTTATAGGCGTTCATTCGGCTAAATTTGAGAACGAAAAGGACATAGAAAACATCCGGCAAGCGATTCTCCGATATGATATCGAACATCCGGTCATTGTGGATCAGGAGTTTGAAATTTGGCAACAATATGCGGTGCGGGCTTGGCCGACTTTAATTTTAATTGATCCCCAAGGATATGTGGTGGGAATGGTTTCTGGAGAAGGGAAACGAGGGAAATTGGATGAGGCGATCGCTCAATTAATCGCCCAGCAGCAAGCTCAAGGTTCAGTCTCAATTCCCCTTATCCAACCTGTCCTAGAAAAACAGAAAAATCCTTTAATTACCCCCTTAGCCTTTCCCGGAAAAGTTCTCGCTGATTCTACCAGCAGTCGCCTTTTTATTGCCGACTCGGGACATCATCGCATCATTGTCACCACCCTCGATGGCACTCTACAATTCATCATCGGCAATGGCACCCCGGGATTAACCGATGGGTCTTTTTCTGGAGCGCAGTTTTTTGGACCCCAAGGTATGACTTGGGATGCCGAATGCCAATGTCTTTATGTGGCAGATACGGAAAACCATGCCATCCGGCAAATCGATTTCACCACGGAACAGGTGCAAACCCTGGCGGGAACTAGCGAACAAAATCGCACCCTAGAACCCCAAGGAGGTCACGGGTTAGAGATTCCTTTAAATTCTCCCTGGGATTTAGAACTGATTGGCGGGGAATTGTTATTGATTGCAATGGCTGGGTCCCACCAAATCTGGGCGCTGGATTTGGTTGATGGGACCGTGGGGACTTACAGTGGCATTGGTGCAGAAGCTGGCATTGATGGAGCACTCGATGAGGCGGCATTTGCTCAACCTAGCGGCATCACCAGCGATGATGAGGAACTATTTATTGCCGATAGTGAAATTAGTTCCATTCGCGGGGTGGGGTTAGGGGATGCACCCCGGGTCCGGACCCTCTGTGGCAGTGGCGATTTGTTTGGATTTGGCGATCGCGATGGCATCGGCGAAGAGGCCCTGTTGCAACATTGTCTCGGCATCGCGTATGCAGACGGATTGCTGTGGGTTGCTGATAGCTATAACCATAAAATTAAAATAATCAATCCCCAAACCGGACATTGCCAAACCCTCCTAGGAAACGGAACCCCGGGATTATTAGATGGAGAAGGTCCAAGGGCGCGCTTTTTTGAACCTGGGGGTCTGAGTGTTGCCGCAGGCATCCTTTATATTGCCGATACCAATAACCATCAAATCCGACGGGTGGTATTAGATACTCTGAGTGTGAGTACCTTGAAGTTTCCCGGATTATGTACGCCAGGGGTTTGCGTTCCGGGGAATTAAGGTCAACTCCAGGTCCTCTAACCGCTAAGTAAAACTACTATCAAAACTGGGGACACTCGGTCTGAGGCACTATCAATAAAGCCCCCAAAAGGGGATTTTATTTTTTATCCGGACCTGGAGATAATTTTGAAAAATTTTTGACAGGAGAACTAGACAGGATACCCCCAGTAACGTTAGAATTTGGCGCGGGACGTCTAAATCGAAATTTACTTTCGCCTTTGATATAAATAGTCAACTGTTATAGGTTTGGGTAAACTTTTTTCTCAAAGGTTCCGACCCAGTTGGCTACCCCTAAAGATAAATCGACAAAACGCACCCACCTGCTCTTGTTCCATCCCACACCCAGGCTGAAATGAGGGAGTGCTAAAAAAGTCCAGTTTACTTGCAGTCGATCACCACACCGTATCACCCTGCGGGAGACGTCAATCGCATGAACCCGATATTAAATTTACTCTCATTACTAGGAATCGTGGCTCTATGCTTTATTGCATGGCTAGGTTCCGAAGATCGTCGCATTATTCCCTGGAAGGTCATTTTTTGGGGAATCGGCCTACAAATGGTTGTGGGATTAATCGTTTTTGGTATAGGAAGCCATCTCGTTGAAGGACTAAGTAGTTTACTTAATGTTGTCTTAGATGCCTCGGAAGCGGGGGCAAGGTTCCTATTTGGGGGACCGACTTCGATGTTGGTGGCAGACCCCAATTTTGCAGTGGGTCCAGGGCCAGCCGGTCGCTGGATTGCCCGAACTGTAGGTACTCCCTATGTGGCCGTTGCGGGCGATCGCCTCAGTCCAGATAACCTCAATCCGGGTTTTGCTTACATTTTGGCATTTCGCGCCTTACCCCAAGTTATTTTCTTTTCTGGATTAGTCAGTCTGCTGTATCGCCTGAATATTATTCAGCCTGTGGTGAAGTGGTTTGCGATCATTTTCCAGAAAACCATGGGAATCAGTGGTGCGGAATCGGTGGCAGGGGCGGCTAATATTTTTGTAGGGATTGAGTCGGCGATCGCCATCAAACCCTTCTTATTAGACATGACCCGGAGCGAACTCTGTGCGGTTTTGACCAGTTGCTTTGGCTCGATCGCCTCGTCTGTCCTGGCCCTCTATGCCGGTTTATTACGCCCCACTTTTCCCTCCATCGCCGGTCACTTGGTCTCCGCTTCGATTATGACCATTCCCGCTTGTTTCGTGATTTCTAAACTGTTAATCCCCGAAACCGGCGAACCCAAAACCCTCGGTCATATTCCCGATGACAAAGATTTGGACTCCTCTAAACGTCCCAACCCAATGGATAGTTTAATTGGTGGTGCCTTGGATGGGGTGAAAATGGCGGTGGGAATTGCAGCAGCGATTATTGCCATTCTGGGCATGGTTGCCCTGATTAATGCGGTCTTTAGTGGAATCTCAACTCTCGTGCTTGGAGCATCTCCAGCCGGTGACCCTTCTTTAATTACCCAATTCTTTGCTAATCCTCTAGCCAATCTCCTGGGAATGTTATTCTTACCCCTGACCTTTTTAACCGGGGTGTCCCTAGAGTGGCACGAATTGTGGACCTCTTCCCTCTTAATTGGACGACGACTATTTGAAACCAATATTCCCCCCTATCAAGCCCTGGGGGTATTATCTCAGAGTGGGGAACTGAGCAATCGCGCCCTGTTAATCGTCAGCTATGTGCTTTGTGGATTTACCCATTTTGCCTCCTACGGCATTTTCGTCGGGGGGTTATCCGGCTTGATTCCCGAACGCCGCAATGAAGTGGCATCCCTAGGGTTTAAAGCTCTGTGGGCAGGTACTCTGGCTACGTTAATGACCGGCTGCATGGCGGGTTTATTCGATATCGGTAACGCCGCTGTATTAGGCCGCTAGGCGACTGCCAATTTCCTGAATAAATCACTCGCATTTTGAAACGAGGACTTTGAGAATGAAACGAAACCGGCTTTGGCTGCTCGGTTTGGGACTGTTGACTGCGCTGATCCTGATGATTGCGGACTATCGCACTGTTAACCTGCACCCCCAGGTTGGACTTTCTAATTTGCAGTTAAATGCTCGGGCGGCTGAGGCTCCTCCCTCGGTGATTCAAATCGCCCAAAGAGGGGCTACCCGAGCTACCCCAGCTACCCCCGCTTCCGCTCCATCGGTAGCCCCCACAAGCGCCCCCACTCTGTCTCCGGAAGAACTGGAGGCAACTCCGGTGCGGTTGAGTGAAGTACCGTATAAAGATCCCGGGGAACGCTTTACGGTGGGAGTTCTCGCGGAATACCTAGAAGCCCAAGATGGAGATGGAGACCCGGAGGCAGACAGAGGTCCTCTCCAACCCTATAAAGTTGGGTCTTCTGCAGGGATTCCCTTAATCGAGTCTCCCGATGGGAATTTAGCCTATACAGTGATTGTCCAACCCTTGGCGACTTCCCGCGCCTTGAGTAATGAGGAGTTGGCAGAAATTGCCATTGAGGAATTTAAGCGCGGAGAAGGATTTAGCCCCACTGAATTTAGGGCGATCGCCCCAGGAGAGGTACTGGTTCCTTGGACGGGGATTTTGAATAATAAGACCCCAATGCAGGGGACAATTTTAGTGCGTCAGCGCGATCTGAGTGTTTATTTGTTGTTAATTTCGGCAACGGACGTCGCTGTATCTAAACTCGAACCAGCGATCGCCTTGTTATTTGAAACCCTACAACCCCTCTAATTCGCTTTGAAGTGCTTCAGGAGTTGGGGATATTACCCCCTCCATAGGTAAAAGTTTCCCAAATCAGGGGGCGCACACTGTGCGCCCTTTTTGATAATTTAACGGCGATCGCAGCAGGTGAGAATTTCCATAGTTGATCAATTCATTCCTCATTTTCGCTGCATCAACTTACGATTTTACACAACCCAGGAGATTCAGAATTTTATCTTCATCTTCTAAATTTCCGACAATCCGGCGCACCGGCAAGGGCCACATTTTCACCAGGGTAGGCGTAGCAGAAACTTGGGCCTGTTCTGCCTGTTCGGGATGTTTTGAAACATCAATCACTTTCAAGGTATAGGGATAGCCTAAAGACTCTTCCAAAAGCTGATGCAAGGTCTTAAGGGTTCTCTCGGTTGCTCCTGTATGACCCGAAACAAATAAGCGGAGCACGTATCCTTGAGTCGGGGTTTGTTCAGACAAGGGAAACCTCAACTTCGGGGATAAATTCGGTGGGTGTACGGGGTTATCGGTAGTGGTTGACTCCAAGCGGACGATCAATTCATGATTGTCCCAGAGTTGGGGAAACCGCTGCCGATAGGTGGCTAAAACCATTGGATGACATAACTCCTCCGACCAGGGGGCGATAGCCCAGGCCAACCCATCCAGTTCAAAGATAGCATTGAGCAGGGCTTGATAGCGCAGGACCGGGCCCGAGGCGATCGCCGAAGTTTGTAGTTGTCCTGTATAGGGGTCAAGCCATCGGTCCACAGTTGCCGTATAACAAGGAACTAGGAAATGCGGAGGTTCGGGAAGCCCCAGCCATTCTTGTAGTACGGCACACAAATTCAGGTGCCACCGAGTTCTTTTGCTGGGATCTATACAGTAAATTAGGTCTCCCCCTGGAGTAAACAGAGCAATCCCTTTAAATAATTCCGGAACAGAAGAGGACTGGTTTTTCAACAAATCGCGATCGCTAAATGAAAGAATAGGCGATTGAGAAAGTAGGACATGGAGGGCAACCCCGGAATAGTTATGAAGGGTAAACGATCGCCCTGGTTGGATCTCTTACCCTTCATAACTCATTGCTTCACACACAAAACAGGAGTTTCTGAACTTTTAAATTCGACCTCGGAGCATTTGAGCCATTTCGTTCGGTGTAGGCGACTGTTCCAACGAAATCTCTTCTGTAATCCGCCCTTCTTGATATAGATCATAGAGCGATCGGTTCATCGTCGTCATGCCTTCATAAGTATCTTTCAGCATGATTTGTTGAATATCCTCATACTGTTCTTTGAGAATATATTCCTTGATGACATCCGTATTAATCAGGATATCGTGGAAAGCGGCTCGTTTACCATCGGTGGTTTTGCACAACAATTGAGCAATAATTGCCACCAAAATTTCTGACAGGGAAACCCGAATCGAAATTTGTTCTTCCGCTGAGAACATATCCAGAATCCGAGTTAGGGTTTTTACCGCACTATTCGTATGCAGCGTTCCCATAACCAAGTGACCCGTAGACGCCGCTTTAATGGCAATTCCTACCGTCTCCTTGTCCCGAATTTCTCCCACCAACATCATGTCTGGGTCTTGACGTAACGCCCCTTTGAGCGCATTGAAAAACTTGAGGGTATGCCGACCAACTTCCCGGTGTTTAATCAGGGATTTCTTACTTTGATGGACAAATTCCACAGGGTCTTCAATGGTGATCATGTGATACGGGAACGTATTATTCATGTAGTCAATCATTGCCGCCATTGTGGTTGACTTACCCGAACCCGTCGGTCCAGTCACCAACACCAAACCCTTGTGATAATGACAGACTTTTTTAAATACTTCGGGTAAACCCAATTGTTCCATCGTCAAGATTTTGGCAGCAATCAGTCGCAACACCATCGCCGGACCTGCTAACGAGTCAAATGCACTGACCCGGACGCGCACAAATCCAAAATCAAACGCCCCGTCAAAGTCTAAATTTTCTTGGAATTGCTGGATTTCTTCCGTGCTCATGCATTCGCGCAACCAGCTCATAAACGTATTGAGGTCAGTGACGGGATAGCCTGCCTCTGCAATATCCCCGCGCTTGCGGAAGCGAGGCAGTTCATTGACCCCTACGTGAATGTCCGAAATTCCCTCTTCATTAGCCTGTACAACCAGGTCACGCAACGTGGGGTGTCCGGGACTAGGGCCGGGACCCTTGGGGGCTGCGGGTGCCGCAGGAGTCGCTGCTTGTGCGGCTGCGGGTATCCCAGCAGGGGGGCCCGGAGGCCGACCTGGAGGCGGGGGTGGTGGTGGGGGACCCCCAGGAACACGTGCTGCCGGAGGCCGACCTGGAGGCGGGGGTGGTGGGGGTGGAAGGGGTGGACGCTGGGATTGTGTCATGACTCTATGTCTTTAACGAACAGCGATTAGAAATTAGACGGTTAGCTTAGTCTAGTCAAGATTGGGGGAATCCAGGCGATCAAACCAGTTTCGCCATCAGGGCGTGGATGTATTCTAAGATAAATCTAATTCACCCCTATCTTTGACAAAGTGTTCCCAAAACTTGACATCTTGTAACAGAATAGGTTTGCTCCGCCCGTTGTTAACCTGCTGATGATGCTGCCCATGCTAAATACTCCCTTTAAAATCTTAATTGCCCTGGGAACCCGTCCTGAAGCGATTAAACTGGCCCCGGTGATCCAGGCATTCCGGCGATCGCCCGATTTCGTGACCCAAGTTATTTTAACCGGCCAACATCGGGAGATGGTGGAGCAAGTTATGACCCTGTTTGACCTACAAGCCGATCGGGATTTGGGGATCATGAAACATCAGCAAACCCTCACGGATATCACCTGCGGTAGTTTACAGGGACTCGAAGGCTTCTTACAAGAGACGACCCCTCATTTGCTTATTGTTCAAGGGGATACTACCACCGCCTTTGCTGGGGCTTTAGCTGCGTTTTATCAAAAGATTGCGATCGGTCACGTTGAAGCGGGTTTAAGGACCGATGAGCTCTTCAATCCCTATCCCGAAGAAGCTAATCGCCGGTTAATTTCCCAACTGGCGCAACTGCATTTTGCTCCCACCACAAAAGCGGTGGAAAATTTAGAGCGATCGGGCGTCACTGGAGACATTCACCTCACCGGAAATACTGTCATTGATGCCTTATTGTCCGTCGCCTCCCGCCATCCGGACTGTCCCATCCCCGGATTAGATTGGCAACAATATCGGGTCTTACTCGCCACGGTTCACCGTCGCGAAAATTGGGGCGAACCTCTAACGGAAATTGCCCAAGGATTTCTCAAAACCTTGAATGAATTTCCCGATACTGCCTTACTGTTACCCTTGCATAAAAACCCCACCGTCCGGGAACCGTTACAAGCGATATTAGGTAATCATCCTCGGGTATTTTTAACCGAACCGTTAGACTATGCGGAATTAGTTGGTGCCATGCAACGATGCTATTTATTATTAACCGATTCCGGCGGATTGCAAGAAGAAGCACCGGCATTAGGGAAACCCGTTTTAGTGTTAAGAGAAACCACGGAACGTCCCGAGGCGATCGACGCTGGTACCGCAAAATTAGTGGGCACCGATTGCCTAGAGATTTTTACAGCAGCCAGTGCGTTATTAAAGGATGAGGATTCCTATCAAAAAATGGCAACCGCCGTCAATCCTTTTGGCGATGGTCATGCGTCAGAAAAAATAGTAGAAATTGTCCGGAAGAAGTTGCAGAAATGAAAGGTATAGTCGCACCCAGTAGGGTTCGGCTATATAAACTAAGCCTAAGAATACAGGCTCTGTTGGAACAAAGGTTAGTTGACTCTATAATATGTCTCTATAATAGACAAAACCCCAATTTGGAGGAATATCATGCAATCCCAAAAAATTGATATTTTAGATGATGGTACATTGGTGTTACCCGATGACCTGAAAGAAAGCCTGAAAAATACTCCCGAGTTATGGATGGCATGGAATGAAGATCTCATCGTCATTCACCGGAAATCTTTAGCTACATCTGAAGAAACTCTCTCCCAAAAAGAGCACATCCAACGTTTTTTTGCTGCTGCCGATAAACTTTCGCAGTTTAACGAAGTTGATCCCATTTCAGAAGATGAAATTCAGACAGAAATAGAGGCGTATCGCTCGGAAAAACGCATGAACAAGAGAGATGGAGTCTAACGATGCGGGTAGTTCTCGATACCAATACGCTCATTTCTGGCATCTTTTGGGGTGGACATCCCCGCCGGATTTTAGAAATGGCACGTTCCGGTACGATTTCTATTTGCACGTCTCAAGCGTTGTTAGATGAATTGCTCGATGTATTGAATCGTCCCAAGTTTGTGGCGAGACTAACGACAATTCTTAACTTAACGGCAGAAGAATTGGTTGCAGATTATGCAGCATTAGCAGAAATTATAGCAGTGCAGACTGTTGAGCGGGTTGTTCCTGATGACCCAGATGATGATGAAGTCATCGCTTGTGCAGTGGTGGCGGAAGCAAGTTATATTGTTGCAGGGGATAAAGACCTACTCGATTTAAGTAGTTACGGTAACATTTCAATTATCAAAGCAGTTCAATTTCTCGCCCTGTTGCCTTCTGCTGAGTAATTAATTGAGGTTTTAAAAGGGTGGATTTTAAACAACTTAGAAATAATTGTTAGGGAAATATTTAAATTTTAGCCGGGGATGATTTAAAAGTGATTGTTATGTCCAGTGGAGAATGGAATTTTATTGATGAATCCGAAATTTGACCTGATGTCCCCATAGGAATTAAAACCCTATTTATTAGCTTATCGAGATGATTTAGAAGCATTAGATGCTTTAGTGAATCGTCGGAGTCCTGACTCGGAGGCAACCTCCTGGTATCCGGTACCTTTAACTGAAGAAACCATCCGAATTTCTGAGTAGGCAATTCAGTACCGAATTGAAGCAGGCGATCGCCCTTCTAAAAATTTTGCGAGTTAGTCGTTCTTGAGGTAGGATATTAATCTGATTTCGGGCGGTACCAATGCCGGTGATGTTGACTGAGACCCTGAAGGGTCTGGCCCCATGAACGTAGAGGTCCTAGGGGCTTCGGTGCGGGGTAGTCCGCGCAGGTAGGCTATGTATGGGAAAAGGGTTATGGACTCTAGGGACTCTAGCAAGGGATGAGGGTCCGAGAAAGAAATTTTGCGATCGCCCTTGACAAACCAGTATCTATAGTTTAGCTTTAGGTTGTAGCAGCTTAGAGAACAACGCAAGCCTTACGCTTGGGTTCTCGTCTTATAAGCAGCACCCCTGTACCTTGACTCATCAGAAGAGTTATTACCTTGGTCTGGTATCAAATTTAGCCAGCCTTTCAGGTAAGAGATACGAAGTGATGAATACCTGATTTAAGAGCATTCATTCCACTCCTGTTCATCTCTCCACCCTGAGTGTCTGGCTAAGTTTGATACGAAAACAAGGCAGTAACTCTTCTGAAGATTCAAGGACTGTGGGTCCTGTGATATTAAGACGACAACCGACCGAATAGAGCTAACAGTTCCAGAATGTATCTGTAGTTTTACTGTACAGATATATCTCATAAAGCTGCCTCCAATCATTAATCATGGAAGAGGCACAAAATGTTCTACAAATGGCCGAATCAAGTAGCGATTATCGTGGATGCTCAAAATGTCCACTTTCAGTCCGAAAACCAAGTTATAGCTTTATTGCAATTTGCAAAAGAACATGGAACCCTCCCCTATGTAAAAGCATACACTGGGTTCATAGAACTGAAGAAATGGGCTAGTATTTGGGACAAACTGGGTATTGAGTGTCGCTGGGTTCAGGCGTCTCGATTGCATAAAAATGATGCAGACGAGAAAATCAAAGCTGACTGTATGCACTATATTCTCCCTAATCCCGAAATATCTACGGTATTTCTGTTATCCAAGGATGGGGGATTTAGTCATTTAGTAAGTCAGTTACAGTCCCAAGGTAAAAAAGTGATTTTAATTACAGAGTCCTGGGTTAATACCAGTAAAAAACTTCAAAATCGCGTTGATGCCTTCTACACTTTAAATCAAGTTGAAAAAATGTTTTCTCGTTTTAACAATACATGATCATTCATGACCCAAACAAACAAATAGCTTGATTTAAAGAAAAAGGGGCAAACTCATGTTTGCCCCTTTTTCTTTAACGAGATAAATGCTATGATTTAGATAAAAACTAACCAGTAGACTCAGACCAATGGACCATAAATTATTGAAATTCACAAATGAAAAGCTCTTGCTACAGGCATTGACTCATCGTTCTTATGCCAATGAAAACTTGGGCGAACTGCATAATGAACGCCTAGAGTTTTTAGGGGATGCTCTACTTACTTTTATTAGTGGCGAATACCTGTACTGTCGGCATCCGGAAATGGCAGAAGATGAAATGACGCGACGGCGATCGGCTTTGGTGGATGAAAAACAACTGGCTAAATTTGCTACTGAAGTGGGGTTGACCTTTCGGATGCGTCTAGGTCAAGGGCTGATTAAGTCTGGGGGTTATCAGAGTCCTAATTTATTGAGTAGCACCTTTGAAGCGGTTGTGGGAGCCTATTATTTAGACTGCGATCGCAAGATGGAGTTACTTCGTCCCATTATCGAGGATTTATTTGATTCAGTATCTCCCACAACGGTTGAACTTCGCTCTAACATTGATTCCAAAAATAGGCTGCAAGAGTATGTCCAAACAACTTTTGGCTCAATACTGCCCAAATATAGGACAGAACGAATCGGAGGCCCGGATCATGCACCAGAATATCTATCTACCGTTTATGTAAAGGATGAACCATTGGGAGAAGGCAAAGCCTGTGGCAAGAAAGAGGCGGAAAAGCAAGCGGCTGAAAATGCTTTGTCTAATCTTAAAAAGCAGGGGAAGATTTAATCAAGAAATTGACCTTTTTTATTAATTTATCAACTGTCTTGGGCAGATTGGAGCCAGATTTTTAGTAAATTAGGCCCCTGCCCGGGAATGACCGATGATGATTTAGGATTTATAAGGCATGAATTTTCTCTCGGAGGATGCGATCGCGCAATTCCTCTCGCAGATATTTCGGAGTTCCAATATCCACGGAACAGCCTAAAATTTCTTCTAAATACAGTCGCACTCGGCTAAATTGGAATAATCCGATGGGACGGTCAAATTCTACTAAAAAATCAACATCACTCTCGGCGGTTGCTTCATCTCGCGCAACGGAACCAAATAAGGCGAGGGATTTCACTCCCATTGCTCTTAATTCTTGTTGATGTTGGGCAACGATCGCCAGGACCTCTTCTCGTTTCATGGTTCGTGATGGCACTTGCGGAATGTTTCTCTAGTTTAGCTGTCTGGAGTCGATACAATATCCCTAACTCGGGCGATCGCCTCCTCTGGACTCTCCACAATCATCACGCTATCGGACGTTAAACTGCTAAAAAATTGATGGCTTTCTCGGTTATCATTCAATAAAATAACGGGTTTATCCGCCTTCAATGCTAGGGCAATTTCTGAAGCAGTCCCGCTACCCATTCCGCAGGCGATTACGACATCGCCAGTCAGAACATTAATATTATTTCGGGCGCTACCCATGCCGGTGATGATGGCAATATCAATGGCTTCAGATATGCCGGTTTTATCTTCCCCCGGGAGGATGCCAAGGGTTAACCCGTTGGCAGATTTTGCGCCTTGACTGGCGGCATCCATGACTCCGGCTTTTCTGCCTCCCGTTAATAAAATCCAGCCCTGTTCGGCGATTAATTTTCCGAGTTGATAGGCGTTATCTAGGTCTTGTTTTGTAGCATTAAACCCGGGGCCCATGACGCCGATGATGGTTTTTCTCATCGTATGAACTGTTGAGGACGCAGGGATACATTATTACCCGTGGTAATGGGGTAGGGAAGGCAAAAAAGATGGATTCAGTGCCGTCATTCCCGCCTATGCGGGGGCGAGAATGACGGCTTCTAGTATGGCATTTTTAAGGATGGGTGTTTATTAAAAGGGGCGGGTAGCTTGCTCGCTAACAAATAGAGGAATTTAATTAGTGCTATTAATTAAATCATCTTTGGGACTAACTAATTTCAGCAGCTTTTGTTTGATTTGTAAATCAAAGACTTCCCATTTCATTCGAGCAAAATCTTTACTGTCGTTGCTGCCGGATAGGAATCCCATTGGTATTTCAAATCCCCCGGCTTGCGATCGCCCTCCGCCAAAGAAGCGCCCTTGAGCATCTTTTCCAAAGGCTTCTTTAATAAATTCATCCGGGTCTAAGGTGAGTTTGCCGGTTCTCAGGGAACCTGTGACTAACTCGATATCTTCGTCTTCATCATGAACGATGCCATACACGACTGCGGTATGAACGTTTTCTTCAGTAACTAAAAAATCTGCCGCTTGGGGGATGGCATCGCGGTCATCGTAACGCAAGTATCCAACCCCAGCGATACAGAAATTATTCTGAACGATTCTATTTTTGAGCGATCGCTCAATCACATCCATCACCCGTTTAGACCGAGACGCTTGCAACACTGAACTAATCAATTGGCTATCATAAAATCGACTTAAATAAGCCGCTGCCATGAAATCATCTTCCCTAGCTTGTCGCAGTTGATTTGTATCCGATCGCAACCCATGCATTAACGCCGTGGCACATTTCACATGATCACTGATGTTAACATCCAGGTAGAGCAATTCAGCCATCAAATATTGAGTAAAAATGGTGGCAGTGGCTCGAATATGGGGACGAATATCTAAAAATTCAGCCTTTAATTCATCCTGAATAGTATGATGATCGATCACCACAACCAACGGAACCTGTGCGATTTGTAACAGGGCGAATAACTGAGAAGTTGTTCCCTGATTATCAATCAATACGCAGCCGTCGTAGATAGACCAATCCTTGGATTTTGCTATTTCTAGGGGCAAGCGCTGCACGGGTAATCCCGTCAATTTCACTAATGCAATATTTTCTTGATGACTGAGTGCTCCAGCGTAGACGATATCGCATTCAATATCATGCTGTTCGGCAATTAATTTGTAAGCCCAGGCACAAGACATGGCATCGGGGTCCGGGAAGTCCTGGAGAACCACCAAGTGCCGATTGCCGTCATGCTGCTGCAAAACCTGTCTCAGTGCTTCGGCTTTCATCAGGCTTCCCGGATCTAGCCATTGCTTGCTCTCGCTAGAAATGAGCGGTAATACTCCATCCCGAACGGCTATTGGACCGAGTTCGGTGTTCGATTCCTCCACTAATTTTCCCCTTAATCAGCGCATTAATTTAAAACGCAACAGCCGATGGTTAACCGTTTCTCAGTTATTGACTGCCCGTGTAGAATAACTCTACGATAGCGCTTCAAGTGCCATTTCTGCGATCGCCTGGGTCAAGAACTCTTGGCAAAAACCCCTCGTAGTTGAACCAACTACAAGGGGTTTAAATGCCAATGACATATTTTTGCCACTCCTGATGTAGCCCGCTTTTGAGATGCTTACTCACCTCAAAATAAAGGCTGCTGTAGGGTCGCCGTGGTATCCTGACTAGGGGCATTTTACTTTCCTCTGGGGTGCGGTTTCCTTTTTTGACGTTGCAGCGCACGCAGGCAGACACGAGGTTTTCCCAACTGTCGGGACCCCCACGCGATCGCGGGATAACATGATCTAAGGTCAGTTCATCTCCAGAATAGCCACAGTATTGACAAGCATGGCTATCTCGATGTAGGATATTTCTCCGGGTCAATGGAATTTCATGATACGGAATGCGGACGTAATGCCGAAGCCGAATCACCGTAGGCAGAGGAACATCGGAATAGATAAACTTGCCGTTATGTTCGACCTGCTCGGCTTTCCCCTTCAGCAATAACACGATGGCCCTCCTCCAGCTCGTGATGTTGAGCGGTTCGTAGGAGGCGTTAAGGACTAGAACCTTGCCCATTGCGTCTCTATTAAAAAGAATATTTTCACAGATGTTAGCACAGCTTGAACAGACTGTGTAAAATTCCTGAATTTTTTGGGGTAAATTAGGATCCTTGAGAACCCGAAGCGGTTTCGGGTGGTGCAATTGAGGATGCGGCGGTTAGCGGGTTATCCTGGGTCGTTTCCTCTAACAAACCTAGGAGGAGATAGGTTTTCATCATTCCTTTACCCTTCACCTTGATCGCGCCGCGAGACTGGAATTGGAAGCGATCGCGCAGGAGGAAATAAGTCACTTCTGAAACTTGGATTTGTCCAGGAATGCCGTGAGATTCCATGCGGGAAGCGGTATTGACGGCATCCCCCCACAAATCGTAAATAAATTTTTTGGTGCCAATCACCCCAGCGACGACAGGACCATTGTTGATGCCGATGCGGATGCTTAAGGGGATGCCCGTTTCTGCCGCGAGTTGGCGTACCGCTTGCTGCATATCCAGGGCCATTTGCGCGATCGCCTTGGCACAATCCGGATGCGGTTGAGGAAGTCCTCCCACTGCCATATAAGCATCGCCAATGGTCTTAATTTTTTCCACCCCGTACTGTTCGGCAAGGTAGTCAAATAAAGAAAAGATTTTATTCAGTAACTCCACCACTTCTACCGCAGGTACTTCGGTAGAAAGCTGGGTAAATCCCACAAGATCAGCAAATAAAACGGTGGCATTGAGAAAACTTTCGGCGATAGGATAGACGCCGAGTTTCAACTGCTGGGCGATGGTAGGGGGTAAAACATTAAGTAGTAATTTTTCGGATTGGTCGCGGGCAATTTCCACTTCTGCCACTAAATTTTCCAATTCTTTTTTACTCTCTTGGATTTCCTTGAAATAGCGATTAATTTGGTGATTCATGCGGTTAAAATCCATCACCACATCGCCTAATTCATCCCGACGATCCAGGGCGAGGGAAAGACAGCTTAAATCTTCTGTTACTGCTCCCGGGGATTCTCCCACCGCAATCAACGCCTTTCTCAGATTCAAAATGGGAACGATTACCGCCGGTGCGAGGGCCGCTAGAGTAGCCAGGGTGACAAAAATACAAATCAGAATAACTAAGCCAAAGATTCGCACAATAAAGGCTTTAATTTCCCATTTGATTTGAGAAGAATCAAGGCGAACGATTAAGAGATAGGGATTCCCTTGGGCTTCAGTCCAGAGGGCTACATCATAGCGTTTGCCATTGGCACTACGGAGGCGAAGTAACTGCTCGTCTATTAGCGGATTAAATTTTAATTCTGGCGCTTCACCAAATTGGGCGATCGCCTCTCCATTTTGGGTATAAACCTGACCCCCAACCACCTGGGATTCTAATATTAATTGGTGTGCCACTTGTTGAATTTTAGCGGCGGTGATTTGGGACCCGCATAACCGCAGTAAGGGAGAGATGGTGGCGACCCCAACATCTTCTAAATGCTGAATCAGTTCGCGATCTCGGCGATAAGCGGAGGGGAATAAAATCATAGCTTCGACCGCCACAATGCTAATAAATACCCATAGAGCAATGCGACGTGATAAGCGAGCGTTAAGCAAATTGAATATAGAAATGAATCCATTTAGCATTGATTTATCCGTTGTACTCATATCAATTAAGGTCCAGATAGCACCGGATTTTCAAACAATAAATGACTTACGCTTCCACTTCAGTTTCTAAATGAAGGGTAATGATTGTGTATCCCCAATGACTTTAAGAGACTGGAGCTTTTAAGTCGGGTGCGTAAGTCGGCCAGGATATTTGCCGGACTCGACAGGTTTCTTTGTCATTTTAGAGCACCAAAGGTAGGCGATCAATCAGCAGATAGGTTTTAATCGGTCCTTTACCTTTGCTCTCCATCAAACCCCGTTCCTCAAAGTGATATTTATCTTGCAAGGGGTGATAAATCTCTGCCGTTACCTGAATAGTACGGGGAATCCTATGAGATTCCCTGCAACTGGCAATATTCACTGTGTCCCCCCAAAGATCATCGATAAATTTTTTGATTCCCACGGGATACAGCCCGTTAAATATTTTTACATTAAATAACTGTTTGCTTAAAGCGACTTTCTCCGGATTCAGATCAAGAGAAAGGGGAATCGGCTGGATCGGTTCATCTACGGAACTCACAGGTACAGTCCTCGACAAAAGCGCCCTGGGCGGAGCATTCGGAATCTGTGACTCTTGCCAAACCAAGATGCCGAAGAGGGCGACTGCCAGACTCAACAATAAGCCCAACATAATCATTAAGGGATTGGATCCCTGCCAGGTTTTCATACTAACTTTGTTCCTCTTGCAAGAAAAAATAAAAAGATTAAACCAACTCCGGTTTGCTCGATTCATCGATTAACTCGGGATTCGAGAGGCGAACCATCACGGGAAGGCGGATCGTGAATGTTGAACCCTTGCAAAATTCACTCTGGGCAGTCAGACTCCCTCCCATCATCTGACAGAATTGTTTGGCGATCGCCAGTCCCAAACCTGTACCGCCATATTTACGAGTTGTAGATGTATCTGCCTGAGTGAAGGGTTGAAACAACTTAGCCACCTGCTCAGGAGTCATCCCGATGCCTGTATCCCTCACTTGAAACACAACTGCCGATCGCAGATGTTCCACCCCTTCAGCCGGGGTGACGGATACACCCGGGCGATCGGAGATTATGTCGTTGTCTTCTTGGAAAACTGTTAGATAAATCATACCCTGTTCGGTGAATTTACAGGCATTACTCAGCAGGTTTAACAACACCTGCCGCACCTTCGTCAAATCGGCATACATTACCCCCACATCCGCTTCACACTCTACAGTTAACTGATTCCCATTTTTTTGTAATAACGGGTGCACCGTGGAAATGACCTCCTGAAGCGCGACTGCCACGGGAAAGGATTCTAAGTATAGTTCCATTTTTCCCGCCTCAATTTTAGAGAGGTCCAAAATATCGTTAATCAGTCCTAACAAATGTCTCCCGGCGGATTCAATCTTTCCTAAATCAGTATTTAACTCCTCCGGTTCGAGTTCTTGCGCCTCCTCCTGTAAAATTTCACTATAGCCAATAATCGCATTCAGGGGGGTCCGTAACTCATGGCTCATATTGGCTAAAAACTGGCTTTTAGACTTGTTTGCCAGTTCTGCGGTAACTTTAGCTTGGTAAAGCTCTCGTTCGACTTGCTTGCGTTCTGTAATATCGCGAACCACCGCAGAAATTGCAGTTCGTTGTCCATAATAAATTTTGTTGGCGCTGACTTCTACCTCCACAAAGGAACCATCTTTACGACGGTAACGCCGCTCTCCAATATGATAAGATTGGGCAGACAGAGTGTGTTCGATATTATAAGCAATACTCTCGGATTCATGGTGAATAAAATCTCCCAAGGTTAAGGAGAGAATTTCTTCACTGTCATAACCCAGCAGCTTCTGAAAGGCGGTATTGGAATCAATAATTCGTTGCGTATTGGGCTCAATTAAAAAGATACTTTCTGAAGTTTGTTCGATCACAGCGCGATATCGCTGTTCGCTTTCATGGCGCACTTGCTGAGAATAGTCTAAAGTATCTAACATTTCATTAATCCGGGTGGCAAGCTGTGAGAGTTCATCCACCCCTTGTACTGGAAGACGAACGGCCAAATCGCGATCGCTGCCGATGTGATTGACATCCTGATTCAACTGGGAGAGTCGCGATAACACCACCTTTTCCAAGAGCAACAAAGTTAGCACTAAAAACGCCACCCCGACAACAAGCACTACCCAGAGAATAAAGTTAGCCGTTCGTTTGCCTTGTTGGTAAATCTCTCGGGGGAGTTCCACTCGTAATAATAAGGCGGGATTGCTGTAAATATCTTTAACTAAAGTATAACCGGCAATAGTTTGGGAATCCCAGGCTTCCACAAAAATCGGAGTTTGATCCGGCAGGACTAACGCCGGTTTTTGATGCGTCTGTGTGGTAATACTCTGCCGAATTTCTTGGAAATCTGGGGGAAGTTGGGGGGACTCCCACTCCTGTATTGTGATGGATAATTGGGTGAGTTCCCCCAGACGCTTAATTTCTTCCCTACTCAGGTAGCGTCCCATAATGAGAGTCCCACGAATGGGTCCTTCCGCTTCTCCCGTGAGAATGGGGCGGGACACAATCACCATAGGGCCTTCCGGAAGTTGCAGGACGCCTTCTACCAGACTGGTGGTGTCTGGATGGTTGACGAGGAGACTATCAGGGGTGAGATAGTGGCGCAAGGAGGCGATCGCTTCAGTATTTTTCTCCACCGGGACTCGTTCCCCCGTTGTGGGGTTAAATTTTTGCCCAAAAACGATTCGCCCACTGGGATGAATGTACAACATCATATCCAACCGCAGACGGGCGATCGTGGCATCATTAAGGTTGGTTTGGATATAGTCCGGGTTTTCATCTTCAATGAAGGCGTAGGTGTCATCCCAGGCGGCCCAATCGTTCGCTGTAAAGCTCAATTTGTCGATTTCATCAAATAAGACATCCACCGCCCGTTTGACGTTGCGGGCGGTATCCTGCTGCTCAAACTTGGCAAATCCAGCCAACAACAGGGTAGAGGAAGAGAGATAAATGACCCCCAATAGACCCATCAAGGTGGCCCCGACGATGGGCAGGATTTGCCCCCGCAGTCCGAAGGAGGCGAAGGCGAGTTTCAGGGATTTAGGCGGTTGAGGCATGGGTTTGGACACCTTCTCTTCTGGAATTGACAGGTCAGGCTGGGAAGTGGTCAGTTAAGGACTGGGAAAAATTAAGCGCCTAGAACCGAGTTCTGGAAGGCTTAATGTTTCATTCTGTGGATTTTGCCAAAAATCACCCGATTCAGATTACCTGATCGATCGCTTGCCCTGTTTTTATTCTAAATACTCGATTGCAAATCTAAATTCGGTTGAAGTTTGGGGAAATCTCCGGAGTCAGGGTTCGATTTATAGTTCAATTGTGGTGTGAGTGACTTGAGGAGTGCGTAGAAATGCTGAGTTGGGAGGAAAGTCAGAGTATTTCATCGATGCGATGCGATCGCGCCTGGGTGGAGGTGGATATCGGGGCGATCGCCGAGAATGTCCGCGAAATCCAGCGTCTGTTATCCCCAAAAACTGACCTGATGGCAGTCATCAAAGCTGATGCTTATGGACATGGGGCCGTCACCGTTGCCCAGACGGTATTACAGGCAGGGGCGAAATGGTTGGGCGTTGCCACCATTCCCGAAGGCATCGAACTCCGGGAAGCGGGAATTACCGCCCCCGTGCAAGTTTTAGGGGCCACCTACACCCCGGACCAAATCCGGGCAATGGTGCGATGGCGGTTGGAACCCACTCTTTGTACCCCCAAACAAGCGTTTGTTTTTTCTGAAACCCTGAGTGACCATGCTTATTCCGTGCCGGTTCATGTGAAAATTGATACCGGGATGTCACGGTTGGGCGCACCCTGGCAAGAGGCTGCTGAGTTCGTGACATTAGTCGATCGCCTGCCTCATTTAGAACTCTCTAGTATTTATTCCCATTTAGCCACAGCGGATAGTGAAGACCCCACGGTGATGCAACTGCAACATCAGCGCTTCCAATGTGCGATTCGGCAAGTTCAGGAAACGGGAATCGCATTACCGCGCTTGCACTTTGCCAATTCGGCGGCAACCTTAAGCGATCGCCAGTTGCATTATGATATGGTGCGAGTGGGATTAGGGATATACGGATTATATCCGGCACCGCATCTGCGATCGCGCCTGACATTACAACCAGCACTCCAAGTCAAAGCCCGAGTCACTCACATAAAGGCGATCGCAGCCGGAACTGGCGTCAGTTACGGCCATCGGTTTATCGCCGACAGCGACATGAAAATCGCCGCCGTCGGGATTGGCTATGCCGACGGCGTACCCCGCAACCTCTCCAACCAAATGCAAGTCCTCATCCGGGGACAGCAAGTGAGGCAAATTGGGGCAATTACAATGGATCAAATAATGTTAGATGTGAGCAACATCCCGGACTTGGAACTTGGCGAAGTCGTCACCTTGTTAGGACGAGATGGCAACCATGAAATCACAGCAGATGATTGGGCGGATAAATTAGGAACCATTTCCTGGGAGATTTTGTGCGGTTTCAAACATCGCTTACCTCGAATCTCCGTGGGTCAAACCTTGGAATGTTGGGAACAAGCCGCCACGTCGTAAGTGGCAACATCCGGCGGGGGATCAATCGATTGGCGGCCTAACAGCTTAAGTCGGTTGAAACCGACTGAAAGTCTTATTGGGTAACGTTTTTAATCAGGTTTCAACCGAATGTAGGCGCGATTTGCTTTCTCGCGCCTACATTCGGTTATTTTTTGAATATAATTAGGACAGCGATCGCTTTTTCTATGATTTCGATAAAATTGGGTAAAATCCTAACCTAATTGAGGAGGCAAATCGATGAGATTTATTAATCCCAAGACCGATATCGCCTTTAAGAAAATCTTTGGTTCCGAACAGAGCAAAGGTATTTTAATCAGTTTTTTAAATGCCATGCTCTATGACAGCCAGGCCGTTATAGAAGATTTAGAAATTCTCAACCCCTATTTAGCTCCCCGTATTCGAGGAGTCAAAGAAACCTACTTAGATATCAAAGCCAAAATCACCGGAAACAAAACTGCGATTGTTGAAATGCAAGTGTTGAATGTAGCGGGTTTTGAAAAGCGCATCCTCTATAACGCCGCTAAATCCTATTCTATTCAACTACAGGCCGGAGAAGATTACACCTTATTAAATCCGGTGATTGCGTTGACCATTGTCGATTTTCCAATGTTTACAGAATTTGACCCGGTGATTTCTCGCTTCGTTTTGAAAGAGAAAGATTATTTGGTCGATTATTTGAGTTATGATTTAGAATTAGTGTTTGTCGAGTTACCCAAATTCACAAAAGAACTGGAAGAGTTAGAGACGATAACGGATAAGTGGATCTATTTTATGAAAAGTGGCTGGACTTTACAAACCGTTCCCGAAACCATGAGCGCCGTCCCAGAAATTGAGCAAGCCTTTGCCCTCGCCAATCAAGGGAATCTGAGTCGGGAAGAATTAGAAGAATTAGAACATCAAGAATTTTTTATCTACGACCACCGAAACGCGATTTTAAAAGGCGTGTCAACAGCAGTGAAGGCCCAGGAGCGAGAAATTGCGAAACGGTTGCTGAACTTATTAGATGAAGAGGCGATCTCGCAAACTACTGGATTGAGTCTTGAGGAAGTCCAAAAACTAAAGCAGCAGTAAAAATAACTTTTCCTAGAGCGCCCGGTTTAAACCGGGCGGCTAAATGTCACATCTTCAATTCTGGCATAGATTCTTTAAACGGTAACCCCTCATTAATGGCATCAATTTGCTGGGCTTCCATCAGATTGACTTCTTTCAAATAAGGACGGAGAATTTGACCCAAACGCTCATTATAAAACCGATGTAAACTGTGATTGGGAGTTGCTGGAAAGCCTCTACGTTTTTTGTGTTGTCCTCCGGCACCGGGGTCGAAGGATTGAATCCCATGTTCGATTCCCCATTCGATGGGTTTGTAATAGCAAGCCTCGAAATGGAGGGAGTCAATATCATAATTACACCCCCAATATCGTCCATAGAGTTGTTCGCCTTTGGTGAGGCAAAAGGACATGGCGATGGGATGACGGATATCATTTCCTTCGGGATAGGCAGCAATTAATAAAACCCGACTGCGAAAGTTGTGATACAGTTGTTCAAAAAACTGCTTCGTTAAATATTTACTCCCCCACCAGCCAAAGCGATCGCAATGGTCACTATAAAATTGATACATCCGCAGTAACAAAGTATGGGGGATATCATCCCCATGTAATGCCTTGACTTCAATCCCGGCTGTAGCTACTGCTTTGCGTTCCCGTTTGATGTTGCGGCGCTGATTGGCATTGAAGACGGCTAAATAATCATCAAAAGTATTAAATCCGGTATTCTGCCAAATATAACTGTGATGCAGCCAGGGAGTATAACCGAGTCGTTCCATCTGCGATCGCCACTCTGGATCGACATACAGGAAATTACAGGAGGAAATATTGTGGCGATTACAAAATTCATCGATCGCATGAATCATGATTCCTGTAATTTCTTCCTCATCTTCTCCCGGTGCAATCAAAAACCGATATCCCGTTACCGGCGTAACTGGACTCATCCCCAACAATTTGGGATAATATTCCACACCCAGGCGATAGGCTAAATCCGCCCATTGGTGATCGAATACAAATTCGCCCCGAGAATGTCCTTTTAAATACATCGGTGCCGCGCCGATGAGTTCCCCCTGTCGCCACACCGTTAAATGATTCGGCAACCATCCGGTTTTGGCAGTTGCACTGCCGGAGGCTTCCATATTGTGCAACCAGTTCCATTCAAAAAAAGGGGTTTGCAGGGGGATGGCGAGAGCATCCCACGCTGTCTGGGGGACTTCGGCAATGTTGTCGATCCAGGCAACAGAAATTTGAGGCTTAAGCTGTTCCACCATTACCAACCGTTGAGGGTAGAGCGTTCATTTACCTAGGGTAATCGATTCTTGGGATGTTGTGGGAGGGACTTTGGATGGGTGGGGGGAACGAAAGCAAGTCGTTACTACGAACAAAAGAGAACGACTAAAGTCGTTACTACGAACGGGGGAGGTGGGTTTTTACTGTCTGCGGAGGCGGTAGTGCAAGAATACCTCTGCGTCGATGGGTTTGACGGCTAAGAGTTCGAGGCGCGGTGCGGTTTGAGTGGAAAATCCACTGCCATCTACGGGGGTGGGGGCGGCGCTGCCACCGATGAGGAGGGGGCAGATGGTGAGCCAGAGTTCATCGATGAGGTCCTCGGCGAGTAAAGAGGCGACTAGGTTTCCTCCTCCGAGGATGGCTAATTTTTGAATGCCTAGGGTGGCGAGTTGTTGGAAGGCATCGTGCCAGTCTACGCTACCGGAGGGGGTTTGGCTGACTAGAATTTTATCGAAACCGGAATGGTTATGCCAAGGTTCGGCACCTGTGGGAGTGGTGAGTAACCAGCGCGGGATTGGTTGTTGGAAGAAAGGGATATTGCGATCAAGGTTGCCACTGGCAGAGGCGACGATTTGGACAGGTTGCGGGGGTTTTCCTTCTGTTTCTCGCTGTGTCATTAAGTCAGGATTCAGAATTCGCATGGCGGTGCCTTTGACGCGGAAGGTTCCGGCACCGGTGATTACGGCATCCGCAGCGGCGACTTGTTGTTCTAAATGGGTTTTATCGGCGGGAGAACCGAAGAGGAGGGGCGATCGCAGGGAGTCGGAGATTTTGCCATCGGCACTCATGGCTAGAACTACGGTGGTTACAGGGCGATCACTCATATTTTTCAGGGTCAATAATAATCAGGGGATCAATCTAGTGTACCTGACCCGCAAGCAGACAACTTCAATCGAATATTGCCAGTTTAAATGAATTAGATAATATTTTAAAGGAGTGGGAGCATCTTGCTCCCGATCAACCTTAGAGAGCAAGATTTTCCCCCTCCTTAATTGTATTATGAGGATAATTTAGGCTGGCTATATTACCCCATTTTGATCCGCTTTAACAAGTCATAAAACGGCTGCCAATTATCCTCCTGGGCAATCGCTTCCCAAATTGCCTCAATTTCGGGTCGGAGGAGCACCGTTTCTGGATTATATTTTGCCATCCGTTCGCGCATTTGGTCTAAATCTGAGGTTGCCACAAACTGCAATAAATGATAGTAGGATTTTTGCCAGGACTCGAACAGTTCCGAGGAGGTTTCCAGGGGGCTGAAAATAGAGGTGCTTTTTTCCCGCCACTCCGGAGAAAACTGCTGTCTCAGTTGCCCAAAAAACTCCCCATA
The DNA here is from genome assembly GCA_038321985.1 of Cyanophyceae cyanobacterium. Classification (GTDB taxonomy): domain Bacteria; phylum Cyanobacteriota; class Cyanobacteriia; order Cyanobacteriales; family Laspinemataceae; genus Laspinema. The sequence continues at coordinate 4,021 of JBBQFN010000047.1, read as the reverse complement.
CCCTACCTGAGTCTCAGCCAACAGTTGCAGGGTTAACTGCACTAATTCTGTTGCTGCCTCGAATGGGACTTCTTCCCCAAATCCTAACTTACTCAGCATCAGCCTGCGATATTCTCGATTATAATGGTCGTAATATTCTTCTAATGCTGATTCCATGTCTGCCTCATCCATAACCGCTCTTAACGGAACTTGCAACATTTGCAGGTTCCAGCGACAGATGGCGGGTTGATTGCCGTAACTGTAGCGACCATAATAATCAAAGTAGGCCGCTGTAAACTTTAAGTTGTAGGTGGGAATAAAGGCAAAAGGTCCATAATCGAAACTTTCCCCCGCAATAGACATATTGTCTGTATTTAACACCGCATGACAAAATCCGGCTGCCATCCACTGTGCCGTTAATGTAGCCACCCGTTGCACCAGTTCTTGATAAAATCGAGCGTATTTTTCTTTCTTGTCTCCCTTCTCGTTCGGGACCAAGGGTGGCAGGGCATCGTTGATAGTCGGATAATAGTTTTCTATTACCCAATCTAACAGTTTTTCGATTAAATCTTTTCGCCCTAAATAGTGCAACCGTTCAAAGGTACCAAATCGGATATGAGATTCGCTAAAGCGGATCATGACAGACGATCGCGTAGGTGAGGGTTCGTCTCCTCGCCACAATTGTTCGCCGGTTTCAATTAAGCTCAAACAGCGGGAAGTTCGGACTCCCATCCGGTGCAACATTTCGGCGGCTAATACTTCTCTGACCCCTCCTTTTAGGGTTAACCGTCCATCAGCATGACGGGAATAAGGGGTTGTACCACTGCCCTTGGTGCCGAAGTCGTAGAGTCTGCCATCGGTTCCGCGAACTTGAGCATAAATAAAGCCCCGTCCATCCCCTAAATTGGGGTTATATTCTCCAAATTGATAGCCATGATAGCGCAGGGCTAAAAAGGGTCGCACCCCTTGAAAATAACCAAAGGCTTCGATAAAATCTTCATCGGTTACAGCCTGGGGTTCTAATCCTAATTTTGGTAATAATTCATCATTACGAAAGCGGAGAAGATGGTGAGGAAATTCGGCAGCAGGGACAATATCATAGTAGTCATTCCCCAAGGTTTCTAAGGCAGTTTCAAAATTGAGTGACAAAAAGGGATTAGTACGTTCTGGAGTTTGAGCCGAGTCAGCAAGTATCATAAAAGCAACGGTTCTTTATATTTCCTGATTCTATTTTAATCTATTTTAATATTTTGGAAGGATAAATTTGGGCCAATCCCCGGGAAATGCTCTCCGGGTGTGGTTTTCTAGGTTTTGATACTTTTTGCAACAAAGCGTTACGGTTATTTACACCCCCAAGGTAGGGTAGTCAAGCTAAAATACAAGTATGAGGTTTGCACCGAGAATCCACTCCCGTCGGATGCTTGGGAAACTGATTAATTTTTGGATGAGGTAATCCGTTATGGCTCAAGTTTTAACTAAACCCCAACCCTTCGCTAATAGTGGGAATCAAGGGGAGAATTCTGAGGAAAATCAAGGCCGCTTTATTCCCCTAACCCTACGCATTGAAATGGCAAGGGATGAAGCCCGGGCGATCGCAGGGACAAAAGGAATTGAATCTCCAGAAAGTGCAGTAGCTTGGGATATTGTCGAGGAACTTCTCAGGGTAGCTGCCAAAAGAAGAGCTAAGGAACCCAAAACAGCTTTTGAACGCTATTGTTTGGAACATCCAGGCGCTTCTGAATCTCTGATTTATGATGTTTAAGTTCGTAGTAACAACGTTAATTTGATGGCCCAATCATACTATCTGGATTGGGCTTTTTTGTATTAAATACTTCCCTTAAAATTTATTAAAGTTGAGCGCGTTAGGTGCAGAAGGCGGTAGGGACGATCGCCTGCATTATTGCTGGAACCTATTTTGTCAGCGATCGCGATCGCGCTGAAGTATGATGGCGATCGCAACTCGGGGATGAAGGCGATCGCAGCCAAATCGCCATCTTGCCGTCAAACTTGAAAGAATTATTTACTAACAATCTTTACCTTTTATGAAAAATTTCGATAACAAACGCTCAAAAGGGCTGGAAGAATTATTTGGTGATATCTTGTTTTCCGGCCAGATGACGCGCACCGATCGCTATCGTCTCCGGAGTGCCATCTTACGCACCTCTCTAAGTGAGGAACATCGCGATATTATCAATCGGCTGATCTACAGCACTAAACGCGGCAGATTGCGGATGATGGATTAATGCAGTATAAGCGCCAGTCCAGTCAACCCACGAAATTTCCCATCCCTACGGTCATTTCTGATGGTTCGTTGTCCCGACTCCAGTCGTTTCTTAAATTCTTAGGTGCGTCAGATCATCAATTGATGATCTGACGCACCCCACGGTTTTCCTATTTGGGGCGATCGCACTTATTCGGTCGTTTTTTCGGAAATCTCGGGTACAGGGTCATATCCTCCCGGATGTAAAGGGTGACAGCGCAACAGGCGACGTAACGCCATCCATCCTCCTCGCCTAGATCCAAAACGGTCGATCGCCTCTAGTGCATATTGGGAACAAGTCGGCTGGAATCGACAAGTCGGCGGAAATAAGGGAGAAATTAGCAGTCGGTATCCTCGAATTAACCGAATCATCAGCCATTTCATAATTTAACTGAGTAAATTTAACTGAGTAGGAAGTTGCCAGGGTTTTATTTATTCTGACTCGTTCCGGGACTCGGTGGTGTTTTTTTACTCAGTCCCGAGATTTTTTACTCCCTGATGATCGCCAAAGGACCAGAATCCCATACACAAGAGAAACACGGTAGGGCTGGTAGCCTCGCGCTCTTTAGAGGCTATGTGGAAAGCCCACACGAGCGGTTTTAACCGCCTACACTGTAGTCTAACCATGATGAGGGTCGTTAATGTAGCGCTCTATCGCATTTTTCTGCAAAACTCTACTCTTATAGAGTATCATTAGGCAAAAGCAAACAACAAAACTAAAAACAAGAAGAGGTTGAAATTGTTTGGTTGTCAGCAGAATGTAATCAAGACAGACAAAGATACTCAAGCAATAATTGAGTATCTTTGTACTGAGTCAAATAACCTCTATAACTGTGCGACTTACTACGCTCGTCAGATTTACTTTAAGACTGGGCATATCGTAACTGGGTTCGACTTAACAGCCGAGATGAAAACCAATGTTCATTTCAAGGCTGGCTACGCATCTTCAATGCAGCAGACTTGCATAAATGTCGGTGAAGCCTTCAAGTCTTTCAAAAAACTAAAGGCTAAGTGTCGAAAAGGTGAACTAAATCATCAGCCAAAAGCGCCCAACTATCGCAAACCGGGGGGTCTGTTTACAGTTACCTACCCTAAAAAATGGTTGAAACTCAAAGATGGCCTGATTAGATTCCCTCTAGGTAATCAGGTTAAAAGATGGTTTAGTATTAGCGAATTCTTTTTGCCAATGCCAACAAATTTAGACTGGCCGGTTATTAAAGAGATTCGCATTCTTCCTAGAAACGGTACGTTCTATGCTGAGTTTGTTTATTTGGCTCAAACTTTTGAGATTGCGTTAGACCCTAACAAAGCACTAGGAATTGACCCTGGGTTGAATAACTGGCTAACTTGTGTTTCTAATTCCGGTGATAGTTTTATTGTTGATGGCAAAGAGTTGAAAGCACTTAACCAGTGGTACAACAAGCAAATTTCGACAATGAAAGATGGCAAGCCTCAAGGGTTCTGGTCCAGAACGCTTGCTCAAATTACCGAAAAGCGCAATCGACAAATGAGGGATGCCGTAAATAAAGCAGCCCGAATTGTTGTTAATCGTTGCCTTACCGAAGGTATCGGTTTAATCGTGTTTGGCTGGAATATTGGACAAAAAGATTCAGCCAATATGGGTAAGAAAACAAATCAAAAGTTTATATCTGTCCCTACTGCAAGACTAAAAGATAGAATCGCTCAACTATGCAAAAAGTATGGGATTCAGTTTGAAGAAACAGAAGAATCCTATACCTCAAAAGCAAGTTTTCTGGACAATGATGTGCTACCTAAATTCGG
>JBBQFN010000046.1:0-38908 GCA_038321985.1 Cyanophyceae cyanobacterium | reverse complement strand
TCTTCCGATAAGAGAAGAACCCCACCCAAACCCACCCCATGCGAAGGGGAGGGGACCGGAAACCCGAAACTCGAAAAAACCCCCCCATTCTAAGGGGGGGGTTGGGGGGTCTCGTCCGATAAGAGAAGAACCCCACCCTATCCCTCCCCGTGCTAAGGGGAGGGGACCGGAAACCGGAATCTCTAAAAAGCCCCCCCTTACTAAGGGGGGGTTGGGGGGGTCTCTTCCGATAAGAGAAGAACCCCACCCTAACCCTCCCCTTGCTAAGGGGAGGGCACCGGAAACCGGAATCTCTAAAAAGCCCCCCCTTACTAAGGGGGGGTTGAGGGGGTCTCTTCAGATCATGCTGGGGGTTCTGCTGTGCTTTTGCGCGGGGTCTCTCTTCCCAGTGGGGGTTAGGGTTGGGATACCAGAGGCGATCGCCCAATCGGTTACCCCTACACCGAGAATTCGAGGGGAATGTCCGACGGATTTAGATCTGTTGATGACCCAATTGCTGCGCGATTTGCCCAGTTATGCCAATCGCACCATTCAACGCATGAGCACAGATCATGTACCTCGGTTTGTGATTCTCGCCGGTCGTGCGGAGTTTCAACCCTTGCCCCAAGGTGCGGGGGTAAATAATCCCCCCGTTTCTCGGTTACCGGGCGATCTAGAACCTCAAGAGTCTGACCCGGCGATCGCCCAAGTCTTTTTCACCACTTTAGAACGTCATTATACGGCCACTCAATCCATAGAATATCAACAATATCATTGGCTATTTTTATCTCAAACGGATCAAGGTTGGAGGGTTAATCAAATGTTTTCCCGCACCGCCTATCCAGAAAATGCAATTCCCACCCCTCCCCGAAATAGTAGTGAGAGCGAAATGGCCGAAGCTGTCCGCTTATGGTTACGAGATTGTCGGCGCAGGGGTTAGTTTCTCAGGTTATAGAAAACCTAATGGGACTTGACAGTGCCTCCCATTCTCTATGACTGGCTATAAAGTTGGATAGTTTGGGTTAAAACTCGACCCATTGCCGCAGTAAATTGGCGTGGGTTTTGCAGAGTAAATCAAATTCTACGGTTTTGCCATGTTGCTCAAATATTGACCGGCGAACAGTGTCCAGTTCAAACAGAATTTCGCGTTGCTGAACATCACGAACTAGACTCTGAACCCAAGTCACCGCAGCAAGACGAATTCCCTGGGTTACTTCGGTAACTTCATGCAGAAAAGTAGAAGGATAAACAATCATTGACCCAGCCGCCAATTTGAATAATTTCTCTTCGAGAGTAGTATCGATGACTAATTCACCGCCTTGATAGGTATCTGGTTCACTGAGAAATAGGGTTAGGGACACATCTGATCGCACCAATTCTCGCTCACCCATAATTGCATTATCGGTATGCCACCCATAAGACATTCCCGGTTCATAACGACTAAAAACAATGGGCCGAATTGTTTTAGGACGAACGGCCGCTTTAAATAGGGGATTTTGGGCGATCGCATTATGCACAACTTCCCTCACCTTTTGGGCGACCTCCGTATCTCCTTTCAATTGATAGTTATTTTTAACGGTTTTTGCATACCTCCCAGCCGTGAGTTTACCATCCACAAATTCAGCCTCTTTCAAAAGGCAATGAATCTCCTCTAACTGTTCTGTATTGAGAACTTGATCGATACATAAAATCATGAAATTAATACAAAATTTAGCTCAAATAAAGATTGATGATTTCCTAGGAAACAATGATTTTAAAATATGCAGAGGTATCCCCTAGCCCTGATATCAGATTCAAGACTAGGAAAACCCCAAATCAAATCCCACCGTTATCATCAAACGATGGTTAAGAGGGTTCAATCGTTGCGACAAGTTATCACGAAACGAAATAACCGTGGCAATGCCCTAAGATTCGCCACCTTCGCCAGCTTGGTCATTTTGGTCCTCTTCCCCATCTTCGCCAGCTTGGTCATTTTGGTCATCTTCGCCAGCTTCACCCTCTCCTTGAGGATTGGTAGAACCCGGTGTTGTGGGGGTCCCGCCCTCTTCTCCCTCATCTTGAGTAGTGGAAGCTGGGGGAGTTTGTTCTCCTTCGGTCTGAGTATCTGGGGAACAGGCAGCGACGGTTGTCGCTAGGCCAAGGCTGAGAAATAGCGCAACAGCTTTAGATTTCATAGACAATTTGTGATTGTGAGTATTGTGGGTCAGAAGTGATCATAAGGTAATTGTAGGAAATAAATAATAAAAATCTGAGAACGAAAAGAAACCCGGTTTCTGCGGTAACTTTGTCAGAAAACTGAAATTTGAACAGGCCAGATAGCGCAGATCGCCCTAAACCTCCAGGAGTATGAGTAGGATGGGCACTGCCCACTTACAGTAGGAGAGTAGGGTGAGGGCTGCCCACCTATCAAGAGTAAGGTGGGTAGTGCTACAATTGCTTGATTCTCACCCATTACCCCTTAACAGGGCTAGTTTTTTAGTGCCCTAACTATTTCAGTCCGAGTTCTTCTAATTTGGCATTCACGGTTTGGATATCTTGCCACATTAACCATTTGGGTGAGCCTTTTTCTCGGGAGGAATTTCGGAGTAAATAGGCGGGATGAAAGATAGGCATACAGAGTTTTCCTTCCCAGTCAAACCATTGACCCCGAATTTTAGTAATCCCTCGTTTTTCCTTGAGCAATCCTTTAACAGCAGTTGCTCCCGTTAATAGAATAATCGCTGGATTAACGAGACGAATTTGCTCTAAAAGATAGGGTTTACAGGCTTCTATTTCCTCTGGGGTGGGGGTGCGATTTCCGGGCGGTCGGCATTTATTAACATTGCAAATATAAACATCTTTTTCTGTAGAAAGTTGGACGGCGGCGAGTATTTTTTCTAATAACTCCCCGCTTTTACCGACAAAGGGTAATCCTGTTTCATCTTCGGTTTGGCCCGGGGCTTCCCCAATCATCATAATCGGTGCCTGGGGATTCCCTCGTCCGATCACGGCGTGGGTCCGATTCGCCCCTAATCCGCATCGGTGGCATTGGTTGCAGTGGATGGTGAGTTGATCAACCTGGGTGTAAGTACCTGGGGGAATGGGAATATCGGAACGAGTAGGAATCAGTTCTGGATTAAATGATGGCGCATCGGGGGGTGCGTCAAAGTGGGTGAGGTCAAAAAGATTAAGCTGGTTTTCGTCGGTCATTCTGCATCCTTCTTTCGTTAATTTAAAATCATAGACTCTTTACAAAACTCTCAAAAGTCCCCGCTAACTTAATTTAGCTATCCATCAACGGGATAAAGGTTTCAATTAGACATCAGGGTAGGAAAAAATCAGCCATCATAGAGACAACTGAAGTGCCATCCGGCTGGAGGGGATGATGACACCTGCCCCATTATTTCGCGATCGCGCTGATGCTGGAGAACAACTGGCTGAGGCAGTTCTGGGACAACTGGCTGAAATCGATCCGGGATTTAAGCGGATTAAACCGATTGTTTATGCCCTGCCGCGAGGGGGATTGCCCATAGCCGCCCCCCTGGCGCAGCGATTAGGTTGTCCCCTAGATATTATTGTGGCAAAAAAAATTACGCGCCCGGAAAATCCAGAATTGGCCCTGGGTGCGGTGACGGCGGATGGACAGGTCCTGTGGGGGAGACAACGGTTGTTGCGGTATCAAGTCCGCCAAAGTGCGCAGCAAGAGGCACAAGCAAAAGCACAAGACCAGTTTAATCGGATGGCGTCAGCTTGTCCCCAGGTGGATCCGACTGGGGCCGTTGCCCTGGTGGTAGATGATGGGATTGCTACGGGGATGACGATCGCAGTAGCAGTACAGGCTTTACGACACCGCCCTCTCGCCCAAATTTGGATCTGTGCGCCGGTGGCCCCTCCCGACTTGGTAGAGGAGATGAGGCAGTGGTGCGATCGCCTGGTGGTGTTGGCAACGCCGGATCCGTTTATCAGTGTCAGTCGGTTTTATGAGGCTTTTCCACAGGTGGAGATGGAAGAGGCGATCGGGTATTTATCCGGCCAATAATCCAGGGTTTCCGCTGAGGTAGGTATCCTAGGGGCATCCTCTATTCCCTGGGGGCGGAGAATGGGGCTGGTCTTAGATTAAAATGTAAAATAGCCTCTTAAATTTTTAATCTAAATGAGATTTTGGCAATTTTGGTGGGATAGCTGGACAAACTATATTCAGAATAATCCCCCCCTGTTTATCGAACTGGTGATGCTGTCGGGGGCCATCATTTCACTCGGATTTTGGGGAGTAACCCTGAATTGGCCTTATTTGGTCCTCAGTCTGAGTTATGCGGTTGGATCGTCAGTTTCTTGTCTAATTCGGGGTGCGATCGCCCCTTCTCCAACATTTAGACTCCCTCAATTGACGGCAATTTTGTTATTAGTGGTGAGCTTTTTTAGCTTTGCGGATTTACTGGGTTATTTATAAGATTTCCCCCTCCCAATAATTAAATCACCGCCCTAATTTACTAGGGAGTTATTAACTGTTTCGTGAAAAATCAACCGATTGCCTAAGGGATCGTAGGCGTAAATTTCCCTACCGTGAGACGCGGTGGTAATTTCCCCGGGGGGTGGATATCCTAACTGGATCAAATGGGCGATCGCCTCGTCCAGGTCCGTCACCTCGAAGCACAAACTCAGACTACCGGAACCCTGGGGTAAAAATTCCGCCTCATGACCCGCTTTTGGCTTGAAAATACCCAATTTTAACCCCGCCCGGGAAAACTCAGCATAAACCTTTTCACGATAAGGATTCGGGGCGATCGCCAATACCTGCGCGTAAAATTCCACAATTTCTTCAAAATTTGCAGCCGCTAACGTCACCCAAGCTGCTTGATATTCAATTCCCCTTGTCAAAACTCCTTACTCCTCATGGGATCTAGCCGCTTAAATAATACCAAGGCCAGTTGTCCTATCGCCGTTGAACCGAGTGGCAATTCAAGTTTACAATAGCCGTTTTAAGAGTAGTTTACGCCCTTGGGCTTTGTTCTAGTCGCCGTCCCCTTTCCTTAACGGGGGGTTTTCAGCCTTAACCCGGGGGTGAGGGAAGATTTTTTAAAACCCTTTGGTCCGAAGGGGCGCGCCTGGACTAGAGTAAGAGGGGAATGTCCCAATCCTTTCCTCTCGTGGTAAATTAAGTGGGACTTATTAATCCCTTAAGTAGCAGTTATTGAAGCTAATCCCCCTTGCAGTCCAAGCAGCGATGGGGCATACGCCATAGGTTGTCAATGGTGGTGATAGAGGCGGCAATCCACCGTCTCCTCCCCGGTTGACCCTGTGTAACTTCCTTTGTAAGCACGATCGCAGAATTCATTAAAAAATATGCATCTGAGTGAACTGTCTCACCCAAACCAGTTGCACGGTTTATCCATCCATCAACTTGAGCAAATTGCTCGACAAATTCGGGAAAAGCATCTGGAAACGATTGCCGCTTATGGCGGTCATCTCGGTCCCGGGTTGGGAGTGGTGGAACTCACCCTTGCCCTGTACCAAACCTTAGACCTGGACCGCGATAAGGTAATCTGGGATGTCGGTCACCAAGCCTATCCCCATAAACTGATTACCGGACGTTATAGCAACTTCCACACCCTGCGGCAAAAAGACGGCGTTGCCGGATATCTCAAGCGCAGCGAAAGCAAATTTGACCATTTTGGTGCAGGTCATGCTTCTACCAGCATTTCTGCGGGATTAGGCATGGCGTTAGCCCGAGACATGAAAGGGGATAACTTCAAAGTTGTGGCGGTGATTGGCGATGGTGCACTTACCGGCGGCATGGCATTGGAAGCAATTAACCATGCGGGTCATTTGCCTCACACCAATTTGATGGTGGTCCTCAATGATAACGAAATGTCGATTTCCCCTAATGTGGGGGCCATTCCTCGTTATTTGAATAAAATGCGCCTGAGTCCCCCGGTTCAGTTCCTCAAAGACAATTTAGAGGAACAGTTCAAACATCTCCCGTTTGTGGGCGAAACCTTCACCCCAGAAATGCAACGCATCAAAGAAGGGATGAAGCGGTTAGCGGTCCCCAAAGTGGGGGCGGTGTTTGAGGAGTTGGGCTTTACCTATATTGGACCTATTGATGGGCATAATCTGGAAGAACTGATCACCACGTTCAATCAAGCCCATCAAATGCAGGGGCCGGTTTTGGTCCATGTCGCCACGGTGAAGGGCAAAGGCTATGCGATCGCCGAAAAAGACCAAGTGGGTTACCATGCCCAAAATCCCTTTAATCTGGCAACTGGAAAAGCCATCCCCTCCAATAAACCCAAACCCCCCAGTTATTCCAAAGTTTTTGCTGAAACTCTGATTAAACTGGCGGAAGAAAATCCAAAAATTGTTGGCATTACGGCAGCAATGGCAACGGGAACCGGGTTAGATAAACTCCAAGCTAAACTCCCCAATCAATATATTGATGTCGGGATTGCTGAACAACACGCCGCTACTCTGGCAGCGGGTTTAGCTTGTGAGGGTATGCGCCCGGTTTGCGCGATTTATTCGACGTTCCTACAACGGGCGTATGATCAAATCATTCACGATATCTGCATTCAAAAACTACCTGTGTTTTTCTGTCTGGATCGCGCCGGAATTGTAGGGGCGGATGGGCCGACTCACCAAGGGTTATATGATATCGCGTCTCTGCGCTGCGTTCCTAATTTGGTGCTGATGGCACCGAAAGATGAGGCAGAACTGCAACGGATGTTAGTTACGGGAATTGACTATAGCGATGGGGCGATCGCCATGCGCTATCCCCGAGGCAATGGGTACGGTGTCCCCCTGATGGAAGAAGGATGGGAACCCCTGGAAATCGGCAAGGGTGAAATTCTCCGCAGTGGCGATGATTTGTTAATCTTGGGCTATGGTTCCATGGTCTATCCCGCCTTACAAACGGCAGAAATTCTCAACGAACATGGTATTGCCGCAACCGTAGTGAATGCCCGCTTTGTCAAACCTTTGGATACGGAGTTAATTTTGCCTCTGGCTCAACGCATTGGTAAAGTGGTGACCATGGAAGAAGGTTGCCTTATGGGTGGTTTTGGGTCCGCCGTGGCAGAAGCACTCATGGATAATAATATCCCGGCGTCACTATTGCGTTTTGGGGTGCCGGATCAGCTTGTGGATCATGCTAAACCGGAACAATCTTTTGCTGAACTGGGTTTAACGCCCTCTCAAATGGCCGATCGCGTTTTACAAACGTTTAAATCCCCTGTGTCTGTTGCTCATTAATTAACAGCCTGAGTAATTCTCCCTTTAAAATCATTAATAGAACTCAGGAATAAAGAACGCAGGGAAATTATAATTTTCCTGCGTTCTTTTTGTTTCGATTAATATCTGCTTATTTGCCGAATAAATCGTTGGGTATCATGAAAAATTTTGATGTAGTTATTGTAGGGGCGGGTCCGGCGGGCGGTCATTGTGCGAGACAATTGGCCCGTTCTGGAGTCAAAGTTTTACTGGTAGAACAACATGAAACCTTTGGGGCAAATAATTTTTCTAGTGCCGCAACTCCAATGGAAACTTTGGCTAAATTTGAGTTACCAGAATCCCTGGTGGGCAGCTTTTGGAATAATCTCGTGATTGTGAGTACGAATGTTCGGAAACGATGGGAGTCTGCCACTCCTTTAGGTGCGGTGTTAAATTTTGCCAAACTGCGAGAATTTTTGGCCGGGGAAGTGGTTAAAAAGGGCGGGGAAGTTTGGTTAGGTCATCGATACCTTCATCACGCTTCGGAGAATGGAGAAACGGTGGTGACACTTAAACCCCAGGGTAAAGAGGCAGTCGCCGTTCGGACTCGGGTGTTAGTTGATGCCACAGGTGCAGCGCGATCGCTGATTTATCCTAATCGCCAAAACCGCCCTACTTTTTTTAACGGAATTGGCATCGAATATTTAATTGAAGTCGATGAGTCTACCTACCAATCCTGTGCCGAGTCTCTGATGTTTTTTTTAGGGAATCGATGGATGCCTCAAGGGTATTCCTGGATTTTTCCCATGGAACAAAATATTCTAAAAGTAGGGGCGGCTCGTTATCAGGGTCAACATCACATTTTGAAAGACAACTATCCGGCGATTAAACACTCTATCGAGTTGCTGATTAAAGAGTATCTCCAAATTAATTATTATCAGCGATTAGATACACATGGTTCGATTCTGCAATACAGTAGCGGACTCCAAGATATTTATTATCGGGATAACCTAATCGCAATTGGGGATGCAGTCTCGGCGGTGAATTATTTGGGGGGAGAAGGAATTCGGCATGGGATGGAGAATGCACAAATTGCAGGGGATTATATCCAGGATTATCTAGGCGATCGCCGGGGGGATTTCTCGGACTATCAACGCCACCTTCACCAGCGATTTAAACGGTCCTGGGATTTTTCTGAGGCGGCGGCAAAAAGGGTTTATCTCCAATACAGCGATCGCACAATTGATAAAGGGTTAGCCTATTTAGGAACGCTGGAACTCTCGGAGGTGATAGACCTTTTATTCTACTACCGATTTGAAAAGATTACAAAAGGGGCCCGGCGCATCCTCCGGCGTAAACTGACTGGATTTTGGCAAGAAATTCGGCAAAAATTGGGCCTATCTAGTACAATAAGCTAGAGCTGATTCACTTAGTTTTCACCGGATTGATTATGTCTGGAAATCCTCCTATTTATCCCGTTTTGTGGAAAGAAGACCATGTGGTGCTGATTGACCAAACCCTACTACCAACGGAGTATGCAGTAGTAGAAATTCGCTGCTATGAGGATATGGCGCGGGCGATTCAAACGATGATTGTTCGCGGTGCACCGGCTATTGGGGTGGCGGCGGCATACGGGATGTATTTAGGGGCCAGAGAAATCCAGACGGAGGAACGGGGGGAGTTTTTGATCCGCCTAGAAACAGTGGCGGAAACGTTACGCCAGACTCGTCCGACGGCAGTTAATTTGTTTTGGGCGATCGCCCGGATGCAAACCGTGGCAAGACAGACGTTAGGACCAGTCAGCTATCTCAAGAAAATCTTGCTGGAAACGGCACAGGAGATTCAAGGGTCAGATTTAAAAACCTGTCAGGCGATCGGCGATCGCGGTTTGGAGATATTACCCAGTACCCCGCAAAAGCTACGAATTCTGACCCATTGTAATGCGGGTGCCTTGGCAACGGCAGGATATGGGACCGCATTAGGGGTGGTGAGATCAGCGTGGAAATGCGATCGCTTAGAACGAGTCTATGCTGATGAAACCCGTCCCCGTTTACAGGGTGCAAAACTGACAACTTGGGAATGTGTACAAGAGGGAATTCCCGTCACGGCGATCGCGGATAATATGGCAGCACATTGCATGAAACAGGGGTTAATTGATGTCGTGGTTGTCGGTGCCGATCGCATTGCTGCCAATGGAGATACAGCCAACAAAATCGGCACTTATAATTTAGCGATCGTTGCCAAAGCACATAACATTCCCTTTTTTGTAGCAGCCCCTTTATCTACGATTGATTTTACCTTAGTTGAAGGCAGCACAATTCCTATTGAAGTTCGAGATGCAGAAGAAGTTTATCAAATTGGCACAACCCGAATTTATCCCGGTGGTGTGGAATTTTACAATCCTGCTTTTGATGTCACTCCGGCGGAATTAATTACCGCCATTATCACTGAACATGGGGCCGTGACCCCGGATTTATTGCATCAATTTCAAAGTCAACAGGTGGTTTAGTTAAAGCTCAAAATAGGGGGTTTTGAACCCTCGTTTATCACCCTGCCTGATCGGGGAATGGTTGCTAAGAGTGAGGTTCGCCAAACAAAATTAGGGAACATTTCAACTCTTCAATCACCTTAGTGGTGACATTGCTAATAGCTAAACCCCCGGCAGTACGGCGGCGAATTGATCGCAGGATGACTAAATCCACCGATTGGGCTGCTTTCATAATAACTTTGACCACATCCTCATCGGGAATTGTGGTAATGCCGATTTTTACTGAAGAATTATCTCGCTTGACCAATTTTGCCATGTCTGATTCAAACCGCTGAATTTGTTCTAAAGGAGTTCGGCGATCGCAAACGTGCAATAAAGTAATTTCTCCGGAATTAGCATCCGCAAACAACTGAGCAAATCGGACGGTTCGCAAGGTTTGGGGAGATAAATTTTTCACCGGCACTAATAAACGATGAATATTAATGGGTTCATCGATCAACCGCATCACAGCAACGGGACAGTGAGAAGACCAAAAAACATCATTAATCAGGTTCCCAAATAACCGTGAGCGAAAGCCTAATTTCGGACTCCATCCCATCACAATTAAATTGGCTTCACATTCCCTTGCAGTTCGGCTAATAGCATGGGAAACATCATCATCAATGCGAAGCTGAGGTTTCGCTTTTACTTCAAATTCCTGTAACATTTGAACCGCGCGATCGAGGTATCGGTTACTCTCGCTGAGGGCGACATCGAGGTGGGGTTCATCCATATGAACACGAGCGAGTGTTATAGAAAGCGGTACAATTTGTCCGGACTCATGACGGGCTAAAAGCGCCGCCATTTGAATTAAATATTTTTGGGTGAGAGGATTAGAAATTGGCACGACCACGGTAAACAGATCGGCGGATTTTTCGAGGGTGGGATCTCTCCCGATTTCTACTCCTTGAGTTTCCCACCAGATCGACATATTGTCCCCGTCTAACTGCGCCTTGGGAACCGGGAGTCTGCTGGCAAACCGTGCCGTCATCACGGGTCCTAAAACTGACGTGACTAACATCAACACAATCACGGCGTTAAAGACTTCTGAGGTAATCACTCCCTGTTGAACCCCGACGAGGGCTGCGGCTAAGGTTGCAGCCACTTGCGGCACTGATAGTGACCACATGGTTAGGGCCTCAATCCATTGATATCCATACAAAAGTTTCGCTATCAAAGCAGCAAGGAATTTGCTAACCAGTAACCCAAAAACAATCGCCAAGGTTAATCCTAGGGAGGTGGTTAGGGTTTCGATAAATCCATTGATATCGAGTAACAAACCCATCCCTATAAAGAAAAAGGGGATAAATAAAACACTTCCGACAAATTCTACTTTTTCTTTAACCGGACCATTTCCCACTACATCATTAACCGCGAGTCCGGCGAGAAAAGCCCCGACAATTTGCTCCACATTAATCAATTGAGCGCCGACTGCCGCGAGAAAAAGGGCAAGCAGAACGAATAAAAACTGATTGCCTTCTTCATCTCCAGTCCGCCGAAAATATTCTTTTCCGGCCCAATCAATCCCAAACAACACGCCGGTTGAATAAAGTCCTAGTAATGCTAACTGGAGGAATAAGGAAAAGGCAGTGAATTCTCCAGCATTGAAAGACACGCAAATTGCTAACACTAATAAGGCAGCAATATCGGTAAAAATAGTCGCCCCAATTGTCACGGTAATTGCCTCATTTCCAACGATTCCCAATCGGTTAACGATGGGATAGCCTAGGAGGGTATGAGAGGCGAGGAGGGAACCAATCAAAATAGACGGATTCCAATCAAACCCAAAACTTCGTCCAATAATCGTCCCGAAAATTAATGGCACTAAAAACGTGGCAGCGCCAAATCCGAGGGAGCGATTTTTAGTTTTGCGGAACTGTTGGATGTCGATTTCTAAACCGGCAACGAACATCAGATAAATTTTGCCGATGTCCGAAAGCAGTTTGACGGTATCGGTACTGGGATTGAGCAGTTTAGCCCCATCCGGACCTAAAATCACTCCAGCGACTAACAAGCCGATTAATCCGGGTAGTCGCAGCTTCTCGAAGATCGGAGGCACGATCAAGATGACCAATAGCAAAAGGGTAAATTCTACGATTGGACCTTGGGGAAGTAGCTTTATTATCTGTTCCATAAGCTTGCGATCGCAGCCAACTTAAAAGCTGGTGGTAAGAGGGATTAATTTAATTTATTATAGTACAGGAAGTTTTGTAATTCGTTTATCCCTCTATAATAAGTGTTGTTTTTGATGATGTTGAAATTTTTAATATGCTTATCTACAATTTAAACTCTAAGAGATATGAGCTATTTTTAAATTAAAAATAATTTGTAAAATATTAATTATAGAAGTAAATTTTCTGAATTTATACTTTTAAAATTAGGAAGAATAGAGATAATATTTATAGCATTTACTTCCGTTATAATGTAAATTTTTAGGAGTATGTTCGCCCTACTACTCCTGATTGCTATCTCTACACAATAAATCGCGGAAACGCTACCTTGAAAGGTTCGGAATGCTTTTCCCTCCCTATCCTCCTGGGTAAGGATGCTACTGGAAAGAGGTAAGGGCCTCTATTGGAACTGTTTTAAACTTGGGGGAGTTTTAACCTAAAAAAGGATAATTCTCTTTCCCCGAGTAGGGTTTAAATGCAGGTCCCTGAGTGAAAGTGCCACTTGAAGGGTTCGGCAAGGGGCGATCGCCAGGATCCTTTTTGAGGTCTTCTCTCCCCTTGCTATCAGGGGTCTGCTGCTGTTAGATTTGCCTATTCCTGTAGGTTTATCCGTTTCAGAAAATTTTTACTTTTTAAGAGTCCAAATCTATCCTTTAGGTGAGGTCATTTTCCAAAGCATCAACTATAGTGGAAAAGGTTAACTTAAAGATTTTAAGGTGGAGTTGCGCTATTAAGATTTCGGGATTCTAATCCTACGTTGGAAAAGGGGGTGAACGGGTCACGTATTTTAAGAGTAGAGACGGCGATCGCCCGGATTGCTGAATAGAGAGCGCTAAAATTGCAGCTTGTAAAGGGAAAGAGGTTGAACGCGCTTTATGATGAGCGATCGCCTCTTGAACAGTCAAGAAAACGGAAACTCTATCCTCTTCGTCAATCCAGGATAAGGAGTTAAAGGGGGGAGAGGGCCGAAGCTGAAAAATGTTATACGCTTTTTAGTCCCTATAACTGCGATTATTTCAGTCTCAAGGAGGGGCAAGCTATCTGGAAAGAGAGTGCATAGTAAGTGGTTGGATTCGGGGGCGATCGCCACAGCGTAAGAACTAGAAAAAGTATCTGGCATCTCCGCTTCCACCTGTAGATACGGGTAGTAATTCCATTTTTAGATCTTGCTTTTTCTAATGAATTCACCTCTATTATTTTTGGATAATTGTTTTATTCTTAATTAATTTTTATTATGAAATTTATAGTTTATAAAACACGGTTTTTACTCTCCATTTCCCTGGGGGTAATATTACCGTTTGTTTCTCCCCTTGTAGCTTTCTCCCTACCACCACAACCGATTATCCCGGCTGGAGATGGAACCGCGACAGTAGTCAATCCCCAGGGAGAAATTTTTCAGATTCAAGGCGGAACAATTTCCTCTGATGGAGGAAATCTTTTTCATACTTTTGAACAATTTGGATTAGATGCGGGGCAGACTGCTAATTTTCTCTCCAATCCAGAAATTCGCAATATTCTTGGCCGTGTGACAGGTGCAGAGGCTTCTTATATTAACGGCTTAATTCAGGTAACTGGAGGCAGTCCTAATTTATTTTTAATCAACCCAGCGGGACTGGTTTTTGGGCCGGACGCTGCCCTGAATGTACCGGGTGCCTTTACCGCAACCACGGCCACCGGAATCGGATTTGAATCCGGTTGGTGGGAGGGGGAAGGATTAAATAATTACACCCAGTTAGTCGGGAATCCTCTAGCATTTTCTTTCAGTAGTCAAGAACTGGGAAGTATTATTAATGCCGCTGACTTAACGCTCAACCCTCATCAAAATTTAAGTTTAATTGGGGGAACTGTACTCAGTACCGGAAGCCTAACTGCCCCTGGGGGAACGATTACTTTGGCGGCGGTACCGGGAGAGAGTTTGGTTCGGATTGCACAGGAGGGATATTTACTTAGCATTGAGGTGAATCCGCAGGAGTTGACTGGGCAAAATTCTGGCAATCCTGCTTTGTCGATGAGTCCACTTTCTTTACCGGAATTACTGACCCAAACTGGGATGAGTCATGCGACGGGTATCACCGTGATTGAGGGGGGAACCGCGGTGTTGACGGGTTCGGGTTTGCGGGTAGATCAAGGGGATCTTGTGATTACCGATCGCCCTTTGTCCTCCCCAGCCCTCCGGGACCTAACAACCGTTAACAGCGCAAATGCCATCCTTTCGGCCCCCAATAACCTTACCGTAGTAGGCGGTCAAATGTTGACGACAGGGGACTTAACCCTGCAAGCCGGGGATACGGTCCGGGTGCGTGAGGGGGCGCGGGGTTTGCAGGCGATCGCCGGGGGCAATTTAGCCATTGTCGCAGACCAGGGGATTGATATATTAGCTTTAACCGGAATCCAGCCCGCCTTTCAAGCGGGGGGAAATATTAGCTTAGTCAGTCCAGGTAGTATTTCCGGGGATTCTAACTTTTCTGCTGGGAGAAATTTCTCTATTGAGAATGGACTGGGGGGTGGGGGCCAGTTCGTGAGCGAATATGACCCGATTATCAGCGCCAGTGGTGATGTTGTGTTTGGGACTTATACCGGAGTCTCCCTAAAAGTTGAAGCCGGGGGGGCGATCGTTGCGGAGAATATTACAATCACGGGTCCAGATATAACCCTGGGTAACCTGAATGACCCCGATGCCGACCTCCTCCTGAATGAGGCGACTTTAATCTTGCGATCGGGGGTAGAAACGTTAGTGAATCCCTCTGACTTACCGACGACCGTAGGTAACACCTTTTTTATCTCCAGACCTCAAAGTGCAGCGAATAATATTACCCTGGGAACCGTCTCCACTGCCGGAGGACCTGTGATTTTAAACTCGGCAGGAGAATTGGTTCTCGATGCGATCGCCACCGCTGGGGGAGACATTGGCCTCACAGCTAACAATGACATCATCGTCACCGGAACCCTAAATTCCCAAGGGGGTGACATCAATATCAACGCCGGTAATTTCCTGCGCGTGGGCGGCCCCTTTGATGACGATAACAGCGTCAGTATTTCATCCGCAGAAACAGGCGATCGCGGCGGAGAGATTCGCATCCAACACAGGGGAGGCACTACCACCCCATTTACTATCGGGGATGCCACAGTCAACGGGACCGCCGGTGCGATTACCACGGGTTCTATCACGATTTCGCCAACCTTCACCGTCCCCGTCCCGCCCTCTATCTATATTGAAGGCAATATTACGATCATTACTCAAAGTTCCGATGGCACTCCTACGGAACCCGGGAATGAAACTCCTACGGAACCCGGGAATGAAACTCCCACGGAACCAGGAAATGAAACTCCCACGGAACCGGGTAATGAAACTCCCACGGAACCAGGGAATGAAACTCCTACGGAACCAGGGAATGAAACTCCTACGGAACCCGGGAATGAAACTCCTACGGAACCAGGTAATGAAACTCCCACGGAACCCGGGAATGAAACTCCTACGGAACCCGGTAATGAAACTCCTACACCACCGGGAGATGGAACACCCACGCCACCGGGAGATGGAACCCCTACACCCCCAAATGGAACACCCACGCCCCCGGGGAATGGAACACCCACGCCACCGGGAGATGGAACACCCACGCCACCGGGAGATGGAACACCCACGCCACCGGGAGATGGAACACCCACGCCACCGGGAGATGGAACGCCTACACCCCCAAATGGAACACCCACGCCACCGGGGAATGGAACACCCACGCCACCGGGGAATGGAACACCCACGCCACCGGGAGATGGAACTCCTACATCACCGGGGAATGGAACACCCACGCCACCGGGGAATGGAACTCCCACATCACCGGGAGATGGAACTCCTACATCACCGGGAGATGGAACTCCTACATCACCGGGGAATGGAACTCCTACTCAACCCGATTCAGCTTCTCCACCCACAGGGTCAAATAATCCTTCAACCGGACCCCTCATCACTCCTATACAGCCGAATCCGGTGCTTCCACCATTTATTATTTCACCGGGACCGGATACCAGTAATCCACCCGGAGGCAATCCATCTAACCCTGTCCCCCCCTCTAGTAACTCCGGGGAGAATTCCCCGATCGCCCCAGTAATCTTGAACCCCGCTGTTGACCCCCCCACCCCAAATGTGGAACCGATACCCATTGTTCGGACCCTGCGATCGCTGCAATTAGAGGGTGCCCCCAATTATTTAGGAGAAACAGAGATTGCCAACACCTTAGCGCCACCCATTCCCGCTTTCAATTCGACGGGTTATGGGCACTTTGATTTGCCTCAAACTTCTCAGCTTTCGCCATTATCGGAAGCCCAAATTTCCTCTAATATTCGGACCATCAACCGGCTGGATATTGAACAGCAGCTTGATGCAGAGAATATAACCGAAGCAGTTAGCCTTCTGGATATGTACTTTACAGAAGAATTGGGAGTTTACCTAAATTACAATGTCAGACGTGATTTCAAAACATTTACGGCCCTGCAAGAAAGAATCGTGAACGATTCCGAACCAACAGGTACTAATCCGGCGATTCTTTATACCTTTGTTAGGGAGCAACAATTAGATCTAATTCTCGTTCCGACAAAAGGTGATCCAATTTACAAAAAAGTGGAGGCTGCCGATCGCGAAACACTTCTGAAAATAGTCACGGACTTTAGAAAATCTATTGCTGACCCCCGGTCCCGGACGACTAACAGTTACCGAGTTCCTGCTCAAAAGCTATATGAGTGGCTGATTCAACCTTTAAAAGCGGAACTCATAGACCTTGATATCGATACGTTGATGTTTTCCATGGATGAGGGGTTGCGTTCCCTTCCCGTGGCCGCCTTATACGATGGGGAGCAATTTCTGATTCAACAATTTTCAATCGGCCTAATTCCCAGTGTGAATTTAACCGAAATGAACTATAACCCCCTGAACAATGCTCAACTTTTGGCAATGGGAGTATCCGAGTTCCCCGATATGTATCCTTTACCGGCGGTGCCGGTCGAGCTTTCGAGCATTCTAACTGAGTGGCCGGGTCAATCTTTTTTAAATGAAAAATTGACGTTAAAAAATCTCCAAGCTCAACGTCAAAAACAACCTTTTCAGATGATTCATTTGGCAACTCATGCCGACTTTAAACCCGGTTCTCCCAGTAATTCTTTTATTCAGTTGTGGGATACTACTCTGCCCCTTTCTGAACTTCGTAAACTCAAATGGAACGACCCGCCCGTTGAATTATTAGTGTTATCAGCTTGCCGGACTGCCATCGGCGATCGCAATGCCGAATTAGGGTTTGCTGGGTTGGCAGTTCAGGCGGGAGTCAAATCGGCTTTGGCGAGTATTTGGTACATCAGCGATGAAGGAACTGTGGCCTTAATGAATGAATTTTATAATCAATTTAGGTCCGGATGGACCGAGGAAGATGGCACACCTTCATCAACCCGCCCTTACATTAAAGCTGAAGCATTACGCCGCGCTCAAATGGCGATGATTGACGGAGACTGGCGTATCGAAAATGGTCAATGGATTGCTATTAATCCATCTCGGAAAATTTCTCTGCCGCCCGAGATCCAAGAGTTAGCCAATCAGAATCTTGATCATCCCTATTATTGGGCTGCTTTTGTGATGATTGGTAGTCCTTGGTAAACTGTAAAATTTGCTGAGGTGAAGGAAGATAGGACGGGATTCGATGGAGTCATACCCCATCCGGTTTTGCCAAATCTATTTTGTCTCCACTTAAGCGCCAGCAGACTGTGTTGTTGTAGCCGCACCCTTGACTTGGGGCGGGTTTTCTTTAAAGGGACCCAAAATTTACAATTCTTAACTAAAAGTGCTTTTTTCTCACGTTATCTCAGTGATTTCCACAGGGCTTTTCCCGGATGCCCGATTTAAGATCATGTTATATTGAGGAAAATAACTAGAAGATTTAACACTTTTGGGGACTTAGAATCCAGATGCCCCTATCCCAGGAGAACAATGAAGGGGGAGGGAAAAGGGACCCAAACAGGCGGTCTATACCTAGGGGATGAGGAGCGATCGCAGCATTATCCAGACTATGCATTTGGAGAGAGATGTAACTACCTGCTCAATAGAGGTTAGAGCGATAAGGTCTATCTGTTGGGCCATCTCTTAATGGGTAATCGACACCTAAAATTAAGAAGAACCCCGATGTTATAGCCTCGATCTGAGTGAAAGAGTGCAGTAGCCAGCAGGTAAGTCGTTGTAGCAAACCTAGTGGGAAAGGGTTTTTTCGTAAAGGGGAGGAGTGTATATGCCCGAGCTTATAGGTTTAGATACTAAAGTTAATACTACGGTGGAAGGAGATCAACTTAACCCCAGAATCGCCAGCAATGGTCAAGGGGTTACGATTGTTGCCTGGGAAAGTCTGGAAGGTCCGGCGGGAATTTATGCCCAGCGGTATGACAGCGCAGGCAATCCGGTCGGGGATGAGCTAGCAGTCGCCACAGCTAGCAATCTGGAAAACCCCGCCCTCGCGATCGCCCTGGATGGAAGTTTTGTAATTGCGTGGGAACAAACCGGACCCGAAGCCGGTATATTTTTTCAACGGTATGACAGTGCGGGAACTCCAGTAGGAGAGCCAGTTGCCTCGTCACTCACCAGTGCGGGAAATGAGGGAGCATTTGCCCTGGACGGTGACGGAAATATTGTGCTAGTCGGGGCACAGGGAAACGGTACTAATGCAGTCATTGTTGCGCAACGGTACAATGTTGAAAACGAACTTACTGAAGCGTTTGAGGTGAGTACGGGGGGAGTTAATGCAGCTAACCCGACGATCGCAATGGCCCCGAACGGCAACTTCGTCATCACTTGGGAGCAAGTTAACCCAGGCAATGGAGGGGCGGGGCGCGATATTTTTGCCCGGCGCTTTAATGCAGACGGCGCAATAGATGAGTCCGCCTTTCAGGTCAATACGACCACTCAAGCCAACCAAGAAAAGCCGATAGTGGCGATCGCTCCTGATGGATCAACCTTCTCAATCTCTTGGGAAAGCGGGGGTGGCAATGCCTTCGGAGGTCTCTACGCTCAACGCTATGAGTTCAATCCCCGCCAACCCATTGGGGATGAAATTAAGCTCGATCCTGAAATCAACGCTGAAACTAAGGCGGTGGCGATTAGTCCCGATGGCACCCTGGCGATCGCCTATTCAAACGAAAATAATCCCCAAAACTCAAGCGATATTTTCGTCAAGCGCTACAGTCGCGATGGCACTCTCCTCAATCCAGAGGAAACCGCACCCATCAATGAATACACTCAGGGAATTCAAAGCTCGGCGGCGATCGCACCCAACGCTCAAGGTGACTTCATCATTGTCTGGCAAAGCGAAAGTCAAGACGGCAGTGGCTATGGCATTTATAGTAAAGGACTCAGTGCCGGAGTCAGTGAGGGGGAGGAACCGGAGGAAGAAGTCCCGACTCTTGCTGAACTAATCATTACCCCCACAGAAGATACCCTGGAACTGGCGGAAGGCAGCAGTAGCGAACTCTACTCCGTCGTCCTGAGTCGCCAACCCACGGGAAACGTAACGATCTCCTTCGATACGGACGAAGCGGGAATTGAACCTTTGGAGGATCTCGTCTTTACCCCAGACAATTGGGACCAGGCCCAAACCGTAACCGTCACGGCGATCGCCGATGAGATTGCTCAAGGCGATCGCTTGGTCCAAATCCGCCCTCAAGCAACCAGTACCGACCCCGATTACGGGGGACGGGACTTTGATCCAGTCGGTGTCACTGTGATCGACGTTCCCCCTCCGGTAATCCCGGGTGAGGTTGAATTAATCCAACCCATTGGCAGCACTCACATCATTCAAGGTTTCGGGTGGGATCCTTTTAAAATCGTCCTCTCCCGCCAGCCTACAGACACGGTTACTATCACCGCCGAGCTGCCTGACAACCTCTTAACCCTGGCCCACGACTCGCTTCGAGCGGACTCAACAACGGAGCATTCGGGCACTACTACTTACTCTATTACCTTTACTCCCCAGAACTGGAACCTACCCCAAACTATCACCTTGAGTGCTTTAGATGTTCCAGTCCCACCCAGTCGCAGTTTCCAACATGGAAATCCCCAGGTTGGGATCAACTATGCTGTCGAAAGTGAAGACCCCGCCTATCAAGGACTCTCGATTGATCCATTCAGTCTTAGTTTCAGCAACACCAACAACACGGGGATAGAGGAAACTCTCACCAGAGCGTCGGCGATCGGTCTCACCAGGAGTGATGACCGCATTACTGGATCCCCCAACAATGACATTATCCACGGTCGCGAGGGCAATGACATCATCTCCGGAATTGGGGGAGATAATGTTATATACGGACAAGGAGGCAATGACGGAATTGAAGGGGGGGCCGGTCAGGATATTATATTCGGCGGTTCTGGAAATGATCACTTGCATGGCCTCGCCGGGGATGACGTTGTCTATGGGGGCGAAGGCAGCGATCGCCTTTATGGAGGAGATGGCAATGATATGCTCTTTGGCGGTGAAGGTAGCGATCGCTTATTTGGTGGTTTGGGTCGAGATACCCTGACCGGCGGACCCAGTAGGGATAGCTTTGGTATTGGAGTAAGCACGGGGGCACAGAGTGTCGAGGAAGCCGATTTGATTACAGATTTTACTAAAGATGAAGATATCATCGAATTCGTCGGCGACCTCACCTTTGGGCAGTTGGAAATCTATCAAGGGAGTGATGCTTATGCCACAGATACCATCCTTCGCGATCGCCAGACTGGGGAATATTATGCCCGCTTGCAAAATGTCCTCGCCACTAGCCTAGACTCCTTTGATTTTGTGTAGCGCCTACCCGAATCTAAAGTGGCTCCGATTCCCGGTATGATAGGGAAAATAATAAATTATCACCCTATAAGATGAATCCGGAATCCACACTCAACCAGCTAAAAGCCGCCAGTCCCCAAGGACAACTGCCTAGTAGCTATGGGGTTTACTTTAAAAATACCCTAGTGGCCCTGTGCCACGCCCTGGAAGATCATCTTCTGGAATCTTCTGCCACCGACTCGGACCAGAAACCCCTGGTGCTCGTCACCTTTCAGCAAGGCAAGTGGTATTTGCAAGAAGCCGAACGGTATTGGGACCTGGCGCAACATTCCGGTCACGTCGCGATCGCTGCCCTGGCTGAGAGTGGCTTTAGCTCCCACCGCACCAATGAACTGGAAAACGTCTCATTGCTGGAACTTGACCCCCAAGATAGTTTAGTCAATGAGTGGAACTTAATCATCATCGCCCCCACCTATCGGGCCATGCTTCTGTGCCACGAGCTTTCTGAAGACGAGTATTTACCCGAAGGTCAACCGTCCGTGGATATGGAACGGAAATTTTATGGGATGTGGACCTTTGACCAAGAACTCGTCGCCAAATCCGCAGAAATTTTAATCGAACGATTTCGTCCCTACAATCCGCCCCTGTGCGATCGCCTCGGCCAACAACTCCAGGACATCCTCGCCATCAAAGGTCTTCCCTTAGCTGATATGACCGGCGTGGTGTCCCGAATCGTCACCTATCTGCAAACTTCGCAACAGCAACTGGTGTCGATCAACCGGCAAACCCGCGAACTCTGGGAATTAGAAGGTCGCGCCCTCAAAATTAGTCGTAATTTAAATGCCAATAAACTGCAAGCCTTTTTACGGATGGCCCAGCGCGTAGACGAACGAGATCAAGCCAATCCCTGTGCTTGCCTGCAAGTCTCCGCCTTATGCGAAACCGTCGGTCAATTGCTAGATTTGCCTACCCTGCAACTGCGGCGGCTGCGATTGGCGGGTTTACTCTTCCGAATTGGGTTAGTCTCCGCACCCATCGAAGTTTTTGCCAAAACCTCCCGAGAGTTGGATGAGGTGAGTTTGACATTTTGGGGCGATCGAGCTATCCTCAGCGCTCAATTGCTTTCCGCCATGTCCGAATTAGCCCCCGTCACTCACATCGTCAAGCATCACCTAGAATACTGGGACGGCAGCGGTAAACCCGATGGACTCCGAAAGCAAGATATCCCCCTAGAATCCCAAGTTCTGGGGTTAGTCTCCTATTTCCAAGAACTCACCCAAGCGCGCGGTTCGCGATCGGCCCGTAGTCTTTCGGAGGCCCTAGAAAAATGTCAAGCTCGCAGTAACACCCGTTTCGACTCTCAATTAGTCGATACCCTCTCCCATATCGTTCGACTTACCGAAATGGGCTTAATGCAGCTACCCGACCGCCCCTCTCAACTCCCCAACGTCTGGCTAGAAGAAGCCTAATGATGGGAGTGGCTCTCGTTTCTATCTCCCCCATCTCTCCATGCACCCATCTCTCCATCCACCCATCCACCTAACTTTCATGGATTTACAAGCTATTCGACACGGAAAAATTAAAGAATTGCGGGATGCTTATCTCCCGGGTGCCGACTTAAGCGGGGCCGATTTGGCCGGTGCTAATTTGCAAGGGGCCAACTTAACCGGGGCTAATCTGGCCGGTGCGAACCTGCGCGGGGCGCAACTGCGAGCTAATTTACGGGGTGCCGACCTCACCGGCGCAGTCTTATCCGGGGCAGATTGTCGAAATGCAGATTTGCGCGGGGCAATTTTAGTCGATGCCAACCTGCGCGATGCCAGCTTTGCCGGTGCATTTCTGGCTGGATCTATCTGTAGCCAATTGAATCTGAGCGGGATAGACTTGCGCGGTGCAGATTTGCGCGGTGCCATCCTTAATCGCGCCATCCTGCAAGGAGCTGAACTCAGCTCAGCCAACCTTTCGGGTGCCGACTTATCCTCGGCTGACTTAGAAGAAGCGAATCTCAATCAAGCCATCTTCTGCGGGGCTAATTTAACGGGGGCCAATTTGCTCTGTGCCACTATGGAGCATACTCAATGGCTGGGGGTCAGGCTTGATGGGGCTTGCGTAGAAGGGACACCTTTGGCAATTCAGCCAAAAGAAGGATAAATGATAAAGGATCTACTGGAGTTTTGCTGCTTTTTCTCCTTACATGGATAGATTTTTAGAGTTCATTCTGCCCCGGTTCGGGTCAAGGACCCATGCTTTTCGCCCCTGGGCAAGGGGAGGAGTATCCGAGAAATTAAAAGGCCTAAAGCCATAGAGGGTCTAAATTTCAGGCTGGGGTTCCCTGAGAATTTGTCCAGGTCAGCGCCCTCTTTCGCCCCCTCTTTGCTGCTCTTACCCCTAATTTTCCTTATGGTGTCCATAACCATCACAAAAGTTTACATTTTGTAATGAACCGTTATAATGGAGCGGTAAACAAACCTGCAAAAAAATGGTATCCTCATTGTTTGGCAGTAAACCGTTTCAAAATCAAAGTGGCGATGCCCTCGTTAGTAAAGTAGCGGGAGCGGCGATCGCTGCGTTGTTCAAGAAATCCGAAAAAGTTGAAGCCAATGTCCGAGCAGAACCCGTAACAAAGCTGTTGCAGGGCAGCGTGGATGGCTTTGACTTCATTGGCAAGGGAATGCTGATGTATAATGGCCTGCGAATCGAAAACATGGAGTTGTACTTGCAAGCTGTCGCCATTGATATTGGCGCAATTTTTGCAGGTCAAGTCCAGTTACGGCGACCCACCAGCGCCAATCTGAGAGTGGTTTTAACTGAGGGAGACTTGACCAGCTCATTTAATACACCCTTTGTAGTCGAAAAACTCCAGCGATTACAGTATGAAGGTGAATCCTTGAACTTTCACCAAACCCAGGTTAACCTTACCTCCGATAAAAGAATTCAAATCCTTTCAGAAGTGAGTCTAGGCAACTCGGACACGGCGATCGATCTGGATATGACCGCCAGCGTCGAGGTCGAAGACCGTAGAAAAATCCAATTTATCGAGGTGAACTATGGCGGAGACGAAAAGGCTATTGACCTAGGAAAGGCATTAATTTCCCACGTCAACAACCTGCTAGATTTGGATAAATTTGCCTTAGAGGGAAGCCAATTACGGGTCGATCGGATGCGAATTCAGAACCAGGAGATCGTGTTTTATGGTTCAGCACAGATTGATCAGTTTCCCTCGGGAAAAGGTAAAAAATAAAATAATGCAGCGATCTCTTAAATAGGGTGCGATCGCTAAGGCCTAAGGTTGGTTAAACATTCCCCCTGGAGTACCACGAAATCGCCTGCTTCAAAAATCGTACAAGGGGCGATCGCGCTCACTAATGCCGGAACTTTTCCCCTTTGTAATGCTGCCTTAGCACTTTTGGCAGCTTTAAAAAGCGGTTGAGTTTCGGTAAGTTGAAAGCGACGCAGCCAGGGGCTTTTATCTAAATACTCCGGCGTAAATGCCGAGCGTTCTACAATCCATAAATCAATCCCATACTTTAGAATCACCTGTTTCACATCATCCAATTTTTCACTATATTGAGCCGTCAAGAGTGCGATCGCCCGTTGATTGAGTTCTTGGTAATAGGCGTAATGATATCCAATTACATAGCTAGGACTGACCAAGATAGAACGATTGGTAAAGGCGGGTAGATTATCGGTTTCTTCGGCAATTCCAGCAATTAAAGTATCTTTCGGCTGAGTGGATACAAATTCATACAGGGACGGAAATTTGCCAATTTTGTAATCAACATCCGGAAATTTTCTCAGAAGAATCGGATAAATTAGCAAAATTGTCACGAACACCGTAGCAGTTATTCCCCAGATCAATCGGGTGTTTATTGCCTTAGCATCCGCCAGGTTTTGAAAAATCCGCTCTAATATTAAACTCACGGCGATCGCCGCTGCGATCGGCATCATGAGTCTCAGACTATGTTCTGTATATCGGCTGGGAAGATGCAGCTTAAATAATAGAGCATGAGCGGCTAAAAACATCGTTAGCGAGACTAACAACAATTGAGGGAAAATAATAAGGCGGGGACTAATTCTTTGACTGAGGGGAAAGCGGGGGGGAAATAGCAGGAGAATGGGCAACAAAATCCCTAACCAAATTTGCGGCAAACTGAATGAAAGTTCGCACCATTCACTCGGGAAAATCCCAGTACGTCGCCAACAGAGCCAATATTCCCAGGGATTATCAATAAAAAAACTGGGCCATAAAGTTTTGGCTTCAACTGCGCTTAAGACGGGACCATATTCCGAAGATTTCAATGCATAAGGTAACATCACTATTAGGGCAACCGCCAAGCCAGTTCCCGATAATAAATAGTTTTGGCGGTTTTGAGAAAGAGAAATACGGCGATTATTCCAGGACCAACAGTGAAACACTAAAAGCCCTGATGCCAGAAAAACGCATTGCGGATAAAAGAGTCCTAATAGGGCGATGGTTACTCCAGTTAAAATGATATTTTGACGGATAAAATAATACAAAAAGGCCAAAAATAAGGGATAGGCAAAGGCAACCGGGGTGGCAGAAGGGATATCATCTTGCAACCAAAAATTTTGATTGAGTAGCAAGCAGGCAACAAACCCAGCAAACGGGACTGGAAAAAGCGCCATCACCCCCTGAAAACAGTAGAAAGTGGCGAGAAGGGCTAAAATTAAGGGTAGAACTTTGTTGAATAACAACGGATCAATTCCCAGTTTTGCCGCTATCTGATATAGGGTGGTATATCCCACAGGAGCGACGGATTCAAAGTAATCCGCCATCACATCCTGGGGGAACAAGTCTGAATCTAAAAACCGTTGCATCCAAAAGATGTGCTGCCTTGCGTCATCTTGAATGACATAGGCATGAGATAACGCAATTTTCAACCCAAAAGTTGCATAGATTGCCGCCACACAGAGCGCTGAAACCAACCAAAATATCTGCCATTGACGAGAGGGGGTTGAGAGAAGTCCGAGAAATTGGGGGGGGATCATACTGGAGGTGTATCAATAGTGAGAATGCACGCAGAATCTAAGACAGCTAATGTCCCTAGGCGAAGTACAGTACAGCGATCGCTAACGGTTGCTAAAGCCGGAGTGACTCCCTGATCGAGTTGGGCTAGCACCTGATTGGTATCCGGTTGATGTTGCATCAACCAGCGATCGGTCCTCACATAGGGGGCGGTAAATATGCCATCCTCAATCAACCAAAAATCGATACCATATTCGGTGATAAACTGCTCAACTTCGGCTAAATCGGGGCTATAATGTGCCTGAATTAAATCGATACCCCTTTCCCGGATTTCTCCATAGTAACCTTCATGATACGGCACGCCATATCCTTCATTGCCGGTCAGAATTGAGCGCTGACTAAACGAGGGGATATTATTTACTTCGTCCGTAATCGAGGCGATCATAATATCTTTAGGTTGCTGGGCAAAAAACTTATATAAAGCGGGAAAATGACCGAATTGGTAATCGGTTCGAGGGAATCGAGTTAAACTAGCGGGTTCTAAAACAAGGGCGATTAAAATTAAGCCACAAACCATCCGACTCACCCTGGGGAAATTAATTTTTTCCCCCCAACACAGCAGCGCATCCATAATCAGCGCTACCGTGATTCCAGCAGCGATCGCACTAACAATCCGGAAGGTATGTTCAGTGTAGCGACTGGGTAAATGCAAATCAAATAAAAACAGATGGGACAGAAAAAACATCCCTAATGATGCCAGAATAACGTCTCCCAGAATTGCCGCCTGTTTAATATGCAGGGACAAGGGAAAAATTCGACGAAATCGGAGTAAAATCGGCAAAATCACTCCTAAAATAAGGGGTGAAATAATCCCAAACCGAGGCATCATTCCACTCCGTTGTCCCGTAAACCAATAATGGCCCACATCCCCGCTAAAAAACTCGCTTTTGCCCTTCGTTAAAAACTCTGGCAAAGTCTTAGCTTCAGCCGCCGTAATCACCGGGCCATAATCATTTGATTTTAGCGCATAGGCGATAATAACAATTGCTGCAATGCCGAATAAACTCCCGTAAAATCGATAAATATCTCGATGTTGCCTGAGATGGGGACGCCAGCGAGAAACTCGCAAAAATTGTAATATTAAAACCCCGACTGCAACTAACAGACATTGGGGATAAAATAATCCCATTAAAGCGACTGCTATCCCAGTTCCCCAGAGGTGTCGGCGCAATAAATAATATAGAAATGCTGTAAACAGGGGATAAACAAACGCCACCGGAGTTGCCGACACCACATCATCCCGCATCCAGATATAGTGATTCAGCAATAACCCACTGATAAATCCGGCGACTGGTACCGACAACAGTTCCATCGTCACGCCAAAACAGAAAGCTGTAGTAATTAATCCCAGTAAAGGTGGCAGAAGTTTATGCAGCAGCAGGGGATCAATTCCTAGCTTAGCGATCAGCCAATAAAGGGCAGTATATCCTGCCGGTGCAACGGATTGAAAGTAATCCGCAATCCAATCATTTGGAAATAATCCTGGATCAACAAACCGCTGCATCCAAAAAACGTGCTGCCTTGCATCATCTTGCACTACATAGTCGCTAATAAATGCCAGATGTAAAACTAGACTCCCATAAATAGCAGCAAAGGTTAACGTTAAACTCAGCCAAAAGATAACCGTTGATTTCGGGGACTTTTCCGCAGAACCTGTCAGAAATCGATGGACATTGGGAATTGACATATACAATAGCTCAGGGTTTGGGGAATGACACAGAATTAACGGGTCTAAAGGGGGCAGACCATGCTACCTTAATCGTTGATCATACACCGAGATTGGAGTACGGTAAAATCTCCCGTTTCAAATACGGTACAACGGGCGATCGCCTTGGCAACCCAAGGCAGGGTTCCCGACGCCAACGAGGCGACTGCCTGATCTGCCTCCGGTTGATACTGTTGCAACCAGGGATTTCGAGCGAAATATTCCTGATCAAATGCCGATTGTTCAATTAACCAAAAATCTATTCCATACTGTTTAATCACTTCTTGCACCCACTCTGAATTTTGGCTATATTGAGCACGAATTACATCCTTCATCCGCTGACTAAATTCCTGATAATATCCCCGATGATAGGGAATAGCATATTCCCGTCCCACTAAAATTGACCGATGAGCAAATGTGGGTAAATTATTGGCTTCTCCTGTCAAAGAGGCAATTAAACTATCCTTGGGTTGCTGTTGGAAAAACTGATATAAAGCTGGCAACGGTCCCGGACGATAATTTGTGCGGGGAAAACTAGGGGTATAATTTGGATATAAAATCAAAGCAACTGTGAAAATCAACGTCATTCCTGCTGCAACAACCTGCTGAGGCTGCCACGAAAACGAAGCTAAACTCCCCAATGCCCAATCTATCAAAATTACAATCAAAATTCCCGTTGCCCCCGCAAATAAAATCCTAAAACTGTGGTCAATATAGCGGCTGGGTAAATGAAGTTTAAACAATAAAGCATGGGCAGCTAAAAACATCAAAATACTGGCTACTATCAGGTTTTTAAATACAGAAAAATCGGGGGAGAGGTGCAAAACTAAAGGGAATCGAGAGGGAAAGCGACGAACCCAGGGTAAGAAAATTCCCACCCAAATCAGCGGCGGTAACAGCGCAGGCAAAATGCCCGATCGTTCTCCAATTAACCAAAAATAAAACGGGTTTTCATGGTAAAATGGATTCCGTCCTCCCGGCCATAATTCCGGCGAAGTAACTGCTTCCGCAGCCGTCAAAACTGGCCCATATTCACTCGTTTTCAACGCATAAGGCAACATCACCGCAAATGCCACGGCTAATCCGATTCCCGAAAATAGATAATCTTGCCGATTTCGAGACAGAGAAACACGAGGAAATTGCCAAGAAATCAGACGCAATGCCAACATAGCCGCAGCAATGAAAACATACTGGGGATAAAACAGTCCCAACAAGGCGACTGCTAGACAACTACCGATTAACTGATTCCGAGATAAATAATAGAGAAATCCCACAAACAGCGGATATAAAAAAGCGCGGGGAGTCGCTGAAACTAAATCAAACTTCATCCATAAACTTTGATTCAGCAAGACGCTACTAATAAATCCAGCCAACGGCACTGGAAACAACTGCAACGTCAATCCGAAACAGTAGATAGTAGTGATAATTGCCAGGGCGACTGGCAACAATTTACTCAACAATAATGGCTCAATTCCCAGCGCCGCCATACCGCGATAAACCGCCGTATATCCTGCCGGTGCCACGGATTGAAAATAATCCGCGATATAATCTCCAGGAAATAATTCGGGGTCCAAAAATCGCTGCATCCAAAAGACGTGCTGCCTCGCATCATCCTGCACCACATAATCCCCATTAAATGCCTTTTGCAGAACCATTCCCCCGTAAATGGCAGCAAAAGTTAGGCTTAAACTAAACCAAAAGATAACAACGGGACTAAATCGATTAAAAATAGGAGTGGTGAGGAATTTTTGTAAGTTTTTCATAGTTTATCGTTTAGCAAGCGTCTCGCTGGCACTCCAAAACTCAAAAATAGCCTTTCTATTTTTAATAAGCATAAATTAGGTGCTTTGACTATTTTAATTCTAAAAATTACCCGAGAATAATCCTAGATATAGCAGTCCTCAATCAATTCTGTCATCGCCCTAAACCTGATTCCTGTGGAGTGCCGCACAGCGATCGCTAGTTGGTTACCAATCATTCAAGATTGCTATACTTACTGCCGATTTTGGGTGCGAAGGGTGGATAAATAACGTTCCAAAAATGGTAAACCGGCAATTGCAGGAAGAACATAACGTGAAGTACAAAGCAATCCCAAAGCCGCCCCGGTTGCCTGCCCAAAATAGGGCTGATAAAACACAATTAACGCCGCATCTCGGGTTCCCACCCCGGCAAACGTTAACGGCATCAATCCCGCCAAGATTGCTAAAGGAGATAAAGCTAAATTAGCCAAAAAAGGAGTCCAAGCATTTAAGGCTAGAATAAAAAACCAAATCTGTAAAAGATGGCAAAACCACAAAAAAATAGAAGTTAGAGTAACCGTTAACAAACGACGGCGATCGCCCCAAAAATAATCGTGCATTTCTCCCCAGGAAAAGCGCAATTTGTCAATCTTAATTTTAAGTTTTTTGGGAGCAACCTGGGACGCTGCCCCAAAACAAACCCGAGCAAACCGAGGAGAACTTAACAATAATATCCCCCCAATTAATCCACCGGCAACCCCTGCGGTCATCGCCCAGAAAATAGCATCTTTTGCCGGATAAAGTAGCAAGCCAAACACGCACCACAACAGCAGAGAGAGCATATCGCAAGCCTTCTCAAACACCACCAGAGATAACGCCAATGAACCACTCAAATGCCCGCGATCGCGCATAAAATAAGCCTTCGCAATATCCCCCATCTTTGACGGCAACACCATATTTAACACACTCGAAGCCAGAATCAACCGATTTGCCTCGGGAAAATCCAAACCCGAACTCGCCGGTGCAAGCTGCTGTAACCGCCAACTGGTAATCGCCACCAGAGGGACAACCATCCCCAGACTCACCGCCATCCACAGGCGATCGCAATTTTGAAAAACCTCCACCAGCCCAGAAAAATCAATTTTCCAGTAGATAACCGCCAGAATCAGTAAACTAATCGTTAGAGAAATCAGTCGTTTCATCAATCAGGAATTAAGGGTAAAGAGGGACCGGGGAGAAGACAGAAATGCAGGTAAATTATACCCAATCCAATCCCTCAATCTTTCGAGAGGGTCAACAAGAGGCGATCGCAGTCTATCATCTTTCCTCCCAGACATGACCTAAACACCGATAAAGAAGCTGCATGACTATGGAAATTCCTACAACTGGCGATCGGGGGTTCCTACACTAACCACCCAGGACCTACCCCCTAATTACCCCCCTTCCGCACCCTAGGGGGCTTTATAATAGAGTAAACAGCTTGTTACCTGGGTAAAGAACAATACCATTAGAGGAGCGGCCTCCTCTCTAATCAACCCCCAAACCCGCTTGAAGATTGCCTAAATCAGCACTATTTGAGCAGCTTTGAATTTAAAAGTTGTGATACTCTAATCAAGCCATAAATCATATCAATCCCACCATGAATCTAACCGAACTTCTACCCCAACTTAGGGAATTATCCCGCGCCGAGCAACTCCAAATTATGCAGTTTTTACTTTCCGAAATTGCAAAATCTGAGGGAGTAAGTCTTCTGGAACCGGGCCAAACTTATCCAGTTTGGTCACCCTACGATGCTGATGAAGCTGCCAACACCCTGACCCAGCTATTAGAAGAACATAATCAAGGTAAAAATGCTTAATAGTCAAAAGTTCCCTTTTATTCAAAGAACAAATGAGCTAGGCTCTATTGCCAGATCACCTTATTTACCGCTGACTCTGACCTATCGAAATCGTTCTGTGGAAGTAGTGGGATTACTGGATAGCGGAGCAACTGTTAATGTGTTGCCTTACAGTATTGGGTTAGAATTGGGCGCAAAGTGGGAAGAACAAACGACTTCTGTCACTTTAACGGGTAATCTGGCACAATTTCCAGCAACTGGGCTACTGGTAACGGGGACTGTTGCTCAATTTGCGCCCGTCAACCTAGTTTTTGCCTGGACAAAATCGACAAATATACCCTTACTTCTGGGCCGAGTTAACTTTTTTTCTGAATTTGATGTTTGTTTTTATGGTTATAAACAGACATTTGAATTGCGTCCTAGGCAAGATTTTGCCGTGTGATTTAAAGAAGGGAATTTGAGGGGTGTGCTTTAGCTAAATAACTCTTTCGCCGGTAAAATTTAGATATTCTCTTTCAGTTTAGCAACATAGATCATAGTAGCGAATTTTCCTTTTAAAAGTGGCTATAAATCGACTAGCTCTCATTTGTCTCTATTTTCACCCTTCTCATCCAATTGACCAATTTGGCAACCCAATTCCCTTGACTTGGCGAGAACGTTTGCAACCCACTGACTCGCGCCTCAGCCACCACGCAAATCGCCCCATCAAACCGACTTAAATCCTGGAGAAATCTCTCACTAAATCCTGAAAGTTCCGGTGCAGTCAGAGAGTTGTAAAATACTAAAACAGTAGCCTGTTCCGATTCTAACGTCAATTCATCCCAATAGGATTGCAGGTCCACCATTGTTTTCGGTGTGCCATCTGCACATTTGGGACAGTTAGCGCGGCGCATTTCGTTGTAGATGTTGGCGGCAGGATTGTCGCGATCGATAAACTTGCTGCCATCGACACAGATTAACTGGCGGGATGAAGACAATCCCATTTCTTCCAGTTTGGCATGGAGGCGCTGGGGTAATTCCGCTAAATTTTCCGGTTCTCTTTCCTCCTCCCCACCATGCCAAGCGCGATAGAATTCAGGATAAGATAGCTTTTGGTCGGAATCCCAAATGAGAGAGTAGCATATCTCAAATAAGTAAGGATTATTCGTGATGACTGGAGCGGTGAGGCAGTATTTTAAGCAATAGATAACTTGGTAATAATTCTGATTTGTAGTAACAATTTTCTGTAAACTTTCTGCCCCTTCACTCCGAGTATATTCATCCGTAGCAATTTTTATTAGCTGGATTAAAGTAGTAACAGCCTGGTGATTTCCTGTACCAATTTTCCCTAAGCTCGTTACTGCTTGCCTACGGGTATCCTCATCACTGGTAGTTTTTACCAAGTTTACTAAGCTAGTAATAGCCTGTTGATTGCCAGAGTCAATTTTCCCCAAGCTATATGCTGCTTCCCTACGGTTATACTCTTTAGTAGCAGTTTCCACTAGGTTTACTAAGGTATTAATACCCTGTTGATTGCCCGGGTCAATTTTTCCCAAGTTCTCTGCTGCTTCTCTGCGCGTATCCTCATTTGTAGTAGTTGTCATCCGCTCAACTAATCCTGTTATCGCCTGTTGATTGCCCGGGTCAATTTTTCCCAAGCTCTCTGCTGCTTGCCTGCGGGTATATTCAGATTCAGATTTGGCGATTAAATTGACTAACGCCGCGATCGCCTGTTGATTGCCCGTGCCAATTTCCCCTAAACTTGACGCCGCTTCTATGCGGATAGATTCAGATTCAGAGGTGGCAATTGAATTGACTAACGCTGCGATCGCCTGTGGATTACCCGCGCCAATTTCCCCTAAACTTGACGCCGCTTGCCTGCGGGTATATTCAGATTCAGAGTTGGCGATTAAATTGACTAACGCCGCGATTGCCCGGGGATTGCCTGCGCCAATTTTCCCCAAGCTTTGTGCCGCTTCCATGCGGATAGATTCAGATTCAGAGGTGGCGACTAAATTGATTAACGCCGCGCTCGCCTGTGGATTGCCATGTCCAATGTTCCCCAAGCTTCGTGCCGCTTTCATGGGGGTATATTCAGATTCAGAGCTAGCGACTAAATTGATTAACGTCGCGATTAGCTGGGGATTTTTCGGGCCAATTTCCCTCAACATTTCTGTCGTTATGTTGCTGCTACCTACACATTCAGGATCGGCGATTAATTTGGCTAACGCTGCGATCGCCTGTGGATTGTCCGGGTCAATTTGATACAAACTTATTGCGGCTTCCCTACGGATATATTCATCTTCAGAGTTGGCAATTAATTTGGCTAACGCGGCGATCGCCTGTTGATTCCTCGGGTCAATTCTCCCCAAACTTGAGGCCGCTTCCATGCGTGTATATTCATCTTGCGAGTTAGTGATTAAATTGACTATCACCTCCATCGCCTTGGTTCGTTCTGTTTCTGCCAGAACAGTTCTCGCGTTTGATTCTATCGGAGCGAAAAAAGTCCACCACTCTTGCTTTTCTTCATTAAAGTAACCAAACCCCAACTCCACAATTTGAGGAACAATATCATCAGCCCGATCGCATTCCTTAAACTCGGGTATTCCCGCAGCCGCAAGAAAATAGGCGCGATATTCATAAAACCCCCGATCGCACTTCTCTTGGTTTTCCCATTCTCCGCATCCATCCTCAAACTTGACTAACTTCTCAATAAACTCCTCTTTCCTTTTCTTCTCTATATCTTTGCGCCCCAACCACAGCAAAATTGTCTGTTTCCACAGGGGGTCAAAGATGCGATAGCGCTTTCCCGGAACCGGGCGATCGCAATGTTCTCTAGGCAAGAAAAAATCCCAATCCTCAAGGCTTAACGCCGCGAAATATTCCTGAAACGTGGCGTGATAGAAAGCGTAAACCTTCTCATCGGGGTCTTCTGCTGCGACTCCCACCTGATTTAACCAACCCAGTTGCAGTGCTAAGGCAAACAGAGAGTTATCATCATCACAATCCCCCAGTACCTCGGCAACTAACTGATGCCGCAGGCGAAACGGAGAGGCGGCATCATCTATTCCTCGCCGCGCCAATTCTCCTAATGCGTGGTTAAGTTGCTGACGCTGCTGTTCGGTGGTGGGGAAACGGTTCTGTTTCCACTGATAAATTTTCCCCACAAATCGTTTGTAGAGTGCTGCCTGAGTTTCCGGCAACTCTTCGGAAGTTTGCCAACTGCTGCACAGCAGGGTCAACCGCAGGGGATTTTTCACCAAATCCTGTAGGCGCTGATATTCCGCTTTGGCTAATTCCTGGCGCAGGGCTTCCCCGTTAGCGGCATCACTGTGTTCAAACCACTTGCCGATAAACGCTTCCACCTGGGTGGGATAGTTAAAATTCAGCATTCGATAAGTCTCGAACGCTTCCAAAGCATTTAGATTCGCTTCCCAGACATTAACCCGACAAGTCAGAACCACCCGCGCTGAAGCCATCCAGCCTTTCAGTTGGGTGGCGATTTGCTGGAGTGGCAATCCTGCGGTGGCCCTTTCCGTCGCCATCTCATCCACCCCATCCAGCAGCAACCACACCCGCCCTTGTTCCAGTTGCGCCAGAAAGTCTTCTCGCACCTGTTCACTGAGGCGCGGTGAGGGAATCACTTGTTTTAGCCAAGTTTCCAGCAAATAGTCCCCCAGTTCCCGTCCCTGCAAGTCTGCCAAGGAAATCCAAATCGGCAAATCCGGGCGTTCCTCTAAAATCCAATCGGCGATTTTTTGCAATTGGGTGGTTTTTCCTGCACCCGGTTCGCCGATGATGGCTATCTGCCGCCCTTTGGTTTTGCCTTCCCCTTTGCCGAGGATATTATCCAAAAACTGCTGGTGTTCAAAGCGCTGCTTTTCTTCATATCCGGTGGGTTCGTAGAGTTGCGAACCCTCTTCGGCAGGAGTCTCCCCCGGGCGTTTGTCGCGCTGGCGTCGTTCCACTAGCGCCAGGGGAACGTGAATGTCATCGAGGTTAAAGTTGATATCCTCGTTGGCGGTGAGGAGGTTGCTGCTAAGTCTGCGGTTGAGCATCGTTTCGCAGATTTCGCGCCAGTCGATATCGTTGGTTGTGGGTTCATCCGGAGTTGGGGGGTTCCATTCGTTGAGGTCCACAACCTCCTTTACCTCTAAACCCAAGGCGGTGCAAATGGCAATGGCAGAATGGCGATCAACTCTTTTGCTGTAGAAAAATCGTTTAACCGTTTTGGGATCTATTTTCGCTTTTTCGGAAATCAGCTCATAGGTCAAAGGGTCACCGTTTTCATCTCGTTTGGCAGCTTTCGCTTGTTTGAGCTTTTCTTTGCCTGTTTCTGTTACGGAAACGCCACGAGGTTTGCGGGTTGAAGTCATCTCATTTATTCACCGAGAGGTGGGTGAGGACAAGGCCGGTAGGACAAGGCAGTGCTGTTTCCCTCCATCTTATCAGGGACAGTAAAGGGAAGTTAATTATCTGCCCCGAACTGGTCTAGCGACATCGCGATCGCCCCAGCTAGATTGGTCTCAAATGTACTTCTGATAATGGTTTGAGACTCATGAACAATTCTGAAAAAACCAAGGCCCAACGGTTAAGCGAAGCAGTCAGCGATTTTGATACGGTCCTGGAACAAGACCCCCAGGTGCAGTGGTACCGAATGCAACCGAGTCAACCGGATGTGATGCCTGCTGCACCTCCGGGTTTACCTCCAGCATTTCAGTTGCAATGGGTGTTGCTGCTGTTCGTGCATCTGCTGGTGTTGTGGTTCCTGCGGAAAAAATAGGCGGTGAAGGGGGCATCGGATGAGGATGAATGCGATCGCCCCCTGATGCTTCGATTCAACTGTTAGGGGAAAATAGGATTAATCCCAACTCAGAGGTTGAAAATAGGTATGACACCCAAAGCAGATGAACGAGTGAAAACTGTCGAGTTTACAGAAGACTATCTCCGGGTCGAATTGATGGACTGTCGCATCATTTCTGTCCCCTTAGCTTGGTATCCTCGGTTATTACAGGCCACACCGGAGCAACTCTCTCAATGGCAGATTTGTGGCGGAGGTTATGGGATTCATTGGCAAGCTCTTGATGAAGATATTAGCACCGAGGGTTTACTTCGGGGTTCTCCTGGGCGGAGATAACGGACGGTGTGGGTTGCGATTTCCTCCATCTCAATCGGTTGTGTCTCGATTTCTGAATTTCTCAATAGAAGGCGATCGCCTATTTTTGGCTGAAGAAAGCGCCATTTACTTTGTGTTATGAGTTCAGAATTTTATCATACTCCTCGTGAGTCCCAATCCAAAACCAATAATAATCATCACCTTTTTTCACCGCTAAGGCTCGGTAGTCCCTAGTAATCCTAGCGGACCACAGATTTTTACTTACTTTTTTAAAAAAGAGGGAGGGGTGTGATGGGTTTTGTTGCCAGAGTTGATAGGCTTTTTGAGCCTGCTGTTTTATCTCTGGAGATAATTCTCCATAATTCTGCCAAAAATCAGGGGTTGTGAAGGATTTCATCAAGCTCCCTCACTCTGTGGGCATCGATATCGGCTTCTGCTTTAGCTATCAGTTTATCTAATTTTCCAGAGGCTAAATCCTCTTTCATCTGCTTATCCCAGGCATCATCTAGATAGTGCTCAAGCCATTGGGCCAGTTGACGCACTTCTGCTTCTGGCAACTGGGCGATCGCTGCTTCGATTTCGATTCGGGTTTTCATCCAGTTCTATTCGATAGACATTACCATCAATTTTATGGTAATTACCGCTGAAAAGCAATAATCATCGACCAAACTGCCTGGACTTACGCAGATCTGGAGAATTCATCCTAAATGTAGAGGCGATTCGCGAATCGCCTCTACATTTAGGGTTTAGGTTTAAAAATTGCGTAAATACTGTTATTATCCCAGGCATCTTCTAACTCGTGCGGAAGCCATTGGGAAAGTTGACGCACTTGGGCTTCTGGCAACTAGGCGATCGCTGTTTCAATTTTGCCTCGGTTTTTCATCCAGTTTTGTTCGATAAAAATTACCATAAATTTTACGGTAATTACAGATAAAAATTAACAAGTATCGCCCGAACTAATTTAAAACTTTCCAATTTCCGTCAATCCCTGTAGAATGAAATTATCCCGAATTGAGGTCTAGCCCAAATGACCCAGCACTTACAAATCCTCTTGCCGGAAGAAACAATTCAACTGATTGACCAACTCACGAAACCCGATAATTCTGCTGATGATTCCCTCCATAAGCGCAGCGCTTTGATTAACGAGGCGGTTAAGTTTTATATTGCCCAGAAGCAGGGAGACTCTCTCAAGCAACAGTTACAAGAAGGGGCTACTCGCTGGGCTGAACGAGACTTGGGTTTGGCTGATGAATGGTTCGAGATCGAAGAGGAAGCAGCGGAGATGACTTGACAAAAGTTAGATTTTATGGTAAATATCCGATACATGATGCCAGACCCCCTAGGTGCTGTGGAAAACTAGCGGTTTCCTGGAATTTTTGCCAGTTAAACTGAAAGAAGCTGTAAGGTCCATAAAAACCCTTAGTCTTGTTGGAAGGTGGTACTGTGCCAAATCGCAATTTTTTGATTCCTCTGTCCATCGCTCTTGGTTTGTTTACGGTGGCTCCACCTGTGGCGGGACAGGCTTTACTGCCCCGTACTCTCCAGCTTGATATGACGCAGTTGGAACAGCAAGGGTTATTTCTGGCGGAAGAAGCCGCTCAATTGGCGAGATTTCAGCAATTTGAACAGGCTTTATCCCGTGCGGAACTAGCAACTCAGCTTGCGCCGAAAAGTCCCCAGGCATGGGGTATTTTAGGAAGTTTATATCTGCAACTTAAGGAATTGCCGAAGGGGACTGCTGCCTTGGAACAGGCGCGATCGCTGGATCCAGAAAATCATGTTGTCCTGTTTGCCCTCGGTTCGGCTTACTTTCAGCAGCAAAATTATCGGGATGCGATCGCCCAACTGCAAGCGGGATTGACGCTGCAACCGGAGGTACCGGGGGCTTTGTTTGATTTAGGCAATGCCTACTATATGGTGCAAGATTATCGGCAGGCGATCGCTCAATATCAAAAAGCAGTCGCCCAAGATGAAAAATTCTGGCCCGCAATTAACAACATGGGTCTCGTTGAATACGAACAAGGGAATGCCAGGGCTGCAATTAGTCAGTGGGAAACGGCACTCAGCATCGACTCTGAAGCTGCGGAACCGATGATGGCGATCGCCGTGGCTATGTACGCCCAAGGCAACATGGAACGGGGCCTCGCCCTAGGAGAAGCGGCACTGCGTCTCGATCCGCGCTATGGAGAAATCAAATTTCTTGAAGAAAACCTCTGGGGCAGTCGCCTCCTACAAGATACTCAAAAATTCTTGAAAACCCCCCGAATTCAAGCTACCCTCGCGCAATTGCTCGATCTAACCCCCCAAAGCAACTAGCTGTGGACTGGATCGAATAAAGGCGGAAGGATGAAGGCGCAAGGATGAAAATAACTGAGTAAATCCATCTCCAATCCGTGATACCCTACCCCTCATCCTTCATCCTTCATCCCTCATCCTTGGGCAGTAGGGCCGCGATCTGGTCCACGAACTCCTGATGATCTACCACAGGTTTAGAAATGTAGCCATCGGCCCCACTTTGTTCTAAAAATGCTTCCTTGTCCCCCGCCATCGCGTGTGCCGTTACCAAAATAATCGGTAAATAGGAGGTTTTGGGGTCAGCTTTGAGCATTTGAGTAATTTTGATGCCATCGACTGCCTTGCCTTGGTAAACGCTGCGAGACAGGGAAACATCCATTAAAATCACATCCGCCTCACCCGCTTGGGCAATTTGCATCACCTCTTCCACATTTTCGGTATGCTTGACATTGAGGCCACCCCGCTTGGTGAGGATTTTAGAGAAAACCCTAGCGTTGACCAGATCGTCCTCCACAATTAGAACGGTTCTCATATCCCTTTCC
>JBBQFN010000045.1:0-40945 GCA_038321985.1 Cyanophyceae cyanobacterium | reverse complement strand
ACTCCTTCCCGAACTCGGACGTGAAACGCGACTGCGGCGAAGATACTTGGAGGGTAGCCTCCTGGGAAAATAGCTCGGTGCCCGGTCACTTTTAACAACAAAAAAGCCTCCTGTTTCTCTACATAGAACAGGTGGCTTTTTGCGTGGAAAAACTTCAATTCCCCTGTTAGACTGTCGGTGAATTACCCTACGTTAGGGAAACTTCCCGTCTCAGAAATCGCTTCTCCTGATTCTGTAGCTGCTATCAGTTTTATATCAAACGATTAGGAGAGAGTGGGCATTTTCCACCCTCCTAGCCTATTAATGCTAAAACAGAGCAGTTATTTTTTATGCTCGCAATTGCAACCCGCTTGCCAAGACGGCGAACGTGCTGTAAAACTGGCTTAAAGTCTAAATCTCCAACAACTGTAATTGCAATATAGCGGTTTTCGACCTAATGAGGCCGCTATGATATAATCTTAAACAGATTAAAGGCACAGAACAAACACCAATGAAACCGTACTGTCTCGACTTTCGGCAAAAAATTATTGATATATATACTGACGGCCAGATACCACAATGCAAAATTGCTCAATAATTTCGAGTAGCTTATAGTTTTGTGCGTAAATTAACTAAACAGTACCGAGAAACCGTAGAAATTGGTCCCAAAGAGAGAACTTAGCAAACCCCAACAAAATTGAATACAGAACAACTGGAGACATTACAAACTATTGTGGAATCACATAATGATGCAACCTTAGCAGAACTCTGTAACTTACAAAGAAGAAGCTATCGGCATTCGGATCGGGTTTTCGACAATGTTTAGGATGCTCTCCAAGCTGAACTTAACCCGAAAAAAAACACTGCATCCGGACGAGAAAGAGTGGGAACGAGTTCAAAAGAAACGAAGAGAATTCTGGCAATTAGTACAAGGCATTCTAGCTAAAGACTTGATATTTATTGACGAATCAGGAATAGATTTGTCATTAACCCGACTATATGCTC
This sequence comes from Cyanophyceae cyanobacterium, assembly GCA_038321985.1. GTDB lineage: Bacteria > Cyanobacteriota > Cyanobacteriia > Cyanobacteriales > Laspinemataceae > Laspinema. The sequence goes on along the minus strand of JBBQFN010000045.1, from coordinate 39,961 downwards.
GGGCACCCCGCGGAGGGTGGGACAAATCAAATCCCTCATTTTCTGGTTTGTTTGACGGTAAGTTAGGGATTCTCGTGGTGAATAGGGACAAGGATGAGGCGGAAACCAGTCGCCTTCTCCAATCTCAGGGGATCCACATCATCCACCATTACCCGGTTACCGAATGTACGGAAGAAAGCGATCGCATTGTCCTGGAGTTTTTACAAGGTTTGAGTCAAGCGTAGAAACTCCGATTGCAATCGTTTTTTTTACAGTACACCCGCAAAAATGGCAGCACAAAGCCTTATATTCCTCTCTATTCAGTGGGTGATTCTTCAAGGAATTCTTCTGGAAATTCTTCGGGGAATTCTTCAAGTTCATCGATTTCTGGATTTGGGTCTTGTTGAAAGGGTAATTCTAGCTGTTTGGGTAGTTGATCTAACTGAAAGTATTGATGAAATTTGGCGGTGACTTGCAGGGAGAACGATCGCGTTTCGGGCTGTCTGCGTTTGCGGACAAACCCTTGTAGGACTAATTCTTGAACGTGTTGATAAGCACCTGACCCGCGCAGTTCTACTAAGTCGGTTTGGCTGAGGGGCCCTTTGAGGGCGATCGCTGCTAAAGTTCTTAAGGCACCGACTCCTAATTCCGCTGGAATTAAGCGATGCATGAAGTCTTGAAAGGTTTCCCTCAGTTGCAAACTGTAGCCGTTTTCGGTTTCTAGCACTTCTAGCGCACTGTCTCGGTGAGCATAATCGTTAATCAGTTGAATGAGTGCTTCTTCTGCGGTTTCTTTGTCGCAGTTGGCATATTCAGCAATTTCCGCGATCGCAAGCGGTTTCCCTTTTAAGTACAGTATGGCTTCAATCTGGCTGGCTAAACTTGACATTGACGATTTCCGTGCATCCAACACCTCTGACCACAACATATTTTAAACGCTGTGGAGTTTGTTCGACATTTAACTGGTTTAGTTAAACTTTCTGAGTCTATTAGTCTAACTGACGTCCGGTGAGTTCGACAAAAATATCTTCTAAGTTAGAAGGACGAACCATTAAGCCGGTTTTATCCGGTTGTTGTTCAAGATAGGCGTTTGCTTCGGCAATGTCTGAGAAAAATTTATATTCCCACCGATCGCCTATTTGCTTCATTACTAACCCTTCTCCATGTTTTTCTCTAAACTGTTGGAGTGTCCCCAATTCAATTAATTTCCCCCCATCCATAATGCCAATGCGATCGCACAGGTATTCCACCTCATCCATGTAATGAGTGGTTAGCAACATGGTCATCCCCTGGCGGTTTAAATCTTTAATAATTTCCCATAACCTGCGTCGGGTTTGAGGGTCGAGTCCGACTGTGGGCTCATCTAAAAATAAAATATCGGGTTGATGTAACAATGCTCGGGCAATTTGTAACCGCCGTTTCATCCCGCCTGATAAGGTTTTCACTAGGCTGTCTTGCCGATCGCCCAGTTCTACATAATTTACCCATTGCTTGATTCTCTCTTGCCGTTCCCGGTTCGGAATATGATGTAATCGTCCGTGAAACTCCATATTTTCCCAGACGGTAAGGTCGTTATCTACACTGACTTGTTGTAAGACAACGCCGATGCACTGCTTCACCTGGATGGGTTGGCGCTGGACATCATATCCTGCAATTTTGATACTCCCACTGGTTGGTTTTGTTAGGGTGGTTAGCATCCGAATTGTTGTGGATTTGCCGGCACCGTTGGGTCCCAGCAAGCCAAACATTTCTCCCGGTTCAATACTAAAAGACAAGTCATTGACAACCGGGACTTTGTTATAAACTTTTTGGACGTTTTCGACGGTAACCGCTGCACTCATGGAAATTTAGGGCAAGTGATTTCTCTTTTCTGACTGTATCATGAAAGGTGAGTTAGAGTTCTACTAGGTCCTCTTCGGTTTGGAATTGCATTTCTTGTAAAGATTGCCAACCTGCTTGCCAGAGGTTTCTATCTTTAAATTGTGTGGCATTAATCCAAAAGCGGACGTTTGGGTCACAAGCAGAAACCATTTCTGCAAAGACCCATTTGCCCTCATTTTTGCGATTTACCACTTGGAAATGTCTCCATCCCCAAGTTTTTTGTTGTGAGGTCCATTTGGACCCGACTAAATAGGGAAATTTTTGTTTTTTTGCCATTGTTTTCACCCTTTGATTTTTGATAGAGGAATAGTAGGGTGGGCAGTGCCCACATGAATTACGGTGGGCACTGCCCACCCTACGCTGGGTAAGCGATCGCCAAATTATTTTTGTTTAAGGGATTGATGGACGTCGTGACAACAACCAAGCGGCGATTCCACCTCCAATTAATCCGAATAAATGACCTTCCCAGGAGACTCCCGCCTGTATCGGTAATACTCCAATGATAATTCCTCCATAGAGTACACCCACAATGATGGATAGCAAAATTGAGGGTAAATTGCGTTCAAAAAACCCGCGAGAGAGGAGATAACCTAAATAGCCGAATACCAGTCCACTGGCTCCGATGTGCCACCCGGAGGAACCAAACACCCAAACACCTAATCCGCTGACTAACATGGTTACCGCAGTGACCACCCAAAAATCTCGAATTTCTCGAACCATGACGAACCAACCGAGGATCACAAATGGGATCGTGTTAGCGATTAAATGGGGAAAACCTCCATGCAGAAAAGGCATAAACATAATGCCGCGTAGAGTATCCACGTGACGAGGATATACTCCATAAAAGTTTAAGATACCTCGGAACAAGAATAGGTTAAAAATTTGGACGATCCACATAATGGCAACAAAGCCACCCAAAATCAGAATTTGTGTTTTTAGAGTATGGGCGATCGCTTTGACATTATTTCTGCTCATCGTTATACCTCTGAATAGACAATTAGTCTGGGTTTAAATTAGAAATTGTCGATGGGGACGGGTTCTAGTTTTTCGGCGGGTTCAAAGCCAAAAATTCTCGAATAAAAGTAAAACTCTCCATCTAAAGCGCGTTTAATATTTTCAGAGCGTCGGAAACCATGCTGTTCGCCTTCAAAGGGAAGATAAGCTACAGGAATGCCTTTTTGTTTTAAAGCATTAACCATTGCTTCCGCTTGGTTTGGGGGAACTATTTGGTCTTCTAATCCTTGAAAAAAGATGACGGGACAGGAAATACGATCGCAAGCATGGATCGGAGAACGTTCGATGTAAATTTGCTTTGCTTCTGGATAAGGTCCAATTAATTTATCAAGATAGCGGGACTCAAATTTATGGGTTTCTTTCGCTAAGGCTTCTAAGTCACTGACTCCATAATAGCTGGCACCGGCTTTGAAGACATCCCGGTAGGTGAGAGCGCATAGGGTTGTATAACCGCCTGCACTGCCTCCGGCGATCGCCAGTCGGTTGCTATCGACCCATCCTTGTTCCCCTAGATATTTCGCGCCATTGGCACAGTCATCGACATCGACAATTCCCCAACGATTCTCTAGACGTTGCCGATACTCCCGTCCATATCCACTGCTGCCACCATAGTTGACATCCAAGATGGCAAATCCACGGGAGGTCCAATATTGAATGCTTAAACTGAGACTGCTACTGGCGGAGGATGTGGGTCCGCCATGACTTTTGACTAACAGGGGCGGTAATTCACCGTCGGGGGCAATATAATCCTGGTTATTGGGCGGATAAAAGATGCCATAGGCGGTTAATCCGTTTTCTGTGGGAAATTCTACGGGTTGGGGTGGCGAGAGGTAGGCGCGATCGACGGTTAAGGTGGTGGATTTGCGGATGATTTGTAATTCGCCGGTGTTGAGATGATATTGCACGATCGCCGTGGGTTCGGAGGGGGAACCGCCGATGAAGGCGATGCGATCGCCGTTGACTTGCAGGGAACTAAAAGAGCTGTAGGGCGTTTTAATTTCCTCCAGCATACGAGTAGTTAGGTTTATAGTCCCTAAATGCCAGATCCCGGATTGGGTGTAGGTGCAGATTAGGCGACTGCTGGTGGCAAATCCGTAGGTAGACATTCCAAACACCCACTGGGGGAGTCCGAATTCCGCAGACATTTCGTAGACGGGTTCGATGGTGCCGGTGGAGGGGTGCGATCGGTAGAGATTCCACCATCCTGAGCGATCGCAGACAAAATACAGAGTACCATCTGGAGACCATTGGGGTTGAAAAATCGACTCGTTAATGCCTCCTGCAATTTGTTGAGTGTCACCCACAGAACCATCGGGATTAATTTGTGCGATCCACAATTCGGTGCCATCCCAAGGCATATTCGGATGATTCCAACTTAACCAGCACAGATGTTGACCATCTGGACTAAGGCGGGGAGTGGCATAGAAGTCTTCTCCGGCGACTAAGACACGGATATCTGTAGCGTCTGCTAGGTTAATACTAACCAAACTGGTGACGGGTTCTCCGGCGCTGGTATGGTCTTCTCGCACGGAAATTAAGCGTCCCCGTGGAGTATCGACGGTAAAATCCGCATAGCGCATATTCGCTTCTGGGGTGAGGGGTTGTGGTTCCTCTCCCAGGCGTTGACGGTAGAGACGGGAATCGCTGAAGTTTGAGAAATAAACGGTGTTGTTGCTGATAGTGAAGGCACCGCCGCCATATTCACAAACGCGGGTGCGAACGTTGAAGGGTGCCGGTACGATATCCTGAATTTCTCCCTGGAGCGCTCGCGAAACGAGGACATTTCTTCCCCCTTCTTGGGGTCGCATTTCCAGCCAATAGAGGGTTTCATTGTCCCAACAAATTTGCCCGAGTCCAATACTGCCGGCGACGATCGCATCGGAAGTAATCGGGGATTTCCAGGAGCCATAGGGAGCAATTTGGAGGTTAGACATATTCTATACTCTTAATTACAATTCTTTTTTTGATTTGGGCAGACGTTTGATATAGTCGCGAATCACTTCAGACATGGATACTCCGCGTCGCTCTGCTTCTAATTGCAGGCGCTCTTTTTCTGGTGTGCTGATCCGAATTTGTAATAACTCATCTCGGGCCATTTTTAGGGGTGTGGTTATAACAAGAGTGACAAGAAATTTTAGTATATAGCATTTTCCAGAGTTATGAGGTACCGATAGTTATTAGGAGTGCGAGCATCTTGCTCCCTCTTGAAGATAGCGAGCAAGATGCTCGCACTCCAACAGAATGTACCTTATAAAAGTGGTAACCGTTATAGTTTAAAGTTCCATCAGGCTACGATGGAACTTCAAATTGAGTTAGCGTCGTCCCGATGGGAGATTCTCGCGATCGCCTCGTTCTTGTTCTACTTGTTTCAAGGTTTGGGTAGTCTTACCATTGCCATTACCAACCGGCTGATATTCCAAAGTTTCAGCAGAAACCGTACTGTCTGTTTCATCATGTCCTTTGTGCATTAACCGATATTGCGCTTTCATCGCAATAGTATAAAACACGGGAATCACATACAAACTTAATACAGTAGAAACAAACATTCCACCCACAACGGACATTCCAATAGAAACGCGCGCTGCTGCTCCTGCACCTGTGGCAAAGGCTAAGGGTAACAAGCCGAAAATAGTGGAAAAGGCGGTCATTAAAATAGGCCGAAAGCGCACCTTTGCAGCATCGATTGCCGCCTTGGTAATCGAGAGTCCTTCTTCCCTACGCTGATTGGCGAATTCTACAATCAAAATCGAGTTTTTAGTTGCTAATCCAATCAGCATGATTAACCCAATTTGACTGTAAATATTTAAGTCTAGCCCCGCCATTAGCAATGCCGAGAATGCACCTAATAGGGACAACGGAACCGCCAGGAGAATGATCAGCGGGTCAATGTAGCTTTCAAACTGAGCAGCTAACACCAAGAAAATAAAGACCAGGGATAACCCAAAAATAAACAGAGTCGATTGTCCCGCTTCAGTATATTCCAAAGACTGACCGGCTAAAGTCACTCGGATCTCAGGGGGGACGATTTCCCGGGCTAAATTTTGTAACGCCTCTAATGCTTCTCCGAGGGTTTTACCGGGTGCGGGAGACCCGGAAATTGTGGCCGCCCGAGAGCGATTGTAGTGGTTAATTTGCGGGGGTGTAGTTGAAGGACTAACCGTTACTACGCTACTCAGGGGAACAGACTGCCCCGACTGCGTGCGAATATAGGTTTGTTCGATATCTTGGGGAGAGGACCGGAATTCTTTTTCCGATTGGACAATCACCTCATACCGGCGGTTTCCTTGGTTAAAATTTGTAATTTGCTGTCCTCCAAACATGATTTGCAAGGTTCGGGAAATATCCTGAACAGAAATGCCTAAGTTTGCTGCCTGAGCGCGGTCAATGCTAATTAATAATTCCGGTTTGGTCAGGGTTAAATCTGTATCGACGTTCATTAATTCCGGCAACTCATTGGCTTGTTTTGCCAAATCTTCCGAAACCCGAGCCAGTTCTTCTAAATCACTGCCTTGCAACACAAATTCTACAGGTTGACTAAACCCGGAACCAGGTAAAGAAGGGGGATTAATGGGTAACACTACCGCATCCGTAATCTGGGAAAACTGACCAAATAAGCGACCAATAATTTCCTGCTGAGACTGACCTTCTGCGGTTCGTTCCGCCCAAGGTTGGAGACGGACAAAGGCAAATCCCTGGTTCACTTGACCGGGCGTCCCCCGACCAAATGCACCAATGGTTAAATAACTTTTAACTTCCGGGATTTTACTATACGTTTCTTCCACCTGCCGCATCACATTATCCGTGTAATTAATCGTGACCCCTTGCGGACCTCGAACAATCGTAAAAATCGCCCCTCGGTCATCGGTAGGAATGAATTCTTTGGGGACTTGATTAAATAAGAAAACAGTTAAGGCTAAGGACCCAATAAAGGCAATGACGACAATCGCTTTTAAGGGCATGATTTTCCGCAAAGACCAGCGATATGCTCGTTCCATGCGGTCAAAAAAGAATTCAATGATGGTAAATACACCGCCTTTCATTTCACTATCGCGCCGCAAGATACGGGCTGATAATGCTGGTGCTAAGGTCAAAGCCACAAAGGAAGAAATCACGACGGAACCGGCTAGGGTTAGGGCAAATTCTGTGAATAATCGTCCCGTATTTCCCCCAGAAAACCCGACTGGCATAAACACCGCAATTAAAACAACAGTGGTGGCAATCACGGCAAAAACCACCTCACTCACTCCAAGCAGGGCCGCTTGGTAGGGTTTCATATTTTTCTCTTGAATATACCGGACAATATTTTCGAGGACAACAATTGTATCATCCACGACTAACCCGGTTGCTAAGGTCAAGGAAAATAAAGTCAGGGTATTAATGGAATACCCGAGTATAAACATGATGGCAAATGCACCCACCAAAGAAATGGGAATAGTGACGGCAGGAATTAAAGTTGATCGCCAGTCCCGTAGGAAGACAAAGATAATCAGAATAACCAGCAATGTACCCAGAAAAAGGGAAGTCCAAACTTCATCAATGGCAAGTTCCACAAATTCCGAACTATCAACAGCTATCTGATAATTTAACCCTTCGGGAAAATCCCTGGAGAGTTCCTCCATTTTGGCTTTCGCACCGCGAGCAACTTCGATTGTATTGGCACTGGAGATTTTTACGACCCCCAGAGAAACCGCCGGAATTCCACGAAACCGGACAAACGAGCGATCGCTTTCTGCACCAATTTCCGCCCGTCCCACATCTTTAAATCGAATTTGCGTCCCATCGGGGTTGCGCTGAAGAATTAAATTGTCATATTCCATCGGGGTTTGCAGTCTACCGAGAACTCGGACCGAATATTCCGATTGTTCTCCCTCGACTAAACCGCCCGGAATTTCTAGGTTTTCTTGACGTAAGGCCCGTTCAATATCCAAAACCGTCAAATTCCGCGCTGCCAGTTTCACCGGGTCGATCCATAATCGCATCGCATAGCGCCGTTGACCTCCGATAAAGATGTTACTCACCCCCGGAACGCTTTCTAGGTTATCGGTAATAAACCGTTCGGCATAATCACTTAATTCCAGGGAGGTGTAATTTTCCCCGAATAAGGCAAACCACACAATGGGAGAAACATCCCCTTCCTGTTTGGTGACTTGGGGCGTATCTACATCATCCGGGAGTTGGCGCAGCGCCCGATCCACTCGCGATCGCACGTCTTGGGCGGCCAAATCAATATCGCGATCGAGGTTAAACTGGAGGGTAATCGAGCTCACCCCTTCTCGACTTTGAGATGTGAGGGTTTTAATCCCTTCAATCCCATTCAGTTGACCTTCTAAAATTTCGGTGACTTCGGTTTCCACCACCAGGGGACTGGCACCGGAATAAACCGTTGATACGGTCACAACAGGCGGGTCAATACTGGGAAATTCCTGAACCGGCAATCTTGTATAACTGACTAACCCGATTATGATAATCAACAGGGAACAGACAGAGGCGAAAACCGGGCGTTTGACAAAAAAAGTAGTAAACATTGAGTTAGGGATTCGCGATGATTTACGGCTAATTCCTGATTAATTCAAGGTGAGAGATGGTTTTGAAGAATCATGCTCTCACTTGCCTAAAGTCACTGATACTTACCGGGAGGGTGCTGCCGCCGGGGATGACTCGGGATTCGCTGCGGCAGGTTCATCGGCAATCGGACGAATCTGAGCCCCGTCGGATAGGCGTTGTAAACCAGAAATGACAATGCGATCGCCATTTGCCAGTCCTTCAATCACTTCTGCGCGATCGCCTTGAACTAATCCCAGGGTTACCGCTACTCGTTCCGCAGTCGCCGGGTCCTCGCCTCGCGCCACAAAGATAAATCGGTCCTCCCCTTGGAAGGTAATCGCCGTAGTCGGCACCACAATCCGATTGTCCTGTTCGTTCCAAACCAATTTAGCCCGCACAAATTGGCGATCGCGTAATTGTCCTTGATTGGCAAACCTTGCCTTCGCTAAAATCGTTTGGGAATCCGAATTAACCCTGGGAGACACAAAACTCACCGTCCCCATACTCAACGGTTGTCCGTTGGCATCGGTAATTTCCACCGGCATTCCCAACTTCAACTCAGACCCGCGTTCTAGGGGAATAGACAGACGCAATTCTAAAGTATCATTTTGAGTCAACGTGGTTAATTCCTGCCCCACACTGACGACATCGCCCTCTTTCGCTGGAATATCGCCGACAATTCCCTCAAAGGGTGCGACGATATTGGCATCTTGTAACTGCACCTCCAAACCTCTCACTTGAGCGATCGCCTCCGCCAACTGTGCCTTAGCTTGGTCAATTTCTTCGGGTCGGGTCCCATTCTCTAATTGACGTAACTCTTGCCGCGTTTCTTCCACCTCCGCTTCGGCGCGAGCAATTTCTTCGGGACGTGCGCCATTTTGTCGCTGATTCAGCAGTTGCTGGGCTTCCGCCACCTCCGCTTCCGCCTGAGCAATTTCTTCGGGACGCGCCCCACTTTGTAACTGGGCTAACGCTTGTTCCGCTTCAGTCACTTGTAATTCAGCGCCTACAACTTCCTCCCCTCGCTGGTTTTCCAGTTCCTCGACCCGTTGCCGAAATCGCTGTAAATCGGCTTGGGCACGCCGGTTTTCCGTGACTACTTCATCAAAGCGATCGCGGGAAATTGCCCCTTGATCCGCTAATTCCCGATTCCGTTCCACCCGTTCGGTGGTTAATTCCACCCGCGCTTGAGCATCCGCAATTTGGGCTTGAGCTTGGGCAATTTCATCCCCACGACTCCCCGCCCGTAAAGATTCCAGACGCGATCGGGCCTGTTGTAACCGAGATTCAGCTTGGGCAATCTCTTCCGGACGATTACCCGCCCGCAATTGAGCTAATCGTGCCTGTGCCTGCCGCAAACGCGCTTGTGCCTGAGCAATCTCTTCGGGACGAGTCCCCGCGAGTACCTCCGCCAATCGGGCCTCCGCTGCGGCTAAACGAGCCTCTCCTTGAGCAATTTCCTCGGGTCGGCTGCCTGCCTCTAATTCTGCAACCTGAGATTGCGCCCGGGCTTGTGCCGCCTGGGCTTGGCGGAGTCTGGCTTCAATTTCCCGGGTATCGATGCGGGCAATAATCTCCCCTCGGGAGACTTTATCCCCGGCTTTGACATCAATTTGACTGACTCGCCCTGCCATTTCTGGGCGCACAACTGCTGCCTGTTGTGCCTCTAGGGTTCCGACAAATTCCGAGGTTTCCCTTAAATTGGTCATTTCCACCGTAGCTAATCGGACTGCAACCCCTTGGGGCCCTTCGGCTGCACCTTGCTGTTCGCTATTGGCTAGAGCAGTTTGCCTCGATTGCCAAAAATACCAGCCCGTGCCGCCAACGACTACTAATAACAATAAGAATAGGGCAGATGCCAGCGATCGCCCCTGCTTACTTGCCCATTTAAACCCGCGCTTTTTATCCCACAACGGTTTGCTTTGCGGTCGCTCTAATTCCGTTTCTAACAAAACGGTATTCGCTTTTTCTTCAGTTTCGACTGTTGAATTGGAAGTTTTTGGTAATTCCATATTTTCCCTGTCCTTGTTTGAATTAGCCATAAATAATTTAAATTTTTAGGGGAAATTGGCTAACGAATCAATTTCAACCAGTTAAGAAGGTTTACGAGCTCCTAAGTGATTTCCCCTTTCTTTTACTTGAACTTCATCCCTTGTCAGCGGTTTAACCTCAAGGGCAATTTGTTCTAGCACCCATTCGATTTCTGATTGCAGGACATCCAAATGCCGATTCCAGACATTTGCTTGATAGAAATCCTCCGGCAAGGGTTTTTCTGCAAAACTTTTGTATCGAGCGCGACAAAGCACTAATCGATGTTCCATTAATTCCAGTCTCGCCTCCGCTTCTAAATCGCTGAAGAAGAAAAATTTAATGGCAAACCGCGCCCGACTTTTCACCCAGCTATCCTGGGGATGTTCGAGCATTTTTTGCCGCCAGCGATCGCGCCCACTGGGGGTAATGCCATAAATCGTGCGGCTGGGACCCGCATCTCCAGATTCCCGGGCGATCGCAGCAATGTAACCCCGTTCCTCTAAGCGTTTCAGCAAAGGGTAGATGGCTCCATAGTTGACGCTCATGCAGCTACTCATAAATAGCTCCAGTTCTTGCTTCAACCTATAGCCATGTAGGGGATGGCGTTGCAGGAGTCCTAAAGCAGAGAGTTCAAGCATTTATATCATTTTGATATATTCCGGATACAGTATAGCCTAATTGATTAAATTTTGTTAAGTTTCCGGGTAATGTGTTTACCCACACCTCAACAGGGTGCAGGGACAGCAATTCAGCCCCCACAGGCGGGGGACCCAAGGTGGGCATTGTCCACTAAAAGTCTGTAATTCAAGCATAGAGAGGCTCAAAGGCAATGCCCACCCTACAGCGATGTTGAGTTGAGTTATCTTTACCTACTTACGTTAAACAAAAGAAAGCACAAGTTTGCCCGACTACCCACTGTCGAGGTGACACTTCAATATTTTTAAAAATCTACCATTAGTTAGAGATAAAAAACCCCTATGGATAGAGGTGTTTACTTTTATATCCAAATAGGTTTATAAGGGAGAGGGAGGTTTATAATAGCCTCTACTAAAACCTAAACAAGTTAGAGGATTTGACTGTTTTCTACTTGCAGATAAGCACTAAATTTGAGTGTGAGTAGGTGGAAAAAAGGAAACCTAACAAGCAGTTGAAAAGAGCGGCCTTGTCATGATGCCGAACGAGGGCCAACCCATTTTAGTGATTAATGCCACCTACTCCAGTTGCTTAAAATTTTCTCTAATAGTATGAGACATCTTATCAAAATCAAAAATGAAGACTATTAAATATACGTTGTTAGGTTTGTTAGGAATTTTTGGCTTAATTCTCCTTTGGAGTTTGCTCGAACCGTACCTAATCGATACAGAAGAGGAAGTTGCAGAAATCCCTAATCTTCCCGCTGCTTGGGAAGGGAAGCGAGTTGCACTGATTGCTGACTGGCAAATAGGAATGTGGATGGACAATACTAATACCATCGGTCGCATTGTGGAACAATTAATCGAGGAGCGTCCAGCACTGGTGCTCATTGCGGGTGACTTTATCTACCATCCAGGTGAAGACCCCAGCGAAGAGATTAACAAGGCTGTTGAAATGGTGCGATCGCTTCCAGAAGCAGGCATCCCCACCTATGCTGTCTTGGGCAATCATGACTATGCCATGAAAAGCAAGCAAACCACGCCAAACAGAGAGTTAGCGCGTCAATTGCATGAAGCGCTTGAAGCAGTGGGTGTGGAAGTCCTCCAGAACGAGGCGGTTGCGATCGGCAACCCACCCCTAAGAGCAATTGAACCGTCCGAGAATCGCAACCAAACGGCAGCAAACACGGCGGACAACACCCCCCTATACCTAGTAGGCATCGGCGCACACTGGCCAAATAACGATAAACCGAAAGTCGCGGTGAACTTAGTGCCAGAAGGAACACCAAGGTTGGTGATGATGCACAACCCAGATTCCTTTGAAGCGTTACCTCCTAACACTGCACCTTTGGCTGTAGCAGGACACACCCATGGTGGGCAAGTTCGTCTACCCTTCACCCCAGAATGGACTTGGATGACTTTTAGTAAAGAAAATGAGGTACACGCTGACGGCTGGATTAAAGGATATGGGCAATCAGGAAATCGTCTTTATGTAAACCGAGGAATTGGTTTTAGCATCATACCGATACGGCTCAATTGCCCACCAGAGGTCACTGTATTCACCCTTCGCTCCTCTGTCTAACTAATTGGGAACTACTTGGGGCAAAGCAGCGACAGGAACTCAACCCCCACAGACAGGGGACCCAGATGCTTCATTGCCGAATTCGCTGTAAATCTGCTTCCTTGGGCGTGCCGGTGATTGTAGCCGGACGGAGCAATCAGGAAATTGCAGACCTTCTCTACATTGCTCCTGGTACTGTCAGGGTCCATTGCACAGCAAAGAGTGGTCTCTTTTCTAAGAGCCACTCTCTGTTAAACCCTCTTAGCCCTAGCTTTAACAAGCTGGAGTTAAGTCCTTACTTTACCTAGTCCTTAATGATTCTCTTGTCATGAATGACCACTTTGTCCTTGAGTTCAGGACTGCCGGAGATATGAATATCGCTATCCTTATCTTTCTGGGCAGCGGAGTCGGCTAGATATTGGGCAGATGACTTAATATCATGGGCTGCACCTTTAGCAGATTGGGCTGCATTTTGGGCCGATGATTTAACATCATGGGCTGCACCTTTAGCAGATTGGGCTGCATTGGGGGCAGAGGACTTAAAATCATGCGCTGGAGGTTGAGGAAATGGGGTTGGGTTTGGGGCCGATGACTTAACATCCTGCTTAACATCCTGCGCTGCATCTTTAGCAGATTCGGCGGCATTTTGGGCCGATGACTTAACATCCTGCGCTGCGCTTTGAGCCGATGACTTCATTGATTCAGCTACACTCTTGCCAGATGATTGAAGCGATTGGGCTGCGCTTTTTATAGATGGCTCAACTGCTTTCGCTGTATCTTTTACAGTGGATCTCAGATCCTTACTTGCCCCCTCAATTTCCTGAGCTACAGCTTTGGCAGAAGGTTTAACTTCCTCGACAGTGCTCTTAATAGAGTCCGCTGCACTTTGTATAGAAGGCTGGACACCTTCGACTGTCTGCTTGACTGAATCTTTTACTTCTCTAATCGTAGGTTTGACTTCCTCGGATGCGCTCTTGACTGCATCTACTACAGAAGGCTTGACTTCCTTCACTGTCTCATTGACAGATTCGGCTATACCTTTAATCGAAGGCTTAGTTTCCTCAACAGTTTCCTTGAGGGCTTCTGCTGTAGCTTTGATAGAGGGTTTAACTTCCTCCGCAGTTTCCCTTGCTACTGCCCCTAAATCTTCGACAGTGTGGGTAATACCGTCTGCGACAGTATGTGCTGCATCCCCTAAATTATCTACAGCACGGTTAACCGTATCAGCAGTACCTTTACCAATCATAGCCCCAGCAACTGAGCCGGCTACAGCACCAATAAGGCCTCCAGAGCGAGCACCCAGTATACCCCCGACTGCTGCTCCAGCTATCCTGGCACCAAGGCCTGAGCCTGATGATTCATCTTCCGGTGATTCTGCATTTTCGCTAGTCTGCGCCTGAATCTGCTGGTTTTTGCTATTGTCAACATTCTTTTCCAGAAAGTCAGGATTTGCGTCAGGCTTATTAAAATGCGGGTTATTATCGGTCATATATATCCTTGGGTATTCCTACATTCACTACACTAACTATTATTTCTAAAAAAAACCTACTGCTGAAGAGCTAGATTTGTACTGCTACTTAAGAAGTAGATTCTCAAAGGTACTTACCGCTACCGAGCTAGGGGATCGCTGTTCATTCGACCTTAAAGAAGCTGCAGGGGCGCGATCGCACATCTGGCATAGTCTTAGCCTAGCAATCCCAAAATAATTCATTGCTCCAGACTGGTTAACAGATTAACTCTTGATATCTGAGACTTAAGCGTTGTTGCACCCAGTCGCTTTCTAATTTCAGAACATCCAGAGTGTCGATTTCACAGGGCGACTTGATAGAAATCCTCCGGCACAGGCTTTTGTGAGAAATTTTTGTGTTGGGCGCGACAGGGACATTAACCGATGTTTCATTAATTCCAACCGTGCCTCCGGTTCTAAGTCGCTAAAAAAGAAAGATTTAATCGCAAAACGAGCGCGACTTTTGGATTAGCTAGCCTGGGGGTGTTCGAGCATTTTCTGCGGCCAGCGATCGCGCCCTGCGGAGATAATGCCATAAGTGGGCTGAGATCCACGCAGGGTGCAGCTACAGGAACTCAGGGTTACAGGATATGTATCTAGGGTACTGACTCTAACATAATTTGGTTATTTTGTCAAACATTAGCTGCATTTAGCCCAAACCCTCTCCTGCCTAGCCTTATCTGGACATCTCCACCAACTCGGATATCCCATCAATACAACCTAAAATTAACCCCTCAATCCCACTGACTGGCAATATAGGCGTTTTTAATTGAGCCGCTAAATCCTCGACGGTCATATTATCTAAAAACCGGGTTTCCCCATGTTTTAACATTACATCGGGTAATAAAATTGCATTGCCTAACGGCTTATTTCTCAAACCGTTCAGTAAATCTTGACCTGTTAGCACTCCAGTGACGCTCATAGTTTGTCCCCAGAAGTCGCTACAGAGGGCTACCATTTCTATCTGTAATCCTTCTACCGAATTTAGGCGCTCTACAATGGGTTGAAAGGCTTTTTCTACGGCATTTCCCACAACCCAGGTGAATTGTCGCGGGGGAGACACCTTTGGCGGCAATAATTCCGTGGCAATTTCATCAAATTCCTCTAGGAATTGGCGGATGGAACCGACGCCATTGCCAATTTGGGGATAGTCTTCATAGTCGGATTCGGGAGGCAATTCTTCCCCAGCAATCAGGAACCATTCATCGGCTAACCAGGCAAAGGTGGACCCTAATGTTTTGCGGAATTTGAGTTGTAGGGTTTGCACTTGTTGGATGACTTCTCGGGCTTTTTCTGCGGTGACGGGGATGAGTTCATCTTCCTCTGGACGAAAACGAGTTAAGCCGACGGGGACGACGGCTACGGATGCGACTGCGGGAATGTCTCCGCTGCCAAATTTTGCTAAGTCTAAGAGAGTTTTTTCGAGGTGTTTTTCATCATTAATCCCGGGACAAACAACGACTTGAGCATGAATTTGCAGGCGTTTTTCTGCAAACCAGCTTAATTGGTCGAGAATCTGGCTGGCGCGAGGATTTTTTAACAGGCGAATGCGAATTTCCGGTTCGGTGGCATGGACGGAAACGTAGAGGGGAGAAAGGCGCATTTGTTCGATGCGGTTCCACTCTTTTTGGCTGAGGTTGGTGAGGGTGAGGTAGGAACCATAGAGAAAGCTGAGGCGATAGTCATCATCTTTGAGATAGAGGGTATCTCGCATTCCCGGAGGCTTTTGGTCGATGAAGCAGAAGGGACAGCGATTGTTACATTGAATGAGTCCATCAAATAAGGCGGATTCAAATTCGATGCCGAGGTCTTCATCGTAGTCTTTTTCGATTTCTAATTGATGGGTTTTGCCTCGGGTATCGATGACTTCGAGTTCCAGGAGTTCATCGGCACAGAGGAATTGATAATCAATTAAGTCTCGGGGTTTTTGTTGGTTGATGGAAACGATCGCATCGCCGGGTTCAAATCCCATTTCGGCGGCGATGGAATCGGGAATTATTTTGGTAATGACGGCTGGACGGATGGAAGATTCACTCATAGAATTGTAGCGGGTAAGGTAGATATTGAGTAGATTTAAAACCCGGGTTGCTTCGAGATACCGGGTTTTGGGGGTGGTGGGTTAACTAAACCTTGAGCGCGGTTGCAGGGGAATCTCAATCACAAATTCAGTCCCGCTTCCCGGTGTACTGGTGCAGGTGAGTTCTCCGCCATGTGCTTCGACGACAATTTGATAGCTGATGGATAACCCTAAACCCGTCCCCGAACCGACAGGTTTGGTGGTGAAAAATGGGTCAAAAATCCGCCTTAATACCTCATCGCTCATTCCTGGACCATTATCAGAAATACGGACGATCGCCGAATTGCGACGACTGAGTTCGGTACGAATCTGAATCGTGGGTACTGCGATGTTCTCGTTTTTTTCTAATGCATAAATCGCATTACTTAAAATATTCATGAACACCTGATTCAGTTCCGAGGCGTAACAGGTGACTCGGGGTAAAGTACCATACTCTTCTATCACCTCAATTCCCCGCTGTGCTCCTTCGCACCGCAGTCGCGGTTGCAAGATCATCAAGGTACTTTGGATGCCTTCATGAATATCTACGGGTTTCATATCCGCCTCATCATGACGTGCAAAATTTCGCAGGGATAGGACTATATTGCGAATGCGTTCTGCTCCTCCTTTCATAGAATTGAGCAGTTTTTGCAAGTCTTCGGCTAAAAACTCTAGGTCGAGTTCTTCCAAAGTTTCAATAATAATCGGGGTGGGATTGGGATATTCCTGCTGATAAATTTCAATTAAATTCATCAATTCTTGAACGTATTGAGAAGCGGGGGTTAGGTTTCCATAAATGAACCCTACGGGATTATTAATCTCATGAGCAACCCCGGCTACCATTTGTCCAAGTCCGGACATTTTTTCACTTTGAATTAATTGAGCTTGGGTGCGCTGTAGTTCATGTAACGTTTGTTCAAGTCGGGTATTTTTCTCATTTAATTCCTGGGTGCGTTGTTGCACTTTCTGCTCGACGGAGGCATATAAAAGGGCATTTTCTAGAGAAATTGCCGCCTGAGCAGAGAGCAGTCTTAGCACTTCTAAACGGTTGGTGGTAAAGGCTCCGGTAGTCAGATTATTTTCTAAGTAGAGGATGCCGATTAATTGCCCGCGATCGAGTATCGGAAGGCACAGGACGGATTTTAAGTTGTGGGAAATAATATAAGGGTCGGCGGTGAATTTGCCATCGGTTGCCGCATCAGTGAGGACGACATCCGATTTGGTCCGTTCAACATAGTTGATGAGGGTGACGGGGACTTGATCGGGTTCTAGCGATCGCCCTCCCAGAGTTCCCGGTGCAGATTGAGCGACGGTGACTTCTTCGCGATCAACGGATGCTTCGGCGGCGATCGTGAGTTTACTTTCTGCGGGTAAAATTAAGCATCCTTTTTGTGCACCGGCATTTTCGATGGAGATTTTCATCAGTTTTGCCAGCAATTTATCCAGGACAATTTCTCCTGAAATTGCTTGGGATGCTTTCATCACTGAGGCTAAATCCAGGATACCGGCATGATTGTCGGTGGTGGTATGAATGGCGGTGGTGCGAGTGTCGATCGCCCCTGAATTCCCCGATGCTTTGGTCAGTAAGTGTGGATAAATCGCCTCTAGTTCGGTTACTTTTCTCACGGCACCCCAGCGTTGATATCCATAATAGGCTTCTCGCAGGTGAACGCGGCCATATTTTTGTTTATTCCGTTGGAACCAATATTCTGCCGCCAGTTCGTTCCCTAAGGCTTCGTTTTGGATAAATTCATATTTCCGGGCGGATTCTATGGCGCGATCGTACAAGTCGAGAGCTTCCTCTTCGTCTCCCGCCATCCGTGCAAGTTCCGCTCCTACTAACAGATATTTATGTTCAAAGTTGTCCGGACAATTGTCTGCCCAAACTTTCATCTGTTGTTGATTAGCGGCGATTTTTTCCTGATACTCTGTTTGTTCTTCCGGCGATGCCTGAGTATAGAGTGCACATAACAGCAGGGAGTGATAAAAATTATAATCCGTTGTGGGCAGAGTACCCGTAATATATAGCAGATATTTTTCTGCTTCTAAAGCACAAGTTTTTGCTTCATCTAGGCGATTATAGAGATAGAGGACCTGTAATTTTCGGATTAAATAAGTACAGAGGGAATAAAATTTGTTCTCCTGATAACAACTTGCCAAATATTCGGCTTCGCTGGTTTCTTCATAAGAAAATTCTAGGGGGTCGGGTGTAATTTTCATTAAATTAAAGAGGATCAGTTGTAACCCCAGGGTGAGGTCACTTGAGATTTGATTCTTAGTTTTT
This sequence comes from Cyanophyceae cyanobacterium, assembly GCA_038321985.1. Lineage (GTDB taxonomy): Bacteria > Cyanobacteriota > Cyanobacteriia > Cyanobacteriales > Laspinemataceae > Laspinema. The sequence goes on along the minus strand of JBBQFN010000045.1, from coordinate 21,472 downwards.
TGCGCGAAATGAAAACAGGGGGTGGTTTCTTTGCTGATTTGAGAGATGTTTTGACCCTCAAAATAAGAATTGATGACGGTATTATTAAGAAGATATCCAGCATATTCTAAATCCCCGGATTCCAAGGCTGCTTGATACCCTTCTTTATTGAGTCGATTCGATTCTTTGATATGTTTAAACCAAAAACTTAAGGTATTGGCAAATCCCGCACAAGCTTTACTTTTTAGTTCAATACTTCCCCATTTTTCAATCAGATTGAGGGCTAATAATCCAAATTCATAGCCCGATTTATAATCTCCCAAGACTGAATTTAGCAGCAGTCCGTAGTTGGTATAAGAAATACAAGACTCGGGGATGCTGCCGTATTTTAGGGAAAGATTCACCCCTTTGAGAACGATCGCCATCCAGAGTTGGGGGTCAATCAAGTAGGCTGGAGCTGCAAGGGTGGTGAGCAGTTTTAAGGCGATTTTGGTTTCGGGTCGAGTGGTCTGAGGTTCATCGATTAACCGGGCAATTTCTTTCCCTTCCCATTTGGCTTTGGCAGCGGCAAATTCGGTCCCGATCACCGTTTGTAAATCGGTCTCCGGTAAGTCAATTCCCAGGAGTGAGAGGGCTTTCCGTCCTGTTTTCAACCCTTGGCTGTATTCCCCACGCAAGACATATTGAAGTAACAGCAAATTATTAATTTCCGCCTTTTCTATAACTGAGTGAGTCCGGTTGAGAGTTTCTTTAATAAAGGCTTCGGATTCCTCAAAGTTGCCATTTAGATACTCAACCAGGGAGCGTTGTTTGTAGAGTTCCAAGGCTAACTCATAATTGCTGTCCCAAATGCTTTTTGTGAGGCGGTCCATGCCGGCTTTCAAATATTGATGGGCGGCGACATAGGCAGTGGCATTTTTAGCTTTTTTCGCCGCCTCTAAATTTAAAGTCGCCAATTCTATAATTTCCGCCTCTTCATCAATCAGCGATCGGCCTACATTCAAATGATCCACCAGTTCAAATATTTTATCCGACCAATATTCTTCCGGGGTACTGGCGACTAACATCCGGCCAATTTGCAGGTGAACTGCCTTTTTTTGGGAGTCGTCAATTAAGGCATAAGCTGCCTGCTGTACTCGATCATGTAAAAACTTATAGCTGAGAATTAATAGGGGATTAATAGAACTGGGGTCGGTTACTTCTTCCGCCATAATAGGTAGAATCAATCCCTCGGCGATCGCCGGTGACATATCGGAGAATGTCCCGAAAGATTCCTTGGCATAAATCAAAGACAGGGTATTTAAGTCAAATTGGTTCCCCAAGCAAGACCCTAGCCGTAGCACTTCTTGAGTTGCTTCCGGCAATTTCCTTAATTTACTAACCATCAATTCTACGACATTATCCGTAATTCCTACGGCCTTAATTTGCTCAATATCCCATTGCCACCCCCCGATTTTGTCATTGCCCGCATTGGGATTAAATGTGAGAAGATTCTCCTGATAGAGCGTCTTTAAAAATTGATTGACAAAGAAGGGATTCCCCTGGGTTTTCTGGACGACTAATTCCGCCAAGGGTTGTACCGTCATTCGGTCCTGATGTAAGGTCTCACTAATCAGTTGGTTGATTTGCTCAATTCCCAAGGGTGTTAGGGTCATTTGATTAATCGTCGCCCCTTGTTTCCGAAGTCCATCCAAGGTGAGGGTTAAGGGATGAGTGGGGTTGACTTCATTATCTCGATAAGCTCCAATTGGAAATAAGTATCGTGTCTTTTCATCGGTCATCATTAACTCAATTAGCTTGAGTGTTGCCGAATCTGCCCACTGCAAGTCATCGAGGAAAATTACTAAAGGATGTTTTTGGGTACAAAAGACGCGAATAAAATTTTGAAAAACTAAATTAAATCGGTTTTGAGATTCACTCGGTCCGAGTTGCGGCACGGGATGTTGATGACCGATAATTAATTCAACTTCCGGGATGACATCGATAATGATTTGGCCGTTAGAACCGAGGGCAGTTAATAAATTCTCTTTCCAGATTTCTAGCTGCTTTTCGCTTTCGGTTAACAATTGTTCGACTAAATCAGAAAAGGCAGTCACAATGGCTGAGTAAGGAACATATCGCTGAAATTGGTCAAATTTACCCGAGATAAAATATCCTTTTTTCTGATTAATTTTATATTTAATTTCATCAACTAAAGCGGATTTTCCAATTCCAGAATACCCCCCAACTAAAATCATTTCAGTATGACCCCCCATGACGCGATCAAAAGCGTTCATAAAGCGTTCAATTTCAGTTTGTCTACCGTACAATTTTTTGGGGATTTGAAATTTATCAGAAATATCCATCCGTCCTAGGGGAAATTCCGCAATAGTGCCAGTGGTCCTCAGTTGGCTAAGACATTCCTCTAGATCGGCTTTTAACCCCCAAGCGCTCTGATAGCGTTCTTCGGGGCTTTTTGCCAAGAGTTTGAGGATGATGTCCGAGAGGCCTTTAGGAAGGTCGGGGTTGTGTTGATGGGGGGGAACTGGCTCGATCGCAATGTGGCAATGAACTAATTCGATCGCATCGGTGGTTTCAAAGGGGAGGCGATCGCTCAGGAGTTCGTACAGAGTAACCCCGAGGGAATAAAAATCGCTGCGGCGATCGAGCGATCGGTTCATTCTGCCGGTTTGTTCCGGGGACATATAAGCCAGAGTCCCCTCTAAGGCAGCAGACTTTTCCACGGTGGGATGTTCTCGGGTCAATACCGTAGAGATACTAAAGTCGATGATTTTGAGTTGTCCCGTAACCGGGTTAAAGGCAATATTGGCCGGATTAATATCTTTGTGAATAATATTAGCAGAGTGGAGCTCGGCTAAACTTTCGGCGATTTTAATCGCCAGATTTAAAAATCCAAGGATTGTAAATTTTTGAGAGGTAATTAATTGTCTTAAGGATTCTCCCCCAAAATCCTCCAAGCTCATCATTAAAGTATTTTGATATTTTTCCAGACTATAGGCTTTAATAATTCCCGGTAAATTAAAAGAACGAATTAATTCATATTCTTGTTGATAATTCCCTAGTTCTTGCTCAGTGGGATAGTCTTTATGAAGAACTTTAAGGATAACGGGTTGCCCATCGAACTCGCGACGTCCTCGATAGACAAGGGTATTGGAACTTTCGTAAATTTTGGCAAGAATTTGATAGCCTGGAACCGATAGCATCATTCAGTTCTCCCGATTAAGGTGCTGCTTCCCTATTATACGCTTAGTCCCGGCCAAACTATAAAATATTGCCATCCCCGCAAGGTTAGGTGTAAGGCACGGTTGTAGAGTGCGTCAGATTCATCGATTCTTGCTTTATTCTACCCGAGATCGGTCTGGCACACCCTACTCCTGAACACCTGGAATGACGTCCTGAACGGTTTTTTTTCCTGCGCCTTCCTTAGAAGGTTGGAAATTGTTCGACTGAGGGTCTTTACTCTGAACTAGCCCTGTATCCAACCCAAGGAGAGGGCTAGTAAAATAACACAGCCAAAAGCTATCCGATACCAGATAAAAACCCAGGTACTCTGGGTTTTTAAGAACTGAATCAGCCATGCGATAGATAGATAAGAAAAGACTGCCGAAGAAATCAATCCTCCCAGCAAAGGTACTATGCCGATACTGTCTAAATTAGAGCTCAAGAGATCCTTGAGTTCCACTAATCCGGCTAAGGTAATAGCAGGGAGGCCCAGCAAAAATGAAAACCGGGCGGCAGTGGTGCGATCTAACCCTAAGAACAATCCAGCGGTAATGGTAGAACCGGAACGGGAGACACCTGGAACTAAGGCTAGGACCTGGGCGAGTCCCATTAATAGACCATCTTTGAGACTCAGTTGCCCAAAGTTCCGCTTTCGTCGCCCAAAACGTTCGGCAATTCCTAGCAAGATTGCCATTGCGATCGAGACAATGGCGATCGCGCTGAGAGTCCGGAGCGTTTGGTCGTAAAACTCGGGAATCACATATTTGACAATTAACCCGAACACGATGATCGGCACGGACCCGATGAGAATGCCGAGGACAATCCGAAAGTCGTGGTCCTCATATTCACGGCGCAGCAGCGCCCGCACGGATCCGTTTGCTAGGGTACTCAAATCATTCCAAAAATACCAGATCACTGCCCCGATGCTGCCGAGTTGAATGATGGCACTGAAGGCAACCCCGGGATCTCCCCAGCCGAGGGCGACGGGGATCACTTTTAAGTGAGCTGTGCTGCTAATCGGGATAAATTCAGTGGTCCCCTGAACGAATCCTAAAACGATCGCCTGAAATAGATTGAGGTGGGTTTCGGGTCCGGCGCTTACCAGGTCCGAAGCGGGTGGAGTCCTGGTTAAGATTTGCGGACTCGAAGCCAACCCAGATAGGGAAGTGGTAATGCTGGTAACGCTTTTGTGTCCTAGGAGTTCGGTGCTCAGTGCTTTGGTAGCAGTGGCGATCGCAATACTGAGTGCACCGAGGCTCCCTAGGGTGAAAAATTGATTGCGTGATAGTCCCATGAATTTTCCCTATGTTATCTGTATCTATATCTGAAGTTGACCTTCATGGTGGATTGATTTATTCCAGGAGAAGTTCTTGATCTTCATTTTTTCCTGGATTCGTCAGGTTTAGATGAGAGTGGCGGAATGCCGAAACAGGCTTCTTTCCCCTGTGGTAAAGCCTCACAGCAGAATAAACGCATTATATTCTCAATTGGTTATTTAATATCTAGGGACTAGACTCCGAGCAAAATTTGGCAGTGATTCATAAAATTTTCCTTAAAAAATTAGAGCTTGCTCGGGTTGGGAGGGTTCCTTTCCCCAGAATTTCAGGAATCGAGTAAAATTTAAACAGGGTAAATCCCCTAGGGGGGGATATTCCTTGTGATATATTAAATATGATGAAGTTAAGTAAAGAATATTAAAGAGTTGTTAAATAAATCCTGGTCTTCCTACCCTTCCGCTGGAGCAGCCGTGAAATCTGCAAGCCTCAATCTGAATAATTCATTTAGCAAAATCCAAGTCGGCCCCCGGTGGCGGATGTTTGCCGCTAGCGCCTTTCTAGTGTCGGTCCCGGTCTTCTTTGAAGCACCCTTAGTGCGGCATCTGCCCCTACTGGCGGTAGCTTTAAGTGTGGGGTGGGTAGGACTGGCCCAGGTCTTGCGATCGCGCGATGCCACTGAGATCTGGGGAGATTTATTACTGGGATTTACCGGAAGTTGGTTGGCCGGAGCAATATACTGGGGATGGTTTCGATGGGAACCCTTGCTACATTTACCTCTAGAGGCAATCGGTCTACCCGTGGCCCTATGGTGTTTATGGCGAGGCCAACTGGCGATCGGAAGCTGGTTTTATTTGGGTTCCTTATTTGGAACCACCGTAACTGACGTTTATTTTTATATCGTTAATTTAATTCCCCATTGGCGGCAGTTGATGCAAGTTGAACCGGAACTAGCCATCCCGATTTTCCAGAGTGCGATCGCCCAAGTTAACACCCCCTGGGGCTGTGGTTGGGCTGCGGTGCTCGGGATTCTTTTGCTGGGAGTCGGTAGTTTACCCTTGCGCTCCAATCAATTAAACTGGTGGGCGTTTGGGGGTGCAGTTTTGAGTACAATTGTGGTAGATAGCTTGTTTTGGCTGGCCGCTTTAGCGGCTTAAGCTGTAAGATTATAATTTTAATATCCCTTCTCCAGGGTTAAGCATCTGACTTTAAAAAGGATTTTCCATCGTGGAGGGGTGAAGTGTTCAGAATTAACAACAGAACCCAAAACCCAGAACGTTCCACGACTTTTGATCATAAAGGTCGTGGATGTTTCAGTCTAGGGTGACTCCTTATTAAAATAAGAGGGTTAGAATTCCATGACGTTGGTGCTTAACCTGTGGCAAATATCCCAACCACTCCTCATCTCGTACTGCGAACTGAAGCAGGAAACCGCTATCTTCCGTTAGTGGGAAGTAACTGCTGGACAATTGGACGGAGTGAAGATAACAATTTCGCAATCGGGGACCGCTGGATGTCCCGCGCCCACGCAATGTTACAGTCCATGGACACGGGGGACTTTTATTTAATTGACCTTGGCAGTCGGAATGGATCGTTTGTGAATGGACGCCGAGTCAGTATTCCAGTGATCTTGCATAATAGCGATCGCCTGACCTTCGGACAAACCGATTTGGAATTCTATTGCCCCGTCAGCGATCTAAGCGACTGCTCCGACGATGTAGGAACCGCTAAGGATTTTACCGTCACCGCCGCCTTGCACGTGCGTCGTTTAATCTCGGTGATGGTCGTTGATATCCGAAATTTCACCGTTTTGACTCAACAACTGGATGAAAAAATCCTTTCCGAAGTGATTGGGACCTGGTTTAGATGTGCCGGTAACATCATTCGCGATCGCGGCAGTTGGGTCGATAAATATATTGGGGATGCAGTGATGGCAGTCTGGTTTCACAGCACCCAAGAAGTCAGTGATGAAGAGATGCTCAGAATTTTCCAAGCTCTCAATTCTTTATATGAAATTACCGAAGACCTCAACAAACGCTATCCCCTGCCCTTTCCCTTGCGAATTGGGGCCGGAGTTAATACGGGCTATGGGATGGTCGGCAATACCGGGTCCGGCGATCGCCCCGACTACACCGCGTTAGGCGATACCGTCAACGCGGCCTTTCGCTTAGAATCCGCCACCAAAGAAATTGGTCTGGATATTGCCCTGGGTGAAACCACTTATAAATACTGTCGGACCGTTCCGGGACATGAGGACTTGTTCAATCAGCACACAGTCCATCTCAAGGGGTACGATAAGCCGACTATTACCTATGCTTGCTCCTTTGCCAATCTTGATGCCTTTTTGCGTTCCCAAGCCGCAAACCGCTAGAACTAACCGGCAGTCTGCGGAGTTAACAAAATGAATTCACCGAGTGGAGGATGCCCCGGATAGATGCAGGGGAAATCATACCTTATTCTGTGGCATTTCCTTGGACCCGGAACCCTTGGAGGCGGCCCCCCGTGGGAAAAAATCTGTAGATTTGAAAGAAATCGAAAAAAAATCTGTAGGTAAAATGGTAGTCTCTATTAAAAGGCTGTTTATGAGAAACAAAGGAATAAAGTTATGCAAAGATTGGTTCGCCTGGTAGCAGTCTTCGGCTTAGTCGTGGGTTGTCTGGGATGGTTAGGATTCCCCCAGAATGCAGTCGCGGCTAGCTGGACGGGGATTACCTTACAATCGCCGGTTTTAGCTGCCCAACCCCTGTATCGCAATCCCGTCGATGATAAGCTAGCGACCGAGTTTGGTGAGAAAATTGACTTAAATAACACCAACGTTCGGGCCTTCCGGCAGTATCGAGGACTATATCCAACCCTGGCGGGGTTAATTGTCCAAAATGCCCCCTACGAGAAAGTTGAAGATGTCTTGGATATTTCCAGCTTGAGCAGTCGTCAAAAAGAATTACTACAAGCCAATCTGGATAATTTTACCGTCACGGACCCAGAAGTGTCGTTAATTGAAGGCGACGATCGCATTAACAACGGTTATTACTAAACCCTGTTCGGTTAAGTCAGAACACCGCTCGTTAATATCGTCCTTTGTCAATTAAGGTAATATAAAGAGCTTCTATAGCGCTTCTAAATCATTGGAGCAAGGGCTGTAGGGTCTTTTCCCTCGATGTAAAGCCCAGTCGGGTCAGGGGGAAATAGGCGCTAACCCGATCAGAATTATCCAACAGATTTAGACTGGGTATATAATCGGCTCAACCACTTGACAAGGGGCGATTTTTCATTGAGCAATTCGTCACAGTTTGATCCCAGTCTTCATCAGAAAATACCCAGCGCTTATGATGTGTTGGTCGTCGGTGCCGGTGCCGCAGGTTTGTATGCAGCACTTTGCCTTCCCGATACTTACCGCGTGGGTTTGATTGCCAAAGATAGCTTGCCGGTTTCCGCAAGCGATTGGGCTCAGGGGGGTATAGCCGCCGCGATCGCATCCGATGATTCCCCCAAGTTCCATATCGAAGATACGCTCCTTGCCGGTGCTGGGTTGTGTGACGTTGAGGCCGTCAAGTTTCTAGCCGAACAAGCACCCCTGTGTGTGCAGAATTTGCTAAAACTGGGAGTGGCCTTTGACCGGGACAAGCGAGGCACCCTCGCCTTAACCTTAGAAGCGGCCCATTCCCATCGTCGAGTCCTTCATGCGGCGGATACAACAGGTCGGGCAATTGTCAGCGTCTTGAGCAGCCGCGTCTTGAGCTGCCAAAATATTCAGGCGATCGAAAATGCCGTTGTTTTAAATTTGTGGATGGACCCAGAGACTCAACGCTGTCAGGGAGTCCGCCTCGTTTATCAGGGCCAAATCTATTGGGTTCGTGCCGGTGCGGTCGTTCTGGCTACAGGTGGCGGCGGTCAAGTCTTCGCTCAAACAACCAATCCCTCTGTGAGTACCGGAGATGGAGTGGCGATGGCATGGCGTGCCGGTGCAGTTTTAAGAGATTTAGAATTTTTTCAGTTTCATCCCACCGCACTCACCAAACCCGATGCCCCTAGGTTTTTGATCAGCGAGGCCGTACGCGGTGAGGGCGCTCATTTGGTGGACGATCGCGGATATCGGTTCATGTTTGATTACCATCCCGCCGGGGAACTGGCACCCCGGGATGTGGTCAGCCGATCAATTTTTATGCATCTCCAGAATTGGGGGACTAATCCAGCACCGGGATGCGTTTGGCTAGATTTGCGACCCATTCCCGACGAGACAATTCGCCATCGATTTCCAAATATCATCCAGGTTTGTCAAACTTGGGGGGTGGATTTGTTTAACGAACCCATCCCCGTAGCACCGGCGGCACATTACTGGATGGGGGGAATCCAGACCGATTTGGGTGGACGCACCTCCATACCCGGTTTATATGCGGTAGGCGAAACGGCCAACACCGGGGTGCATGGTGCTAATCGCCTCGCGAGTAATTCTCTGCTGGAATGTTTAGTTTTTGGGGCTCAGTTAGGGGAAATTGAAATTGACCCCAACCTCGGGGAAGAATGCCTCCCAGAGGCCAGCGCCACCCTAGAGAGCAGTGGTCTCGGGGTTAATTTACCGCAACAGCAAGCGTATATTGAAGAACTGCGGCGATCGCTGCCGTTGCTCGTTTGGCAGAGTGCGGGAATTGTCCGGGGACAAGCGGCGTTAGAAGCGGCGATCGGTCAAGTTAACACCTGGCAAGCGGAGTTTGCCGCCCTTCCCCTTTCTCAATATTTATTAAATCCAGTGGTGGGTCAGGACGTTTATTTTTCCATCCCGAACGTTAACGAACTGCTAGTCCAGTGGTCAGAAACCCGCAATTTACTGGATGGAGCCTACTTGATTCTGACCAGTGCCATGTTTCGCACAGAAAGTCGAGGCGGTCACTATCGACTGGATTATCCCCACACGGATCCGAGTTGGCAAGCTCATACCGTGGTTGAGAACCAAGCGTGGCGTAAGGTTCCCCTTTGAATGGTTGGTAATTTTTACCGGGTGCCTTTTCTTTAGGGCATCCGCTTTTTTGACTCCCTTCAATGAAGCGTCAGGAGTTAGCCTAGATTTTCAGCAACGGTAAAGTTTATTTCTAATCTTGAGGAAAGGTTCCCAAACTAAATGCAACGGGTTCCAGCGCCGGGGGTTTCACCTTGGGGCTTCCCGTTACCCGGTCTTGGCGGTTCATATTCAGGGATGGAAATCTGCAGATGCGAGCTGGTGGTATTCCTACTCAACTCGGGTGTGAACCCGGTTGGAAGGCTAGCTACGGCCATTCCCGTCCCTAGCAGGCTGGTGAGCGAAAATAGTGCGATTGTACTTGAGCAAAGGAAAGTAAACATAACACCCTAGACCCCATAAAATTAACCTTCCTAGTAGATGTCCCCTCTTCTTTTTAGTGTATCAGTAGATTCACGGATTTGTCCAGTACCTGAATAAAATTTTGGGGAGCCTCTAAGTGGTTTTACTGAACCGTTGTTTGAGCATCTGGAGCCGGATCTAAGGGAGCCGACCCGGGATTTTAAGGAGAGTTAACCCCTGTGAAACACCGACTGGTTAAGGGTTATTGGTGTTTATTCTGAGCATACAGTCTACAGGTGGGTGGGTGTTTTCCAAAATGTCTAGATCCCTTGACAAAAGGGTTTATGTATTAATTGATTCAATTCTTCACATAGATTAATATTAGCGGTCATTGAGCCGAATATCCCCCCCTGTTTAATTGCGGCTCTAGGGTCGCCAAATTAAACGGGAATCCAGAGGATTGGAGAATATTTGTTTCAACCTTCATTCCTGCGCCTTCATCATTGATCCTTGACCTTCAAGGGTCCTGACGCTCCTGAAAGTTTATAAAATTCATATTGATTTTTACCCAGTTGTTTAGAACGATACATTGCAGCATCGGCCCGCTTAATTAAAGTATCTGCATCTTCACCATTGAAAGGGTACAAGCTAATCCCAATACTAGCTGTCACATGAATCGAGTCTCCGGCGATCGCAAACGGCTCCCCCAGGGTACTCATAATCTTATCTGCAACACTCGCAACATCTTGCTCCCGAGGAATTGCCGGTAAAATGACGGTAAACTCATCTCCCCCAAGACGTGCCACCGTATCGCTACCCCGCAAACAGGCGATCAGCCTTCGAGCTACTTCTTTCAACAGCAAATCGCCGCTGTCGTGTCCGAGGGTATCGTTAATTTGTTTAAATCCATCTAAATCAATAAATAAAACAGCCAAAATTTGGTTATTAATTGCGGCCCATTCTAACGATTGAATTAGACGGTCTGAAAATAATTTGCGGTTGGGAAGATTGGTTAGACTATCATGATAGGCTTGGTGTCGTAATTGATCTTCGGAAATTTTTAACTCTTGATAAGAATGAGCCAATTCTGCCGCAGTGCGTTTGAGTTCTTCTTCCATCTGCTTGCGTTCGGTAATGTCTCGAATCACCCCCACTAAGAAAACATTCCCTACCGCATCTTTATGTAAAGACCGTTTCGTGGCGATATAATGAATCATGCCCGTGGCATCCGTCAACTTGGCTTCATTTTCATGAGGTCTACCTGTGGTCAAAACCCATTCATCTTCCTGCCAAAAAAGATTAGCTTCATCAGTGGGAAAGACTTCATAATCAGATTTTTCGATAACCACATTGAGAGGATAGCCAATTAATTTACAGTAGGCTTCATTTAAGACAATACAGCGATGGTTTTTATCTTTAACAAAAATTGGGTCGGGGATAGTATTAATAATTTGGTCTAAAAATTCTTTAGATTCGGCGAAAGAGCGTTTTAATTTTTCTTCATGATAAGCAATATAAGTGGTGAGAACCCCAGCGGAACCCATTAGGGTTAGTAGGGGAGGAATCAAGGGAACCCACCAGCCGATAAAAAAGAGAAGCGTTGCCGTGGCGAACAAGGTCAAGGAGGCAAGAATGAGGCTGCCGGTAAAGCGCACCGGCGATCGCCAGGAGCAGCTAATCGTTGCACCGGCGATCGACCAACCCACAATCCATAGCCATTCGACAGGTTCAGACGCAAAAGAAATCGAGGGAGGACGGCCATCTAAGGCCGCACTTAGGATTTGACTAACAAAATTGGCGTGAAGCTGCACTCCAAACACTTGTTTGGGTGCTTGGATCACCCCGGCACTATTGGGAGTGTAGAAAAAATCTTTGATACTTGTGGCGGTTGAACCAATCACCACAACGCGATCGCGTACCCAGTCCGCCGGGACCCGGTCCTCTAAAACATCCCGCATCGATACGGTGCGATAGGGGACCAGTTCATACTTACCCTTTTCACCAATATGAAAGTTAGCCAGGAGTTGATATCCCCCATTATCTTGGCGGATGTAGGGTCCATCATTTTTCTCAAACCGGGGAAAGGTTTTAGGACCGATCTGGAAGTGTTCGGGATGGCGGGTTGAGGCTTGAAGTTGAATCCCTTCGGCTTCCAGGTAGATCAGGGCTAACTTTAAGGCAAAACTTTGGTAGGATTTTTCATCACTCCATAAATAAAGTAGGTTCCGACGCAGCTTGCCATCGGAATCGATCACCACATTGTTAAATCCCACTGCGCCCAATTCTGCCAGTATTTGCGGAGGTCGGACACCGCTGAGGTTATTTGCAATCGGCACTTCTTCAATGCCAATCAGATTAGGGGTGGTGGCAAAGACCTGTTGTAACTCAGTGTAACCAGGTTCTATGGGGATATCCCGATAGATATCCAGACCGATCGCCCGGGGAGAGTAGGTATCAAGTTTTTGCAGCAGTTGAGCTAAGACGCGATCGGGAATCGGCCAGGTTTGGAGTTGCCGAATATCAGTTTCGTCAATTCCCACAATCAGGATGCGATCGTCCCTCTGTTCCGGGGGACGCCACCGAAACATCTGATCATAAGCCGCCCATTCCATAGACTGCAACAGTCCTAATGAGCGCACTACTAACACAAACCCCGCAACCCCAAAAGCCGCAAAAAAGGCGTGGCGTCTTTGTTGATACAGTTGCTTAACGCCTGTCCATAGTTGTGTGGGACCCTTAAGTGGCTGCATTTTTATGAAATACCGCATCTCTATAGGATTCAATCTGCTTAGGATAACGGCTGAAATCCGGACTTTCCCACTGCGGTTCCAGGCTCAAACCGCATTGGGAATTCCTCGGATTATAGGGAGAAGCTAGAGTTAGCGACCGGGTAGGACGTTTTTAAAGTCACTTGGCCCTTGATACCCGGACAAGGCCGCTAGTTCAGAGAGGGATTGCACCCCAGAATAGAGCTGCCCGTTAATTTGCCAGGTCGGATATCCCTCAATTTGAGCTGCTTGGCACAGTTGGGGTTTGGGGTTCTTGCCTCCGGGATCGCATTCAATATAGTCAATCTCACTCACTGCTTGTTTCCCAAATAGTTCCTTTTGTTCGTGACAGTGAGGACACCAATAGGCGCTATAGTTTTTTGCGCCGGTTGCCGTTAGATGTCTTGCTAATGCGATTTCCGCTTCACCGGATGAGGTCGAAATCGGCCAGCCCGTATTTGAGGGAGGCCGTCCAGACTGAAGCTGAACCGTCGAGTTGTCTGTGGAATTGTTGGCGGCTGGGTTATTGACATTGGCATAGACCCCCAAGGCTCCAATCAGGGTAATCATGCCGACAATAATGCCGGTAAAAAACAGTTGACCTCTATCGGGCCAATCCCGCCCGATAATAGTTAAGACAAATAACAGCACCGAAAAAACTGCCGAAACCAAGCAGTAAGGGCAGACGGCTTGCAGAGTAAAAAACATGACGTAGGTCAGGTTTAGACTAAACACAAGCATGACGGTGGAGATCGCAAACATCAGCAACCAGGAGGTGTTGTCTAATTTTGATCGCAAATCTTTTTGGGTCTCTTCATTAACCAATAAGGGAGCGAAGGCCAAAAGAGCCATCGTGGTATAGCCTAAAAACCCAAATAGGGTTAGGGGCAAACCAAAGATTTTGGCATATTCGCTTTCTAGGACAACTTGGCAGCCGGTAGTCGGGCAAACTGCCGCAGCGGATCCGGTAAACTCAACGACGGTTAAAAAGGCGGTTTCTAAAAGACCCAAAACCGCGATCGCGCCGATGAGATAACGCGACCAGCGATAAATCCACGGAATAGAACGTCGGCGTCTCATAAGAAAAATTTGGTAATGTGCAAACCGAGTGTCTTTAAACCTCGGCGAAAACGAGTATCCAACGGTTACAACCGTTTTGAGCATTGATGATAACTACCGCCTTGGGGTGACTTTGTCTGGTGTGCTTTTGTGATGCACTTTCAACGGGACAATTACCGTATCAAACCTTCCACCCTGTACGCATAGCATTTGGGGCTTGCACCCCTTGAGTGCTGGAGTGAGGCCAGCTTAAATCAAGTTATCGGTCCCTGTAAAACTGTTTAAGGCTCCAGTTTTAGAGCCAAAAACAAGCTTTGCATTCTTTGAGAGGTTCTGGCACGCTTCCCAATAACTGAGTTAGTTAAGATTTGGGCGGCTCAATTACCTGAAGAGTTGAGGAATAAAGCCCCGTTTCTTCAGATTGGGGTGCTTACGGCTGACCATCCTTCTTCTAGACAAACGATGCCTCTGGATTGCTCAAGTGACAACGCTAGGACAATTTGATTGTGGCATATTCACTCCCGAGAAGGGGGAAGGGGTAAGAGAAGGATTAAAGAAATCAAGGATGGAGGGTGAAGGGGGAGGGATGATTGATGAAGGGGGAGGGAAGGGAGAGAAGAATAAAGGTTGGCCAAGAAATAAGGATGGGAAGAAATAGGATCAAGAGATGAGTTCTCAGCAGCAAAAACAAGGATAAGGATAAGGATGAAGAATGAATTTTTCTCCCTCATCCTTCATCGCTTACTTATCTCCCTTCCCTCACCCCGAATGAAGCTTGATAGCGGCGAGTGACGAGGGCGGAGTTTCTAGGGAGAGACTCCGGCGAGTAGCTTCCACAAATTGACTAACTCGGATCGGATCGACGGGGTGCTCCAGTTGTCCGTGCCGTTTGAGGGAACTACAGACAATGACGCCATTGGCGGATTGGATCAGGGTCGAAATATTTTCCCAGGTGGCCCCGCTGCCAATAAAGACGGGAGTGCCTTTAGCTGCGGCGATCGCGAGTTCTAAATCTTCAAAACTCGGAGGATTACCTGTCGCCCAACCGGAAAGAATCACCCCATCGGCTAAACCTCGCTCAATGGTTTCTTGCACCGCAGTGGTCAAATTGGGGGAACCCAAAGGACGTGCGTGCTTCACCAAGACATCGGCAAAGATTTTAACGTCGCTGCCGAGTTCTCGTCGATAGCGCAAGAGTTGATGCGCCTGTCCTTCGATTAAGCCCTGATCCGTCGCCATTACCCCAGTTAGGACGTTGACACGGATGAAGCTGGCACCGACACAGGAGGCGATCGCCAATCCACTCAGGGCATCATTTCGCAAAACGTTGATTCCGATCGGTACGGTTACCAAGTTCATCAGCCGATCCACGATCAGAGTCATCCCACTCACCACGGCTGGATCTACCTGGCCGTTGGTAAAGGGAGCATCAAAGAAATTTTCGACAATAATGCCATCAACCCCGCCTGATGCCAGCGCTGTGGCCTCTCGCTCGGCTCGCTCAATGACAGTTTTGAGGCTGCCCCCCCACCTCGGAGAGGTCGGCAGGGGCAGTAAATGGACAACACCAATAATCGGATTCGGGGTTTTGAAGAGCTGTTTTAAGTCCACGTTGTTACTATCTCGGACGCCACAGGAACGTTCGGTCAACCAATATATATGACAAAGACTTTGAAACAAGTCTTGACCCGCTAAAAGCGGGAGTGTTGGATTCGATGCCTGGAGTGCGATCGCGATTCCTAACGCTCCATAAAATAAGCGGGTGTCGCAGGGTCGGACCCAGGCCGGTTTTTTCCAACTGAGGAACCGAGGTGTGCCTCGGATTGCCTCATTGAGTCGTTAGACTCATTCGTGCCGCTATGTTAATTGTACTGCTGTGGCGATCGAAAGCTATCAAGTCAATCTATCTGCTGGATTATATTAACTTGGGAAACGTACATCCGCTGGATATATTGAGTGAAACGTTCCCGATTAAGTTTTGTAGCGACTGCCCCAATATCCGGAAAAACACGGATGTTGGCGCAGTCGCGTTTCGCAGGGCAAAATCTAGATACCTTGGGGAATTTCCCGCAGTTTGATTTAAGTTCTTGGGGCCAAAAGTCCGTCCAAGCCTGCAAAGGCTAGGAAAATTTTGACTATTGACATCCGTGCAATCACTGAGATAAGATAGTAATTGCAAGGGTAAAGTTAAACCGCCACGGCGATCGCCCTTCCAAAAAATTAGAAGCTCCACGGGAATTAGAAACCCTATCGCCTCAATCGCGGACTTCCCGGGAAGGATTCACAGCGTTCATTGTTCACCCTCGGTCTGGGTTAGAGATACTCTAGCCCAGTTTTTCTTGGGAAATCAGGGCGAAACCCTTAACAGCAGTAGCGCTCCGATAAAATTGCGATTACCATAGAAAAATCATCTAACCCGCTACTGGAACGGCTAAGGCATTTATTATGACCCGCGCAGAACCGATTGCAGCTCGCTCCAAAAAAACACGCTTCACCCATCGAATCGCCAACTGGCTGGAAACTCACTGGGTAACCCCGGCCTACGCGGGTTGGCTCTTAGGAACCTTAGCTATATTTTTCTTTGGCGCTGCAACAAATACGATGGCCGGATGGCTGTATGTGATCAGTGGAGTGAGCTTTGCACTATTGGGAATTGCCGCAGTATTGCCGGTGCGATCGCTCCAGGATTTACAAGTTCATCGCGCCCGGATCGAACCTGTTAGCGCGGGAGAAGACCTCACCCTAGATTTGGCGATCGAAAATCAGACCCCAAAGGCGAAAACCTTGGTGCAAGTGCAGGATATCCTGCCATTTGTTTTGGGAAACCCGGTTCAATATGCGATCGAAGAAATCCCCCCTCATGGCATTCATCATTGGGTTTACTATTACCCCACCCAACGGCGGGGGATTTATCGCTGGCATGAAGTCCAGTTGCGAACGGCAACCCCACTGGGGTTATTTTGGTGCAGGCGATCGCGTCAGGTCCCCGCTACCGCAGTCGTCTATCCTCAAGTTTTACCCCTAAGTCACTGTCCTCTAGTTGATCGCATGGGTCAAGAAGATAGCTTACTCGTTCATAGCGATCGCCGCGCTGAAATGGCAACGGAAGGCATCACCCGCACGGTGCGACCCTACCGATATGGGGACCCCACTCGGTTGATTCACTGGCGTAGCAGCGCCCGTTTCGGGGAACTGCGAGTGCGCGAATTAGAAGTTTCCACCGGGGGACAAGAAGTGATTATCGCCCTCGATAGCCGCAGTTCCTGGAATTTAGAAGACTTTGAAGCAGCCGTGATTGCTGCTGCTTCTTTATACTGCTATGCCGAACGCTGCCAACTCAACGTTCGCCTCTGGACGGCGGGAACTGGTTTGGTGCATGGCAATAACCGCGTCTTAGAAGCCTTAGCAGCGACCCAAGCTGGAGAAGAAGATGCAACGGTAGGGGAACCTCCCTTTTTACCCTTAATCTGGCTGACCCAAAATGGAGCTAGCATCAATCATTTACCCCGGGGAAGTCGATGGGTATTGTGGTCGTCCGAGGGTCAAAAGACCCCCGTTAATCAAGATTTTAGAGGTCTGGAAATTCAAGGGGATAAGCCATTGCAGCTTCAGTTACAGTCCTTAGAAGGATAAAGAATGAAGGCGCAAGAATAAATCATCCTCGATTCTGTTATGGGGTCTGAGTAGCTAACACGGCTTCGCAGATGGGCGATCGCAGGGCTTCCACATAACTCGGCCACCCAATTAAAATTGGTTGTTTGTGAATCAAGGTATCCGAGGCGAGGGCGGAGGGTTCAAAACTCAGGGGTTCTCCCTCTAAATCACAACAGACTAACCCCGCTGCTTTGGCTAATGCTACGGGACCGGCAGTATCCCAGAGTTTAACTCGACCATTGAGATAAAGATAAAGTCCGGCACGTCCGCAAATGACTTCCATTACTTTGAGACCAAAACTCCCGAGGGAGGAATAACAAACTCCAGGCACTAATTTGGCGATCGCCTCGCCAAAATTCCCCTGGTCCCTCTCCCCCAGCATGATCGGACAATAGGATGAGTTCGGTGCCGGTGGTTCCACTGGAGATAAGGGTTTCGCTGTGGAATTCCCCAGAACTTGAAATAGCCCCCAGTTTGCCCCCCCATAATACATCTGCTCTAAAGCTGGTGCGTAGATCCAGCCCGCCATGGGGACAAAATTTGAAAGTAAGCCAATCATCACTGAGTAATGGGGCTTGCCTTGAATAAATCCCTCGGTGCCATCTAGGGGGTCAATGCACCAGAGTCTTTGGCGATCAGCATTAAATGCTAGGCGCGATCGCTCGTTTTCTTCCGTAATAATTCCATCTTGGGGAAATAATTCAGAAAATCCCGTGGTTAAGAGGCGATCAAGTTCCCGATCCACACTCGTTACATAATCTTCTGGCCCTTTTTCCGTGACAGAGTAGGGTTGTTTCGCCAACTCTTCAGCCCGGGTCCCACATTGGTAAATTAATTCTCGGATTTTTCGCTCTAATTCAGCGGAGAAAGTTTGCATATAAACAGTATCAATAGGATTTGACTCTGGCTTATTCTAACCCCATGACTTGTTTCTGAATAATGTTGGGATTAATCACACCATTGTGTTTTCGATGGATGATTCCCAGGGGTCTTAAATGAATGGAGGGCCAATTGGGATAGATGGAGGCGATCGCCTTGAGATAGGGTTAGTGGTTCATCTGGGCGATCGCCGGGTCGAGTAAATTTGCCAGCTCAAATTTTCCCTCTGCCGCGAACTGAGAACGAAATTTCTCTAAATGTGCTTTGGCCTCTTGTCGTTTTCCTTGCAAGGCTAGAATGCTGGCGATTCCGTAGTTGACCTCAATATCTTCCGGCTGACGGGAAATTCTTTCCTAATACTCTTCTAACTGTTGTTAAGGACCCAAATACCTCGGATTGGTAGTTTCTGTGGGTTCTATTCCCAAAAAGCTGTGAATTTCTTGAGTGATCCGGAGTTTGTCATTATATCCGGAACTGTGATAGGGCATTAAGGCAAGGGTTTCGCCAGAGGTGAGCATCACTTTAATGACATAGGTTTCGCGCTTAAAATTGCGTCTAAGACTCGGTTCCACATAACTCCGGACAATATTCCGCAGGGGATGTTCAATCCGTTTGGTCCCCAAAAGTCCTCGCCAAGTCAGAATAAATTGATTGGAAGGTTTATCCAATTTTAGGATAATGATTGGGCCAAAGTAGGCAATCATGAATAGACCCATCCCACAGAACCCGAGGAAGGATGTAATCATCAACCCAAACATATTTCGAGAGATCGCCAAGTTGGACTGGGTTGAATCTTGCACAAATTGGTTGATAAGATCGGCTTGTTTCTGATGAGAGGGGCGATCGGAACTCAAAAAATCATGAAGGGGCATGAGTTTTCCTGGGAGGAGGAGAACGACTTGGTAAGTGGTCTTCCGTTTACTGCTGTTACGCAAGACAACCTCGGCCCCTTGTAAGTCTTTTAGAGGAAATGTTTCGCGGCGGGTTTGCCAGAAACTGGACTGGGTGATTTCACAGTGACCAGAATCTGGTAGGCGATCGCAGATCACACGGTATCTCCCTATTCTTTGACTCTCACCTACCCCAATATTGATGATTATCCCCCCCACGATCCAAATCAAAAAGGGGATGATTTGTATTTTTAACTGAGTTGAGGTTCGTTGTATAAATTTCATCTCCACTCCCCCGATATTCCTGGCCGCAATTTTATCTCGCCCTAAACAGAAAAAACGGGCTAACCTATGGTAGGTTAACCCGTAATTCAAGGGAACGCGCTCTATGTTTATTGAACAACGAGCTTAACGTTGGCGTTTTGCAGCCCGGGACGACGAACTTCATTAAGAGTCTTATTAACCGCGTACTTCTGGTTAATAGCGTTGATCAGTTCGGTCTGGTTGTGCTTCTTAGCAACACCCCACAGGTCAGCGATCAAGTCGTAGGTGCCGTCGCTGTTGCGAGACCAGCCCAGATCATATTCGCCTTCGAGAACTGCAACCAAGTCGGAACGAACACGCTGGCCGTTGTAACCACGAACGTCCGCATCGGATTTAACGCTGATGCCTAAGTCGCGCAGAGAAGTCTTGAGGATTTCGGCATCGGTGATTTTAGTACGAAGAGTGCTAAAGTGAGACATTGGATTTCCTCCAGTAAGATAGTTAAAGAAACGACAACATTTGGGTTTGAAGGGAACCGCTACTGCGGTTTTTTGAGAACTGCTAACCCGATATATGTGGGTTAGCCTTTGCTCCTGGAAAACCCAGGAGAAAGCCTTTAGAACTCCATGCGCTGGTATTCAGCGATGGAAGATGCAGCTGGTCTAGCTCGCTGTCTGGCCCAATCTCTCAGGGCGGTGACCTGTTCGGTCATGGTCTTTGACAGCGGTAGCGTTGACTTGATCGAGGCGATGATGTCTAGCTGCGTAAATTCTCTATCTTGAGCAAAGGCTTCGTACATGGCTGCTATCACAGCTTGTTCGATTTCTGCCCCGGAAAATCCATCCGAGACTTTCGCCAATTGTTCGATATCGAAGCGATCGATCTCTCGACGCCGTTTGCTCAAGTGAATCTTAAAAATTTCTTGGCGTTCTTCGTTGTTGGGAAGGTCAACGAAGAAGATTTCGTCAAATCGTCCCTTTCTGAGGAACTCTCCAGGCAGCCGTTCGACTCGGTTGGCCGTGGCCATTACGAACACCGGGGAGGTTTTTTCTTGCATCCAGGTTAGAAATGAACCGAAGATACGACTTGACGTCCCTCCGTCTGAGTCCGAGGACCCCCCGCTGCCGCCAAATGCTTTATCTAACTCGTCGATAAAGAGCAGCACTGGGGAAATAGATTCGGCTGTTTTAAGGGCGTTGCGAAGGTTAGCTTCCGATCGCCCCACCATTGAACCGTCATACACTCGACCCATGTCCAATCGGAGTAAGGGTAAACCCCACAGACGGGCGGTCGTTTTGGCAATCATTGACTTGCCACAACCCGGAACCCCAAGAATTAACATTCCTTTCGGTTGAGGTAAACCATATTCTCGTGCCCTTTCCGTAAAGGCATTGGACCGTTGTCTAAGCCAGTGTTTCAGTTCTTCAAGACCACCAACTGAATCGAGGGTTTCGTCCTCTTCTATATAATCGAGAATCCCATTACGTCGAATGAGTTGTTTTTTCTCAGATAGGACGATATCCACTTCGGCTTCTGTCAGTTTTCCGCTCGTAACTTGCGCTTTACGATAGACTTTTTCGGCTTCATCTCGCGTCAGACCTAGGGCGGCTTTTAAAAGTTTTTCCCGCGTTTCGGTCGTAATTTTGCGAGTCCGACTCGTCTCTAGTTGCTGAGATAGCACCTGATTGAGTTCTGCCAAATCCGGCAGAGCAAAGTCAATGACAACGACTTCTTTCTCAAGCTCGATGGGAACTTGCTGGAGCGGTGACATGAGGATGATGGCTTTTTGCGTGCCTTTAAAGCTGGCGATCGCATCTCTCAACCACCGATTGGTTGCTGGAGAGTCGATAAACGGATGTAAATCTTTGAAGATAAACAAACCAGGCTCGCGTTGTCTTACCACCCACTCAATCGCCGCTTCGGGCGACACAGTATTGTGTTGGGTAACGTTGCGGGGTTGACCATACTCCACGATCCCGTGCGTCACAGTCCAGATAAAGACTTTACGCTGGGGCTTGATCTGAGCAATCGTTGCGATCGCCTGCTCGGCCCGTTCTTCCTCGGAGGTCACGAGGTAGATTAAAGGATATTGAGCTTGGATTAAGATATTGAGCTCTTCTTTCATGACCATCGACCTTCTACAAACGGTGCCAACAATATTGCTAGATCTTTATTGCCCCTGGGTTT
>JBBQFN010000044.1:0-41522 GCA_038321985.1 Cyanophyceae cyanobacterium | reverse complement strand
GGTTTCTATTGGCTTTCAAACTCTTTAATTGTCTTGGTTCAGGCGCGACTTGGTTCGTTGCCTTTCCTCACCGCGCTTTACTACTTTAACTAACCCACCCGGGTTTGTCAAGCGTTTTTGAGGTTTTTTTTGACCTTTTTTGAGAAAAAGTCTGGAAGCCATACAGGGAAGGAGTTTCAAGTGGGAAAAAATTGGGTATTTCCTCCGAAAGGAAAGGATACGGGGGCGATCGCAGTCAATCCTCAGACTGCGTTGCCCCCTTGGATTGTGTTGGACCCTCTATTTCAGGGATGGTTATTAGAGGATATTGGTCGAGGCGATCGCACCACCAGCGCTATCTATGTAGAGGAAGCTCCCCCAGCTCGGGCGGAATGGATTGTCAAAGAACCGGGAGCAGTGGCGGGATTACCATTCGCACGTCGCATCTTTACTCTTTTAGACTGTACGGTTGAGTTCACTCCTACGATTGCGGAAGGGGAGTATTGCCAACCCGGACAGGTGGTCGCTCAAATCACAGGCCCCGTTAATGCGCTCCTCACTGGAGAACGAGTTGCCCTCAACCTGGTGATGCGTCTGAGCGGCATTGCAACTCTGACCCGGCATTATGTAGAAAAAATTGCGGATTTGCCGGTGCAACTGGTAGATACGCGCAAAACCACACCGGGACTCCGACTCTTAGAAAAATATGCCACTCAAGTCGGAGGTGCTAGAAACCACCGCATGGGATTGGATGATGCCGTAATGATTAAGGACAACCATATTGTGGCAGCCGGAGGAATTGGAGCGGCGATCGCCCGAGTCCGCTCCCAGATTCCCTACCCCCTAACCATAGAAGTGGAAACGGAAACTCTAGCGGATGTGGAAGCAGCCCTGGAACATGGAGCGGATATTATTATGTTGGATAATATGACCCTTGAGCGGATGGGTGAAGCTGTACCCCTGATTCGTCAGCATAATGACCGAATTTCCATTGAAGCGTCTGGCAATATCACGTTGGAAACGATTCGCCCAGTTGGGGAAACAGGAGTAGACTACATCTCCACCAGCGCCCCGATTACCCGATCGACCTGGTTGGACTTGAGTATGAAAATTAGGGGGTAAACCTAAAACAGGCGCTTCAAGCGCCTGTTTTAAAATGCAGGGGACTCCAATTCGTCCCTGCGTTTTTTTTTATATCTATATCTATATAGAAGTCATCCCTGGAGGAATCGCCTGGGAATCCAGACGACGAATCGCAACAACCGCTGGTATCGGTGGGTCATTCGGTTGTTTTGTGGGCCAGTTTGAACCCAACGGGACCTGGCGAGTCTGGATAAATTCCTCTCCCTCTACAGTCAGCATGGCGAACTCCCGAGTTTCAGTAGCCTGATTTATCCGGATTCCATTCGTTTCACCGGGATGTTGTACGGCTAAAAATAGGGTGCGTTCGTCCGGGGTTAAAAATGGCCCGGTTGTTTCGCACTCCATTGGTCCCAACCCGAATAAATAGGCTTTGCCAGCATCAGGGCCCGATGTGGGAATAAACCAGATAGAGTTATTACCAAAGAGGCCAATCTGCTTGGAAAGAGCGATCGCCTGACGGGAGTCATCAACCCGAGTGGGAACGGCACTGTTGAGTCCGCCGGTACTCATATCCGTCACCACCCATACATTACTTCCGGAATCCACTAATAGATTATCGGGGTTACAAAATCCTACTCCACCTTGAATAGGTTCACCACCCAGAGCAAATTTTTCCCAAGTAAAAGTCAGCGCACCGGGTTCGTTTTCATCTTCCTTCAAACGGAAAATCCAACCAAACGGATAAGGTGTTTCGCCATTTGGTCCAGTAAAGATGCGGTTATCTGGACCTCCTTCTTTTGCTGACCCTCCCGCAGTAAAGGCAATATAAAGAGAACCATCCGGAGCAATGACTGTATCTTCAGGACGCGCGGTACAGGTGACTCCAGCGGCGTTAGCAGCGTAGTGAGCATCGATTAAAATTGCTCCTTGTTTTTCTTCGGGATTGCCGACATAAAGGTCACCGAGAGTTTTGAACTGCTGTTTAAAACTCTGGATGAGTTCATCTCGATCGCCCACGAAATAACCCCCTTGGCGTGGGTTCCGCTGTCTCTGAGTTGTCGTCGGTTCCCGTTTAGGTAAATAAATGACATTTCCCACTAACTGACTGGGGAGTTGAGGGTCGATCGCCGTTTCGGAAGTTAGCGGAATCCAACTACCAGTGCCATCGGGGTTGAATTTAGCTCCATACAGTTGGCCGTCTGCTAATAACTTAGAGTTATTTTTATCTGTAGGATTGGTAACAACCCCTTGACTGACGAATTTGTAAAGATGACCCCCCTGGCGATCGCATCCCGAATAAAAGGCTAAGGGTTTTCCTGACTCCACCCGCACTCCCACTGCTTCATGACGGTATCGTCCCAACCAGGTGTGCTTCGTGCCATAGTCTTTAGGGTCTGCGGGGTCTAGTTCTACAATCCATCCATATTTATTACCCGCTAACCCAAAGACATTTCCTTGACCTGAGAGGCTATTGTCGGCCAGATTAAAGGGTAACTCCCCCGGATCAAAAGAGGTGCCATCGGCATAGACAGGTTCCGGCACTTGGGATTGAAAATTTTCCTCAGCACTTAACAGGGTTCCCCAGGGAGTTGTGCCACCGGCACAGTTCCCAAAGGTTCCAATGATGCGATCGCCCAATGCATCCTGATACCCCTGCACCTGCTGTTTTTGAAAAATCTTGACCCCAGGTCCCGTTGCTTTCAAATACCGGCTATCTTTTAACCCCGAAATGCCTGAAATTCGTCGGTCTGCTGGAGAATTAGTGCGTTCCCATTGGCCTTGAGCGTTTCTTCGCAAAGAAATTACACCGAGTCCCTGGTCAATTAAGGCTTCTTGGCAGATTTGCTGAATTTTGGTTTTTAGCGGGTTGCTGTCGGGAAGAGCAAATGCGTTGATAGTGTCAGCAGATTCACCTCGGCTAGCGGCTGTCATCCCAGCCATGACGTCCTCTATGGGTAAAGGTCTCTGGATTACCAAAGGATAGGTTTGCATCCAGGTGGCGGCACTGACATATTCAAAGTTAACCGCGAGATAGCCTTCATTGGCGGCGGTTTCGATAAACGAGAGATAATCGTTGTTGTAGCCGAAGCGGGAATCACCTACAGGGTCTCCCCATTGGGCGATCGCGTCATAAGTAAATCCTTCGGGAAGAATCAGATCATCAAGGACTTCATAACTACGGTACGCTTCGATTTGTTCGCTCGGTGCAATACCATCAGTCGGGACTGGCAGAGGACCTTTGACCGGCTTAAATCTGAGGTTAGAGGAAGAGTTGAATCTTTCTAAATTGCAAGATTGTAGGGAACTCAGGGCGAGAGTACCAGCAAATCCACTCAAAAATAACAAAAATTCGCGGCGTTTAATATTCATCATCGATGACCCGTGACGATATAGGAGACTCGCTGGCCGATATTCGTCGCATGATCAGCCATCCGTTCAAGATGACGAATCAGTAAGGCCATTAATAATATAGGTTCGACGACTCCTTTAATATCTCGCTGATTGGCTAGGATTTCATAAAGGTTATGGTAGGCATCATCTACAATCGAGTCGAGTTGCTTAATCCGTTGACCCACTTCTGCATCGAGATCGGCTAATGCAACGAGGCTAGTTGCCAGCATGGCTCTGGCTTGATGGGACATTTCCTCAATTTCCGCCATACAAGGATGGGGTGGATAAGGAAAAAGTTTAACAGCAATTTCGGAGATATCTTGAGCGTAGTCACCAATGCGCTCTAGGTCCCGCACAAGCTGCATGAAGGCACCCAGCAAGCGGGAATCCATTGCGGCTGGGGCTTGCAAGGTCATCAGCATGACGCACTCAGACTCGATTTGCCGATAAAAGCGATCGATTTGTTTGTCGAGTAAAGGAATAGCTTCGGCAGCAGACAAATCGCGGGCAAATAAAGCCTGATGACTTAGACGGAAAGAATTTTCCACTAAGGCACCCATCCGCAAGATGTCACGCTCTAAACGTTTTACTTTCCGCCTAAAATGAGTCAATCTAGAATTTTTACTATAGGACGAAGCAGAGAGTTCGGCTTGACTAACCATTGGGTTTAAAAATAACTCTACAAATGCTTACTATTTGATTAAACGGGTTCAAAAAACGGTATTGGGGGATACCCTGAAAACAATAAAAGTTAAAGATACAGAATTTAGGAGCCGGGGTCGAGCGCACCTCGATCTCGTGGGAGTTGCAGTTGCAACCAAGCTCCCCCGGTTTGGGGATGGTTACTGGCTTTAATCGTTCCCCCATGGGCTACTATGATTTGCTGGGCGATCGCCAAGCCTAGACCTGAGCCTGAACTCGTGGAATAGGGTTTTCCCGGGCTGGAAGTCCTATCGAGGGGTTGCCTTGCTCTAGCAGGGTCTCCTCGGTAGAGGCGATCAAATATATAAGGGAGATCGGAGGGACTAAAGCCTGAACCTGCATCGATCATATCAATTTGTACCATTTCCTGTTCCTGATTACGCGGGCTAGGAGAGCGGCGATCCAAAAAAAGTTCTGTCGCGATTAGGGCTTGAATAGTACCCTGGGGTGAACTGTAGCGAATACTATTATCTAGGATATTCAGAAAGACGCGGTAGAGCTTGGATTCGTCTGCTTCTATGGATACTTGTGCCGGTCCAGAATACTCAAAATTGAGCTGTTTCTGACGGGCTAATGGTTCTAGAGTTTGCCACACGGACTGGAGCAATGCACAGATATCGACGGATGTGTTAACAAGTTTATCGGCCGGATCGACTTCCAGATGAGTCAGCTCAAGCCAGTCGTGGACGAGTTTAATCAGCCGGTTGGTTTCTCCCGATAAACGCTCAACTCGCTGGCTCCAAGGAGGCTCTAAACGGCCTTGTAAAGCTTCGGCAACTAGGCTAATGGACGTGAGGGGAGTTTTCAGTTCGTGGGCTAAATCGTTCATCCAGCGATCGCGGTTTTGAGCGAGGGTAACTAAGGGTTGACGATTTTCTAAAAATACCCCCACTTGTCCATCGGCTAGGGGCCAACTATAGCCTCGCAGGGTTAGCGATCGCGTTTTTCCCATTTCTGACCCATTTTGACAGGCCGGATGAAATACCCACTCTCGCACCTGAGCTTTTTGCTGCTGTCTGGTATTGTCAATGAGCTGATCTAATTCGTAGGACCGCACGAACTTTAGCAATAACCGAGGGGAACTGGGTTCCCACTTCATCTGTAGGATTTCTTGAGCTTGAGAATTACACCACAATAATTGGTTTTCTTCATCAACTTGGAGATATCCAATGGGGGCGACTTGTAATAATTGCCGTCCAGTTTCTAGCTGTGCTTCTAGCTCTTGTCGCTCTTGCTTCATCCAAGCGATCGCTCGCCGCAATCGAGACATGATGGGTGTATATGAGCCAAAGGAATCGATCGGCAACCCCCCCAACCATTGCCGCAACTGCTGGCGCATCCAAAACTGTTGGCACAGCCAAAATCCAATTCCTACAGCTAGGCCCAGGAAAAATGCGGCGATAGCCATCTGGCTTCC
This sequence comes from Cyanophyceae cyanobacterium, assembly GCA_038321985.1. Lineage (GTDB taxonomy): Bacteria > Cyanobacteriota > Cyanobacteriia > Cyanobacteriales > Laspinemataceae > Laspinema. The sequence continues at coordinate 35,950 of JBBQFN010000044.1, read as the reverse complement.
TCGATATAGAGAGCTATTGCTGTCACCGATCGACCCCATACAGCGCTTAGGTGTGGCCCCAAGAGTGCGATCGGGTTCAGCCGTTACGACGACAGAACAGATTCCAGAGAACAATGAGGCCCGCGCCATCGCTATTGGGCTCATAATAGAAGCTATTGGGAAATGGCTGCCAGAGTAACCCCGGCAACAAGATTGAACGGGTCGCCAATTTTAGCCTAAGCGATAGCCAAATCCCCTGACTGTAATAATGTACTCCGGTTGGGAAGGATCCCGCTCTAATTTTTCTCGCAACCACCGGATATGAACATCAACAGTTTTACTATCTCCGACAAAATCGGGACCCCATACGCGATCGAGCAACTGATCTCGCGACCAAACTCGACGGGGATAACTCATAAACACCTCGATTAAGCGAAATTCTTTCGGAGATAAATTGACCTCTTCGGTCGAAACCATCACCCTGCATTCCTGGGGATATAAGGTAATCTCTCCAAATTGCAAGATTTGAGGATCCATTAACCCATTCAATCGCTGACGGCGGAGTAAAGCGCGACATCGAGCAATAAACTCTCTCATACTAAAGGGTTTGGTTAGGTAGTCATCTGCCCCGACTTCTAAACCTAATACTCGATCAGTTTCGCTCCCTTTAGCACTCAAAATCAGAATCGGCACCGGGTTTCCTTGTTGACGTAGGATCCGACACAGATCCAGCCCATTGACTTGGGGCAACATGATATCTAAAACAATTAAGTCAAAGGGAAAATCCGTTGACAGGGGTTCGGAGCGATACAGAGTGTTCAGGGCGCTCTGGCCATCTGCGGCAATGCTGACTTCGTAACCTTCCTCCTCTAAGGCTAAAACCAGCATTTCGCGAATTAGGTCTTCATCTTCTACTACTAAGAGCCGATGATTTTTGCTGAATTCTGCCCTAGGAAGGGTTTTGGTTGCTTCCACAGAAAACATGGTTAATGATTGTTGTGTTTAATATCCTTTCCATTCTTACAACAAAACGAGCATAAAGTGTGGTTGAGTTGTTGAAGTTAGGCTAACAAAATTTACCTATTTAACGTTAAAGTGGCGATCGCCACTTCTCTCTAAAGCTCGTTAGCCCTAAACATGGTAAAATAGGCACGCTTCTCGGGACTAATGTTTGAATCCGGGATGAGATTAAACTATCACTTTTATCCTTTTACCCAACACCCCCATGTTATTGCACTTAAGTACATGGCCTGAAGTCGAAACCTATCTCCAAGACAGGAGTGGAATTATTCTACCCATTGGTTCGACCGAACAACATGGCCCTACGGGATTAATTGGTACCGATGCAATTTGTGCTGAAGCGATCGCCCGAGGAGTTGGGGAAGCAACCCAGGCAGTTGTGGGTCCCACTATTAATGTGGGAATGGCTTTGCATCATACCTCTTTTCCGGGTACGATTAGTCTCCGCCCTAGTACCTTAATTTTAGTAATTCAGGACTATCTCACCTGTTTAACTAAGGCAGGTTTTACTAAATTTTTCTTTATTAATGGTCATGGTGGAAATATCGCCACCCTCAAGGCGGCATTCTCGGAAACTTATAATACACTCGCCGATTTAAACATCCCCAATGGCGATCGCATTCAGTGCCAAATTGCGAATTGGTTTACTTGCAGTTCGGTTTATAAATTAGCAAAAGATTTGTACGGAAATGAAGAAGGCTCCCATGCCACCCCCAGCGAAGTGGCGGTTACCCAGTATGTCTATCCGAATTCCATTAAACAAGCTCCCTTATCAAAACAAGTTGCTTCCGGTTATCCCATTTATGGTGCGGTAGATTTTCGCCGTAAGTATCCTGATGGCAGAATGGGTTCCAATCCAGCTTTAGCAACTCCCGAACAGGGTAAGCAACTTTATGATTTAGCGGTTCAAGAGTTGACACGGGGTTATTTAGACTTTTTAAAGGCTGAATAAAAGACGAGCAATTCTTTGAATGTTAGTAAAAAGGCCGCCAAATTTTGACCGTTTTATCATGAGAGCCACTGGCAAGAAAGTGACCGTCAGAACTAAAAGCCACTGCATTAACCGAATCAAAATGGCCGGTTAGGGTACCCATCAATTCACCGCTTTCCAGATGCCAAAGTTTAATCGTTTTATCATGAGAACCACTCGCTAAAACGGGCGAGAGTGGATTAATTGCTACACAAAGGACTTCGGCGGTATGACCCCGTAAAGTCCGCGTAGGAGCGGCTCTGGTTCCTCCTTCTGAGGGACTTCCCTGAATTTGCCATAACTTAATTGTTTCATCCCGACTGGCACTGGCTAAAACATGACTGTTTGGACTTAAGGAGACTGAAGTTACAGGGGAATTTCCAATCAATGTCCGAACCAGTTGTTGGTTCTTTAGTTGCCAAATTTTAATGGTTTTGTCCGTGCTTCCACTCACTAAAAGCTGACCATCTGGACTAAAGGTTACGGAATAAACAAAACTAGAGTGTCCAATGAGAGTGCCTAACAATTCTCCCGTAGAAACCTGCCAAAGTTTAATCGTTTGGTCTCCGCTACCCGAGGCCAGAATTTCCCCATTAGGACTAAATGCAACCGAATAAATCGGCACGGAATGGCCCGTTAAAATATGTAGCCGACGACCGGTTGGAAGATGCCATAACCGAACCGTGTAATCCGCACCACCTGTGGCTAAAAACTGGCGATCGCGACTAACCGCAACGGAATAAATCGAAGCGGAATTATCGGTAATGCTATCTGGTAATCCCTGGGGTTGCCCCAAACTTTTCAATTGCCAAACATTAATACTTTTATCCCAACTCCCACTGACCAGCATATAAGGCGATTGCCCTTCGGGTTCACTATTTTGCTGACCAAAAGTTACCGATACTACCGAATCCGAATGACCGGTGAGGGTATTGACACATCGCCAGATTGGGCGAACTACATTCATACTTGACTCTCCACGGGGAACGGGGAGTCCCGTTAACACCACCGATGCCAAAGGTGTTCGCTTTTTTTCAGAATTATAACGGTTAGACGAAAAATTATTAGGGTTTATAAGGTCTTCTGATTTTCTTTCTTCTTTAGAATTAAACTCTTCAATTTGTTGACTATTTTCTAACAGTTCTAAAACTTTTTCAACTTTAGGATCGGTTAGAAAAATACGCGGACTTGCCGTCATGGCTACATCTTCTATCAAACTGGCTAACCCGGATTCTTTATGATCTAGTTTTTGTACATCTTGATAAAGATTTTCAATATCAAAATCAATGATTTGAATTAAACTTAAATAATTTTGAGGATATTTTAATAACTTCTTAATCTGACTAATAACTTTTTGTACATCTTCACGATTAGAAACGACATCCCACTGAAAAGCAGCAAAATTTTCCGTTTCATCTTCCAAAAAGTCTAACATCATCCGATTATTTTGAAGGCTTTCTGATAAAACTAAACTGACGCAGGGTAACCAATCAGCCCGGAAAATATCTCGAACCTGTGGGGGTAAAGCATCAATATAGAGTTCAGCCTCAATCTGTTTCTTGAGGTCCTGAAGTTGATGGCTGCGAGTCCGGATGTCAAGACTCCCGATTTCTTCGGCAGTTCCGCATAGCATCGGACTATGAGTGATATTTTTTAGCCAGCACTTGCTTTCGTGAGTTCCAAAGGCTTCTTGTCTTAAAGCTGTTACTCGCCGTTTTAGCCATGTCTGAATTTGATTATACTCTGACCCTTTGAGAGAAGCACCTGATGAAAATAGATCAGTTTGTTGCAACTTAGAGGGGTGTAGGGCAACAATAATCCCTTTAATCAGGGCTTCTATGAATACCAACCGCACGCGAGAATTTTTGGGTAGGAATGTCGCATTTCGCCAAATGACGAATAAATGGCATAACTGAGCAAGGGAAACCTGACCTAAAATCCCAGAATTCAAAGCGCCAGTAATTTTCCCTCCAAATAAAGAGGTTCCCCAGATTAAGGCGCTCAGTTCATCTAGTACGGATTTGTTGCTATTACTCAAGGTGTTGCCATCCAAGTCATTCACTGTTTCGTTCAGTCGAACGATTTACTCCTACTTAAGAATTTGCGAAAGCTGATCGGGTTATCTCTTTAATAGATGAGCGATGGGAGAGAAGTTAAGGTGTAGGGACCGCAACATTTTAGTAAGAAAACAGATTTCTGTGTTGGCGACCAGGGAGCTTCTGCTGCTGAGATTGCGGGACAGATCAAATAAAGCCAGCGATCGCATCTATTTCTTTAATCGGTGAGCCGTTTTTCATAAACGGCTCACCGATTAAAAAACTGGATTTTCCGAATCAAAGTCATCATCAAAGTTATCGTCAAACTCATTTACAAACTTATCAACGTTGGTGTCACCCGGCACAAAAGTGTTCTGCTCTGGGGAACTCGGCGTTTCAGAAAATGCCGGGTTCGCAGGGCCCGGAATTGCTTCAATGATGGCGTCAAGCACTTTAGAAACGGAAATAACCTCTAATCCGAGATCGGGAGGATTTTGGCCGTGAGGAACGATCGCCCGCTTGAATCCCAGTTTGGCCGCTTCGCGTAGGCGCAACTCTAATTGAGAGACGGGACGGACTTGACCCCCTAAACCAACTTCTCCAATAATCACCGTATGCGGATCGACAATGCGATCGCGAAAAGAAGCAACCACGGCGATCGCTACCCCCAAATCAGCGGCGGGTTCGCTGACATTCAAACCCCCCACGGAACTAACATAAGTATCTAATTTAGACAGAGGGACTCCTACTCGTTTTTCCAAAACGGCTAAAATTTGCACCAGTCGATTGCTGTCTATCCCAGTGGTAGCGCGACGCGGGGAACCAAAGCTGGCCGGACTAACTAATGCCTGTAACTCCACCACAATCGGACGGGTGCCTTCACAAGCCACAATTGTAGAGGAACCAGAGGAAAATTCCTCGCGACTGCCGATAAACAACTCAGAGGGATTAGCGACTTCTTTGAGTCCATTAGCAACCATTTCAAATACCCCGATTTCATGGGTGGCACCAAATCGGTTTTTCATAGAACGTAGCAGACGGTGACTGGCAAAGCGATCGCCCTCAAAAAACAGCACCGTATCCACTAAATGTTCTAAGACCCTCGGTCCGGCAATCCCGCCTTCTTTCGTAACGTGACCCACAATAAATAAGGTAATATTTTCTCGCTTGGCAACCTGCATCAGGGCTGAGGTACATTCTCGAACCTGGGCGACGGATCCGGGTGCAGAGGTCAGGGAGGGGAAATATATCGTCTGAATACTGTCAATAACCGCTAAATAGGGTTTAAGAGATTCCAGTTCCCGAAGTATTTCTTCGAGATCCGTTTCCGGCAATAAATAAAACCGGGGTTCTTCGTGGGATTGAGCGGTTGTCGCTGGTTTGACCGGCTCCGGGGGCGTTTCTAGAGTCGCCTGGGTTTCTTCTAGTTGCTCGGTCTCCTCTGGCTGATCCGTCGGTTGAGGGTCGTTCTCCAGTAATGGCGCTGGGCTGATTTCAGGTCCAAAGGAATTTTGGGGTAGAGTAGCCGAGAGGGTGAGCAGTTCCTCTTCGTTGCCATTCAATTGTTCTATGCCTAGAGTCTCATCGGCGATCGCCGGAAGTTGAGGGGGCTTTTCCTCCAGCACTCCATTGTCCACTCCGCTGATTAAGCGCTGAGCACGCAATTTTACTTGCAGTCCAGACTCTTCCCCCGACACATAAAGAATCCGATGGTCTAGGGCCAGATTACTCGCCACTTGTAGCAGCAGGGTGGATTTGCCAATTCCTGGCTCCCCACCAATCAAGACCAAGGAGCCAGGGACAATGCCGCCTCCCAGGACCCGATCCATCTCTTCGTATCCTGAAGAACACCGAGCGATGCTTTGTTCGGCAATCTGAGATAATTTAAACGATGATCGCGGTTGTCCCTCGGATTTGTTTTTATCTCCCCCTCCCTCCCGCATCCAAGAATTTCCACTTAAGCTAGGCCGAGAGGGGTTGCTAGAAGTCGAGGGAACTACTTGTTCGACTAACGACCCGTAAGTATCACAGGCGGGACACTTGCCAAACCATTGGGGAAATTCGGCTCCGCACTCGTCACAAATATATTGAGTTCGCTGCTTAGGCATTCGTTATTGATATTGACCCTGAGTAATGAATGGAGGCAAAAAATGCGCTTGATGAATGAGCCATGCGCTGTTAGATAGACTCACAAAGGCTGAAAGCAAGGCAATCCAAATGGTACAGTATTAAAAATTAAAGATTAGATAAGACGCTTAAGGAGCCTTGAGTATCTTGGAAAACCATAAGGAAAAAATACTCGTAGTCGATGACGAAGCTAGTATTCGTCGAATTCTGGAAACACGCCTTTCCATGATTGGCTACGATGTAGTCACAGCGGCAGACGGGGAAGAAGCACTAGAAACCTTTCGGACGGAGAATCCAGACCTAGTGGTACTGGATGTGATGATGCCCAAGCTAGATGGTTACGGCGTCTGTCAAGAGTTGAGAAAGGAATCTGACGTCCCTATCATCATGCTAACAGCCCTTGGAGATGTGGCCGATCGCATCACCGGATTGGAGCTGGGAGCCGATGATTATGTGGTCAAGCCGTTTTCACCCAAGGAACTTGAAGCCCGGATCCGTTCGGTATTGCGGCGAGTTGAGAAAACGGGTGCTTCCGGCATTCCCAGCTCGGGCGTCATTCATGTGGCGAATATCAGAATTGACACGAATAAGCGCCAGGTTTATAAGGGAGACGAGCGGATTCGTCTGACTGGCATGGAGTTTAGCTTGTTGGAACTGTTAGTTAGCAAGTCCGGGGACCCGTTTTCTCGGTCGGAAATTTTGCAAGAGGTCTGGGGATACACGCCTGAACGCCATGTGGATACTCGGGTGGTGGATGTACATATTTCTCGTCTAAGAGCCAAGCTAGAAGACGATCCGAGCAATCCTGAGCTGATTCTGACGGCAAGGGGAACAGGATATCTGTTCCAACGAATTATTGAGGCAGAGGAAGCCTAAGCTGTTGAGGATTGAGAATTTAGAATTGAGACTATCATTCTCAATTCTAAATTATTTTTTGGGCTCTGGTCTGGCTGGGTGAAGGGATGATTCTTTGAATATGGCGAAACCGGATGGAAATGTAGTATTGCGGCGCTTGCCAATTGTTGCCGGTGGACTGGGCGGGGTGCTTTTTGTGGCAAACCGTTTTTTAACCGTTGAAATTACGGAGTCCCAGGCGCGATCCGATGCCTTGGGAGTAATTTTAAGTGCGTTGTTAATTTTGACGGGTTTACTTTGGCAACAGGTCCAACCGAGATCGCCTGAATCGGTGGATTTGATAGGGGAAGAGGGTTTTGAACTCTTACCGGATTTGCCCGAACGAATCAAAACTGAACTGGCATGGGCATCCCTGATGTTGCTGACGAATACGGTAACGCGATCGCTGGTGGTGTGGTATGACGGACGAGTGCTACTACGCCGAGGAATTTTAGGACCGAAAACGGAACTCAAACCGGGGGCGATCGTCCAGCGAGCGATCGAGCAGCAGAAGCCAGTTTATTTGGTGGCCCTCAAGTTGTATCCCGGAGGGATTGAGTTTAATTATTTACCCGAGAATACCCAAGGGGTAATTTGTCAACCCCTGGGCGATCGCGGGGTGATGATTTTGGGGGCTAATGCTCCGCGTAGTTACACAAAACAGGATGAACGTTGGATTGCGGGGGTTGCCGACAAAATAGCCGAGAATTTAAGTCATTATTTAGAGAAGGACTAGAGAATTACCGTTCAAAATAGCCTTGCACCCGCAGAGATTTAAGAGCTTATGACAATTTTGTATTGGGTACTCGTTGCCGTAATGATTTTGGGCGTCATCGGCGCTGTCGTTCCGGGGGTTCCCGGATCGAGCTTAATTTTGGGGTCGATCATCATCTGGGCGATCGTTCAGGGTGTTAATACCGTAGGTTGGGCGCTAGGGGTGGCGATCGCGGTTTTACTGCTGAGTGTTAGCATCGACTTATTAGCCACCTATTTTGGGGCTAAACGAGCCGGTGCGAGCAAGTGGGGGCAAATCGGGGCGATCGTCGGCTTTATATTAGGCTTTTTAGGGCTACTCCCCGCGTTACCGATTGGCGGACCTTTAGTTGGCATTCTTATTGGTCCCCTCTTAGGAGCCATCATCGGAGAATACCTCTACCGACGGGATATCAAAATTGCCGTTCAAGCCGGGATTGCCGTAGTGGTTAGTTCTCTGATCGGCAATCTGATTCAGGGAATGCTCGCCTTAGCCGCTGTCATAGTCTTTGTAGCCACTACTTGGCCCCCCCCGGGCCTAGGGTTATAGCAAAAATTGCAAAAGGGACTGGAAACTTTTGTTATCCAGTCCCTTCACCCTAGTTCCTCGGTTTAAGTTTAGCGGGCCCAACCCGTTCCCCGCCAAATCATAAAGAATAAAACGCTAGCAACCAATGCCCCTAAATTCCACTTCACCGAATTTTTGAGTAAACTCTCTCGCTGATTTTTGACCTGTTGTTGTAATTGAACCTGTACTTGTTCTTTCGCTCTCGGAATATTGGTTAGAATGTCCCCTCTAAGTTGGTCCGTATTTTGTCCATCAACGGGCAAACCCAATCGATTTAGTTCGAGAGCTAAAGTTTGCAGTTGTTCCGGTGTGCCCGTTTGGACTTGCTCTTCAATTTGTTGTAATAGAGACAACTCTTGTTGAGCCTGCGCGTTAATTTGCTGAGTGCTACTGGTATTGATGCGCAAAGTATTGTTAATCCCTAGGGGAATCAGCAACAAAGATAGCACCGCAAGCAGCAGGGTTAACCAAGAAAGCAATTTTAAAAAAACCTCTTCTAATCCGCTGCGGTTATAGTCCTCGCCAAAAAAAACGAGGGCTAGGCCCAATAACGGAACTGGAACGCGCTCAATTAATGCTCCCATCGTTTGTAATTCCCAGCCCGGATTCATGAAATTAGGGCCGATAAAAAGCTGGATTATATCAAATAAGGCTAGTATTAACAAGCCATAGCCTATCATGCGGACGCGACCAATCGAGCGCAATTGATCAGCACTAAACCTCAATAGTTCATCCACTGAGCGAGTTAAATCGAAACCTTCAGATTTAGTCATAAATTTTGCATCCCTGTTGACAAGAGGGTTAAAACAAATTAAGGCTTAGGAAAGCGTGGTTGCCACCAAGCATACCAAGAAACCCAAGTATTTTCCAAGATTGGATAGGCTTGAGCAGTAGAAGTACCCTGTAAAGGAATAGAGAGAATTGTTGAAACGCAGCGGAAGTCTCGCAGTTCTTGTTGACCTAACAACCAAGGCAGCAATCGAGAAACCTGCAAATCATAAGTATTACGGTTATCCCGGAACTGTTCGGCAGTGACGGTACTGCCGCCACGAGGGTTTATACAGGAACTGAGGTAGGCTCGCTCTGGAGTAGCAGCCAGACTGTAGAACCCTATACCCTCTTTATGATTTATTGTAAGTTTAGCAGGGGAGGTTTCAGAATTGAGGTGCTTCTCCATCATTTGTTTTATATCACCATTTGTTTTGATGATATAGCGCATCTCAATATCAAGGGGTAAGCTATTTTGCTGATATTGATATCGTCTAGCAAAGAGGAGATTTGATGTAGGGTTATTTTCGATTGGAGTGCTTTGAAGTTGTTGCCACTCAGGCAAGGGAACACTCGCTGGAAAGGTAAAATTAGTTGACGTAGCCTGAAAGGGAGCGCTTGAAAAGAGCAAGGATTTTCCGACAACCGTGAGGACGCTTCCGAAAATCGCAATTAATAAGAAAACTCGGAGGGGTTTCCAGGATATTTTGTCCATTAGTTCAGTTATCAAGTTGAGTGTTTTTCTGGCTCATGTCTCAGGATAAAGAACCAGCAAAATAACCCTAAAAGAAGGACGCCAAACATTGAAAAAATCAGCGATCCATCTCCATAATGCCAATATTCAAAAGATTGTTTATCGGAATAAGCCACTAAAAAAGCCATGAGAGCCACCCGGACCCCATTGACAATAAAACCTAGCACCATCGAAGCTAAGGGAATATATATTTTCTGTTTCCAGGTAGTCGGAAACATAAATAGAAAGAGTACAGATAATCCCAATAATTGGAGGATTGCACTATAACCCGAACAGCCGGAGTAAACTTCTATGCTTCCCGTAGGAAGGTTAATATAGATTCCTTCACGAGTCACCGGAAATCCTAAATACCATAAAAGAATTGCCGAAAATTTAGCCGTTAGGGGAGAAATATTAAAAATTCGGAGTAGCAATCCCGTTGAAATTGACATAAAACCTAAAATAAATAGTTCCTGCCAGTATTGCTTAAGTCCTTTAAGACCGGAAGCTAACAGGGCTATCCCTAGTCCTGACATCAACGGAGAGAGGCGAAGAAAAATATCATAGTTATTTAAAGTGGCACTTTTAAGAAGGACTAGGGCGATAATTAAGGCACCTACGACGCTAGAAAGGGGATCACTTTGGAGATTAAAAGATTTATATCTTTCCCAGATTAAAAATGCTGCCCCCCCCCAGAATAAAAGACTTGTTCCCACTACGTCTACTGGAGCATATCTCCACATCAAGGTGACGTTGATTGTCATTAATCCGGCTGCAATTCCCAGTAACCAATATTTAGGTTCTTGTAAGGCTTCTTGTACAAAAGACATTTGGAATTCACCACCAATTGTGAATAGAATGGATGCCTACTGCTACCCCATAATTGGGTAGGCGATCGCTGTGCGAGACAGTGCTGTAATGACCGATGATAGCGATCGCCGTTAAGCAAAAGCAGTTGGCACTTCTGCCAACTGCCCTATTCTACTAAATTGAGCGCTCATTTGGAGAACCCTGTTCTCTCATCACTGACTTAAGCTTCCGTGGTGCTGCGTTTGCGAGAGCGACGAGCGGCCGCAAGACCGGCAGCACCCAAGGCTAGTCCACCCATGGTCAAGGGTTCAGGAACTGCTTCTGCGGTCACAACAAAGTCATTGAAGTCTCCATCAGCAGCTGCCCACTTGACATCCTCAAAGGCAATTGCTACCGGACCAGCAAAGGGATTGCCAATCTGGAAGGAACTGGCTCCGGCGAAGGCTTTGGCTTCTTCTCCACCCGTAGATCCGAACAGGGATCGTTGTAAGCCGCTACGGTTCAGGCTAGAGGTGGTGTAGACAATTCCAGCATCTTGCCCGTTATAAGTGCTAGCCAGTCCCAAGGCGTAAACTTTACCGGCTAAGAATGTAAAGGTATCGTTTACCATTTGAACGGCATTACCTAAGGTAGCTTCGTAGCCCTTTTTCGATCCATTGTCAGAAGCTTTCACTTCTTCAAACAGCAGGCCATTATTTGCCGATTGCACGGCTCCACTAGAGAGAACTTCAAAAATTTTCAGGGTAGACTGGAAAGCCCCGTTGGAACTACTAAAATTAAACTTTACTTCTTGGTTTGTGTCAAAGCTAATACCGTTAGTACCGAAGGTAAAGGCATGGGCTGGACCGGCAAGTCCTAACATTGCTGTTGCGGTTGCTGTTGCTGCTGTAATGCTGACCAATAATGTTTTTTTCATTTTATGCACTCCTTTGTGTTAGGGTTTGTTTTTGATGATTGAGACTGAGATTTTAGATAGCAATCGAGTTAGTTTGAAAGAGCTTGGGTGGGTTCCCGTTTCCCCGAAAAGGGTAGGGTCAAAACTTTCCAAACGACTGAGTTACTGTTAAAAGTGAATTATGATTGCTATATCTGTTCCTATAATGACCTACTTTCTGCTCATAGTCCAGAGGCTTCATTGAATCTTCATAATAACCTTTGGCCCTAGAAATTGTAAGTTTTATGGACTTCCCCTGTGTATTTAATATACGGGCGTCCAGAGATAAAAGCTGCGATCGCACAGGAGGGTTAAGGGTGATCTCGATCGCAAGATTAGCTCGTGCATTTAGGGGGTCGCTTATTGCTCAATAAGAGGAGGGAAAATCTCCGTAAAAGTACGGAGATTTGATAAGGATATATTCCGATTTTTACAACCCAAGTTATTTTAATAATGATATCCGGTCGCCCTGTGGCGAAAAAGTTCAAAAAAATTACCGGACTTATAGGCGGGCGATCGCCCCTCCAGCAAAGCCCAAAGCCGATCGCCTCTTCTGTGCCTTAATTTGCATAAACCTGGCGATAATAGTCCTGGTACTCCCCAGAGAGTAGAGGACGCCACCACTCTTGATGAGTCAAATACCATTGGACTGTTTGCCGCAGTCCCTCTTCCACGGTAACCGTAGGGGTCCACCCTAACTGAGTCTGAATTTTCGTAGCATCGATCGCATAGCGGCGGTCATGGCCCGGTCTATCCTTGACAAAGCTCATTAATTTTTCGCAAGGGCGCACCGGCAAATCGGGAGCTAACTCATCCATCAACTGACATAACATTTTTACCAAGTCAATATTCTTGACTTCATTATTCCCGCCAATATTATAAGTCTCTCCTGGAGTTCCCTGGTGAATCACCACATCTAAACCCCGGCAGTGGTCCTCCACATAGAGCCAATCCCGAATATTTTGCCCATCACCATAGATAGGTAAAGGTTTACCGAGCATCATATTGATGCACATCAGAGGAATCAGCTTCTCAGGGAAATGGTAAGGGCCGTAATTATTTGAGCAGTTCGTGATCAAGGTGGGCATACCGTAGGTGTGATAGTACGCCCGAGCTAAGTGGTCGCTACCCGCCTTGGAAGCAGAATAAGGACTATTGGGTGCATAAGGCGTTGTTTCGCAGAATCCTGGGTCCTCCGGACCCAGACTTCCGTAAACTTCATCTGTGGAGACATGGAGGAAAATGGGTCCCCGTTCTCCGGAATTGGGGACTGGCAAAGTTTGCCAGTAGGTCCGAAAAGCATCCAACAGGGTGAAACTACCCACTACGTTGGTTTGAATAAATGCCGCAGGCCCTAAAATTGAGCGGTCTACATGGGACTCGGCGGCGAAGTGGGCGACGGTATCGATCGCCTCTTCTGAAAGTAGGGTTTCGACTAAAGGGCGATCGCAAATATTCCCCTGAACAAACCGATAGTTCTCATTACCTTCCAGACTTGCTAAATTTTGGGGATTACCGGCGTAGGTGAGGGCATCTAGGACCACTAGGCGATCGCCTGGATAGCGCCGACACCAGTAATGGACAAAGTTAGCGCCAATAAACCCAGCGCCGCCCGTGACTAATACCCGACGGGACTTTCGATTTTGAGGGATGTTCAAACTAGAGGTCATGCAGATAGGTTCTCTATTTCTTAGCAGACTTCTTCAAAAATACCCTTAAAATCACCTTGCTAGTGACTATATTCCTGTAATAAATGAGTATCAGTACAGTAAGGGAGACTGAAGGGGGTTTGAAGAGTGAGAGTTGTTGCTTGAAGGGCATCAGTCGCAACTCTGGGAGGGGGCTTACCTTGTCAACCCGCTACCCCTTTCATTGCAAAATCTATTTATTGGTGTGAGGAGACAGATTGTGGACACGCAAAATATCGTGACTTTAGCCAAGCAAGGGGATCCAGCAGCGATCGCCGTCTTGCTGAACCAAGCATTACGAATCAGAAACATGACGGCCCAGGTGGTTCGCAACGAGAATCGGCTTCATATCCTCTTAGAAGCTGATCGCATCCCTGATCGCCAAGCTTATATCGCCTACATTGAGGATGGGTTAACACGCCTGAATGTTGCTTCCATTCACTCGGTCCGGGTTTATGCCCGCCAAATCGGCCAAAAAGTTCCGGCATGGGATGAAGCCTTTCAGTTGGGCGAAGCAACCATCAGTCCCCTCTCTTCCCCGTCCGAGTCCGCGAAGGGACTAGAGCCCAAACCAGTCGCTACTCCCGAATGCTTGGGGGTTGATCCGGGTAAACCTGCGATCGCCCCTGTCACTCCCGTAGCGCCACTAGCGGCGACTCCCGGGGATAATCGCTATTCCCAGACTGTCGAGACTCCAGCCCCCATGACTGAGGGCGATTGCCCAATAGGTGATCCGGTTATGCCGCCACCAGCGATCGTCGAGACAGACAACCCAGCACCCCAAAAAGTATTCAAATCGGGAACGTCTCATAAAATTGGCAATACTCTCAACACTCTCAAAATTTTATTACCATCCCTAGGAATTATGAGTTTGGTACTAGGGACAGGGTGGGATTTGTTTAGAAACGGCGACAAATTCAATTTAGGGCTGCTCTTATCTACAGCTTCCAAAACCCTAACAACGGTAAAACTACCCCAGCCTCCGCCATTTCCCTCCTTTGTAGCCAGTTCCAGCTCCCTTCAACCCTTAAAAGCTGATAAAATTCTCAGCAATTTTCAAGCGATCTCTCAACTTGTCGAATCCTCCATTCCCAACACACCCATTACGATTAAAGCCGTTGGTGATATTATTCCTGGCATAAACTTCCCCTCTAATAAGCTCCCCCAACAGGAGGAGCTTATTTTTCAGGCTGTTAAGCCTTATTTACAAGGAGCTGATTTAGTTTTTGGCAACTTTGAAAGTACCTTAACTACTCATCCTTATTCCGGAAAGAATGTCAGCCGTCCTAATGTTTTTGCATTCCGAACCCCTCCTGCTTATACTCGTCTTTTAAAAGAAGCAGGTTTTAATATTTTAAGCGTAGCGAATAATCATTCGATGGATTTTACGGAGCAAGGCTTTGAAGATACCATCAAAAATATTGAAGCCGCTGGAATGACAGCCACCAGCCGTAAAGGAGAAATTGCTTATACAACCGTGAATGATATCCCTATCGCCTTTATCGGGTTTAGTACCTATTCTTATCATAACTCAATCCATGATTTAGAGGCAGCACAAGCTCTAGTTGCGGAAGCGAGGGAAAATGCGACTCTTGTGGTGATTTCGTTTCATGGAGGCGCTGAAGGAACCGGCGCTCTCCATGTTAAAAACCGCACGGAAACGTTTTTTGGGGAAAACCGAGGCAATATAGTAGAATTTTCTCGGGCTATGATTGATGCGGGGGCTGATTTAGTATTAGGCCATGGTCCTCATGTCCCCCGGGCTTTAGAGGTTTATCAGGATAAATTAATTGCCTATTCCTTAGGAAATTTCATGGGATATCGCAGCCTATCAACGGTAGGAGAATTGGGGTATTCTTTAATTTTAGAAGTCCAACTTGATTTAGAAGGTAATTTTATAAAGGGTGAAATTATCCCGATTCATTTGGATAGTCAAGGACTCCCGAAATACGATGAACAAAATCGCACAGTTAATTTAATGCAAAATTTAACAAAAATCGATTTTCCAGAAACTCCCTTGATGATCGAACCCGATGGAAAAATTGTTAAGGTGGGTCCGCCGTAAAAAGGAGGAAATCAGGGGAAATGACGGACAAAAGGAGGGCGGTTAAAGAGAGGGGATGCCACCCTAGCCGATCGCCCTTTATAATTAAGAGAGTTATTTTTTTAAGGGCACAAAATAGTTTTAAGTGATGCAGGTAACCTCGTTAATCCACACTGAGCCGATACCGGGTGCATACTGGCAATGGCGCGATCAGTCTATTTATTACGTTCAGGCAGGCGATCGCCATCCCAATAAGCCCCCCCTACTGCTCATTCATGGTTTTGGGGCCTCTACTGACCATTGGCGAAAAACGATCGCTGGATTACAAACTGAATTTGAAGTTTGGGCGATCGATTTGTTGGGATTTGGGCGATCGGCTAAACCCAACTGCATTTACAGTGGAGAACTCTGGCGGGACCAATTACATGATTTCATTCAAGAACAGATTGGTAAACCGGCGGTAGTGATCGGCAACTCTCTCGGGGGATATGCGGCTTTATGTTTGGCTGCTCAATGTCCCGACTCCGTTGCCGGAGTCGTTTTACTCAACAGTGCCGGTCCCTTTACAGAAACCGACCCCCTCCCCGAACCTCCATTGCATCGCAAAGCCTTTAATGCCGCTTTGAAATCAGCTTTTCGACAAAATTGGGTTAGTTTTCTCTTGTTCCAATGGACGCGCCGCCGTGCCACCATTCGCAAGACGTTGAGGAAAGTTTACCGAGACTCCTCGGCAGTGACGGAGCAACTGGTGGAAGAAATTTATCGTCCCTCTTGCGATCGCGGTGCTGCTCAGGTATTCTCGGCTATTTTTAAAACGCCACCCGGGGAAAAAGTGGATGTCTTGCTTTCCCAGCTTAAGGTTCCGCTGTTAACCTTGTGGGGAGAAGGAGACCCTTGGATGAAAGTCAAGGAGCGTAGCTATAAATTTCGTCAATATTATCCCCAGGTTACCGAATATTTTCTCGATGCAGGCCACTGTCCTCATGATGAAATTCCGGATCGGGTGAATGAGTTGATTCACGATTGGGTTCATTCTCAGGTAAGTTCATGATTTTAAGGGAAGGGAGCGAGTCAGCCACCGTGGTCTTTATTATGAAGCCAACTGGTGGCGATCGCCCCTTTCTTTTGAGGTGATCAATTAAAAATAAAATTTCAGGTGAATTCGGGGATTGAGTAACTCTTCAACTGGCTCACCCTTTTCTAAATGGCGGTCTACAATCGCCGATACATCAGTGGGCTTGACTCGACAATACCAGACATTATCGGGGTTAACCTTAACCGTGGGACCCGAGCTACACTGTCCCAGACAACCCGTGCCATTGACGGTTACTCCTGGGGGGAGTGGCGTCTGTTGAAACGCTTTGAGGACTGCCTGGGATCCGTGACGCTGACAAGATTGGTACTGACAAATAGAGATATTCCGATCAACAGGGTCTGGGCAGTCGGGGGGTATCATAGCCTCCAAGAGAAATAAATCTTTACAATTTGATTCTAGCTGCCCGAGTCTATGGTTTTCTGGTTAAGTGTAGAAAAAGGGAACTTTGGCCTACGGTAGAAACATCGACTTTTGTCCGAATATCTGAGAAAATCTCCTTTACGGTCACTTTTAAATTCAAGGGACCCGACCTAGCTACAACTTGGGATCCGGGTTAAAAACCCGTGAAGCTGGGTTTAAACCATCCAGTTCGACTCCACAGATGCAGCCGGACTCATAACTCAAGGTTTTAGCTCACGGTCACAAATTAGCTTGAAATAAAGATAAAAGAAAATGGCGAAAACAGTTGCCGAGATTATGACGCGAGATCCGATCGTCGTCAATGCGCAGACTCCTTTAGATGAAGCGATCCAAATTATGGCGGATCAGCGGATCAGCGGTATTCCCGTAGTAGACGCTGCCGGAAAATTGATGGGGATTATTTCTCAAGGAGACCTCATGTGGCGCGAAAGTGGAGTAACGCCGCCGCCCTATATTATGGTGCTTGATAGTGTGATTTATTTAGAAAATCCCGCAAAATATCAACGCGATTTGCATAAGGCACTGGGGCAAACTGTGGGGGAAGTTATGACAAAAAACCCTCAAACGATTATAGCCGAGAAGTTTTTACGAGAGGCGGCAGAATTAATGCATGAAAAGGGAGTAAATCGCTTACCTGTAATTGATTCGGCAGGTAAGCCAATCGGTATCCTCACACGGGGTGATATTGTACGGGCGATGGCAATTGAGTAAGGGTAAAAGTTAACCTTTTGAGGGGGATAGTCTTGGGGTCCTGAAAGATAACTTGAAGGATAAAAGGTAGCAGATGATAACTAGGAAGCAACGGATCAACCGGAATGAAGATCTGTTTAATTTGGATTAAGGAATACCAGATAAGGAACACACAATAAAAAATGAACGTTACTCCAGAGTCAGTGAGGGAATTACTCCATTCAGAAACAATGGGCGATCGCCTGCGCGGAGTCAATCAACTTCGGCAGCTTGAACCCGCGATCGCGTTGGAACTGATTTTACCTACTATTCAAGATAGTAGTGCTCGGGTGCGGTATGCCGCAGTTAGTCAAATGGCAAGTTTGGGAAAGATGGATCGAGAGACGGCTTTAACCGTCCTGCGCGATCGCCTCTTAAATGATTCTGAAACTGACGTACAAGCTGCTGCTGCTGACTCTCTCGGGGGTCTGCAACTAACGGAAGCATTTGAAGAGTTGCAGCAGCTATATCAAAATACCTCTGAATGGCTCCTTAAACTCAGTATCGTTGCTGCATTAGGAGAATTGGGGGATAGTCGATCTTTTTCTCTCTTAGAAGATGCTCTCAATTCTTCAGAAAGTTTAATCAAAACAGCCGCGATCGGTTCCTTGGGGGAACTTGGCGATCGCCGAGCGACTGCATTATTAATTCCCTACGCCACCGATGCCGATTGGCAGATTCGGCATCGCGTTGCCCAAGCATTAGGACAGCTTGGGGGTCCTGAAGCTCGTCCAGTCTTAGAAACCTTGGCACAAGATGAAGTTTCACCGGTGGCTCAAATAGCACAAGTCGGTTTATCTACGGTAGTTTGAAAGTTGAAAGGGTGGGAAATTCCCACCCTTTTTCTCTTTTTAAATCTTATCTAGAGGGAATTTCAATAATTTGCGGGATAAAGTAGAGGAGTGGGGGCTTGTTACAGGGAGATAATTCGTAAGAAGTTCAGACGCGCCTACTCGATTAAAAATGATTCAAATTAAGTGCGATCGCCGGCAAAAAAAACAGTTTATTTAACCCAATCCCACGCAACCTCTATTATCTGCAATATTCCCCTTAATTAGGCAGTAGAAAAATTTTTAAAATCAGGCGATCGCGCCCGGATTCTTTAGCTTGGTATAAAGCTTTGTCAGCAATAGAAATTAACTCCGAAGGCACCGTATTGGGACTAGGAATTGTGGCAGTAACTCCCAAACTTACGGTAATAAACTCACTCACCGAAGAAGTAGGATGGGGAATCTGTAAATTGCGGATTTCAGTCCGAATTTTTTGAGCCACACTCACCGCACCCGCAGCATCAGTATTGGGGAGCAACACAGCAAATTCTTCTCCCCCATAACGGGCCACCAAATCCCCTGGACGCTCTACCGCTCGACTCAGGGCCTCAGCAACTTCTTGTAAACATTGATCTCCAGCTAAATGTCCACAGGAATCGTTATAGCGCTTAAAAAAGTCTACATCACACAAAATTAAAGATAAGGAGGAGGGGCTCTCTAGAAAATGAGTTTCTGTCCCTACGTTTTGTGTTGAGAGGGTTTCGCGAATCAATCGCCGCCACTCTTGTTGCAAGGCTTTGTCAAACCCCCGACGGTTGGCAATCCGAGTCAATCCATCAAGAAAGGCTAGACGCTGCAATTCTTCATTTGCTGCTTGTAGCTGCCGATAAAGTTGTGCTTGTTCCAGTAATCGTCTAACGCGTTGACGCAACACAGCCCAGTGAATCGGTTTCGTGACGAAATCCACCGCCCCTACCTCGAAAGCGTAGTCCACCGATTTACTATCCTCAAGACTCGTAATCATTAATATCGGGGTGCGGGATGCAAAGTCATACTCCCCGGAAGAATCATCCTCGAACAGGGCGTGCAGCTTATTGCAGCAAGTAAAACCATCCATAACAGGCATGATGGCATCCAGTAAAACCATATCAGGATGCAGACGAATAAACGCCTCTAAACCCTGAAGTCCATTTTCTGCTTCTGCCACCCGATAGCCTTCTTTTTCCATGACTTGACGGAGGAGATCCCGCATAAAACGGTCATCATCTACGACCAAGATCAGAGGCGCTTCTTTGTCCTGGGCCGATGATTTTTTACTCACGCCAGCTATAGCATTCTCCATTCGCCTGTCATTGACTGCCCTAGGGAATCCCCTTTCGAGTCCCGTCGTTTGATATTTTAACGATGGCATTTTTATAAAATAACTCCCTTGAGTTTATTATGAATCATCCATTGTTGCGACTAAGCGATCGCTGCAACTACCCGAAGTGACCTTTCATAATAGATCTAAGTGACCTCCATCACCTGTACCCTGCTCCCTCAAGGTTACTTTACCCAAGTAATAGGAACTATCCTACCCAAGGTGGTAGCCACAGTAAATCTGAGTCTTTCCCTCCCGGGGCTACGGCGGTCCTACCCCTGCTTCTATCCCTCGTTCATCCCTATCGAGTTAAGTTCCTTTTCTTTTTAAAAAGTTAGAAGTGCCAAGGGTTCTTGACAGAGCCGCCCTGATTTTAGGCGGATTGCTAGCTAGTTGTACAGCAAGCAGCCTCACTTGTAGGAAAGGAAGATTCTTCCTCCTATTTTCGACGGGAAGCTACTCTAATGTTTCTTTCATAATAAATAAAGAGCTCATCTAACCCCTTCTACCTTAGATAGATCTTTTCGTCTATTGATACTTGTTTTCCTTGATTTCACGTTTGTCCAGTCAATCGAGTTTATTATTTTTCCCAAATTTTTTCTGAAACCTATCAACTTTTGGAAAAATCCTCCTCTTTTCCCAACACCGACTGATCAGCAAAGACACTGGGAAAAATATTTGGCTATTCACGTTTACGGATTTTAGGGCAGCTAAACCCCATCCCAATTTTTGATTCAGTGGCGGTTCACTTCCAGTAAAAGTAGGTTGAGGCGAGGAATTGAACGGGAATTGAATTAGGGACGTCCGAATCCCCTATCATGGTAAATCAAATAAAAAAATATCCCTAAAGAATTTCCACTCCATACCAAGAGTCAGGTATTCCCTGGGTGTTATAAAGATTGCAGCGCTTAAGATAAAATGCCGAGGCTGTATCTTGGGGATTAAGGTTTAAAATCTTCCTAAAACTTTCCCCTGCTCTATCCCAATTTTTTTCTTGATAAAGGGTTATTCCTTGTTCAAAATCAGGCTGAGTTAATAGTTTAAGTTCCTGAATTTCTACGGGATCAGAATTGAAAATTTCTACAACTCCTACAGGTTG
Organism: Cyanophyceae cyanobacterium; assembly: GCA_038321985.1. GTDB lineage: Bacteria > Cyanobacteriota > Cyanobacteriia > Cyanobacteriales > Laspinemataceae > Laspinema. The sequence continues at coordinate 15,152 of JBBQFN010000044.1, read as the reverse complement.
CTGCTTGCCTTTAACTTGAACTGTTTCTAAAAATCGGGAGCGATAGGAATTGGGATGAGTTACTTGTTTTAATGTTTGTTCGCTAATCAAAATAGAAGCCCCATATAATTTAGTTAAGCCTTCTAATCGAGAAGCTAAATTGACTGCATCAGCGATAACCGTAGTTTCCATCCGCTGTTCTTCGCCAATAGTTCCAAGCATCAAGCTGCCCGTGTGTAAACCTACGCCAATGGTAATAGGAGATTGGCCGGATTTGAGGCGATCGCTATTATAGCGAGTCACTTCTTGTTGCATGGCAATTGATGCGGCGATCGCATCATCTACCCGTTCTGGAAACAGGGCCATCACTGCATCGCCAATATATTTATCAATAAACCCATTATGGTTCCGAATCACCGGGCCTACACGACTCAAGTAATCGTTGATAAAATCAAAATTTTCTTTAGGAGACAATCCCTCAGATAAGGTCGTGAAAGACCGAATATCGGAGAATAAAACCGTCATTTCTTTTAATACTTGGTCTCCCAGTCTAACATCAATGATACTTTCTCTTTCTAACAAATGTAAAAATTCATAAGGAACAAATCTCCGTAAAGAATTGTTAATATTAGAAAGCTGAAGTTGTGTTTTGATTCGGGCTAAAAGCTCTTGTTTGGAAACCGGCTTAACTAGATAATCATTAGCCCCAGCACTCAATCCTTCTACTACATCAGAAACTCGATCCTTTGCTGTCAACATCACTACAGGCAGTTGAGCCGCTGGAAAACGTTCCCGAATTTTTTCACAGACTTCATACCCACTCATGTGGGGCATCATCACATCGAGAATGACTAAATCGGGGTGAAACCCATTCTGAATTTTTTCTAACGCTTCCCGGCCATTTGTAGCTTGAATAAGACTATAATTATGGAGAGATAAATGATTAATTAAAACTTGTAAATTAATCGGTTCATCATCCACAATTAAAATTTTAAATTCTCCATTATTGATGCTTAATTCAGAAGAGTTGTTGCTAGTAGTACCCGCCGAGATATTAAGCCCGGAGTAGGAGTCGGAATCCGGATAGCTTCGAGTTGGAAGCAGTCTTGATGCAAGGCGATCGCTAGGCATCGGCACGGGATAAAACTCTGGGGAATTTTGGGAGAGAGGTAACGTGAAGGTAAACTGAGATCCTTGTCCGGCATGAGATTTGACCCAAATTTGGCCCCCATGTAATTCTACTAGCCTTTTAGTCACTGCTAACCCTAAACCAGTACCCCCATATTCTCTGGAAATCGAACCATCTCCCTGCTTAAAAGATTCAAAAATTTGAGAAATATTTTGAGGGGGTATCCCAATTCCGGTATCGGAAATCGTGATAGCAAGCTGTTTACTATCACTCTGGGCGATCGCCTCCCGTGTTTCTGCATTTACTTCCCTGAAATGTTCATCCGCTGTACTCAAAATTTCTCCGGTTATTTCAATTTGCCCCCTCTGGGTAAACTTAATCGCATTTCCCACTAAATTATAAAGAATTTGCTGCACTCGATTTTCATCCCCATCAACCGGCGGAAGTTCCGGGGAAATCGAATTAATTAATACCAATCCTTTTTGAGTAACCAGCGGTTGACAAAGGGTAACCACTATATCGGTAATTTCTTTAATTCCGATTGGCTTTAAGTTGAGTTCAATCGTATTGTGCTTGAGTTTAGCAAAATCTAAAATATCGTCGATTAACTGAGCCAACCGTCTGCCACTGTAAGTAACCATTGATAAATTACTAATTTGAGTCGCATTCAGAGGTCCAGTGGCTCCATCGATCATCGAGTCAGCAATTCCAATAATGCCATTTAGGGGGGTTCGTAGTTCGTGGGAGGTATTCGCTAAAAATTCATCTTTAATACGGTCCATTTTTTGCAACGCTGCATTCTGAAATTCTAGCTGTTGAGAATACTCTTGCAAACGCTTGCGAGTTTCAGTAAAGCGACCTTCTAAAATAAATCCTAGAAAAATAATTAAGCCAAACATCCCCCAGTAGTAAATAGATTTTTCTCCCTGTAGAATATCGAAATTTATTAAAATATCATGAATACTAAATAAAGCCAAACATCCAAATCCTGCAATAAATAGCTTGGCTTCAGTATTTCCTTTTGCTGCGACTCGAATTCCGGTAGATAAAACAACAGCCGTGGTAAAGATTGTCAATCCATAGAAAAATGGCAGGGCTTGCACTCCAGCGACTGAGTTGATGGCCGTGAGCATTAAGGCCCCCAGGGCGTAAAAAATATGAATTTGCCAGAGTCGTCTAATTTGAAAGAAATAACCTGGACCAAAAGTTTTTTCAAAAAACAAACAAATGCCAACGGGCATTAAATAAAGAGCACTTTTTCTAATCCCATAAATTAGAGGAGAGTAATTTAAAACTAAAGAAATAATTTGGGTATGGGATAAAATATGAATAGCGATAATACTGGAGGCTAAAGCAAAAGAAAGACAAGGATTTCTTTCTTTGGAATTTTTTATCCCTACAATTACTGCAAATCCAGAAATGCCTAAAAATAGGCATCCCAAGATGAGGCGATCAATATCTCGAACTATTAACAGCTTAATTAAATCTGAGTGAGACCCAACATGAACGCCTCCTAAACCCCCTACCCCGATCTCATTTGAGTAGCGCATATCCACTTTAAAAAAGAGGGTTGAGCCGGGAAGTGTCGAATTTAAGGGCAAAATCGGCCAATCATAATGTTTAATTAAGATTTCTCCAGAGTTGCCATCATCATTAAAGGACTCAATTAATTGCTGATCGTGATAAATCGCTATAGCATCGGGAACTCCCCGAAAATCGAGATTCGGATATTTCCAATCTAAGGGGGGTAAGGGAACCCGCAACCAAACCGTTTCTAATCCCGATGGTTTACGAATTTTTTGCGAAACCTCCAACGGTTGCCATGTGGAGTTGGACCCATCTTGATAAGTCCATAATGGCAATCCGGTTTCATCTACAGGGGAGTCTCCCCAGCGGTAATGCCATCCTTGCGTTAAGGGAATAGGCGGGGGTTCAATACCTCGTGGAGAACCCTCTAATAGGGGTGCAGGAGAGAAAAGAAAAGGAAATACTAATGCCAACAGAAACGCGCCCATATAAAAAAGCATCCGGACGCGGTTCCGACGAAAAAATATAAGCCTCATAGGTTTAGCCTCTCAGGGAGTTTTTGGGGAATATTGCCCAAGAAGGAGAGCGGTTTTAATCAGGATGGCAGATTTTTAAGCCGGTATTAAACCTAATAATATTTGATTTTGAAATAATCAAATATTTTAAGGACTGTTATTTTTAAGAAAAATACCCTTTAAAAAATTGCTCCCTGCAAATCAGCCGGAGTAAGATGGGAATGAATGACTTCTCCATCGCGAAACATGACGATTCTTTTGCTAGCACGAGCGACTTCAGGTTCATGAGTTACCATGACAATTGTCATTCCACTGGCATTAAGTTCTGAAAAAATATAAATGACTTCTTCAGTAGTTTTGGTGTCTAAAGCGCCCGTGGGTTCGTCAGCTAATAGTAAAACGGGCTGGTTGACAATGGCACGAGCGATCGCCACCCGTTGTTGTTGTCCTCCGGACATCTGATTTGGCTTATTGTTCATTCTGTTTTCTAAGCCGACCCGGGTTAAAGCTGCTACGGAGCGATCGCGTCGTTCCGAGGTGGGAATTCCCGCATACACCATCGGCAACATGACATTTTCGAGGGCGCTGAGTTGGGGTAGCAAGTGATATTGTTGAAAAACAAATCCTAACTTTAAGTTACGAATTTTTGCTAAATTAGCATCTTCCATTTGGGTAACATCTACTTCATCCAAATAATAATATCCCCTACTGGGTCTATCTAGGCAGCCAATAATATTCATCGCCGTAGACTTCCCCGACCCGGACGCCCCCATAATTGAGCAATATTCCCCTTGATGAATTGTTAAATTAACGCCCTTAAGTGCTTGCACTTCTGTATTGCCTGACCCATAAATTTTGTAAACTTCTTTCAGTTCCACGATCGCCGGCTGTTGTCCGGAACTAGGGAGAGTTGATTGGAGTTGATTTTGAGAGTTCATAGTAATCTTTAAAGAGATGGATAAAAACTTTTATTGCCGCTGTTAAATCAATCTTTTATTACTCACTTCTTAACGCAACAATAGGGTCAAGTTGAGCCGCACGACGGGCGGGAACAACGCCGAAAAATAAGCCGATACCTCCCGATACGCTGGTTGCTAGGGCAATCGCCATTCCGGAAATTCCTGCCTCAAAGGGTGTGACGAGCGCAATTAAAAAAATACCGCCAACACCAATCCCAATGCCAATCAGACCCCCCGCTACCGATAGAATCACTGCTTCGATGATGAACTGAATTAAAATATCTTGCTGGGATGCGCCGATTGCCTTTCTCAACCCAATCTCCTGCGTCCGTTCCGTCACCGATACCAACATGATATTCATAATTCCAATCCCCCCTACCAGCAACGAGATACTAGCCACTGCTGCTAATAACACCGTCAGCGCCTCTGTAATCGCATCAAAGGTATTCATTAAATCTTGCTGATTTTGAACGAAAAAATCATCTTCCTCTGTAATCCGATGCCGCAGACGCAGTAAATTTTCTAGCTGAAACTGCGCCATTGTCATCCCTTGTTCATCGGCGATTGTTACAAAAATGAAAGATAGGGGCAGTCCATAAGGCGATTGACGTCCCAAAATTTTATTTGCCATGGTCGTAATTGGAATTAAAGCGGTTTCGTCGTAATTTGTACCAAAAGATGAACCTTTGGGTTTCATTACTCCAATCACTTCTAAGCTGACATTTTTGATACGAACTTTTTCTCCAATTGGGTTTTCTTCCCCAAATAAAGCGATTGCTAAATCCGAGCCTAAGGTCACCACTGGATTGCTACGTTGAACATCTAATTCATTTAAAAATCTGCCTGTTTCGATATCAAAATTTCGGACCGTCAGAAAATCGGGCCTGGTACCAAATATCAACGCCGAAAAGTTTTGATTGCCATAGCGCACGAGTTCACTACCGTTGAGTTCTGGCGAAACGCCAACGATACCGGGGACTTGGGATGCGATCGCCTCTGCATCTGCCAATACCAAAGTTTGGGGCGGTCCTCCCAGTCTGCGGCTATTCTGATTCCCCGGAGCAATAATCAATACATTGGTTCCAAGGGATTCTATTTGTCCCCCTATAAAGTTTTGTGCTCCTGACCCTACCCCGACGGTAGCAATTACTGCGGCATTTCCGATAATAATCCCCAACATAGTCAGGGTACTTCGCGTTTTATTTGCCACTAGGGTTTTGGTTGCCATATCCAGGCTTTCCCAAATATTCATTTTCTCTATCCTTTTCCTGAAATAACTTTTGATTTAATAGTTAGAAACGTTCACCTCATCTTGACTTATAGACTTTTTCAAAAATTTCTTGTTATTTCTATAAAAACCGAGATATTTTTTCCTTGAAGATATAATTCATACAGGCATAAATTTTTCTGCTATTGAGGGAAAAATTTAAGCGTTACCCATCTGGAAAAAACATCCCGGCTTCCCATTTACCAATTGCTCTTATTTATTGAGAAGCTCGCCAAATTTTAATAGTTTGGTCCGCACTAGCACTGGCAAGGGTTTGTCCATCAGGACTAAAAGCAACTGAGAGAACTCGCCCTCGATGATTGTTAAAGAGAGTTCTGAGGGATCCATTTTCTACATTCCATAGGCGCAGGGTGCCATCGGCACTGCCACTGGCTAAAGTCTGACCATCGGGACTAAATGCTACTGCTAAGACCCAATCTGCATGACCCGTTAAGGTACTTTTTAAAGACCCTGTGTTGACATCCCATAATTTGATAGTCAGATCGGCACTAGCGCTGGCAAGAGTCTGACCATCAGGACTAAAGGCGATCGCAGTAATCGGACTAGAATGCCCCTCAATGGAACGCCATCTTTTACCATTAGGCATTCTCCAAAACCTGACTGTGTTATCATATCCCCCACTCACCAGGGTATTGCCATCGGGACTGACCGCCACTGTCCAAACAAAGCTGGAATGCCACTTTAGAGTCCGCTTTTCTCGTTCAGTGCTGATATCCCAAAGTTTGACTGTGCGATCGGCACTGGCAGAAGCAAGGGTTTGTCCATCCGGGGTGAAGGTGACGCCATGAACCCCATAGGTATGACCTAATCGAGTCCCCGTCAAAATCCCTGCATTCACATTCCACAACTTGACCGTGTGATCATTACTGCCACTGGCTAAACTCTGCCCATCAGGACTAAAGGAGAGGGAATTTACATCCCCAGAATGTCCAAATAGGGTGCGAATCAATTCCCCATTCGCCCAATTCCAAAGATTGATAGTGTTATCTCGACTGCCACTGGCTAGGATGCTACCATCAGGACTAAATTTTAGTGACCCCACCCAACTCGTATGTCCTTCCAAGGTTCTATCTAAAATAAAGGTGGGTCCCGATCGCTGGGTCGGTATTTCGGTCGATGGGGGCTGGATTTGTGAATGGGCCACTTGCGTTTGATCCTGGAGGGCGATCGCAACGGCTAAAGTAATTAAGCTTGAGAGTAAAAACCAGCGCCAAGATAATTTCATATTCAGGGTCCGATCCTCTATATTCTTATTGTTCGTGATCAAGAAGATACTCTTTTTTTTTGAAAAGTTCATCTTTTATCAACTTTCACACCTTTCTTTACTTGGAGTAGGGCGGGTTGCCCGGTTAGGTATGGGCAATTCTCCATGCATTCCTTGGGCTTATCTACTGGGCAAAAGTGGAGAACGCCTCTTTGGGAACCAACCGCCTCATTCCTCTCTCCAAAATAGCCGTTATCTGGCACTATTGATGATGGGCGATGGATCAGGGGTTAACTATCATCCCGTTATTCCTAAAATTATTTTTCCAGAGAAATTTTGCCCATTTTTTGGATTTTTTTAGTTTTGAAGTTTCTTTATTTTACAATACAATACTCGCTTTTTTTGAAATAGAGGGTTTTGCCAGCTATTAAATTTATTTAATTTAATTTGCGCTAATTTTAATTTAAAATTTTTGCCGGACCACCGGCAGATACCTGACCCATTATAATTTTAAATTTAAAAAATTTTATTCCCGCCGAAGGTGCCAAAAGATATTCTTAAAGGTTGTCTCTTAATTATCTACGTCAACAATCCCATAAAAAAAATAATAAAATTTTTTTATGGGAACTCTATCATTAGTATTAACTTAAAAAAATAGGGAGAATTTGAGATAATAGCAAGCGACATAGCGAGGTTTACCGCTGTTAATCCTATTAAGCAATTCTAGATGGGGTTAGGGAATCGAGTTAACCCCGGACAATTCTAAAAATTAAGCAGATCTATCCAGAAAAACTGGGTGCCACTGCGATCGCCACGAGACCAACCGCCGCTTATATAGCTTTTTTTCACAGGTATGAGGTACATTTTTTCTTTTGGAGTGCGTTTGCGGAGCCTGTGCGTGGTGTACAAACATCTTACTCGCTTGAAACAATAGGGAACAAGATGCTCGCACTCCAAAGTCCATACATATCCTAACCATCGTCTCTGTACCTGACTGGACTGGAAAACGCTATTATAGTGGGGAAAGCCCGTCAAGTAACAATATCCTACTCCCCCTGAGCGCCGTCTCTACAATTCCACCGGCTCTTGCCCTTTCATTGTTGCTCAGAAAGATTGATATAGGGTAGAGAAACCCATCCCATCCTAGCTTTTCCTCTAAGCGAAAACAGAACACCCGGAGAATCCCAATTCTCCAATGGCTCGGCTTAGTTCTATGATAAATCTTTTGAATGGACACAACTGGACTCGAACCAGTGACCCCCACGATGTCAACGTGGTGCTCTAACCAACTGAGCTATGCGTCCTTCCCAACAGTTCCTTAATGTAGCACAAGGCATCAAGAAAAGGCAAGAGGTTTGTTAAAAATTTTTCAACTTTTTGTAGATTCCTTACGGGAAAGGAGTTTTAGCTCTTCTCATCCCAATTAATTACATATTAACAACTTGTTTTTTGCAAAACATTACAAAAATTTTGAATTTAGCAACCTTATCTCCTCCAATTTTCTGAGGCTAGAACAATTTTCCAAAAATGCTTGCTTTTTTTTAGTTTTCCCTGTAGATTCATGAATCATACTAAATAAACTCTCGCATCCCGACCAACTTACCGTAGATTCAAGAGGAAAGTTCTAATGAAACCTTGGCAACCCCTGAGTGACGTAAAAACATCCCGATTGGGAATCAATCTATGGTGGGCTCGTAACTTAGCGGCCCTGATTCAATGGTGTAGAGAACTACTCAGTAGCACAGGCAGATACCGGCGGATCCAAAAAGCCATCTCTTTATTTGTAGTGGGAGTGAGTCTGAGTGTAGGGATCGCCGCTTGTGGAGGTAATGCAGGGGGCGATCGCGATCAAGTCCAACTGACCCTCGTTTCCTACGCAGTCACTCGCACTGCCTACGAAAACATCATTCCGAAGTTTGCACAACAGTGGAAAGAACAACACAACCAAGACGTAACCTTTACCGAAAGCTACGGTGGATCCGGTTCCCAAACTCGATCGGTCATTGATGGGTTAGAAGCCGATGTTGTCGCCTTAGCCTTAGCTTTAGATACCCAACAAATTGAAAAAGCGGGACTCATCCAACCGGGATGGGAACAAGAAATACCCAATAATGGAATTGTTCATAAATCCGTTGCCGCTTTAGTCACCCGTACAGGCAATCCCAAAGGGATTAATTCTTGGGAAGATTTAACCAAAGACGGAGTAAAAGTTATCACAGCTAACCCAAAAACCTCTGGGGGTGCAAGGTGGAATTTCTTAGGGTTATGGGGGGCAATTACCCAGACTGGAGGTAATGAGGCCAATGCCGAACAATTTACTACTAAAGTTTTCCAAAATGTCCCTGTTCTTCCCAGAGATGCTCGTGAATCTAGTGATGTCTTTTTCAAACAAGGTCAAGGTGATGTTTTGATCAATTACGAAAATGAAGTGATTTTGGCTGAACAAAACGGTCAAGATGTTGATTATGTAGTTCCCGAAGTTAACATTTCCATTGATAATCCGATTGCGGTAGTTGATGCTAACGTCGATAAACATGGTACTCGTGAAGTTGCGGAAGCCTTCGTTCAGTATTTATTTACCCCGGAAGCACAACGGGAATTTGCTAAAGTTGGATTTCGGCCTGTAGATCCGATGGTTGCGACTGAATTTGCAACTCAATACCCGCCGATCAAAACATTATTTACCATTGCTGATCTAGGCGGATGGGATGCTGTGCAAACCAAATTTTTTGTAGATGATGCTATTTTTGATAAAATACTCAATAAACTGAACCGATAAATATTTGGGTTAATCAACTGAGAAAATTTCAGGTCCAACCCTTTATTTGATTTTCTATTTCTTAGGAGAATTTGCTGCAAGCCTGCCGCAAGCACGCCTATTTCTGGTAAATCACTGATATGGTGGTTTTTAAGTCCTGACTATAGCGTTTTTGGGCCTCGTGAAGTACATTAAGTATCGAACTAAGTCCCCCTTTTTAAGGGGGACTTTCCAGGTCCTCCCCTTAAAAAAGGAGGGCTAGGGGGGGATCGAATACACGTACCTCCTGAATATGAAAATTGCTGTAATCATCGCTCTAACATCTTGAATTCTAAAATGAGTCGCTTTCACTTTTTGTCCCGAAATTGGTTAACACGCTGGGCGTCTATTTTTTGCTTGGGAGTGAGTCTGAGTGTGGCGATCGCAGCCTGTGGCGGCAATATTGGCAACTCCAAGTCCGTCGAACTGACCCTTGTTTCCTACATGGTGACTCCTTCGGCATATCAGGAAATCCTGCCTCAATTTATAGAGATCTGGAATCGGGAACACAATCAAAAGGCAATCATCCGTCAAAGCTATGGACCCTCCGGTTCCCAAACCCGTACAGTTCTAGACGGGCTTGATGCCGATGTGGTCGCCTTGGCCCTGGCATTGGATATCCACCAACTAGAAAAAGCTGGATTGATTGACCCAGGGTGGGAAACTGAAGCCCCCAATAATGCGATCGTTACCCGTTCTGTCGCGACAATCGCTACCCGACCCAATAATCCCAAAGGCATTCAAAATTGGGGAGATTTGGCAAAAGATGGGGTGCAGGTCGTTCTTGCCAACCCAAAAACGTCCGGGGGTGCAAGGTGGAATTTTCTGGCCCTGTGGGGTGCAATAACTCAAACCGGAGGCACTACCGCAGATGCGCTGAGATTCACACGCCAAGTTTTTGAAAATGCAGTTGTTTTATCGAAGGATTCCCGAGAAGCAACCGATGCCTTTGTTGTCCAGGGACAGGGAGATGTTTTGATCAACTATGAAAACGAGATGATTTTAGCTGAACTCAACGATCGCCCGCTGTCTTACCAAGTACCAGACGTGAATATTGCGATCGAAAATGCTGTAGCAGTCGTCGATCGCAATGTTGAGCAACACGGAAATCGAGAGTTAGCAGAAGCATTCGTGCGCTATTTATTTACTCCACCAGCTCAAAAAATCTTTGCTAAATATGGGTTTCGAGCTGTAAATCCCATAGTGGAAAGTGAAGAGGGCGATCGATTCCCGGCTATCCAAACTCTGTTTACTGTTGAAGACCTGGGTGGATGGGATTCTGTACAACAGGAGTTTTTTGAGGAAGGTGCTATCTTTGACGAAATTCAAGCCAATTTATCGCGTAATTAACTGAGTCTTAGGAAAATACTGCGCTTACCCCTAAAAAAATGTTTGGAAAATTTCATGAAAAGCAGTGCAAGTTATTCAAAAATTAGGGTACTTTTAAATGAGGTAATATTGTAAAAAAATTAAAACAAGTTTTTGCGAGTGAGAAATCTAACGGAGAGGGTATCTAGTGGTTACGTCTTTTTTCAGAATTAATTTCTATTTTTTCTTAGACACTTTGGTGTTTATTGTACCTAGTAAGCATAAAATTCATTATAAATGGTATGATAATTCAGGATATTTTTAATAATTAGAGAATGGAATTTTTCTATAAAATTAAAATTTCTAATTATCAAAATTGGTAATTATTCATCTCTAAAAGGTGGCTATGGGCATATTAGTTCAGGACGTTTCTAAATACTTTGGCTCGTTTCTTGCTGTGGATCACGTGACGTTAAACATTAACAGCGGCTCCCTAGTGGCGCTGTTAGGACCCTCTGGTTCAGGCAAATCTACCCTCCTCCGACTAATTGCTGGGCTAGAACCACCGGATAGCGGTCAGATTTACTTAACGGGAGAAGATGCGACACAAGTACCCGTGCAGGAGCGAAATATTGGATTTGTGTTTCAGCATTACGCTCTATTTAAGCACATGACAATACGGAAAAATATTGCATTTCCCCTAGAGATCCGCAAGGTACCGAAACCCCAAATTCGGCAACGAGTTGAAGAGTTGTTAGAGTTGGTTCAGTTGCAGGGATTAGGCGATCGTTATCCTGCTCAAATTTCTGGTGGTCAACGACAGCGCATTGCCTTAGCCCGAGCACTAGCTGCACAACCAAAAGTTTTACTACTCGATGAACCCTTTGGTGCATTAGATGCGAAAGTCCGGAAAGAACTGCGGGCCTGGTTGCGGCAGTTACATGACGAAGTTCATGTCACAACAGTCTTTGTTACCCATGACCAAGAAGAAGCGATGGAAGTCGCTGATGAAATTGTTGTGATGAATAACTCGCGGGTAGAACAAATTGGTTCACCCAGCGAAATTTATGATCAACCGGCAAGCGCCTTTGTTATGAGTTTTATCGGTCCGGTTAATGTGCTGCCGGGTGATGCCGGGCTCTTCCCGAATTATCAAGCAACATCGACGACTGAAAAAATATTTTTACGTCCTCATGATTTGTTAATTCAAACTCAACCGGATTCCGGTTTTGTTTCCGCAGAAGTAATCCGTATTGTTAATTTAGGATGGGAAATTCAACTAGAGTTGAAGCTAAACTCTGGACCACTTGTAACCGCTCAATTAAGCCGAGAGCGGTTTGATGAACTTCAGTTGCAACCTAAACAATATGTTTACATTAAACCACGAGAAGCTAAAACATTTCCGCTTACTTCTTCCGTAGTCTGACGAGCCTCGTGGGTCCGTGAATTTTCTTTGAATAGCCGATTGGCTTTGTTAGTGGTTTTATCCTAGTTCTTCATTATTTTTCAACTTCATTTTATGGCTATTTCCTCTTCCCCTCGCGCCGGTGGGAGTTTAAAGCGATCGCCCGGTGGTTTATGGAATTTATCGTGGCCCTGGCGCATCACCATCGGCTACTTAACCCTAATGTTATTGCTGCCCATGAGCGCTTTATTGTTGATGTCGGCTACCAAAGACTTCAGCGAATTTTGGAAGATTGCTACCAGTCCTGTGGCGATGTCGGCCTATGATGTTACCTTCGTTACAGCCTTGATTACAGCTCTGATTAATGGGGTATTTGGCACTTTAATTGCTTGGGTATTAGTACGCTATGACTTTCCCCTAAAACGTCTTGTTGATGCGGCTATTGACTTGCCTTTTGCTTTGCCCACGGCTGTTGCCGGTTTGACGATCGCTACGGTTTACAGTGAAAGTGGCTGGATTGGTTCTCTATTGGCTCCCTTTGGTATCAAAATCGCATTTACCCGTTTAGGGGTAGGGATTGCCATGCTGTTTATCTCCCTTCCCTTTGTAGTGCGAACGGTACAACCTGTATTGCGGGAATTAGAACCTGAAGTAGAACAAGCTGCGTGGAGTTTAGGTGCATCTTCGAGTCAAACCTTTTGGCGAATTATTATTCCTCAATTAATTTCTCCGATTTTAATTGGAATCGCTTTGGGTTTTTCCAGGGCCGTGGGAGAATATGGCTCAATTGTAATTGTAGCGTCTAATATTCCCTTTCAAGATCTAATCGCGCCGGTATTAATCTTTCAAAGGTTAGAGCAGTACGATTATTATGGAGCGACTGTGATTGGAACAGTCCTTCTGGCGGTATCGCTATTGATTTTATTTGCAATTAATCTCCTCCAATATTGGGGACGACGCTATGCTTAACCGAAAAAAAGATTCCCGGGAAAAGACTGCTGAAACTCCCCTAAAACCGAATAATTGGAGAAAAAATATTGCAATTGGCATCTCGGTCATCTATTTAGGCTTAGTTTTATTCATTCCGGCATTAAATGTATTTTATCAAGCCTTTAGAAAGGGGGTGGGGCCCTTTTTTACCAATTTCATGGAACCCGAATTTTTACACGCCCTCCAACTAACGGCAATCATAGCGGCGATCGTGCTGCCGATTAATACAATATTTGGGCTATGTGCAGCTTGGGCGATCGCTCGCAATAAAGTCCCCGGGCGCTCCCTAATTGTGAGCATTATCGATTTGCCCTTTTCCATTTCACCCGTTGTTGCTGGATTAATGATTGTCCTGCTTTATGGACGAAATGGATGGTTTGGTCCTCTCCTTCAATCTGCCAACATTCAAATTATTTTTGCCCTGCCTGGAATAGTTATTGCCACTTTATTTATAACCCTACCCTTTGTCGCTCGTGCGGTGATTCCTGTCTTAGAAGAAACAGGGCCGGAACAAGAAGAAGCGGCGAAAACTTTAGGAGCAAATGATTGGCAAATTTTCTGGCGGATTACACTGCCCAATATTCGCTGGGGACTGATGTATGGGGTAATTTTGACCAATGCCCGAGCAATGGGTGAATTTGGTGCGGTAGCGGTGGTTTCAGGAAATATTATCAGTAAAACCCAAACTTTACCGTTATTTGTCGAGGAAGCCTATAAGCAGTATCAAACCCAGTCGGCTTTTTCCGCTGCGGCACTATTAGCCTGCCTGGGATTTGTTTCTTTAATTTTAAAAGAAATTTTAGAACGTCAACAGGGAACTTCGAGGTAAAGCGGCTCTCCTAATCCCGGCGGTAGTTCCAGGCGATCGCCTGGGAACTGGGATTAGTATTTAAAACCCGGCTTTGAAAACTTTGGGACCTTCCGCCCAACGGGAAAATTTTTTCTAATCAATCCCCTATAGTTCGCCCCTTTACAGGGGCGTTAAAGGAGATTTTAGCCAAAATCCGTATTAATTAGGAGCAGACTGATGGATGAGGAGCATAGGGCATTCTGAACCCATTCAGAAGAGGTTGAATGGGAGAAAGCCCGATGCGACTTAGGACTCTTCTTGAGGACCAAACACCATCTGGAGTAACATCGCTTCACCCCCCTCTCCGTGATAGCGATCGGCCCACTGGCGGATAACTTCATCCAACTCTTCCATCGCTTGTTCCATACGATCAGAGGGAATATCCAATTCCTCCAACAACCGCATCGTTTTCGGTTGTCGTTCCGCCCAATCCTTCATCAAGCGGAAATATCGGGCGGTATCCTCTACCATCACATAAGTGCGCTCTTGGTCATCTACCGGAGAATAAGAGGCACGAGTAAGGGCATAAAATGGCATTCCCCAAGGTGAATTAATCCGAGTCACCGTTCCCGAGTAAACCAACCGACGCTTGATATGTTCTGCTAAAGCTTCACTTAGAGGCATCCGTCTGTCCGGGGAAAAATCCTCTTGAGAACGAGCGTGCAGAAACTCAATCAATTCCATGAATTGGAACGAGTTGATCAGTTGAGCATCGGGAATATTGGTCGGAAGTTGACGCTCAATTTGACGTTTTTCTTCACTCGTCAGATTGTTACCCGGAATGCGGGGGCGTCCGGGTCTCCAGGGATACTGTTCCAGCCAAACATAAGGAAACTGGATCAGATAGCGAGGCTCCTGGGAACCCAGCATCTTCAAGAGCTTGCCCTTTGTTAAGGCTTCTTTAACTTCCTCAACAATAGCTTTAACCCGCTTCGGCTCAATATGATGCAAGTGGCCTGTCATTCGCAGGTTTTCGTCCTGCTCCAGATAGGTCATATAAATGGCACATTTAGCTGCTGTTGCCGCTGCATCCAGAAATGCTCCGTGCCGGTGCCCACTGGTTCTCATGGCACTGAAGGCCAGATATATCATGATCTGATCCATTGCGCTGGGGCTAAGGCTTTTGATCAGATCTAAGTCGTTGCTCATCACATTCCTCAATTACGGATAGGTCAAGGTAGTTGCACCCTTCTCCGTTTAT
>JBBQFN010000043.1:0-42919 GCA_038321985.1 Cyanophyceae cyanobacterium | reverse complement strand
AAATTTTGACAACTTTCGGTTACGTCTTTTAGCAGCTTTTTCATCATAGTCATTATAAATTAGAGAGGTAGCCACTCAAAAACATTTAAACGCTCAGTAACTAATTAGAAAAACTTATCACCAAAAAGTCTGAAGAGCCAGATAGACGTAAAATCGCCCTATTTATGTATAAGGTTTTAGCGATTTAAAATGCCCGGTATAGTAAGGGTGCATCGGGGTCAATCCCAAAATCAGTTTACCCCCCCTAATCTCGGATTTTTCCTACAAACCGGTCTCATGTAAAAGGGCGAGATTATCCTTACTTATGGGATAAGCTAGGCACAGCCAATTTAAACTCTAAACCGATGGAAACTACATCTTTGTCTTCTCCAACCTCTGACCGAACCTTAGTAGAAATTTGGGAAGCCCATCAAGCTGCTGAATTTTTCCACCACGATGTTAAAGCAGCATTGGCAACGATGACAGAGGATGCTTATGTCAATCTGGTTCCTCTCTCAACTATTGCCTTGGGTAAAGCAGAAATAGAGAAATTTTATGCCAATCACTTCGTAGGTAAATTACCCCCAGATATTCAAGGAACCTTAATTTCTCGAACCGTAGGTCATGACCAAATTGTAGATGAGCAATGCTTTTCTTTCACCCATTCCCAAGACATTTTTGTTCTTCCCAATATTCCCATCACTCATAAAAGAGTTGAAATGTTACTTGTGATTATTGTGGGGTTTCGGAATGGGAAAATTGCTTATGAACGGCTATATTGGGACCGGGCTTCCCTACTGGAACAAATCGGTTGGCTTTCTAAAGCCTATATTCCCCCGTTTGAGTTGAAGTGATTACAGATTTTACAAAAATTTCAGGGTTGACAAATCTCACATTAAATCTCTCATTTTGAAAAGGACGCGGCAATACCGCGTCCTTACGGTGAATTAATTCGATCGCTGCTGTACTTGAGTGAGATTGTATTGGGCGGGTGCGTAGTTGGGTGCGAGTTCGATCGCCCGTCGGAATTGCTCGATCGCCTCGGCAGTTTTTCCTTGTTGTTGCAGGGCTAGCCCCAATCCATTATAGGCTAAAGTATGAGCACTGGCTGGGTTAGCTGGCCTATCCGGTAGGGCTAAGGCACGGCGATAGGTGGCGATCGCCTGGTCCAGGTTGCCCTGTTCTCTATACACTCCGGCCAACCCATTATACGCTGTAGCCAGGTTCGGTGAGATAGCGATCGCTCGTTCATACGCGGCAATCGCTTCCGCTAACTTATTCTGCCTTCGCAACATCACACCCAAATTATTATGCACTTCGGCGAGGTTGGGATTAATATTTAGCGCTTGTCGATAAGCGACGATCGCCTCCTCCACTTTATCCTGACGAGCTAACGCTAACCCTAAATTCAGATGTGCCTCGGCATCATTGGCGTTAAGTCCGATCGCAGTGCGATAACTGGCGATCGCCTCCTCTAACTGATTCTGTCGGAGTAGCAAATTCGCGGTTTTCACCTGCGCTTCGGCATCAGTCGGATCCAGTTCAACTGCGCGACGAAAAGCGGCGATCGCCTCATTTCCTCGCTTCAGTGCCGTTAGGGCTACCCCTAAATTAAAATAGGTCTGAGCCTGATCCGGGTTCAGGCGCAACGCTTGCTGATAAGCTGAAATTGCCTCTTCTGACTGTTGGCGATCGCTTAGGGCATTCCCTAAATTATTATACGCACTGGCATTATTTGGATCCAGGGCCAACGCTTGCCGATATTGAGCGATCGCCTCATCGACCTTATCTTGATAAAATAAGGATAAACCTAACCAGATATGAGCCCCTGGATTATTGGCATCACTCGTCACCACCTGACGCCAGATCTGTTCCGCTTCGGCATAGTTTCCTGCACTAAATGCGCTATTGCCTTGTTGAGAGAGTTGTTCAATGGATTGTCCAACTGCTAACTCAGGTGTTACCATCACCGACAACGCTAACACCCATCCCATTAATTTAGGTGACCTCACGATGATCTCCCTCCCTTCTTTAGTCTTAACAACTGGGTTTCCCTGGGTTCGTTCCACACTTTAATAACGGTTGAATTTGTTTCCCAGTAACAACGACGTTTACAATCGTATTTGTTCGCCCGTTCAGAATATATCCTGTTCCTTATTCTTGTCTCTTAGGAACTTCGATCCTAGCTTATCGTAATTGAGACTCTATTTCCATTACCGCGAATGCCCAAAGTGTTTTTCTAATCCGGGAATAACAGTAAAATGAGGGACATAGCACTGCCATGTCCCTCGGGGGGTTAGAGAAGATACCTGTAGTAACGAGGTCTATCCCACGTGAGCGATCGCCGATGCTAACACACTTTCAAACAGTTTCATTCCGTCCGTATCCCCCAACATCCGGTCGGATGCCCGTTCTGGATGAGGCATCATCCCTAACACATTCCCCTGGGGATTGCAGATCCCGGCAATCTGGTTTAAGGACCCATTGGGATTGCCACTCGGGGTGACTTCCCCTGAAGGGCTACAATAGCGGAACAGGATTTGTCTATTGTCTTCGAGTTGGGCTAGGGTATCCGCATCGGCATAGTAGCGTCCCTCCCCGTGGGCGATCGGCAGGGAGATGATTTCTCCAGATTTGTAGGCAGAAGTCCAAGGCAGACGGATATTTTCCACCTTCACAGGGACGCGATCGCAGATAAAATGCAAGTCTCGATTTCTAATCAGCGCCCCTGGCAGCAGTCCCGCTTCCGTTAGGACTTGGAACCCATTACAAATTCCCAGGACTAATTTCCCCTTTTCGGCGTGTTTGATGATTTCAGCCATCACCGGAGAAAATTGGGCGATCGCCCCACAGCGCAAATAATCCCCGTAACTGAATCCGCCCGGTAACACCACCACATCTAAATCGGAAATATCCGTTTCCTGATGCCAGACTAACCGCGTGGGCATATTGAGTAACCCTTGAGTCACATAGGCCACATCGCGATCGCAATTGGAACCCGGAAACACTACAATTCCAAATTTCATGCTTTATGCCCCCGCATTCATCATGGTTGCAACCTCAACTAACTCAAAGCGATAGTTCTCAATCACTGGATTTGCCAAAAGCTGGTCACAGATGCGATCGAGTTGTTCTGTTGCTTCTTCTGAGGAGTTTGAGGTGATGTTCAATTCTACATACTTGCCAATCCGCACCCCCTCCACATTGCGATCGCCCATTTTTTTCAGTCCCGACTCGACAGCAGTCCCTGCCGGATCCAAAACTGAAGGGCGCAGAGTAACATAGATATGAGCCTGATATTTCTTTAAAGTCACAACAATCCGCCCTAACTTCTGGTGATAATGCGATTAGATGCCACAGCATCCTTTATTTTAATCCTCAAACTGACACCCTGGGTTTTTCTAAACCCTCAAACTCGTCTAACTTCAGCAATGTAGCGCGGACGCGACCCCCAATGCCGACCTTAATCCAGTACCCATGACAGTCAAACGCACCCGGTCTCAAGAACGCATTCTCAATTTCCTCAAAACCCTCAACGATTCCATTTCGGCGCAAGATATTTATGTTGAGTTGCGTCATCGCAACCAAAACGTCAGTCTCGCCACGGTCTATCGCGCCTTGGAAGCGTTGAAGCTGGAAGGGTTAGTTCAGGTGCGGACCTTGGCAAATGGGGAGTCACTTTATAGTTCTTTGAAACAGGACCGCCATCACTTGACTTGCTTACAGTGCGGAATATCACTTCCCCTGGATGAATGTCCGGTTCATCAGTTAGAAAATGAACTGCAACAGTCTCATCAGTTTAAAATTTTTTACCACACCTTAGAGTTTTTTGGCTTGTGCGATAAATGCCATTTATTACAACAAAATGGCGGGGTCTAATTTGGGCGGACCCGGCTCACGACTAAAGTCGTTACTACCAACATCGGAAATACAAGTTCTCCTGTTCTGGGTCACGACTTTAGTCGTTTTTATCGGAGTTCGGTGTCCCGACTTCAGTCGTTATCCCCCAAACTATTTCCCCTCATCATTACCGTTCTTCTTCACTAACAATTGATCTCATTCCTTCTAGGGTAGCGGGAATGGTTCGGGGGTCCATAAACATTACTTTACTGCTTTCACTTTCCCCAATTTTTAACCCCATCTCCATATATTGTTGAGCCATTAAAAAATGTAAAGATTCACGCGTATCCGGGTCATTTTTGAGCGTTTTTGTGATAATTTGGAGTGCTTCTGCGGTAGCTTGAGCTTTGAGCACTTGTTCTTGACGCACCGCTTGGGCTTTTAAAACAATTGTCTTTTGTTGCGCTTCCGCATCCAAAATCACAGCTTTTTGACGAGCTTCGGCATCTAAAATATGTGCTTCTGCTTTACCTCGGGCACTATTAACGGCTGACTCCCGTTCCCCTTCTGAGGTTAAAATGGTGGCCCGTTTGCGCCGTTCCGCTGCCATTTGTAATTCCATTGAATCTTGCACCGCTTTGGAGGGGACGATATCCCGCAGTTCCACTCGGGTTACTTTCACGCCCCAGGGGTCGGTGGAAATATCCAATTCTCGCAATAAAATCTCGTTAATTTCAGACCGGGCGGTAAAGGTTTCGTCTAGTTCCATTTTGCCCATTTCTGAGCGAATTTGCGTCAGGACTAGATTGACCATTGCAGATTGGAGATTTTCTACTTTATAGTAGGCTTTTTCCATGTTCATAATCCGCCAATAGACCACCGCATCTACACTAATTGAAACATTATCGCGGGTGATACATTGCTGGGGAGGAATGTCTAGAACTTTTTCTCGAATCGTTCCTTTATAGACCACTTTATCCAAAAAAGGAGTGAGTAGTCTCAGTCCAGGTTCCAGCTTTCTGCCGTTATATTTTCCCAGGGTTTCAACCAAGGCTTCATTCCCTTGATTAATAATTTTGACGCTACCAGCTAGGGCAGAACCACCGAGAGCTAAAACTATAATTAGTATGAATTGTTCCACCGTAAACCTCCAAAAATTAAAGTTCAAACTTGAGGAAATTGAGTCTGTTTCGGCTGCTTTTACGAATGCAAAAGATGTTCCGGAATGACAATCAAGGTATTACCTTGGCGTCCAACAACGAACACAGATTGATGGGGGGCGATCGCCATTTCTGGATCTGAACATTTAGCCCGCCAAGAGTTGCCATCACAGATCACGCGTCCTGCCTCTCCCACGGGGATTTCCGTTAAGGTTCGGGCCTCCTGTGCTTCTGCTAAGGAGTGGGGGGCTTTTTGCTTAGACAACAAGCGCCTAGAAAAGACGATCAAGGCGGCAGACAGTCCCACCCATAACACCACCTGAATCAGAAAACTGGGTATAAATAAAGAGAGTCCGGCAACAATCAGGGCGCTGACTCCCGGCAGAAATTCCACAAAGGCAGTGGGGAGAACCAGTTCCATTACGCACAGAATGATTCCAACGGCTAACCAGAAGACTGCCGGATTAAGCTGGGTAAAAAACAGGAGAATGGCAGAGAGGGGGTCAAGTGCCATAGCGTCTACTTCCAAGGTTAAGATAGATGACTAGATTGTGTTCAGGTCGCGATCGCCGATTCGACTGGGTTAGATATAAAATTAATGGGGTCTTCCTCGTCAATTTACCGACCCCTGGTCCATCCAGTAACAAAAATCTTGCCATGGGCGTTCACCGACTGGCAGCACTGTAGCTTTCGAGGCTGTTTGGAGTAGCTACAACCAGTGTAGGCTGGCTGTGGACCGATCGCCAGGAACGATCGGCTTCTTTTCATACTGTCATTGTACGCAGAGATTATGAGCAGTTCTGAACCACCGTTATATTGTCCCAATCCAACCTGTACCCAGCCTGAGAACCCGGTGGGAAATCGGTTCTGTGATACTTGCCAAACCCCTTTGCTGTATCGCTACTTGTGGGCGGTGGGTTCCGCAGCCTCCGCCTATCCCATCGGGGAAATAGTGGGCGATCGCTATCAAGTGGTGACTCCTCAAATTTGGCTGGATACTAAACCCACCTTAACCCCCTTCGTTCCGGAGACGTTACCCGACGCCATTCTTGCCTATCTTAAATTATATCCCCATCGACTTCACATCCCTGAAGTGTACGGGTTCTGCCCCATCGGGGAAGGCTCAAAATCTGCCAATCTCTTATTACTCGACAACGTGCCCGTAGATTGGAAAACCGGGAATCTCTACCCCGGAATGTTGGAACTCTGGCCCCAGACTCCTCCGGTCCGGCAAGTTTACTGGTTATGGCAAATTCTGCAATTATGGATGCCATTAGTGGAATTGGGAGTGGCCTCTAGTTTACTCAAAGCCGATAATATCCGGGTCCAGGGATCGCGCATTTGGTTGCGAGAACTGTATGGGGATGCGAGTTTAATTACCCAACCCGATTTACAAGATTTAGGCTATCACTGGTTAACTTGGGCCGGGAAAGTCGCCGCCCCAGTGGGCGATCGCCTCCAAGAAATTGGCAAGCAGATGCGCCGTCCGAATGCAGAATTCCACGCAGTCGCCCCCCAAGTCAATCAACTTCTCCTCGAACTCACCGCCCAATTACCCCTGCGCCTACGCGTCGCCGGAATCAGCGATTCGGGACCCAATCGCCATCACAACGAAGATTCCTGCTACCCCACCCTTAACGACATCGCCCAAACCGATAAACCCCACGAGCACCCCCTGCTTAATCACTTAGCGATCGTCTGCGATGGTGTCGGGGGTCACGAAGGGGGAGAGGTCGCCAGTCAACTGGCCGTCCAAACCCTAAAATTGCCCATTCAAGCCCTCATGCGGGAAATCGCTGAAGAACCGGGACTCGCCATGCCCGAGGTGGTCAGCGAACAGTTAGAGGCCATTCTGCGCGTCGTCAACAATACGATCGCCTCCCAAAATGACAAACAAGGAAGGGCCTCCCGACAGCGCATGGGGACTACCTTAGCCATGACTCTACAACTCCCCCAAAAAGTTACCACCCCCAGCGGCACCGAATTTGCCAATGCCCACGAACTGTATGTGATTCATATTGGCGACAGTCGCGCCTACTGGATTACCCCGAACTATTGTCAACAACTCACCGTAGATGATGATGTCGCCTCCCGAGAGGTCCGACTCGGTCGCGCCCCTTATTCCCAAGCGGTGCGAAGACGGGATGGAGGGGCCCTCACCCAGGCTTTAGGAACTCGGGAAGGGGATTTGTTGCGCCCACAGATTCAACGGTTCCTCTTGGAAGAAGACGGCTTGCTACTACTGTGTTCCGACGGATTAAGCGATAACGATCTCGTCGAAAAATTTTGGTCCGATTGCGCCCATAATCTGTTTAGCGGAGCAATTTCCGTGGAAACAGCCGCCCAATGGTGGGTGGACCTCGCCAATGAAAAGAACGGCCATGATAACGTTTCCGTTGTCCTCAGCTATTGCCGCATCTCTCCAGAAAAACTGGTCCTGTTCGATCCGACTCAACTGCCGCCAACGGGGTTATCGGAGGATGAACTGTCTGATGCCTCTAAGGCCCTGCTTTATGAAGACGAAGAGCCCGAACCGGGCCGTCGCCGCAGGTCCAAGGGCGATCGCCGTGGATTGACCCGCCCCCAAACCATCGCCCTCCTGGTCGCCGTAACCTTACTCAGTGCAGCCGTTGGCTTTGCTGCCTGGTGGCAAATCGATGCCGGAGGACTCACACCATTACGGGAGAGAATTTTTCAACGTAAGTAAATCCGGCGAGGGTCCAAGGTCCTTGCGCCTTTCCTCTCCCGTTTCTGCCCTATCTACGCCGCTGTATCTCCCAATTATGAGATTATAGAAAGGCTGTTTGATAAGATACTGAAACCCTTGCACTTTTGGTGGGTGCAGTCGGTAAGAGAAGAGAACATTAGCGTTTGAGAGATCTATGAAAGTTGGCGATCGCGTCCGCATCACAAAGTCGGTTATCGTTTACCACAGTCCCGAACATCGCAATCAACCCTATGATGTCAAGGGTCACGAAGGCGAAGTAATTGGCATCGTTACAGACTGGCACGGGAGACCCGTCAGTGCTAACCTACCTGTCTACGTTCAATTTGACAAAAAGTTTAAAGCCCATTTTCGCGAAGATGAGATAGAAGCCATTGAATAAAAGTTCGACTAATTCTCTGTAAAGCTGACTCATTAGCAATTAGCGGTCTTGCTAATTGCTAATTGAAAACTTTGATAATTATTTACGGCGTGTAAACCACCCCAGAATATTAATATCGCCCCGCATTTTTTGGACCTCTTGGCGGTGACTCTCCGCCGTCTGGTAGTACCACTGGCAGTACCCCTCAAAGGCTTGGCGATATTCCATCTCGTGATAAAATTCCCTTGTGACTCTGGCGGATTCTAAATTTTGAGCCACATCTTGAGGAAGGGGTGCAATTTGAGGAAACTCGTTGGGAAGCATCATAATTTTTTTACCTAAAACTTTTTTTCTATAGCCCCAGGGCATCGGCGTAGGGATTAGATTACAAGAAGCCCTCCTAAATCAATTGGGGAATTTTTAAAGTCCGTTGGAGCATCTTGCTCCCTTGCTCTAGTAGGGAGCAAGATGCTCCCACTCCTTCAAGTCTATTGTCAGGATGATTTAGATGGGCTAGGGAAGCCGAGTTGCGGTTTTAACTAGCTGCAAAAAGGTAGGAATTTTATAAAACAACCCGGTTTCTAAGCTCAATACCGATGCTCTAGGGTAACTCCCCCGATTCTAGCATTTGCCTCTCAGGGCCGGGATAGGAGGCAAATTTCTGCTATAACCAACCTTTGAGACGGTAGACGATTGTACCAATATATTCTTTTAGAGATTGGGTGGTTTGTTGGAGGCGAGAGGCTTCGGGGAGAATATTCAGGGTAACCGATTGCCAGGATTCGGAGAGTTCGTCGAGTTCCTGTTGAGAGACGAGAAAATCCGTGGGTGCAGGAATCGCATCAATACCTTGACGTTTGAAGATCAGAAGCGATCGCGGCATATGGGTAGCGGAGGTAACGAGCAGTACCCGCTTTTCGATGCCACGCGCTTCTAACAGTTTCCGGACTTCCACTGCATTTTCGTAGGTATTGAGGGAATTGGGCTCAAGGAGAATCGCGGAAGGGGGAACCCCCATTGCTGCTACAATTTGGGCCATGTCTTCGGCTTCCGGAGGTCCTCCGCCTTTCCATTCAATGCGACCCCCGGAGAGAATAACTACGGGTGCTTTTCCTTGGTTGTAGAGTTCGGCCCCATAAAGGACCCGATCGCCTGCTTCGCTCACATCTGCCCCGGGACGGGGATAAATGGCTGGTTTGATGCCACCGCCTAACACGACGATCGCCGCTGCGTTGGGGAGTTCAGTCGAGGGTAAATGCTGCCATTCTAGGGAGCGGGCGATGCCATTGGCAACCCATCCATTACTGCTGAGGAGCAATATCATCAATGCTGAGGCGATCGCCACCGATGCCCATCTCGGACGTCTCCATACGGTGAACAATGCAACCAACATTAATAGGCAACTCAGTCCGAGGGGGTAAATAAATATTGGCAGAAGTTTAGAAATAAATAAAAACATTCTAGTCAAATCAACAGGTGAAACGGGAACTCTTACAATAGAGTAGCACTGAGCGCCGTTGCCATTCTGACTCGTTGAGTGCGAATGGACCCCCCCTTAGCTTCAGTGGCGATCGCTCTAAATTCTGGGGGAAGTTCTTCGGCATCCGGAACCACTCGATGGCTGATGGGTGCAAAGTCCCAGGTTTCGGTTCCGCAAGGGTGGATCTCAAAAAGCGCATTGCCTGTCAGCATCCAGGGAGAGGTACAGCAGCGATCGCCCGCATCTACCGAATAGATTTCTTCTCAGGCGGGCTATTTTCACCCCAGCTAAGTCAATTCTTGAATCGACTTAATCCCTAAATTTCCCGGCCCTATATTTCCCTTTATTTTTATTCTTTCTTCAAAACAAAATGAAGTTACAAACAAAATTGGTGTCGAGCTTTTTGGGGTTAACCGCCGTTGTCGCTCTCCTGGGTATTACTCATGTTAGTTCCAATCATACTATCAGTAAAAAAATTGAGGAAATTTCTACTAATCAAGTTCCGAGGATTATTGCCTTAGAGGAAATTAAAGTAGCTTCTTTGCGGATGATAACTGAAGTAGCCACTTACGCTTTACTAAAATCCGAATTAGAGAGTCTCGGAGACAACAGCAACAATACCCCTAGCTTTGTAGAGGAAGAAACCGGTGAGTATCAAGAAGCCTATGAAAAGTTACAAAAAAGGCTATTTCAATTAGATAATCTAACTTCCCTGGCGGGAGAAGATCGAAAATTTTTCATAAAAATTAATCAAATAACTCAAGAAATTGACCAAATTTCTCAACAAATTATTCAACTAAAATCTCAGGGTAAAGCAGCTAATACCACTTGGGAGATGTATGAAAATTTAGAGGAATTAGAAGAAATTTTTTCTGAAAATATAAATCATCAAATTGCAGAATCCGTTAACCAACTTCAACGAGAAAAAGAAGTTATTATTAATGATACCTATCAGGCCAATCTATTTAACTTAATTCTAATTGTATTGGTTGCCCTTTTAGCGGTAGCTTTAGGGTTATTATTGGCGGAAAATATTGCTAAACCCATTATTAAGCTAAAAAATGCAGCGATTGCAATTGGTCAAGGTAAGTTAGATGTGCGGGTTAATATTAACAGTAGAAGCGAAATAGGGATTTTAGCCAAAGCCTTTAATAACATGGCAGAGGAACTCACTAAAAAAACCGTCTCCAAACACTATGTTGATAATATTTTTAAATCTCTAATTGATGCTTTAATTATCTTAAATCCGGACGGAACCATTCGAGATTTTAATTTTGCAACTTTATTTTTGTTGGGTTATGAAGACGATACAGAGCTATTAGGGCAATCTATAAGTACCTTATTAAAGGACCGAGTAACTTATGATGAATTAGCAACTCAAGCCGGAATAGCCAACAGTTTAATCGGTCGAAAAGAAGTAGAATTTTTGAGTAAAGAGGGTGAGATTATTCCCGTATATTTTTCTGCTTCTGTCATGAGAAAAGACGAAGGTTCCGTTGAGGCGGTCGTCTGTTTAGTCCAAGATATCCGAGAGAGAAAGCGAGCCGAAGCTGCTCTAAGAGAAAGCGAACATCGGTATCATACTTTAGCAGCTATTTCCCCAGTGGGTATCTTTCGCATCAATCGCGGAGGCGAATTTTTGTATTTAAATGATCGCTTATCTCAAATCACAGGATTAAGCGAAAAACAAGCGAGAGAAGGACATTGGTTTGAGGCAATTCATCCTAACGATCGCGATCGCGTGATCCAGGAATGGAATGACGCCGCAAAAGAACAATTACCCTTCCAATCTGAGTTTAGATTTTTACATGATAATGGCATCGAACGATGGGTTTGGGGGCAAGCGGTCTGCCAAACCGACAAAGACGGGAATGGCAGCGATTATGTCGGAACTATTGCCGACATCACCCAACGTAAGCACATGGAAGACGCCTTACAACAAGCCAATGATGAACTAGAAACTCGGGTTCAAAATCGCACCTCCGAGTTAAGGCAGACATTGGAACAACTACAAAAGGAATCCCTAGAAAGGAAGTTAGTCGCTGAGGCACTACACGAAAGCCAAGAACGCCTTAACGGTATATTACAGTCCATTGATGATGTCCTCTGGTCCGTTTCCGGAGCTAACTTAGAAGTGCTCTATCTGAGTCCGGCAGTAGAAACGATATATCAAAGACCTCCCTCCGCATTTTTTGAAAACTTCAACCTCTGGCAGGAGGTGATTTACCCCCAAGACCGTTCCGTGGTCAATCTAGCCTTCCAGAACAGCTTAGAGACTGGAAGTTCAGACTTGGAATATCGGATTGTGAGACCGTCAGGAGACGTGCGCTGGTTGCGACAACGCACCCGGTTAGTTCGAGATCGCGACGGCAGTCCCCTACGGATAGATGGCATCGCCAGCGACATCACCGATCGCAAACTAGCCGAGGCAAAATTACGCAAATCGGAATTGCGTTATCGTAAACTCGCCAAACAAGAATCGATCATTAACCGTCTCACGGACCAAATCCGCAACTCCCTAGAAATCGATACCATTCTGCAAACCGCCGTGAGTGAAATTCGTTCCTTATTGCAAATTGATCGCTGTTTATTTATCTGGTATCGTCCGCATGGGGTGGCCAATAAAAAATCTCACAATGGGTCTACCCCCAGTTTTTCTTCCTGTTGGGAAGTGGTGAAAGAATCTCGTACCCCTGACTTACCTAGCCTTTTGGGGTGCTATCCCACGGATCCCGACAGTTCCTTCATTGCTAAACTGTTGAATCGAGAAACCATTCGCGTAGATGATGTGAGCCAGTCGTCGAACCTGGATTACCAGAAATTACAAGCAGCCTGGGGTTATCAAGCATTTGTGGCGGTACCCATTCAAACTCTGAACGGGGACATAGGCTTAATCAGTTGCGGTCAGTGTCAGGGTCCTCGCCGGTGGAGCGATCGGGAACTGTTACTCCTCAAAGCGATCGCCAATCAAGTTGCGATCGCTATTTCCCAAGCTGAATTATACACCCGCGCCACCGACTCCGCCCGCCACGCCCGGGAAAAAGCGCAACAACTGCAACAAACCTTACGAGAGTTGCAAAAAACCCAAACCCAACTCATTCAAACCGAAAAAATGTCAAGTTTGGGTCAAATGGTAGCCGGAGTCGCCCATGAAATCAATAACCCAGTCAGCTTTATTTATGGAAATATTGAACCCGCCAACGAATATATTCAAAATTTACTGCATTTATTAGATTTGTATCAAACC
The DNA here is from genome assembly GCA_038321985.1 of Cyanophyceae cyanobacterium. Classification (GTDB taxonomy): domain Bacteria; phylum Cyanobacteriota; class Cyanobacteriia; order Cyanobacteriales; family Laspinemataceae; genus Laspinema. The sequence continues at coordinate 30,127 of JBBQFN010000043.1, read as the reverse complement.
CACTACGCAGAGCCCGATCTAGAAATTCAAGAACTCATAGAAGAAATAGATTTAGAGTTTATCATCGATGACTTACCTAAACTCTTAGCTTCCATGAAAATCGGGGCAAACCGCATTCGCGAAATTGTTCTTTCATTGCGAAACTTCTCCCGCTTAGATGAAGCTCAAATGAAATCAGTTAACCTTCATGAAGGCATCGACAGCACCCTCTTGATTTTACAAAATCGTCTTAAAGCCAAACCTGGAAGACCAGAAATTAAGGTTATTAAAGAATATAATACATTGCCCCTAATCGAGTGTTATGGCGGCGAATTAAATCAAGTTTTTATGAACCTGATTAGCAACGCGATCGATGCAGTAGAACAACCCCTTAGTAAAAACAATTCCAAACAGAATAGTGCGCCGGTATCCGGTAATAATAACCAGACAGAATCAGCCGCAACCGTGGCGATCGCCAGTTATTCCCCTTACATCCGAATTCAGACCAGCCGCCAGGGTAATAACCGAGTAGAACTCAGAATTTCCGATAATGGCATTGGCATGACAAAGGAAGTCATCCAAAGAATTTTCGACCCCTTTTTTACAACCAAACCCGTCGGTGCCGGAACCGGCTTAGGTTTATCGATTAGTTATCAAATTGTTGTAGAAAAACATCGGGGAAAACTCGACTGCATTTCGGCTCCGGGAAAGGGAACTGAATTCTTGATTTCTCTACCTATTCATCCCGAATAAATGCTTAGGGTGGCTCGGATAAGACGGTATTTTTGTTGATTAATCAAGGCGATGAGTGCTATCTTAGAGCTTCTGTAAAATTCGGATGGGGACGAGACAAGGGTAATAAATTAGTGATACTAATTGCCGGTGAATAACTGCATTTCAACCCAACAACTGATGTAGACTTCCCTCACTGTAATTCATTTACAGACTGGATGGAAAAACTAAAAAACTTTACGGATTATCCATCGCCCTCTCTTCTCTACTTAATCTTATTTGTCAAACTCTTAACCTGATCGGCCATTTTTCCGGTTCCCCGGAAAGCGGAAATAACAAAATATTGTCAACCTTGGAATTTCTGACTAATTCTTCTTACCTTTAGGGTCCGAGCTTGCCCAGGTTATAACCTGGAATTGAGCAAGCAAGATAAGTTAAACTAGATTGTAGGCAAAATCTATGTTTAAGCTGGATCAATGGCAAATCCGAAGTCGATTCCTCAATGGGGACAATTTCTGGGGCGGTGGCTTCCCCTGACTGGTTTCAGTGGATTAACGTTTTTTTTCGTTAGCAGTCACCAAATTGGTAACGCGATCGCCACTGCATTGTGCGCCCTAGTCCTATTCCTGTGGAATTCTTTTCGCACACCTTTCCAGGAAGAGGTCGAAAAAGAAATGAAAAAGCTAGTAGGCAAGTTGGTGCCGTGGTTTTTTCAGCTTCTTTATCGCTTGGGCAGCATCGTCCAAGAATGGGCGATTCAATTTTGGTGGACAGTTTCGTTCAATTTCACGGGTAAGTATTACAAACGGCTGGATATTTTGTGCCGTGAGTTTGAAACCAAGGGGATGACCCTGGACAAGGTGCTCTCCTTACAAAACATTTTTGTGACCGTGCATTTGTCGTCCAAGAATTTGGTACAGGTGTCGCCCAATTTATTAAAAAAGATTGCTGCGGAAGATTCATCACAACAGCTAGAGGGTAAGGAAATTGGGCATTATCTAGCGTTGATGCAGAAATACCCGGAGTTTCGGCGGTTAGCAATTTTGGGTGCGCCTGGATCAGGAAAAACGACGTTAATGCGCTATTTGGCCTTGATGTATGCGTCACGCCAGCCGCGCCGGTTACACCCGAAAGCACCGCAATGGTTGCCGGTATTGTTATATTTGCGTGATATTGAACAGAAGATTTTGAAGAAGCCAGAAATACCCCTGGAGGAATTGTTAACAGAGTGGGTGCAGGAATTGCAACGAGTGAATCCCCTGAAGCTGCCAGAGAATTGGTTTAAGCAGCAGTTGTCTCAGGGAAAATGTTTAGTCTTGTTAGATGGGTTGGATGAGGTTGCCAATACTGCCCATCGGCAGGCGGTGAGTCAGTGGGTAGATCAGCAAATGTATGAGTATTCAGATACGCCGTTTATCTTGACTTCTCGGCGACTGGGTTATGAGGAAGCACAACTCAAGTTAGCGGTGCAGGTGTTAGAAGTGGAACCACTCAGGTTCGAGCAAATCAAGCAGTTTGTTAGCAACTGGTATTGGGAGGTGGAATGCATTCGTCGGGGAGGTCATAATGACCTGGGGACAAAAGATGCAGCTTACCGTAATACCGAGAATTTGTTAACTCAAGTTAAAGAACACCAGGCGTTAAGGGATTTAGCATCGAATCCGTTGCTGTTAACACTTATCGTAACAGCACACCAACAAAACCAAAGCATTCCCCTCAGACGAGTGGAACTGTATCAAACGATTTGTGAAGTGATGCTGGGCAAGCGTCAAGAAGCAAAGGGCATACGGAGTCAGCTTTCGATTCGGGACAAGCTCTCTGTTTTGCAGCCATTGGCCTTGGAGTTGATGCAGCGACAAACCCGCCAGTTTCAGCTTTCGGAAGTTGAAACCTTGTTTACAGAGCATTTAGCGAAGTTACCGAATCCACCGGAAACGTTGGATTTTTTGAAGCAGTTGCAGGCAGTGGATGCCCTCATTGCCAAGGATCGAGAAGGGGATTATGAGTTTGCCCACCTGAGTTTCCAGGAATATTTAGCAGCGGTGGAGGTCAAAGAAACAAAGCAAGAAGAGATTTTTCTCAACGTATTGCAGAATCGCGATCAGCTCTCCTGGTGGGCTGAAACGATGCGACTTTATGTAGCACAGACCGATGCCACTCAGTTGGTCGAGGCGATCGTGCAGGAGTCAAAAACTTGGCAAGAACCAGATTTTGAGAAGTTATTCTTAGCCTGGGATTTTTGCCATCAAGGACGGGTAGGTCCTGTCGCTAAGCAAGGGCTATCTAATTACACTAATGAACCGCTGAAAGTGTTAGATGCTGAAGATTATCAGTATGCAGTCAGTAAGCAGCCCTGCTATTTTAAACTTGCGTATTTTCTACAAACAAGGCAGTGGAAAGAAGCAGATAGAGAAATTATTGATCCTATCCGTCAAGGTCAGAACAGCTTTGGGTTTCTGGATATAAAAAATTTTTCTTATTCTGATTTACGGGTTATTGACCAGCTTTGGCTGAAATACAGCAACGGTCATTTTGGTTTAAGTGTACAGAAACAAATTTGGATTGAGGTTGGGGGTAAACTAGATTATGGAGACGACTTCAAGGCGGCATACGAATCTTTCATCAAGTTGAGTGAGCAACTGGAATGGCGAAAAGACGGGAGATGGGTAAATTATAATGACCTAGTGTGGGATATATCATTAGCTCCCAAGGCATACCTCCCTTACTGTAATCTAGTGAAGTTTACTAAAAATAAGAGAGTTCCAGTGATGGGATTACTGGGACTCTTTCTCTCTAGTCCAGACTTGTAACCTCTAGCAGATAAAGGCTCTATCAATCTATAAAATTTGAGGGTGCATTGCCTGTCCACATCTTTTCATCGGTCCGGCTTTTCTTTAAACTAGAGGTGCAATCGTTTATTATCCAATATGCAACTCCCCAATGCTCAAGCTGCATTTATCGACCTGGATAAACTGCGGAACTATAGTCTCAACAGCGAACATCATCGCGGCAAACACAAAGCCCGCTTATTTGCATCAATGTTAGGATTAACCTGTGATGATGCGGAAGAATTACAATATCTCTTAGCCGAAGCTGCCCAGAACTATGATGCTGTACCCACGGAGAACGATCAATATGGACAACGTTACTGTATTGATTTTGCAGTCACGCGCCTAGGTCAAACAGCGACCATTCGCAGCACTTGGATTGTCCGCATCTCGGAAACATTTCCTCGCTTAACCAGTTGTTATATCATCAAAACAAAACCATGACTCTAACTCTCGAAACTTTCAAACTCTGTGATGTGATTGCTCTTTTAGAAGCCATACCCGAACATCACTTAATTCCCGGTCAAGTGGGAACCATTGTAGAAGAACTCGGCCCCAATGTTTATGAAGTAGAATTTATTGATGATGAAGGGCAAACATACGCGATGCTACCCCTCCAGGTTCATCAAATCTTGCGGCTTCACTATTCTCCGACTCAGCAATAAGTAAAATATTCACGAGATAGAGTCTGTCAGTTTTGACTCATGCAGAATATAGTCAGGAGAACTGGAAAAATGACGAGTGGTTTAAAGAATCCTAGCCGTTACTACTTAGAACTCATGACAGCATTTCCCCCTCGCCCTATCACCAACGAGATTGAATATCAAGATACGCAAACCCAGATTAACAAAACTTTAGATAAGCCAGAATTAAACGCCGACGATCGCGCTTACCTGAAAATACTGGGTTTGACCATTTACGACTATGAAGAACAAACCGAATCGTTCTGATTGTTTAATCGAGCAGGTAAACTTTGACCGAAAGAGTGTTCTCAAACTGCTGCCAAAATAGGTAACAGTAGAATGAGAAAATCTGGTGATTGAGAGTCTGTTTGTTTTTGATACAAAATGAATGAAGGGGATTTATTCTACTTAATCTTATTTGTCAAACTCTTAACCTGATCGGCCATTTTTTCCGGTTCCCCGGAAAGCGGAAATAATAAAATATTTTCAACCTTGGGATTTCTGACTAATTCTTCTAAGCGATTAAATTGCCGTTCGGTAATCGAAATTCCGTCATAAACCTCTACATAGGGGAGTTCAGCCGCGAAATTTTCATCTGCATAGACTTGAATAAACACGCGATCCACTCCCCAGGTTTCCCAATCTGCGGCAAAGTAGCGTTTGGCCCAATAGGGGTTATGATGACAAATGTCAAAACTCACCGATGGATTGGCGGCTTTCATTGATGCGATCGCCTTCTGGACAAACTGAGTTAATTCCAGGGTGCGATCGACTTGACCCGGTAACTCGGCATGATACCCTAAATAATCATCCCACTGCACTGCATCAATGGTCGGATATTTTTTAACAAACTCCACTAGAATATCGGTAAAAAATTCACCTACTTCTGGGACGCCAACATTCAAGACATAATGATCGACTCCGGGATGGGTGCGATCGACTCCAGGGACAATCCACCCTCGCTGAATGGCTAAATCAAATACTGGGCTATTTTTATCTATTTTAATCCCTTTTTCAAAATAAGCATGAACCTCCATTCCATGTTGATGGGCTTCATCAATTAACCAATCCAGCCATTGGTCTTGAAACTCATTAGGACAACTTTTATAGCCGAACCGGGCTTGCATTACCTCACTCTGGTACATCGTACAAGCATTTCCCCACACTCCATGAATAATCGTATTAATTCCGCGATCGCGATAGTAACGGACTCGGGCTCTAATCGTTTCTTCACTTGCCCGATTTGTGGCTTGGTAGCGGCTTAAATAAATACCTCTAATAGCTTTTTTCTCCCAAGGAGTTTGGGGTTTTATTTTTCCGGGAGCTTCCGGTAAATTGTTTTGGGGGTTGAGTTGAGGGGTTGGCGTCGGGGGAGCGGGATTAGAAATTGGGGCGGATGGTAATGCAGGTTCTGGGTTTATAATCGGCTTTTTTTCTAGGGGACTTTCGGGTAAATTAGGTAAATTTTGGCTTACTTCATTAGCCGGAGTAGAAACTTTCAAAAAGGGAATATTCTCTTGAAAATCCTGGGGTATAAATCGACTAATTTCTAAATGTTCACGCTGGGTAAATAACCCATAGCACCCACCTAAAATGAGGAGTATTACCGAAAAAGGAATACTTGCACATCCACATCCACTGGGTTCTTTCTTTTGGCGGGACATAATTTTTTCACAAGTTAGGGTAGGGTTAAGTAATGGAGTTTTAGCTAATCCCGGCTACTCACTGGGTGTTAGAAGCAGTGGTGATGCTGATAAAATCCTTTTACTATTCCATTATTTTTGATCATAAGATTGCGATCGCTACTTTGTCAATATGGACGATAGCCATCCGCCTAAATGAGAATCCTCCGTAAATTTACGCGTTTCTCCATGAAAAAGCCCCAGAAAGGGGCTTTTTCATGATCTATCCACTTTTTACGGTGCTGTAAAAATCCAGCACATAAACTGCCCTAAACGACGGGCATTCTTGGCATAACGGGCAGGGATTCCGGCTTCAACAAATCCGTTAACATTTCTGATGGAGGTTGGTGATAAGGCCATGCAAAAGCATGACGGAATGCAGCTTCTTGACAGGCTTGCATCTGTCGAAAATCAATAATATCTTGAGTTAGTAGACTTTCGTACTCGAAGGGTAAGCGGACGTCATGTAATCCGGCATTATCCGTACAGATGGCAATATCAACTCCCGCCTCAAAACAGCGATCGAATACAGTTTTAAGTTCCTGAATATCCTGGAGAGTTCCGGTTTTAAAATAAGTAGTGGGACAGACTTCTAAACATTGCCCCCGGCGGGCGATTTCGGATAATAACTCGGGATGTTTTAAAGGAATTTGAATCCCATGGCCGATTCGCATTAAGTAGGGGAGTAATTCCGGATAACATCCGTCGGGGGTTTCGTAGAGATGCCCGGTAGTATTTATACCCAGACTACGGGCGTAAGCGTAGAGTTCGATAAATTCATGGAGGCGATCGCCATAATGATTATCTCCTCCGGCTACATCAATCCCACAGACATATTGGCCCATCTGACTCGCCAAATCCACGATCGCCCGATTCACCTCATAAGGCAGTCGCGAATGCATACAGAGAATTTGGCGGGTGACGATGGGATATTCCGGCAACTGGGATGCCTTCCCCACTACTTCCACAATCTCTGCCATGCGATCGATTCGCTGAGACTGACTTAGATCATGGGGGGTCCGTAGGTAAGGGGTGTAACGCAGCTCTAAATACGCCAAATTCTCAAAAATATAGGCCCCCCGAATTAACCGATAGATAAAATAGGGTAGGGTTTCGACGCTTTGAACACTTTCAACCAGGGTGTGTAATTCTAAATACTCATCAAGGGTCTCGCGCGGTTGAGTGTAGAACTCCTCAAACGCCGGATATTCAGGAAACCGAAGCGCCAGTTGGCGATCGTGGCGCTGAAAGTATCGCCACAGAACCCGAGGCACCACCGAACCTCCTAGATGTCGGTGCAGTTCAGCATATAAAGCCACAGAAGCTTCTCCTCTTGCAGATTAAAGGGTGAGGGGTCAACAAACAATTTCGGAGAGCTATTTGATCTAGCCTATCGAAAAGGTACAGTCCGAGTCAAGCCCTTTAGGTTATATTTTAGTATTAATTTTTAGAAACGGAAATTTTAACAAAAATTAATTTGACAACGGGTACGTCATCTGGGGATAATTGTCGATTGTGTAAACTTTAGCGAAAAAGACCCTTGGCTAACGTCGTTGTAATCGGTGCCCAGTGGGGCGATGAAGGAAAAGGCAAAGTTACCGATCTGTTGAGTAAGTCAGCAGATGTTGTAGTCCGTTACCAAGGAGGGGTCAACGCCGGTCATACGGTAGTAGTCAAGGACCAAACCTTCAAACTGCATTTGATTCCCTCTGGTATCCTTTATCCTGAAACCGAATGCATCATTGGTTCGGGAACGGTGATCGATCCGAAAATTTTAATTGAAGAACTCGATCGCCTCGAAGCGCTCAATATTTCTACCCGAAACTTGATGATTTCCCAGACGGCTCATGTCACGATGCCGTACCATCGCCTCATCGATCTGGCATCGGAAGAGCGTCGGGGAACCCACAAAATCGGCACAACCGGGCGCGGAATTGGCCCGACTTATGCCGATAAATCCGAACGCATCGGCATTCGGATCCTGGATTTAATCGACCCCGATGGGCTACGCAAGCAGCTCAATTGGACGATTAATTATAAAAACGTGATTTTGGAGAAATTGTACGATCTGCCGCCTCTGGATCCGGAGGAAGTGATCGATGAGTATGAGCAATATGCTCAACGTCTCCGTCCTCATGTGGTGGATGCCTCCCTGAAAATTTACGACGCGGTTCAAGAACGGCGCAATATTTTATTTGAAGGGGCACAAGGGACCCTACTGGATCTAGATCATGGGACTTACCCTTATGTTACCTCGTCTAACCCGGTGGCGGGTGGGGCCTGCGTGGGAGCGGGTGTTGGTCCGACTATGATCGATCGCGTGATTGGAGTGGCTAAAGCCTACACGACGCGGGTCGGTGAAGGGCCTTTCCCCACGGAAATGACGGACGGAATTGGAAATATTCTGTGCGATCGCGGTGCCGAATTCGGCACGACAACGGGCCGAAAACGCCGCTGCGGCTGGTTCGATGCAGTCATTGGTCGGTATGCAGTTCGCATTAACGGCATCGACTGTCTAGCGATTACCAAACTAGACGTCTTAGACGAACTCGACGAAATTAAAGTCTGCGTTGCCTACGAAGTTGATGGTACGCGCTGCAATAATTTTCCCAGCAGTTCCCGTGTGTTTGCTCGGTGTAAGCCAATTTATGAAACTGTTCCCGGTTGGCTGGAGTCCACAGTTGACTGTCGGACTTTGGAAGACTTACCGAAGGCAGCCCTAGATTACCTCAAGTTTTTAGCTGAATTGATGGCGGCACCGATCGCCGTGGTCTCCCTAGGGGCCAGCCGCGACCAAACCATCATTGTTGAAGACCCAATCCACGGACCCAAACGCGGCCTTTTGGATGCGAACGGCGTCCCAGTGTGAACCCACGTTTGACATCCTGAATCCCAGGAAATCTAAAATACAAAAAAGGGGGCTGTCCCCCTTTTTCTGTTAGGGTTAGTGTTCTTAATTTAGAGCAATTCTCAAGGGACTCATACCTGGTCGATCATAGCGCCATTTCACCGAGGGAGGTGTTTAATTAAATTTTCAAGGGCGACAAAATACTCCCTACAAATATTTAAAAATTTCGCTCCTGTTAAGAACTGCAAAAACAGTGTATTGAATGCACAGACAAAATTTTTTTGATAAAAAAGGGGATACTGGAAAAGTTAAAGATAGGGATTTATTTAAACCCTTAGAGGGGATTGATACCCAATTCAGCTTGAAAAAGGGGAGTGTAAAGAATAGACTGAGTTGGGGGCTTTGTTGAGATAGACGCACCATTAAAAGGGTCTGTTTTCTCTGTCCGTCTCAAGAGGAGTATCAAAAACTGACCTACCCCTCAAAAAGCTACATGAATTACACCGCTGTATCGAAAACGAAAAATATCAATATCTCCAGCGGGCTTGAATAAATGTCCCCGCTGTTGATAAAATAGGAGATTGCAGCGTTTTCTCCGGAGCCTCTGGTTAGCCGCGAAAAACGTCCGCTCCATCATTTATTGCTAACCCGTAGCGAGTAACACCTAAAATGACAGTAATCGTTGAATGCCAAAAACGCCACGAAGGAACCAAACCCAAAGCCCTGCGACGGGAGGGATTGATTCCTGCGGCCCTGTATGGTCATCAAGGCAGCGAATCCATCAGTTTGACCATTCCCGCTAAAATTGCTGAAAAATTGCTCAAAGAAGCCTCGGTAAACAATACCTTGGTGGATCTGAATATCCCCGACCTTTCCTGGAAGGGAAAAACCATCCTCAGAGAGGTTCAAACCCATCCTTGGAAATCAACGTCGGTTTACCACATCAGCTTTTTAGCGGTGTCAGCAGATACCAGCCTGGATTTAGTCGTTCCGATTCATCTGGTGGGAGAACCTTATGGGGTGACCCAAGAAGGTGGGGTCTTAGATATCATGATGACGGAACTCCCCATCCAATGTACTCGGGACAACATCCCAGATTCGATTGAAATTGACGTGACTGGGCTTAAACTTGGGGAGTCCTTGCAAGTCCACCAACTCCCCTTATCCGAAGGGGTAGTTGCTAGCGTTGAAGGTGAGCGTACGGTCTTGGCAATTCTACAGTCTAGAAACACAGAGAAATCGACCAGCGCAGAAGGCACAGAGGGAGAAACTTCTGGAACTGTATAAAGATGTTCCCGTGTTTCATCCGATGCTAGTCCCTGGGGATAAAAACCTCTGGCAAAACACAAGGTTTTTATCCGTGGCGTCAGGGATACTCGGGGCGATCGCATCCTTTTTTCAGGTTCCTACAATCCAAGCCCTGATTTCATAAGAGGAAAAAGGCAGGCAGGTTATTCCCTGTTGCCTTTTTCCTTTTTGCTTTGGATCGGAGGGTTTAACCCCGATTTGATTTCCCACTTTATTCGTAAAAAGCAACAAATTTATGAGCAGTTATCACGTTTATGGCATCGGCAATGCATTGGTGGATATCGAATATACAATATCCCCAGAACTCATGGCACAGATGCAAATCGAGAAAGGAGTCATGACTTTAATCGAAGAAGACCGGCATCATTCCCTTCTTGAACAATTTAGCGATCGCCTTTCTAAAAAAACCTGTGGGGGTTCGGCGGCCAATACTATTATCGCGGTAAGTCAATTCGGTGGCAAAGGTTTTTATTCCTGTAAAGTTGCCAATGATGAAACCGGCAATTTTTACCTTGAAGACCTGCTCCGCAATGGGGTAGAAACGAACTTACAACATCAAACCCGACCGGATGGAGTGACGGGAAAATGTCTAGTTTTCGTCACCCCTGATGCCGATCGCACCATGAATACTTATTTAGGAATTACTGGCAGTTTTTCTACAACGGAACTGATTCCCGATGCAATCGCTTCATCAGAATATCTTTATATTGAGGGATACCTTGTCAGTTCTCCCTCGGGTAAAACCGCCGCAATTAAGGCTCGGGAAATTGCCAGCCAAGCCGGGGTAAAAACGGCCCTCTCTCTCTCTGACCTGAATATGGTTAAATTCTTTAAAGAGGGTTTATTAGAAATAATAGGACCCGGGATTGATTTTATTTTTGCCAACGAAAGCGAAGCCTTCACCATGGCTGAAACTCAGAGCATTGATGAGGCAGTCACAGTTTTAAAAACGCTCTCAAAACGCTTTGCAATTACCCTTGGTTCTAAAGGTTCTTTGATTTTTGATGGTACAGAAATCATCGAAATTCCGGCGGTTCCTGTTCAGGCAGTTGATACCGTAGGCGCGGGAGATATGTATGCTGGGGCCTTTTTATATGGCATTACTCATGGCATGAGTCACGCAGAAGCGGGGAAATTAGCCTCTCACGCCGCTGCTCGGATTGTCACCACCTACGGACCCCGATTATCGAAAGAAGAGACGCAATCGTTAAAATAAGGATAAGGGGGAAAAGGGAAGGATGAAGGGGGAAAATTCATCATTTATTCTTCCTCCCATCCTTCCCAAATCGGAATTAATAAGAAATGGAGGACAAGATGAGTGAGGTAACACTTCCCCAGGCGATCGCCCAGATGATGCAGCCGGAATTTTACCCCCATGGGGTGCAAGAACCAGTCACTCTACTCCAAACCCATGCCTCTTTTCTGTTGCTGACTGGAGACTATGTTTATAAGGTCAAAAAATCGGTTGATTTTGGGTTTTTAGATTACTCTACCTTGGAAAAAAGACACCATTTTTGTGAGGAAGAATTGCGTTTAAACCGCCAAATTGCCCCGCAAATGTATCTGGAGGTGGTGGCGGTGACTCAAGGAGACAGTTGCCTTGAATTAAACGGCACGGGCGAAGCGGTGGAATATGCGGTAAAAATGCGTCAATTTCCCCAAGAAGCATTATTAATTGAGCAGTTTGATCAGGGTCAACTCAGCCTGGAACAGATTCACCGTTTAGGACAAGTAGTGGCGAATTTTCATAGCCAAACCCCTACAGACGACGATATTCGCAGTTTTGGAGAGGGGGCTAAAATCCGCGAGGCGATCGAGAAGAACTATCAATACTCAGAACGCTATATCGGCGGACCCCAGACGCGCCGGCAATTTGAGGAAACCAAAGCCTACAGCGATCGCTTTTTTACGGAACGGTCCTCTTTGTTTGAACGGCGAATGCAAATTGATAAAATTCGGGAATGTCACGGAGATTTACATTTAAAGAATATTGCTCTATGGGATGATCAGATCCTGCTGTTCGATCGCATTGAATTTAACGAAGAATTTCGGTTTGTTGATGTCATGTACGATATTGCCTTTGCCGTCATGGATATGGAAGCGAGGGGACGGCAGGACCTAGGCAATGAATTTTTAAATACTTATATTGAACAAACCGGAGATTGGGAAGGGTTGCAAGTGCTGCCTTTATATTTAAGTCGGCAGGCGTATGTCCGTGCTAAAGTGGCTTCACTCATGTTAGACGATGCTAATATTAGTAAAAGTGAGAAAAAAATTGCTTCGCAAACCGCAACACATTATTACCAAGTTGCATGGCAGTACACGCAACCTAGACAAGGGCAATTGATGTTAATGTCGGGTTTATCAGGTTCGGGAAAAAGTACGATCGCGCGACAGGTGGCGAGGGCGACTGGGGCAATTCACATCCGATCCGATGCAGTACGGAAGCATTTAGCCGGTATTCCCCTTCAGTCCCAGGGGAGTAATGAGATATACACTCCGGATATGACCCGTCGGACTTATGCCCGATTGTTAGAATTGGGAATCATGCTGGCAGGGGATGGATTTCCGGTTATTTTGGATGCCAAATATGACCGGCAACAGTTGCGGGAAACGGCAATCCTTGCCGCTAGAAATCGCGGTTTGCCCTTGAATATTATACATTGTACCGCCCCAGTCGCCGTTTTGCGCGATCGCCTCAATCAGCGCAAAGGAGATATTGCCGATGCCACTGCCGATCTCCTGGACACCCAGCAACAAGCTGCCGAACCGTTTAGTGAGAACGAACGCGCCTACATCACCCCCCTGGATACCACTGCCGATATCCAACTACAATTAAAGCAACTGATTACCCGATTTAAAAGTTAATTTTGCTTTATTTTTTTACCCCTACGGAGCTAGAGCAATTATATGGCAAACTTACAAGATAAAAAAGCCACATCCGGTGGTAAACGACCCCCCAAATCCCCGAAACAAAAAGGAATCGCCTTCGGGATTAAAATGTGGATATTTTTTATGTTTAGTTTTGGATTTTTGGGGTACTCTACAGCCTTGAGCCTTCTCTTTGGGGTGGTTGGGGGCGTGGCAGCCGGATTCATTTATGCCTGGTGGCATATTACAGATATCCCGGAACAAACCCCAGCCTCTGATGCCCAAAGAACCTTAGCTTATGTCGCAGAACAACAGTTTAAAATTAAAAAAATTTCTAATTCTAAAAAATAGGGGATTATTATTTTTATCGAATCAAGCGCATTGTTAAAGTTCTTTTTTTGTATACCAAAAATTAATAAATTCTAAAAAACAGCAGCTTGGTATAACTTCCGACTAACCCTTGATTTATAAAACCTTTGTTAAACTGAGAAAATTACCTTCAACCAGAACTAATGGGGGACTTTCTTTCCGATAGGCTAGTGCTATCGTGAATGTAATTTATCCTCACCGTTATTTTTATATGAGGTGGCCTGTTTTAACAAAAGTAATATCAATATTGTTGAGGGAATTGGGTTAAAAATACGCAATAAATACTACTATCATCATGCCCGATTTTGGTTCAAACTATTTGTTTTAAACTCTGGAATTGGAGTAGCAAGCTGAGTTTTTAATAAATTTTGGGCCCCCACTACCCAGAAACCGGGTTATTGCTTCAAAACCCGGTTTCTAATTTTTCTCAGGGTTCGATATAGCGGGTCTAAATCATTTGGGCATAGAGGTAGCGAGTAAGTTGATCCCATTACAAAACTCTTAGGTATCGGAGCCACCATCAAGCTCATTTAAACTCGCTTCGGATTCATTTTCAAGATTATTTGGACTCGCTATAGAATAGCGATTTCTTCTAGCTTGTAACCAGGATTCTAAATTAAATCCAGTTTTATTTCTGATGTACTCGTAAGATTGACTCCCTCGCATAACAGTCCAACCCCCGTTTTGACAACTTATGATAGCGTTAGGCAAATTATCGGTCCGCAGGATGAGCAAAATCGGTGTTAATCCTAATCCTTGCAATTTTCCGGCATACTCTCTAAATTTTTTTAACGTTCCCGCATCTCCCGAACCAATTCGGTATTTTGTATCTATTGCATCGCGCCCAATTACCAAATCGCAGATTTCATCTTTCCCTTGTCGAATTGCTGGCCCAAAATTTTCACAGTTTTCTCTGCACAATTCCGTGATAACTCGTTGCCAACACATTCCTAACTCTCTGCCCCAGTATTGTTTATTTTCTGCTTTAATGACTTGAGTCAATCCAAATACCCTCATCAAATCATCTTCAGTTGAAGACTCATCGGTAAAGAGTTTGATGGCAAAGGATTGCCTGTATCGTTGTAGGATATTTTCTAAGGTTTGCTCTAGGGGATTGGGGTTCATTAAAAAGATTTCTCCAAAATAATGACCTGATCGTGTTTTATGGTTCCTGCCCACTCAACATTTCGAGGAAGATTTAATCTACGATTTTTTAACAGTAAATAAAAATGAAATATTTCTCGCAATCCTGTTTCTATCGCCAACTCTTTTAAAATAGAAGCAACAGGAATTTCTACTCCACAAATTTTACTAATATCTCCAATCGAAAAGCAATAATATCCCCCAGGCTTCAAATTTTTAACACTTTGCAAAAAATGATATTTCATGTCTACAAAATATTGATAAGCAACTCTGGATCTCAGTTCATTTTGCCCCTTGCTTGCTTGATATTTTTTTCCAGTATAGATTTCTTCAAGGAGAGTATCTAATTGGGAATTTCCGGTTTTTCCCAGTTGTTTACATTGGTTCCTAGGGATTCTTTCGGTCCCAATTTCTTTAGAATACAATTCCAACCGAGCTTTATCGTCCATGACCATTTCTAGCCAGTGGAGTTCAAATTTTGACGCCCACACATAATCGATCGCATTGATGTAAGGGGGAGAGGTGACGATCGCATCACAAGTCCAATTTCTAGGCAAATCTCGTGCATCTTGACTAGGTAATTCTTGAGCTTTTTCCAAATCGGGGCAAACTGTTTGCCACTCTTGTACGGCTTCGATTGCTCGCTCCACATAACTCTGAAAATACTCAAATACATCCCTCCGCGACCGTTCCGGGATTTTTTCAAAGTTAGAACGCCTTGCCGCTAACAGCATTCCATCATTCATATTTGAGGTTTTTCTGACCGTGGAGGCAAACGCTATCCATAGCAAGGGCTGGTTCTTTTCTGGGGCTTGACTGATATAGTGTTTTAAAATTTCTAGTCCCTCTTGCACAGCAGTTTGAAACCAGAAATCTTTATTGGCAAACTTTACAGTTTCTTGGGCATTTTTGTGAAGAGAAGCAGATTGGATAATTTTAGAAGTGTTTTCGAGCAAATCTCCCGGTGAAAATTGGGTAGTTTTAACGCGACAAATTAAACGACTCAAGGGATGATAATCTAGCCAATAAACGGAGGTTTGCTGTTGGAGGCTTTCGATCAGGGTAGTGCCGGAACCCGCAAAGGGTTCTAATATAATAAATGGATTGTTAGTGCAGTATTTTTGCAAAAACCACCGAGGAATTTCCGGAATTGATTTAGCAGGTTGAAAGCCCAAAGAGTAAATTTTAAGGGGGGTTTTTCTGGTGATAGAAATAAAACTGCCATTAGGAAGGTCTACAGGGATATCTCCTTCAATATGTAGGTATGAAGAAATTTTTGGTTGGATTGAAAAGGCCATAATCTAGATCAAGAATTTGGTAGTTAACACATGGAAGAGGGAAAAAAAGGAATAATGACATTAAAGCCTAGCTAAGGCTAATTCGGGCATTAGTCGGGCTAAAATTTGCTTAAGAACCATTGCCGTCCACTCGATATCAGCTTCGGTGGTGTGTCGTCCTAGGGTGAGGCGCACAGCAGCCGTGGCTTCGGTGGGACTGTATCCCATTGCTAATAAGACGGGGCTGGGGTTGAGTTTCCCGCTACTACAGGCGGATCCAGAACTAATGGCAATTCCGGCTAGATTCATCTGACGGACGATCGTCCTGCCGGAGATGGGGTGACTCCCTCGGTGATGAGCATCCTCCCGCAGGCAGAAACTAACGTGGTGAGGTAAGCGATGCAGCCGATCGCCGGTAGGGACAAGTTCCGGGGTATCGCCTAATAAGTCAAAGAGGCGATCGCGCAATTGGATCAATCTGGGTGTCTCCGTTGGTATTTCTTGCGCCGCTAATTCGGCGGCGACCCCAAATCCCGCGATCGCAGGTACCGCCTGAGTCCCCGATCGCCGATTCGATTCTTGTCCCCCTCCCGTAAGCAAGGGGACCAGTTCTAACCCTTCTCGGACGTACAGCGCCCCCGCCCCTTGAGGGCCATAAATTTTGTGACTGGATAGAGACAGCATATCCACCGGCAACTTCTGCACGTTGATCGGCGATCGCCCCACTACTTGCACCCCATCTACATGAAACAGCACCCCAGCGCTATGGGCGACTGCCCCTAATTCCTGAATGGGTTGCACTGTCCCCACTTCACTCTGTCCATAAATCACCGATACTAAAACCGTATTGGATCGCAAAGCCGATTTAAGGTCCTCGGGATTCACTCTTCCCAGGCGATCGACTGGCAACCGACTCACCCCCCATCCCCACTGCTGTAACAACTCTACCGTTTTGCTAATTGCTGAGTGTTCAACATTGGAAATAATCAGATGCTGCGGGGTCTGATAGTGACGTGCTACTCCCATTATTCCGAGATTGTCCGCTTCCGTCCCCCCAGCCGTGAAAATGATCGAATCAGCCGGTGCATTAATCAGACTCCCGACTTGCATTCGAGCCTTTTCCACCACCGTTGCGGATCTTTGCCCCCATTCGTGGATGCTAGAAGGATTACCCCAATCCTGGGTGAGGGCCTCTTGCATTGCTGCGATCGCCTCGGGTCGAGTTGGTGTTGTTGCGCTGTAATCTAAATAGATTTGCATGAGTTACTGAGCTTTTTGACAAGCCGCTACAGGGCTAATTTCTCTTCAGCCTATATCTTGCGGCAATTGGTCGGACAATCTCCTGCCGATAACCCTGGAGGACCCGCGATCGCCACTTACGCAGTTTATCAATTTTTAATAGAACCCATCGAAAATTTACGCTCCATTCACTCAGCGCCCTTAACTCCCGGGTTTGCACACATTGTAATCTTCGTGTGACAACACCGATTCGGGAATCGTGACATTCCCCTCCTCTCGGCAGATCATCCGATAATTTCGGGTCACCGGGATGCTGATAATGCAGCGATTATGACGCAGACGCTTCCCGCCAAACTCTCGATAATTACGGCGCTCATGGAGTCCATCAATAATATTCCGGGCTTTGTGAACCACGTAATCCGGTAGCTCTCTCAAATCAATGGGGTCATTGTCAAAAGTGGCTTCCCATTCCATTTTTTGCTGTCGTTTTTCCGCCAGCGAACGTACCACTTGCTCCACTGCCGCTTCATCTTGGGCGCAACGGTGACAAACTTGACCATAACCCTTGTGACCGCATGGAAAGGTTCTTTTTCTTCTCGGCATAAAACACTGGTGTTGGTTTGTCTGGCCCAAACCTCCAACTTCAACTCGCAATCAGAGCTTCTCCTCAACCTATAGCCCCTGGTCCGTGCCAACTGTTTCCCGTTGCACAAACTTCCGCAGTAAGCAATAGGTCTCAGGTTGCCCTAATCCCCGAGCCGAAGCCTAATTTCGGCCCTATTTCCATGCCATCACCAGACATCCGTTAAGTCAACAAAATCCCTAGACGTTCAACTGCTGAATTGAACCCCTAAAAATTTGTTGCCGTGGCTCCACCCCTCGAAAGGGAAGAATTGCCAATCCTGAATGCTATGATGCCGGACAAGGAGGGCGAAGACGATCGACAAATCTTTTTCAACCGATCGCAATTCTACCATGGGTTAGGGCGCGCCACTTGCTCAAGTGACTTTTTTTCCGACTTCTCCCGGTTTATCTACAGCCAGCTCATTTACCTGAAACTCCCGTTCTCTCGGGGTTGCAGCCTTCAAATTTTCGATTGTAGTCTCCTAATTTTTCCCATTTCCCCATTCTCAATGGCGCTCTTTCCGGTCAGGGCGATCGCCCCATCGTCGTCCCCAAATCTAAATTCCTAGCTGATTGGTTGGGTTCTATGCTGCTACCGCTGATCCTGCAAACAACTCCACAAACCCCTAAATTCTCAGCCGTTCTCCAGCCTCTGCTTTTGGTTACCGTGGGCCTGGTGGGAAGTGGGTGCAAAGAGATTCACCCCCAAACCCCTCGACTCTCACCCCTGCCACAAGATCCATTTGTGGAGGTTTATTTTAATCACAATCCTATCCCTGAGTACCTGGAGCCTTACCGAGGCATCACTCGACCGGGGGATGATTTGGAACAGTTGATTGTGGATACTATCAATGGGGCTACGTCCACTGTGGCGGTGGCAGTTCAGGAGTTGCAATTGCCCAAAATTGCCCAGGCCCTAGCTGCAAAGCATCAGGCGGGTGTCAGGGTTCAAGTGATTTTAGAAAATACCTATAACCAGGCCCTGAGTGAGTTGACACCGCAGCAAGTCGCGGGTCTGGATGAACGCAGTAAAGCGCGGTACAAAGAATGGCTCCAGTTAATCGATCGCAACAATGACGGTTCCCTGAGTCCCCAGGAAATCTCCTCCGGTGATGCGTTGGTCATTTTAAAAGATGCCGGAGTACCTTTAATTGACGATACGGCAGATGGCTCCAAGGGGAGCGGTCTGATGCACCACAAATTTGCGATCGCTGATGGTCGCACCGTGATCGTGACTTCGGCCAACTTCACCACCAGTGACATTCACGGGGATTTTCTCTCTCCCATCAGTCGCGGTAATCCCAATAATTTACTCAAAATCCAGAGTCCTGAATTGGCCGCATTATTTCAACAAGAGTTTAACTTTTTATGGGGTGATGGTCCGGGTGGGATTGCAGATAGCCGATTTGGGGTGCAAAAGCCGTTTCGACCGAAGCAGCAGGTTGATTTTGGTCTAAGTGCTGTGGCGGTCCAATTTTCCCCGACGGGGGCGCGCATTCCTTGGGCAGATAGTGTTAATGGGGCGATCGCCCATACTTTGAGCCGAGCCACTCAATCGGTGGATCTGGCCCTGTTTGTCTTTTCACAACAGCAGTTGAGCGATAGTCTTTACGCTCGTCATCAAACCGGGGTCCGGATCCGCGCTCTGATCGATCCCAGTTTTGCCTATCGCAGTTATAGCGAAGGGTTGGACATGATGGGGGTGGCTTTACCCGCTCAAAATTGTCAGTATGATCAGGGCAACCAAATCTGGGCTAGTCCCCTGGATACCGTGGGAGTTCCCCAACTCCCTCCGGGCGATCGCCTTCATCATAAATTTGCCCTACTAGACGATCGCACGGTGATCACCGGGTCTCATAACTGGTCATCCGCGGCTAATTCTCGCAATGATGAAACGCTTCTAGTCATTGAATCTCCTACAGTAGCCGCCCATTTTAGACGCGAGTTTGAACGGCTTTATAGCACGGCTCGTTTGGGTGTACCGACTGACGTTGCGGCAAAAATCCAACAACAAATTCAGCAATGCGGCTCTCCCAACCCGGTCCCGGCATTATCTACAACGGCCCCGCTCAATGTGAATCAAGCCACTCAGCAGGAGTTAGAAGAGTTACCCGGAATTGGTCCTGCTTTGGCTTCTCGGATAATTACTGCAAGGCAACAGCAACGGTTCACTTCGGTGGAGGATTTGCAACGGGTCTCCGGAATTGGCCCAACTCTAGCAGAACGTCTGCGCGATCACGTCACCTTTTAAAGCTCGGGAGTGCGTTGGCCGATTAAAACTATGTCCCAGGCTAGATCCGGCCTATATGCCCTAAAAAATACGGGAGGGGACCTTTAATCGATCCCCTCCCGTATCTTCAACGCCATTTTCAATGCCAATAGCCTGCTGCTATTAGCCATCGGTTAACTCGCTAAATATTCTTGGACATTGGCTCGTCTGCGCCGTAGGTGCGCGAGAGCCTGATGTTCTAGCTGACGGACCCGTTCCCGACTCAAATTCAGCTTTTCGCCGACTTTGGCTAAAGACAATTCTCGCCCATCTTTCAACCCAAATCGCAAAATAATTACATCCCGTTGCTGGGTTGTCAATTCTGCCAAGAGGGTTTCTAAGTCTTCCCGCAGTAATTCTTGAGTGATGTAATTTTCAGGAGAAGCATCTGCATCCTCTAAGAGGTCTTGCAATTCGGTGTCTTGATTGTCTCCGACTCGCAAATCCAGGGAAACCGGCTGACGGGCCATTAACAGATATTCCCGGATCTGTGCCGGTTCTAATTCTAGTGCTTCGCCAATCTCGGCAGGAGAAGGACTCCGGCCTAAGTTTTGGGTAAGTTCCCGTTGCACTTTCTTGATTTTGTTGAGTTTTTCGGTGATATGAATCGGCAGGCGGATCGTCCGCGCTTGCTGGGCGATCGCCCGCGTAATTGCTTGACGAATCCACCAGTAGGCGTAAGTCGAGAATTTATATCCCCGCATAGGGTCGAATTTCTCTACACCCCGCTCTAATCCCAGAGTTCCTTCTTGGATCAAGTCCAAGAATTCTAGGTTACGTTTTTGGTATTTTTTGGCGATCGCTACGACTAAGCGCAGGTTTGCTTCAATCATCTTTTGTTTGGCTCGCCGACCCACCTTAACCAGCTTCTTCAGCTCACTAGCGCTTTGTCCAACCTCCTCGGCCCATTCTTCCTCTGTCGGTTCATGCTTCAGTTTCTTCTCAAGCGCTTCTTTCGCTTCTAAAAACGCCATCATTTGCTGTACTTGCTTCCCAAAGACAATTTCTTGCTCGTGGGTTAGCAATGGCACGCGACCAATTTCATGTAAATACGAACGAATGGTGTCGGTAGAATCGCTTTGGCGTGCGCCCATATAAGTTTGCTTAACAGTGGTTGGCCGAGATTTAATTGTGGGCATTTTTGCAGTTCTCCAAACGAAATACATTCTTATGCGTTTATGCGTAGCAAGCACTCGCCCCACTCAACGGGTAGCATTTCGCGGTTTGATCTCACTGACTGGGTTACACCCTCCTCGTGATGGGGGTAAGCGCATTACGGATGCCTGTTTGAGGGGGTTTATCCTCCTCCGCAGACCCTGGGTGATATCCAGTCAACTCAAAGTCGTTATGATTTTGACTTCTTCTATCTTAGGTCAGATCTACAATTGAGTAAAGGGTTATTGAGATTAGAGTCAGTCTTGAGTCACCTTAAATTTTCCTTCCTATTCCCGGTCCCCTGGTGAACGAGGGTCTGAGCGTTCCCTTGTAAGGAATGAGAAAGAAGACGGATTGGAGATTTCAACTTAGAAACTAAGGAAGAGCCTTTAAGCGCTAAATTCCCTAGGATCGCGTTTCTAGTTTTAGGTCTATCGTGCCAATCTACTTCCACCATCTTTTCCTCTATATTAGAAATCGTGCACTATTTCACTCGCCTTTGACAGCGTATTGAACAGGGCAATCTCCGTACTTTTGTACCCAGGAAACAGGGGGTTTCCCCCACTGAATGAGAGAGCTTGCTACTTAGTAGCCTGAGTTTACCACCTACCTTTCTTGACCTGAATCCTGCTGAGGGAGTAGGCCCGGGTATAAATTTTAGAAAAACTTTATGCCCAGCTTTTTCACCCATCCATACCGCTGTGACTCTTGAGTCCCCTTTTCTTTTCTGACTGGGTTGGAAGGTGTGGGGTTCACTCCAGCAGCCTCTCTAAATTCTCTCTACCGCGTGATGTTCCTTCCCGATCACCCAGCCTTTAGAAGTATGCTACAAAAATAATACAAGTTTGTCAATCCGCCATAATACCTAAATAGGTAGAGATTAACCCAGCCCTGGGCGATCGCCCATTGATTTTTGGAGTAAGAGCCTCTTGTTTTGAGCCTCAGTCTCCACCCTAGAAACCGGGATTTCTCCCGGCGGCCTCCTACTCCTAAATCCGCTGATCAACACCTGCGGTCTTTTAGATTAAAGACCTTTCTAGAGAGGTGGCCGAGTGAGAATCTCTCTATACAGGAGTTTACCCAGTTTTCTCCTAAAAACCTACACAGACTGCCATAAATTAAAATGATATAATTCATCCAAAATACTGGGTAATCAGAAGAAAAATTTATTAATATCACTAAGGGAGAAGAACGTGAGTAAAATTCACAAAATAACCTCTATCTAGTGGCATATATTTCCCTAAACCAAGGGTTACAAAATGGATACTCAACCCCTAGGCACTCTGTCTGAGGCACTTAGGGTGGTCTCTAACTTGTCGCTACAGAACCGGGGAAGGTCAGTTGCCCCCAGTTGTGGCCCAAATTTTGGGCTAACAGACTCAAAGGCCGAAATCTCTCAAGCCGACTAGCATTTCTGGATTGAGGTTTGGGTGCATGGATTCCTTCGGCTTTTAGTGGAAAGCCCTAAAGAATCCAGTGGCACCATGGGGTTCATCTGTAGTCCTGTTCGTCTGGGACCAACCCCAGGCGATGGGCTGACCCCACGCTTAAAAACCTAAAATGCTATGATGCTCTTGTCTTAAATCAATCAAACTCTTGAAGCATCTGTGAAACCAACCGTTCGACCGATTTTTAAGGGGGTACAAGGGTTTTTTCGGTGGGTTCTGAAGAGAGTTTGGAGCCTGTTGGTTAACCTCTTTTGGCTGCTGATTAAACTCATTGAATTGTTGATCTGGGCCTTTTCAGAATTCCGGATCTGGGTACAACGATCGCTCTTTCAACTCAAAGAAGCGATTTTCCAGGGAAATTTCATCATTCTACTATCCCCCCTAAAATGGGTAGTGCGCGGGGTCTGGGAATTCGCCTTTCAAGGCTTCTGGTTGTTCAGCCAGTTTATTAAATTGATACTCTGGTATATTTCCCATTTGCCCACTTTGACCCGAACTGTTCCACAATTCCGAAATCCTATTGTCACGTCTGACATTTCTAAACCCCGGTTGCAGTCCATTCCCCCCGAGGATCTGCCCCGCAATCAACACCGGAGAGTGTCCCAAGATTTCTATCGGGCGATCGCGTTGATTACCCTATGCATGGCAGTCTTTCCCTTGGTAACATGGGTCCCCTTTCCCCATCCATTTGAGGGTCGTCTTCGGGTAGAAGAATTCAGCTTTAGATATGGAGATGCACCCCAAAGTCGCGTTTTATTTGAAGGGATCACGGGGTTGCGTCAAATAGCGATCGCAGGAGAACAAAGTTTTACCCTAACTGGACGGTTTGAGAGTGCCCGCGATCCACGAGTCAATCGATTACCAACCCTGACAGTTAAGTTGCCAACCCCACAGAGTGAATGGGAAATTACGCCAGTTGAAGCCGATCGCCCCAGTGAACTGACCCTCAAACGGTTGTGGTTGCGACAACATACCTTAGTTGAACAGTTGAGTTACGATCGCGATCGCCTCCAAGTCGTCTTACAACCGGCGATTCGTCCCAATGTGTTAGAACTCGAACTAGGAAATCAGCCCCTACGTGTCAGATTGCGCGGATATCAAATTACAGAACTTCAGTTCGGGACCAATCGCCCCAACCCAGACAATCCCCTAGAATTTACTTGGATTCCCGACGAGAAAGCGCTAACCTTAACTTTAGAAGAGCGGGCGGCGATCTCGGCAGTCATTCCGGAACCGCAACCGTCGGATCAATGGGTTGCGGGTGATCTCAATGTTGAAAATGTGCGATTTTACCGAACCCAACCCGCACAAACCGCAACAGATAAAATAGTATATCAGTCTACTGCGATCACCGGTCAGATTCGCATGGCAAGGAGATCGCTACAAGTATCACAAAATGATTTTGTAAGGGGAAAAACTCTAGGGGATTTAAACATTCAAAAACTTGACTCAATTGCCCTGGTTCCTTATACAACCGCCGAAAATACTTCCCCAGGCATTCAAGTCGGATTTTCAGGAACCGCAACCGAGATTCAAGTCGGTTCCAAACCCACGGTTGCGGAAGATAGCATTCAGGGTAATTTCTGGAATCAATGGTTATCTCAAGAAGCGCTATTGGCCTTGATTCCAGTTTGGGCAGTCGGGCTAGGTGTTTTAATCTACTGGCTGATTCATAATTTCTCAAGAGTTCAGTAAATTTTGGCTAAAATTAGCCAAACGCTGCGGTAAGTATCAATCCCCCTCTCCCGGGATAAATCTTACCACAGCTTTTTCAGAGGCGATTTTTTATAGCAAGTCTAAAGGAATCCGATACTTCATAAAAGCCCGATAGCTTCAGAGGGGAAGGGCAATGCAGGTACTGCCCCTCCGGATAAAAGTTGGGCTGGCTATATACAACCTTATGTTAGATAGAAGTGTGCTTTTGTAACTCCCCATCTTCGAGATAGAGAATGCGATCGGCCACATCTAGAATCCGTGGATCGTGAGTCACCATTAATACCGTGCTCCCTTCTTCTTTGGCTAATTTGCGAAGCAACTCGATAACAGCATGACCACTATGGGAATCTAAGGCAGCCGTCGGTTCATCTGCCATAATCAACTGAGGATGACCCGCCAACGCGCGGGCGATCGCCACCCGTTGCTTTTGTCCCCCAGATAAATCCCGGGGCAATTGCTTAATTTTCTCTCCCAAACCCACTTGTTCCAGCAGATGCTGTGCTTCCAGGTGAGCTTGGCGTCCCCGAATTCCTTTTAAATTCAGCGCCACTTCCACATTTTCTGTCGCCGTGAGTGCGGGAAATAAATTAAAGCCTTGAAAAATAAAGCCAATATTATCCCGGCGAAACCGGGACAATTCAGCCCGTGACATCCAGGTAATTTCCTCGCCGAGCAATTTTACGGTTCCCGATGTTGGAGTTAGCATCCCCGCTAAAATTGAGAGCAAGGTCGTTTTTCCCGAACCCGAGGGTCCCATCAAAAGTTGGATATCGCCGGCACGGACTTCCAAATCAATCCCTTTGAGAGCGTGAAATTCCTCAGAACCTGAGTCGAAGACCATCTTGACTCCTCTAGCTTTAATTGCACCCCCTGTTGTCGGTGCCGCTAAGGAATAAGACGGTGAAACAACCTGAGTGGATAGATTTACCATAGATTCATTAAAGTTTAGTGAAGAAGCAGTCATTCGTCTCAATGTTTAGTGAGTGTGCTATAAACGGTATGCTGTGAGAGCAAAACAATAAGGCTTTAGAAGTTAAGAGGATGCCCGATCACATTTTGGCAGTCGTCCGTGACTCTATTCCCATTTTGTGTGCCACTTTTAAAATCGTCATCCCCCGATGGGTCTGAGTAATTATGCCCAATAGTCTGGCTAATTGCAACCTAAGCTTTAAAGACGATGGCTGGATCGACCCGGTTGATTTTCTGAATCGCAAAAATGGCGGAAGACACACACATCAATACAGTAATCCCAAATACCCCAGCAGCAGTTCCCGGGGAAATCAGGATCGTCAGTCCCTGGGCCGCCAATGCCCAAGATTGGATCCCCCAGCACAGGAGCATTCCGGGAAGGTATCCTAACAAGGCCATCCATAGCGCCTGCTCGATAATCACCCCATAAATCACCCCCTGGGATGCCCCCATCGCCTTCAACGTTCCAAATTCTTTGATGTGATCCGAGACGGAAGCGTACAGAATCTGTCCAACAACCACCATGCCCACCATAACTCCCACCCCGGCCCCCAAACTCAGCACAAAGCCAATTCCTGTGCGTTCTTGCCAGTACAATCGGTTGAGTTGAGCCATTTCTTCCCGAGTATGAGCGCGGCTATAGGGCAAGGCTTCTTGCAGCCTCTCTTTGAGTTCCTGCAAATTCTGTCCCGGTTCAGCCTGGATCAAAATGTAGGTGATCGGGTCATCTTCGAGTAACGGCTCTGGAGCCTGCTGTGACTCGGAAGCCGCTTCTTCGCTGGGACGAGTCGTCGTGAAGGCGTTGGCATTGTCTAGGGAAGAGAAGATATAGGGACTCGAGACGATCGATTGGGTGTCGTGAGTGAATCCTACTACGGTGGCGGAAAATGCCCCTACTTCCACTTTGTCCCCAAGCCATGAGACCTTGAGGGTATCAAAGCTCGCTTCGTCTACGAACATGGTGTAGGGTTTTTTGAGTTCACTTAAGCTGCCTCTGACAATCTGCCCCGGGACGAATAATTCCGCATCCGGGTCGAATCCAAACACCCGGACATGGTTGATATGCCCGGAGGAATCTCGCCACAGGGTCCCCTGGACAATCAGGGCTTCTGCCCGTGCGACCCCTTCCACTTCTTGAGCCTCGCTCAGTCGCTTATAGGGCATATGGAGGGTCATTTCTAAGGTTTCCATATCCTGAGAACTGACCCAAATATCGGCGGGAGAATAGTCCACCAGCAAGGCGGTTGAGCGCATCACCCCTTTGAAGATTCCGGTTTGGATGGTGATCAAACTAACCGCAAACATGATGCCCGCTTGGGCGACGAGAAAGCGGGGGAGATCTTCAAATAGGTTTTTTCGGGCTATTGAAGGCATATCAAAATAATTGGGATAAACAAAGGTGGGGTAACGGGGGTCACAGAAGTGGGGGAAGGGGGATGGAAATAGAGAAGGGAGTAATTTTTCCGATAAAGGTTTGATCAGGGATTCTAAGATTGCTCCTTCGTTGTTCCATTTGTGGGAAGCCCAGTGAGGGTAAAGTGGCTATCCCTGTAAGGTCTAATGATTCAGACTCCCCTCGGCTTGTTTGTTATTGTAGTCCTGAAGTTGAGCAAGTGCTACCCAATTTTCCTCTTGGCTGGGTCAATTGGCCTTCGGCCTTTTACATTTAATCTGCTCTTCGGAGTGGGGACAGTGTTCAAAAAATAAAATCCCTTTGGGTTTTGGGGAATGTAGCGGATGGCTTGATTCCCTAAGGTGAATCCCTATTGCTGGGGGTGCAGAAAATGGCTTGGCGATCGCTCCTGTTGCTAATCGGATTTGGGGTTGATTTAATGCTTTATCTTGCTATTATAACGCCAAAATTCCGGGGGTTAAAGGAAGTCTTTTAAAAACTCAAAGGCTTGCTCATCCCAACAGGGTGCTGGAGAGAGGAAGCTCAAACAAAGAAGAACATCTGCTTGGATTGCTTCGATCTGTTCATCCTCGAACAGTTCGACTAAGGCTTGAGTATCTCGTTCTTTCAAGGCCGACAAGGGTTCGGCTGTCCCGGTGGAGAAATCGAAGGAATGGACGGTAAAATCGGAGCTGGCGAGCTCTAGGTCTGATAGTGGCTCAATTTTGCTCCCTAAAAAATGCCGCCCTCTTCTTGAGGGTTTCGAGACTGCTGCCTTTTTACTAAATTCAATTAGTTGGGTGAGGAAGGGATCCCTGGAGTTGGTAGATGAACTCATAATTGGGGAAGGGATTTTAAAATTCCCGCGCTTAACCTCAAATCGGGTGCGCGGATGTGCAATCAAGCTGCTGGCAGAGATTTTTTCAACAGAGGGTTACGGCAATCAAAATGGCGATTCGATCAACGAGGTAATGCACCGTTGATCCAATCTTGCATTCTTCATTTTTTCTTAATCTTCAAACTGCATTAAGCCGTCACGGGGCTACCGGCGATCGCTTACCCGCTAACCGAGCATTGGCGATCAAGCCCCCCCGGGCGGACGAGATAAATCCCGTAAGCCCTTATCCCCTCTGAGTTTTCTGTGTTGATGCACCCCAACCCAAGCGATCGCATTCATTCTGTGTGGATCGCTCTTAAATCTGCTTACCCTGTGTCGGTAATTTTAACTCACCCAATTCAACGGCAAAGGTATCGGCAAACGCTGTAGCCAGTTGCTGACGAACTCTTTGCGGGTTAATCCCCTCTACAAATTCAGCCAAGCTCCCGACAGGTTTGTTGACAATGCCACAAGGTACGATCTGCTCAAATCCTTTCAAATCTGGGCAAACATTGAGAGCAAAACCGTGCATCGTAATCCATCGGCTGACTTTAATCCCGATCGCTGCAATTTTTCGCCCCTCTAGCCAAACGCCAGTGAACCCCGCAAGGCGATCGCCCTTTAAGCCATATTCGGCCAGCACCTTAATAATAACCGCTTCAAGCTGCCGCAAATACCAGTGTAAATCCGTCTGGTAATACCGCAAATTCAAAATTGGGTAACCCACAATTTGACCGGGACAATGATAAGTAACCTCACCCCCACGCTCTACCCGGTACAGTTCCACATCGCTGCTAGTGGGGTCAAACTTGAGAAATTCTAGGCTCGCCCCTTTTCCCAAGGTATAAACCGGCGGGTGTTCCACCAAAATTAAAACATCCTCTAACTCTGGATTTTCTCGTCGGGCATTTACCAGCGACTGCTGCCACCTCCAGGCTTCCCCATACGGGAGACGATCGAGATTGTAGAACCCACATTGCCGCTGAGGGGAACTTGTTCGACAAAAATTGGCTAGACTTCTACTATATATCATCCAAAAAAGCAAGGGGTTTTTGGCAGAAATTTTATCAAATATCCGTTTTTGAATCTGGACAACTACTATAGCCCAGGGTAGCTGGATTGTCATTGCGTAACGTATTGCAACGAATTTTAAAGAGATGACAAAATTCGGTGTAATTCTGAATACAAGGTGGTAGTGTGAAAGGTAAGGAGTTGAATTACAGCACAGGAGGGGTTTCCCAAAAGCGATCAATCAAAAAACTATAAGCACCTTGTAGTTAACTGATTTAGAACCGTAAGTAGCCTCGTCCCCGGGGATAGGATTGTTGCCACTCTCCCCTTCAAGTCTCCTAGACTTACCCTCTCGGGTCTTGATTGCTATAATCATCTTCTAATCTGAAAAAGTGCTGACCGAGCAGCACATCAGACTCCCAATCTCGTGCCATCGCAGTTGATGACAAGTGATCCATACTTAGAGGTAACTCCCCTACCCAGGGCGATCGTCCTGCCCATTTCTCAACCGCGATGCTAGAAGGATCTGCCAAAATCTCGGAGCAACTCAGGGCAGAGTAATTCTAACCTTTCAAGCGTCATTAACCTTGATAAGTTTTGGCTCCGTTCTTAAGCGAGCGAAACGCTAAAAACGGGCAAAAGAACTAATGTTAGGAAAGCGGCATTACCCGCCCCGTTTTCCCTCCGTCTATTACTAGAAATAGAGTTTGAAGATGCGTATTTCGCTTTATTCATCCACCCTCCAAACTCTAAAATCTGAACGATTAATACGATGGAGTCTTCAGTGGGAAGATTGATATGAAGCTTGTTATCCACGGCAAAAATATTGAAATAACCGAGGCCATTCGCGAGTACGTCAACCAAAAAGTCGAAAAAGCAGTCAGTCACTTTCAAAACTTAACAACGGAAGTGGACGTTCATTTGTCTGTCGCCCGAAATCCCCGAAACAATTCTAAACAAACTGCTGAAGTGACCATTTATGCGAATGGTACAATCATTCGAGCTGAGGAGAGCAGCGAAACCCTGTACGCAAGCATCGATTTAGTCGCTGATAAAATCGCTCGCCAATTGCGTAAATACAAAGAAAAACGTAACACCCATAAAACTTCAGCGCCAGAGACTCTCAATGAAGCGCTTCTTGAAGAAGAACAACCCCTCGTCGAAGATCTCATTGGCGAACGCACCCCCGAACTTCCAGGAGAAGTGGTGCGAACCAAATATTTTGCCATGCCTCCAATGAGCGTTATGGAAGCCTTAGAACAGTTACAACTCGTGGATCATGACTTTTATATGTTCCGCAACGCTGACACTGGTGAAATTAATGTAATTTACGAACGCAACCACGGCGGTTACGGCGTTATTCACCCCCGCAATGGTAATGGTCAAAGCCAAACCAAAAACGGTAAAACAACCGTTACCGTGAACAAATCTAACCCCTCCAAAGTTTAATATCCCTTGGATTGGTTCTGGAATTGGTTGTCAGACCTAAACTCTGTCTAGCCCTAATAAAAAAGCGCCCCCAATTGGGAGCGCTTTTTTTATTCAACAATCAATCAAATTAACCATTGATAGAAGGAGCAGTCAAAGCAACCGGAGTAGCTTCGCCAGCAGCCAAGTCGAGGGGGAAGTTGTGAGCATTGCGCTCGTGCATGACTTCCATACCCAAGTTAGCGCGGTTGATCACATCAGCCCAGGTATTGACAACA
>JBBQFN010000042.1:0-42972 GCA_038321985.1 Cyanophyceae cyanobacterium | reverse complement strand
GAAGCAGTACGCAAGCGACCGGGGATGTACATCGGGACCACCGGACCCCGAGGACTCCACCATCTAGTTTACGAGGTTGTGGACAACTCGATCGATGAGGCGCTTGCTGGACACTGTACCCATATTGAAATTGAGTTCAATGCAGATGGCTCTTGTACCGTAACCGACGACGGTCGAGGCATTCCTACGGATGTTCATTCTAAAACAGGGAGGTCCGCCCTAGAAACCGTGATGACCGTCCTCCACGCCGGAGGTAAATTTGGAGGAGGCGGTTATAAAGTCTCCGGAGGATTGCACGGGGTCGGAATTTCCGTCGTTAACGCCTTATCGGAATGGGTAGAAGTTACCGTTTGGCGCGAGAAAAAAGTGCACGTCCAGCGGTATGAAAGGGGCGCAGCGATCGGAGAACTGGTGGGTACACCTATCAAAGAAAATCGCACCGGAACTTCCGTTTGCTTTAAACCGGACCTGCAAATTTTCAGTACCGGCATTGAATTTGATTACAGCACTGTATCGGGACGATTGCGCGAACTGGCCTACCTCAATGCTGGGGTTAAAATTACCTTTTCCGATAATCGCATTGAACTGCTCAAAAATAATGAGCCACGAATTGAAACTTATTGTTATGAAGGTGGAATTCGGGAATATGTAGAATACATGAACCGGGATAAACAGCCCCTTCATGAAGAAATTATCTACGTCCAGGGAGAGCGGAATAATGTTCACGTGGAAGTCTCGTTGCAATGGTGCATCGATGCTTACACGGATAACGTCCTGGGGTTTGCAAATAACATCCGAACTATTGACGGAGGAACGCACTTAGAAGGATTGAAAGCCGTCCTCACTCGGACCATGAATGCGATCGCTCGCAAACGGAATAAACTCAAAGAAGGTGACTCTAACCTGGGTGGTGAACACATTCGCGAAGGGTTAACGGCGGTGATTTCCGTGAAAGTGCCCGACCCAGAATTTGAAGGGCAAACTAAGACCAAATTAGGCAACACTGAAGTGCGGGGAATTGTGGATTCTTTAGTGGGTGAAGTGCTCACGGAGTATTTAGAATTTCGCCCGAGTGTTGCCGATTCGATTTTAGAACGTGCAATTCAAGCCTTTAATGCCGCAGAAGCAGCCCGACGCGCCCGGGAATTGGTTCGCCGTAAATCAGTATTAGAATCGTCCCCCCTGCCTGGAAAACTGGCCGATTGTAGTACCAAAGACCCCAGTGAAAGTGAAATCTACATTGTAGAAGGGGATAGTGCCGGAGGCAGTGCCAAACAAGGACGCGATCGCCGCTTCCAAGCCATCTTGCCCTTGCGCGGTAAAATCCTTAACATCGAAAAAACCGATGATTCTAAGATTTACAAGAATACCGAAATTCAAGCCTTAATCGCTGCCCTCGGTTTAGGCATTAAAGGGGAGGAGTTTGACTCCTCACAATTGCGCTACCATCGTATAATAATCATGACTGACGCTGATGTAGATGGGGCGCACATCCGGACCTTACTTCTCACATTTTTCTATCGCTATCAACGTGACATGGTAGATCAAGGGTATGTTTATATTGCTTGTCCGCCGTTGTATAAGGTAGAACGGGGCCGGAATCATTTCTACTGTTACAGCGATCGCGAACTGCAACAACTCATTCGGAACGAATTTCCTGCCAATGCCAACTACACCATTCAGCGGTTTAAAGGGTTGGGTGAAATGATGCCCACCCAACTCTGGGAAACGACAATGAATCCGGAAAGTCGCACCCTGAAACGGGTAGAAATCGAGGATGCCGCAGAAGCCGATCGCGTCTTTACCGTCTTGATGGGCGATCGGGTTGCTCCCCGTCGCGAGTTCATCGAAACCTACGGTCCTCAACTCAAACTCATGGACCTGGATATTTAACAGTCATTGGTCCTGGGTCATTTTTCCTAAGCCAATGACCCAAGAACCTAGAAAAAGCGGTTAGCTGATCAAGGCTTAACCGCTTTTTATTTCAAAGAGGAGGGGAAATCGAGCATACCCTTGATGAGGCGATCATCAGTGAATTTAAAACATATTTCACTGAATAGCCATCCCTCCCAACTCTTTGAGAATCTCTAACACCTCATAAAGTTGATTTCGTCGAGGCAGCAGAGAAAATACATTTGATAATTCATATTGGGGAAATTCTTGATATTGCAGTTTCACAAAAATAAAATTTCCCCCATTCGTCACCATGCCAAAAACCGGGCGTTGGCAATGCGGATGAGCCAGCATATAAGCTAAAGTTTGCGGCAAAGCCATTTCTAACGAAAAGCTGGTTTCTTTAGATTCAATCACCACCACCCACAGGCTTTCCAACAGAACCAACGCATCAATCCGACCCCAATAAATTATCTCATCCTGTTCAGCAGTAATTTGCACCGTCGCTTCAGTGGTAAACCGAAAGGGAGGCGCAAAAAATCCCGCCAAATCCAGCAGGGGGGACAACACAATTAATTTAATCGTTTCTTCTCCCAGTTGACCATCAGAAAGTTGATAAAAGTATTTTTGCTGAATCCCATCCAGGATTTGTTGCTCTGATGCAGTCAGACTATTATCCAGGTTTAACCACTCCGGGAAAAATTGGTCATCGGTACTACGCTGGAAATTAAATTGGGTTTGCAATTGACTGAAAGTTTTTAAAGTGCGCTCTATGGGTAAAGTTTGGGTCATAATTGCAGGGGGAGAGCAATAATTAGGCCGGGAATATCAAGCCCTGTTTTATTTTAGCAGTAGGTTAGTGATTTAATGTAGCTAGAGAGGGTTGGGTTAACTGCTCAATGGAGAGCGATCGCATCACCGCTTCAATTTTGTTGTTGCCGCCGATGTCAAAAAATAAATGAATCCAGTCGGAAGCGGGAAACGAGAGGTTTTCTAACCAAGGAGAAGGCGTAACTTGACCCCATCCCACAATCGTACCCAGATTTTGGGGAGGTTGAGTCTTTGTTTCTAGGTTGGGGTTGATTTGGACATCCAGACGAATGCAAGAACAGAGAATCAGTTTGAGGGGTTGGTCAACCGATGCCACTTCAGAACCAGCACCCCTGCCATTGAGTTCCCAATAGTAGTTCAAATTCAGGACATAATCATAAGGAAACTGCCAACCCATTGACAGTAATTCAGCTTCTGTAAAGTCGTATTGTTGCCAAACTTCTTCAAATTGCATAAATTTTTGAAAATTAATATTATAGAATTAAGGAAGCACTGGAAAATGGGTTTCTCCTCTAGTTCCCGGTTTACCGAATGCGTTCAAAGGTTGCTCGCCAGGTGCACCCCCTCCAGGACCATTGTAAACTCTGGCATAACAGGAAACCTCCGGTTTGCTCATAATTCTAACGCTGAATTGATGTCCAGGACTTGTCCAGATGTTTCCCTCACCACTTTTAGAACCTCCTTGCGCTAGGGTTGATGTCCAACCGGAAGCAGTGAGAGCTATTTCTAAGGTAGTTTGGTCAATACCTTTGACTAGTAGATTGAGGACATCTATGGCAGTTAAAATGTTACCTGAAGGCATAATTCAAAGGATTCTTGTAGCATGAGAAGGGCGAAAAGTTGGCGCGATTACCGGCAAGTGTTATTACGGTTCCTGGAGGACCGAGAACAGCGCTATCATGAAAAGTTAGCGCAGTTGCAGGAAAAAATTACGACTGGTATCGAATCCCTTGATCGCGGTGAAGGGATGGATGGGGAAACGGTCTTAACTCAACTTAAGGCGGAAATTGAGCGCAGGGAAGCGTCCAAGGACCCATCTTAAACTCGCAAGCCCCAAGGGGGTCCCCAGGAAACTTTAAAAAACTTAATGAAAATTCTCATCGATTCATTCTAAGGTAACCCTTTAGAGGTTATTTTTTATGGCCTCTTGCGAAGGCGATAGGCCGCCTGTTTTTTTTAAAGTTGGAAAGTTAAGGAAGCGAATGAGTAGCAATTTAGCAACAAAACTGCGTGAAGGCACGAAAAAGTCTCACAGCATGGCAGAAAATGTGGGTTTTGTCAAGTGCTTTTTAAAAGGGACTGTTGAGAAAACCTCTTATCGGACTCTAGTGCGCAATCTCTACTTCGTCTATTCGGCGATGGAAGAGGAAATGGAACGCCACCGCAATCACCCGATCTTGTCCCAGATTTACTTTCCCGAACTGAACCGCAAGGCCAGTTTAGAGCAAGATTTAACCTTCTACTATGGCAGCAACTGGCGGGAACAGGTGGCTCCTTCTGAAGGGGCTCAAGCCTACATTCAGCGGATCCGGGAAGTGTCGGAAACAGCACCAGAACTGTTAGTGGCTCATTCCTACACCCGTTACTTGGGCGATTTGTCCGGCGGTCAAATTCTCAAAGGCATCGCCCAACGGGCGATGAATTTAGAGGGCGATGGCACGGCTTTCTATGAGTTTGAGCAGATTTCTGATGAGAAGGCGTTCAAAACTCAGTATCGTGAAGCGATGAACAATTTGCCGATCGATGAAGCGGATGCCGATCGCATTGTGGATGAAGCTAATCATGCCTTTGGGTTGAACATGAATATGTTTAAAGAACTCGAAGGCAACCTGATTAAGGCGATCGGTCAAATGGTGTTTAATGCCCTGACTCGCCGCCGCAATCGTGGCAACAGCGAACTCGCTACGGCTGAATAATTTCAAGAATGAACTGAGCGATCGCCCATTGGCGCTAGGCTGTGGAGTCGAGTGTCAATCGGCGATCGCTCCGGTTTGTTGAGGAAAGTTAGGAAAAGGCTTGAATATCCATGCCACATTCATCAACGAGATAACACAGTGCCCGAAACCGCACTCCCATCAGTTCATCGTAGAAAGGATTGAGTTTGCACAGGGGGGGAATGTGGAGGAGCGTATGACCCCTAAATTTCAAGTCCCGGGCAAAGGGGCATTGCGCTGGAATCAGCTTGTAGAGTTGTTTCGCAACCTTGGGGTCACGAATTTCAACCTGATCGAGCCATTGACGCAGGGGTTGGAGTAAGGCAAAAGAAAGTTGACTCATAGTAGTACCTCCTGAGGGCCCGATCGCAGTTTGCTTGACCCTGTAAATGTTTCCTATTTCCACAATATGCTGGTTAACACAAAGTTTTGTAAAGGAATGGAGAAAAGTCCCCCGTTCCTTGTAAAGGTTCGGTAAAAGCCCAGGGACCAGTTAAGACCCCTCAAAAGCGGACTTTAGGGCGATCGCCTCTTCAAGATCGCTACTTTCATAAGAGGGTCTGTCCTAGTTTTTCTCGGATTAATAGGGCTTGAGACGCATCACCTTTGCCGGATTCTAAGAGTTTGAGGGCAGTGGAATAAGCCCGACTTGCTTCGTTTGGTTTACCCGAATGCTTGAGGCTGTCCCCTAGAATTTGATAGGTTTGAGTTAGATTCGGGTTGAGTTTAAGGGATTGTTGGCACAGGGCGACTGCCTGGGTTAAATCTCTTTGGTAATAGGCGATTTCTGCTTGCTGAGTGAGAATTTCGGCAGGGGAGGGAAGGGTTGTTTCGGGGGGAATGGAGGTAGAGTTAAAGCTACATAGACGATTCAACCAATCAATCCAGGCCCTCGCGCGCACCTCCCAAATACAGGAGTCATGGATATAGTTAACCTGTTGTCTGAGTTGGGATTCGGCGTTGATATCCTGTAAAGCTGCGATCGCCTTCACCGTTGTTTCAACAAAGCGATTAGAAT
Organism: Cyanophyceae cyanobacterium; assembly: GCA_038321985.1. GTDB lineage: Bacteria > Cyanobacteriota > Cyanobacteriia > Cyanobacteriales > Laspinemataceae > Laspinema. The sequence goes on along the minus strand of JBBQFN010000042.1, from coordinate 37,296 downwards.
AATTTTCCCAGTCGGTTCTTAAGGAAAATTGCCAATCTCTAACCGATGAAAATCCCAGGACATCTTCTACCGAAACTAAGGGACAAAAACCCGCTGCTGTTTCAGAAAGTGCGGCCAGATTGCTAGTAATAACCCGACATCCGCTTGCCATTGCTTCCATGACGGCAATACAAGAGGTTTCTTTAAAGGTATTGGGGTAGGTTAGGATAGAAACCGAGCGCAACTGACGAGCCAATTCCGGTTGAGAAACCGAACCCAAATATTCCACTCCATCCATTTCGCGACAGCGGCGATAGAGGGAACCGTACACGGATTCATCGAGTTCTTCCCGTAGCTGATAGACTTTTTTACTAGAGAAAACTTTTAAAAGAGTTCCCGGCACAAGTTGGCGAATTTTGGGGAAAATAGATAAGAGTAAATCTAACCCCCGGAATGGGGTACTGGTATAGGCGAGGATGGGGGGATGAGATTTGCGCGAGAGGATAGAAGTTTCGGGGGAAAATAAATTTTGAAAAGCGGGTGCGATCGCATTTCTTAAAATAGCACTGCGATCGCGATGAATGTTAAAAGCCATTTCAAATTGATGACGCTGCCATTCACTGACAAAGGCAAATCCATCATAAACATCTCGTTCTTGAGGATTTTGTAAAGCCTGCATGGCATGAAGCGTTGGAAGCTGTTGCGTCCACAAAATCAAGCGAATTTTATCCCCTAAGAATTGCCGGAGTGGGATACCCTTCCCAGCCACATTTAAAATAATCGCTACATCTAGCGATCGCCGCACTGCCTCCGAGACTCTATTTAAGGGGAAAGAAAGACAGTTTACCCCCCGTGAAATGCCCGGATTAGAAGTTTGATTGAAAACAAACACTTCATGACCCTGTTTTGCCAATGTTTCAGCTAAATAACATAAAGCCGATTGAGAACCTCCCATCGGCATCTGATAGGCACTTTCTACCCGGTAGTCCCAATCGGAAGGGTCTATAAATGCAATTTTCATATCAAGTTTACAGAGTAGAAACGATTTGAAATAAGTGCGGAACCTAGAGGAGAACTTGTGCGCCATCCCTTAGACATCAACGGCACTGATGATATCACCTTCAGCTTGGGGAGTCATCCGTAAAGGAAAAAATGCGCGATCGGGTCAGGAACAGGGTAAATTTGAGACTAGAGTTGATTTTAACTGTCGTTATGTCCCACCGGGACAACCATAGGAGTGGATCGGATGAGTACAGCAAATGCCATGAAACAGGAAGTCGGTAAAGCCGCCGCACAACGAGTGAAATCTGGTTCCATCGTAGGATTGGGGACGGGTTCTACCACCGCTTATACCATTGAGTTTCTGGGGGAACGGCTGAAAAATGGTGACTTAAAAGATATTAAAGGGATTCCGACTTCGTTCCAGGCATCAGTGCTCGCGAAACAGTTTGGCATTCCTTTAACGACTTTGGATGAGGTTGATCACATCGATATTGCCATTGATGGGGCCGATGAAGTTGATCCCCATAAAAACCTGATTAAAGGAGGGGGTGCGGCACATACCCGGGAAAAAATTGTGGATTGCCTAGCCGACATATTTATCGTGGTGGTAGACAGTTCTAAATTAGTGGATAAATTGGGTTCCACCTTCTTGTTACCTGTAGAAGTATTACCCATGGCAATGACTCCGGTGATGGCTGCTATTAAAAAGTTAGGCGGAGTGCCAGAGTTGCGGATGGGGGTGAGGAAAGCAGGACCCGTGATTACGGATCAAGGGAATTTTGTTATTGATGTAAAGTTTGATAGCATTGACAACCCGGGGGAATTAGAAAAAACCCTGAATAATATTCCTGGAGTTTTGGAAAATGGGTTGTTTGTGGGGGTTACAGATATAGTTTTAGTGGGTGAAGTAGTAGATGGTAAAACGGTGATTCGGGAACTGTAAACTCGGCAATTGTCTATTAGGGCTTGGGCATTTTATAGCAGTTGAATCATTCATCCGCCGGGAGTGGGAGCATCTTGCCCCATTGCTATAATAGGGAACAAGATGCTCCCACTCCAGTGCAGGGATTTGAGGCCCCTATTTAAGGCAGCATTCATAATCAGCGTACTCTAAATTATTAAATTACAACTCAAAATTTATCATGATGCAATATCGACGTTTTGGCCGAACGGAACTACAAATGCCGGTGTTTTCTTGTGGCGGCATGAGATATCAATACAAGTGGCAAGACGTGCCTCAATCTAGCATTCCAGCGGATAATCAAGACAATGTAAAAGCAACTATCCATCGGGCCGTCGCTTGTGGTATTAATCATATTGAAACAGCCCGGGGATACGGTACATCAGAGATTCAATTGGGAGAGATTCTTCCTGAATTTCCCCGAGAACAATTGATTGTGCAAACTAAAGTGGGACCAACAGAAGACCCCCACGAATTTCGGAAAACGCTGGAACAATCTCTGTCGAACTTAAAGCTAGATTATGTTGATTTATTAGGAATACATGGGATTAATACTCCCCAATTATTAGACTACAGTATTCGTCCAGGGGGTTGCCTGGATGTGGTCAAAGAATTTCAGGCTCAAGGCAGAGTCAGGTTTGTAGGGTTTTCAACTCATGGGCCAACGGAGGTAATTCGTCAAGCCATAGAAACCAAGCGTTTTGATTATGTTAACCTCCATTGGTACTATATCAATCAGGTAAACTGGTCGGCTATTGAAGCAGCAACTCAGCAGGATATGGGGGTATTTATTATTAGTCCCTCCAACAAAGGAGGAAACTTATACAGTCCCCCTGAAAAATTAGTGGAATTATGCGAGCCCCTCAGTCCGATTGTGTTTAATAATTTATTTTGTTTGCAGCACCCCCAAGTTCATACTTTAAGTATTGGGGCCTCAAGACCCACAGATTTTGATGAACACCTAAAAAGTTTATCGCTTTTAAAAAAAGCTGATGAAATTTTACCCCCAATTATTGAACGGTTGGAACAAGCGGCGATCGCCCGGTTTGGAGAAGATTGGGTCAGAAGTTGGCATATTGGCTTACCAAAACCCGAAGAAACCCCCAATTCTATTAATATTCACCAGATTTTATGGTTGAGAAACTTGGCGATCGCCTACGATATGGTCGATTATGCCAAAATGCGCTATAACTTACTCGGGAATGGCAATCATTGGTTTCCCGGTGAAAAAGCGGAAGCAATCCAAACCTTAGATTTTACTCAATGCCTCTCTCGCAGTCCTCATGCTGATAAAATTCCCGCTTTATTAGCGGATGCTCATCAGTTATTAGGCGGCGCAAGCGTTAAACGATTATCACAACAATAGTAGGCTATATTTATGACAGGGAGCCGGATCTGCTTTGTTGGAGATTCCTTTATTAATGGAACAGGAGACCCGGAATACTTAGGCTGGACTGGCAGAATTGTAGCGGCAGCTTCTCAGGAAGGGGAAGAGATTACTTATTATAATTTAGGGGTTAGACGGGACACCTCTTCAGATATTTTAAAGCGGTGGCTGCCAGAAGTTGCTCATCGTTTACCCGCTGATTGTAACGGGAAAGTCGTATTTTCCTTTGGAGCGAACGATATTACCCTAGAAGCCGGTAAAACTCGTGTAGAATTTCCGGACTCCCTCCACAATGCACAGCAGATCCTTGAGCAGGCTAAACAATTGTTTCCGGTGTTAATGGTGAGTTCCCCTCCCCTAGGCGACTGCGAAGACAATTTGAGAATCGCCACTTTATCCCGTCAGTTTGAGCAAATTTGCTTAAACCTTGCGATTCCCTATTTAGATGTATTTACACCCCTTCAAAAATCCCCCACTTGGAAGAAGGAAGTAGCCGCCAATGATGGAGCACATCCTAAATCCGCCGGATATGTAGAATTAGCAGAATTGGTAAAAAATTGGTTAGGCTGGTCATCTTGGATTAACCCGAAGAAAATATGAAAAACTTAAAACTTTCCCTCCATACATCGAAAAAGCAAATTTCCCTAACCCTCTTAAGTATTCTGCTTATTTTTCCCGGACTTAATAGCTGTGCTATCTGGGGAAATAATACAGCAACCACCATCCCCGAAGCAGAACGAGATCTGCCCGAACAGCGATTTTTAGAATTTCCGGGATGGTTAGGATTTGGGACTAAATTGCAACAAGATGGTCCTAGTAAATTTCCCTTTTCACCCACGAACCGGAATGCACAAATCGCCATGTTTTCCGAACAGTGGTCTTTAGTTGATCCAGGAACTCCTGTGACGGCAATTGCACCGGGAATTGAGGAAGAGGTAACCTTGCGACGATGGCAAAATGAACCCTACGGTTGCAATAATAGTCCGACCCCAATGGCAACATTTAATGCCTCCCAATCCTTTCCCGAAGGAGCAGTTTGGGTGTTGCCACCCTCCCAGAGGGATGCGGCGATCGCCTTGCCGGTAGAAACTTTAGCCCTTGATCGCATTCCCGAAGAAATCCTGAAGGGCACTCAACGCGATCCCATGCAAATCCGCGCCTGGAAAGCGGGAGAAACAATTATGGTACTGGAAAAAACCGGCGATAAGACAGCACAGTTAACCGTAGCTGACAATGCCGGAACCCCACTTTACACGAGCGCGGTTCAAATTTTGTCCATGCCGGGTGCTTACGAGGAACCGATTGATTTTTCTCGACCCTCTCAACCGGGAATTCCTCAACCCATTGGTGCGTTCCAATTCCAAAACAATCCCGTCCCCCTCTTGGTTTTCTGGCGTTCAAGTTTTGAGGGCCATCATTTTGAAGTTATCGTTTCCAGAAGCGATCGCCTAGAGGCGATTGATGTCGGTTCCGTGTACTATTGCGCCTTTTAAACTTCTCCTCCCCCTCAATTGAACAATAACGAACGGGGTCCCAACCCCTTTGGTAGGAAGGGTTTGAGCCTCCGTCGGTATGTGGGGTTTACTGCATCCCTCATTCCCCCCGTAGGGGATGTTACCCTAGAGGGAATCGGCAACATGAAACCGATGGCGGAACCCTAACTCGAATATGAGGAGTAGAAAGTGGTTGCAATTCCCGAACAACAACAAGCAACACCCCAAGTAATAGGTGGCGGCGATCGCGTTGCTGTGTTACTAATGGGCTATGGAGAAGTCGAAAGTTATGACGACTTCGCCAATTACAACGAACAAGCGCTGAATTTGCTCACCGCAAAGTTCGCACCCGTTCCTAGCTGGATATACCCCCCCCTGGCAAAATTACTCGCCATCTTTGATCTACATGAGTGGAGTCATCAACATGGCAAATTTATCTCCCCTCACAATGCTATCTTTGAGAAACAACGAGAGGGAATCGAACATGAACTCCAACACCAGTGGGGCGATCGCATCAAAGTGTTTAAGGCGTTTAACTTCTGTGCGCCTCACCTTCCGGAGCAAGTTCTCACACAAATTAAAGCCGAAGGATTTGATAAACTGCTGATCTATCCCCTGCTAGTAGTAGATTCTATCTTTACTAGCGGTATTGCAGTAGAACAAGTCAATTTAGCCCTAGAAAAGCTCAGTGATGGCAAGGGCGAACATTGGGTTAAGGATATGCGATATATCCCTTCTTTTTATAACCAACCGGGCTATATCAATTTGATGGCTCAAATGGTTGAACAAACCATCGCCGCAGAACTGACGGGGGAATGTCTCGCCTCACAAATCGGTATCGTGTTAATGAACCATGGTTGTCCTCACAAAGCGAAAGGCTTTACCTCGGGGATTACCGAAAGTCAAGCCCTCTATGATGCCGTGCGGGATAAACTAATCGAGCGCTATCCCCTGATTTCGGTAGGTTGGCTCAATCACCAGACCCCTTTGATTGACTGGACTCAACCTAACGCTACCCTGGCAGCAGAAAACTTGATCCAACTGGGAGCAAAAGCCGTCGTGTTTATGCCGATTGGATTTGCGACGGAAAATCACGAAACCCTCCTGGACGTTCATCATATTATTCATGCCTTAGAGAAACGACACTCGGATGTGAGCTATATTCAGATGCCCTGTGTTAACGAACAACCAGAGTTTTTGAAAATGGTTGCCGAATGGGCAAATCCCCTGATTGAAGAGCTACTCGGCGATCGCGCTGAGGTAGTAGGGAAACCTCTAGTGGCTGTACCTCACACTCATCACCATCACCACCATCACTAAAAATCTATCTTCGGATAGAGAGGGGACTGCACATCAGCGGAACTCTCCCGATGGAGTGAAATTACCGAATCATCAACCAACCCGTTTTCTACTAGAAGACGGGTTTGGTCTGGTAAAGTGAAAAGACAGATCGCAATCCCTAGGGTAAGTGGGACGAACATCCCCGGATGAAACAATCAATCAAAAACAAGAGTCATACAAACGCACTGGGACACAGAGTTAGGGATGAACCCTCAGTGAATCCTGATTGCTCAAGCGGTTATTCAGGAAAATGCTTGAGTGACTCGGATGTTAAAGGACATGACTGAGGCAATCTATCCAGATTGAGTCATGACAAGGGGCTTTCTCCCAGGGGAAAGCCCCTTCCCATCGTCTGGGTCAATCCTATTACAGTTCATGGAGACTCAAGAGATATTGAAAGTCAGGAATTGAATAAAAATGGAAAATGGCGATCGGTCCATTGTTTCACCCATCAGTCCGTGCGATCCCCAAAGGCGATCGCCCAAAGGATAAGCTCGTGAGCGATCCCCAAAACTGGGAAACTCCAGTCTGTGCGATCGCGATGGAAATCCCCGGTGATAACGATCGCACAACCGAACGCGATCAGATCACCCAAATTAGGGGAGAATTCATTGAGCATGAACGTCAGTATTCCTTACGGTGTTGAGGAGGAGTCATTTATGGATTATACGTGGAAACCTTTTCTCTGGTTAGCAGGGACGATCGCCCTGCAAGTCGTTACCCTGAGCTTTGCTGCTCTGATCTTGGTCGCAATTTCATCCCATTGATATCTCCGACATCATTGCGATCGCCGTCTTTTGTTCTCTCTCCACTCCCTGCCGCACATTGCATTCTTCTGATCCCTTGATATCAGCATTCAAAACAGTTAAATAAAACCAAGTGCCACCCCTAGTCTGCACCCGAGTTTGCTAACCCGACGACATTAAAATCGCCGGTTTACCAGCGCCTGAGTCAACAGACGCCAGATCCCTTGATTTGGCAGGCATTGAACCCTCCCCCTGAGTGATGCACCCAGGGGGAGGGTCTTATTGAGGGAGAAAGATGGGATGGGATCATTTAAGGAAGCGGCTTAAAGGACCAAGGAAGGCAGTGCGAACGGACAAGCGTTAAACTAGAAGCGGGACCTAATTTCGAGGGATATATCGCCAAGAGTTCATCTTTGGGACCTCGGCATGGACAACTTCAAGCAGGGACAGGTAAAGCGATTGAATATGAAAGGTTTATTGAAACAGTGGATCGAGGGACACCGGGGGATCACTCAACCGGGTTCACTCAAAACCCAGGAAATTACCAAACTAGGCAACGGTGCCTACGGTACAGAGCGTGTCATTAAAAAATCATCTTTCTCCGTGAAACTAGCAAGCAGTTTAGGAGCAATGCTAGCATCGGGGATTTTGACCCAAGGGGTGCTGCTGACGACTCCGGCGATCGCGCAAACGGAACAAAGCACCCTGAGTTATAGCGAATTATTGCGGAAAATTGATGCCGGAGAAGTAAAAAGAGTGGCGGTTGATCCCGCACAAGGGGTTGCCCGAGTTCGGTTAGAAGGAGAGCAGGAATATACCGTTCCCCTGTTTGATCGCCACCCGGAGTTATTTGAAAGAATTAGATTACAAAACAAGACAACAGAGACGATCCAACTAGATGTTCAGCCCACATCAGACCCCTCGGCTGCATTTGGGATGGCCGCCAATCTCCTGCTGATTTTGTTATTAATTGGGGGATTGATGGCGATCGTGCGGAGATCGGCCCAAGCGGGAAATCAAGCCATGAGCTTTGGCAAATCTAAAGCCCGATTTCAGATGGAAGCTAAAACCGGCGTTATGTTTGATGACGTTGCCGGAATTCAGGAAGCCAAAGAAGAACTGCAAGAAGTCGTCACGTTTCTGAAAAAACCAGAACGATTTACGGCGATCGGAGCAAAAATTCCCAAAGGCGTCCTCTTGATTGGGCCTCCAGGAACGGGGAAAACCTTACTTGCCAAGGCGATCGCCGGAGAAGCCGGGGTCCCCTTCTTCAGCATCTCCGGGTCAGAATTTGTAGAAATGTTTGTGGGTGTCGGGGCCTCCCGAGTGCGGGACCTGTTCAAAAAAGCGAAAGAAAATTCCCCCTGCATCGTCTTCATCGATGAAATTGATGCAGTCGGGCGTCAGCGCGGCGCAGGCATTGGCGGTGGCAACGACGAACGAGAACAAACCCTCAACCAACTCCTCACCGAGATGGACGGATTTGAGGGCAACTCAGGCATTATTATTATTGCCGCCACCAACCGCCCCGATGTCCTCGACCAGGCATTACTGCGTCCGGGACGATTTGACCGGCAGGTAACCGTAGATTTGCCCAGTTATAATGGCCGATTAGGGATTTTACAAGTCCATGCGCGGAATAAAAAATTAGCCCCAGAAGTCTCCATCGAGGCGATCGCCCGTCGCACCCCTGGATTTTCCGGAGCCGATTTAGCCAACCTCCTCAACGAAGCCGCCATCTTAACCGCACGGCGACGCAAAGAAGAGATCGGCCACTTAGAAATTGACGATGCCATCGATCGCATCACCATCGGAATGCAACTGACCCCCTTGCTAGATAGCAAGAAAAAGCGCTTGATTGCCTACCATGAAGTCGGTCACGCCCTCCTAATGACCCTGTTGGAACATTCCGACCCCTTAAACAAAGTCACCATTATTCCCCGTTCCGGTGGCATTGGTGGATTTGCTCAACAAAGCTTTAACGAAGAAATGATCGATAGCGGTCTTTATACCCGAGCTTGGTTGATCGACCGGATTACCATTACCCTAGGGGGGAGAGCCGCTGAACAGGAAGTGTTTGGGGATACCGAAATCACCATTGGAGCCAGCAACGATATCCGAGTCGTAGCTGATTTAGCACGGGAAATGGTTACCCGCTACGGAATGTCAGCTTTAGGTCCACTGGCCCTCGAAACCCAGAACGCCGAAGTGTTCTTAGGTCGCGACCTCGGCAGCAAGGCAGACTACTCCGAAGAAGTCGCCTCTAAAGTGGACCGACAGGTGCGAGAAATAGCCTTTGACTGCTATGAAAAAGCCCGCATCATCATCCGCCAATATCGCTATCTGCTCGATCGCCTCGTGGATCTGCTCCTAGAGCAAGAAACCATAGAAGGAGAAGAGTTTCGGAAACTCGTCAGCGAATCGGTTGAACTCCCGAAAAAACAACTGATTACCAACAGTTAAAGGTTACGGCTGCTATCAAAATAAGCAGCGCAAAAAAAAGAAAAGGCATAGGAATATCTATGCCTTTTCTTTTTTTCTTCTCTTGTCATGAATAGCAGTTACGCTCACAGAGGCCATGGGCGAGATTAGCGCCTCTTTATCGAGACACTTCCATAAAAAATTAGCCCGCGAAGTAGAAGCGCGAGCTTTATCCAGAGAGATTCCACCCTAGAAGGGTCCAGAGATTTTTTAAGGTTGCATCGAAACACTGCGGGATGAGCCATACATCGCGCGCAAAATCAACGCCGGGTCATACCACTCATTGGCATATCTCAGACCCCAGTGGAGATGAGGACCTGTGCTGCGCCCGGACATTCCGACTCGTCCAATGCGGACCCCAGCCGGAACCTGTTGGCCTTCAAAAATTTGTAAGCCCCCGGTGCGATCGATCAGGTACCGACGCCCTCCCGACCGCTCCACCTGTCCTTGCATATGGCAATAGATATGTTCCCAGTCTCCCGATTGAATCACCAGTCCGGTACCACAGCGATCGTCCTCGATCGCCTGCACCACCGTTCCCGCCCACCAATTGCGGATATAGCTTCCCATCGGTGCCGCAATATCTAAACCCGAGTGAAACTCACTGCTGTAGCCGCCCGTAGGAGAGGACCGATAGCCAAACGGTGAGGTATAAGCCTGAAAATTTTCCACAGGAAAGGAAGCACCTTGCCAATAATTAGCCGTTGCTGTCCTGGGGGCTCCCGTTCCCTGAGATTTGGCGATCTGGGGTTGCAATCCAAGAACCAGCATCGCAGCTAAACCTAGTCCGACAAATAACAGCCGTCGTAAAGTACGAGCTAAGTTTTTGTGCATCCATCCGGGGATAGCATTTCGCATCATCACTTCCATTCCTCAACCGCAGATTAACATTATGAATCGGTTTAAATCAGTTTGAGCGTCAAACAGACAAATCTTTTCCAGACAGGGCCCTGAAATTAAATTTGCCTCCATTTTGAGGGAGGACTAATCCACCGCGCCGAGGTAATGGTCCCTAGGAGACCCCTTTGCTTTCAATAAAATGCTGCACCCCAGATTTATTCACCAGGCCCTACCCCAACGCTTTTATAAAAGTTTTTTCTCGACGTGGATTTTACCCTAAGTTGTACCCTTGTCACTCATTCACTCACCGAATCAACAAATCGGTTCAATTTTAGGGCTTCCCTTAATCCCGCCCATCACATTGGGGACAACGGATCCCGAATTCTTAACTTTTGTTAAAATCGCTGGAAAGATAAATTCATGACCTGAGTGCCTCACCTATGTTAACTGAAATTTTTCCCTTTCAATTTGCCGTAGATACCACCGCTCTTGCCGGAGCCTCTTTATGGTCCCTAGCCCTTTATCTGGGGCTTTCCAGTCTCAGTGAGTGGGTAACTGAACAACTGAATCGCTGGTTTAACTTTGCCGATCGCTCTTTGTACACCTCCGAAAAAGAGTTCGAGCGCTCAAAGCCGGCCAGAGAGTCCCAAAATGCCCTCTATGCTTCAGTTTTCAGTATTGTCCCTTTTCTGGCAATGGGCGGGTTATGCAACTGGGGCGTCCAACTCACCCTCGGCAGTAGTTGGGCAATTTCTGTGGGGATTATTGCTTGTATTATTTGTGGCGTCTATGAATTGGGCCGTCGGGATGGGATGTCGTAATGGGGGGCAATACCCGCAGTATTTAGAAACTTTCTGGCCCCCTCAATTTAATGGGGTCAAAATTTTTTCCGTTTTCCCCCCCGATTTTGACACCATTTAACCCCAAAGTAAAAGATGCCCGCCAGGAGAAGACTCCCGAAAAAAGCAATCAGAAAGGGATGGGGATAAGAGGAGCGATCATCTGCCCAAGGAGTCCGCCAAGGGCGGTCGATTAATCCTGCACTGGAGGCAAAAATCGCGCCGATCCCCACCGCCAGTCCGATCGCCTGGATGGTATTTTCAAGCTGTTTTTCTTGGTCTTGGCGCAGGCGATCGCGTTGGGTTTGTTCAATTTCCACAATCCCCCGAATCGAGGCTACTGCCTTATCCGCCAAACTCCGGATATGCCTAAAATAGCCCAAATCCATTTTGATTTGCTCTTGAAAATTCACGCAATTCTTATTTAAAAAAATTTCCAAAATATCTAATTTTTCCTGTGGGTAATAACTTTGGATCAGCGCCAGCTTTTTGCGATAATTACTCGTATTTGCCTTCAAAGTTAGACGGGATGCCTCTAACTCCCGTAAGTTTTCAGAAAAATTGATGTCCATCTCTAATAACTCAACCAGAGATTGTTGCAACTTAATCAAAGTTAATTCGGACAACTTTTCTTCTGGACTGGACTTTTTATGCAAAGTTAGAAAACGAATCGCTTTCACTTCACTTCCCATCTTTTGATATTGAGCGCGAGTTTCCCGATAATTTTCTCGACTAAATTCAAAAGTTTTAATCATTTTTTGGCGGTAAAAAAATAAATCCAGTAATTCTTGATCCAGGAAACAGAGATTAGAGTCGGCATCAGCCGAGGGTTTTTGAGCCTCTTCCGACTCATCAAAAAATAACCAAACCCAAATCGTCTGGGTTTTATCCGGATTTTGAGGGTCACCATATTCAAAAACCGGACTTCCAAACAGTTGATTCACTTGATAACAAGGCGGCAAGGGGAATTTTGAGGTTCCCAGGAAACTTTGCACGCAATAATCAGCCATTTGTTGCCAAATTTTGGGTTCTTGCTGCTGTTGCGCCTGAGACAGCCAGCCGGTTAAAATAATCACCTGACCGATAGAACTATTTAATATTAACTGTTGATTGCAGTTAAATTGTTGGAAAATAGCCGCATCGACTGGCTGGGTTCGGTTTTGAGTCTGTTCAAGTTCAGGAATTCGCAGGTTTAAATAGAGCGCATAGCTATCATACAGTTGTAAATACCCTACGAGCCCAGTTATGTGTTTATCTTCGAGCCTCCCTTCTAAACTCAGCATAATATTCTCCTCGCTCGTACCTTCGAGAAGATCTATCCGCATATTAGAGTTAACATCTCGCAGCTTTAACGCCTGCTGGATCTGGAACTGGTGAAAAATCTCCAGACAGCGATCGCACAAATAATGCGGTTGATAATCGGGATCACTATCCGGGTCCTCTATCTCGCTGAGATGGAAGGCAAACAGATGAACATTGGGAGCATACAGCAAAAAAGACATTGTATTTAGAGATAAAAATAAAATTAATTATTCTTGGGAGGTAAGTTTTTGGATGCCTCCTGTTGCACCCGAGCCTGTTTACGCAGTTCAAACAAATTTTGTAAGATTTCCGCCTCACTACTCAGCTTTCGTCGAGGCGAATTGACATTTTCGCGGTCCGGCAGAAGATTGGCAACATTTTTTTTATTGGCAAAATTTATCACCGCATCTCTAACCTCGGGATGATTTCTGATCCAAACTTTGAGGGTTTCACAGGTGCTTTCTGGCTGACTGTCTAACCCTTCTAGCAAATCAACGATTTCCGCTAACTGTGCTGGTGTTAATTTTACAGAATTCTCTTGAATAGCTGCCGGGAAAAACCCCATAAAATCTTTAAAATTCATGTCTTGACTCCTGGAATTTTGCTGTTAATTTTTTATCCATGATATTAGGCTTTTACAAATCTGAACCTTTCAAGGTACGGGTTTTTATAAACTTTTCAATACCCGATTCCATATTAAATCCCAATGGCGCAAAATGCAGCCCAGTGACAAGGATTTTCAAAATAGGATTCTTCGTCCCCATAGAGTTCAAACTCTTTCTGAATTTCTTGTCGTAATTTCTCACTCACCCTGGGAGAAGATTGGCTCCACTTTAATAAGTTACCAACAGTGACTTGACGTAACCACTGCTGTACCTGGTTCAATGCCAGAGAAATCGAGGGCTGGATTTGCAGTTCCTCATACAGTTTTACCATTAAAATCGCCGTGGATAAATCATTCACGGACCAAAGACTACAAATCACGTTTGTTGCTCCCGCATAGAGGAAACCTAGGCCCAAACTGATGTATTCTTCTAAATCAGGAGAAACCCCAATTAATCCAGTTTCGCAGGCGGAGAGAATGACGAGGCGACAGTGGGGTAAATTCAACTCGAACAATTCTCCCAGGGTGTAACATTTTTCTAACTCGACGCTTTCTCCTTTGCGCCAGGAAACAAATCTCTCGGTATCACGCCCGGTAGTGCTTTCTCCCCCAGCGACAGCACCGGCAAGCACGAGGAATGAGTGCATGGGATTGGTAAAATTAAAGCCACCATGTCCGGCAAAATGGAGATATTCAGCAGAACGAAAATCTCTCTCATAAGGATGTTGGCTGAGGGCGATTTTGGTCGCTTGTTGGCGGGTGAGACAGCTTGCATTCGGGTGAAAGGCAGGGAAAATCGCCTCAACTTCTAAATCAGCGTAGGTTAAATCTTCTGTGGGATTTTGGATGGCAAAAAAGCGGTTTTGACTCTCGCTTTTTTGGTTGCGCTGGGAGACTTGCAAAAATTGACAACTGGGGGCATATTTGATGCCATCGGGAAAGCGATCGCATAAATATTGGGGTTCGGTGGCGCGGTTGAGCACTAAAGCGTGCAGAGGAAACAGGTGCAAGTCGCGATAGGGAATTAAAATCAGTTGGCGGTAGTCGGGGGGAATCCCGGCAATCAGTTGGGGTAAATCCAGGATATCCGAGAGACGCTGCAAGAAGCCATCGAGATTGGTTTTCCACTGGGATTTGTTGCTGAAATAGGCATCCAGATAGGTTTGGCGCAACTGCTGTAACTCGCTGTACTTTGTCGGGGTGGATTCCCAGACGGAGATTTTCCCATGTCCTCCCGTCACCACAAACACATAAATGCGATCGCGAGTGAGATACCATTCAATCAGGGCGGTTTTGTCGTCGATTAAACCCTGAATCTCAGAAAATTGGATAGGTTCAACGCGCTGGGTCAGGGTAAAATTGGGGTCGTAGGATTTGAGGCGATCAAGCAGTGCGTCTAAGCCTTGTTTCGCGGCGATATATTGTTGGCGAATGGTTTCAATGACGGTAGGGTTAAATTTGGGACTCTCACTTCGCCGTTGTCCGAAATCAGTAGCTGAGGCAGTGTTGAGGTTACTGGGGTTGTCAAGACTTTCCAGGATGCGCTGTTTGGCAATGACTTCCCGACGCAGGCGATCGAGTTCCTCCCGCATTTCCTGGGGAATCTCACCTGTGGGTTGGCGATCGGCATTTACGAGCAGTTCGATGAGATTGCGAGATTTGCTCCGTTCCACGCTGGTTAAGGCTTTACCGATTTTTTCTGCATGGATACAGGCTTGCACCAGTTTCTCATAAACACTGATTTCCGCTTCCCGGCGTTTTTGTTTTTCAGCATAGGAGTCGGTGAAGCTGCAAAGGGTTTCCACTGCTTCGATGGCAGCCTCATAGCCTTCGATGGCGGTTTCCCAGTCTTGGATACCAAAAGCAATATTGCCCAAACTACGACCGAGTTCTAAGGCTTCTACGGGTAATTTGCCTGGGGAACAAACGGCTAAACCCGCTTTGAAAGCGGTGATGGCTTGAGGAATTTGGTGGAAGTGTATATAGACAAATGCCAGATCATTATAACTGTGGCCCATACCAGAGCGATCGCCCAATTTGGTTGTCAATTCCAAAGATTGCCGAAACAGACGCTCCGCCTCATCCCAGTTGCCGCGATTTCGCTCGATATATCCCAAGACTCGCGAACAGGTTGCCATACCAGAGCGATCGCCCAATTCGGTTTGAACTTCCAAAGATTGCCGATACAGACGCTCCGCCTCATCCCAGTTGTCGCGATTTCGCTCGATATCTCCTAACCGTCCCCAAGAGCTTGCCATGCCGGAGCGATCGCCCAATTTGGTTGTCAATTCCAAAGATTGCCGATACAGACCCTCCGCTTCATCCCAGTTGCCGCGATTTCGCTCGATATCTCCCAAGACACCCCAAGAGGTTGCCATGCCGGAGCGATCGCCCAATTCGATCATCACTTCTAAATATTGCCGATACAGACCCTCCGCTTCATCCCAGTTGCCCCGTTTTCCCTTGATAGAACCCAACTGTCCCCAAGAGGTTGCCATGCCGGAGCGATCGCCCAATTCGGTTCTCAATCCCAAAGATTGCTGATACAGACGCTCTGCCTCATCCCAGTTACCGCGATTTCGCTCGATATCTCCCAACAGTCCCCAAGAGGCTGCTATCCCAGATTTATCGCCCAATTCGGTTTGAACTTCCAAAGATTGCCGATACAGACGCTCCGCCTCATCCCAGTTGCCCCGTTTTTGCTCAATATATCCTAACAGTCCCCAAGAGGTTCCCATCCCTTTGCGATCGCTCAATTCGGTCATCAATTCTAAAGATTGCCAATACAGACGCTCCGCCTCATCCCAGTTACCCCGTTTTTGCTCGATATCTCCCAACAGTCCGCAAGAGGTTGCCATGTCTTTGCGATCGCCCAATTCGGTCATCAATTCTAAAGATTGCCGATACAGACGCTCCGCCTCATCCCAGTTGCCCCGATTTCGCTCGATATCTCCCAAGACTCCCCAAGAGCTTGCCCTGCCTTTACGATCGCCCAATTTGGTACTCAACTCTAAAGATTGCCGATACAGACGCTCCGCCTCATCCCAGTTGCCGCGCAGTCGCTCGATATTTCCCAAGACTTCCCAAGAGCTTGCCATGCCTTTGCGATCGCCCAATTCGGTTCTCAATTTCAAAGATTGCCGATACAGACGCTCCGCCTCATCCCAGTTGCCCCGATTTCGCTCGATATCTCCTAACCGTCCCCAAACGGTTGCCATTCCAGAGCGAGCGCCCAATTCGGTTTGAACTACTTCCAAAGATTGCCGATACAGACGCTCCGCCTCATCCCAGTTGCCCCGATTTCGCTCGATATCTCCTAACTGTCCCCAAGAGCTTGCCATGCCTTTGCGATCGCCCAATTCGGTCCTCAATTCCAAAGATTGCTGATACAGACGCTCTGCCTCATTCCAGTTACCGCGATTTCGCTGGATATCTCCCAACAGTCCCCAAGAGGCTGCTATCCCGGATTTATCACCCAATTCGGTTTGAACTTCCAAAGATTGCCGATAAAGACGCTCCGCCTCATCCCAGTTGCCCCGATTTTGCTGGATATCTCCCAACAGTCCCCAAGAGGTTGCCATGCCCGAGCGATCGCCCAATTCGCTCCTCAATTCTAAAGATTGCCGATACAGATGCTCAGCCTTCTCCCAGTTACCCCGATTTCGCTGGATATTCCCCAACAGTCCGCAATAGGTTGCCATGCCTTTGCGATCGCCCAATTCGGTCATCACTTCTAAAGATTGTCGATACAGGCGCTCCGCCTCATCCCAGTTGCCGTAATTTCGCTCGATATCTCCCAAGACTCCCCAACAGTTTGCCATGCCAGCCTTATCCCCGATTTCTTGATACAGTTGGAGGGACTGTTGCAAAGATTGGAAGGCTTGGGGATATTGACTCTGTTTATACTGTTGGAACCCTTGCTGCAACAGGTGATTTGCTTTTGCTTTTTGTAGGGTGGAGAGAGAATAGTTAGCAGTTACTATTTTAATCCCTACATTCAGTAACCTGTCGGCGGCTTTCAGTTCCCCCAACTCCATCTTTCTTTCCGCTTCGGCACGCATCACCTCCACCAACCCAGCATCAAGCAATTCCGGGTGGGCGCTCAATACCCCCACCTCCTCACCACTAGGACAACTCAGGAGGGATTGAATCAGTTCTAAATAGGCGATTTTCCGTTGTTTGTTCATCTTGCCTACCCTTGATTAATCGATGGATTCCCGGAACGGGATTAGTGGGGTTGTGAGGTCGAGTTTCTGCTTTTCCGAGGGAGTTGGTCTGGATTCCTTGCAGGTCTGGGACTGATACCCGGCTTCACAGCACTTTCCCTTATTTATTGTAAGGCAGTTTGTTCCCCATTTCATCCCCAAGGACAAGACCCCATCCTGTCCCGGCGGATGGAGTGAATCTTTAATTGGAAGTCAGCATGGATTCTAGAACTTGTTCAAATTCCGCTAGGGAGCCGATAGACCTTCCCTGTTTGAACAGTTGCTTTAAAGTCTCATAATCAGAGATTTGATTAATCCGTTCAGTCACTGCCGGTGGCACTGGGTTAAAGCGCTTTTTCAAAACTGCTAAAACCATATTACGACAGTTTTGGAGACCTTCTTGGAGACCTTCTTGGAACCCTTTTTGGAAAGCTTTTTGGAAAGCTTCTTGGAAAACTTCTGGGATACCTTGTTTGCAAACTGCTTCCATTGCGCGACGTTCGACATGGCTCAGAATCGGCATATTTTCCTCCCCGTGATTGTTCTGTATAGTTTCGTAATCGAAAGAAAGGACAAGGCTCTGCCCTATCCTTTCCGATAGATTAAGGATTTAATTGTCAGTCATTATTGAGGCAAGAAATTGCTCAAATTCCGCCAGGGATCCGATAGACCTTTCCCGTTTGGACAGTTGCTTTAAAGTCTCCGAATCAGAGATTTGATTAATCCGGTCAATCACCTCAGCTGGCACTGGATGAAACCGTTCGTTCAAGGCTTCCAAGACGATATCACGAGCGGTTTGGAGACCTTCCTGGCGACCAGTTTCCAGGGCGCGACGTTCGATATTGCTCAGAATCGGCATTTTTTTTTCCTCCTGATAGTTTTTGAGTTTGGTGTCAAAACTTTGTTGCAGGCTTTCGGGCAAGGTCATCATCCAGTCTAGTAATCGGAATAGCTTGATGATGTCATTCTCAGTATAGCCTCGTTCATAGAGGTTCTGTACTAACTCCCATTTATACTGTTCCCGTTCTTCGGCATTTCCGGTGCTGGCTTGGGTTTTTAAATGGGCCATGACTAAAAATGCTAAGGGATTGAGACTGGTTTTAAGGGTCTCCCACTGACCTTTATAGTCTAAAAGTTTGGCGATGGGAAATTCAAAGCGGATGGAACTGCCTCCGAGTTCATAACTGTAGGAGTTGGGACGCCATGACGGGCGATCGTCTCCTAGGATGGCAAGGCTAATTACTTTTTTGTGGATGTCAAAGGACCGATAATGGTAGATGTACATCCGTTCGGGAAATTGGCTTTCTTCTTGACTCTGGACTTCGATATGAATCAAGATATAGGCTGATTCTCCGTTTTTTTGCCAGACTTGGAAGAGTTTATCCCCTTCTCTTTCTCCACTGCTGGCACTTGGGGTAATTTGTTGCAGTTCTTTGTCGAGGGATTGGTATCCTCGACTCCAATCGATGAGATTATGAACTTTTGGAAAAAAGAAGGCCATGAAGGGTTCGAGATAGTCTTCTAAGGCTTCTTTCCAAGGTTGGTCATAATTGGCATTGGGGGTCTCCACCCTGAGTCCTCCTGATGGTTTTGAAGCGTATATTTATGATTATAAAATTAAAATAATAGGTTTTGCAAGGGTTTTTTTATATATATTTCTGATAGATTTGGAGATTTTTAAAACCCTGAGTTAGATGTGGAAAAATGGGGCAATTCACGAATTGCCCCTACAGGGTTGAGGTTAATTTAATTGGGCTTGAATTTGTTCTATGAGAATTTTAGCAATTGTATTCGCTGCACCTGGTTGTCCTCGTACAGAATGCAGTCTATCCCGAGTCATTTGCAACTTTTCTGGATTTTCTAACCAATTTAAGACGAGTTCGGCGACTTGTTGGGGTTGAAGATTTCCCACCAGTTCGGGAACAATTTCCTCTCCGGCCCAAATATTCGGCCAGGCAAAAAGTTTCCCTTGGCGCAAGACTAAGCGATTAATCAATTTGGCAAACATTGACCCCAACAGGGGTAAATTTGCTAAAATTCCAGGCAATCCATCCCAAGCACGCATGGCATCTAATTGTTGGGTGGGTAATAAGACTATCATGGGGATTCCCAGGGCACCCAGTTCGGCGGTGTTGGCACCGACAGTTGTGAGGCACAGGGTACATTGGGAGAGCAAATCATAAGCAGGCGATCGCCTCCAGAGTGGCACTCTCAATCCGCTGGGTGTCTCCAAATACGCCAAACTATTGTTATCTTCTTGTTTTAATTCCCCGGGTGTGCCGTTGACTAATTCTAGGATGGGATTCTGTTGCGGATTGGCAAATTCGGCTAGGGTTTCTATCTCTAAGCTGGGGGCGACAGGAATCACAAATTGGGTGTGGGGACGCACTTGATGGATGCACTCGGCGATCGCCAAACATAACGGAACTCCCTGCATCAGTTTTGCCGATTTCGACCCCGGCAGCAGTCCAATTAGTTCTTCTGCCTCAACCCATTCTCCACCTTCCCCGGCTTCCTTTCCCCACTCCCCGGCAACATCGGCAATTAAATCCCCGACAATGGTAAATTTATGACCATATTTCTGGGGTTGCACCTGACTATTCATCACGGCAAAACGGTCAATCCACCGTTGCCATCGCGCTTCCCGTTCCGCATAGATGACGGTACGATACCCCAATCGTTTGCCGAGGACGAGGGTAAAAAACTGGTCGCCACCCAGGAAGAGGACCACCCCTTTTTCTCGCCACCCCCAATTGTCAGCCGTTTTTCCCCGGAGTAAAAAGGGCCAAAAATGTTGTGCTTCCTGTACTCGGTCAATTTCTGGATAAGACCGGGCGATCGCCGCTTCTTTTCCCGTAGCATGGGGACAGGGAGATAGAATAACTGAGATTCGGACCTGATCTCGGCGATCGCCAAGTTGTTGTCGCAAGGCGCGGACTACGGGACGCACCCAGGTAGCTAATTCTCCAGGACCGTTAGACAAAATTACAATATCGACCGCTGTCATAATCACGATTTAAAGTTTAAATTTTAGTGTTTAGATTCTCGATAGAATATCAGACGTTGTGGGTAGTTAATCACCTTATAATCACAGAGGAGATCAGGGATGACTGAGTTAATCGAGGCGATTAAAACCGGAGAAAAATCCTCGGTACAAGCATTACTTCAGGGAAATGCGGACGTCAATCAACAAAATGCCGATGGATTGACGGCATTAACCGTTGCGGCGGAGAGTGGAAATCTGGAATTGGTGCAATTGTTACTCGATGCCGGTGCAGAGGCTAAAAATGCCGATAATGATGGGTGGACGGCGTTGATGAGTGCAGCAGGTTCCGGTAAGGTGGAGGTTGTAGAGGCGTTAATTGCAGCCGGTGCAGATATCAATGCCCAAAGTGAGTTTGGGGTAACGGCTTTAATTACTGCTGCGGGAAATGGACATGGCGATGTGGTACAATGTTTAATCGATCGCGGTGCCGATATTGGAGCGAAGGACCGCAATAACTGGACGGCGTTGGTTTGGGCGGCAGAAGAAGGACATCCGAAGGTTGTGGAAATCATTAAGAAAGCTCGTGATCGCACCTGAATTAAAGATTCTTTTGGTTTCTGCACTGGAGTTTGATGTGAGGATGGAGAGGCCACCGGAGTTTCTTCTTCGGGCAATTGTTGTTATTCGTCCGTCTTGACTCCAAAAGTGCGATCGCCCTTGAGTCTCCCTTTAAGGCGATCGCAATCCTTTCTGAGTCGGCACTTAATTTTCTATAAGTGCCTGGGGTTTAACTCATCAAAAATCGACCTGTAGTAAAGGTATTGGTCACGTTTAGACTTGTCACCCCCTCGATAATGCCTACTAAATCTCCGGGATTTCGGAAAATGTTTAAATTCCCATCCGATGCCTGGAAGGTATATTCTTCGGGATTTCCCCCTAACTGAATCACATCCTTTCCGCGTTCAAAATTACGGATTAGAGCATAATCCTCATTCCCATTCCCCACATAAAATGGCTGAATTGTGGAATTTGCAAAGCTAATTCCTGTCCCCAATATAAACGCATCAGCCCCAGTCCCTCCAATTAAAATATCCACTTCTTCCGCACCTGTACTGGTGGGAATCACATCTCGGTTAGGTGAATCTGCTATCACCGTTAACCCAACGCCGATCAAGGTGGTATTTTGACCAAAACCCGTAATTTCATCGCTGCCAAGGGTTCCGCTAAATACCCCGACGCGCCCTTCATTTTGCCCAAATTGTTGGTAATGTGCCAATCCCGAGGGGAAATTGCCGGATCGTACCCCTGCGGCTACATCTTCATTCACCGCCAAATAAACGCGATCGCTGAACCCGGGAATCTCTGTAACCAGCGATCCATTCCCGCCGGATAAAATGAAGGTGCCATCATTAAAAATATTTCTAATTTGTAGGTTGGCTACCCCTTCTACAACCCCTACCAAATCTCCGGCTGCGGTCGAAATCAGGAAATTTCCATCTCCAGAATCAAAGATATATTCCCTCGGTTCCCCCGCCAGCACAATTAAATCTTGCTCTACCTGAAAGTTTTTAATCAAGCCGTAGTCTAGATTACCCTGTCCTACATACAATTTTTGCGGGGTGGGTTGTAAGGGAGTAATTCCATTTCCGAGATTAAAAACATCGCCTCCCGATCCTCCAATTAAGGTGTCAATTTCTCCGATTCCTAAACTGGTGGGAATTCCATCGAATCCACCAATCCCCAAGGGGGTAATATTAGAAAGTCCCACGCCGATAATGCCTGTAGCTTGTCCAAAGGCATTAATCGTATCACTCCCACTGGTACCGAGGAAAACCCCCGCCCGATTCGCTTCAAATTGTCCAAAACTTTGATAATGGGCTAATCCAGAACTGAGTATCCCCGACTCTACGGCGGTTCTGACATCGGGATTAATCGCGAAATAAGATTGTTCGTTAAACCCGGCTGGGGTTTGGGAGACACTGGGTGCGCCCGGACGTCCTTCGGCTTGTCCCAGGGCGAGAAAGTGTTGCAATCCCGAGGCCAAAAGTCCACTATTCACGGCCCCCGCTACATCAGGATTCAGAGATAAATAAGTGCTTTCGTTCCAAACCGGGGAAATACTTACTCGTCCTTCTGCTTCCCCTAATTGAATAAAATGTTGTAACCCAGAGGTTAGGGTTCCATTATTGACCGCTGCTGCTACATCCAGATTATTGCGTAAGTAAGTCGCCTCATCATAAAAGGGAGAAACCTGGACTCTTCCTTCTCCTAACCCAAATGTTTGGAAATGGTTCAGACCGGATGGAAAGGTTCCAGCATTAACCGCCCCTTGAATGTCTGAATAATTCGCCAAGTAAAAACTTTCGTTATAAACCGCAAAGCTCATCGTAACTTCCCCACACCATAATATTTTTACTCGTCAGTTGTTGACGGGTATGAGAAGTATTGTACCTTAATAATTTCGTTTGGGATCAAGTGGGCATATATTCTTTTTAAAAGATTAAATATCGGGCAGCTAAAGGGGGTATTCACCGAACCCAAGGCTTGATTTGAGAAGGGTGAAAGGACGATTGTGGCACTTTGAGGGGTTGACTTTTTAACCTCACTTACAGCCGAGGCTCATAGCTTCTCACTTTCTTCTATTTGGGCAACCCTACCATAACCCTATCAAATTTTATTACATTTTCGTAATCCTTAATCCTTAATCTGTTATTTGATAAAGCAAGGGGGCTAAATTTCGGGTAATTTATGAATCTATGTAATGAACATGGTAAAGTAAACACCGGATAATAAAGTTAACAAAACTACACAATTGGCAATAGTTTCTTATCGAATTGTGTCGGATGGGGGCCAAAAGCCCCCAGAGAGGCGCATTTTTTGGTAAAAACTCTTACAGTTGCCACTTTTGCGTTGGACTGGCTAGAACCTGATTCCGACGCTCCAAACCTAACTGCTAAATTGCTGGACGCGCATCTAAAAGGAGCTAAACTTCATGTTCACACACGTCAAGCCCACCATTCGACACATTGCCCCGGATGAACTTAGAGGGCGTTCTTTACTGAAGGTGGTCTATGTCGTGCTAGAAGCCCAGTATCAGAGTGCTTTATCGTCTGCGGTTCGCTCAATCAACGAAAATAACCCAAATTTAGCCATTGAAATCAGTGGTTACTTGATCGAAGAACTGCGTGACTCGAATAACTACGAGGCTTTTAAGCAGGATCTAGCCACGGCAAATGTTTTTATTGCTTCCCTAATTTTCATTGAAGATTTAGCCCAAAAAGTAACGGCGGCAGTTGAACCGCAACGCGATCGCCTGGATGTGGCGGTGATTTTCCCCTCCATGCCGGAGGTGATGCGTCTGAATAAAATGGGCAGTTTCTCGATGGCGCAATTGGGTCAATCCAAGAGTGCGATCGGGCAATTTATGAAAAAGCGCAAGGAAAAATCCGGGAGTTCTTTCCAGGATGGAATGCTCAAGCTGCTGCAAACTTTGCCGAAAGTCCTCAAATATCTGCCGATGGATAAAGCCCAGGATGCCCGCAACTTCATGCTGAGTTTCCAATATTGGTTGGGAGGGTCCTCAGAAAACCTGGAAAATTTTCTGCTGATGTTGGCAGATAAATACGTCTTCAAGGGTCAGCAAACGGTGAAATTCCAGGATCCAGTGGTTTATCTGGATATGGGAATCTGGCATCCCTTGGCCCCAAAAATGTTTGAGGATGTTAAGGATTATCTAAACTGGTATAACAGCCGCGATGACATCTCCGATGACCTCAAAGACCCGTTAGCCCCCTGTATCGGCTTAGTGCTGCAACGGACGCACCTGGTTACCGGGGATGATGCCCATTATGTGGCAATGGTCCAGGAAATTGAAGCCTTGGGGGCCAGACCCATTCCAGTATTTGCCGGAGGGTTGGACTTTTCTAAACCTGTGGATGCCTATTTCTGGGATGTTGGGGCGAAAGGCGTTGAACCCCTGGCGTTGGTGGATACGGTGATTTCGTTGACCGGATTTGCCCTAGTGGGAGGCCCCGCCCGTCAAGACCATCCCAAGGCGATCGAGTCTTTGAAACGGTTAAATCGGCCCTATATGGTGGCCTTGCCTTTAGTGTTCCAAACTACGGAAGAATGGCAGGATAGTGATTTGGGGTTACACCCGATTCAGGTGGCGTTACAGATTGCGATTCCCGAATTGGATGGGGCGATCGAACCGATTATTTTATCCGGACGAGATGGGGCTACCGGGAAGGCGATCGCCCTCCAGGACCGCATCGAAACCGTCACCCAACGGGCGATTAAATGGGCAACCCTACGCCGTAAGCCGAAACTTGATAAAAAACTGGCTATCACCATTTTTAGCTTCCCCCCGGATAAAGGGAATGTGGGAACTGCTGCCTATCTGGATGTGTTCGGCAGCATCTATGAAGTGATGAACGCCCTCAAATGTAACGGGTATGACCTTCCGGAGTTGCCTGAGTCTGCCGAACAACTAATGCTGGAAGTCATCCATGATGCTCAAGCGCAGTACAATAGCCCGGAACTGAATGTTGCCTATCGGATGTCGGTAGAAGAGTATGAAAAACTGACACCCTATTCCGAACGCCTACAAGAAAACTGGGGACCGCCTCCGGGACATCTCAACACCGACGGACAAAATTTGCTGGTGTATGGCAAGTCTTTTGGAAACGTCTTTATCGGGATTCAGCCAACCTTTGGGTATGAAGGTGACCCGATGCGGTTGCTATTTTCGCGATCGGCCAGTCCTCATCATGGGTTTGCAGCTTACTACACCTATTTGGAGAAGATTTGGGGTGCCGATGCAGTGCTCCACTTTGGCACTCACGGGTCCTTAGAATTTATGCCTGGGAAGCAGATGGGGATGTCGGGGGAATGTTATCCCGATAGCTTGATTGGCAAGATTCCCAATATCTACTATTACGCGGCTAATAATCCGTCTGAGGCAACGATCGCCAAACGTCGGTCCTACGCCGAAACCATTAGCTATTTGACGCCACCGGCGGAGAATGCGGGGTTATACAAGGGACTGCAAGAACTGAATGAGTTGATTGGGTCCTATCAAACCCTGAAAGATAGCGGACGGGGAGTGGCGATCGTCAACACCATCATGGATAAATGCCGGTTGGTGAATTTGGATCAGGATATCAACTTGCCGGATAAAGATGCGATCGAACTCACTCCCGAGGAACGGGATAATGTAGTGGGTCAAGTCTACCGTAAGCTGATGGAAATCGAATCACGGTTGTTACCCTGTGGGTTGCACGTGATTGGGAAACCGCCATCAGCAGAAGAGGCGATCGCCACCTTAGTCAACATCGCCTCCCTCGATCGCGATGAAGAAGGCGTCAAGAGTCTGCTGCGGATTATCGCCAACAGCATCGGACGGGACATCGACGAAATCTATGCCAACAACGATAAAGGCATTTTAGAAGACGTTGAACTCTTACAGGCCATTATCCAAGCCATTCGCGCCGCCGTCGCCGCCCTCGTCCAAGAACAAACCGACGCCGAAGGACGAGTTTCCCGAGTTTCCAAACTCAACTTCTTCAACATGGGTAAAAAAGCCCCCTGGGTGGAATCCCTCCATCAATCGGGCTATCCTAAAGTTAATACCGACGACCTCAAACCCCTATTTGAGTATCTCGAATTCTGCTTGCAGCAAATCTGCGCTGATAACGAACTCGGGGCCTTATTGCGCGCCTTAGAAGGAGAATATGTCCTCCCCGGACCCGGTGGCGACCCCATCCGGAACCCCGATGTCCTCCCCACCGGCAAAAACATCCACGCCCTTGACCCCCAATCCATCCCCACCGCCGCAGCAGTCACTTCCGCTAAAATCGTTGTAGACCGCCTGTTAGACCGGCAACGGCGGGAAAATAACGGACAATGGCCGGAAACCATCGCCTGCGTCCTCTGGGGAACCGATAACATCAAAACCTACGGGGAATCTCTCGCCCAAATCATGTGGATGGTGGGAGTCAAACCCGTTCCCGATGCGTTAGGACGAGTCAACAAACTGGAACTCCTGAGTTTAGAAGAATTAGGACGTCCCCGCATCGATGTCGTCATCAACTGTTCCGGCGTCTTCCGCGACTTGTTCATCAACCAAATGAACCTGTTAGACAAAGCCGTGAAAATGGCTGCCGAAGCCGATGAACCGTTAGAAATGAACTTCATCCGTAAACACGCGATGAAACAAGCCGAAGAGATGGGAATCAACCTGCGCCAAGCTGCTACCCGCGTCTTTTCTAACGCATCCGGTTCCTACGCCTCTAACGTCAACCTAGCGGTGGAGAATAGCACCTGGGAAAGCGAGAACGAGTTACAGGAAATGTATCTCACCCGTAAATCCTTTGCCTTCTCCTCGGATAATCCCGGAACAATGGAACAAGACCGCCAGATTTTCGAGTCCTCCTTGAAAACGGCTGATGTCACCTTCCAAAACTTGGATTCTTCGGAAATCAGTCTCACAGACGTTTCTCACTACTTCGACTCCGACCCGACTAAAGTCATCGGTACCTTACGCGGCGACGGCAAGAAACCCGCCGCATACATCGCCGACACCACCACCGCCAACGCCCAAGTGCGAACCCTATCGGAAACCGTCCGCTTAGATACGCGCACCAAAATGCTCAATCCCAAGTGGTACGAGGGAATGCTCTCTCACGGATACGAAGGCGTCCGGGAACTCTCAAAACGCCTCGTCAACACAATGGGATGGAGTGCCACAGCCGGTGCAGTGGATAACTGGGTGTACGAAGAAGCGAACGAGACCTTTATGAAGGATGAGGAGATGCAGAAACGCCTCCTGAACCTGAATCCGAACTCGTTCCGCAAGATGGTCACCACCTTGCTAGAAGCCAATGGCCGTGGGTACTGGGAAACCAGCGAGGAGAATTTAGACCACCTGCGCGAGTTGTATCAAGAAGTGGAGGACCGGATTGAAGGGATCGAGTAAGGGTCATTCCGCGATCATAATCTAAAATTCTAGGGGTACAGCATTGCTGTGCCCCTACTCTTTTAGAGCAAGTCTTAACCGCCACTGATAGGATATTAAGATATCATAGAGATTGAGGATGTCAGTAAAAGGAGTAGGAGATGGTTGTTAATCAATGGCTGAAATCTTCGACAATAATTAGTTTTTGGTGGATAGGTATCTGCTTGGAGGCAAGTATCGTGACTTCCTCGGGGCATCTGTTGCAACTTCTCAAAACTGGCTTAAGTTACACCCCAGTTGTCCACCCGTTAAAGATAGATGAACCTTAACAACAAACAGCAGAAAACTTTAGAAAGGATTTTTACCGATCCGATTCCGGCCAATATTAACTGGCAAGATATTGAAAGTCTATTTAGAGCGCTTGATGCTACCCTTATCGAAGGTCAAGGATCGCGCATAGGGGTTAAACTAAATAATGTTAAAGCAGTGTTCCACGAACCGCATCCGCAAAAAGAAACGGACAAAGGGGCAGTGAAATCGGTTAGAGAATTTTTGGTGAAGGCAGGAATTGAGCCATGAGAACTTAGGCAGATAGTAGGGTGAGAGTGGCTAACACCCCGAGAGATAAAATCTTAAACATTATCTAGTTGAATTAGAAAATTTTTACCAAGGAAGATTGATTGGCTATGATGAGTTACAAGGGTTACATAGGTTCTGTTGAGGTTGATGTAGAGGCGGGAATTTTATTTGGTCGAGTTTTGAAAATTAATGATGTAGTGACATTTAAGGGAAAAACAGTTGAAGAAGCTCACCAAGAATTTCAAAATTCAGTGGATTTTTATTTGGATTTTTGCCAAGAGTTAGGAGAAGCTCCCGATCAACCTTTTACGGGTACAATTCCCTATCGCACGACCCCAGAAAACCACAGAAAAATATTTATTGCGGCTAACAAAGCAGGAGAAAGCATTAATACTTGGATGGATAAAGTTTTAGCAAAAGCTGCGGAGGAGTCAATCGAAGTGTAGATAGAGCGATCGCCAGTCCAACAATAGGAGAGCGATATTGACCAGCGAGGAAGTGAAGGGGATGCTACGGTATGAAATTATCATGTATTGGAGTCACGAGGACGAGGCATTTATTGCGGAAGTGCCGGAATTACTGGGTTGTGCTGCGGATGGTGCAACCTATCAGGAAGCCTTGAGTCATCTAGAAGTCGTTATGCAGGAGTGGGTGGAGACGGCACAGGCATTAGGGCGTCCGATTCCAGAACCGAAAGGACGGTTGCTGTTTGCTTAAAATTCAGCACCCTCTGTGGAATCTGAGTCCCGATTCTTTCCCCCTTCGCCAGTTGTATCAACAAGTAGAGGCCTGGATTGAAGGGATAGAATAGAGTTTGAGTCGTCGGTGGGGCATATAGAAGCACCTGCCCCTTCTAAAACTGCTAAACTGTTAATACAACTAACCCAGAGAGTTCACCATGATTGACGTGCGAAAAGCAGTCATTGCTGCCCAAGATTATTTTAATTCCGTGCAAGATTTGATGAGCCAAAATGGTCCATTGGATATCCAGGATTTGAGGTTGGAAGAAGTTGAACTTTCAGAAGATAAAAAATACTGGTTTGTTACGATTGGATATAATTTGCCAAAACCTGCAATGAGAAATCCGTTAATTGTAGAACTTGTGAAAACGAAAGAATGGGAAAGGAATTATAAAATTTTTAAAATAAATTCTGAAACGGGAGAAGTAGAATCTATGAAAATTCGAGAGGTATGAGCGATTATATTAGCCAATTGATTGAGGGCTATAAAAGTCGGGGAATCCTAATTGATACCAATATTTTACTGTTGTGGTGTGTGGGAACAGTCAATCCAAAGCGCATCTCTAAATTTAATCGAACTGAAAAATTTTTACCCGAAGATTATAAAACTCTCTTGAAAATTTTACAGTTTTTTTCCAAAATAGTTACAACCCCTCAGATTTTAACAGAAGTCAATAGCTTGGTCAATCAAATCGGCGAACCAGAACGCTCTCAATGTTTACAAGTATTGGCCGAACAAATGGCCCTACTAGATGAATTTTATATCGCAAGTGCAGAAATTGGCAAAACGGATAAATTTACTAAATATGGTTTAACGGATTGTGGAATTGTTGAAGTAGCCCGCAATAAATATTTGGTGCTGACCGATGATCTTACATTGGCTGGCTATCTGGGGAAAATAGGAATTGATACCCTGAATTTTAATAATATTAGGCCATACGGATGGCATTAAGCTGAATGTTCCCCATCTGAAAGTGATTTATTCCAATTTATAGGTCCAAAAAATTAGCCCGCGCAGGGCTCTGCTGAGCTTGTCGAAGCACGGGCTTTGTTTGTATAGCCCCAGGCTTGAGCCTGGGGTCTTGTTCTAAGATGCAACCTTAGCAGTCGATCGCGTGCGTCGGCGTCCAGTGGTAGCAGGTTGTTCTTGTACCGTGGGGGGTTCTTGGGGATTTTGCATCAAGAACACCAACAAGGGATTACTTTGCAGTTCCCGGCGCAGCATCCGCTGTATCTCGCGCTCAATCTGGTTTTGCAGTCCCATCCAGTCCACTGCGGGAGTACCATCTTCCTGTGTACCCGAGAAATCAGACCAGCGATCGCTCAAAACTCCTTCAATGGTTTGACCAATCCATTTTTTCAGCACATTATGTTCAATGGATGAAACCACCCCTCGCAGGTGCGTCGCAGTTTCAGCCGCCAGTTTGCCATCCCAACCGATCGCAGCTGCAATGGTAACCACCCCATCCGCTGCTAACTGTTGACGTTCTTTGAGCACTTCATCCTTAACGACTCCCGAACGAGATGCATCCACCAGTTCAATCCCGGAGGGTACTTGGTCGATGACGCCGATACTCTCCGTGGTCAATCCGACCACATCCCCATTATTGATAATCACCATATTTTCTGCCGGAATTCCCATACTTTGTGCGACTTTTGAATGTTGCACCAGCATCCGATGTTCGCCGTGGAAGGGGAGGAAAAACTTAGGCCGAGTCATTGCAATCATTAACTTATGCTCTTCTTGGCAACCATGTCCCGAAACGTGAATCCCTTGATTCCGTCCGTAGATCACGTTCGCACCTTGTATCATCAGTTTATCGATTGTATTCACCACAGCGATGGTATTGCCGGGAATTGGATTCGCTGAGAATACAACCGTATCTCCCTTACGGATTTTGATTTTCCGGTGTTCACCGTTGGCAATTCTTGTGAGAGCGGACATCGGCTCACCTTGAGAACCTGTGGTCAAAATCAGTACCTTGTTATCCGGTAGGGAGCGAATGGCGTGCAAGGGTTGGAATAAACTGTCTTCACACTTAATATATCCTAGGTTGCGGGCGTGTGCGATGACGTTGAGCATCGATCGCCCAACCACTGCCACGGTGCGACCTTGTTTCTTGGCTATGTCCAGAATAATATTCAGGCGATGCACCGATGAGGCAAAGGTAGTAACTAAAATTCGACCTTCGGCTTGAGAAAAGACGCGATCGAGATTAGGATAAACCGAACGTTCTGATGGGGTATAGCCAGGGGTTTCGGCGTTGGTGGAATCACTAATCAGGCAGAGTACACCTTTTTCTCCATATTCGGCTAGCCGCTGCAAGTCAAAGAATTCACCATCGACGGGGGTATGGTCGATTTTGAAGTCGCCGGTATGGATCACCACGCCGACGGGGGTATGAATCGCCACGGTGAAACTATCCGCCATCGAGTGAGTATTACGAATATACTCGACTACAAATGATTTACCAAACCGGACGACATCGCGAGGTGAAACGGTCCTAAGTTCGGTGCGATCGCTGACTCCAGCTTCTTCTAACTTGCCTTCTAGCAAGCTCATCGCTAAGCGGGGACCATAAATCACCGGAATATCAAACTGTTTTAAGTGAAAGGCAATCCCACCAATGTGGTCCTCGTGACCGTGGGTGACGACCATGCCTTTGATTTTATGGCGATTATCCCGGAGGTAGGTCATGTCCGGCAAGACGATATTCACTCCATGCATTCCATCGGTGGGAAAGGCTAAACCAGCATCTACGAGGATGATTTCGTCATCAATCTCAAAAACGCAAGTATTTTTTCCGATTTCATGCAACCCCCCCAAGGGAATAATTTTGAGGGTGGGTGTAGATCCATTCGGTGTAGACCCATTTTTATTGACGGCCTTCTTTTCTTTAGCGAGTGTAATTGGGCTGTTAGTCATTTTGGTTTGTTCTCTTTTATGGTTGATTGGTTATCGAGGGTTGATTGGGTTGTGATGAAACAAAGATTAGGATTTATAACCGATGACAACTCGCACAACGGGAAATTTTGGCTAGGGTTACAGCAGATTAAGCTGCCGCATCACTGCCTCTAACTCTTCTTTGACTTCCTCGGGGGCCTCGCACAGGGGCGGACGAGTCGATCCCACCTCCCAGCCTTGAAGGTTTAATGCACACTTGAGGGGAATGGGATTGGTTACGGTAAATAGTGCTTTGAATAAGGGTAAAAGCTTGAGGTGAAGCTGGGTTGCTTCTTGGGTTTTCCCGGTTTCAAATGCTTGAATCATGGCTTGGAGAGTGTCTCCAACCAGATGAGAGGCCACACTGACCACTCCGCTAGCCCCTATCGACAGCAGGGGTAAGGTTAAAGAATCATCCCCAGAGTAAATCTTAAATTCCGGTGGGGTTAGGCTTCTCACCAGGCTAGCTTGGTCTAAGCTGCCACTGGCTTCTTTAATCGCCACGATGTTAGGAATCTCCGCGAGACGGGCCACGGTTTCCGGGAGCAAGTTTTGGCCGGTACGCCCCGGAATGTTATAGAGCATTACAGGGAAGTCGGGGCAGCTTTGCGCGATCGCCTTAAAGTGCCGGTATAACCCTTCTTGTGGGGGTTTGTTGTAGTAAGGAACCACTTGTAACGAGCCATCTAGCCCTATGTTAGCAGCTTTTTGGGTTGCTGCGATCGCCTCGCGGGTAGAATTCGATCCCGTTCCGGCAATTACCTTAGCTTTGACGCCCACCGCCTTTTTCACCACCTGAAATAATTCGTATTCTTCATCCCAGGTTAAGGTGGGGGATTCTCCAGTCGTGCCACAGACGACCACAGCATCAGTGCCGTGCTCGACTAAATCAGCAGCCAGCTTTTCTGCAACACCATAGTTCACGCTACCGTCTGTATTAAACGGTGTAATCATTGCGGTGACAACTCGTCCGAAATTCACCACTCTCTCCTTATTTACATTGATCGGTTGTTTATTCTGGGTTCATCGATCCCGTGGCGATCGCGCTTTTCGGGTGAGTCTTTTCCCAACTCGTGGAACTCAAACCCTAAAGCACGATCTTCAAACGGTAAACTTTGAAGTCTAACAGCTCGGACTTAAATCGTAGAACTGTCATTCTTCGTGCTCTTTGCGTGGCATTCCGTCTTTCCATCGGTACAAATTGGAGCGATGGACTCCTCTTTTTAGAGGCGATCGCCTCTTTAGGGAAACCCAATCGCGCCTTGGCTGAGTGGGAGATACAGATTGGGCCTGACTTACAACTGCAAAGGGCGATCGCCCCCACTCAGGAACAGGACAACGGATATAACATCAGTGCTAAGCTCGAACCTTGACTCCGAGTCAGCTTACTGCTCACATTCGCCTAGGCCATTCTAAGCAGACACTGCTGCTGCCGGTCGAACCCAATTTCGAGCCACCAACAATTCCGCAATTTGCACCGCATTCAACGCGGCCCCCTTGCGAATTTGATCCCCACTGAGCCAGAGTTCTAACCCATTGGGTTGAGAAATATCCTGACGAATCCGACCCACCAAAACTTCATCGAGACCCGTTGCCTCCATCGGCATCGGGAAATAATTCGCCTCCCAGTCTTCCACCAACTTAACTCCCGGAGAAGACGCTAAAATTTCCCGAGCCTTCAATACGCTAAACGGCTGGGCAAATTCTAAGTTCAACGCCTCTGAATGCGCTCGCAGCACGGGTACTCGCACACAAGTGGGACTAATTCTAATGTCCGGATCCCCAAAGATTTTGCGGGTCTCGTTCACCATTTTCATTTCTTCCTCGCAATACCCTTGGTCGTTAAGGGCTGAATTAT
This sequence comes from Cyanophyceae cyanobacterium, assembly GCA_038321985.1. Lineage (GTDB taxonomy): Bacteria > Cyanobacteriota > Cyanobacteriia > Cyanobacteriales > Laspinemataceae > Laspinema. The sequence continues at coordinate 4,054 of JBBQFN010000042.1, read as the reverse complement.
GCGGGAACAAATTAAACGCGAGGGGATAGGGGAAAATATCCGTCTTCGGCGTCTGACCTTGTAGAATGGCCGTCGCCTGCTCTTTCATTTCCTCCATTGCCCTTGCACCGGCACCACTTGCTGATTGGTACGTTGCCGCCACAATCCGCTTTACCGGCTGGACTTGATGCAGGGGCCATACCGCCACCGCCATCAAAATCGTTGTGCAATTGGGATTGGCGATAATGCCTTGATGGTGAGCCGCGGCCTCTGGGTTCACTTCTGGAACTACCAAAGGGACATTAGGATCCATGCGAAAAGCGCTGGAATTATCCACTACTACTGCACCAGCGGCTACAGCTCTGGAGGCCCAAGCCTTAGAAGTGGACCCCCCAGCCGAAGCCAACACCACATCCACATTTTTAAAGGAACTTTCTTCGACAACTTCCACGGGAATCTCTTCCCCTCGGAATTTGAGGGTTTTTCCGGCAGACCTGGGCGAAGCCAACAGCTTGAGATCGGACATCGGAAACGACCGACTGTCCAGCAACTCTAACAACTCGGTACCGACAGCTCCCGTTGCTCCGAGAATGGCTACTCTATAGGATTTCGACAAATGACAGCCCTCCATGTAGGTTGATATATGAGTCTTGAGTAATAATAGATTTGATTCAAATAGGTCTTAAATCTATCGGGGGTTTTCCTTACAGCAGTTTTAAATGCAGAGTGCCACTTTGCCGAAAGCAGCTTTTAAAAGACCTGAGCAGTCGTCATTTCCGGGGAATTGACTCTTGAAAGTCTATATTACCGAGTCCGGGGGGGATTGAGGGATTTTTTCAAACTCCTACTTTATCCGGAACAGATTTGATAGTTTCTTTAAGGATAACAAGGTATTTATTGCAGATTATAAACAGAAAGTCAATAAAAATTAGCCTGAATTGAAATAACGGTTATCTTATTATACTCATGATTGAGGGAAAATTTTAACATTCCTAGGCGATCGCATCCGGGGCAAAGCCAGCGGGGTCCCGGGGCCTGAAAACTCCCGGTTTTTAATAACCACGCTCAATCAATCATTAACAGTGAAGCGACCGGGGGGCCTGAATCCTCTGTCTCTGGGTCCGGGTTAGGCGGGGATTCGGTAGGTAACCAGGGGAATGATTCCCCGCAGTCTGGGGCCTTAGCAACTCTTCATAACTGCGATCGCCCTAAAAGAGTCGCCTCGTCAATTTTTTGGTAAAATTTTAGATTCTCCCTTAAAAAAGGCTGTATAGCCCGTGGTAAAAGGGGTAAAATCCCCTAGACCCCGGATCTTTTATTCAAAGGCGATCGCCCTTGGCACTCCGGATCGGCTAGGATCTATAGTTGCAGCAAAGAGAGCCTCGGGCTTGACTGAGTTGCCCGCTCCTGAGCGCGATAGCCGCATAACTCACCCCCTTGTCAGTGGGCCTACCTTGGGCCGAGGTCCAGTCGTCAGACTAGCAGGAATTTCCTTCTGCTCCATGGGGTCAGGACGGTAAACCGCCCAAAAATCAATCGAGAATTAACAGAATTTGTCGAAGAGAACGCCGATGAAAGTTACCCAGGAAAAGCTTCCCGCCAGCAAACTTGGTCTGGAAATTGAAGTGACCCCCGATATGTCTCAGAAAGCCTACGAGCAGGTGATTCAGCAATTTAGCCGACAGGCTAGCATTCCTGGGTTTCGGAAAGGAAAAGTACCGCGCTCAGTTTTGTTACAGCGTATGGGAACCTCCAAAGTGAAAGCCGCAGCAGTCGAGGATCTAATTCAAAAGTGTCTCGAAAAAGTCGTCAAGGAGGAAGATATTCCCGCCTTGGGGAATTTTCAACTGATCTCCTCCTTTGAGGAATTAGTGACTCAGTACCAACCGGGAGAACCGTTGGTATTTTCGGTTTCCGTTGATGTTCCTCCAGAAGTCACCTTAAGTGATTACACGGGACTGCAAATCAGAGCCGAAGAAGTTAAATATGATCCCGCAGAAGTTGATCAGTTTTTAGAAGAACGTCGTAAAGAGCAAGCCACCTTAATTCCCGTAGAGGAAAGAGCCGCCCAAGCCGAGGATGTCGCCATTGTCGATTATCTGGGAAAAATTATCTCCCAAGAAGGTGGGGAACTGCAACCGCTGCCCGGTGGAGAGGCCGAAAACTTTCAAATTGAACTCACTGAAGGACGGTTTATTCAGGGCTTCGTTGAGGGAATTATCGGGTTAAAAGTTGGGGAAACAAAAGAATTAACTGTTCCGTTTCCCGAAGATTACCCGAACGAGGATTTAGCAGGCAAAGAAGCGATTTTCACGATTACGGTTAAAGAACTCAAGGAAAAAGAGTTACCGGAATTAGATGATGATTTTGCTCAAGCGGTGAGCGAGTATCTAACCCTGACAGAACTGCGCGAGTCTCTGGAAAAGCAGTATCAGGAGAAAGCCGAGCGTGAAACCAAAGCGAATAAGCACGCAGCTTTGGTGAATGCGATCGAAAAAGTGGTGGAAGTGGAAATCCCCGAAACTCTGATGGAGCGAGAGCTGGATAATATATTGCAGCAATCGATGATGCAGCTTGCGAATTACGGGATTGATGTTAAGAAGCTGTACACGAAAGATACGGTAGCGGCACTGCGCCAACAGTCCCAACCCGAGGCGATCGAAAACTTGCGAAAATCCTTCGCATTGAAAGAAGTGGCTGCTCGTGAGTCCCTTGCCGTCACTTCAGAAGAAGTGGCCGCTCGGATTGAAGAACTCAAGGACCGCTTGCCTCCGGATGTTGATCGGGAACGATTGACAGCGGCGATCGAATCCGAAATGATCAAGGAAAAGGCCCTGGATTGGCTCGAAGAACGGGCTAATGTGGAGCTACTACCAGCAGGGACCCTGGAGGCAGAAGCAGCAGCAGCAGCCGAACTTGCCGCAGCAGCAGGGGAAGAAAGTACCAGCGAAGTAGCCGAAGGTGAAGCGACTTCCGAAGCGGTTGCCTCTGAAACCTCCGACTCGCCAGAATAAGCTAATCCGAACTCCCCCGACAAAGGGAACGGACTAGACTAAGGCAGTGATCGCCTACCGCAAGTACCGAGAACCCAGGAAATTTGGACATCACCCCGAGGTGACTCTAAAGAAAAATCTAATTTGTGCATTTTTCTAGAAATTTCTGCCCGTCCTCGGTGCGCTGCGGCATAATATAGACAGAGCAAAGACTATAATGGCGTAAAATCCCCAAAAAATTTGCTTGATATCTACTCCCTCGAACAGCAGCAGACCCTGGCATGAACTCAGATCGGATGCTTATATCTCAAACTCATTACTATCCAATCTCCGGCTCAAATAGTCTAGAGATTGCCTCCACCAGCCAGAACATCATCCCGATGGTAGTGGAACAATCCGGGATGGGGGAACGCGGGTTTGACATTTATTCGCGCCTACTCCGGGAAAGAATTGTGTTTCTGGGGACCCCAGTTGATGACAACATTGCCGACCTAATCGTGGCCCAGTTGCTTTTTCTAGACGCCGAAGACCCTGAGAAGGATATTCAGCTCTATATCAACTCCCCGGGCGGATCAGTCACCGCCGGGATGGCAATTTACGATACCATGCAACAGATTCGCCCGGATGTGGCGACAATCTGTTACGGCTTGGCTGCCAGCATGGGAGCATTTTTGCTCACCGCAGGCGCAAAGGGCAAACGGATGTCGCTGCCTTCTTCCCGAATCATGATTCACCAGCCTCTCGGTGGCGCTCAGGGACAAGCGGTTGATATTGAGATCCAAGCTAAGGAAATTCTTTATCATAAGCGTCAGTTAAATGAAATGCTCGCTTTTCATACCGGGCAACCCTTAGAGCGAATTGAAGCCGACACAGATCGGGATTTCTTTATGTCCGCAGAAGAATCCAGAGCTTATGGTCTAATTGACCAGGTTATTACCAAGCAGGGTCTTCCGAAATCGGGAGAGGCTGTTACCGCACAAAAGTAAGAGGCCGTCTATGTCTAAGTACGACTCCCATCTAAAATGTTCCTTTTGTGGCAAATCTCAGGAGCAAGTACGCAAATTAATCGCAGGTCCGGGAGT
>JBBQFN010000041.1:0-43141 GCA_038321985.1 Cyanophyceae cyanobacterium | reverse complement strand
TTGTGCTTTGGATTGGAACAAATCACCATGACTCGACCGCGACGACGAATGACGCGGCACTTCTCGCAAATCTTCTTGACGGATGCTCGAACTTTCATTTCTCTTTGAGCAGCGCTACAAACTTCATATTATATCAATTTTTGTCAGAAATGACAAAAATAGAACCGACTTGTTTTTATCAGGATTTTTAGGGATAAGCTAGAAATAATCCTTACTTCTTACGAAGACGGTAGGTGATGCGACCTTTGGTTAAGTCGTAGGGGGTCAGTTCTACTTTGACGCGATCGCCGGGAAGAATTTTGATGTAATTCCGGCGAATTTTCCCCGAGATGTGGGCGAGCACGTTAAACCCATTATCTAGGTCTACCCGAAACATCGCGTTAGGTAGGGATTCAGTCACCGTACCTTCCATCTCGATTAGATCTTGTTTAGCCAAGTTTTTTTTACCTCAATGATAGAAATACAGTAGGAGCGCTCGGGTGATCCATCGATCTCAGAAGTCAATCGCACTCCCGAAAATTTTTAGCGAGTAGCCGACTCAGCTGCCCGTAACATATCTTAGCAAAGATAGCGCCCGATAGACCCAATTCAAGGGGGAAGTTACGCCAGTCATTGCCACCCAATCGCGGGTAATCTGACTGGGTAACTCCGGCCTTTGAAACCCATCTCCCGGTGTCCTTTTCTCAACTGGTAACCACTTTTTTAAGAATGGCGGCAACCGAATCAATTGGCAAATTACCATCGATAGCAATGAGCCGACCCCGTTCTCGATAATAGTCAATCACCGGAGTAGTTTGGTTGCGATACACTTCTAAACGACGGGTAATGGTGTCTTGGGCATCATCACTGCGTCCTCGTCCTTGCAGGCGATCAATAATGTGTTGATCAGCCACTTCCAAACTAATAGCGGCTTTGCACTCTTGCTGAATATCATCCAGAAGATGATCTAAAAATTCCGCTTGAGCGACATTGCGGGGGAAACCATCAAGAATCCACCCCGATTCCACCGCATCCGGTTGAGTTAGGCGATCGCGGACCAGATCTAAAAGCAGAGAATCCGGGACCAACTCCCCTCGCTCCATATATGCTTTAGCCTGATTGCCCAAATCCGTCTTTTCCCCAACGGCGGCCCTCAAAATATCCCCCGTTGAAATGTGCGGAATCTGATGAGCGTGGGAGAGAATCTGAGCCTGAGTTCCCTTCCCCGATCCAGGAGGACCCAAAAAAATTAGTCGTGTCACTATTGCTTCACCATTCCTTCATATCGCTGGGAGATCACATAAGTTTGAATTTGTTTAGCCGTATCGATCGCCACACCGACTAGAATGAGCAATGAAGTTGCTCCAAATCCCTGAAAAGTCCTTACACCTGTCGCACTTTCTACAGCAGTTGGGACGATCGCCACCATCCCCAAAAAAATAGCTCCCAAGAACGTCAAGCGATTGAGTACACGCTCTATATATTCAGTCGTCGCCCGTCCTGGACGAATCCCCGGAATACTCGCCCCCATTTTTTTCAAATTTTGAGCCATATCTACGGGATTGACAATCAATGACGCGTAGAAATAGCTAAAAAACAGAATTAACGTCAAATAAAACGCCCCATAAACCAAAGGCGCTGAACCACTCGGACTCAAATAAGACGAAATGGTCATCAGCAACTCATTCTTCGTAAATTGAGCCAAAGAAGCCGGCAGAATTAACACCGCCGATGCAAAAATGATCGGCATCACCCCCCCTTGATTTAACCTCAAAGGAAGATAGCTACTTTTTTCCCGGTAAAGCTTCCGCCCAACCTGACGACGCGCTGAAATAATTGGAATTCGTCGTGTCCCTTCTTGGACAAAAACAATCCCAACAATCGTAATTAAAAAGACCAACATCAGAATCAAAACCGGACCGACAATCGCTTGGTCTTCCCGTGCCTGGGCCAAAGTTTGACCCAAGGAATTAGGCAGAACCGCCACAATATTGACAAAAATCAATAGAGATGCGCCATTACCCACCCCTCGTTCGGTGATCAACTCAGAGACCCACATCACAAACATCGAGCCGGTGGTCAGTGCCACAGCGGTCTGGACGTAAAATAAAACACCCGGGTCAGGGTTCTCGGCAAAAGCGCCAACCCACAGAGCAATGCCGATACTTTGCAGCAAAGCCCATCCCAAGGCGACATAGCGAGTAATCTGAGAGATTTTGCGCCGACCGGCTTCCCCTTCATTTTTCTGCAAATCTTCTAAGGAAGGGAGAGCAGCGGTTAGCAATTGCATAATAATGGAGGCATTAATGTAAGGCAGGATCCCTAGGGCAAAAATCCCTAAAGCTCGCAAGCCACCCCCAGAAAACAGGTCCAAAAAACCAATGAGCGGACTGCCATCAATATTGGCCTGAAATCTCGCCCGATCAATACCAGGAACTGGAATCCAAATGCCTAAGCGCACCAAAACCAACATACCTATGGTGAGGAGCAGCCGACCTCGCAGGCCCGCTGCTCTAGCCATCTGCATGAAAGTCTCCTGAGCGGTTGGTGCTTTATCTCGACTAACAACCATTAAGGAGTACCTCTACTGTTCATTGCAGGGGCGCTGAGCCTTATCTTGGGTTAATACCCGAAAGGTCACATCGCCCTAGGATTTGGCATCACTGGTTTCACAAGTTCCACCGGCAGCTTCGATCTTGGCTCGGGCTCCTGCGGTAAATGCAGCAGCTTTCACGTTGAGTGGAACATTGAGTTCCCCATCTCCCAAGATTTTCAGCGGCCCATCATTGGTGGTAATAATGCCTGCTTCCATCAGGGAAGCTAAAGTCACTTCACTGTTACCGGCTAATGATGCCAATTTACTTACGTTAATCGTAGTGTATTCTTTACGATTGATGAGCGGAAAGTGCTTGAGCTTAGGCAGACGGCGGTACAGGGGCTGTTGTCCCCCTTCAAAACCAGGACGGGTACTGCCCCCGGCTCTGGCTTTTTGACCTCTCATCCCTTTACCAGCACTAGCCCCTTGACCGGCAGAAATACCGCGAGCCAAGCGCCGCTTCCGTTTTTTAGATCCCGGTTTGGGTCCTATTTCGTGTATTCTCATTTTTTTTCCCTGTGTCTGTAACTTAAGCGGTTAAGCCTGATGCGATGGATTAGGCGTAGAGCTTTTCAATAGAAATGCCGCGCTCGTCAGCGACTTCAGACAATGTTCGCAGACTGGTGAGGGCGTCGATCGCAGCACGAGCATTGTTCAGAGGATTGTTAGAACCCAACTGTTTGGCTAGAATATTGCGAACTCCGGCTAGTTCTAGAACGGTCCGAACTGCACCCCCGGCAATTACCCCAGTCCCTGGGGCGGCTGGACGCATCATCACTTTTGCTCCGGTTGCACTGCCATCAACCCGGTGAGGAATGGAATTGGCTTTAGTTAGAGGGACTTCGATCAGGTGCTTTTTGCCATCGGCTACGCCTTTTTTGACAGCGCTGATCACGTCACTGGCTTTACCTACCCCAACTCCGACTTGACCGCGTTCGTTACCGACCACGACGATCGCCCGGAAGCTGAGTTTTTTACCACCTTTAACGACCTTGGTGACCCGGCGAATCTGAACAACCCGCTCTTGCCAATCTGTTTCTTTTTCCCGAGTCCGAGCGTTTTTTTTACGACGTTCTGCCATAGTTTTTTATCACGAATGATTGTTGCTACTGGTTCGGTGTTGATGCGTTTGCGGTCGCTCGGTCTGTAATTGGCCCAGATGACCAGTTATCCCGTGCGACTTTCAACGCGCAACTTCCGAATCTTAGGCGATTTGAGAACTTTAGAACTCTAAACCCGCTTCACGGGCCGCTTCTGCTAAGGCTTTGACCCGACCGTGGTACAGGTTGCCGCCGCGATCAAAAACGACTTTTTGAATGCCTTTTTCCCGGGCGCGATCTGCAATTAGTTTTCCGACTTTTGCCGATGCGTCACAGGTGGCTCCCGTCTCTAATTCGGATTTCAATGCCGGATCGAGGGTGGATGCAGCCGCTATGGTTTGGTGTTGGGTATCATCAATCACTTGAGCATAAATATGCTGGTGAGAGCGAAATACAGATAACCGAGGACGTTCTGGGGTGCCGATGACCCGACGTCGCACGCGCCGATGTCGGCGTTCAATGGATTCACTGCGAGTCAGCTTCATAGTTTATTTCTTCCCTGTCTTCCCTGCCTTGCGTCTGACTTGTTCGCCTGCATAGCGAATGCCCTTACCTTTATAGGGCTCGGGGGGACGAACGTCCCTAATTTTAGCGGCGGTATTACCGACGATTTCTTTGTTGATGCCGCTGACAATCACGTTGGTGTTGTTCTCAACGGCGACCGAGATGCCTTCGGGGGGGTTAATTTCTACGGGGTTGCTATACCCGACGTTGAGAATTAGGTTGCGCCCTTGAACTTGAGCACGATACCCCACCCCTTGAATTTCGAGTCGTTTTTGAAATCCTTCCGAGACGCCCTGAACCATGTTGGCGACCAAGGTGCGGCTCAATCCATGACGCTGACGTGCGGCACGAGATTCGTCCCGCCGGGTGACTTGGATGGTTTCGCCTTCTTGTTCCACGAGGACTTCGGCGGGTAATTCTCTGGAAAGTTCGCCTTTTGGCCCCTTAACTGACACCTTTTGCCCATCAATGGTTATGACTACCTTGGCAGGTATATTAATGGGGCGTTTACCAATACGAGACATAGTTTTCCTCTTTCTTTACTTGTCGAGATTTAAGCCGTGAGGTCAGGGTTGAAGGGGGGCGCGCTGCGCCTTACCCTTGGGGTTGATTCTTGACCTGTTCACGGAAAAAACCTCAAACTACCAGACATAGCAAAGCACTTCACCGCCTACACCTTGATGACGGGCGTCTCGGTCAGTCATGATACCCGAGGAAGTGGAAATGATGGCAATTCCAATGCCGCCTAATACGCGAGGTAATTCTTTCCGATTGGAATAGACTCGCAATCCAGGCTTGCTAACCCGCTTTAAGGCTTTGATAATGGGTTGGCGATTTTTTCCCTTGTATTTCAAGGCGATCGCCAGTTTTTTATCGACCCCTTCGCCGACTTCTTCGTATTCACCAATAAAGCCTTCTTCTTGAAGAACCTTGGCAATCGAACGGGTCATGTTTGTGGATAGAACTTCTGTTTTTTGGTGCCGTGCTAGGCTTGCATTGCGTATGCGTGTTAGCATGTCTGCAATCGTGTCGTTAGCCGCCATTTTTCGCTCCTTATTCCCCTGTTAATTATCCTTCTTTGAAGGGCATTCCCATTTCTTTGAGTAAGGCGCGGCCCTCTTCATCTGTTGTTGCCGTCGTGATGATGGATATGTCCATACCCCGAATTTGATCGATCCGGTCGTACTCTACTTCTGGGAAGATTAATTGTTCTCTGACGCCCAAGGTGTAATTGCCTCGTCCGTCAAAGCTTTTGGGACTAATGCCGCGAAAGTCCCGAATCCGAGGTAGTGCTAAATTGATGAGGCGATCGAGGAAAGCGTACATCCGATCGCCCCGGAGGGTGACCATCATTCCCACAGGCATTCCTTGACGAATTTTAAAGCCGGCGATCGCCTTCTTCGCTCGGGTTACCACGGGTTTTTGTCCCGCAATGGTAGCGATTTCGGTCAAGGATGATTCTAGAGCTTTCGCATTGCTAGATGCTTCCCCTAAGCCTCGGTTGATGGTGATTTTCGCCACTTTGGGTACCTGATGGATATTTTGGTACTTAAACTGCTCCATCAGTTTGGGGACGATTGTTGCTTGATAGCGCGTTTTGAGTTGACTTGTCATGAGTTTTACATCCTTATCCCTGGTCTTGGTCAGGGACTCCTTATTTCTATGGAAGATACAGAGCGGTGGGGATTGGGAAGAACCCCTTCCCCTTCGTCCCTTTCCTAATCAATAATTTCCCCGGTTTTTTTGAGCATCCGCACCTTGCGTCCTTCTTCGGTAAAGGTATAACAAATGCGGCTTGCTACTTTTTGCTTGGAAGAATAAAGCATGACATTAGAGCTGTGAATGGGAGATTCAAAAGTCTCAATGCGACCCGATTCACCTTCTTGCTGGGGTTTAACGTGCTTAGTTTTCACGTTAACGCCTTTGACAATTACTTGGCTCTTAATCGGAAAGGTTTTAACAATTTCCCCGACCTTTCCTTTTTCTTTGCCCGCTATAATTTGCACGGTATCGCCGGTTTTGACGTGCATTTTATAGCGAATCGGGGGAGTATTCCTTTGTTTAGCCATTTAGAGCACCTCCGGCGCTAAGGATACGATTTTGGTGTAATTTTTATCGCGTAATTCGCGAGCAACGGGGCCAAAAACGCGGGTTCCCTTGGGGTTGCCATCGGGGTTAACGATCACGGCGGCATTGTCATCAAAGCGAATGCTCATTCCACTATCGCGACGTAATCCTTTGCGGGTGCGAACCACAACGGCTCGCACGACATCGGATTTTTTAATCGGCATATTGGGAATAGCATCCTTGACAACGGCGATGATCACGTCACCAACCCCAGCATAGCGGCGGTTACCCCCAAGGACGCGGATGCACATTAACCGTTTAGCACCGCTATTATCTGCAACGTTGAGATACGACTCTTGCTGAATCACCTACAGTCTCCCTGGTTCTTAGATTTCGGCGGCACTATTGATAATCTCAATCACTTGCCAGTGTTTTGTGCGACTGAGGGGGCGTGTTTCCTGGATGCGGACGCGATCGCCCTCTTTGCATTGATTTTCCTGATCATGCGCTTTGTAGCGCTTGGTTTTGACGACAATTTTGCCGTACTTGGGATGAGGGCTTCTATTTTCGATCGCCACAACGACGGTTTTATCCATCTTGTCGCTGACGACTACACCAACTCTTTCTTTAACTGCCATGTCACTTAGTTTGTTATTCGGCGGTGGATTCGGCGTTAGCCCGTTTGCGTGCGCCTTCCAGTGTTAGCAACTGAGACAGTTGGTGTCTCTTGTGCTTGAACAGGTGGGTCTTTTCCAACCGGCGCGTAGCTTTTTGCAATCTGAGCGTAAATAATTCCCGCTTTAGGCTCAAAATTTGCTCGTTGACTTCTTCATCGCTCAAGTTGGCGATGTCTGCCATTTTGGGAAAAGCCATAATCTTACTCCCCTTCTCGCGAAATGAACTTGGTTTTAATCGGTAGCTTGTAATCTGCCAACCGCATAGCTTCCCGGGCGGTTGCTTCAGGAACGCCACCAATTTCAAACATAATGCGACCGGGTTTGACCACAGCCACCCAAAATTCGGGAGACCCCTTACCGGAACCCATCCGGGTTTCTGCCGGACGCATGGTCACGGGTTTGTCTGGGAAGATGCGAATCCAGATCTTGCCACCCCGACGGATATACCGGGTCATGGCACGACGGCTGGCTTCGATTTGGCGGGAGGTAATCCAACAAGGTTCTAAGGCTTGGAGGGCGAATTCACCGAAGTTAATTTCATTACCCCGAGTCGCCAGTCCTCGCATCCGCCCGCGCTGTTGCTTGCGAAATTTCGTTCTTCTAGGACTTAACATGATTTGGTAATCGGTAATGGTTCATGGAGAATGCAAGGGAGACGATAGCGTGCGGCATAGCTAGGCTTACCACCATTGAAAGCGTTCGCTCCCTACCATTGCTGATGCCTTACCCTTCATTGGAGCGGTCTTCAAATTGCTGGCGACGTTTCTTGCCGCCTCGGGGCCGAGGACCTGCACCCGCTGCTGCGGTGACCTCCAGTTCTTGTCCGGGAATGATTTCTCCCTTAAAGGTCCACACTTTGACGCCAAGAATCCCATAAATGGTACTGGCGGTGCGGTAGGAGTAATCAATATCGGCGCGTAAGGTATGCAGAGGAACTCTCCCTTCCCGAGTCCACTCGGTCCGAGCAATTTCTGCACCGTTGAGGCGTCCGCTCACTTGGACCTTGATGCCTTCGACGCCAGCTTTTTGGGCGCGTTGAATGGCTTGCCGCACGACGCGACGGAAGGAAACCCGCCGTTCTAACTGGCTGGCAATGTATTCGGCAATTAACGTCGCATCGGCGTCAACGCGGGCCACTTCCACAACATTGATGCGGATTTGGCGGTTGCTGCCCAGCATTTCCTGCAATCCAGTCCGCAAGGACTCGATGCCACTGCCACCGCGACCGACGACGACGCCGGGTCGGGCGGTGCGGACTTCCAAATCGATCTGATCGGCTTTGCGCTCGATCCGAACGTCGGAAATGCCCGCGTTGTTCAGGGTGCTGTGGACGTATGCGCGAATTTTGTAGTCTTCTTCTAATAGTTCGGGGTAGCGATTGCTATCGGCGAACCACCGGGAGCGGTGTTCTTTGGTCACACCAAGCCGGAAACCCGTTGGGTGTATTTTCTGTCCCACGTTCTGTGCGTCCTCTACAAAAACTAACCAGTATCTCGTAAACCGTAAAGTCAAGACTTAGGCTGACTTGCTGTTTACGTTTGCTGTTCTATTCGTTGTCCAGCTCGGGAGCGACGGCAACGGTGATGTGACAGGTCGGCTTGCGGATCATGTAAGCCCGTCCCTGCGCCCGGGGCCGGAATCGCTTGAGAACCGGGCCACCATCGGCGTAAGCTTGAGAGACCCATAAGGTGGCTGGATCGAGTCCGCCGTTATGCTCTGCATTGGCTGCTGCCGATCGCAGAACTTTACGAATCGGTTCGCAAGCACGATAGGGCATGAATTCGAGGATGATCAGCGCTTCGCGATAGGAGCGACCTCGAATTTGGTCCAGGACTCGCCGTACTTTGTACGGAGACATCCGAATATAACGCGCGATCGCTTTGACTTCTGTTGAGGTATCAATAGCCATTATGTTTCTCCGTTGTCCAAAGTCCTTTGTCATTTGTTTCTTGTCCTTTGTTGTTAGCAAAGAACCGTTAACATTAGACTCCGAACTATTGATGCGGGCGCAAACATTGCGCCCCTACCGCCGTTGACTTTTTTTATCGCCTTTGGCGTGTCCCCGGAAGGTCCGAGTTGGGGCAAATTCCCCTAATTTATGTCCAATCATCTGTTCGTTGATATAGACCGGCACGTGCTGACGTCCGTTATGGACGGCGATCGTGTGACCAAGCATATCAGGAATGATGGTCGAAGCTCGGGACCAAGTTTTAATGACCTGTTTGTCGCCTTTGGCATTCATTGCTTCGATTTTACTCAGCAAATGATCGGCTACAAAAGGTCCTTTTTTCAGCGAACGACTCATAAGTCAGCTTTCTGTGTAGTTTCTGTGAAAATCTGTGAAATCAGTGTTCCAAAAATCAACCCAGAAGAATTAAAGAATAAAGTATTAATTCGTTTATTCTCAACTCTCTTGTCTTGATAATTAAGACTGCCGACCGCCTTTGCCGCGCTTGGAGGTTTTCCGACGCTTGCGGACGATCAATGCGTTACTTAATTTTTTCTTCTTGCGGGTCTTCCCACCTAAAGCAGGTTTACCCCAAGGTGAAACTGGCCCACTTCTACCAATCGGTGCTCGTCCTTCACCCCCACCATGTGGGTGGTCTACGGGGTTCATGACGCTGCCTCTAACTTCGGGACGGCGACCTGACCAGCGTTTACGCCCAGCTTTACCGAGGCTGATGTTTCTAACATCAATATTGCCGACTTGGCCGATGGTGGCGTAGCACTGTTTCCGGAACATCCGAACTTCACCGGATGGTAATTTCAGAGTGACGAAATCCCCTTCTTTAGCTTGCACCTGAGCACCTGAACCGGCTGAACGAACGACTTGTCCGCCGCGACCGGGGGTCATTTCCACGTTATGAACGAGGGTACCTAGGGGCATTTTTTCCAAGGGAAGGGCGTTGCCTACTTCGATTGGCGAGTCGGGTCCGGATACGATCAGGGTGCCAACTTGTAATCCCAAAGGATGGAGGATGTACCGCTTTTCACCATCCTGATAGTAGAGGAGGGCGATCCGGGCGTTCCGGTTAGGGTCGTATTCGATTTCAGCAACTTTTGCCGGAATATTGTGCTTATCACGACGAAAGTCGATTTGCCGATACAGGCGTTTGTGTCCGCCCCCGCGATGACGGCAGGTAATAACGCCGCGATTATTCCGACCTTTTTTACGATGCTTGGATTGGGTTAGGGATTTTTCGGGCGTATCGCGGGTGATTTCGTCAAACTCGGAGACACTGTACTGGCGAGTACCAGGTGTGTAGGGCCGATAAGTACGGATACCCATAATTTAAAGTTTTGGTAACACTGCTTGATTTGCCATTGAATCCTAGATGCGCGTCTAGGAGGGTGAGTGGGAAGGCTTTGTAACTGCCCACTCTTACTGAGGCATTAGTTACACTTCTGGGAAGAAAATGTTTTGCAGGGAATCACCCTCAGCTAAGGTAACGATCGCTCTCTTGTAATGAGGCTTATACCCGACAAACTTCCCGACTCTACGCTTTTTCGGGGGTCTGTGCATGGTATTGACGCTGACTACCTTGACCTCAAATAGGTGTTCGATCGCCGCTTTGATTTGGGGTTTGGTGGATTTGGGATCCACATCAAAGACGTATTTGTTCTGCTCCATCAGCAGGGTCGCTTTTTCGGTGACGATGGGGGTCCGCACCAAATCGGCCAGCTTTCTGAGATTATCTTCAGCCACCGTAGACCTCCTGAACTTTGGCGAGTGCTGCTGCTGTGGTTACGATTTTGTCAGCGGCAACCAGGTCGTACACATTTAACTGGGTGACGGCAATCAGTTTAATGTTCTCTACGTTGCGTGCTGATAAATAAACGTTGTCGTCTCGTTGGTCAACGATTAACAATACCTTCGAGTCTGGCTCGACACCCCACCGGGCGATCGCACTGAGGAGGTCTTTGGTCTTCGGACGGGGCAGTTTATCTGCAAATTCCTCGACGACGATCAGGTCTTCGCTACGGCTGATGAGAGCGGTTCTCAGGGCGAGTCTACGCTCTTTCCGATTCATCTTTACGTCATAATCTCTGGGTTTGGGTCCAAAGATGACGCCGCCGCCTCTCCATAAGGGCGATCGAATTGAACCGGCCCTTGCTCGTCCTGTGCCTTTTTGTCGCCAGGGCTTTCTACCCCCGCCTCGGACTTCCGCGCGGGTTTTGGTCGAGGCCGTTCCCTGACGCGCCTGGCTCAGTTGCCGAGTTACTGCTCTATGAACGATATGCGAGGCATTTTCTTCTGAAGCCACCCGCAAATCAAGAGTCGCTTCGGCAACCTGTTCGCCTTCCCAGTTTCTGACTACACAATTAACCATATCTCTCTATTCCCGTGTCCTTCTCTATGTTTGAGGGGTGAATGGGGAACTCATTCTTTCCTCATCTTGCTATTTGGCACGGCCTACATAAGTAGCTGGCTTAATATTGAGCAATGCACCCGGTTTTCCCGGAAGCGCTCCTTTAATCAGCAGTAGGTTCTTTTCCGTATCCACTCGCACAACTTGCAATTTGCGAGTCGTGATTTGGGTTCCGCCTAAACGACCGGCCATCCGCTTCCCTGGATATACGCGCCCGGGAGTAGTCCCTGCACCTGTAGAACCGGGTGCTCTATGGTTTTTTGAACCGTGGGACATGGGTCCGCGTTTGAAGTTATGCCGTTTTTGATATCCGGCAAACCCTCGACCGATAGTGATTCCGGTCACATCTACAATCTGATTGGCAACAAACCCTTCTACGGTCATTTGCTGTCCAAGTTCAAAGCTGCTGACGTCATCTAAACGATATTCGCGCAGGTGACGCAGCGGAGGCGCTGATGATTTGACGAGGTGTCCCAGTTCGGGCTTGTTGATAGCCTTGGTGGTGGTTTCGCCATATCCGACCTGAATGGCTGTGTAGCCATCAGTCTGTTTCGACTTGATCTGTGTAACGGTGCATGGACCAGCTTGGACGACGGTGACGGGAATTGCTCTCCCTTCTTCGTCAAATACTTGGGTCATGCCGAGTTTTGTGCCCAGAATACCGACAGCCACGGGTTTATGGTCTCCCCTTACTTAAGCACTACAAGTTTCTCGGATCGTAATAGGTTCAATTAAGAACTCGATCCGAATCGGGTTTCCGCGCCAAACCAGTCCAAAGGTTGCCTCCAACAGCTTGCAGGAGACAGTCAGGCTTCTAGGAAGTCTTTACTACCTTCGGGCTAGTTTGATGAGTTGGTCCGTTAGGGTGAGCGTTTGCTCGTTTGTGTTGCCTTTTACCGCACAGACTTAAGCAATAGTTTGCTCAGTATCTTTGCGAGGCACTCGATCTCTCCAGCCGGTCAGATATCGTTTCGGACTGCGGACTAGCTGGGGGCGATCGCAACTAAATTTAGCTTTTCTCAACTTTCCGCTAAGGAGCAGTTGTCACTCTGTTGGTCGGGACTAACCACTATAGCGCAAAATCGGCTTTTGGGCCGCACTGGGTTTCCAATTTGAGAGCTTTGGCTTAAATTTAGCGACAATTTAATACTATACCCGATGTTAAATACCTTGTCTAGTCCGAATTTAATAAAAATTGAATAAAATTTTTATTTTGGGGGCGGGGTCCCTTTTCGGGGGTCATGGATCAATGACAAAGGGACAAGGGACTCATCACCAAAGACTCACGAGAGATCTATTCTAATTCTAATCCCTCACAGAGATTAAACTATACTTGGCAAAGCCTGATTGCAGCAACCCCAGAAAGTATGGCCCGGACATCGCCCATCGGGAGGTGAGGGATTTGAGAGGGGCATGAGCCGCAAGGACAAACAATAAACAATCAGACAGTATAGGAGCAAATCATTATGGCACTGATTATCACGGGAAAAAAATTCATTCGCGATTTAGAACAAAACGGGTCATTGGCGCTGTATGTGCCGCTGGAAGGGGGGTTCGAGGGCCGGTATCAACGGCGAGTTAGAGCAGCCGGTTATGTGACCCTGCATTTATCGGCCCGGGGATTGGGAGACTTAGCTGCTTATTTAACCGGGGTGCATGGTGTTCGTCCGGCGCACGTTGGCAAAAAAGACATCCGAACTTATTTTGTGCCGCCGATCGTCACCTCGCAATTAGAGCAGTTACCCCCTAAATCTAAGGGATTAGTGCTGTGGCTGATTGATGGGACGGTTCTTTCTAATCAGGAGTTAGCCTATTTGACGGAATTGCCGAAGATTGAACCCCGCGTGAAGGTGGCGGTAGAAGTGGGGGGCGATCGCACAGTGACCTGGAATCCCCTTAAAGATCTGTTAGTTCCGGCTCGTGCGAGCTAAAGTCGTTCATTATTCTGGTCACAAGAGACGCGAGCGATCGCGTCTTTTTTTGAGGGCTGGTTATTTCACGCTTTTGAGGGCTTTGAGTTAAGCTACAACAGTAGGGGACTGACGCGATCGCCTCGGATCACTGAGACGGTGGCACCAGGGCCACTCATGATGAATTTGCACAGATTATAGGGCTACTCTGATGCTAGATAACCGCGACTATACACTCATTATTGACAAAAGTGGCAGTATGTCCACCCCCGATCAACGGGGTGGTCGAACCCGATGGCAAGAAGCACAAGAGTCTACCCTAGCATTAGCCCGAAAATGCGAAGAACTAGACCCCGATGGCATCACCGTTTACGTTTTTTCAGGCCGGTTTAAGCGCTACGATAACGTGACTGCCGCTAAAGTCGAGCAGATTTTCAAAGAAAACGAGCCGGCGGGTCGGACGGACTTAGGGGGAGTTTTACAGGATGCGCTCAATCATTACTTTAAACGAAAATCGGCGGGTCAAACCCAAGTGAATGGCGAAACTATTTTAGTCATCACTGATGGCGAACCGGACGATCGCAAAGCAGTGATGAAAGTGATCATCGAAGCCTCTCGCCGGATTGATCAAGATGAAGAACTTGCTATCTCTTTCATTCAAATCGGGAACGATCGCACAGCGACCCAGTTTCTTAAGGCGCTAGATGATGATCTAATCAATGCCGGTGCTAAGTTTGATATCGTTGATACCTTAACGATGGATGACATGGAAGACATGAGTTTGACGGAAGTTTTGATGAATGCCATCATTGACTAACTCATCCCTTACCATTCGGAAATAGGAGGCTACGGACTTACGGCAAATGCTGTTAAGGATTGGCACCGTTTCTGAAGGGTTTAAATTCAATTTATCTAAAGTGAGTTTCCCTTGGCGGCCCGTTTCCATCGGATGCTGTTTAATTCATTCCCTGGAGAAAATATCATGGTAGAAAATCGAGATTATACTCTAATTATCGACAAAAGTGGCAGTATGTCCATTCCGGATCAACCGGGAGGTAAAACCCGCTGGGAAGTGGCCCAGGAGTCTACCCTGGCTGTAGCCAGAAAATGCGAGGAGTTTGACCCCGATGGGATTACTATTTATTTGTTTTCGGGGCGATTTCAACGCTACGATAACGTCACGGCTGCTAAAGTAGCTCAAATCTATCAAGAAAATGAGCCGATGGGACGGACCAACTTAGGGGCTGTCCTTCAAGATGCGGTTAATCAGTATTTTCAGCGCAAATCTTCGGGGGGAACTAAACCCAATGGAGAAACAATTCTCATTGTGACCGACGGGGAACCGGACGATCGCAAGGCGGTGATGGAAGTGATTATTAAAGCCAGCCGTCAAATGGACCGAGATGAAGAATTAGCGATGTCTTTTATCCAAGTGGGTAACGATGCACAAGCCACTCGGTTTTTAAAAGCACTAGATGATGATTTGCAAGGAGTGGGAGCTAAATTTGATATTGTAGATACCATTACGATGGAAGATATGGAAGAGACTCCCTTAAAAGAGGTGCTGTTACGGGCGATCGTTGATTAAGATCTAGCCACTCGATGACATTCCTGCAACGGCGGGAATTTTACCCTTTTGTAAGATAAAACACCCCAAAATTATGTTAGAAAATCGAGATTATACGTTGATTGTTGATAAAAGCGGCAGTATGATGACTCCGGATGGAAGTGGGGGGAAAACCCGTTGGTCATCGGCTCAAGAATCTACCTTTGCTTTGGCGGCAAAGTGCGAACAACTCGATCCAGATGGTATTACGGTGTATGTTTTTTCCGGTCGGTTTCAGCGCTATGATAACGTAACTTCGGGGAAAGTAGCCCAAATATTCCAAGAAAATGAACCGTCAGGGAGAACCGATTTGGCCTCGGTACTCCAAGATGCAGTGAATCATTATTTTAAAAATAAAGCGGCGGGCGAGTCGAAATCCGGGGAAACAATTCTGGTGATTACGGATGGAGAACCGGACGATCGCAAGGCGGTGATGCGGGTGATTGTGGAGGCGACTCGTCAGATGGAACGGGATGAAGAGTTAGCAATTTCCATAATTCAAGTAGGAAATGATGCACAAGCCACTCGCTTTCTAAAAGCCGTGGATGATGAGTTGGAAGGGGTAGGAGCAAAGTTTGATATTGTGGATACAATGACGATTGATGATATGGAGGATTTGACTCTCTCGGAGGTGTTGCTGAAGGCGATCGGGGATTAGATTTTCATTGCGCTGCTAGGGGGTGGTTTCTATCAGAGAAATCTCATCCCCTGGGAGGGAGTTAGCAATGGAACAAGTAGAGGTTAGGGTTTTGGATAACTCATGGACCTCGGAAAACTGAAGGAATGCTATAACTGGCATTCTCCCGTTCGTTCTAAAAGCAATCTCCATCCTGCCGAAGCAAACCGCGCCAACCAATAGGTGGAAAAAGTCATGGGCACCAACCACGTAATTGGGAGATGACCCACTGGCGCTGTCTTACTAAACTTGATTTGCTCCGAATTGATCCAGTGATCACCGTTGCGCCATCCCACAATATCAGCTAACTGAGCATAATCCCGCTCAACATCTTGATAAATCTGGTGGATGACGCTAAACCCGAAACGACCTTGACTGTGACGCCTCCAGAGTCGGTCTAGGATACGCAAATCGGTACAAGGAAAACTCCGAATATCGGTTTCAGTCAGCAAACAATCGGATCGGCGATCGGCACCGGCAATCGATAGCATCAAGCGTCTTGTTTCCCAGTCAGCTTCTTGCCATCTTCCTTGGGCTAATAAGGGGTCTAATGTCTTATATTTAGCCAGAACATTAGCAACAAAGGCTTCATGCTGTCTGGCGCGGCGCGAAATATCGTCATTGCTTCCTTGTTCTTGATTGGAGTTCATACCCGCCGCATCCCTGAGAAAAAGTTGCTTTGTTTTGACTATTGTATCTATTTTTAGTCTTTTTATCGGGGGGTAAAAATGTCATAATTGGGCTAGGGTCTATCGCGCAATCTAGCCTCTCAAATCATTCATTGTTGGTAAACCGGGAAGTTAAAAATATGGATTCAATTGAGAAGTTATTAGAGGAAATTAAGGTAGAAAATCAGAATGCAGGGGCGAAATCGCCGGAGCAAGTGCCGGCAAAAGCGCCATTGTCCACATCTAATTCACAGTCTCCCCCTGCCCAAAAGGTGGGGTATAATTTAGACAGTTTGTTGGACCAGGTTCAGGCGGAATCTAAGAACCTAGAAGTGCAGCCGACTTTGAGTTTTAACCCGATTAATTTGGAGCCAACTTCCGGGGGATTGAGGGGAAATATAGAGCATTTGTTCGGGGATGTGAAGCGGGAGTTGGAGGAACAAGAGCAAGCGGAACAACTCAAACGGGAACAAGAACGCCAGGAAGAGGCGAAAAAGCTGGAACGTCTCAAGCAGCAGCAGCGCGAGGGGTTAGCGAAACAAGCCCAGGAGTGGTTAAAAAAGTTAGATCCGTATTCTGATGAAGGGTTTTGGTTTGGACAATTTTCGGACCATTACTCGTCTAAGTTGGAAGCAGCGATCGCCTATTTGGAGGCAACCCCGTCACAAAAAAGGGGAGAGGGCTAATAGAAGTTGTAAAGAGGGAAATAGCGGCAGCTTCTCAGGAATTTTCCCGGCGAGTGGGTGGACTTCAAACGCTAGATATAGACTAAAAAGGGTGGCATTTCCCTAAATCTGGAAATGAGGGGCGATCGCCATCAACATTGAGCCTCAACTGTGGAGACAGTTGTCGTATTCCTTACCCCTATTCCCCTAGGAGTAAATTAAGGCAAGCTCTCCCCATTTGTGACCGCTCAGATTAGCATATAGATGTGAGCAACTTGAACGACCCGTTAACATCCTTATCTGAAGGCCATTGGTTCAAGCTAATCTGCGGTGCTAGTTTTCAACACTTGCAGTTTGTGCGGAATATTACTTTGGCCTATTGCTTAGCTGGTGCTGACTGCATCGATGTTGCAGCGGATCCAGCGGTGATTGCGGCTGCGGTTGACGCGATCGAAACGGGTGTCATCCTAGGACAAGAGGCTCAAAAACGAGGCAATCGCGATCGCTTTGGAAGGAGAGGGATTCCTCGGCCATTACTAATGGTCAGTTTAAATGATGGGGAAGACCCACATTTTAGAAAAGCAGAATTTAATCCAGAAAAGTGTCCGCCCGATTGTCCTCGACCCTGTGAAACCATTTGTCCTGCGCAAGCGATCGCCTTTCCCCGGTCAGAATTAAACCGCCTACCCCAACTCGGTGATTCATCCTTTAAGACTACTCAAAATTCACCCGAGTTTCAATCTGCCGGGGTTATAGAAGAACGCTGCTATGGATGTGGACGCTGCCTGCCGGTTTGTCCGATTGGACAAATTGTCACCCGTTCGTATGTCTCGACACCGACAGCCGTTGCGCCATCGGTGTTATCTAAAGGCGTAAACGCGGTAGAAATTCATACCCAAGTGGGTCGAATCGAGGATTTTAAACGCCTTTGGAGTGCAATCGCCCCATCGGTGGACCAGCTGAAGGTCGTTGCCATTAGCTGTCCCGACGGGGAAAATCTGATTGATTATCTGTGGGCAATTTATCAGGCGATCGCTCCCCTCCCTTGTGCGGTGATCTGGCAAACCGACGGACGCCCGATGAGTGGAGATATCGGCATTGGTACGACTCGCGCCGCAATTAAATTGGGTCAAAAAGTATTAGAAGCGGGTTTACCGGGCTTTGTACAACTCGCCGGGGGCACCAATCAGCATACGGTTTCCAAACTCAAATCAATGGGATTGTTGCGCGGGAGTCAAGTCAACGCCCTAGACAACCATTCCAACTCCTTTCTATCCGGAGTCGCCTACGGCAGCTATGCTCGCGTATTGTTATCCCCCATTTTAGAGCGGGTTGAACAACACCGGGGAGAGAATTTTTTGGGGACTTACGCTCTTGAAGACTGCCCCGATTTACTGTGGGAAGCAGTCGATTTAGCCTATTCCCTTG
This sequence comes from Cyanophyceae cyanobacterium, assembly GCA_038321985.1. Lineage (GTDB taxonomy): Bacteria > Cyanobacteriota > Cyanobacteriia > Cyanobacteriales > Laspinemataceae > Laspinema. Next base: position 24,895 of record JBBQFN010000041.1, on the reverse strand, counting down.
TTTCTGAGATCAAATTTGACTTACAATTACAGAATAATACAAATAATACAAAGCTATGACAGACCACCCCTGATTGATTCCAAACGTTTGACTTCTCCATTTTCGGTTTTTACCTTTTTGTCCTGCTCAGTTATCGACGCAAGAATTTATGGTTAATTCTCAGGGAAATCAACCGATTGACAACCCGATCCAACCCAAAGCACAGAGTGGAGTGGAAAACGTCGATCTCGGAAGAATGCAGATTACTGACGATCTCAGCCAATTGCTAGAAATTTTGCCCGAGTCCATTCGCCATCACTTAAAAAAGCACTCCTCCCTGAGTAGCTTAATTGAGGTAGTGATGGATTTGGGACGCCTTCCCGAGGCTCGCTTTCCCAATCAAGCCGAGTATATCAGCGATACCCCCGTCTCCCGTTCGGATCTCAAATATGCGATCGAGCGAGTCGGTCACTTTAGTGGGGACAATCGCGCGGGTATCGAACAAACTCTGCACCGAATCAGCGCCATTCGCAATCGGACGGGGGAAATCATCGGCTTAACCTGCCGGGTGGGGAGGTCTGTCTTTGGCACCATTCACATGATCCGCGATTTAGTTGAAAGCGGACAATCCATTTTAATGTTAGGCCGCCCGGGGGTGGGCAAAACCACCGCATTGCGGGAAATTGCGCGGGTGTTAGCTGATGAACTCCACAAACGGGTGGTGATTATCGACACCTCCAACGAAATCGCTGGGGATGGCGATATTCCCCATCCGGCGATCGGGCGGGCGCGACGGATGCAAGTGGCGGCCCCGGAATTTCAACATAAGGTGATGATCGAGGCGGTGGAAAACCATATGCCGGAAGTGATTGTCATCGATGAAATCGGCACCGAACTGGAAGCGTTGGCAGCGCGGACGATCGCAGAACGAGGGGTGCAGTTGGTCGGGACCGCCCACGGTAACCAGATTGAAAACTTGATTAAAAACCCCACCCTCTGCGATTTGGTCGGGGGGATTCAGTCCGTGACCCTCGGCGATGAAGAGGCGCGGCGGCGGGGTTCTCAAAAAACGGTGTTGGAACGCAAAGCACCACCGACGTTTGAAATTGCGGTGGAAATGAGCGAACGCAAGCGCTGGGTAGTTCATGAACGGGTATCAGAAACGGTAGATAGTTTGCTGCGCGGACGACAGCCCCCTTTGCAAGCGCGGACCGTGAGCGAAACTGGGAAAGTGACGGTTACCAATGAGTTACCCCCGCAAAATCCCACAGCAACGGCGGCGGTGCGTCCTTTTGGGACTGCCGGGTTGCGCTCAAGTGGCAAAATGCAGCCTTTACCGATGCAAACCTTGCCGGAGTTAGGGCGCTCTTCTCGCCCCAAGGCGGTGCCGGAGGAAAAGTCCTTTGAGCAGATGCTGAATGAGTCGTTATATCCGAGCGATGGCTTTTCTTCGGCGGCGGATTATGGGTTTGAGGAAATCTCCCCCCTCGCCCTCGCCGGACCCAATGGGGAGGATTTGCCCCTGCACGTCTACCCTTATGGGGTCAGCCGTCATCAGTTGGATCAGGTGATTCGGACCTTGGCCCTGCCGGTGGTGGTGACGAAGGATATTGATAGTGCCGATGTGGTGTTAGCTGTGCGATCGCACGTTAAAAACCATTCTAAGTTGCGGCAAATGTCCAAAAACCGGCAGGTCCCCATCTTCACGATTAATTCCAGCAGCGTTCCCAAGATTGCCCATTCCTTACGCCGGATGTTGCATCTGGATGAAGGGGACACTCCAGAAGTGTCCGATGTGTCCCTGTTCGCCCAAAGTGGCAGCCATGATGAAATCGAGGCCCTGGAAGAAGCACGTTTGGCTGTGGAACAAATTGTGATTCCCAAGGGACAGCCGGTAGAACTATTGCCGCGAGGGGGACAAGTTCGCAAGATGCAGCACGAGTTGGTGGAACACTATCGGTTAAAGTCTTGCAGTTTTGGAGATGAACCCAATCGCCGTCTCCGGATTTATCCCGCTTAAACGGTTATCTGGACTCATTTTGAAAAGGCCTTCCCTGTTTGAGGGGGGGCCTTTTTTGGGGGATTCAAGACCCTGCACCCTAAAGGGTAAACAGCAAAAAGCCCGCTTACGCGGGCTTAATGAATCGGGGAGGATCTAACCCATATTGTTAAAGATTAAAGCCCATACAATCCCACTCACACCGATCGCCATCAGCAGGTTAGTGAAAAATCGACCCGCCTCCGTATTGAATCCCAATGCTTTATCTTCTTGTCCTGCGGTGAAAAATAAGGACCAGGCTTGATTAACGTTAATTTCTTCGGATTGCTCGTTAAAGCTGGGGCGAAAGACTACGGGACCCATGAGGTACTTGCCGGGGAAATTAAAGTCAGTTTTCATTAAATTAACCTATGTTTGTGTTCCTTATGTAAATAACTGTAACAAAGCGTAAAGAATTGTTACAGGTGGGGTGATCACGAATTCGGTCGTAATAACCGAACATCCCCAGGGGGAGTCGGTGCAAATCCCCGGGAGGGGAAAGGCGACTGCCGGGGGATGCTAGCCTCGATTTCCCTCTGGGTGACACAAGAGTAGGAGTTGAGAGACTTTAATCGTTCCAGTTGGGGTTCTCTAACTAGGGCCCGAGTGTTAAAGTTCGCAACAATCCATCACTCTAGCCAATGAAATCGCTTTAATAGATGAAGAACCTCAACCCAGTTGTACCCTCCAGGTAACGCCCATGACGACTTGCTCAATCAACTTGCAACAGTGCCACGAAAATTTACTCAATTGGAAGTCTGCGGTGAATAATACTGTGATCGTGATTGAAACCGACGATCGCGGACGAATCACCCAGGTGAACGATAAATTTATAGAAATATCGGGCTATAGTCGGGAGGAACTCCTGGGTCGCACCCCGGAAATTGTTAACTCCGGATTTCATCCTCGGGAATTTTTTACGGCACTGTGGGAGGCGATCGCCCAAGGTCAAGTTTGGCGAGGAGAAATTAAAAACAAGCGCAAAGATGGCTCATTTTACTGGGTAGAGACAACGATTAACCCAATTCTGAATGCTGAGGGAATTCCCTTCAAATACATTGCCCTTCAATTTGATATCACCCCCCTCAAGCAAACTGAAGAAAAACTTACCCTCGCCCAGCGAAGGTTCCAGCACTTAGCTGCTAACTTGCCGGGAGTAATTTATCAATTTCTGATGCGTCCTAATGGAGCAGTAGTTTTTCCTTATATGAGTCCGGGATGTCAGGATTTTTTTGAAATTGATGCGGAGTCAATTGAAAAGAATGCTCAGGTATTAGTTAACCTAATTCACCCCGATGATTTACCCAGGTTTTCCCGTTCCGTAGCCCTTTCCGCTGAAACTTTAGAACCTTGGCACTGGGAGGGACGATTTATCAACCCCTCGGGTAAAATTCAGTGGATTGAAGGTCATTCTCGCCCGGAAAAGCAAGAGAATGGGGATATTTTATGGGATGGATTACTCATGGAAATTACGGATCGAAAAATTTCCCAAGAATCCCTGAGACAGTCGGAACAAAGACTGGGATTACATTTTAAACAAACTCCCTTGGCCGTGATTGAATGGGACTTAAATTTTGAGATAAGGGATTGGAATCCGGCGGCGGAAAAAATATTTGGTTACTGCAAAAGTGAAGCGATCAACCGTCATGCAGTAGAACTGATTGTCCCAGAGACTGCCCGGGAGCACGTTAACCAAGTTTTCCTAAAGTTATTAAAACAAAGCGGGGGGACGCGCAGCACCAATGAGAATTTTACTAAAACGGGTCAGACTATCGTCTGTGAATGGTACAACACCCCTTTAATTGATCCGGATGGAAATCCAATTGGGGTGGCTTCGTTGGTACAGGATATTACGGAGCGTCAGCAGTATCAAGATACTCTGAAAGCGGCGAATGAAGCGTTAGAAAATCGGGTAGAAGAGCGCACGGAACAATTACAGGAAGTGATCGCCCACTTGCGGGAGGAAATAGCCTCGCGGGAATTAGCTGAGGCGGCACTGCGTCAAGCGGAGGAAAAATATCGTAGCATTTTTGAAAATGCGATTATGGGGATTTTTCAGACGACGCCCGAGGGAGAATATATCAGCGCAAATACCGCCTTGGCAAAGATTTATGGGTATGATTTGCCCCAGCAAGTGATGCAGGAACTCAGAACGGTACATCATCAACTGTATGTGGATGAAAATCGCCGGTTTCAGTTTATTGAGGAAATTTCTCGGCATGACAAAATTTCAGATTTTGAGTCTCAGGTTTACTGCAATAATGGCAAGATTATTTGGATTGCTGAGAATGCAAGGGCCGTGCGGGATGAGCAGGGAACGTTACTCTATTATGAGGGAACGGTAGAGGAGATTACCAAGCGCAAAAAGACTGAGGCAGCATTGCGGAGATCGGAGGAACGGTTACAAGAAAAAGTGTCGCGGGAAGCCCTGTTAAATCAACTCACGGAACAAATTCGTCAGTCTTTAGATTTAGAGACGATTTTGGAAACAACCGTGAAAAAAATCCGGGACTTGTTGCAAATTGAACTTTGTTATTTTAGCTGGTATCGGCCTAATGGGATGCCTCGGGAAGGAACACGATCGCCAAGGCAACAAAGTCATTGCAAGGTTCTAAACTGGGAAACGGTCAAAGAAGCGCGATCGCCGGGGGTTTTGAGTACCCTAGGATTCTATTTTGCCAGTGAACCTTGGACTACTGAGTGTTTGCAACTGGAACCGATTGGCATTGATAGGGTGGAATCTTATCCGGATGCGATAGTCCAAGAGGATTTTCGCGCTTGGGGGTTTAAATCCTTGCTATCCCTGCCGTTACAGACGCATTCGGGACAAGTGGGGGTGTTAAGTTGCGTTAATTGTAGCGCGGTACGTCCTTGGAAAGATAGCGAGGTGTCGTTAATGCAATCGGTTATTGATCGCCTCACGATTGCGATCGACCAAGGGGAACTCTACACCCAATCTCTTGCTGCTGCACAGCAAGCGCGGGACCAAGCACAACGTCTGGAACAAGCCTTACATCAACTCAGAGAAACCCAAACCCAACTCATTCAGACGGAGAAAATGTCCAGTCTCGGTCAAATGGTGGCTGGAATTGCTCATGAAATTAATAATCCTGTGACCTTTATTCACGGAAATGCTATTCATGCCTATCATTATTTTCAAGAGATTTTACCTTTGATAGAAATGTATCAGTATTACTATCCACAGCCTGTTCCGGAAATTCAAGAGTTGCTCGCAGAAGTGGATCTAGAATTTATTTTAGAGGATTTGCCTAAAGCCCTACATTCGATGAAATTTGGATCGGAACGAATTCGACAAATTGTTTTGTCTTTACGGAATTTTTCCAGGCTGGATGAATCTCAGAAAAAGCCGGTAGATCTTCACGAGGGCATCGACAACACATTGCTAATATTGCAACATCGGTTACCTCGGATTCAGGTGATAAAAGAATACGGTAAGTTACCCTTAATTGAGTGTTATCCTGGTCAATTAAACCAAGTCTTTATGAACATTATTGCCAATGCGATCGATGCGGTAGAGGAAGTCACAACTCCAGCAAAAAACTTAAAAAATGACCCAACTCAAATTTCCCAAAAAAGTTTTGTGAACCCCTCTCCCCAAATTATCATTCATACCGAACTCACCCCGGACGATTTTGTAGTTATTAAAATTAAAGACAATGGTCCGGGACTATCAGAATCGGTAAAAAATCGCTTATTCGACCCATTTTTCACGACTAAGCCGGTTGGAAAAGGAACCGGCTTGGGATTGTCGATTAGCTATCAAATTATTGTGGAAAAACATCGCGGAGTCATAGAGTGTTATTCTCAACCGGAATGCGGGGCGGAGTTTTTGATTAAAATTCCGATAAAAACAGCCTCATAACTCCGAACTAACGGCGATCGCACTCTCGTTGAGTCACTCCGTGGCGATAACGAAACATATCCCGCAAACGTGCATCTACAAACCAACCCAGCATCAAATCAGCCATCCATCCTCCGGGTATGGCATAATCGATCGCATCAATTAAGCGGGTTTTCCCATTTTCTGGGATAAATTCATGACGATGGGTCCAACGTTCCATCGGTCCTTCTTCTTGTTCATCAATAAACAAATGATAAGGTTCACAGGCGGTATGTTGCGCCACCCACCGCACAGGAATCGGTCCTAAAAAAATCCTGAATTCTGAAATAGCCCCAACTTCTAAACCCCCTTCTCTACGGATAATTTGCACGGGTTGCCAGGGGGGAGTTAATTGCTGCAAAATATCCGGTCTTTCGTGAAAGTTCCAAACAACTTCTACCGGGGCATTAATCAGGCTAGAATATTTGAAATGTAGCATACATTATCCTTAATTTTTCCGGGTTTAGCTTTCGGGCTCGCTGCTAATTTCAACATCAAGCGTATCTTCATCAATTTGAAGGGATAAGATATTGGGCTGGCAGCAAACTTGACAATCTTCAATATACGACTGGTAGCTACCGGCACTTAAATCTACAAAAATTAAATTATCTTCGCCGCAATAAGCACAATAATAGTTAGCTGTTGTCTGCATACAGCGTAATTTTAATCAAAAACCAGGAGTGATTTAATTTTACCATAAATTCTCGAAATCACTCCCCTAGAGATGCACCTCAAAAAATGAAGGACAGAAAACCGTTACTCTCTGTAAACCCAGTCTTCTTGCAAGAGAGTATCACCGCGATAAATACTCAAACTTAGACCATTAACAATATAGGTATATTCCTTGTTGACGGCAACGTATCCCGTCCCCTCTTCCACATAAACGGGAAGAGTGATAGAACTCCCACTCCCTTTTTCAACGCCATAATAATAGAGTTGATCGGCTTCGCAAATATAGATCCAAAAATTATCGGTTTCATAGAAATCGACCAACGGACCACCCCCGGCACCATCGGGACAATAGCGTTCTTGGGCAATTTGAACGGGCATTGGGTGAGTTTCTTCAGCCGTTGCTGGGACAGGATTGGATGTGACGACGGCACCCACGGTGGGGCTGTAGAGTAAAAATACCCCGGCGATCGCAACTGAAAGTTTCCAGCTTTTTTGCTTCAGGTTCATAAGTTTTGAAAAAGATTAACTTTTTATTCGTTTAACTGTAACTCCTTGAGTCTAATCGCTTTCCCTCAGAATAGGAAAACATTTTGATAAATTTTATGATTTTGCTGCGCTAAAGCACTGGGGAAATAATTTTTTCAGATCCAGGAAAATAACTCGTTGCCTCAGCGAGATGCTTCTGCAAAGTTGTCACAGGTAAGGGTCCTAAAATGTGATTCCAGGGTAAAATTTGGGTTGATTCCCAATTCTCGTGCACGTAAAATTCTAAGTCGGGTAAAGTTCCGCGTAGTTCTTTAAAGGCGCGGCGATAGCTGCCGAGGGTGTCGCCATAATGTCGAACTAATTCTAAGAGGGAAGATAAACGGCGATCGCCACGGGAAATTAAGGCTTGCATCACGGACCAATTGTAACTTTCGGGCCGAAAATCTATCCCGGATTTGCCTAACTCTTTCTGGAGCTTTTTCAAGCGTTTTTCGGCTTGAGGATTGACCCCAAACCACTGAAAAGGCGTATGAGCTTTTGGTACAAAGGTGCTACAGCCAAAGGTTAGGCGCAAACCCGGGGCAGCGGTTTTGAGCGATCGCAACAGTTGCACCGTTGCCTCTAAATCTTCCAGTTCCTCCCCGGGAATACCCGCCATTCCGTACAGTTTTAACCCAGCTAATCCCCCGGATTTAGCATTGATCGCCGCTTGGATAATTTCCGGATTTTCTAATTTTTTATTAACAATTTTCCGAACCCGTTCTGATCCACTTTCTATGGCAATGGTGAGAGATTTTGTCCCTCGATTTGCCAAAGTTTGAGCTAATTGTTCCGTCACTGTATTCGTTCGCACCGAGGCAATACTCAAGCGTACGTCCTCAAATTGGGGCTGATTGAGATAATCTAACAACTGATTAAATTCGGGATGCTGGGTTACAGAAGCGCCTAACAATCCAATCCGACGGGTCACTTGTAAACCTCGTTCGATCGCCGGAATTAAGGACGCTTCTAAACTCGCGGTTCTAAAGGGTAAAGTCAGATAACTCGCTAAACAAAAGCGACACATTTCTGGACAACTTCTCACCACTTCTACCATAAAAATATCGGGCCAAGCGGCTTTTTCCGTGACTACCGATGAGGTGGATAGGACATTTCCGCGATAGGTTTGTTTGGCGACTGTCGGCGGAATTTCTGCATCAACGGGGTGAATAGAGGCGATCGCCCCGTCGGAACCGTGATAAGTGACTTCATACAAACTCGGTACATACAAGCCTGGAACCTGCGCCAGATGCCGAAGCTGCTGCACTCGCCCTGCATTTCTGACCCCTTGATACCCCTCAATAAACTCACCTAGGAGATTTTCCCCATCCCCGAGTAAAATCACATCAAAGAAGTCTGCAAAGGGTTCTGGGTTCGCCGTCAAAACGGGTCCCCCTCCAAAAATCAGGGGGTGGGCCTCGGTGCGATCGCCCGCCCGAATCGGAATGTCCAGAGATTCTAATAACCCTAGGATATTCACATAATCCAATTCCCAAGACATAGAAAACCCCACTAATTCGGGTTCACCAGGCAAGGGTTCGTGAACGTCCGTAAATAAGCGCGACACTTGCAAATCCCGACGTGTCGCCAGGGTTGCCCAGACGACTTGATAGCCTAAGCTAGTAATACCTACACTGTACTCATTGGGAAAGGCGTAAATTACCGGAATCCCATCGGCATCAGCAGTCGCCGGGGTAAATAAAAGATGTTCAGAGTCAAATGCAGAAGGAGTCACAGGCAGGGGTTAAATTAGGACAGGTTGCGACAACCGCAGCAGGTTTGAACCCTCGCAGATTGTTGAGGTCTTGATATTCACCTATTTATATTTTAGTTTAAGACCTAAAATAATGGAGGCTAAAATAAAAGTGATAAAATTTGCCAAAATTACCGCTATATCTTGCTTAAACAAACCATAAATTAGCCATAAAAACACTCCGGTGCAAAACATTAAAAAAGTATTTAACGAAACATCCTTGGTGGATTTAGATTTCCAAGTTTTTAGAACTTGAGGGACAAAAGCCACGGTAGTTAAAGTTCCCGCCAGCAATCCTAAAAGCGTAATGGTATTTTCATTCATAATTACTTAATACTTTCCTATTAATCCTTCCATCTACCGCCTACAAAATTTGAGATAAAAATTGGCGGGTTCGTTCTTCTTGGGGATTTTGAAAAAAATTAGTGGGTGTTGCTACTTCAATGACAATTCCCCCATCCATAAACACCACGCGATCGGCAACTTCGCGGGCAAAACCAACTTCATGGGTCACCACCACCATTGTCATCCCAGATGTTGCCAAATTCTGCATGACTTCTAGGACTTCCCGGACCATTTCCGGGTCTAAAGCGGAGGTGGGTTCATCAAATAACATAATTTTAGGTTGCATTGCCAAGGCGCGGGCGATCGCCACTCGTTGCTGCTGTCCTCCCGATAATTGCCCGGGATATTTCCGCGCCTGTTCCAGGATTCCGACCCGTTCTAATAACTGCATCCCCACTTCTTCTGCCTTTACATTAGACCATCGACGCACCCATTTGGGGGCTAAAGTCACGTTTTGCAAAACAGTAAGGTGGGGAAACAGATTAAACTGCTGAAATACCATCCCTACTTCCCGGCGAATGGTATCAATATTCTTCAAGTCGTTGGATAGTTCAATGCCATCAATTTCAATCCGTCCTTGTTGATACTCTTCCAGGGCATTAAAGGTGCGGATAAAGGTCGATTTACCCGAACCGGATGGCCCCATAATTACCACCACTTCTCCCGGATCAATGGTCAGACTAACTCCTTGCAGGGCATGAAATTGTCCATACCATTTGTGGACATTTTCAGCAATAATAATTGGCTTTAATTGTGGCTCATTAGTCATTGTTTATTGCCCATTAGCCCTGGGTTATTTTTCATCCCTAAATCCGGCCCATACTTCGCCCTTCCCTTAACTATCTCGAATAGTGGCCGCATTTCCTAAAATTGCTGCGGCATCTTGCATCATTTTTATATCTTTTAAGGACCACGGACGAGTATCCTGACAGTGATGGGCGACGAGTAATCCCCACAGTCCTTTAGGGGAGAGAATCGGAACCACTAAATTTGCCCGAACTTGTAGAGTCTGAAGAAACTTCCGATGACACTCATCTATAGGTTCGTTTTCGATATCAAAAATCGCGCGGACTCGTCCCTGCAAATATAAAGCCGCATATTCATCATTAAAACATTGGTCGGGTCCAGCTTGCCCAAAAAGGGAAAACTCTACATCACTCACGGATTCAAAGGTAACTTGTCCTTTCCACTGAGAATAAAAGTAATACAAGAGGATACGATTAACGTTGAGAACGTCTCTTAATTCATGGGTAGTTTCTTGAATTAATTTATCCTGTTCTAGGGTTTTTGCTAAACGGTTAGCAACCTTTTGTAAACTCCGGTCATACATAAATAAGAGAGGGTTGTTTTTAAATACTTAGGTGAAAAATGAGCGAATTTAGCAGGCGATCGCCTTCAGGATTTTCCAACGGCTAATTTACGCTCTAATCGGCGACTCGCAAAGGACATTCCATAACAGAAAATCCAGTAAATCAAGCCAACAAAAATGTAGACCTCCGCGTAGTCCCCAATAAATTCCGGTTGAGCCAGAATAGCTCTTGCCATCCCTGTTAATTCTACTAAACCCACAAGCGCGAGTAAAGAGGTATCTTTAAATAATCCAATAAATTGCCCAACAATGGCGGGAATCACGGCGCGTAATGCTTGGGGTAATACAATCAGTAGGATTACCCAAGGAGTTGCTAATCCCAGGGCTTTAGCAGCTTCAATTTGTCCGCGAGGGACGGATTGCAAACCCCCGCGCACATTTTCTGCCATATAAGCGGCACTAAATAGACTCAATCCCGCGATCGCCCGCATCACACGATCAAGACGCACCTCCACGGGTAAGAATAAAGGCAGCATCACCTGCGCCATAAACAAAATCCCAATCAGTGGCAATCCCCGGACAATTTCAATATAAAAAATGCACAACCAGCGCAAGACAGGGAGAGAACTTTGGCGTCCCAATGCCAACAATACTCCGGCTGGAAATGATAACACAATACTAACAATTGCAGTTAGCAAGGTGAGCAATAACCCGGTCCATAGCTGAGTCGGAACCTGTCGCAATCCGTACCCACCCCCGATTAACCAGAGAATCACTGGAAATGCCAAAATCCAGGCCAAAGGAAGCCATGGAATGAAGCGAGGACGCCAGCGGATCGCCCAGAAAGAAAAGGCACCAGCGCCAGCGATTACCCCCTTTGCCATTCCCACGCGCCAATAAAGTTTGGAGGGATACCTTCCCACTAAAAATAACCGCCAGTTTACCCCCACCACTTGCCAATCGGCGAGGGTGACTACCCAATGCAACAATCCGCCCCCTAGCTGATAAATCAATCCGAAAAAAAACACCGTCAAAATGCTATTATACCAGGTGTTAAATAAGTTTTTTTTAGCCCATATCCAGGGAGAAACTTTAAGTTTGGGCGGAGGAAGTTGCGGGGGGTTATTCATATTATTTATATTTCTTAGGAATCTAAAATTTAGCGTTCTTTAATTTGTACGCTTTTATTATAAAAATTAAGTAAAATTGAAATTACTAAACTAATGGTTAAATAAGTTCCCATTAGTATGATCATCACTTCTACCGCCCGTCCCGTTTGATTGAATGTCGTTGAGGCAACAAAGTAAATATCGGGATAGCCGATCGCGATCGCCAAACTGGTATTTTTTGCTAAATTCAGGTATTGACTCGTCAGGGATGGGACCATGGTTCGCAACGCTTGGGGAAAAATCACCAATCGCATCATTAAACCCGGTTTTAATCCCAGCGATCGCCCTGCTTCCCACTGTCCTTTTGGCACGGATTCAATCCCGGCGCGCACGATTTCAGCAATAAATGCCGCCGTATAAAAACTCAATCCTAGCAACAATGCTGATAATTCCGGTGAGAGTTGCAACCCCCCCACAATTTGCCCATTTTCCAGGACTTCTGGCACAGTCCAAGGCAAGGGAACGGCTACAACTTGCTGACTTAGATAAATCCTTCCTGGCAATTTTATCGCATCTTGTAGCCCGGGTAAACTCAAGAAAACCGCCGAATACCAGAAAAATAATTGCAGCAATAACGGAGTATTCCGGATAATTTCTACATACACTAACGAGAGTTTTCGCAATAGCCAATTATCCCATAATCGCCCCACTCCCACGGTAACCCCTATCGCCGTTGCCAGAATAATTCCTACCACCATTACTCGCAATGAATTTAGCAATCCTACCCATAAAGCTCTTGCGTAGGTAGCACTTCTGTCGTAGGAAATCAAGGTTTCGCCAATATCAAAAGCAGCCTGAGACCCTAAAAAGTTAAATCCCAGGCTCATTCCTTGCTGTTGTAAGTTGCGATTCAGGTTTTGCCACAGGGTTAACCCAACGATTGCGATAGAGAGGACAGCGACTGCTTGAATGGCAACAAACCAAAACCGGCGATCGCGCCAAAATTTTCTCATTTTCTGTCTCCCTCAACTTGTACCGAGAAGTTTACCCCAACCGATTGCGATCGTGGGGTTCGTCCCAATTAATTATCGGTCCTTTCGGCACAATTCCAGCCGGATTAACTTTGGGATGACTCCGATAATAATGCTGTTTAATATGGTCAAAATCGCAAGTGGATTTTATCTGAGGATGTTGATATAAATCCTTGAGATAATTCCATAAATTGGGATAGTCTACAATTCGCCGTAAATTACACTTGAAGTGAACATAATAAACCAAATCAAACCGCACCAGGGTAGTAAACATACAAACATCTGCTTCCGTGAGGCGATCGCCACATAAATAACGCTGGTTCCCGAGAATCTTCTCCCAGTAGTCCAAGGCATTAAATAAATCCGTTACCCCTTCTTCATACGCCGCCTGGGTCGTCGCAAATCCGGCTCGATAAACCCCATTATTAATCGGTTGATAAATCGCATCAATAGTTTCATCAATGGTGGTTTGCAAATCCGATGGATATAAATTTATAGAGTAGGAAGCAATTCCCTCAAACTCCGTATCCAACATTCGGATAATTTCTCGGGACTCATTATTGATAATTTGATTTGTTTCTGTATCCCATAAAACCGGCACAGTCACTCGCCCACTGTAATTAGAATCCGCTTTAAGATACAGTTGCCATAAATAATCGCAGTGATTAACCGAGTCAGGAATCATCCCCGGATACTCAGAAAATTCCCAGCTATTTTCATCAATCACTGGGGAAACCACCGAGAGGCTAATGGCCTCTTCTAACCCTTTCAATGAGCGCAAAATCAGAGTGCGATGGGCCCAAGGACAAGCTAAAGACACATACAAATGATAGCGTCCAGCAACCGCTGGATATCCACTCGCACCATCGGCAGTAATCCGATTGCGAAAGGTTGTAGTAGGGCGCACAAATCGCCCCCCGCTATCCTCCTGATTGCGCTGGCTTACCCATTTCCCATCAATTAATACACCTAAACCCATAATTTAATTCTTCCCGAGTTATTGAAACATTCGATTTCAAAGCATCATTACCGAAAGGGTGGGGAATACATCAACCCGCCATCCGTCCATAATTTATTCAATCCGCGATCGAGATTTAAAGGCGTTTCTGGTCCTAAATGGCGATTGTAAATTTCTCCATAGTTCCCTACATGACGGATGGTTCTTTGGGCAAAATCATTGCTCAATCCTAAGTCTTGACCTAAATTACCTTCCGTTCCTAAAAAGCGTCTGATTTCAGGATTGGTACTATTCGCCATCTCTTCGACATTTTCTGAAGTAATTCCGAGTTCTTCAGCATAGATGGTGCTATAAATAATCCAATTCACCAGATCTGACCAGTTTGGGTCCCCTGGTGCCACCGCTGGGGCTAGGGGTTCTTTAGAAATGGTTTCTTCTAAAATTAGATGTTGTTCGGCGTCAGGAAATTGCGATCGCCGAGACACCAATTGAGAACGATCAGAGGTTACCCCTTGACAGCGACCCTGAAGATAAGTCGCGTAGGCAACATTAATATCTTCAAAGACCACGAGTTGATAGTTGATGCCGAGACTTGCCATGCGATCGGCGATATTTTGCTCATTTGTGGTCCCCGTTTGGGTACAAATTGCTTTATCCTTCAGGCCAGCGACGGTTGTAATCCCACTATTTTTACGGACCATAATCCCTTGTCCGTCATAGAATACCACCGGGGCAAAGGCCATACCCACAGCCCCTGTATCCCGGCTAAGGGTCCAGGTGGTATTCCGACTCAGGATATCAACTTCCCCACTTTTAACAGCGGTAAACCGTTCTTTTGCATTCAGATTTCGGAATTCTACGGCGTCGGGGTCGTCAAAAATAGCCGCAGCGATCGCCCGGCAAATATCTACATCCAGTCCCGCATATTTACCCGTGGCGTCTACATAACTAAATCCGGGTAACTCCCCACTCACACCACAGACGATCTGGCCCTGATTCTGGATTTGAGCCAGCTTCTGGGAACCTGTGGCAACATTGGCGTTGGGTTCACCCGATGGGCCCCCACAAGCGCTGGCAGCGATCGCCAGAAATACGCTTGCCAGCGTCAATAATCCCCGTTTACCCATCTGTATAATTTTTTGTATTGAATTGGCCGATTGCAGTGCGCTTGTTCTTTAAAGCCTGTATTTTATCTTACACGACTGGGGAAAGCCTGGGGGTTCAAACGATGAAAAGACCTACTACTGTGGCGATCGCAGCAGGTCTTTCCTGATGGGTTTAAGGGTGGAGTCACGTATTCCATCACGGTCATTATCCCCCTATTTCCGAGGGACAAACTTAACCGCGATCGGTCACCAATTCTGGAAAAATAGAGGTGGGCCAAGGGAACCCGGGTACTTTGCAAGGGGTTATCCCATTTCTGTAGCAATTCGTTCGTTAGCGATATCGCGAATCAGAGAGAGTCGCGATCGCAAGTACGCATTCACTACATTCACTTGATCGGGATCGAGGGGTTGCTCTTGTCTAAACTGCTTAAGCAACCACTGCACCAAGCTTGCATCATCTAGGCTTAACAAAACGTTAACCTGGGTTTTTTCTATCAAGGACCAAATTTGACGTAGCATTAAGGGATTCATATTTCCTCCTGCCAACAAAAACCAATCTCTTGTCGGGGATTGGCTAAAGCGGATTTACTGATACGCTACTCGAAAAATCACTATCGCGGTTCTTCCAGTAGGCTTAATAATTCCTTTATATTTACACCATACCGTATTTATCCGGGATTGGATCGACACAACATAAGATGCAACAATAGTTACCAAAACCTTACAATTCGTTTGTTACAAACTTTACCTTTTCAGCACTTTTGCAGTCTTGAACGACGGATTTTTTAGGAAAAAGAGCGGTTTTTGGTAGTTGAAGCTACATATTAAGTTTTTTAAAGATAGCCAGTAGAATATATTTTCACGTTGCGATTAAAGGATGCACCCCTTTATCTGAGGCTCAATCTATTCTATCGCGCGGATCAAGGGTAAATTAAAATTCTGAAGGGGCTTCATTGACGAATCCAACCCCCTTTTAATGGTCTTAGGATTGATCTACATTGAACTTGAGGCGGTTTCCCAAATCTCGGGCGACTTTTTTTTGCCCGATCGCTGACTGCCTCATGGGAGCGGCTCACCTGACCCCCCCAGCCAATAAAGAGCGCGACTCAATTGCGCTCTCTAAGGTTTAACTAAAAGTGGAGAATAGCGGATTCGAACCGCTGACCTCTGCGGTGCGATCGCAGCGCTCTACCAACTGAGCTAATTCCCCGGTCATTCGTAGAGCCATCATAACATGAACCCAGGCAGAAAGGGAAGAGGGAATCCTAGATAAAAGTGATGTGCTCTCAAAATGGCTCAAACTGCCCTAGGTCATGGGTTCGGAGTTCTACTCCCTTAAGATTAACCGGGTACGGGTTGGGGCAGACATCCCTTAAAAAACTCCCGCAGGCGATCGATTTCCACATCTTTTAGATAATCTACCGTCCAGTTTGCCTGCCGTTGGAGCATATGAAACGGGTAAGTATTAGCAATTCCGACTACCTGAATCCCGGCACATTGGGCCGCCTGAATCCCCGCCGGAGTATCTTCGATCGCCAAACAATTGGTAGGGGTCAGGTTCAATTCTGGATATTGCTGATTCAGTCGTTCCACTGCCAGCAGATAGCCTTCCGGTGAGGGTTTGCTAGCGGTGATGTCATCTGCGGCAACCACTGCCGAAAAATGTTGGGCGAGATTAGCACGGTTTAACACCAGTTCCACCTCGGATCGCAAAGCACCGGAGACCACCGCTAACTTTAACTGAGCGCCGCGCAGTTTAAAAATCAAGTCTTCGACCCCTAGAAAAATGGGCAGCTTATCGAGACGATCGAGTTGTTGCTGATAGGCGATCGCCTTGCGAGCGATTAGGGACGCGACTGCCTCATCGGTCAGGAACCGACCCCGCAGGGCAAATAACTCCGTAATACAAGCGCGATCGCTGCGTCCCAAACAGATTTGCCAAAATTCCCCCTTTTTCGGACGCAAGTTCTCCGCCAGCAGCAACTCATTGATTAACTCTTCGTGAATTGACTCATCATTAATAATGACCCCATTGAAATCAAATAAAATGGCTTTTAAACTCATGGTTGCTCTCTCCTTAGTAGCTAGGAGCCACGACCCAGGACTCTTCTAGTTCAGTCCCATACTCGGACTCGACAGGGGACTGGGGTAAGGGTTTGATCCCGCTGGTTACCTGATTGAGCAACCAGACGTCAGTCGTCTGCACTGCACCAAATCCGGCTGCACCCATCCAGGCATCCACACTACCAGCGGCGTACTCCTGAATATAGGGTTCTTCAAAAACTTGAGTTAGCCATTCCGTATGGCGCAGGGTTTTTTGATTGCCATCGAGGATGAGAAACTGACCCCCGCTTTGCAGCAGTCGGAAGCTTTCCAGGGCGATCGCCGCTGCGATCGCAGTGGGTGTCTCGTGGAATAACAACGAAGCCGTGACGAGATCGAAAGAGTTGCTGGCAAACCCTGTTTGTTCGGCAGTGCCATGCACCCACTGTATTTCTAAACCCGCTTGTTTAGCCTTATATTCGGCCATCACCAGCATATAGGGGGATAAATCTAACCCGATGACTTCGGCGCTGGGAAAGGCTTGCTTGAGCAAGATAGTTGTCGAACCCGTGCCACAGCCGAGGTCGAGAATCCGACGCGGTTGAGTGCGAATTTCATCGATCAACTCTTGCCGGATCCAGGTTTCATTGGGAGGGAGGGCGTACTGGGTAACCGGGTCGTAACTGACTGCCGCACCCGAGGTTAGGTAACCCCCTTCAATGCCATGAAAATTTTGGGTGATGTAATAGTCCGGGTACTCCAAATCGGGCCGCTTTAGGCGACTACTTTCGGTTTCCCAGTCGATGCTATGACTCAACTGCCGCATCGCCTTTTCATCCACAAATAGCCAGACGACGGGTGCTAAAAACTGCTCAAAAATCGTATCTTTACGAACGGTCATGATCTTGCCTCATGTTGGGGATTAGGTGGAGTCATCAGGGGCGATCGCCGACTCCGGTAACGGTTAATAATTGTTAAAAAAGTTCTCAAAATGTTAAACCCTATTTTAAACAGTATAGAGAAAGGGATAAGAAAGGGAAAGCCAGAGAGTAAGCCGGGGGAGTGGCGATCGCACCCCTAGCCAAAATGATTACCCCGGCATCAGTGGGATGGGATATGATGCGATGGCAAGCGAGTACCGCCTAACACCAGCCGAACACACAAGCTCATGGCTCAAAACTTTAGTTTTTCTATAAAAATTTTTTATGGGTTGGTTGGTCTTTTGACCACCCTGGCGATCGATGCCAGCCTCTCCCAACCCCTACAAGCGCAAGATACAGATTTAGAAACCCTGTGTCGGTTGTTTCCCCTCAATTCTCGCTGTCAACAAGTCCCGGGACCGACGCCGGTCCCCCCCGCACCCTCTCCCATTCCCCCGACTCAACCCGTCCCACCGTCGTCTTTGCCGCCTCGTCCTGTTCCCCCTGCTCAAACCGCGCCACTGCCACCGCGCACCATTGGATTGATCGAAGAGCGTAGTGGGTTTGCCGTAACGGGTAATGTGGGAACCCTGGGCCTGGGAACTCAGGTGACGGGTCGAATTACTCCCAATTTAAACGCGAGAATTGGATTTAATGGTTTATCCTTCAACAGAGAGTTTACGCCCACCGAAGGTTCTTATGATACTGATGTAGATTTGCGGACCATCCCCGCTTTTGTGGATTATTTTCCCAACGAAGACTCGGGATTTCGGGTGACCGGGGGTCTGGTTTATAACGGGAATAAGGCATCAGGAGTCGGCGTGACCTCTATAAATGACGAAGGACTCCCGTCCTATGACATTGGCAGCACCAGCTTTGAGGCGACGGAAGTAGGTACTTTACGAGCTGAAGTTGATTTTCCCGACTTTGCACCCTATATTGGGGTGGGTTGGGGCAATCCCGTCGCTTTCGGACAACGATGGGGATTTTTTATGGACCTTGGGGTGATGTTCCAGCGATCGCCCAGTATCACTTTAAACGCGGCAGGTGCAGCGTCCAATCTCCAGCTAAACAGTGCACTGGAGCGAGAGCGTGAAGATATCGAGGATTGGTCAAATCGTTTCCGATTTTACCCAGTTTTGCAAGTGGGCGTGACTTATCAGTTTTAAGGAATAGGACTTAAGCAACCATTCAAGGATTATAGTGGCACTCGCCGAGTCGAAGGTTGGCTCACATTGAACCACAACGGCGAGTGCCCCTACCGGAAAGCCAGGTCATGCACATTGGCTATAAACTTGTCAAGGCAAGGACCTAGAAAACCTAAGTTTTGGGCTACAATCATCAAGCAATAGATCCCCGGTGATCCCCCTTTAGCAGTTCTTGTCCCAACGTCCAAATGTCCAAATGTAAGAGTGGGTAGGGGCAATCTGGGGGCGAGGGTTGACCTTCCCCGAAGCGTCGGTGCGTAAGACCTATAAAAGCTAAACATCAACCCCCGAAGGATAACCCTTCATTTAAAATTTAAAATTTCCAGTAACAACTAGGAGTAAACAGGATGACCAGTTTCAGCAGCTTTGCCGAACCCTCAATGCTCGACTTAGCACGAGGTGGAAATTTTCGGGCGATCGCCTACCTGATTAACTCATATCTGGCCCCCCAAGGCATTTATGCCAGAGTCGAACCCGTCCAAAAAGGTTGTCTGCCCATTCGCCTAGAAATCAATGGGTTAAGAGATCAACCCGATATTTACCAGCAACTGCGTTCCGGTTTAAATAAATTTATCTGTCACCAAATCTGGCGGCTCAACTCAGAAGTCATTGATGGCGTTCGCATCATCGCCACAGGTGCTAACCCCGTCGGAAATTCTGACCTATTGTGGCAACAGTCCATCCGCATTGTTACCCCAGCTAACCAACAACGCAGAAACCAGCATTTACAGCGCCTGCTCGATGGTGTCTCTCGCGCCGCTTCTTGGGTCAACTATAAAGTCTTTCGATTATTTTTAGTCGCCGGAGTGTCCGTTTCCGCCTTTATCATGGGCAGCGCGATCGGTTACTTGCAACTTCGCGAACAATCCCAACCCACCGCCATTGTTTCCCCCCAAACCGCCCCCAATGCCGTCACCGGGATTGAGGAACGACCTAAAATGGTCCAAGCAGCCCTCGAAACCGTTCCGGTGATTGAACATACGGATGTCATGAACCCGAACGACCCTACCGTTACCCTGATGATGAGCGGAGATGTCACCCTGGGTCATGCCTTTGAAGACTTAATTGGCAGCGACTATACCTGGGCTTTTGACCAAATCCCCGAATACCGCGAGGCAGATTTGGCAATGGTTAACTTGGAAGGGACCTTAACCACTGCCAATACCAAACTCGAAAAAACTTTTAACTTTAAAGCCGAACCCTCCGCTGTGGAAGTCCTCAAATCCGGGGGCGTTGATATTGTTAATTTGGCTAATAATCATGCGATGGACTATCAGGGTCCTGGACTCCAAGAAACCCTGGAAACCCTAGAAAAGGAAGGGATTCAGGGAGTGGGTGCAGGGATGGAACTCACCGCAGCCAGACGCCCCACAATTATTGATGTCAAAGGACAGCGCATTGCCTACTTCGGCTACTATAGCGCTGACTATCATGCCGCAGGAGAAGGAGTCCCGGGGACCAATCACGGCCTCGAACAGCGAATTGCCGATGATATCAAGGCCGTCCGGGATCAAGTAGACTGGATTGTGGTGAATTTCCACTGGGGAGTAGAACTGGCAAATTATCCCGAAATTTGGCAGAGCGATTTGGCCTATTTTACCATCGACCAAGGGGCTGATGCCATCGTCGGTCATCATCCTCATGTCTTGCAGGGTGCAGAAATTTATAAGGGACGGCCTATTGCTTATTCGCTGGGGAACTTTATTTTTGGAGGGAATGCGCGCAGCGATTACGATACGGCAGTCCTCAAGATGTCCTTGCGAGAGGGACAAATGAAGGTGGAATTTTTACCCGTTGAGGTACGGAAGTATCAGCCAAAAGTGGTCCGGGGGGAAAGGGGCGATCGCATCCTAGAACATATCGATCTGCTCTCTGGCGTTTTTGATGAACCCATGAGTTCTCCGATGATTCTTGATGCGGGCCAATCTAAGGTGGTTACTTCCGGAAATACCGTCTTTGACTCTCAAAAGGTTGCTCAGATTGATTCAACTTCGGAACTTCAGGAAGAGTTACCCGACGGGGAGCAAAATGAGGCATTTGATGCGGCCCCGTTTACGGATAAGTTAGGTGAGCCTCTTTCTTTTGGAGAAGCTGAAAAATTGGGTGAGGCTGAACCCGAATCCTCCCCTCAATCTTCTGGAACTTCTCGGGCGGTGGGGATGGCCCTGGCCGCTGCGGCTGCTGGGGGTGCCATCGGGCTAGCCGGTCGCGGTAAGAAAATCAAACTACCGCAGTTCGGAAAAAGTCTGGTTTCAAGCTAGTGCTGGGGCGATCGCCTCATGGGGGGACTCTCTAAGGTTATATTTTTATGACCAGCACGGAAGGTTCCCCTTGACTATGAAATCACCGTCCGTTACAACCGTAAAGATTGGATAACCGCCACCACCGATATTGGACTCAAGGAGAAAGGATAAACCGTGTTTGCGATCGCAGTGAAAGAACAACAATACAAGACCTACATCCTCTCCGACCAATCCGCACAATCCCGGGTTGAAGTCGTTCCCGAACGGGGTGGCATCATCACCCGTTGGCAAGTTCAAGGTCATGACCTCCTCTATCTTGATACCGAACGCTTTGCCAACCCTGACTTAAGCGTGCGTGGCGGTATTCCGATTTTGTTTCCCATCTGTGGCAACTTGCCTAATAACACCTACACCCATGAAGGCAAAGAGTACACCCTCAAACAACATGGATTTGCCCGGGATTTACCTTGGGAAGTAACCGAGGGGGTGACACACGATATTGCCAGCATTACTCTAATTCTCAACAGTAGCGATCGCACCCGCGCCGTTTACCCCTTTGATTTTGAACTCGCTTTCACCTATAAGCTCAAAGGTAACAGCCTGGAAATTGACCAATGCTACACCAACACTGGCGATCGGCCTATGCCCTTTTCTACCGGACTGCATCCTTATTTTTGGGCACCAGACAAGACCCAACTCCAATTTAAAATTCCGGCAGTCCAATACAGCGACCAAAAAACCCAGAAACAACATCCCTTCACCGGCAGGTTTGACCTAGACATAGACGAAATCGATGCCGCCTTTACCAAAATTACCGGACTCGCTGCCACGGCGATCGATCACAGTCGCCGCTTGCAAGTCCGCTTACTTTTTAAAGCCAGCTATTCCAACGTCGTATTTTGGACCCTCAAAGGCCAAGACTTCTACTGCCTCGAACCTTGGACAGCCCCCCGAAATGCCCTCAACACTGGACTACACCTGATGAATCTTGAACCCGGAGACAAGTGGGAAACTCAAGTGCGCCTCACCACAGATTTTTTTTAAAAAACCCCTTGCGTTTTTCCAAAAGGCTATGCTAATGTAGCTAAGGTGCTGAAAAAGAAAGCACACGGGTCGCTAACTCAACGGTAGAGTATTCGGCTTTTAACCGACTAGTTCCGGGTTCGAATCCCGGGCGACCCATAAATTCAAAAACCCCTAACTTTTAGCTGGAAAGAACAGGGAACCCCGAGGGATCAATTTTTCCCTTTGTCCTGGATATTGACCCTTCCTCAACTCCCCAACTCAAAATTTGCCATTAAATTTGCAATTATGAGATGAAAACGTTATAAAGTTCTCATTTTTAGATATAATTCATAAAAATCTGAAATTTGTCTTAAACTTGTTGTAACAATTTCAGCTTGTCCATACCCCATCGCTGAAAAAAAGTAATTAGGAGGACCATCTATGGCGCTTGTACCTATGCGGTTAATGCTGGATCATGCAGCAGAGAACGAGTACGGCATTCCGGCCTACAACGTTAACAACATGGAGCAGATCCAAGCGATCATGCAGGCTGCTAACGAAACTAACAGCCCCGTGATTCTGCAAGCTTCTCGTGGTGCTCGCAAGTATGCAGGGGAAAACTTCCTCCGTCACCTGATTCTGGCCGCTGTGGAAACCTATCCCCACATCCCCATTGCCATGCACCAAGACCATGGCAACGCACCTTCCACCTGCTACTCTGCCATGAAACAAGGGTTCACCAGCGTCATGATGGATGGCTCCTTGGAAGCAGATGCCAAAACCCCAGCCAGCTACGAGTACAACGTAGAAGTCACCCGCGAAGTGGTCAAAGTGGCTCACTCCATCGGCGTCAGCGTTGAAGGCGAACTCGGTTGCTTGGGTTCTTTGGAAACCGGCATGGGTGAAGCAGAAGATGGTCACGGGTTTGAAGGAAAACTTTCCCACGATCAACTGTTAACCGATCCCGATCAAGCCGTTGACTTCGTGGAGCAAACCCAAGTGGATGCTCTAGCAGTGGCGATCGGAACCAGCCACGGTGCGTACAAATTCACCCGTAAACCTACTGGGGAAATCTTAGCAATCAGCCGGATCGAAGAAATTCACCGCCGCTTGCCGAACACCCACTTGGTCATGCACGGTTCTTCCTCCGTACCCCAAGACTTGATCGAACTGATCAACAAATACGGCGGAACCATCCCCGAAACCTACGGCGTACCCGTCGAAGAAATCCAAAAAGGAATCAAGTGCGGTGTCCGTAAAGTCAACATCGACACTGATAACCGTTTGGCAATCACTGCGGCAGTCCGTGAGGCCCTCGCCCAAAATACCAAGGAATTTGACCCCCGTCACTTCCTGAAACCTTCCATCCAATATATGCAAAAAGTTTGTTCCGATCGCTACCAATCTTTTGGTACCGCCGGTAACGCTTCCAAGATCAAGCAAGTCAGTCTCGATGACTTCGCCGCCAAGTACGCCAAAGGCGAACTCAGCGCCACCATCAAAAAGGCCGTAACCGCCTAAATTGTAAAAACTGGCATAGGTAAGAGCCAGTGATTGTAACTCTTACCTACCACTTTCATCAATAAAAAAAGGGGTAGTGCAATGCACCACCCCTTTTTTTGTGCATTACTATTTCATAGTAACGACTGAACTCGTTCCCGAATCGTTCATAAAATTACCCTCTAAAAAATGTGGTTTTTTCCACTAACTGTCCCACAAAGTTTTTTAACTCTTCTAAAGAGTAGGGTTTCTAAATTTTCACCCTGAAAAAGCTGAATTGAAGTCTCGTCTGCCCCTGGTGACGTGACAATTTCAGCGATATAATCTGCGTCGTTTAAATAGTTTAGATAGTTGAGAATTTTAGTTTTTAGCATCTTTGAAACGACTTGGCTTTCTTTTCCCTCGTAACCCCGCACTCTCGACTGGGGTCAATGGCGAGATGGAGTTTTCCTGTAGGTTGAGTGTAGTGGGAGTCGAGAAGGGTTTGAGGCGGTGGCCGATCGCAGGCTAAACTACTCTAAAATAATCCTCTCTCTCGATTAATCATCATGTCCCGTCGCCATTTTTTCCGAGTTTTCCTCGCCGGTATTCTCGCCTTCCTCGCCTGGTTCAACTGGGTCCCTGCCGCTTATTCTATGGGGGGTAAACTGCCGGCAGTCGGCGAACCGGCACCGGAATTTACCCTGCCGACGAATACAGGAGAGGGGAATATTTCCCTATCTGACTATCGTGGAGAGTGGGTGGTGTTGTATTTCTATCCGAAAGACTTTACCTCCGGTTGCACCCTAGAAGCGCGGCGCTTTCAACAGGATTTGCCCAAATATATGGACAGAAATGCTCAAATCCTCGGGGTCAGTGCAGATTCGGTGGACTCTCATGCCGAATTCTGCGATTCCGAAGGGTTGCGATTTCCCCTGTTAGCCGATACTGACGGTGCCGTGAGTCAATCTTATGGGTCCTGGATACCTCCGATGTCCATGCGCCACAGTTTTATCATTGACCCGGAGGGCATTTTGCGCGAAACCTTTCTGGGGGTGCGTCCCGCTACTCACAGCGTGGAGGTATTAGCGCGATTGGATGACTTACAGAAGCGGGTTTGATAATCTGAATACTCATACGGAATCCGCTGTTCAAAGGTCTATAAAAACCCACACCTTTGAGAAAATCGTTGTTTCTTGTAGGGGCGCCAATGGGAGGCCCCCATGGGGGGCGGCGGCGTTCGCCCCCACAAAAAAAACCAGGCACGAAGC
>JBBQFN010000040.1:0-43610 GCA_038321985.1 Cyanophyceae cyanobacterium | reverse complement strand
ATGTTCGGCAGATATTTCAGCAGCCATAACGGCGTGAGCTGGTTCATCCCCTCGGTGCCCCACTTTTGCAGATCGAGCTTTCCGCCTTCGCGGGCGACGTGCATGGCGTGGGTGAGTTCATCCAACTCGCAGCTAATCAGGCCCGCCCCGATGTTGCAGCCGAAGCGGGCGCTGTTGAGCGTTGGCGTTTCGGTGTAGGCCTTGGATTGAATCCCCGCGTCTTTGAAGGCATCGTCGGCCGCCACCACAGCCAGGGCAATATCGCGAGCCATCACCTTGGTGGCTTTGCGATAGCTCTTGGGGACGTAGTCGCCGATCTTATACGCGGGCACTTCACCGGCGATTTGCGAGGAAAACCCGGAAGGATCGAACGCGGCAATGCGCTGCACGCCGACCTTGCCGGCGATGAGATTCTCCCAAAACGTGGCCGCTCCGATGCCGATGGGGGAGATGATTCCGATACCGGTGATGACGACTCTTCTGTCCATTTTTTCAGTTGTCAGTTGTGCGTTGTCAGTTGTCAGTTGCGTAGTCTTGCTCCCGCGAGCGCCTGCTCGGGAGGGACGGTTACCGACGAATTCAACAAAACCGAGCCTTGCGGCTTCGGCTATCAAGATCGGTTGTCAGCGATCAGTCATTTGAATGCAAACTACCCACGAATGACCAATGACAAGTGACCAATGACAAATGACCAATGACCCACGACTGAACTCTGAGTCTAGCCCTAGCTTTATTTCTCCTGCGTTGCCGCCTAGTTTTATGGCGGAAAATCCTCCTGCCGATCGCCCGATTCGGTTGGGGGTTATGGCATCGGGGAGTGGGAGCAATTTTGAGGCGATCGCCGCCGCCATTTCCAGCGGACAACTCCATGCCAAAATTCAGGTTCTGATTTACAATAATCCCCAAGCCCAGGTTTTAAAACGGGCTAATCGATGGCAGGTTCCGGCAGTTTTACATAACCATCGGGAGTATTCCAGCCGAAAAGATTTAGATGTAAAAATTATTGAAACGTTGCACGAACATGATGTAGAATTAGTGGTGATGGCGGGTTGGATGCGGATTGTTACGCCGGTTTTGATTGATGCGTTTCCCAACCGAATTTTGAATCTGCATCCGAGTTTATTGCCTAGTTTTAAAGGCGGTCATGCGGTGGAAGATGCGATCGCCGCTGGGGTAAAAATTAGCGGTTGTACGGTGCATTTGGTCGCGCCAGAAGTGGACAGTGGGGCGATTTTAATGCAAGCAGCAGTTCCCGTGTTTCCTAATGATACGCCAGAGAGTTTACACGCTCGAATTCAGGTTCAGGAACATCGGATTTATCCGCTTGCGATCGCAGTGGCTGCGGGTGGTATCCATCGGCGATCGGGGCGGTAAACCGGGATTCTCAGCGTTAGATTAATCCAGCGATCGCCCTTCGTTGCCAGTTTTACCGAGTTTCCACAAGACACTGGAAATCAAATTTGTCACAATGTGCGCTGTAATGGGGACAAACAAATTCCCAGTTACTAGCGCACTCCCGCCTAAAATGAGTCCGACTACCGTCGCCCACACCATATAGGGCCACTGTTGAAGTCCACTCAAATGTAAGACGCCAAAGCACAAACTGGATAAGATTAACCCAACTGCATTTAACCCGACTGCCGGAAGCATCACCCCTCGAAATAACAGTTCCTCACTCAGTCCCGGTAACAGCCCTAACCACAGTAAATCGGGCCAGACGAGGGGTTCTAAAACGATTTGGAGATAAAAGTCCGCACAGTGTCGATATCCCGGCCACAAGCGATAAATTAGGGAACTGGTGGCGCTAATGGCGAGTCCTAACCCAACCCCAGCGGCGATCGCCACTCCATCCCAACCCCAACCCAGTCTCGTCACATTTCC
Organism: Cyanophyceae cyanobacterium; assembly: GCA_038321985.1. Classification (GTDB taxonomy): domain Bacteria; phylum Cyanobacteriota; class Cyanobacteriia; order Cyanobacteriales; family Laspinemataceae; genus Laspinema. Next base: position 41,729 of record JBBQFN010000040.1, on the reverse strand, counting down.
AAAGTATAGCCAGAGTTTGGCTATCCCAAACAAGACGATCGCCGTTACTCCCATCCCCATGAGAATTTGAGTGCGGGTAAAGGTTTCCAGTTGTGGATCGTTCGGAAGCTGTTCTGTCACGGCGGTTCTCGGTTTAGAATGTAGATGATTGACACCAAGTGCTAAACTTTCCGATGCGAGTTCGGACTGGGCGATCGCCACAGTTAATCCGAAAGGCACTGGAGAGAAGAGAGACTTGGACTTAGGGCAGTTGGGGCAATTCCTGCCCGATGCGCTACTAACCAACCCAGGGCCTCTAAATAGGAGTTTAGCTCAATTGCTGGCACTCCCAGACTGGCTGGGGGGACTTGCATCTGAGTTTGATTCTCTCGGACGGCAATAATCTGGGCAGATTGGTGACTTAAACTTAACACAGCACTACCTCCGGCTGCTGTAGCCGGTATGACGAGGGCATCGACTTGTTCGACCCAAATATCCGCAGGTTGACAATGTGGAGATTTTGTGCTAATAAATTGAGGAGCGCGACTCAGCCCAGCCAGAACACAGGGTAAGAAAGTATAGCCAATTTCTTCCGCAGCGGAACGGGGAGAGATATCCGGGTCGAGGGGAAGGGGTAACAAAGCCGGGGCATGAGCACAGGGAATTTTGAAGGTGCGAACGATTAGATGACTGATTACCGCTTCTGCACCAGCCAGGGGATCGACTCCGGTCCCGTGGCGATAGTTGTGGAGGGCTTCGCTTTCCATATCATCGGGAAATCGGGCAACCACGGCGACTGCCTCCGCTTTGGCGTCTTTAATTAACCGTTCCGCAGCCCTGAGTAAGCTATCTGGGTTACCAATAGTTCCCCAACTTGCACCAGCCGCAGAAGTCCGCAATTCGACGTTTAACGGTGCATCGGTGATGACATATTCAGTTAGATTTAAGCCTAAAGTTGCTCTAGTCGCATCAGCAGCTTGTAAGTGGCGAATTCTGAGTTCCGGTTCGATCGCACAGTCGAGAATTAAACCGATGCGATTTTGATGGACAGGTTGCAGTCCCCAATCTCCCTTAGCAAAGCAGTCCAGGGCGTATCCTTCCACATAGAACGCATTAGAAATCGGCCAATATAATTGTGCACCATTGAGGACATTGGGATGGGTAATCAGGCGATCGCAAACTTGGGCGATCGCCCTGGCGATCGGCAACGCATCTCCGGCATAACCCCCAATAGCCGCCCCTACTCCCGTAGGAACGATTAGCATCACAGTATAAGGACGTTGAATCATAGCAATAGAGGAGATAGGGAGGATAGGGGAGAATTTTGTAGTAACGACTTCAGTCGTTATCATAAGTTCGTAGTAACGACTTCAGTCGTTTCTTCTCCCCACTTCATCCCTTATCCCTCCTGTACCGTCACCACCGCTTCTACTGCAACTTTTTGAGTCTCTTCATCCACCGAAGTCACCGCCCAACGCAGGGGTTCTCCGCGCTTTTCCAGTTCCGTTTCAATGGCTTGCTGTAATTCAACCGGAGAGGCTTTTAAATCAATTTCAGCCGAAATAAAATGAGTCGTCATAGTCAAGAATTCCCTTGTACTTTATGGTCAGAATATTAACGCCTTAAACCCCCAATCTTAAAGATTAGTGACCGAATTGAGCTTCATAGACTTCATCTTCCTTTTCCGTCTCAATTTTGAGGTTTGAGCGCGGGTAAGAAACACATAAGAGGAGATATCCCTGCGCCTGCATATCTGTACCCACGCCCATGCCCTCAGATTGATCCACCGACCCTTCGCCGATAATTTTCGCTGCACAGGTGGTACAGACTCCCGCATTGCAGGAACTGGGTAGATCTAGAATTCCAGCAGCATAAGCAGCGCGCAGAATCTGTTTATCTTCTGGCACTTCTATTGTGTGGGAAGTGCCTTTATGGATAATTTCAACGGTATAAGTTTTGCCCATTGTCTCAGTTCCAGGAAATGACTTGCAGTGCGATTTTGCCCAATTTCTGAGCTTATCACCGATTGGGGTGTTTTACTAGCCTCAAGAATAATAGCCCTCCCCTTAGCAAGGGGAGGGGACTGGAGAAGGGTTTTAACCTCCGCTTCGGAGTTTGTCTAGTACACTGCGGTCTTGTAGGGTTGAGGTATCCCCGGCGATTTCTTCCCCAGCGGCGAGATTGCGGAGGATGCGGCGCATGATTTTGCCCGATCGCGTTTTGGGTAAATCCTCAGTAAATCGGATTTCCGTGGGTCGCGCTAAGGCCCCAATTTCATTAACAACGTGCTGTTTCAGGGCTTTTTCTAGTTCTGGACTGGGCTCATATCCGTTTTCTAAAGACAGGAAAGCAACGATCGCCTCGCCGCGTATTTCATCGGGTTTACCGACAACCGCTGCTTCAGCGACGGACTCATGAGAGACTAGGGCAGACTCAATTTCCATTGTCCCTAAACGGTGTCCCGAAACGTTGATCACGTCATCCACCCGACCCATGACCCAGAAATAGCCGTCTTCGTCGCAACGGGCACCATCTCCAGCAAAGTAGAGGTAATGGCCGTCTTTAGGGGCAATATGTTCCCAATAGGTGCGCCGGAAGCGGTCCGGGTCTCCGTAGACGGTTCGCATCATTCCGGGCCAAGGATGCTTAATTACTAGATATCCGCCTTCGTTGGCGGGGACGGGACTGCCGTCTAAATCTACGATTTCGGCCAAGATGCCGGGAAAGGGACGAGTGGCAGAACCGGGTTTTGTGGCGATCGCACCGGGTAAGGGGGTAATCATAAATCCCCCGGTTTCGGTTTGCCACCAGGTATCGACAATTGGACAGCGATCGCCCCCAATCACATGAGCGTACCAGATCCAGGCTTCGGGGTTAATCGGTTCCCCGACGGTTCCCAGTAATCTCAGGGAGGACAAATCCCGGGCGTTGGGATGTTGGTTCCCCATTTTGATGAAGGACCGAATCGCCGTGGGTGCCGTGTAGAAGATGGTCACGCCATATTTTTCGATGACATCCCAGAAACAACCGGGGTTTGAGGGTCGCGGTGCCCCTTCATACATGACGGTGGTTGCACCGTTGGACAAGGGTCCATACACGATATAACTATGGCCGGTAATCCAACCTACATCAGCGGTACACCAATAGACATCGGTTTCTTGGAGGTCAAAGGTCCATTGCGTGGTGACATGGGTGTACAGGTTGTATCCCGCAGTGGTGTGGACAACGCCTTTGGGTTTGCCCGTGGTCCCGGAGGTGTAGAGGATAAACAGTAAGTCTTCACTGTCCATCGGTTCTGCGGGACAGTTGGCGGAGGCAGTGGGTTGGAGTTCATGCCACCACTGATCGCGGTCCGGTGTCATGGCAATTTCTTGTCCAGTGCGTTTAACAACCAGAACGTGCTCAACGCTGCTGGCCCCTAGTTCTATGGCTTTATCAACTTGCTCTTTCAGGGCGACAATGGATTCTTTGCGCCATCCGCCATCAGCGGTAATCACCAATTTAGCTTGGGCATCGATGAGGCGGTCCTTGATGGATTCAGCGCTAAATCCGCCAAAAATCACCGTATGGGCGGCCCCAATCCGCGCACAGGCCAACATAGCAACTGCTGCTTCAGGAATCATCGGCATATAAATCCCGACGCGATCGCCTTTTTTTACCCCCATCTCTTTGATCACGTTTGCCATTTGGCAGACTTCTCGGTGCAATTGGGCGTAGGTGAGGGTGCGGGAATCGCCCGGTTCTCCTTCCCAAATTAAGGCCGCTTTATTTTTGCGGTGGGTGGTGAGGTGGCGATCGAGGCAGTTGTAGGAAATATTCGTCTGACCCCCGACAAACCATTTGGCGTTGGGGGGTTGCCAGTCGAGGACTTTATCCCATTTTTTAAACCAGTGCAGTTCTTTTTCGGCAAGCTGTTCCCAAAACTGTTCGGGATTGGCTGCTGCTTCGTCATAAAGCGCCTGGTACTCTTCTAAACTCTTGATTCGAGCATTTTTGGAAAATTCCGCTGATGGCGGAAACTGCCGTTTTTCGTTAAGAGTTGATTCAATCGTGGATTCGGACATTGTTTTTACAGTCTCTTCGTTTGCTCTTATTTATTATTTTTGATCCAGAAGGCCACTTAAAACCTTGAGATTTTTTAAGCCTTGATTGATTCATTATCAAAGACTAATGACCCCAGACATCGCCTAAACTAGAGGATGGCAACCTTAAAGGGGATGAGTATGACCCTCTATCTCGGCATTGACTTCGGGACTTCCGGTGCTCGTGCAGTGGCGATCGATGAAAATGCAGGGATTCAGGCACAAGCGCATTTTCCCCTGGACCGACAAACGCCGGAACTCTGGCAGGAGGCGTTATTTGCGTTACTGGATCAACTGCCTCTAACCCTGCGCCAGTCAGTCGCCGCGATCGCCATTGATGGCACGTCCTCTACGGTGTTGCTGTGCGATCGCAGTGGTACTCCTGTAGCGGAACCGATTCTCTACAATGATGCCCGGGGGATAACAGTTCTGGAGACGTTGCGGGAAATTGCCCCACCCAATCATCCGGCGACTGGGGCGACTTCCAGTTTGGCAAAGCTGTTGTGGTATGCCCGTCATCCCAAATTGTATCCCGATGCCCTTCATCGGGTCGCTACAACGGGTTTATTTTTCCTACATCAGGCAGATTGGCTGAGTTTTCAACTCCACGGTCAAATAGGGATCAGCGACTATCACAATGCCCTGAAACTGGGCTATGACCCTGAGCATTTATTTTATCCCGAATGGTTGCGACTGGCTTTGCCCCAACTGTTTACCAAGTTTATTCCCTATTTGCCTCATGTGGTCAAACCAGGAACACCCATCGCCCCGGTAACGGAAGAAATGGGCGATCGCTTTGGATTACCTGCCGATTGCGTGATTTGCGCGGGAACTACAGATAGTATTGCCGCATTTTTGGCATCCGGTGCAAGGGAACCGGGAGAGGCGGTGACTTCCCTAGGTTCAACCCTGGTGCTCAAACTCCTGAGTCGCGATCGCGTGGATGATGCCCGCTATGGCATTTATAGTCATCGTCTCGGTGATTTATGGCTGACGGGGGGTGCATCCAATACCGGAGGGGCAGTTCTGGGTCACTATTTCAGCGATCGGCAACTGGCAGAATTCAGTCAAAAAATTGACCCGAACACCGAAAGTCCCCTGAAATATTATCCCCTCCTCAAACCTGGGGAACGCTTTCCCTTAAATAATCCCGAACTCCCCCCGCGATTAGAACCCCGTCCCCACTCTGATGTGGAATTTTTGCATGGATTATTAGAAAGTATGGCCCGGATTGAAATGCGCGGGTATGAACTGTTACAAGAGTTTGGGGCCAACCGACTCAAGCGAGTTTATACAGCGGGTGGTGGGTCAAGAAACCCGACTTGGACGGCAATTCGTCAGCGTCGGTTGAATGTTCCAGTGATGACGCCGACTCAGACAGAAGCGGCCTATGGGGCGGCTTTATTAGCCCGGATGCAGGACAGGGGGTGAGTTTATAAAAACTAGCCCGGTCAAAATGATAAATTTGATGACAAAAAATCCTTATTTCACGTAGCAATGCTTGCGCCCTGAATTGGGCGCAAGCATTGCGCCCCTACAAATAAACCTGGACAGGGCTAATATATAAAAAACAGCACCCTAAAGGGTGTCGGTTCTTCAGCAATTACCGTGGTAATTCCCAGATATTGATAGTGTTGTCATTTCCTGCGGAAGCCAATCGCCTGCCATCGGGTCCCATTGAGAGCGAAAAGATGGATTTCTCATGTCCCGTGAGGGTTTCCAACAATCTGCCCGTTGCGAAATCCCAGAGTTTCACGGTGCGATCGTCACTAGCCGAGGCAATGGTGCGACCATCTGGAGTAACGGCGATCGCATAGACAGGGAAGGAATGACCTTGCAGCGTCTGCAACAATTGACCGCGGTTTACATCCCAAATCTTTACCGTACTATCGTAACTGCTGGTCACGAGGTTTCGTCCATCGGGGGTAAAGGCAACTGAACTCACCCAATCATCATGGGCGGGAATTGTCGTGATTAACTCCCCTGTATTCAAGTTCCAGAGTTTGACGTTGTTATCCAGTCCGCCCGATGCCAGGATACTGCCATTGGGACTAAAAGCGACTGCATCTACGCCGTCCTCATGGGCGCTCAAAGTGCGAATGATTTGCCCGTTCTCAACGTTCCACAGTTTAACGGTGTTATCCCAACTACCCGTAGCGACAGTCCGGCCATCAGGGCTAAATGCCACTGCTTTGACCCCTTTTGTATGACCGTAAAGGGTATAAATTAACTGTCCTGTTTCCATATTCCAGAGATTTGCGGTGTTGTCATCGCTGCCACTGGCAAGGAGTTGACCATTGGGAGAGATATCCAAGGCCCTCACGTCATCTAAATGGACGGAAGCTGTATATTTCAGTTCTCCCGTTTCAGCATTCCAAAATTTGATAGTATCTTCATTGCTGCCACTGACCACCACTGAGGTCGTCGGGCTATAGGCGACGGCAAAAATTGGGAAAGCGCGATCGCCGATAGTTCTTAATAGTTGGGAACTGGGGGTGCGCTGTTGTGCCAGCAATGGCGGGGCGCTTGCTAGAAAAGGTAGGTTGATCGCCCCCAGGGTAGCCATTCCAGCTACGAGTAAGGCACTAAATTTTTTCCAGGACGATGGTTTTAAGGTCATATTGGCTTCATTGAGAAATGAGTGTTCACCTAGGATCTAACACTATTTTAGAGTTTAGATTCACGGATTTTTTAGGGGGAGGTTGACTTAATCCACCGTCCCCTCCTGCCAATTTTGCCACTGTCGTTGTAAATATTTTGTCCATTCCACGGCGATCGCTACTTCGGTAAAGGGAATCTGAACTGAATTTTTCGGGGATGGAAACAAAAATTCTAAGGCAATAGTCTGGGCTTTGAGATTTTCCGGCAAAGAATCGACTGCCACAGGTTGTTTATTCACCAGCAGTTGCAGGGATTGCACCTCTTTCAAGGAAAAGGTTTGTTGATTCACAGGACCTTTCCGTGTCGGTTTTCCCCAAGTTAGGCACTCGCCCTTCTCTCCCAGTACCGCATAAATATCATACTTAGTGCGATCAAAACCCTGCGCCCAAATCCGATAGGCTTCCACTTTTTGATATTCGTTCCATCCCGCCCAAGCCAGTCCTATAAATAGGGCCAGCAAGGGTAACCACATCAGTCCTCTTTCCATCGGTTTAATCTCTGCGATCGCGATAATTGTCTTTAGTTGGAGTCACGCTGCCCAGGTTCAAAATCCAGGCGGTTTTCACACGGTTTTTCTGACTTTTAGTTCCCGGAATTAATCTAATTTTTCCATGGGGGCAGTCTGCGGATCCACAATTTTTTGACCCCCTCGGGCAAATTTAATCGCCAAAGAAATCTTAGTCGCTGACCCGAAAACGTGAGAAACTTCCCCAGGACCAAAGGTATCATGAACCACCATATCCCCTACGCGCCAATTTTCCATTCCCGCCGCACCTTTTGGTGTTTTGGCAGCCCCGGAACTGCGGCGAGTTCGTTCTTTAGGTACTGAATTTCCTTGCAATAAATCCCGAGGTAATTCGGCTAAAAATCGGGAGGGTTGAGCACGTTCGTAAGAACCCCACAAGCGCCGTTCTAAAGCATGAGTTAAAAAGAGTCGTTCTTGGGCGCGAGTAATCCCTACATAACAGAGTCTTCGTTCTTCTTCTAAGCTGCGCGGGTCATTAATACTGCGGAAATTGGGAAATAATCCCTCTTCCATTCCCACCAAAAATACCACGGGAAACTCTAACCCTTTGGCAGAATGGATGGTTAATAAAGATACCGCCTGTTCCCCTTCTTCTAAATTATCTAACTCCGAAGCCAGGGAAGCACTAGAGAGAAATCCGGTTAAAGAGTTGTCTTCGTTTTCTTCTGCAAACTGGATGGTAGCATTATACAACTGTTCAATGTTGGCAATCCGGTTTTCTGCTTCATCGCTGCCTTCCAGTTTCAAGGATTCAATATAACCGGATTCTTCCATCATGCCTTTGAGAATTTCAATCGCTGGTACATTTTCGACCTGCGCCTGCCATCGCGACATGAGATGAGAGAATTCTAGCACTTGTTTTACCGATCGCCCTGCTAGGGTTTTCACCGACGTGTCATCGCTGAGAATTTCCCACAGGGGTACATTTAACTGCGTTGCAGCTTCGTCTAGGCGTTCTAACGTCGTTTTACCGATACTGCGTTTGGGCGTATTAATAATCCGGCGCAAACTAATCGAATCCGATGGGTTGGCGACTGCCCTTAAGTAAGCAACCGCATCCTTAATTTCTTTGCGATCATAAAACTTCAAACCCCCCACCACCCGATAGGGGACATTCATTTTCACTAACACATCCTCAAATGATCGCGATTGGGCATTGGTGCGATACAAAATCGCAAAAGCACCCCAATCCAACTCCGGATGCTGGTTCTGCAACATCCGAATCTGATTTACCACATATTGTGCTTCATCTAAATCATTTTCGGTGCGATAGCACAAAATCGGTTCCCCTTCCCCCCGAGTCGGACGCAGTACCTTATCAATGCGTTCGGTATTATTCTCAATCAGTTTATTAGCAACTTCCAGAATATTTTCCCGCGATCGATAGTTTTCTTCCAACTTCACTAACGTTCGGGTTTCTTCATCCGCCAAACTATCCCCAAAATCTTGCTGAAACTCCAACAAAATAGTATAATCGGCCATCCGAAATGAATAAATCGATTGGTCTACATCCCCCACCACAAAAACCGAGCGCTTTTCCCATTTCTTAAAGGACTTGGCCGCTTCCCCATTCGTCACCAACATCCGAATTAAATCATATTGAGTGCGGTTAGTATCTTGATATTCATCCACTAAAATATGATGAAATTTCCGATGCCAATAATCTAAAACTTGAGCATCCTGACGGAACAGTTCTACCGGAACACGAATCAAATCATCAAAATCCAGAACATTATTAGCCGCCAAAGTATCTTGATAGCGACTATAGACCTCTGCTACCTTGCGATTTCGATAATTAGTCGGGTCATTCGCCTCTAAATCCCGAGGAGACCACCCTTTATTTTTCGCCCCACTAATTTCATACCGGATCTTGCGAGGCTCAAATTTTTTGCTATCTAAATTCATCTGCTTGATCACAATATCCTTGATAGCTGTTTGAGCATCAGACTCATCTAGGATAGAAAACTTCCGGGTCCATTGACGACCATTTTCATCTTTAAATTTATCAATATCGTAACGCAAAATCCGGGCGCAGAGAGAATGGAACGTGCCAATCCAGAGGGGCTTAATGGTATTTCTCCACACCTGCGATCGCACCTGAGTTTGTTCCGCTGGTTCTAGCGCGGAAAACGGTTTATCATACTTTTGTTCTGCCAAAGCATCGCCAAAAATCTTCTCAATCCGTTCCTTCATTTCCCGCGCCGCCTTATTTGTAAAAGTCACCGCCAGGATATCGTCAGGATGAACTTGATTACTGCGAATTAAATTAGCAATTCGATAAGTAAGCGCCCGAGTTTTGCCCGAACCCGCCCCCGCAACGACTAACAAGGGGCCATAGAAATGTTCCGCAGCACGACGTTGGTTTGGGTTCAGATGGGCCAGAAAGTCAAGGGTTGAGGTCATGGTTGAACGAAGCAAAAGCAGTAACGGCTGAGTCTAGGTTAGATCGGCTCTTTAATTTTACCAAATTTGGGGAACTTTAGAATCTGACTCATTCCGCCACGGCATTTACTCATTTTCCTCAAAAATAGGCGGCCAAAGTTCAGAAACCAGCAGTTCCCAACCCGGTAACAGTTCTGAAATCGTTAAGGTTTCATCCCCTCGAAGTTGCATCGGTTCCCCCGTGGGACGATAAACCGTAACTGTTTCCTCGTCAGGGTCAATTAAAATCCCCACTTGTGCGCCTTGTTCCAGGTATTGCTGGAGTTTCTGTTGGATGGGAGAAATGCGATCGCTTTGGGATTTAATTTCTACGACTAAATCTGGAACCAGTTCAGCAAAATACCGAATACTGCGCCGCAACCGTGCTGCTTTTACAAAAGAAACATCTGGTGCTTTTAGATTACTATTTGGTAAAATAAACCCACCAGCAGAGTCAAAAACTCGACCCAACCGACGCGGATTAATCCAAGCATAAAGCGCCGCAATTAAACGAACTCCCACCTCACTGGATACAATATCTGAAGGTCCGATGATTGATATGTGGCCATTTTCTAATTCTAATTGATAGTCTAACCCAGCTTGACTGATAACCCCTTGAAGTAGTTCTAGGTCTTTGATGGTTACATTGGACATAATTTTTCCAACTGAGTAGAGGGATTATGTTATTTTAGCACAGTTTAGCTTAAGGGCTCCTTAGCAAACCTTTAAAGGGCAGTTTAATGAATATTAAAAACCTAAAGTTTCTCTTATAATATAAAATCCTTTAGTTTGGGTTTAATTGTAAAACTCTTTTTCCCCAGACTATGACGCTGGGCAGTTTCTTCCCAATTAAAAAATAAATTTATTGATATATAACTGCCATAATTCTGACAGCTTACGCATTACTACTGAGGGCCAAGGATAAAACCTCATTTCTTAATAATTCTTAAAGATTAACCCAGACACCTATTCACTCATATCAAGTACAATAATTAATTAATTTAAAAAACCACGCATCTATGAACCTTCGCCTTTTAGCCGCGATCGCCTTCCTCTCATTAGTCTGTGTGGGGTGTGATTCTAACCCTTTGGCACAAAAACTCCCCGGAGGCGCACCTGCAACCACTCAATCCCCTCGCCGTCCCCGCATCCTGACCGAAAGTTATGATTTACAAGTGAATCAAAGCGAAGTGGTGATGCGCTTGACAGAAATTACCCTGGCTGAAGATAGTACCATCGCGACGGTATCCATTACCAATGGTCGCCGCGAAGTTATCAATATTGATACAAAAAAAGAGAATATCATTCTTTATGATGACGAAAGGAATACATATCGTCTAGCCATCCCTCCAGATAATCCACTCATTCAAATTCAACCGGGTACAACTCTTAACGGCAAATTTGTGTTTATTGGTCGATTATCCCCCCAAGCTGCTTATATCAGACTTAGAACAGTAGCTGGTTACGAAAGCAGACCATTTGCTGACAAAAGAATGATACACGCGAGTTCTATACCATTAGAAATGAGAAACGTTAGAGTCCCTCGGGAGGGGCAAAATGCACCTAGAAATTAAACGACTACAAGTTGCGATCGCCTCTAGCTTGCTGTTGATTGGCACCGCTTGCCAAAATCGCTTTCAAAACTTACCGAAAGTTACCACATTTGAAATTGTCCCCGTTCCCGTCACCCAATTAGAAATAGAACCCATTGAACAGGTTCCTCCCAGCACATTTGACGTTGAATCACCTAACACCACAACCACCACCGTTGATCCACCCCTTGGCAGTGAAACTCAAACCGTAGAATCGGCAACGCCTTCGAGTTCTACTTCCGTAGAAACGACAACGCTTTCGAGTTCTACCTCCGTAGAAACAGCAACCCCTCCGATTTCTACTTCTGTAGAAACAGCCCCACAACCGACTTCAACAACAACAGAAACCCTCCCCCCTGCGACTTCAGTCCAAGTAGAACCGCCACCGGAACCGGCTCAAGTTACTCCAGATGAAGACCCGACGGATTCAACTCGAATTCTGGTAGAAACAGTGGAACCGACGCCAATCGAGGTGAAACAAACCCTCACCGAATTAAATGCAGAAACCACCATTGAAGGGATTAAATTTAATCTTTCAGACAATATTTTATTTGAATTTGATAAATATCACGTCCGGGCAGCAGCTAAACCCACCTTGGAAAAAGTTAATCAAGTCTTGACCCATTTTAAGGATGCTCGAATCTTGATTAACGGACATACAGACAGCAAAGGAACCGATGTGTATAATATAGAATTGTCGCAAAAACGAGCAGCGGCAGTGAAATATTATTTTGTCAATAACTTTCAAGCGGAACCGACTCGCATTCAAACCCAAGGGATAGGAAAAAGTCAACCGATCGCCTCGAATACCAATTCCGATGGTTCTGATAATCCCCAGGGACGAGAAAAAAATCGGCGGGTTGAATTTACCATTCAAACCGAAACTCGGACAGTCGAAATTGCGCCCAATTCTAACCCGTTTGGGGAAGCCGTTAAGAAGGCAACGAGTGCAGCAACCCTCACCCAAACTGCTAAAACTCCCGAACAGTGGTTACAAGTGGCAAATGAATGGCAAGAGGCGATCGCCTTCCTGAAGGCAGTCCCCCAAAATAACCCTAATTATGACATGGCTCAAGTCAAACTTATAGAGTATCAGAATAACTTGAAGTATGCTCAGAAAAATGCGGGATTGATTTAAGGGCAATTAAAGGCTATATTCAATTTAATCCCCGGAGGGAGTATTTTAAAAAAAATTAGTTTCCAAAACGGTAACCGATCCCACAACAACCTCCTCAAGGTGTCAGACTATGAACAGATAAGTCTAAGTGGAAACAATACCCCTATGAACCGATTAATGCCTACAACTCTGAATGTTTGGAGTCCGATCGCCGCTGTTGCTCTAGCTTTAGGGATGTTTGGGATTACCCCCAATATGGAAGCAGCTTCTGCTCAAGAACAACCCTCTCGTAACTTAACCGTAACTGGACAAGGAATCATCAGTATTCCTACCACTTTAACCGAGGTGAGATTAGGGGTGGAAGTGCAGGGAAAAACCGCCCAAGAGGTGCAACAAGAGGTAGCAAGGCGATCGCAAGCATTGGTGGAATTGTTGCGATCGCGCAATGTCCAGAAACTACAAACTACCGGCATTCAACTCAACCCTGTTTATCGCAGCAATGACAACGAAGCGCCCACAATTACCGGCTATTCTGCCTCTAATATTGTTAGCTTTCGTCTCGCAACCGATCGCGCCGGAACTTTGTTGGATGAGGCTGTTAATGCCGGTGCAACTCGCATTGATGGGGTTAATTTTATTGCCGCCGATGAAGCAATGGAAACCGCCCGTCAGCAAGCAATTCGAGCAGCAACTCAAGATGCCATTACCCAAGCGGATACTGTCTTATCTGCCCTCAATTTCACTCGCCGAGAAATTGTGAAAATTCAGGTCAATTCTGCCACTCCTTATCCACAACCCATGTATTCGATGAGGGAGTCTGCTGCTGATTTTTCAACCCCAGTAATCGGAGGTGAACAGGAAATTTCTGCTTCTGTCACCTTAGACATTAGCTATTAAACTAAGATAGCACAACTACCCCATTTACGAGTTCAAAAGGCTACCAATCCAGTGGAAGGTTAACACCCCCAAAAATATCCAAAGGAGAACAATAATTGCAGCAGCTATCCAATTTGTAGGAGTTCCCTGCTGGTTAGCTGCTTCTGCCTGTTCTCGACATTCAGCCATCACCTGAGGGGGGATCATTTTTAGCACAATCCAAATTCCCAGTGGGACTAAAATTAGGTCGTCTAAATAACCTAATATTGGAATGGCATCGGGAATCAAATCAATGGGACTAAAAAGATAGGCGACGACCCCCCCAGCCAGGACTCTAGCATACCAGGGAACTCGGGGGTCTTGACTGGCTAAATAAAGGGCGTAGGTTTCGGTTTTGAATTTATGGGCGAACTGTTTTAACGACTGCATGGCTTGAGGGTCAGATGGGTTCTTCGTATTATATCTGCGATCGCTCTCACTAGATTGGTTTAGCTGTTGCAACCCGCCCTAAATATGATGAAGCAATGGAAACCGCCCGTCAGCAAGCGATTCGCGCCGCCACTCAAGATGCCCTCACCCAAGCGAATACCGTCTTATCCGCCCTCCATCTCACAAGCGGATTTTTCCACCCCTGTCATTGGAGGCGATCGGGATATTTCCGCCTCAGTGACTCTGGGAATTAGCTATTAAACCGCTCAACCATCGGGGTTCCCTCGGTTGTTGCTTGGACAAACGACCAATGACCAATGACAAATGACAAACCCCCAACCACGCTATAATCCAACCCAGTAGCGTGGGCAATGGGCAATGAACCAAGAGCGTCTGCAACGGTATCTCCAATTAATCCAAGAGTTAATCTCCTGCCCTGCGGGAGAAGAAGCAACCCTACTGGAACAAGAGCGCGACTGGGTAGATAAGAAGTTGTTACAGATTATGGTGCAAGTGGCAGAAAATGCTACCGCTGCAGGCAGTGCAAAACTCGCCGCTAAATTGCAAGAATTAGGCGCATTGGTAGAACAGTTTATCGCCACCCGGGGGAAGAAATCCTCCCCGAACCTAGGAGCGTATCACCAGCTAGTCCGCAAGTTGCTACTACTGCAAATCGACAGTAAGAGCGATAGCTCAGTGGTTTATCCCTTTTTAGCTCAACATCAGGATAAACTTAACCCCTCCTTTCAGCAAGCATTCCTAGAGGTAAGTCGTCAGTTACTTTCGTACCCAGAAAGCGTAGATGATATGGTGAAAGTGATTGGAAATACCTGTATCCATATTCAGCAATTGCCCCTGGGGAGTCGGGCAGATTGTCTGGAAATTGCCATTGCCGGATACCAACTCGTTCTCACGGTTTGTCCCCGAAAACATAAACCCGAACAATGGGCCATCACCCAAAATAATCTGGCAAAAGCCTACTGTGTCCGCATCCGGGGGGAGAAAACACAAAATCTGGAGCGGGCTATTTCTGCCTCAAAAGCCGCCTTAGAAGTATATACCCGCACCGCCTATCCGGAACAGTGGGCCATCACCCAACATAATCTGGCAACTGGCTATCAGACTCGCATCCGGGGACAGAAGGCCGAGAATCTGGAGAAGGCCATTTCTGCCTACGAAGCTGCCTTAAAAGTATATACCCGCACCGCCTATCCGGAAGATTGGGCAGGAACCCAACATAATCTGGCAAATGCCTACCGTGACCGCATCCGGGGAGAGAGGGGGCAGAACTTGGAACAGGCTATTTCTGCCTACAAAGCGGTCTTAGAAGTATATACCCCCACCGCATATCCGGCAAAATGGGCTATGACCCAAAATAATCTGGGAAATGCCTACTGTCACTGCATCCGGGGGGAGAGGGTGCAGAATCTAGAACAGGCTATTTCTGCCTACAAAGCGGCCCTAGGAGTATATACCCGCACCGCCTATCCGGAAGATTGGGCCATGACCCAAAATAATCTGGGAACTGCCTACTTATACCGCATTCGGGGGGAGAGGGCCGAGAATCTGGAACAGGCTATTTCTGCCTACAAAGCGGTCTTAGAAGTATATACCCGCACCGCCTATCCGGAAGATTGGGCAGGAACCCAAAATGATCTTGCAATTGCCTACGGTAACCGCATTCGGGGGGAGAGGGCCGAGAATCTGGAACAGGCCATTTCTGCTTTAGAAGCGGCCTTAGAAGTCAGAACCCGTAACGCCTATCCGGAAGATTGGGCCATGACCCAACATAATCTGGCAAATGCCTACTTCTACCGCATCCGAGGGGATAGGGCGCAGAATCTGGAGCAGGCCATTTCTGGGTACAAAGCGGCCTTAGAAGTATCTACCCGCACCGCCTATCCAGAAGATTGGGCAGGAACCCAAAATAATCTGGCAACTGCCTATAGTAAACGCATCCGAGGGGATAGGGCGCAGAATCTGGAACAGGCAATGATTTGTTATCGCAATGCCTTACAAATCAGAACTCCAGAAGCATTTCCCATTGATTGCCTACAAACCGGGCGAAACTTAGGCCACTTAGGATACCAGCAAAGGTGGTGGGAGATTGCCATCGAAGGTTATACTCTTGCCATTGAAGCGGTGGAACAAAGCTGCGAATGGGTGGAGTTACCGCAACGCCGTCAGGAATTGATGGTGGATGCCTTGGATGTGTATGAAAAGATGGTGCAAGCGTGCCTGAATGCCCAGCGTCTGGACCTCGCCCTGACTACGGGGGAACGGAGTAAATCGCGCACTCTGGTGCAAATGATGACCGATGCCTCCCTGGAACCCAAAACGGCGACGGAGGCACAACGGCAGCAACTGCGGAGTCTGCGCCGTCAACTCGCCGCCCTGACGGTCCTCCTGGGTCAGGAGTCCCCGGAACAGTCCTACAGTGCCACTCCCCCTCTAGAAACCAGTCGAGGCGGCAATCTCCTCTCCGATACCGGGGATTTCCGGAGTTCTGTTGCCCAAGAACGGCAACAGTTAATCCAGCAACTGAATCATCTCCTGGAAGAAATCAACGAACCCGACTTTACCCTGACTCAGCGCGTTACCCCGATCGCCCTCCCAGAAATTCAATCCCTCCTCGATGACAACACCACCATTCTGGAATGGTATATCAACACTAAATCCGACTCCGAGTTCCACACCTTCATCCTCACTTCGGGGAATATCCAAGTCGCATCGTTCACCCCAGAGGAACGAGACACCCTGAACCAGTGGAGTAACGAATATCTCCAGGATTATAATCAGATTCGCACCGCCTCCACCCCAGAAGAACGCAACCAACGGCAACAGGCATGGCAAACCCATCTCACTCCCCGCCTACAACGCCTCGCCGAAATCCTCCGCCTCCCGGACATTTTGGCAAAACTTCCCCGTTCCTGCCAAAAACTGATTCTAGTTCCCCACCGTTTCCTGCATTTATTCCCCCTTCATGCCTTACCCGTCTGGATACAACCGGATACGGAACCGCAATATTTACAGGATGTCTTCCCCAAAGGCGTGAGTTACGTCCCCAGTTGCCAACTGCTGCAACGCCTCCACCAACGCCAAGGCAACTCCCTGGGGGAAACTTTACCTTTCTTTGCGGTGCAAAATCCCACCCAAAATTTACCTTATGCGGATATAGAAGTCGAACAAATCGAACGACCCTTTCACCCGAATACCTATATTTTACGCAACCGCGCCGCCACGAAACGGGCCTTTTCCCAACCAGAAACCGTGGCAAAACTGCGCCAAAGCGAATCCCTCCATTTCGCCTGTCACGGCACTTTCAATGCCGCCAATCCCCTGGATTCGGCTTTAATTTTAGCCCCCGAGGAATCGGCAACCGAACCCGAGGCATCCCCGCCAAAACTCCCCCTCACCCTCCGAGATGGCCGTCGGGCAGATATCACCACCCAGGGGCTAACTTTCCGGGAAATTGTCAGTCAATTAGAGTTATTCAACTGCCGTCGAGTCGTCCTTTCTGCTTGTGAAACCGGGTTAATCGACTCCAGCCAATTGGTAGAGGATTATATCGGTTTGCCCAGTGCTTTTTTATATGCAGGAACGGTGACGGTCATTAGCAGTTTATGGTCCGTAGATGATTTAGCAACGGCTTTATTAATGATGCGATTTTATTGGACTATTGACCGAGAAACTCTCTCAATGGTCGAGGCATTACAGTCGGCACAAACCGGGTTAAGAACGGTTTCGCGCCAGGATTTAATTCGCTGGTTGCGGGAGGATTTAAAAGCGCCGAAGGAGGTATGGCAAAATTGCGATACCCGATTACATCGGTTTTATCCAGATTTGCCGTTTTCAGGTCTCCATTCCTGGGGGGCATTTTGCCATATTGGGTTGTAAACTTGACGCAAGGTTTAGAAACCGGGTTTCTGCATTTCAGAAGTGGGACTATCTTGCTCACTGTTATCAATCCTAGGGAGCCAGATGCTCCCACTCCGTCCCAAAATCATGTTAAAATACAACAATACCAATACCTCAAACCAGAGCAAACCCAATGGACGATAACTACCAAACTTTACTGGATTTCGTAACCTTACTACGCCAAGAACAAACTACCCCTGATCCTGAGTTATTTGGCAAAAAACAAGAATATTTAAAGGAACTGCGGGAGAGTCTGGCAACGGTAGATGATGATGATTATGAAATCGCGAGGCTGATTTTAGACTGGCAGGACAAATATCACAAAATTAAGACGGTATTCAATCAAACCAATTGGGTACAGGTACGCTGTGATATATTTGAACCCGGGGAAGAACCGCCACTGAAGGACCCGAAAGCCGATCGCGATCGCGTTTTGAACCTGAGCCTCATTCAGTCAGAAATTGATAAAAATTTGGACAAGAAACCTCCCGTCAACAAAAAATAAGATAAACTTACTTTAGTACAAAACTAGGTCAAACCATGTCAAAAATCACGATTGATTTACCGGATGAAGTGTTTTCTGCTCGTCGTCTTCCTCCCGAAGAATTTGTTAAGGATTTGAGATTAGCAGCAGCAATTCATTGGTATCAAAAATCAGAGATATCTCAAGAAAAAGCTGCCCAAATTGCTGGACTCAATCGCCGGAATTTTTTGGAGGCTTTGGCGCGAGAAAAAGTTGATGTTTTTGCCATCGATATAGAAGATTTACAAAGAGAATTAGAGCGTGGGTAACTTTCCGGCTATCAATACTTCCCCCCTAATATTCTTCAGTAAAACTGATTTGTTAGAATTACTGCATGAAACGGTCAATTCGGATATCATTGTTCCTGAAGCTGTAGCCAGAGAAATCCAAACTTATGGGGAACAAGACATAACTCTTCAAGCCCTTTCGTCTAAAAACTGGTTAGTCATTCGAGAAACTCCTCCAATTCCTTCAATTATTGAAAATTGGGATTTAGGTGCAGGTGAGTCAGCGGTTTTAGCCTGGGGATATACTAATCCTGGAACAGAAGTCATTTTAGACGATTTAGCTGCACGTCGTTGCGCTACTACTCTTAAAATTCCAGTTAGAGGAACCTTGGGTTTAGTTTTGATTGCAAAGCAAAGGGGCTTAATTCCCTCTGCACGGCCCATTATAGATCGCTTGCGTCAAAGTGGGATGTATCTTAGCGATCCTATTGTCAATCAATCCCTCAAATCTGTAGGTGAATAAATGGCAAATCAACTTAAATTTGTTGATGCTTTAGATATAAAGTTGTTTGCGTTTAAAACCAAGTCAGCTTTAACGGTTCAATCAGAATATGTTGAAACGTCTCCTCATGATTTACTGGAACAGTGTAAATCAATTTTAAATCACCTAACTCAGTATTTTGATGAATTGAAGTCTAATCCACCTGAACTCCGGCCGGATAACCCGAATTTAGAAACCTTTGATTTATTAAAAAATAGCAATTATAAAAATCGTCAGATGCAGTCCTGGTCAAGTTCTAAGCTGAATGGGAATGACACAAAACCGCTGTATCGTCTGGGACTCCATTTTCAACGGATTGAGGATACTTATGCGCTGCTGTTGAATTTGTATCGTCCTCGGAAACGGGGATTTGATACGGTGAAGGTTGAGGAGTTTCCAGACTTTTATCCGAAGGATTTTATCCTCAAGGATGACCATGCTAATTTTTTAGGTCAAACATTACTGGTTACTGCTTTTTTACCGGACTGGATTATTCCCAGACTGGATAATATTCGGCCATTTGCAGATGAGTTGCGCCGGGAATTGTTCGGGGATAAGGGTCCGATTACGTTTTATCAATCTCAGGAGTTTCTGGGTAGCTATATGTTTGAGTATGGCAATCCCAAGACTCAGCGCGATCGCCTCCTGATTTTACTCTATATCCGGGAAACCACTTCAAAAAAGCTCAAGTCAATATTCTGGGATTTACCCGAATTGTTTTTAAGTTATCATAAAATTACCCACGGGTTTCAACTTAGCCGCCAAAATTTCTGGGAATGCAAAAAGCTCTTCCGAGAGGGAATTGAGATGAAATTTCGCCAGACGATCACTCGTCATTATGAGGGCAAAACCTTGAGTAATTCAGAGTTAGAATCCCTGAAAGTCTCCCTCAAAGAATTAATTGCGATCACCCCTAAATATGCGCTGCAATTACGCAATTTGGAGTACCATCTCAACACTCTGCAAATTCAAATCGGCAACTACGATCGCCTCCTGGACAAGATGCGATCGCAAACCAACAACTCCCTAGACTTTTTCGCTAACTCTGATCGCCTCCTGGACAAGATGCGATCGCAAACCAACAACTCCCTAGACTTTTTCGGCGAGTTCTCCCGGAAAGAATGTCAAATCTTCATCACCCAAATTCAGGCGGATTTAAACTACCTCAAACCCGCTGCTAATTTATTAGAACAGACCATTTCTACCATTCGCGGGATTGTGGAAATTGAACAGGTCCAGGAAGAACGAAAACTGCAACGGGTTGTCACCCTGGTTGGTTTAGGAATTGGAGTTTCTGGCGTAACTGCGGCGACGTTACCCTATTACATAAAACCCGCCGATCCGCCCCTACCATTGCAGTTGTTTCCCTGGAATTTGTCTCCACATCCGATAACCTTGGCGATACTGGGGAGTTTGAGTGTGGGTTTTTGTGCGATGGGATTGGTAAGGGTAGGAATTTGGTTTTGGAGTTTGATGAGACGGGTTTTTAAAAAAAATTAGGGGGTAACTAACGCCTGAATTCGTTACTACGCACTGGGAAAGATAACGACTGAATTCCTTACAATGAAAGCAGATGGTTTTAGGCATTTCTTCGAGACTTTAGTTTTTCTTGAAGGAGTGACGGGGTTTGGGATGCCATTTCTGTGGAAAATGCTTCATCTTCTCGAATTTGGTCTCTGATTTGTTCTCGATTGTCGTGATAATAGGCTAAGGCGGCATAGATATCTGATAAGGTAATGGAGGGGTAATGATAGAGGATTTCATCGGGGGACATTCCCTTTTCTTCAGACCAAATTACAATATCTTGCACTTTAATCCGATGTCCAGCAATTCGAGGTTTACCTCCACAAACGCCGGGAGTGATTTCAATATGTTCTGAAATTACATTTTCCATGATTTTAATGATTGCTTAGGTTTGCTGCTTTTTGGGGCTATTTTAACACAAAATGTAAGGGCGATCGCCCAACTTCACCCAGACAGTCGCACTTCCTGTATAATTTTCAACAGACTACAAACAATGAGAGAACGACTGAAGTCGTTACTACAAACTTAAGAAACGAGTAAAACTCTGTGATTGCTTGTTAGTGAGTTTTTAACCGACTTTAGCTATGAGGTTTGAACCCCCGAGGGACTAAGACTCCCAAGTCAGGGATTTTTTTAGTTACATGATAACATATTAATAACGTGAAATCCGATAGAATTTAATTCTTCATCAGTAATTCGCTATGTTAAGATAACATCATACTGGTTATCTTAAAGAAAAACAACGGATAGCAGCTAAATTAATATGCCCCAAAACACGCTTACGAAAAATCGCCGGTTAACTCAGGTGGGATTGCTACATTTAGGCCGATACCTGCGTTGGCTCAGACACTATCGGGGTTGGACGTCGGTACATGATCTGGGGCAGTACATTGCAACCCAAGAGTCCATGTTACTGAAGGACCGAGGGAAGGACCTTTATATTGACCCGGAACTCGTGCCCGGGATATCTGGACCCCAGATTAATCGGATTGAGGGGGGCAAGATTACTCGCCTTGCGATTGATCAGTTGATGTTGTTGATTGATGTTTTAGAACCCGTGCATCCGCAGTCAATGGATACCATGAGTTTAGAAAGTTTGCTTGATATTGCTACAGGAGAGGCAACAATTGAAGTTCCCCCTCTCGGCAGTGATTAAGGCAATCCTTGGGTAATTTTGGGAAATCTCGGGAGACGCTCAGGCATTCGTTTCGATTGGTCCGGATTGGGAGACTAACCAGCGTTACGTTACATTGACTCCTGGGCAACGAATTAAATTCGATTGCCGCAGGAGGATAACTCCCAGGGTAAAATTGACCGCATATATCAGAAAAATCCCCATACAAACCAAAAATCGGCCTCTCCATTGAAAATGACTAAGCGAAGTTGGCTAGAGATTCTGGAATATTTATCCGTTGCGGGTTCCGTGGCGGGGTCAGTGGCAGCGATCGCGACGCAGCAGATTGTTTATGCTGCAACTCCGCTATCCCTGTCTGCGGTCCTGAGTTTGGCTAATCGCCGTCGGTTAGCGCAGGAAACCCCAATCGGGGGAAATGATATCGAACTCCGGGAGAAATTTGTCCGGGAGTTAGGGCTTTTGCGCGAGCAAGTGCAGGGACTACCGACGGATTCTGAGTTTAATTTCGTCCAATCGGCTGTCTCGAAACATTCGGAGGACCTGGAACAAGTTAAGCGACAGCTAGAAAAAACCCTGTCCCTGGCGCAAGGGTTAGAGTTGAATCCGTTGCGCCAAGATATTTCGGTGCTCCGGGAGAATTACGCGGGGGTACAGGAAACTCTGACGACCCTAAGCGCTCAATTGAATGGTGCAGAATCCCACAAGGGTGCGGGAACAGCACCGGGGGTTGAGCGGTTGGAGAGCGCAATTACCCAAATTAATAGCAAAATCGCCCAATTTCAAAACAAACTCTCGAAATTGGAAACCGGCGGTGGGGCTCCGGATTTAAGCCCGGTTTTGTCAGAGATTGCTCACATTGAACAGCGACTAGAAGCGGTTCGGGAGAGTGCTACTCAAGCGATCGAGCAGGAAATTGCGGGGTTGAGGGCAGATCTCGAAGCGCGGATAAGTGCGGAGAATCCCCAGGAATTTGGCGCGGAACAGGTGAATTCTCTGAGTTCGGCGATCGCCCAACTTCAGGAACGACAGCAGCAGTTAGAGCGGGCGATCGCGCCGGTAAGCGAGTTACGTTCCCAACTGGAACAGTTAAATCAAAAAGTGGCAGCGCAACCGGATATCGAGCAAGTGGAACGCTTGAGAACTTCATTATCCCTGGCGATCGCCTTGATTCCTCAACTGGAACAACAGTTAGATTTGGAACGCTTAGGGGTTCTGGCGAATGCCAATGCTTCAGCGGTGGATTTAACCGGGGTAGATGAAGCACTCCGGAAAATTGCTGAATCCGTGAGTGAGGCGATTTCAGACATTGATACGCGTCTGGCTCCCTTAGAAGCGGTGAATCTGCGCCGAATTCAAGAAGATTTGGCGGTGCAAACCCGGGAGTTAGAACAGATTACTACGGGATTAGCGGCCCTGAAACAAGAGCAGGGGTCCTGGCAAACATCCCTCACTGCATTACGGGACAAAATCGACGAACTGCCTTTATTGGTAGCACCGTCAGCCTTGGAACCCTTGGAAACGGCTCTCACAACTCTCAAAGAACGGGTTGATGTTCTCTCGGCGTTTCCTTATCCCGAACTTCAGGCTCAGCTTGAACAGTTGGCCGATCGCGTCAATAATTTACCCTCTGCGATCGCCTCTCAATCTGACGTAGAGCAACTGAATCAAGCCTTGGTAGAAGTCACGCAGAACCTGGCAGAAGTCCGGGAACTCACGGACTCTTTGGAAAACCAGAGCGAAGTGAGCAGCCGTCTGAGCCAACTGGATCAGATTGTGAGCGGACTGAGTTCCCGAATTGACGAAACCCTGCCGCAAGAACGCGAGCAGTTGCGCCAAGAGGTGCAAAGCCTGCGGGAACAACTGGAGTGGCAAGGGAATGGCGTTCCGAATACGGTTTCTAATGAAGTAACTCACCAAATTCACCAACTGCTCGAACAGTTTAATACTCGCCCGGAACTAGAACAAATTGAGACACTTAGTGCTAGTGTCAGTGAGCTGGATCGGCGACTGGAACAACTGCCAACTCCCAGCAAATCCCTGGGACAGGAAAAGGACGCGGAAGTAATTGATGTCCTGCGTCTGGAAATTTCTGAGTTGCGATCGACCCTGGCCCAGGTGAGCGAATCGTTAGGTCAATTATCTGATGTGACTCCGGAACGAATTGAACGCTTAGAAGCAGCATTAGGACAACTGGAAGGACAACTGGAACAATGGCGCAGCCGCCCTGTTCAGGGTGCTGTGCAACCCCAGATCGAGCAACTCAGCCAGCAGCTTAAAGCCCTGGCAAATCATCCAGAAGTACCTCACAATGCCAGCGATCGCGGTCATTTGCAATCGTTGATTTCTCCGGCGATCGCCCAGCAATTGGACCAAATCGAATCCTTATTAGAAGGGATTAAAGCTCATCAGTATGAGTTGGTATTTGACCGACCCTCGATTAGAACCCAACTGTTCGAGGCGATTGATACAGCTCAACATCGTCTCATTTTAGTCTGTCCTTGGGTCAGTCGGGCGGGATTGGATGGAGTCCTTCTTCAAAAATTAGAAGGATTGCTAAAACAGGGCGTCCAAGTCGAAATTGGTTGGGGTCATTTGCGGGATATTGAAGCGGGAGAATTCCCGATCCGGATTAATGAAAATTGGCAACTTGACCCAATGGCAAAACGCGGGTTATACGATGCGCTGAATGATTTGGAACATCTGCGGACCCAATATGGCGATCGCTTGCAGTTGAAGGTACTCGGCACTCACGAGAACTTTTTAGTGTGCGATGACAGTTGGGCTATGTTGGCGACTCATCATTTCTTAAGTAGCAGCGATACGCTGCCGGAACGGGAAGTGGGATTACGCACCACGGATCCGAAGATTATTCAAGGTTTAATTGAGCGCTTTAGTGAACCGTTGCTCAATCCAGCCAATGCCAGCGCCTATTACAATCGCGGATTTGAGCGGTTGGATATTGGAGATTATCAAGGGGCGATAGACGATTATACTCGCGCTTTACAGATTGATTCCAATCAGCCGACGGCGTATAATAATCGTGGATTGGCTAAGTTCCAGGTGGGTGATTTTGCCGGTGCAGTCGCCGACTATACGAGATCGCTAGAACTCAATAGCAATGAATCGGTGGTTTATTTTAACCGAGGATTTGCCCGGTTTAATTTAGGAGATTATGCCGGTGCCATTGGCGATTATACCGAGTCAATCCTGAAAGCGCCAGAACAGACAGGGGCTTATTTTTATCGAGGGGAAGCCTACGGACGATTGGGAAATTATCAACAAGCCGCAGAAGATTACAGCCGCGCTATTCAACTGAATCCCCAGGATGCCGTAGCGTACAACAATCGAGGCTTAGCCCGGTATAATCAAGCGGACTATGCCAGTGCGATCGCCGATTATACTGAAGCGTTGCGGCTGAAACCCGATGATGCAGTGGCATATTTGAATCGCGGGGTTGCCCGGTCCTCCGGTGCCGATTATCATGGAGCGATCGAGGACTTTTCCCAAGCCCTCGGACTGAATGAGAAATATGCTAGCGCGTATAACTATCGGGGTCGCGCCCGGGCAGAAATGGGCGATCGCCAAGGGGCGATCATGGATTTACAAACCGCCGCAAACTTGTTTTCTCGCCAGGGAGATACCATTAATCACCAACAGGCGATCGCGGCCCTTACAACCCTAGCCAGTGGGGAGTAAGCCCAAAATTTCCCCGGGGCAAATTGCCGGATTCCCGGGGAATTTACCCGGGATGGAGGGCGATGCCTACCGGATAAACCTCCCTCCATAACTGATAGCAACTCGCGGGAATGAAATATTCCCGCTTTTTTTTGTTGAAGTGATTATAATTGGGCCAGAACCGGGCATCCTACCACCAAACCATGCAAAATATAAAACCTTCACGTCAAAGTTTTAGGGGCAGTTTGAACCAGTATTCCTGGCAAAAGTGGGCCGAAGGCACTTGTGTTGCGGGATCCGCCGTGGGAACCGTTGTCGCCGCCATATCGGGACAAGTGGCTTATGCTGCTGTTCCTCTCACCTTGGCTTTAAGTCTGAATTGGACCAATCGAATGCGATCGGAACAACAAACGGGACTACAGACAACCTCGGCGATCGCGGATGTACGTCAAATGGTGGAATCTCTGCAAACCTCTATTCGCCAACAACCCCCGGTAGAAAAGGTTAATTTGCATCCTTTGCAGGAGGCGATCGCTCAGTTACAAACCGTGACCCAACGCCTCCAAAAAACCGCTGTCCGAGAAGATGATTGGGAGACGGTTAACGTTCGCTTACTATTAATGCAGGAACACTTGGACCAACTTTCCACTCCACCCCAGCCAGCCTCAGAATTAGTGAGTCCCTTGCAGAGTCAGAAAGCTCTCCTTGAGTCTCCTCAGTTGGCGGAATTTCAGTCCCAAATTCGCACAAAAGTGGAACCTTTGGCTCGTCGAATCATTCGATTAGAACAACAAAATAAACAAATTGTCAAGCCCTATTTGCAACGTCTGACCCAAGCTGTTAAGAAATTGGAACAGACGGGTTCTCTCACGACTTTAAAACGTAATTTAGATAGTTTACGGGCCGAATTGCAACAGCAGCCCGAAGCCGAGCAAATCAAAGCCCTACAAAGCGAAATGAGCCAAATCAGCGCGGGATTGGCCCAGCTTAAACAGGGTGGGGAGACAGTGTCCCCCTTGAGGGAACAGGAACAACTGGGGAGTATTAAAGCGTCTATTAGTGAATTATTTGAGAAAGTCTCAACGCTCAATGCACAGATGCAAAGACGGTTCCATTCTTTAGAAAAGCAAGAATTAGAACGCCTCCATCAGGAGCTGAATTTTCATACCACCACGATCGCTTCCCTACAAGATGGGTACGACCGCCTATATCATTCGGTAACCGATTTGAGCATCCGCTTAGAAACATTACCCCACAGTGAGCGCCGGGAGTACGAACATTTTTAGAGAGGGGGGTCTAGAGGTGATCGCCGGAGTGGTGGCGATCGCCCCTTTTGCATAATTAGGGATAAAAAACGTTAATCCTAAAACCCCTTTTATGGAGAATTAACCTTTATAAATTGCCGGGGGTTTCAGGGGCAATCTCAATCCCTCGTCCTTGTTTCATTTCATGCTGCGGGGTAATCATATCACTGAGTTCATTAATTTCTACGCCTATTTGCTGGCAAGCTGCTTTCAGTTCTTGGGAAAACAGGCTAATATCCTGGCCATAGCCACTTTGTGCCGCTGCTGTTGCCAAACCCTGTTCAGCATTCGCCTTGGCACAGTCGATGAGTTCTAGTCCTTGGAGTTGTTTACTTGCTGCCATACTTTTAGCCTTATCTCACTTAATTATCTTCTTTAATTAGGCTAACTAGAAGAGAGTTTGAATTCATCCCCCGGAAGGATGAATCATATAACAACAAACTGTCCCCAATCTTGCCCCTCTCCCTCATTCGATCATTGCCAATACTTGTAAGCAGCATAGGCTAAAGTAACA
The DNA here is from genome assembly GCA_038321985.1 of Cyanophyceae cyanobacterium. Taxonomy (GTDB): domain Bacteria; phylum Cyanobacteriota; class Cyanobacteriia; order Cyanobacteriales; family Laspinemataceae; genus Laspinema. Next base: position 14,685 of record JBBQFN010000040.1, on the reverse strand, counting down.
ATTCCGGTAACGATCGCCGATTCATCCACCTCGAATTGAGGATGATGTAGAGGGTAATTTGCCTTGTCTTGATGTCCGACACCAAGACGGAACATCATTCCCGGCGCGTGTTCAAGATAGAGGGAAAAATCTTCTGCACCCAGAGAGGGTTCAGGAATATATGTCACGCGATCGCTACCCCAGGCTTCTAAGGCAGCAGATTCGACTAACTGTGTCACCATTGTATCATTTTGGACCGAAGGCACCCCACGGCGGTAGTTCATTTCATAGCGCCCGCCATGCATCTGGCAGATATTCGCGACAATCTTCTCAATCCAAGCGGGTAAATCCGCGTGAGTTTCCGGATGAAGCGATCGCACAGTTCCTAACATTTTAACGCTCTCAGCAATCACATTCGGCGCACGTCCTCCATTCATTTGACCAATAGTCAATACCACCGGACGTAAAGGGTTTTGAGTCCGGGCGATCGCCTGCTGTAACGTCGTAATTACCTGAGCTGCAATCCAAATTGCATCGACTGCCTCGTGAGGACGCGCACCATGTCCGGATTCCCCAATAATTGTAATTTCTAAATCATCCGCTGCCGCTGTCAGTGCTCCGCGTCGAATCCCGATCGCCCCCCCAGGAATTGACGGAAAAACGTGCAAACTTAAAATATTTGTTACCTGTTTCATCGCACCATCGGCAATCATCCAGGCGGCACCTTGAGCAATCTCCTCCGCTGGCTGGAATAAAAAGCGCACGGTTCCGGGTAAACTCTCTACCAGTTCCGAGAGGATCATCGCCGTCCCTAATCCGACGGTGGTATGGACATCATGTCCGCAAGCGTGCATTACCCCAAGGTGCTGAGAGGCGTAATCTAACCCAGTTCGTTCGGCGATCGGGAGTGCATCCATATCCGTGCGAATTGCCAGAACTCTCGCATCCGTGAGTTGACCAGAAATTTCTCCCACGACCCCGGTTTTACCCACCCCCTCCCGGACATGGACCCCACAGGAAGACAGCACCCCTGCCACATAAGCAGCCGTTTGATACTCTTGACCACTTAATTCGGGATGACTATGAATATGTCGCCGAATCTCGATCAGGCGAGGTGCGAGTTTAGCAGCAATGTTTTTAATTTCAGTGAGCATGGGGATCCGAGGGTGAGCGTACAATTTTTATTATAGATTGGCTCAATCCGGGAACCCTGGACTGTACTGATAACCTAAAGGCGATCGCAAAAAGCCGACTGATTCTTAGGAAGAAAGAGCCGGCTTTTGAGAACAGATTCAACTCCATTCTTTAAAATTTCATCCCTTTAAGGGTCTAATTGCCCAGGTTAGTAACCCTCACAACTGCCCAAAAACACCCGAGGCTTAACAAATAATATCCCCTACACTTTCTCTGACAAATCGGACAGTTTTTTCAAGACCTTCCACTAAAAATTCCACCTGTCCGTAAGTTTGGTTGATCTTTCTAGCATCAATCTGAACCCGTTGAGACGGATATTTTTGGAGAATTTCCAACAGGGAAAGTCTGCCATCATCCGCAGCAGAAAGAACCAGGCTGGATCTCAACCCTTCGATTTCTTTACGGCGAGACGGAGGATAAATAGCCTGACCGATTTCGTAGAGGAATAATTCTCCGACGATAAAGTTGAGAGAGCGGTCTAAAACCCGGAGGTTCGCTGGAATTTCCTGGGTTAAAACAGTCCGAAACAAGTCCCGATCAACATTAGCAATTCCCGTTAAAAATCGCAGCACCCGAGAAGCTTTCCCGGTTTGTGCAAATTCCTCTAGTTCAGCCATGGGAATCGCTAACTGCTGGGGACCGTAGGTTAGGACCACGACTTGAGACGCAACCGCTGGCGAAGGCGTGAAAACCACTAAAGAAAGAGTGGTCAGAAAAACAACCAGACTGATTGCTATAAATTTTACCCACTTTTTGGGTAACTGGCTCAGACTTGTGATAAACGTTTGGATTTTTATTTTCATGGCATCGCTCCTGAAGGATTTCTCACCCCTGTTGTTGGCTTCACCAACTTCGATAACCTGTTTGGATAAACCGCATTAGCACATCCGTTGATGAAGCATTGAATAGAGGCAGGAAATCTGCCTCTATAAATTGAGTTGAATTTATTTAGACCAGCCAAAGTTATTCGACTTAGAGCGGCTTAAAAGTTCGGGAACTGGATTATTTTCAACATCAGATCCAAACAACCCTTCTTCACAAACGATGTCAGATAAATAGGTTTGGACAACTTGTGCTACTGCTAGAACATCGGTTGCCAAGAAACTGATCCGCTCATAGCCTTGTTCTAACAAGGGACCACTGACGTTTAACTGTTGTTCTGGATAGCTTTCTAGCAATTCCAATAAGGTAAAGCTATCGTTTGCCGCCGCAGAAACAAAGGCATCGACAACTTGAGTAACATTTTCCTCAACCGCAATTCCCAGAACGGGTTCGAGACGGGTGAGGACAAATTGACCAATCGTGCTGTTGAGCACTCGTCTCAATAACTCCTGAGAGACGGGAATTTCTTGGCCCAATACAAACCGTAATGCTTCAATATCGCGCTCGACGATACCCAAGCGGGTGCGGAATTCTGCGGGTTCCGTACCTTCACTCACGAATCGCCGCAGGTCGCCAATTGAGATGGTCTCCTGGGAATTCCCGTATGTTAGAATGATTCTTTCTACAGCCATGGCGCTGTCACAATTGAGGGTAACCGCCGCAGTTACTGCTAAAACCATGGCCAAACCTAGGGATAAAGCCCGTTTCCAGATTCCGTGAAACTGTTTGACAGCGAAGGAAAATCTTTGATTAATATCGAACCCACAGGTTATGTTCATTCATCTACTCCTGATACAACACTTCAGACTTGTCTGTTTTGCAAAGTTGACTATATTGGACTTAGAGGATTTTCTCTACCAATTTTTTGTTCCTGGAAAGATTCCAGAAAATCAACAATCTCGTTGAAAACAGGTTACTCTTTATGGTACTACATTTTACCTCATATTTTTCACTCATTCTAAAGTTAGATATTTTAAAATAGAAAGTCCGGTTAGATTAGGTATAATTATTTGTAAGTCTTTCTATCCTTTCGCTAACAATAAATCGGATTTGCTGGATTAGAATAATTCCCCAATTTTTGATAATTTAGTATAATTTTTTCGTTCCTATTTACCCCAAAGTTTATCCCGGTTTAACGAAATTAGATAACAAGGACGAAGAAAGAATTCCAAAGGTGCGATCGCTTCCATAGCTGCTGCCAAAATAGCTCAAGATTCGCTTTCCTTGAAGGGAGAATAAAAAATTTTCTTATCATCCGGCTTAATTCATTTCTCTAGTGAGTCTGGCTTTTCAGAGGGCTATAATAAATCAGCAGGTCAATCCCCCTAAACGGTTTGTGCTTTATCTTAACCCCACCTTAGCCTTATGAACGGGGAGATAAAAGCATGAACAAATCCAATTGAATATGAGTCGCTTGAGAAACACCGGTGGCACTTAAACTGCGGATTTTTCCTAAACTATTTAGGACGATTTGACCTTCCGGTGAACTGTTAATTTCCGGAGGGACAAACGTATTAACCCAGGCCAGTAAAGACCCCATATTCATATAACAATACCCCTGGTTAGATTCAGGTAAAGGTTCCAAGGCCGCTTGGAATGTAAAGGCATTGTCTAAACTTTGATAAGGTTTAGGATAAAGTTCCTGGAAGGGTTCAAGTCCCGTGGTGATCATCAGGGTATTTGCAGAAATCCAAGCATGAGCCAATAAACTTTCTGTCCTACCATTGGGGTTGATTACCTCCCAGCTAGTCACCGAATTTTCGTTGATTTGATGACGAGTAATGGTAATTGCGCCGGACAACTGACCCGTAATAAACTCATTTAATTGGGTTAACAGGCGTTCCGCACCCGGGCGATCGCTGGTTTCCACAATCGACCCCATTCCCAATTTCATCTTTGCGTCCACTGTGGGAAAAAACCCTCGATTAGTAGGAAAAACAAAAGCGGTAACTTCGCCATCCATCCAAGGGAGGATATCTTGTGCCAGATCTAAACCCAGAGTAGATTGGGCTAACTCCTGGATTTGATTGAATCCAGGAAAAGTTAGGAAGTCTTGACTCACAAGCGGGGCGATCGCCTGCCACAACTTAGAACTGCCTCCACAGGTGAAGTAGGTGGATGCCGGAAGTTTTGCCGCCATTGGGTTGCGGGTCGATGGCACCACCGTTTCTGGGGGCGGGGTTTTGTAAAAACTTCGAGACTGAGCGCGGATCCCCTCGGGTTCCATCCATACCATCAGATCGATCGCATTGTAGGGAATTGATCCCTCACTCTGTACTGGATTGATCCCCCTGGAAGCGGGCAAGGGGGCCGTACGGTTGGGCTCAGCACCCCCAGTCCACAGTGGAGCAAGTTCCGGGAGATTGCCATAACCAACAACCAGCGATCGCCCAAATTCAGGATGTCCTAACGTGCGCTGAAACAGGGGGTTCCTGGCTAAACTACTGCCCGTATCTTTAGTGGCAATCCACCGTTCTAGGGGGGCGCTACTCTGAGCCGCTGCCACATATCCCGGAACAATGGCGATTGCCAAACCCGATTTCCCCTCGGCTTCTGGGGAAGGAACTCTAGGGGGACCCGGAACCGATGGTACGGGGGGTGTCGGGGTGGTATCGGGCAAAACAGGTCTCGTCTGTGCCAATAACGGCAACCCGGGAGGGGGTTTTCTCTGTTTTAAGCCCGAGAAGGGATTTAGAGACTTCTGTTCCGTAGCAATATTTTGAGCAGGCCATTCTAATAGAGTCACCCCCTGAAACTGACGTTCCCTCGGTTGTCCCTGAATCGCACTCAGTTGGGCGACAAAATTAGGAATCCTGTTGGGGTCCTCGATTGGAGCCACCATCACCGCCCTCTCCTGGAGGGTGGCCCTCGGTATTCGTTCAGAAGATGGCATCACTGCGATCGCCGTCCAGTCTCCCAACCAGGGTTGGATATCCCTGGCAAAATTCACTTCCGGGGGAATATAGGGCAAAAATCCCGGCCCAGAAAACCCAGGCGGGAGGTCAAGAAAGCGATTTAAACCATTCCAGGCATTGGCGCGGGTATCAATCAGCAACACCCCGCTGATATCCCCCGGTAATACCGTCGCGACGGCGGGAGGGGATGCGGCGGCAGCCTCCTCCGGTACAGGTTGCGCTTGAATAGCAGAACCCCCCGTCAGGACTAGAACAGAAAGCACTGGTAAGGTGACGCGGTTAAGCACGGATGTCATTTTCCCCTTTTGCGATCCACAGCAAGCGTACCCTATTGAAGAGAGTTTCGCAATTTGAGACCTGCCCCTAGGGAAAAAAGGATTGAAGGGTCCCTTTTTGGAGTCTCGCCGCGATCAGGGTCAGGGATGGCCGCTGCTCAAAACTCCCCCCGCCGCTCTTAGCCGGTTAAGTTTTTGACAAAGACGCAGATTCCACAGGATTATACCCAATCCACTTGTCATACGGAATTCGGTTTTCGGAGGTCTACAAAAACCTACAGCCTTAAATTTGTGGGCTTTCATCTCACGATAAAGCAAAAATAAAAAAGTGAGAAACAGGCAACCTTGGCAGTCGCAACCGTTTCTCACTTCTAATTCATCCCCCATGATAACAGTCTTTTTGTTACCGATGGGTGAGCAATCCTAACATCCCTCTCACACTGAGGCAACCGCCGGGAGCAAAGCATCTTTCAGCAATTGCACCTTATCCGTTGCTTCCCAGGGCAAATCAAGGTCCGTGCGTCCGAGATGACCGTAGGCGGCCACATCTTGATAAAAACGACCGCCCCGTTCCCCAGGTAGACGCTGCAAGTTAAATGCTTGGATAATCCCTGCTGGACGCAGTTCAAAATTATCCTGGACCACTTTCAGCAACTTATCTTCATCTACCTTACCCGTGCCAAAGGTTTCAATCGTTAGACTCACCGGGCGGGCTACCCCGATCGCATAACTGATTTGCACTTCGCACTTCTCGGCCAAACCAGCCGCTACAATATTTTTTGCCACATACCGGCAAGCATACGCTGCACTGCGGTCTACTTTCGTCGGGTCCTTTCCAGAGAATGCACCCCCCCCATGACGGGAATATCCCCCATAAGTATCGACGATAATTTTGCGCCCGGTTAAGCCAGAATCCCCTTGGGGTCCGCCAATCACAAATTTACCCGTGGGATTGACCAAAAAGCGAGTGTTCTCGTCAGGTTCCACCTGGAGGTCAGTAAACGCCGGTAGTACCACCCATTCCCAAACGTCTTCTTTGATTTTGGCTTGGACTGCTAGGTTATCAGTAATCTCTCCAATCCCAGGGGTGTGCTGAGTGGAAATCAAAATCGTATCAATGCCGACGGGGACCCCATTTTCATAAATCACCGTGACTTGGGTTTTGCCATCGGGACGCAGATAGGGCAGGTCGCCGCTTTTACGGACCATTGCCAGTCTCCGAGACATCCGATGGGCCAGGGAAATTGGCATCGGCATCAGTTCAGGGGTTTCGTTGCAGGCAAAGCCAAACATCAACCCTTGGTCTCCGGCACCGATCGCATCGAGTTCTTCTTCGCTGATCTGTTCCCGGGTTTCTTGGGCTTGGTCAACCCCTTGGGCAATATCAGCAGATTGTTCGTCGAGGGCCACCAGTACCGAGCAGCTATTGGCAGAAAAGCCGTTTTCAGCATCGGTATAGCCAATTTCCGCAATTTTTTTACGGGCCACTTCAACAAAGTTGACTTGGGCTTGGGAGGTGATTTCTCCGGTGATTAGAACTAAGCCAGTATTGACGACGACTTCGGCGGCGACCCGGCTTTTGGGGTCTTGGGTAAGGAGGGCATCGAGAATAGTGTCGGAAATCTGGTCGCAGATTTTATCGGGGTGTCCTTCGGTGACGGACTCTGAGGTAAATAAGTAGCGACGAGTCAACGTTAAGTCCTCCTGGGATCTGGATAACGATCGTTTAACTATCTTAGTCTGAAGCTAGCAACAGGAAGTTTCAAGATTTAATGAGGATTTCGTCTAGGGAGGCGATCGCCACATCAGCACCGGCGAGGCGATCGGAAGACGCCGGACGCCAGCTAATCCCGATACAACCGGCTGCACCAGCGCGTTTTGCCATCTGAAAATCGGAAGGGGAATCCCCCACCATCAGAGTGACCCCCGGTTCTACACCGAGGGACTGGCAAGCTTGTAAAAACAGAGCGGGGTCAGGTTTACTGGGCCCCGAATCCACTCCCATCTGAAGTTGGAGATATGTGTCGAGTTGATAATGTTTAGCGAAAGATTGGACTCGTTCGGTACTGGCTGCGGAGAGAATGCCAAGTTTGAGTCCTGCCTGAGAAAGATTGACGATCGCTTCGAGAGACCCGACAAACAAAGGGGAAGGGGTGGCATTTTTTTTGAAGAACTCTTCGGCTTCATCAAATGCAGCGCGAGCAATTTCTAGGGAGTCCAGCCAACCCCGTCCAGTTTCGGCAATGTAAGCGGCTGCGGCAATTTCGTTTTCTCCTCTGCTGCCGACGGCGAGTAAGCCTGTGGGGTCAAGGATGTTATTAGTCAGACCAAAGGCCATCAGGAGGGGGTCTCCGGTTCCTGGAACCCGAGCGTCGATGATGCGCGATCGCTTATGTCCCAAAATTCTTAAAAAATCTTCTGAGTCTTCTAAGGTTCCATCTTTATCAAAGATGACTGCTTCAATGTACTCAAATTTGATATCTCGACACTGAATGGTGGTCAATGTCTTTAGTCTCCTCTTGCGGTGATAATTACAGGGCGCTCACTTTGGCGCAGGAAGCCAGCAGAATTTTTAGGAGTTCGGGCCAGGTTTCCCTAGGAACAAGGCTTCTGTACTGTCATTTACATGGGCTTCAATTTACGGATTGTATCGGTCTGCCTGATTCCAAAACTCCCCCCGTTTATAGATTGCATCCGCCCGGGCAGCTTAAAGGTAATTCCTTTTACAAAGGGGGGAGTGGTGAGGTATCAAGGTTAAGTTAAAGAGGGTTAGGGGGGATTACTTCTGAATGATTTTAGAAGATTAATCCCTTCATCCCCAAACCTCGGTAGCGACGATTGAAGACAAGGCGATCGCAAGAATTTCCGAGAATCTATTCTTCGGTGGTGGCGGACACTTCCTCTGGTGCAGCAGGAATCTCCTGTGCTTCTTCAGTCGCAGGTTCGTGAACTGCTGCTTCTTCAGTCACGGGTTCGTGAACTGCCACTTCTTCAGTCACAGGTTCGTGAACTGCTACTTCTTCAGTCACGGGTTCGTGAACTGCCGCTTCTTCAGTCACGGGTTCGTGAACTGCCGCTTCTTCAGTCACAGGTTCGTGAACTGCCGCTTCTTCAGCAACAGGTTCGTGAACTGCCGCTTCTTCAGTCACAGGTTCGTGAACTGCCGCTTCTTCGACTGTACTCACCGGGACTGCTGGCTGCTCTTGTTGCCCTTGCTGCTTGGCCCGCATCTGTTCGCGGAACTTTTGAGCCATTTCTTCAGCGCGATCAAACACCGATTGCCGGTTCTTCACCATATCCCCGGGTTCGGGTTCGAGTTGCTTCGTAGACAGGGAGATGCGACCCCGTTCTGCATCCAAGTCAATGATCATGACTTTCAACTCGTCATTGACATTGAACACGCTGTGGGGCGTATCGATGTGATCGTGGGAAATTTCCGAAATGTGCAGTAAACCGCTGACTCCGCCGATATCGATAAAGGCACCGTAGGGTTTGATGCCGCGAACTGTACCGATGACGACTTCGCCCACTTCGAGGCGGTTCATCTTACGCTCAACCAACGCGCGACGATGGGATAGAACTAGACGATTGCGGTCTTCGTCTACTTCCAAGAATTTCAACGGCAGTTCTTCTCCTACCAGTTCTTCTTTAGGTTTGCGGGTGCTAATGTGGGACCCTGGAATGAAGCCTCGCAACCCTTCAATGCGAACCAGTGCTCCCCCGCGATTGGTTGCAAACACTTGAGAGCGCACGGTGGCGTCTTCTGTTTGTAACTGACGCACTCGCTCCCAAGCGCGCATATATTCAATGCGGCGGATGCTTAAGGTGAGCTGTCCATCTTCGTTCTCATCGGTTAGGATAAAGAACTCGCGAGTCTCGTTCGATTGCAGGACTTCATCCGGAGCGTCAACCCGGTTGATCGACATTTCCTGAATGGGGATATATGCCGCTGTTTTTGCACCAATGTCAATCAGAGCGCCCCTCGGCTCTAGACTGAATACTGTACCGGCGACGACATCGCCCGGACTAAAGTGATAGTCATATTTATCGAGAAGAGCTGCAAAATCTTCGTGAGTAAAGCCTACATCTTTGGCGACTGTGTTCTGATTGACCATGCGATTTGATTCCTGGAACTGTTCTCCGTTCGTAGTCGTGTATTTGTGAAAAGATGTTGTCGAGGTTGATTTTGAAACCGTTAAACGGCTCGAAATCTTGAGCAACTTTGAGTCTAGGCTAACCTAGACATCAGTGCACCATGACACTCCTTTTCCCTTGAATGCCTCAGTTGGGCGTCCAAGGTTAAACAAAAAAGTTAGAGTTTAGTGTGGGGCGATCGCTGTCAAAGGAGCGGGTCTGTGGCACGGAATGCCGCGTTTGGACTGCTTCTGTTGGTTCAGCTTCCCCGCTTACAGGCCAAGCGGAGAGAATTGACTTCGAGAAGTTTCCCCTCAAAGAGTCAGCCAAGTTTTTGATGGCTGGTTCGATTCAACTTCCGATTCGGCTTGCAAGCATTCAGATGACGTCAAAAAGACGCTTCCGTACTATTTTAGACGCTTTCCTTTGGAAAATTTTAAGCCTAGAAAAACTATTATAGCTTGAATGACTCTTTTTGAACAGTGAGGGTATTAAATTTTTGAAACACTCTCTAGTTAAGACCCTCGATTGGAAGGGGATGCCACCTGTACTGAGGGGACAGATCCATTCGAGATCAAGGGCGATCGCTTTCCTTGAAAAAAATTTATTTTAAAGATAGCTGAACGGTTAACGGGGAACTTTGGACCCTGAAGCGGATTGCTCCCCCGCCCTAATTTTGCGCTAAGATTGAGCCAGAGAAGAGACTGTGGGAGCTTCCTGGGGATCATCATTGATAGTTAATGAGGCTTGATCACCCGTAGATTCCCGTGGGGAATTTTCTGCTTCATGGGTTTGGGATAAGTCATTACCCTGGCGATCACTTTGATTTTGGAGGTCTTTTAAGGTTTCGACAAAATCACGAATCCCTTGAAATTGTCGATAGACTGAGGCAAATCGGATATAGGCCACTTCACTGAACTCTTGTAATTGAGAAAGGACCAGTTCTCCGATATCATTGCTGGTGACTTCTCGTCTAAATCGCTGCTGCTGTAATTGAGCTTCGATTTCATCAACTAAATTTTCAATTTGTCCAGACTCGACCCCAGTTTTTTCGCAAGCCCGAACAATTCCGCGCAGTAATTTAGAGCGATCAAAGGACTCGCGTCCCCCATCCCGTTTAATCACCGTAATCGGGACATATTCAATGCGTTCATAAGTTGTAAAGCGCCGCTTACACTGGAGACACTCTCGACGACGGCGGACGCTTTGACCGGATTCCGCCGAGCGAGATTCTAGCACCCGACTTTCAGTATGCTGGCAAAATGGACATTGCATGATTATTGTCCTGTGAGCGAGAGGAACTCCGAGGGTAAGGCAGAAAGGAATGGGGAAATTATTCCGGCGATCGGGGCGGTTTTAATGAGTCAAAGTTCCCGGTGTAAATCTTCCTGCCTGGACTCGGTGGAAAGCACAGCTTGACGCTAGCTTGCAAAAAGGGGCATAACCCGGCGTAAAATCTGAGTCAATTTATATCCTATCTTTGACAGTTCAAAGCGATCGCTTTGGTATATTTAACCGGATGAATCTTCTTTCCCCGAGGGAATAAGAGGGGTAAAGCATCGGTACAGTATTGGGAAGATAACCGAGTTTTTGTACAAAATTTGTTCGGGTTTTGTAACAAATCCGGGCCATAAACTCGGTTTCTTTTCCCTGAGATCTAAAACTGTAACGGCCTCCTAGAGCATAAATCGACTCAGAAATTAACCCCCGTGGTTACTTGCCAATACGAGGGGGTTCACGGAAGGCGATCGCAAAAAACAGCACACCAATGGCTAAAGTCAGAATTAAGATGTAAGCGATACTCTGCATAATGATAAATTCCTGATAATCCCAATAACACCAGTCTACCAAGCAATAGAAAAAAGGTCTAACAAAATGCACTTGTCTTTACGGGACCAGTCCAGTTGTTAGACCTTACTCACAGCTAGAGGTTAACGGCTCTAAACTTCTTGCTTGCGGGTCGAAACATCCCCGACTTTTTGGAACAGACCAAACTCGACCTGTTCTTCCAGATCCGGATCGATCCCAGCAAACACATCCCGGAAAATTGTCCGAGAACCGTGCCAGATATGACCGAAGAAGAACAACAGAGCAAAGCAGGCATGACCATAGGTAAACCAACCGCGAGTGCTGGTGCGGAAAACCCCATCAGAGTCGAGGGTTTCGCGATCAAACGCGAACGGTTCGCCTAACTGAGCCTTACGAGCGTACTGCTTGACTAAGGCCGGTTCACTAATAGTTTGACCATTGAGCTCCCCGCCGTAGAAACTAACCGTTACGCCGGTTTGTTCAAAGCTATATTTCGATTCCGCACGGCGGAAAGGAATATCTGCTCGCACGATGCCATCCTCGTCAGTCAAGACTACGGGGAAGGTTTCAAAGAAGGTAGGAAGGCGACGCACGGACAGTACGCGGCCTTCACCATCTGTAAATACAGGATGACCCAGCCAAGTTTGGGCGAGTCCATCCCCTTGGTTCATCGGTCCTACGCGGAACAGCCCACCTTTAGCGGGGTTGTTGCCAACATAATCGTAGAACGCCAGTTTTTCAGGGATAGTAGCCCAGGCTTGTTCTTGGTTAGCCCCTTGAGCCACAGCGGTTTGAACGCGGCGATCGATTTCCTGCTGGAAGTAACTGCTATCCCACTGATAGCGGGTCGGACCAAACAGTTCGATCGGGGTCGTGGCGGAACCGTACCACATGGTACCGGCAACCACGAAAGCTGCGAAAAAGACTGCGGCGATACTGCTAGAGAGAACCGTTTCGATGTTCCCCATCCGCAGTGCTCGGTACAGGCGCTCAGGCGGACGTACAGACAAGTGGAAAATCCCAGCAATAATCCCCACAATACCCGCTGCAATGTGGTGAGCCACGATGCCCCCCGCGTTAAAGGGGTTAAAGCCATCAGGTCCCCACTCTGGAGCCACGGGTTGAATATGTCCCGTTAAGCCATAAGGGTCAGAAATCCACATTCCCGGTCCGAATAAGCCGGTGAGGTGAAATGCTCCAAATCCGAAGCACAGCAGACCCGATAAGAATAGGTGAATGCCAAACATTTTTGGCAAATCTAAGGCGGGTTCGCCGGTGCGTGGATCGCTGAACAGTTCCAAATCCCAATAAACCCAGTGCCAGCAAGCTGCTAGGAACAGCAATCCGGATAGGACAATATGAGCGGTTGCAACACCTTCAAATGACCAGAACCCGACGTCAGCTGCGCTTTGGCCGGTAATGCTCCAGCCTCTCCAAGAGTCAGTTACGCCCAGGCGAGCCATGAAGGGCATCACGAACATACCCTGACGCCACATGGGGTTCAGGACGGGATCGCTCGGATCGAAAATTGCCAGTTCGTACAGGGCCATTGAACCAGCCCAACCTGCGACCAGAGCCGTGTGCATCAGGTGTACGGCAATCAACCGACCCGGATCGTTTAAGACGACTGTGTGTACTCGATACCAGGGTAGTCCCATTGACTACGCTTCCTCCTCAGTTTGAGTTGTCTATTTGGACGCTATCTTTGAGCCTTTTATAAAGTCAAAGCGTTTCCACTGCTGACCAACCAAACTTTAAGCTGGGGGCTTGACAGTGGCTGCACGATGACTATCGCATCTCAAAAATGAGACAGTATTTAAAGAAGTGTAACTATTGATGGAATCGAATGCAAGAGTTTTGGTTATTGATGTCAAGAAAAGCGATCGCACCGTCCAGTTGTCGATGCTGATTTCTTAGAACCGGGTGCATCCGGATTCCCCAGCCTCTCAGGGTTGAGGTCCCGTAGCGGGACAGAATCAAGCCCGGAAACTCGGAAATCCAGTGAAAACAGGTCCCGGAGTCAGGTTCTACCCGGTTTCTAAGAGATAAACTGGGGCCGGGGCAGTTAAGTTGACCCTAAATTTGCAAAATTCGGACGATTAATGTGGCAAGTTGCTTCTGAGGCTGATAGGCGATCAATTACTTGTTCTGCACTCATCAGCCGTCGTAGTACCACTTGACCGATCGCTGAGGCCCCACTGCTTCCCGGTGTAATCGGTCTGACTTCCACCATAATCACCGCCTCCTCAACCCGATAAAGCCATAATTTTTCGTCATTCTCCAAAATGCAAAAATTTATTTTCTCGATTTCAGGTTCGCGTCGCCATGCAATTGCATTCCACAGTCCTTCCATACCCCAAACGCGACCAACGGTCCAGCCTTCTGTTAGAAAAAAATATTTCACGCACTCCTCTTGGCATCAGACGAAGAATCTGCTGTTTTAAGATACCGCAAAAATACCCACTGTTTTAATTTTCCCCCAATAAACTCTGGGGTTCCTAAATCCACATCGCCCCATCCTCTAATTCCAGATTCTCCCCGATCTAGGTTTCTGTACAACGGTGTAGAACACAACTCTCATTCATTTTTGTGATTCAACCCGTCGAAGTCACTGTTGCCTAAACATCAACCTAGATTTTTATGGCTATAAATCTTAGACTATTTGCTGCTTTTGGCCTTAATGGCTGGAGCAGTCGCCTCGGGGCTCGGTACTTTTTCCACTCTTGACTTATTTGCCCGTTCCAATCCCAGGGCGATCGCCTCGAATGGATTGCTTAAACCCTAGTTATAATGTTAGAAATGGCCCTGTTTATTTGTTCATATTTGTTTTAAAAATATGTCTGGCTGGTCTACTGCAAATTAGGGTTTTTTTCTCTATATTGTTGATTGGATACTGGCGTGATCGCCTCAAATTTATCCCCCAAACGCGCGACAGTGTGATGATCATCTCTGTTGTTACCCCCATGAACATCAAATGTAAATGATTAGTAGCGTTTTTAGAAATGGCGATCACTTTTGGTTTTGAGGGAGGGAATTCGCTCAGAAAATCAAAAGCAGATCACTTCACGATCAAGGACAGGGCAGCGCCTTTTTTCTAGGGTTAAACCTGAATTTTTTGTAAATCTGGGAGGAGGAAATCATTTTTATGAGTTTCTAAATTTCTTTCAAATTGCTGTTTTTATTCAGGCAGATATTTAGCTTTAATCAAGTCTTCGTCCTATCCCATTGCTTCCTACTTTTATTCTCCAATCCCCAGTGAAGAAGTGAATGAGAAACGCTATTATTAAATAAGAGTCCAACACCACCCAGATCCAATGACCATGCCAACACCAGAATTTCAAGATGTTTTTGATGTAGTTGTTGTGGGTGCGGGTCACTCGGGATGTGAAGCAGCACTCGCTACGGCACGTCTTGGGTGTCGCACCCTTTTGCTGACGCTGAATTTGGATAAGATTGCGTGGCAACCCTGCAATCCGGCAGTGGGTGGCCCTGCGAAG
>JBBQFN010000039.1:0-44558 GCA_038321985.1 Cyanophyceae cyanobacterium | reverse complement strand
TTACGAGCGAAAGGAACGATGTTGTTCGCATTTACTTTTTTTTGGAGTTGGGGATTGACGAGAGACAACTCACTCTCGGCCTGAATCACGGAGCAGCTTTCACTCCACTATCGAAACCAGTACGGCCCCGTGTCTTGTTCTTCTATTATAATCAAAATTTTGGGGATGGCAATAGGTTTAACAAATTATATTGATGAATCCAACTGAATCGGGGGCTGGGATGATTGGGTATCGCTTACCCATGAGGCGATCGCCTCCAAAGAAAGGTAGTGAGTGCGGCATAGATAGAAGAATCAACGGAGAAAGTGAGATTGAAAATACTCTGTCTGAGTAATGGTCATGGAGAAGATGCGATCGCCCTTCGGATTTTGAGGCAACTCCAGCAGCATCCGAATTCTCCAGACTTAGCGGCACTCCCCCTCGTCGGTGACGGACGTGCTTATCAGCAATTGCCGGAGGTGGAAATAGTCGGTCCGGTCAAACCAATGCCGTCTGGGGGATTTGTTTATATGGATGGACGGCAGCTATGGGGGGATATCTCCAGCGGATTGGTAGGGTTAACCTGGAAACAATATCAAGCAGTGCGACAGTGGGCGAAACAAGGGGATGCAGTCTTAGCCGTCGGGGATATTGTCCCCTTGGTATTAGCACGGTTGAGCGGTCTTCCCTACGCTTTTGTCGGCACAGCCAAATCCGAATATTATCTCCGGGATGAGGCAGGAGTGTTACCCCGTCGCACCTGGTTTGAGCGGTTGGAGAGTTGGGCGGGGTCTGTATATCTACCGTGGGAACGAGCTTTGATGCGAAACAAGCGCTGTCGGGCCGTTTTCCCCCGGGATTCTCTCACCGCAGAAACTTTACAACAGTTTTCGATTCCTGCCTTAGATCTGGGCAATCCGATGATGGATGATTTGGAGGTTGACTCTTCAGCGCCCATTTTTTATGACCCTGATTCGGAACTCAAGGAAACCCAGCGATCGCTGGTAGTGACCCTGTTACCGGGATCTAGAGCACCGGAATCTTATGCAAATTGGCAGCAAATCCTCTGGGGAGTGGCGTCGGTGGTGGAAACCTTCGATAATCGCACGCCAGTTATCCTGGCAGCGATCGCCCCCGGGTTAAAAATCGAACATTTCTCCCAGGAGTTGGAAAATTACGGATGGCATCGCCAATCCTCTCTAGCTGAGGAAATTGGGCATAACACCCGCAAATCAGAAATCGACGAAGCGATCGCCTCCTTACAAGCATCGGGTGCACTCACCTTTACCCAAAAAAAGGCGCGATTGTTGCTCACTCAGACTGGATTTGTGGAATGTTTGCGTTATGGAGATGTGGCGATCGCAATGGCAGGAACCGCAACCGAGCAATTTGTCGGATTAGGCAAACCCGCCGTCGCCCTCCCGGGGAAAGGTCCCCAATTCACCCCCGCCTTTGCCGAAGCTCAAAGCCGCTTACTGGGACCCTCGGTAACCGTCGTCAAGCGCCCGGATAAGGTTGCCGAAGTCATCCAGCAACTCTTACGGGACCCGGACTTGCTGCAACTCATCGGTGAAAATGGTCAGCGCCGCATGGGAGAACCGGGCGCTTCCCGACGGATTGCAACTCATTTAATCGACTTATTTCAGTCCCCGGTCTCTGTGGGACAGTCGGGAGGTAAAAATTAGAAAGTAGGGTTGGCATAGCCGACCCTACCCGTTAACCTCTTAAAAAGGGACAGTTTATTTAACTAAAACCCCCGGTTCTTTTTGTCGGGGGACGACATCTAAAATATCGGTTTTAGCACAGTAGGAGAGGTCTTCGGTACAGTTAAGACGGAGCAGGCGTTGGCCGTGACTGGCGTGATGCATTAACCCTAATAAATCGTCTTGCCAGTGACGATAGAGGGCTAAGGCTCCGATCGCCTCGTCATTTCCGGCAAGTTCCTTTAATGATAAACCTGTACCCGTTACTAAGCCATCCGCGATCGCCCCGGCACAGACGGTATCTTCTAGGGAATAGCTGCCTTCCCAACCCGAACCGACAATCCAAACGGTTTCTGGCTTAGTCTCCAGCAGATAGTTCACCACCGCTTGGCGATTAATTAACGCCGCTGCGAGTACCGAGGGGGCTGCTTCGATCCGTTGCAACGCCCTTGTCCCGTTGGTGGTACTGATAAACAAACGACAGTCTTTGACTCGTTCGGGAGTGCAATCTAAGGGAGAGTTTCCCAAGTCGCACCCCTCGACTTTGGCCCCCCCGCGTTCCCCAGCACGCAGGCGTTTTTCAGCGGGCCAATCTTCGCTCAATTGCATGAGCTGATCCATATCACTAAACACTTGCACAGCTTCAGCACCGGCATTCAGTACAGTTGCGATCGTGCTGGTGGCGCGTAAAACGTCAACGGCGATCGCGCAATCTGGCACGCTATCGGTGGGGGTTAGTTCGGGAGTATGGTACACAAAGAGCTTCACTGCTTGAAAACACCTGCTTGTTAGAACTGCCGAGTTCTTATTTTATGGGTTTGAGGGTATTCTTGATAAATATTCTTACGAATTGGGGTTAGGGGCAATTAAACGGCTGTGGGTATTCCTAAGATATCTCCCCCCTTGCCACCGGCGATCGCCCCACCCATTGCCCACCAGAGCGCTCCAGAAGGCAGAGCTTCTCAGGGAGAGTCTGCCCTAGTTTTTCCCCTTTAAAATACCATGAGGGATAAATTATTGGGATGCTCAATCAGTTCTTGCGCCAATAAAAATGCGGCAAGTGTCCAAGTTTGATATTTTCTGGCTTCTTTCCCGATTAGTCTGCCCGTTGTCCCATCATAATATTCCGGCCAATCGTCTTTGTGCAAACGTTTTGAGGCAATATCAATCGCTTTTTGGGCAATCTCAGGTTTTCCCGTATGCAGCGCCGCTGCGGTTAACATCCACAGCAACACCGGCCAACTTCCCCCATTATGATAGGACCAAGCCCTATTTTTAGGGTCGCATCCGGTCATCATTTCCCAATCTCGACCTTCTAGGGCGGGAAAACAAATTTTCATGGGCATTTGTCCGACTAAATTTTCCCATCGTTTTTCGATGAGGGTCATCACTTCTAGAGACTGTTGTGCGGTGGTTAAGCCGGATAAAATTGCCATTAAGTTACCCAGGGCAAAAAACCGACAATCGAGTTGAGAAGGACCGAGATTTCCGGCTAGATACCCCCCCCCTTCTGGCAACCACCGACTCAGGCGATCATAGGGAATCGAGTCAGAATAAATATTAAATTGATTGAGGGCAGTTTCGCCGTATTCTTCCCCTTTGTATCGGTAAATGGCATTCACGCGATCGAGATCTAGCCAATAATGTTGGCGCAAGTGACTCTTTAGAGAGCCCAATCGTTTCTCTACGGCTTGATTAATATAGGAATTTTCTAAATTTTGCAGCAGGAGTTCTTTGGCTGATCGCAAGGCATAGTAAAATAAAGATTGGATTTCCAAGGGATGACCATCAATGCCCATGCGTCGGTCAATCATGCAAGCGCCATCGGGAACTAAAATGGTGGGGTACATATCGAAGCGAGCCACCAAACATAGTTCCATAATTAACCGAATACCTTTTTGAAAATCCGGTTGATGAGCTAGAGACAGTTCCCCCGTAGTATTGACATAATTCCGCAAGACAAAAATCCACCACAAACAAGAATCAACCGGCGTAACTCGCCCGATCGCATGGTTGCCAAAGTCGGCCAGTAAATATTCCTCTTCCTTGCTGTGAACCACTTTAAAACTAGCGGGCATCAACCCTCGACCCGCTTCTAGAAAATCCAGTTGCCTTTCTTTGATTTGTAACTTTAAGGTCTGGACGAGAAAATTACGGACGATGGCGGTTTTGCCCTTCATCAAAAAGACTAGAGCACAGGAGACAAAATCCCGGATAAAACACTGATCGTAATTGAGTGCTTCAGCACTGGAATCTGAAGCGGCAACGGTACCCACGGGATGACCGTTATAGTAAATAATCGATTGTTCAAGAATCTGCCATGCTTCGTCGATGATAGTGCTATCCGTAACCATTAATTCCCTGAGTTTACTGCTTTGAGAGATACTTTATCATACCATCAGAAGACTCGCCCCGGATGGTATGATTTAGATCTACCAATCTCCCCCCGCACCGCCACCGCCACTGTCACCGCCTCCAAAGTTACCGCTATCACTACTACTACTATCACTACTACTGTAGCTATAAGATGAAGGCGGGGGCGGGGGTGGCAAAGGAGGAAGGAGAATTTCTTGGACGTTTTCTTGGCCGCAACAGTGGCAGTGATCACGAATCTCTTCTATGCCACTACCATAGGTTGTGGGGTGCTGGATGACTCGTTCAGTGCGGGTAACGGTCAATTCTTGACAGGTGGAACATTCCAAAATGGAAGAACTCTGAATATAGCCTCGAATATGGACAAACGTATTGGCTGATTCGGGATAACAATTGGAACATTTCCAGGCTATAAATTTGACGCTACCTAGGGTTTGAGCGACGGTTTCCGAGTGACAAAGTAATGCTTCTTTTGCGGCACCTTGTACTTTTTCTAGGGGATAGCGGCAAACCTGACAATGAGCCGGGCGATCGCACTGAGTTAGGTTGCTGTCATTCACTCGCGATCGCCCCACAGGTTCTAGGAATACGGCATTAGCGGGGGGTTCCAGGCAGGGTATATCTTCTAGAATCTTTTCGTGGCGATCGCAACAGTGACAGTCCTCTGTAATCCAATGTTTCCCAGTTTGATTCCAGGTGGGTTTCTCTACAATTTGGGTAACCTGGCGGGTGATGGTTAATTCTTGACAAGTCGGACAAGTTGTCACGTTGGCTAACTGAGTTTCCTGACTGAGAATATGAATGCCACTCAGTGGGCGATTGGGTGAGCAGGTTGAGCAGAATATCCCCCGAAATTGCACGCTTCCCAGTTGTTTGGCGACTTGTTCCTGGGGAGTTAAATGGGAATCAAGTTCCGTTTCTTCTAAGGCTTTTAGGGAGTGCTTACACTGGCTACAATAAAGGCCTTTTTTCTTTTGAAAGAGTTTTTCTGAGCGAGATCGTCCGGTGGGTTCAATGAAAATTCGGCGACTTTTCCGACGATAGGCCGCACCTCCGGCGATCGCCGCCAATCCTCCCCCTCCAGCTAACAGTAATGGAGTCCAATTAATGGGATTGATTTCTGTTTCTTCTGTGATAGTTGGTAGGGGGGGAGTAGTGGAAATCGCGGCAATTAACCCCTGAGTTCCGGCTAAAATTCCTCCCTCCATGTTGCCTTGTCGGAATAGGGGAGTAATTTCTGTGCTAATAATATTACCGACTTTGGCATCGGGTAGTACGCCCTCAATTCCATATCCGGTTTCAATTTCGACTCGTCTATCGCCTACGGAAGTTAAAAACAAAACACCGTTATCGGCTCCTTTTTTGCCAATTCCCCACTGATTAAAAAGTTCTGTTGTAAATACCTTTGGAGTTGGGGCCGGTGCAGTTGTGGGAACCGTCACCACCGCCATTTCTACGGCTGTAGTTGCCTCCAATTCGGAAATCATCTGATTCAGTTGATTTTCTGCACTCTCGCTGAGAATATTTGCCATATCTGTCACCCATCCCCCGTAGGCTTGTCGAGGGTTAGGAACTTCTTGCACGCTTAGGGCATGACTGACCAGGGGAAAACCTATTAGAGATAAACACAATAAACTTATCCAAATTATTCTCACTTTTTTAAGTTTATTTTTAGCCCCATAGCAACCCTGAAGTACGCGCTTCAAAAATTGAATAAAGTTATTTTTACGGATTTTATGGAAAGATTGAGTTACCATATTATTCTCCACTTTGTGAATAAAAATCTGGAAAATAGACGATTTAAAGAATGTGAATTAGTAAGCCTGAAATAATGTAGTTTACGGAACATTAAAAAACAAATTATTGCCCTAACAGTAATCAATTAAATAAATCTTAAATGGTAAAATTCATCGGGCGTTAGCCCGGGTTAAGGTATATTGAAATAACTGGGTCTCTAGTGGGCGTCTCGGTTTAGATCGACTCACGGCAACAGGAGACATAGATAAAGAAGAACGCTGCCTAGTTCCATGCTGCCATTGTTTGGGATAAATTAGAAGAGAATTTAACATTTTTTTAGGAATCGGGCAGAGGTGGGACGATGAAGGATTCTAATTCTCAAATTCCTGAAGATATGGCCCCGGAAGTGCTGGAATTGGCCGCCCGTTACTATTCTGGGTCCCAAAATAGCTATTCTCTGGCAGATTTGCAGCAGGCAGGTTCGGATGTACAGATTCCGCCGGAGTTTGTAGAAAAAGCGCTTCAAGAGGTACGGGAAAAACGACGGATTGAGGCGCAACAGCAACAGCAGGCACAGGAACGGCAAAAAACGGTAAAAATGGTGGCGGCAGGGGTAGGAGTCGCAGTCGCCCTCTGGGGAATTTTTACTTATAATTCTCTCTCTAGCAGTGTCTCTAATGTGGAGGCAAGTTGGGCGCAGGTTGAGAATCAGTTACAGCGGCGTGCAGATTTAATTCCGAATCTGGTTAGTGTTGTCAAGGCACAAACTGCCGCTGAACAAGAAACGATCGCCTTGTTACTGCGATCGCGAGAAAGTTACCTCCAAGCGCAAAATTTACCCCAAAAACAAGCGGCGATCGCTGAAATTAATGTTGCCATTAATCGTTTTACCCAATCGGCTGCCACTAACCCTCAGTTACAATCCTCTCAGGCATTTCAGAATCTCAGTTATGAACTCGCTGGAACCGAAAATCGCATTGCAGTGGAGCGGATGCGTTACAATCAAACCGTGGAAGCCTACAATCAAAAGGTGCGAGCTTTTCCAAATTCCCTGATTGCTGGCTTAACTGGGTTTACTCCCAAACCATTTTTTAGCGCCGAAAATAAAGAGGTCCCGAAAATTAATTAATTTATGAAAAAAGCCAACTTTATTAAACTAAGCACTTGCTCTCTCGGAATTATTTTAGCCTGTACTTTATCGGTTCAAGGGGTAGAATTTACTCCCGGAATTCCAGAAGTTAAGAGCCTATTTTCCCAAGTTTTGCCCCAAGAACAGGTGTTGCAAGAACTGAAGCAAGCCCATGTGATTTATTTAGGGGAAACTCATGATAGTGAAGCGGATCATCAAGCACAATTAGAGATTATCCAAGAACTGCACCGCCACAATCCCAACCTGGCGATCGCAATGGAAATGTTTCAGCGTCCCTATCAAGAGGCAATCAACCGCTATTTACGGGGAGAAACCACGGAAACTGAACTGATTGCCGAAACTGAGTATGAGAATCGCTGGGGGTTCCCTTGGGAGTATTATGCCGATATTGTCCGGTTTGCTAAAGAAAATCAGTTGCCGATTTTAGCTTTAAATGCACCGACGGAAGTAGCGCGAGAAGTAGCGCGGAATGGGTTAGAAGGATTAACGGCACAGGAACGAGAATACATTCCCCCCTTTACCGAAATCAAAACGGATAATAGCGACTATCAGCAGATGGTGCGTGAGGTATTTGAACTGCATCAATCTGCCGCACATGGGTCAAGTTTGAAGTTTGAGAACTTCTTTTTAGCACAAGTGCTGTGGGATGAGACAATGGCGCACAGCATTACCGAATTTTTGAGGGAAAATCCCCAAACTCAAGTGGTGGTCCTGGCGGGTCAAGGGCATATTATTTATGGGTATGGAATTCCGAGTCGGGTGGCAAGACGAGTAGGCGATCGCCTAGAAACTGAACCCTTTGTACAGCGATCGCTCTTATTTAATGTTTCCGACGAATTACGATTAAACCGCGATCAACCTATTGCTGACTATTTTTGGCAGCACTAGGGAGAGGGGAGAGGAAACGACAATAAGTCGGGATGTTGAACCCTCACAACCGAATGTAGAGACGCGAAATTTGGGGTCTGTCCTCTCCCCCATTTTTTCTACCCCAAGGATTGCACAAACGGTTCAAATACTGGCAGGAGAGGGGGTTGGGCGACAACTAAAGTGGGAAAGGAGCGATCTCGGTAATTGGTGCCAGGAATTAGGGGGAAAATCGGGTTGGGTTCTAAAGGATCCCAAACCGCACCGGCAGCTTGGACGATCGGCCAAACTCCGGCAATATCCCAAATTTTTGGCGTCGCTTCTACACCGCCGAGGGTAATTCCAGCCGCAACGGTTAGAAAATTGTAACTGGCAACGCCTAACATCCGAATTTTGCAGGGGAAACGAGGTTCATAGTTACCGATGCTGCGGGAACAAAAGCTAAAAAATTGGTTAGCATCAAGTTCATCTGAACTGCTATGAATTGGACGGCGATCGAGAAAAGCACCCTGGGGTCCGGTGAGACCTGTTTTACCGTACCAGAAGCCATGAAAAGATTGATGGAGAGGGGGTAAATGGACGTATCCGAAGACAGGAGTACCGCGATACAGCAGGCCGAGAGAAACCCCCCAAATGGGGATGCGACGGGCGAAGTTGGTGGTACCGTCCAGGGGGTCAATAATCCAACACCATTCGGTATCCGGAAAGATGTGTTCGGCTTCTTCGCTGAGGACCCCATGTTCGGGAAAGCGAGTGGCGATCGCATCGCGCAGTTCGCGATCGGCCCATTTATCGGATTGCGTGACCAAGCTACCATCGGCTTTTTCTACTGCCTGCACTTGGCCGAAATCAGCCATTAGCTCTTTGCCGACCTTATTCGCGGTCGTCTCCGCAAAGGTTAGAACTTGATCCCAAAAATCACTCATTGGTTGTTGATAAGTTGCGAATTTTCAGTGGCTAATAGCCGATTGAATCTAGGGGAATTAGCTTCTATGAGCCTCTTGTCTGATGCCTCAGTCTAATTCACCTGCCATCACTGCCGCGATCGCATCTTTGGCATTCTCGCGGAACTCGTGAATATTGACTCGTCGCAGTAAGACAACCGCTAGAATCATTCCGACCGCTTGGGTGGCAAAAACTAGACTATAGGATAAAACTGGCACGCTAAATAAGAAGCGCCCCAAGTCCAAAACTGCACCACCAGCCAGAGTAGAGAGTCCTCGGGCGATCGCCTGGGCTAATCCCCAGGCCCCGATAAAGGTCCCGGCGGTTTCTGCGGCAGTTAGATCCAGCATCAAACTAATGGCACCCGTGGTAATAATACCCGATGCCAAACCGTATAAGAGTAGGGACCCCATCAACATTTCTGGTTTTTCCGTAAATCCGGCCATGATAATTAATCCCAAACAGACTGCTGCGGCAATACAGCCTAATGTGGCCGTATTTTGCTTACCCAAGCGTGGAACGACTAAAAACCCTGTACTGGCAATCCCGATTAGAGTCCCCATGCCAAAGAAAGCATTCAGTTGAGTGGTTTCTGAAATCGGCATTCCGAAGACTTCTCCCCCGTAGGGTTCCATCACTGCATCTTGCATGAACAGACTGATGCTCATAATCAGCAGGAAGGTAAAGAATATCCCAGTTTGGCGGCTGGCAGTCAACACTCGCAGGGCCTGCTTTAAGCCAATTTGGTCCTCTCGGTTCGCCCTATTTGACCGGGTGCCAAAGCGGGAATATTTTCTCTCAACGCCAACCGTGGCAATCCCCGTGAGGACTAGAACGATTGCCGGGACAATCAAAAATAAGCGATTCACCGATGCTTGTAACTGGGCGATCGGGGTATCTAGAGTGATTTGTTTGAGTAATCCACTGCTGATGATCGCCCCGACGATAATCCCTAGCATCAGCATTGACCATACAATACTGACCAGTTTAGAGCGGTTATCTTCATCGGAGACATCCACCAACAGGGCGGCAAAGGGGGTAGAACTGGCACTCAAGGCCACACCATAGATACTAAAGGCTAGGGCTAGAACTCCCGCCCAGGTATAAGTAATAGGACTCCAGCCGGTGGCCTCCAAACTGCTGCCGAGTTGCCACACAACTTGCACGGCAATGAAGGAAATGGCAGTAAATAGGGCAGCACCAATCCAGACATAGCCGGTACGGTAGTGACCGAATAAGGGTTTGGAGTCGGACATCTGACCGAACCAGATGCGAGTGGGACTGACAAATTGGTGCATGGCGATCGCCCCGGCAGCAATCAACGCCGGGACTTTGAGTTCTTCGATCATCACTCGGTTGATCACGCCCAGGGTTAGCAGGGACATAATACCGAGACCCATTTGGAATAAACCCAGGCGAAACATCGTTGCTAGGCCAATTCGGGGCTTAAGGGTGTCCTGATCGGGGGGGAGGTTGGAATCGGGGATATTGCCAGTTGCCATAACGAATTGGGATTTACTAACAAGAGCTTACGCTTTCATCATGTTAGGATAATCCCGGCCCAAGAGATAGAGGGCCAATGTCACCCCAAGTTAGGGTTAAGATTTGATGGGTGAGGGCTTGACTTTTATACGAATTTCTGATACTTATTGGGGCGTTTCCAGGATGGGAGAGGGTAGTGATCGCCACCCTCTCCCATTCTTTTAATTAACTCAACTGGCTGGATACTCGTATGAGCCGATATCGATTAGATTATTTATGATGCGATCGTACCCCTCTCCCCGTTGGTCAAAGGGTAGAGGGGATATATAGGGCGAGGGAAAGCTGGCATTCCCAGCATCAATAGCTGGACTCCCAGGTTGTAATCGGTGAGTTGGAGTTGTTCCCCCGCCAATGGCTAGGGGGTCAAGCAGGGGATTAACATTCAGGATATCGGTTACTGCGAAGCCACTGCCTCCAGTGGTATCACCAATTAAATTGTATCCTCCCGAAGTCAAGATACCGGAAAAATCGGGGTAGTCCGCATTGATCCGGCGATTCCCTGCAATCAGGCTATTTTTCGCATTAACTGTACCCCCGTCATTCGCAATTCCTCCCCCGGTACTGGGAAATTCAAAGGGGGAAGAAATGAGATTGTCTGAGACAGTTGTGTTGGATAATGTGGCAGTGCCTGAATTATAAATTCCTCCACCGCCATAAGGTGTAGCGGTATAAACTTGGTTACCCGAAATTGTGCTGTTCGTGATATTGAGCGTTCCACTATTCCAGATGCCTCCACCTTCAAGGGAGGAATAATTATTAGAAATTGTGCTAGATACGATGTTAAGTACACCTCCTAAATTGAAGATTCCTCCGCCACTGCCGCCACTGGCTGAATTATTCCGGACAACGCTATTGGTTAACTGCACCGTACTTCCATTATTATAAATGCCACTCCCGACGGGTTCATCGTGTCCTCTACCATTCGCGATCGTCAAATCAATAAAACTTGCCGTACCACCATTGTTGACATAGAAAACTCGATAAAGATTATTCCCGCTAATGGTTAGTAAATCAGCACCCGGTCCGGTAAATGTGAGAGAATTATAAATTTCCGGTAAAGGGGATTCCAGGATAATCTCGCCAGTGACTGGGTTCATATCAATCACCTGGGGTCCGCCCTGGGAATTCGCATTGATCATCGCTTGTCTTAATGAACCATACCCGCTATCGTTGGTATTTAAGACAAGGGCATCATCATCTACAATTACACTCGTTACTGTCTGGGGAGTACCCACATTATAAGCACCCGTTGTTAAGGTGAATTCGACTGTTTTATTCGGTGCTATTTGGGTATTCGCCACGGGCGTGATCGTAACGATCGCCGTTGAAGCATTCGGTGCAAAGGTGACAGTTCCAGTTGTATTAAATGTATCAGCACCCGTCTGATTGTAGTCTCCTGACTCGATATTAAAGATTGCCGTTCCTCCGACGGTAAAATTGGCCGTTAAAGGACTGGTTAGAGGGTTATTTATGCTATCGGTGCGGGTAAAGGTATAAGTTAGTGGTGCACCACTATCTTCATAAACCTGCTGTGGTAACACTTCCAGGGTTACCGTTGGATCGAGGGATAAGGGAGAATTGACGGTGAAACTGCCGAGATTAGCAGCAGGCACAGCATTGCCACTGGTATCTAATACCTGATTTCCCACAAGGGCGATCGCATAAATGCCATTATCCCCACTATCCCAAGTTTCCCCTGGCGCAGTCATCTGATAAGTAGCGGTGCGCGGCGTGCCATTTTCAGTGCTGTTAACACTGACTAAAGTCGCTAAACCGTTGAATCCATTCGGTCCCGTAATTTGGATATCCGAACTATCCAAACTACTGATATCAACCGCCACATTATCAGCATAATCCACGGTAAAAGTGTGTATTGTCCCTCCACTGGTATTTACATCAGTTACCCCCAAATTACTCGCCGTGGGTGCTAGGGTATCCACATTCACATTAAAGCTACCGAGAGTTGAATTGGGGATGGCATTTCCACTCGTATCCGTGACTTGATTCTCTTGTAAGAGTACGGTATAAGTGGCATTGTCTGAGGTATCCCAACTGCCACCGGGTGCAGCAATTTGATAGGTTACCGTGCGTGGGGTCCCGTCGCCTAGGGGATTTACACTCACAAAAGTAGCAGGGATTGACAAACCATTGGGTTGGGTAACGAGAATATCAGAATTATCCAAACTACTGAGGGCGATCGCTACATTATCGGCATAATCAATGGTAAAGGTGTGACTTGTTCCCCCTGGGGTGATCACATTCTCTGCATTGAAATTTGATGCAGTGGGAATATTAATCCCGCCATCATCATTAACCAGAGTATAAATCGTAGTGTTTTGGGTTCCCAACAGGACACTATTCGTTGGATTGACTAATTGTAACTGAAGGGTTTCATCCGGTTCATTCACCAAATCTCCCACAAGGGGTATCACCACATCGCGATCGGCTGTTTCTCCATC
The DNA here is from genome assembly GCA_038321985.1 of Cyanophyceae cyanobacterium. Taxonomy (GTDB): domain Bacteria; phylum Cyanobacteriota; class Cyanobacteriia; order Cyanobacteriales; family Laspinemataceae; genus Laspinema. The sequence goes on along the minus strand of JBBQFN010000039.1, from coordinate 31,803 downwards.
GGCAAAGGTCACCGTAATTGGAAAGGTTGCGGTATAATCTTCCCCGAGGGTCGCCGTTCCTGCCGGATTATCTAACACCACCTGCACCGTGACTTCCCCATCACTGCCTCCACTGCGGCTAATTTTACCCACCACCGTATCCACCGCAGCGCCACTGTTGCCTTCTAACCCACTGGAACTGGCATTGATAAATTCTAACGATCCGGGTTCATGGTCTAAAATTTCTAAAATAGCCGTGGCATTTTCCCCTAAAATTGCACCATTAGAAGGATTAGCCAGCGCAATTTGCACTGTCTCCGTTCCCTCTACTAAGTCATCATTTAAAATGGGAATCGTGAGGGTTTTCGTAGTTTCCCCCGCATTAAAAGTCAGAGTCCCTTGAGTAGGAATATAGTCTGCATCTGCCATGGCAGGATTAGCGGTATTGGGAGTTTCAGTGGCATAATCAACACTGACAGACCCGATCGCACTGTCACGAGTAACAGTAATTGTGGCGCTACCCCCATCTTCCCGAATGCTGTAGGTGGAGGTGCTAAATTGAATTTCCCCAGGGCGATCGGTATCAAGAATGGTTAAGGTGGCTGTCTTTTCATTGCCTAAGGATGCGCCTCCCGTGGGATTAAATAAACTTAAATTAACCGTTTCATCCCCTTCTAGCAACTCATCATCAACAATCGGAATCGTGACAATCTTGGCTTGATTATCCCCATCAGCAAAACTAACGGTAATCGGAGTATTATCATAATCATCCGGTGCCGTTGCCGTCCCATCAACAGGAATCACTTGAACCGTCACCGCACCCTGAGTCCCGCCACCCCGAGTCACCGTCACTTCCATCACCGGAGTACCTTCTTCATCCACTGTAAAATTAGCGGCACTAAATTGTAAAGTGCCGGGAGTGGGTATCTCATTATCTAAAATGTCTAATGTCGCGGTTATAGGAGAGCCTAAAATTGCACCTCCCGTTGGATTAGTCAGGGTTAAAAGAACCATTTCGGTTCCTTCAATTAGAGTATCATCAACAATCGGAACTTCAATGGTTTTAAGAGCAGTATCCCCATCGGCAAAGCTAACTAAAATAGGTGTATTGTCATAGTCATCGGGAGCCGTTCCCGTGTCATCCGTAAGGGTAATAGTTGCCGCTACTGCACCGGCACTCCCTTCTGTCCGTTCTATGGTAATGGTAATAACTGAAGTACCATCTTCGTTAACTGCAAATTGACTGGCTGTAAATTGCAGGGTTCCGGGAATAAGATTATCAACTGGAGGATTATCAATTGGAGGATTATCAACTGGAGGATTATCAACTGGAGGATTATTTATTGGCCTTCCAGGTTGTGCAACTGGTGGAACGACAACGGAAGGGCCGGCAAATACAACGTCCGGTTGTTCCGTTTGCTCTTCTGAGGGGACTTCGGTTTCTGCCTCTGGAGTTTCTGCGATCGCCTCTTGTACAAAGCTAGGCGTTGCTACATTCAGCAAAATTGCTAAATATCGGCCTGTGTTGCGGTCCTGGATAATTGTATCATTGGCGTAATTTTCCGTTCCTTGAAAAATATTTAACCCTTCAAAAGTGAGTCCCCCGGTGAGTTCCAGTTCATCTTCTAAGGGACTAAAATCCCTAATAATCGCTGCTTCTGCTAAGCTGCTACCGCCTAGGGTGGGAAACAGAATAAAAGTATCCTTATCCTTGCCTCCTGTAACGGTATCTGCACCCCATTCTAGATAGAAGGTATCGGATCCGCCATCTCCAAACAGGCGATCGCTGCCTAATCCCCCGATTAAAATATCATCCCCGGCCCCGCCATAGAGAATGTTATTACCCGCCTCACCATTTAAGGTATCATTGCCTTGACTGCCGGCGAGCAAGTCGTTGCCATTCCCTCCCGTTAGACTATCATTTCCTTCATCCCCGTAGAGGATATCATCCCCATCTACGCCATTGAGGACATCATTGCCTTGCCATCCATAAATAAAATCATTGCCGGGGGTGGCGAATAAACTATCATCGAACGATGTACCTTGAATGACGGTCATAATTGGTGAATTCTCCTTGCAAAACGGTGTAAATGATATCCTAGTTAATCGGTTGGCGATCGCCTTTATAAAGTTTCATTGCTTCTGGATGACAACCCTACTCATGGCCCCAAAGTTCTCATTGTTTTGTTGGGATCCCCAATTGGATTAACCCTCCATCCTTATCTCCGTTATGCCCGATCTCCACCTCCCCTGTCATCCGTATTCCAATCAATCCGTTAAATTTTTCCAGTCGGAAAACTTTTTTGTCTCAAATCACAATGAATTATTTACCAAAAATCTATCTAAGAAGTATTGACTTTTGCAGAATTTCATGATTTTTTCGAGGATTTTCTATTTAAATTCAGGGTTGGGGGAGTATTCCAGAGAGGCGATCGCCTCTTTAGTTGTTAAGTGAGACCAACAACCAGAGTCCTAGAATGCTGCGTGAGCCAGAAAAATGCGATCACTACGGTGAGAAAGTAGAGGGCGATCGCATTTTCATCCGATGATAAGTGAGTCAGGAATAGAGAACTCGGCGAGGCGATCGGAGATAACACCTTTAGATCACATTGACATTAAAGCTTGTAGCCCCCAACACCCCACCGATTCCATCGGATACCGTAAACATCAAGCTATCACTCATCAATGTCCGCGCCATAGGAGAGAAATATATGTGGGTGTCTGTGCCATCCCAGCCTTGCCAAACCACGTTAGACCCTGATATTTGGAAATAGGAGTCATAAGTGTTATTATTGGTCACTTGGGTTGTGCTATTGCCATCATGAAAGTAGATCTCTCTGCCTGTGCCATCCCCGCCGTACCAAACTACGTTAGAGCCAGATATGTGGGGAGAGGAGTCACCAGTGCTATTATTCGTCAGTTGGGTGGTGCTATTTCCATCGTAAAAGTATATCTCGCTATCTGTGCCGTCCCAGCTTGAGTAAACCAGGTTAGAGCCTGATATTTGGGGGGCACCGTCAGCCGTGTTATTATTCGTCAGTTGGGTGGTGCTATTTCCATCATAAAAGTAGATCTCGGTGTCTATGCCATCCTCTGCCTCATCATCGCCTGTCCAAACCACGTTGGACCCTGATATTTGGGGAGCATAGTCATAAGTTCTATTGTTCGTCAGTTGGGTGGTGTTATTTCCATCATAAAAGTAGATCTCTCTGTCTGTGCGAGCACCGCTTAGCCAAGCCACGTTAGACCCTGATATTTTGGCAGAGAAGTCATTAATGTAATTATTCGTCAGTTGGGTGGTACTGTTTCCATCATAAAAGAATATTTCCAGGTCTCCAGTAGCATCATAGCCGGACCAAACCACGTTAGATCCTGATATTTCGGGATTGTAGTCCTCAACGCTATTATTTGTCAGTTGGGTAGTGCTATTTCCATCGTAAAAGTAGATCTCCCAGTCGTTGCCGTCATAGCCAGACCAAACCACGTTAGACCCTGATATTCGGGGATTCTGGTCCTCAATGCTATTATTTGTCAGTTGGGTCGTGCTAGTTCCATCATAAAAGTAGATCTCGTAGTCTGTACCATCCCAACCTGTCCAAACCACGTTAGACCCTGATATTTCGGGATAGGAGTTAGTGATGCTACGATTCGTCAGTTGAATTAAGCCGTGCGTGTAGCTCAGGCGGTTGCTGTCAATATCAGCTTGGGTAAAGGTATCATTGACAAACAGGGGGGTACTATCCAACTTAAGCTGTCCGTTGGTCGGTGCATTGACCAGGGTATAAGTGAGTTGTCCTGGGGTGTTATCTGGGTCCGTGACTTGGAGTAAACTATTGGTAATCCCCGCTATCCCCCGTTGAGTCACGCTTAGGGGTGAGTTCATGACCAATACTGGCGGGTCATTGATATTATTGTTCAGAGTAATGACAAAGTTTTGATCAATGCTCAGACCCCCCGCATCGGTACTACGCAGGATAATCGGATGACTGGTTGCCGTTTCATAGTCTAATAATGTACTATCCGCTACGGTTAGCTGATTTCCTGATATCCCAAACCGTCCTCCGGCATTATCTACTAACGCATAAGTGTGAGTGTCTCCCATATCCGGGTCGGTGCTGGTAATATTCCCGATCGCCGTCCCATTGCTACTATTCTTATCTACTACTGTATTCGAGACTCCTATATCCGTTGGCGTTTCATTTAGATTCGCCACGGATAGGGTAAAGGTTTTATCAAAGGTTAATCCTCCCGCATCCGTAGTCCGAACCGTTATAGGATGAGTTTGGTTTACTTCATAATCTAATAAGGTACTATCGGCTACAGTTATTTGCGCTCCCGATAGGACAAACCGTCCTGCGGCATCATCCACTAACGAGTAACTGTGGGTATCCCCCGCATCCCGGTCAACGGTGGTCAAATCTCCCACACCTGTCCCGTTGGCACTATTTTCCGCAAGAGTCAGATTCGTCAAAATAATATCGGCGGGCGCATTATTAGGAATGGTTTCATCAACATCACTAATACTGATAGTAAATGCTTTCTCAAAACTGTTCCCCCCCGTATCCGTCGTCCGCAGGATGGTGCTGTGTTGCGTTGCGGTTTCGTAGTCGAGTAAGCTACTATTGGCGACAATTAACTGATTCCCCTCTATCGCAAACCGTCCGCCTGCGGTGTCGCTTAAGCGGTAAGTATGGATATCTCCGGCATCTAAATCGGAGGTGGAAACAACGCCGATGATTGTCCCATTCGGGCTATTTTCATCAATACTGCTTCCAGTAAGTGCTATATCCGTGGGGGATTCGTTAACGTCGGTGACGCTAATGGTAAAGGGTTTATCAAATGTGTTCCCTGCCGAGTCGGTAGTTTGCAGGATAATAAAATGATTCGCGGCTGTCTCGAAATCGAGTAAGCTGCCATTGGCAACTGATAATTGATTGCCACTGAGGGTAAACCGTCCCCCCGCGTTATCGATTAAGCTGTAAGTATGCGTATCGCCGGCATCAGGATCCACTGTGGATAAGGCGGCAATCATTGCGCCGTTAGCACTGTTTTCGGCAATGCTGGTATTGGAAAGAATAAGATTTGTAGGGGCCTGGTTACCCGGGAAGGTATCACCCGGTCGCTTACCTGGGAAGGTATCACCCGGTCGCTTACCTGGGAAGGTATCACCCGGTCGATTACCCGGGAAGGTATCACCCGGTCGATTACCCGGGAAGGTATCACCCGGTCGCTTACCTGGGAAGGTATCACCCGGTCGATATAGGCGCTCGCTGCCCCATGCTCCGATTAAGATATCATCATTTGCGCCGCCATAGTTGTTGTCCAGGGTTTCGACTAGGCTATCATCGAACAGTGTACCTTGAATAACGATCATAGGAGTGCTCTCTCTTGGTGGGATGACTAGCGGTTTGTGGAGCAGTTTGGCCTTTGGCCGTTCCCCAATCCCTAGGAATCAGGACAGATGTTTTCCATCAGAATTAGTGTCGGTAGAAATATTCTCTCTAGCTCCGGTGTGATTATACCTTTTCAAGATAGCAATGTCATCTCTTGTTCATAAATCTTTAAAAAGTTAGGGAAGTAATGCAATAGACTTCTTGGGGAATACGGGAGTGTTCCCCCCAATCCTCTTTTCCAAGGAGGGCCTTTTAGAAGTTGGCAAGAGGTCTAATATCTGGGGGACTCATCCCCGCCAAAAAATTGCCTCTTGACAGGAGGAACAACATTGGCTTGAAGAGATTCGATTTGAATAAACAAGATTATCAATTTAGTTGAGCTTAAGGATCATCGGAAAGCCATAGTATTAAAGGGTGTCAAATCCTTTCAAATAAAACTAAGTTAGAAAAGCCCATTTCTGGAGAGGTTTGATTTTTATTAATAGAGTTACTAGGTTTCAATCCGATTAAGTTAGGGTGGCGTTACTATAGCAGTTTCCACGGTGATGAAGTAAATTTTGGAGGGCGAGCAAGATGCTCGCTATTGTCCCAAGCCAGCATCTTGCTCGCACTCCTCCAAATATCTGCATCCTATGAATCCGAAAAACGCTACTATTAAGCGTCTAAATCCTCTCCCCTGGATTTGCGGATCCAGGCTTTGTCCAGGCCTGGGCATCGATAAGTAGAGATACTCTCTGTAAAGGTCCAACGAACTATCCGAATGGATTAAAAACTGCTATATTTGTGTAAACAAAGTGCTGGTCAACTCTGGGAGGCAATAATGGTAATGAATCGAACAAAATCCAAACTACAAAACCCGGGTGGATTCAACCCACAAGCACTCTTTATTAGTCTTTTCATCGGACCCTTGGCGGTTTTGTTTTCTGCTTTAAGCGCCCACTCTGAGCCGATCGCCCCCGCAGTTGATGGAACTGAGACCCTTGTTACACCCCAGGGCAACCGTTACGATATCACTGGGGGTCAGCAGTCCTCCGATGGCCGGAATCTGTTTCATAGTTTTACTCAATTTGGACTGAATCCTACTGAAATTGCTAATTTTATTTCTAATCCGGGAATTTTTAATATTTTGGGACGGATTAATGGCGGTAATCCATCTTATATTAATGGACTAATTCAGGTCACTGGAGGCCAGTCTAATCTCTATTTAATGAATCCTGCTGGTATAGTTTTTGGACCCAATGCCAGTCTCAATATCCCCGGTTCTTTTCTGGCAACAACGGCAACGGGGATGGGATTTGATGAGGGTTGGTTTAATGCAGTTGGGGGGAATAATTATCTGGCTTTAGTGGGAACACCCAGCACTTTGGTGTTTGAAACCCTACAGCCGGCGGGGATGATTAATTTGGGGAATTTAACAGTGTTGCCGGGGCAAGATTTAACCCTGGTTGGGGGGACGATTTTGAATGGCGGGGCGATCGCCGCACCGGAGGGGGCAATTACAATGGCAACAGTTCCCGGTTCGAGTCTGGTACGCCTTTCTCAACTCCATCATCTCCTCAGTTTAGAGGTAGCTTCGGCATATCCGATTACGCCACTTTCTTTACCTAATTTACTGACGGGTGGGGATGCCTCTCATGTTACGAATGTTCATATTAATGCTGATGGAACGGTTGAATTAGTGGGTTCGGGACTAGGAATAGAATCGGGAGATGTGGCAACGGCTCAAGCTCACTTAACCGCAGAAACTGTCTCGATTTCGGCTCACAAAGTTCTCACTTTGACAGAAAGCACGTTACAAGCCACTGGAGATTTACAGCTTAGGGCTGGGGATACGGTGCGAGTCCGGGATAGCCTGGAACGACCCTTTATTGCCAACTCAGGGGGAAATTTATCCTTGAGAGGCGATCGCGCGATTGATATTTTAGCTTTGGATTCTATCGCGTCGGTGGATGCGGTCAAGTTTCAATTTGAACCCTTTCGGGCCTTGGGTGATATAACGTTAGTGAGTGATGGCCCAATTTCGGGAGATTCTCACTTTGCGGCGGGAGGAAATTTTGCAATCCGCACTTTATCGGGGGAACCAGGGACTCTGGTTAGTTTCTTTGACCCGATTGTGACTTCAAATGGGGATGTGACTTTTGGCGACTATACCGGCGCGTCCCTGAAAGTTGAGGCAGGGGGTAGCATTATCGGGGTTAGTATTAATATCACCCAACCGGACACCTCCCTGACGGGTTCTGATCCGGATATTGCTATTCTCACCAGCAGTCCCTCAGTGATCCTGCGTGCGGGGGAAGGGAGTCTATTTAATGTTGCCAATGTTCCCCCGGATCAGGCGATCGGCGATACGGTGTTCTCCGCTAGTGAGAGTTTCAGCCGAGGCAGCATTACGGTCAATAATATTACCACCGCTGGAGGTCCGGCGATTCTCTCCGCAAGTGCTGATATTATTACCGGAAATCTCACAACTAACGGCGGGGATATTTCCCTCCTGAGTCGTACCGGAAATATTATTACTGCCGGAGAACTTATCTCATTAGGAACGACGGTTAATGGCAATATTAACCTAGATGCCGGCAATACTCTCACTGTGGGAATTGTCAACAGTGGCAGTGGCAATATTACCCTGACGGGTAACGAAATTGATTTGAATGGCACAGTGACAGGCAGTGGGATTTTAACCCTACAACCGAGAAATCCGAACCAAAATATAGCCTTATCCAGTGGGAGTGATAGTGGGAATACGGTTTTAGATCTGACTGTGGCGGATTTAGCGGTTCTAGAGGATGGGTTTAATTCGATTATTATTGGGGCCCCGGATAGCACCGGACTGATTAGCATTGCTGGCGTTGTGGATTTCAGCGATCCAGTCACCCTGCGATCGCCCCAAGGACAAGGTGCGACAGAGATCGCTGGAAACATCACCCTTTCGGATAATGCGACCATCAATATTGATACCGCAGGCGCTACTCGGGTGAGTGCCGATGTCAGTACCGAAGGAAACCTCACCTTTGGAAATATCTTTTTGAATGCAGATGTTACCTTGGCAGCGAGTAATATAACATTTAATGGCACGATCGATGGGGAACGGCAGCTAAATGTCAGTTCGCCGTTGGGTACGGTTGAAGTAAAACAACCTGTCGGCAGTGAGATTCCCCTGGGGAGTTTGGACATTGTGGCGGATGTTTTAACCCTATCCAGTGATATTATTGCTCAAGGGAATATTATTCTGAATAGCGCGGTAATCCTCGGCAATGATATCCGCCTGAGTACCTTGACTCCTGGCAGTTTGATTACGTTTAATAATACCCTCAATAGTCAGGAGAATGCGGCACAATCTCTCACTCTGAATACAGCAGGCAGTCTCATTTTTGCCCGGGAAGTCGGAGGTGCAGAAGGGGGCGCATTAGGGGCGATCGCCATTGAGGAAACTACCGCCATGACCGCATCTGAGCTGATTACAGCTAATCGCCTGAGGGTGAATAGTTCCGGGCCGATCGCCCTCCAAGATGTCACCTTGGTATCTGCGAACTCCGACCCAACGACCCCGGTTTTAGAACTGAATGCGACGGAGCAAATTACAGTCGGGAATATCACCGCTAATCCGGGCCAAATGACTCTCACCAGTACCAATAGTTTTGTCACTACTGGGGATGTGACATCGGAAGAGGGAACCCTGAAAGTGACTGCTGGACGAGAAATTACCACCGGCATCCTGACTACCTCAACAACCAGGGGTAGTGGGGGAGACATTACCCTCACCAGTACCGGCGATCGCATTATCACGGACGATATTAATACCTCGGGATTGTTTGGGGGTGGTACCGTATCAATTTCTACCTGTGAGTCTTGTCAGAGTCTGGTTGGGCAACCCTTGGCACCCGGAATTCAAACTGGCACAATCGCTACCAATGCCACAGAACGAGCAGCAGGAGATATCACTTTAAAGGCACCCGGCGATATTCAAGTGCAGTCAATTACCGCCCAAGGAAGCACCGGAGGAACCGTCGAGATTCTCACCGGGCGCTTTTTCCGGGCGACTGATGTCTTACTTGATGAAAATTCCCCTAACATTAGTATTTCCGCTGCCGGTTTAACCGAGGAAGGAAAAATTAAAATTAGTCATGGCAGTGCGATCGCTCAAGCTCCTTTTATCATAGGTAATGCCGAACTGAATGGCACCCTTGCTGCCATTAGAACTGCGGGAAATAATATCATTGTTCCAGAACAGTCGTTTCCCTTTTCGTTTACTCAAGGAAATATTTCCTTGGTTTCTGCTGCCGTTGAACCCCCAGTCTTTATTCCCCCGGCACCGATTTCTGAACCCCCGTCTTCTCCCTCCGTAGAGTTACCCGAAACTTTATTACAAACTCAGCTAGAAAGACCCCCAGAAGCGCAACCCTTGATTCAGCTTGAAAATCGCCAGTTGGATAGCCGAATTTTACCCAATGACCGGGTTGCAAATGCTCGATTAACTCTAGATAATTTCCTCAACCAAAGGGATGAAAATCTTCCCGCCACCATCGAAAAAATTGAAGGACTCCGCCAATCCGAGTTTGAAAGCTATTTTCAAGAAGATTTAGGCTTAGGATTACTTTCTTTTGAAGAAATTATTGAAAAGTTGCGAAATATTTCCCAGGAAACGGGGACAAATCCAGCCATTGTTTATGTTCTATCCCGGGGCGATCGCTTAGATTTGCTCTTAGTCACCCCCAAAGGTCAACCTATACACCGGGTCATTCCCGAAGCGAACCAAGAAGTCCTATTATCCACAGTCCGAAATTTGTCCGCCCAAATCACCGACCCAAAACGGTTAAATAGGACCACTTATTTAGCTCCAGCCCAGCAACTTTATCAATGGCTAATTGCCCCAATTGCTTTAGAATTAGAAGCCGAACAAATTGATACCCTTGCTTTTTCAATGGACGCGGGATTACGCACCCTTCCCATTGCTGCTTTACACGATGGAGAGAAATTTTTAGTTGAAAACTATCGCCTCGGCTTAATTCCCAGTGTGAACTTAATCGATATGCGCTATCAGGATATCCGCAACTTCCCAGTTTTAGCAATGGGAGCCTCCATTTTTAGTAAGAGTAACTTATCCAATCTGCCTGCGGTTCCCCTAGAATTAGAAATGATTACTCAGACTTTAGAGAAGGGTAGCTCATTTTTAAATGAAGAATTTACTTTAGAAAACCTGAAAATTCAGCGGGCATCTCAACCCTTTCAGGTAGTCCATCTAGCCACTCATGGACAATTTAATGCCGGTGACCCCAGCCAATCTTATATCCAACTTTGGGACGGACCCTTGAATTTACAAGAAATGCGGGATTTAAACTGGAACGATCCGCCGGTGGATCTGTTAGTTTTAAGTGCCTGTCGCACGGCAGTTGGGAGTTTAGAAGCCGAGTTAGGGTTCGCTGGATTAGCGGTACGAATTGGGGCAAAAACTGCGATCGCCAGTTTGACTTACGTTAGCGATGAAGGAACCTTAGCCCTGATGACGGAGTTGTACCGTAACCTAAAAACGGCACCTATTAAAGCTGAAGCCCTACGACAGGCACAGATTGCCATGTTAGAGGGAAGAGTCCGCTTTGAAGGCGATCGCCTGTACTCAGAAGAGGAAAACCTTTCCTTGCGATCGGATGGGATCAATGCAAATCAAACCCATAATTTCAAACATCCCTATTTTTGGTCCGTTTTCACCCTCATCGGCAGCCCTTGGTAATTCCCCATTACAATAAGAGTGCAATCAAAGATTCAGGGTTTAAGAAACGTGGAATCAATTCAATTAGGAAACAATGGACCAACTGTTCCCCGCCTCGGTATTGGCGCATGGTCCTGGGGAGATACTCTATTTTGGAATTATGGAAAAGACTACGGTGCGACCCAGGTACAGGAGGCATTTCATGCGGCTGTAAAAGCCGGAATTACTTTTTTTGATACCGCAGAAGTCTATGGACTAGGCAAATCAGAACAACTCCTGGGCCAATTCATCCAAGAAACCGAAACCCCTGTACAAATTGCCACAAAATACGGCCCTTTACCTTGGCGGTTTACAGCCGATTCTGTTGCTGAGGCGCTTACCGCCAGTCTCGATCGCCTGCAAGTAACTCAAGTCGCACTTTATCAGGTGCATTGGCCTTTTACCTTCTTAATGAGCCAAGAAACCCTAATGAATGCCTTAGCCGATGAAGTCGAGCGCGGCAGAGTTCAAACCGTTGGAGTCAGCAATTATTCCGCGATCCAAATGCGCGAAGCTCATGCTATTTTATCCAAACGGGGCATTCCCTTAGCCGTCAATCAGGTACGTTATTCCTTATTATCTCGTCAGGTAGAAACCCAGGGAATTATCAAAACTGCCCAGGAATTAGGCATAACAATTTTAGCATATAGTCCCTTATCTCAAGGATTGCTCACAGGTAAGTACACCCCACAAAATCCCCCACCCAGTGGACCTCGCCAGTGGGATTCTAAGTTTAAACCCGAAGGGTTACGACAAATTTCCCCCCTCTTAGATCTGCTGCGCCAATTGGGTCAAAACTATGGCAAAACTCCGGCTCAAGTTGCTCTCAATTGGCTGATTGCGCAAGGGGGGGTAATCCCTATTCCCGGGGCAAAAACAGCGGAACAGTCGCGACAAAATGCCGGGGCCTTAGGGTGGCAATTAACCGGGGATGAAGTGGCACAGTTAGAACAAGTTACTCGTCCTTGGTTATAAAAATTTTGGACAAGTCTGCTCCCCAGGGAGAGCCACCCAACCCTCCCCGATGTCTTGGGGAGGGTTCTATCCTCCTCTGTTTCTCTGGGTCAAAAACAATGCTAAAATCTAGTCCCTTCCCCTGTTTCTTGGGGAAGATTAGGGGGGGTTCTTACTAAACCGTTTGAAGATAAGTCTACCCCTCAAAATATCCAGGTTAATGACAAAAACCCAAAAAATTAAACCTAAAAAAGTAGGGTAGTTCTGGGCTCCCCTACTAGCAATTTTATTGAAGTTAACTGTTACCTAAGCAGAATCAATTAAATTTGATTGGGAGATTCAGAGTTAGACTCCACAGGCGCTAAATTCATCAGAGGTAAAAGAGTCGATTCAAAAAAGTACACCCGATCGCAATATCGATTCTGAGTAGAGCAAACTGTTTCAATCGCGATATGGCTAACATTCGTTAGATTTAGGGATAAAGAGACTTGATCACCCGGGCTAAGGGTATGTGACACCTCCCGCACTCCATCTAAATAAATATTAACGGCATTGGGAGGACTGCCTCGGTCATTGTCGCGCATTCCAAATTCTAATAGGAGAGATTCAAATTTACCCTCTTCTGGCAGAATTCGACAGGTTACTGAGACTTCCCGGCTTCCTGGACCTAAAAAGAAATAAGAACGATAGACCTTTCTGCCAACAGATATATCTAAGGTTTCTTGATGCGATCGCCCGGGTCCAGTGGTGACACATTGCCCGTCAAATAAAAACTGGGGAACGGGTTCGCGAGCTTTGACAACGGGTTGGATCCAAGGCGCGATCGCCAGGGAGAGTATTCCGGCTCTCATCAGTTGATTGACTACGTGCATCTTTTGCATTGAGCGACAAACCACTAAGGGTTTTTTAACTCTATCATAGCCAATGTTGTCCCCCAATGTCGCACTAATCCAGGTATTTTGGCCTCTTAATTTTTAGTGCTACCGCAACTTGATCGCCGGAACTTTGGCTCAAATCTCCTCCTGTTTCTGCCTCAAAACAATCTGATTAACGGGAGTAGAGCAGCAATCTCACTTCTACTCCCTTGCAGTTTTTTGGGGTTTCTTTTTTATCGCTTACTGGTCCAGACTGTGGTAAACATCATCAGCATACCTCCGACAAAAATTCCGATCGCCAGCAGTCCGGCCACTACATTAAAAATCTCTTCTGCATTTTCCATTGGGTGCGCTATCCTTTATTAAAATTTACAACTTCTTATTTTAACCTTAACTCGGGTTTTGATAAAATTTCTCTATCATTCACCCAACATCCAAGTAAATCTGTTAAAGTAAATTAAAGACAATTTTTTAAATTGACTTAGCACAAATCGTTTTCATAAGTTTATAATGTTTGATCTCATTTGCGAATTTTCTCGAACGCATTGTATTGGTCTGTGCGCATTTTTGGTTCCCGCTAACTTGCTAGCCACCCTGCAAACTCTGATTTTTATGGGACTCGGAACCCCGAAACTTCAAATTCGGGTCATGGCTGCGATCGCAAGTTGTTATGCAACGGTGATGGTCTTGCACGTTTTAACCTGGTTCCTGATCGGGGTCGTTATGGCTCCGACCTATATCTTACTCGCTTTAGCCAGTCTGTGTCTGAGCGTCAATGTCTGGGCGATCATTCATTCCCCCCGGGTCATTCCTCTACTGGGACGCATTTAAGCGGGAGACGGCCTTTTTATACGCATCAGGCCGAACTCATGATAGCCTAGCCGTGGTAGGTTAGCATCACCCTGGCGATCGCCGAAATGGGGTTGTTTTTTTTAATGATGAGGACTGGCAATCGAGTATGAAAGAGAAATTATTAAATTGGCTGAACCTGTTTTTAGTGGCCGACGTATTTTTCGTATTTTTGAGCTTTGTTTGGTTTGCGATCGCCGTCGTGGGACGTTCCACCGGCATTAATCTCGGCTTAGATGTCTGGCATCAACTCTGGCAACCCGTATTTAATCCAGCCATTGGGATTTTAATGGCGGGTGCTCTGTTGAGTGGATTGACCAGTTGGATTTCCAATCGATTAAATAAAGCTAATTAATCCGCAGGCGATCGCCGATGTGATTCCCTGAGTTTCACCCTAACTGGGTATTCCCCCGAAAGCTCCTAGGGAGTGCGATCGCTGACTTTAATGCCCCGTTTATTTACATTCCCTTTGACCTAGCTGGTGCCTGGGTTAAATTTTTATCAATTTTTTTTACGAAATTTAAATTTTTATGAAAAAATCTGTTATAGTGTTTCTAAGTAAATTCCCCGAGTGATTCATCCCAATTTTACTTTAATTTTCAAGTAACTGAATTAAAGTGGGTAACCGGGCTGGCTCAAATCCGCACCTAGAAAATTAATTCAGGAAAGGCTTTTTTTGTCCGGGGAATTTCTCCCCCTCAAAAAAAAATCGGCTCACCGTTGATAAGATTTAACTCGGCACCCGGTAGCGCTGCTCAAGGCATTAAGACGCTTGAACTTTTCCCCTTCAAGATACCCCATCGTTACGCACATTAGGGACGGTTTCAAGTGAAGAAAGCGTCCCCCGGACATCCTGAATTTTACAAAAACTTGCTTCATAAACTACGAAAATTTAGCAAGCTTTGAGATGAGATTGGAACCGGGTCTGAGGTCTTAAATCCGAGCGATTGGCGTGGGTTTCAGAAGACTGTCGTTTTTGTTGCTGAATTGGAATTTCAATGATAAACTCCGTACCTTCGTCCGGAGTAGAAATACATTGCAATTGGCCGCCATGTTTTTCTACTATAATGTGATAGGAAATGGACAAACCTAAACCTGTCCCTTTCCCTACGGGTTTTGTGGTAAAGAACGGATCAAATAATCGTTGCCGCACTTCCTCACTCATTCCCGGACCGTTATCAGAAATCTTAATCAGGAGACGGCTTTCATCGCAGTCGCCATTGGCGGAACTCTTTTCTACCAGTTCCGTAGCAATCCGAATTTCAGGAGCAATTTTACCCCCAACCGCCGATCCTTCTGCTGTAGATTCTGATAACTCAGAATGCAATACTAAAAACTTAGAACTTTCTTCGATCGCATCAATGGAATTGCTAATAATATTCATAAAAACTTGGTTGAGTTGGCCTGCATAGCATTCAATCTGTTCCAAGTCTCCGTACTGTTTAACCAGCTTAATCCCCGGAAAGCTAGATCGGGCTTTGAGGCGATTTTGCAGAATCAGCAGGGTACTATCAATCCCTTCATGGATATTCACCCGCTTCATTTGAGCTTCATCCAAGCGCGAGAAGTTCCGTAAGCTCATGACAATTTCACGAATGCGATCGGTTCCCAGCTTCATCGACGAGAGCAGTTTGGGGAGGTCTTGACTCAAAAATTCTAGATCAATTTCGGTAGCGTACTGGGTAATCTCTTCTACCGGCGTCGGATAGTGCTGCTCGTAGAGTGCCATCAAACCCATTAAATCTTGGATGTAACAACTAGCATGATCAATATTTCCATAAATAAAGTTAACCGGGTTGTTAATTTCATGCGCCACCCCGGCCACCATTTGACCCAAACTTGACATTTTTTCCGTTTGAATCAATTGGGATTGAGTGTGTTTGAGTTGTTGCAGGGTCCGCTCAAGTTGTTGGGTTTGTTCTCTAAGTTGTGACTCAGATTTTTGCAACGCTTCTAGGGCACGCACCCGAGACGTGATATCTCGCAGGGACGCCATTAGAGCTTTTTGCCCTTCCCATTCCGTTTCCACAATCCGCATTTCAGCGATCGCATCTTCTTGTCCTTTCCGCAAAATCTCCACTTGGGTTTGCACCACCCGAGTGCTGTCGCGATCGCTATCCCCCACCCGCTGAATAATTTCAGTCCCGATTTGACCCCCCTGGATCTCAAATACTCGGGTTCCAAATACTTCTTTCCCAAGCAGTTCATAGGCTGGGCATTTCAATAAACATTCCGCAGCTCGATTAATAAAGCACACCAATCCGTTGCGATCAACGATGATAATGCCATCTGCTAATTTATCGATCACATTCCGAAAGCGGATGTCACTCGCTCCTAGTTGTTGCTGGAGTTCTTCTAGTTCTGCTTGTTCTATACAATCCGATTGAGGTGTAGTTAACATAATTTAATAATTTCCTCTACTTAATCTTTTGGCACGATTCCACTTTTTGGCCCGGGGCTTTAGGCTTTACCTTGAACAATTTTCTAACTAGGTGTGCCAGATCCCAGTAGTGGAATCGGTGCAGCATCTAAGGATTCTTCGTTTAGATATGTTAACTTAGGGATTTATCATTGGGCATCCGTAAATTCTCTAGAGAGGGGATTAGTAAAAACTGGGTTTCCTGGATATTCGTTTGCATTTTTCAAGTTCTCCTGGGTGACTCTTCGGGGCCTCAATGTAGGGACAACCTCTTCCTTTCTTCGTTCCCTCAGCATCCCTTAAAACTTAAACGGACCCGTGATTCTGGAATTTTGAAAAAGTCTTAACGGGGCCTACCTCTTGGACAACCTGAATTAGATACCTTTCTCCTTTGTACCCGATATTTTAAGGATCTTTTGTTTTATAGAACACTTTCTGAGTTTTTTAAGTATATTTTAATACTTTTTATAAAAAAGGGGCCTATTTAAGGGAATCTTAGCCCCAAAATTTATAAAACTTAATCCAAAAGTTACATTCAGTCACAGTTTGAAACTGGTCCCACCCTTATTTTGGAGGGTTGTAAACCCCATGCAACTGTTTGCGAAAGACCCTTGGCGACCCTCTGTGGGACAGAGGCCGATCGCCGATGGAGTCTAGTAAAAGCCATATTTTTATAGCGAGTCTGCCTGCTATTTTTTAGAGCAAAAATCTGGGCTGATGCACTCCTTTAAAGGAAACTGGCTGAAGTTGCCCCGGTCCTACCGATTCGTTCAGTGCCTAAGTCCTGATCCCCTTCTCCGATATCAGAAAACTGTGATAATTGCAGGAGAGTTTATGAAGAGATTAACAAGTTTATTAGAAATGTGTTGATCCCTCTCGCCCCGGGGTTGTGAAACCCTAAAATAATTTAAAGAAAATAGTGGTTCATTCCCTTACTTGAACTGTTTTTTGCTCTACAGGTTCTTTACAATAAGATAGATTCAGCTAAAAAATCCCCGGAATGGGGTAAAAATTCCTGGGGATAATCAGAACAAGAGGGGTGAGGGGGTTTTTGGGTAATTTCTGGAAGGGGGAAGCCTTAATTTGTGATCTACCCCAGTTTGAAAAGACGCTTTGAAGTTGAGCAGACAGAGTGACCTCAGTGGGGGCGCTCTCCCGGGGAGGGGTTCCCGCTTTATTCGTTAGGATTTCGAGACATCAAGAAAATTTCGGGATATCCTGAAATCTTTTGAAATGGGCTTTTTTTTTTAAAGAAAGTTGCTCTAGCCTCTGCACCCCATCAGTCCGGTGGTTCAATCCTTTACTCTGCCCCTCATACTTTTACCCAAAGTTAATTTTTATTAAAACAGGTTAGAAAAAGAAATAAAAAAGACATACTAGATTCTAGGACAGGATAAAAAATGGAATAAAACGGTTCGCTATAGAATTGAGATCAAGAAAAGACCTCAGCTAAAGTTTATAAGGGTGGCTGGAGAAAGCGCGTTAAAAATTTTTATACCTCTATCCGCAATTTCCCCGTATCGAGTGGGGGTGATTCACCCTAGAATTAACTCAGTAGGGGGCAATCAAATCCATGATCAAAAACTAAAGTCCAGTCAAAAAGACTGGCCGTTTCTACTTTGGAAAGAGGCACCTTTAGATGAAAGGACCAGTGCCGAGTCAAGAACAGAGCAAAAATAACCCTAGGGATCAATTGCAACTTAACTATGCACCCAACCCTACCTGGGAGGAGATAACCCGATTAGCCGCTCAGATTTGCCAGACTCCCCTAGCCGGAATCTGTGTGAGCCGGGGAAATCAATCCGTATTGAGAGGAATGGTGGGTTGTTCATCGGAGGTGATTCGGGAACTGCTGCAACTGTGCCAGGTCGCCCAAGCAGAAGCAGCTAGTTCACGAGAAAAGCTGTTTATCGTTGCTGATACTGAATTGAATGAGGGATTAGCCCATTTGAGTGGAGTCCAGCAGGAACCAAAAATTCGGTTTTATGCGGGGGTTCCGATCGCCGGTTATGGTGAGGAGAACCTAGGGACCCTGTGGGTA
The DNA here is from genome assembly GCA_038321985.1 of Cyanophyceae cyanobacterium. Lineage (GTDB taxonomy): Bacteria > Cyanobacteriota > Cyanobacteriia > Cyanobacteriales > Laspinemataceae > Laspinema. The sequence continues at coordinate 13,547 of JBBQFN010000039.1, read as the reverse complement.
ATGGGAAGAGTCCCGCAAGAATTGAGTCCTGAACAGATAGCCCGCTTAAAGGCATTGGGCCACTTTTGCGGGAACTCCCCAGAACTAACTCCTTCATTTGCGCCAGAGACGGGGGAACTCATTGGAGAAGGGTTTGCGGGACCCGACCTGATGGCCCACTCTGAAACGTCCTCGGCTCAGACTCCGCGAATTCCGGCGACTAGCGTTCTCGATGATAACGTTCAGGGTACTCTAAAATCTCCCTCAGATGCCAAGAGCCTGACGATTCCACCCGTGGGCAAAATAAAATTATCTAACCCTTGGCACGACTTAGTTTTTCAGGCTCCCCCAGCCACTTGCCAAAATTTTGGCCCTGCAGGAGAACTCCTGTACATAGATGGAATCGTCCTGGATAAAACGAATAACGCCAGGTCCTATGCTCCTCAACCACCGGATGCCAAGACCGTCAATTGGACTTATGGCGATCCTGATGCGATCGCTGAGGAAAAAAAAATAGCCAATGCCGGTTATTTCCGACTAGATAGCCAGTGGAATTTGACCGAAATCAACCCCGAGGGTGAAGAAATTTTAGGAAAAACCCGGGATCTTTTAGTCGGCAAAAACATTTGGCAAGAATTCCCCGAGTGGAAACAGTCTAAATTGATAGAGGAGTACCGACGCGCCCTCGGTGAGGCAAGGACGGTTACAGTTGAGGCATTTTATCTGGGACGGTGTTTACAAATGCAAGCCTACCCCAACCCCGAAGGTTTATCCGTGTATTTCCAAAACGTACCCCCCCCAAACCACCTGGAAGACATTCCTTTTAATAGCAGTCGCCTCTGTGACTTTAGCTCTCAAGTCGGGCGAGTAATAGGCAAAGGAGGACCTGCCGCTACCCTGATCCCTCCCTTGATCACGGCGATCGTGGATCATTTGGAAGCAACCTCAGCCTGCGTTTGGACCCTCAATCCCTCCCTCAAAGAACTGGAACAGCGATTTAGTGCGGGGATGCCCCTGGATCGAGAACTGTTCCCCGAACGCATTGCCCTTGGACAAACCCAGATTGGGACCGTCGCTCAAACTCGCAAATCTTACACCGGCTGTTTGATTCGCCGCAGCAATCGCAACAAAAACGACGCTCTAGAAAATTGTGAACTGAACCCAGATTGTCTGCTGCAACCGTTAATTATCGACGAACAGCTTTGTGGCGTCATGGCTGTAGTCATTGAGAATGGGGTTAACGAGGCAGTACAAAACCTCTTAGTCTGGGTGGCTAGCACCCTAGCCCTTACCATCGATCGCGATCGCGCCCGGGAAGCCCTGCTTTCCCGTCCCGAAGGCTTACTCTTTCGCCTTGCCAGTCAGATTCGCAACTCCCTTGACCTGGATACGATCCTGGAAACAGCGGTCACCGAAATTCACTCTCTCTTACAAATTGACCGCTGTCATTTTTTGTGGTACCTCCCTCATCCCCTTCGGCCTAGCCTCACCGTCACCCATGAATCGCGATCGCCCGACCAAAAAAACCTGTTGTGCGAATACCCCGCCCCCCTCAGTGGCCCACTCACCCAGAAAATCCAGGATTTAGAATCCTTGCGAAGCGATCGCCTCGATACCGAAGCGGACTTAGACGACAAAACCCGCACCCTATTCGCCGAAATGGGGATTATCTCCGTCCTCCTGTTGCCCTTAGAAACCCGTTCCGGTCAGCTCGGTGCCGTAGTCTGTAGCCACAGTCAACCGCGCCCCTGGACCGATAGCGAAATCGAACTCCTCCAAGGCGTCGTAGACCAACTCGCCCTGGCGATCGACCAAGCCGAACTCTACGCCCAAACCCACGCTGCCGCCCTCGCCGCCCAAACCCAAGCCCAGCAACTCAGTGTCGCGCTACAAAACCTTAAACAAACCCAAGCTCAGTTAATCCAAACCGAGAAAATGTCCAGCCTCGGACAAATGGTCGCAGGCATTGCCCATGAAATCAATAACCCGGTTAACTTTATCACCGGCAACCTGGTTCATGCCAACAATTACACCCAAGACTTACTGCACCTGATTGAAGTCTATCAATCTCACTACCCCGATCCCGTCTGTGAAGTTCTGGAAGTCTCCGAAGATATCGATCTAGACTTCTTACTCGAAGATCTCCCTAAAATCCTCGCCTCGATGCAGATGGGCGCGGACCGGATCCGTCAAATTGTTGTCTCTTTGAGAAACTTCTCTCGTCTCGATGAGGCAGAAATGAAGCCGGTGGACATTCATGAAGGCATCGATAACACCCTGCTCATTTTACACAACCGCTGGAAACCCAAAGGCAAAGACCCCGGGGTAGAAATCATCAAAGAGTACGGGAAATTACCGAAAGTGGAATGTTACGCCGGACAGCTTAATCAAGTGTTTATGAACATTCTCACTAATGCAATGGACGCCTTGGAAAACCAAGAAGCCCCTCATATTATTAAAATCAGTACCGAAATTGCTAAAACCGATGCCCTCGGCACTCCGAGTGAAGTCTCGATTCGCATTCGGGATAATGGACCCGGGATGAGCGAGGAAGTTAAAAAACGCTTGTTTGACCCATTCTTTACCACTAAACCCGTAGGCAAGGGCACCGGACTGGGCCTCTCGATTAGTTATAAAATTGTTGTCGATAAACATGGCGGTTTTCTCAGATGTGACTCAGAACCGGGTCAAGGTAGTGAGTTTTTAATTCAAATTCCGGCTAAACAGCCCTCTATTAACAGTCGCTGTGCTTAAGTGCTTAGGGGCAGAGGGTTTTGGCTGGCGCTAAACCCTCTCCCCCTAGGGCTTGGGGGGGCACTGTTTTTGGATCCAGTCTCAGCATGAGAGGCGGATTCCAAACCCGTCAAAAAAATTTTTATAAAAACAGTTGACAAATTAGGGGAGGTATCTGTTACTATGTTTAAGGTCAGAGAAATGGGGCGTCGCCAAGTGGTAAGGCACCTGGTTTTGGTCCAGGCATCCGTAGGTTCGAATCCTTCCGCCCCAGTTGACTCCAACTCTATAAATCAGAGTTTCAATTCAAAAAACTACTAGATTAAGGCGTCTGTCATCAGCGTTGAGGCATCTAAAAAAAGACTTACTTTTTCTTAAAAAGTAGGTCTTTTGTTTTAGGATTGATCGGGACAGGGAGTCACGATTTGTGGGAAAATAGACAAGGAGATTCTCTAACTTCAACTGCGATCGTGTCTAACCCTCCGACAATTCTAGCTCTCGATTTTGATGGCGTCATTTGCGACGGATTAATTGAATATTTCCAAACCACTTGGCGAGCATATTGCCAAATCTGGAAGAATGCCGATCGCCTACCCCCAGAGGAATTAGCCCCCTTGTTTTATCGACTCCGACCGGCGATCGAAACAGGATGGGAGATGCCGGTATTGGTGCGATCGCTCCTCCTAGGAATTAACGAAGAGCAAATAGTGGAAGACTGGCCGGGAGTTTGTTCACAAATTGTCACCGGGGAACAATTAGAACCCCCGGATTTAGCGGCGATCGTCGATCGCATCCGGGATAAATGGATTGCTGAAGATTTAGCCGAATGGTTAAGTTTACATCGGTTCTATCCGGGAGTCGTCGATCGCATCCGTGCCTACCTGGCTTCTGGGGAAGAACTGGTCATTATCACCACCAAAGAAGAACGTTTCGTGCGATCGCTCCTCCAGCAACAAGGCGTCGAACTTCCAGAAGGCGCAGTGTTCGGGAAAAATGTCAAGCGTCCCAAACACCAAATTCTTCGAGAATTACTCGCAAGAGTGGACCCAACCCCAACAATTTGGTTTGTGGAGGACCGATTAAAAACCTTAGAATCCGTCCAAAAACAACTCGACCTCATCCCGGTCAAACTATATCTAGCGGACTGGGGATACAATACCCCAGGCGATCGCGCCTCAGCGAATTACAATTCCGGGATTGAACTATTGTCGGTTTCTACCTTCTGTCAAGACTGTTCAATTTGGCCGTAAGTCGGGGCTTAATCCTTGAACAGTCCAGCCCTGGCCTTCTAAAATAAACACAGCAAAACCAACAACGGGCTATTTTATGCCCAGGGGGAGCGGATGCTAGATCTCACCAAAATCGCGCGGCAAATGCAGGGAATTAGCGAACACCTGTCCAAAGAAGCGGCACAATCCCGTGAGCGTTTGGACGTCGCCCAAAAATTGATTCAAAAAGCCAAGGGAGAGCAAGAGCATTTGATCCAGCAACGGGATACCTGGAGCGATCGCATGGGATTTACCTCCGCCATCCCTGCCGAACCCCTGAACTTTACCCCCTACATCCCCACTCCCCCCAACGTCCAAACCGTGATCGCTACCGATGGGTCCCAGATTGCCCCCTCCCATCACGAAATTGCCTACTGTTACTTAATTAATGTCGGTCGAATTATTCTCCATTACGGCCAAAGTCGCCTCCCCCTCTTAGATAGCCTGCCCGAAGTCTTCTACAAACCCGAAGACCTGTATATTTCTCGGCAATGGGGGATTAAAACCGAAGAGTGGATGAGTTATAGACGGGCTGTCTCTGAGGCAGTCGCCCTCGCTGATTTAGCCGAAGCCTTGCGAACTCCAGGCAGTGGGCAAATTGCCCACCCAGAAGCCCCTATTTTAGGAATGGTTGATGGTTCCCTGATTTACTGGTTCCTCGAACCCTTACCCACCGATGCTCGTGAGCTGATTCTCGGGGCCATTTTAGAAGCCTGGGAAAAAATGAGGCAAGTTAAAGTTCCCATCGTCGGCTATCTCAGCGCCTCCCGGAGTAGCGAATCCCTGAGTTTCCTAAGGTTAGCAGCCTGTCCCCATCCCAACCCGGACTGTTTTACCCATTGTCCGATCGAGGCAGATTCCGTGATCCGGCCTTATGATCACAAGGCACCTTGTCAAGTCTTCGATCCCTTGCGAGATACAACCTTGTGGGCCTCCGTACTTGAACCGGGACAGCGTAGCCCCCTGTGGCGCAGTTCCTCCCGGATTCTGGATTTATACGCACCAGAACATCAAGTTTATTTCTGTTACCTTCATGTTGGCCCAGAAATTGCCCGAGTCGATATGCCTGCCTGGGTTGTCAAAGACCCAGCCTTATTAGGAATGGCCTTAAGTATGGTCCTTTCTCAAGTGCAAAAGGGGTACGGCTATCCCGTTGCCTTAGCTGAAGCCCATAATCAAGCTGTAGTCCGGGGAGGCGATCGCGCTCGTTTCTTTGCCCTTCTCGAACAACAAATGATTAAAGCCGGATTGAAAAATGTCGGTACATCCTACAAAGAAACTCGTAAACGCGGGAGTATTGCTTAGGGGAAGAATCCCGGCCCAAAATTCATCCTTCAAAAATCAAAACTCCCCCCATCCAGAGTTTCCAATAATATATTTACCTGTTGCTGTCGTTGAGAGAGGAACGTTTCGCACTGCCGCAAATACTCAACGGCTGTGGTGAATTGGTCGAAAACTTCAGCTAATTCTAGTTCCCCCGATTCGACTCGTTCCACGATCGCTTCAATTTGAGCGACCGTAGCTTCATAGTTCCAGCCCGGTTCGGGGTCCAAATCTTTAGGATTAGAAATCGGAACTCGCCCTGATTTGCTCATTTTCTGTTCGTTTGAAGGGACTTTCATTAAATCTGCTTAATTTTAATCGATCGCGCGGTTAAGTGCGAGCAAAGGGCAAAATTTCCCAGAATTTCTGCTTCCTCTTATATAAAAAATTGGCAAATTCTTAGTTATATATACTCAATTGTAAATTTTCAACTCCCCATTCCTCCCTCAGAGGATGGATTCGGCCCCCTCTGTTTTTTCGGGACTTCTTGACGATCCCGCTTCGGTAGGCTAGGCTGAGATTAAAAATTTTATGCTATCCCTGCATGGAATCAATGCAAGGAATCCCTGGAATTGGGCTAAATTGGAAAATTATACAAATGGCACGAACTCTCAACTTAGAAATTAAAGAGTCTTCAGAAGAACTGAAGCTGCTTCTCGAAAAGCAGACCAGCGTCCAAATGAAAGAAAGACTGCAAGCGCTGTACTTACTGAAAACGGGAACCCTCTGCACCTTGCAGGAGTTATCTGCGGTTCTTGTGAGAGATACTTCAACCATTTATCGATGGTTTCAAAAGTACAAACAAGAGGGCTTAGAGGGATTACTCAAGCAGTACAAAAGTTCGGGAAAAACCCCGGCCATCCCGTCAACAGCGATGGAACGATTGAGGCAATACTTGGAGAAGTCTAAAGGATTTACCAGTTATGAAGAAATTCAAAATTGGTTAAAAGAAGAATGTGGCGTTGATGTTGGTTATCATGTAGTTTATAGAGCCGTCCATCAGAAGCTGAATGCCAAAAAGATAAAAGGCTCTAAACCGCAAAAAAAAATCAAACACCCCCTGCGCGAGGCAGATTCAAAGCAAGTCACGGAAAAAGATGCACAATTGAGTTCCTGACCGGAGAAGCGATCGCCTCTTTCAACCGTTTAAGTCTTAATTTTAAGGGGTTTGGGTGAAGAAACAGCCCGGAATTAAACCAGGTTAGTAAATAGGTTTTTGAAAAAGTGGGGAGCGGGTGATACCTTTCAAGACCGAGGAGCTATTTTTTTGCCAAACATGAAGCGATCGCCCCTTCTAGGTCGGCTTGACTTAATTCCGTGATGATAAATACTTCTTGCACCGTTTTTCCCTGCCTAGCAATCACCTTATATCCGCCTAGAATCGGCACAGATATCTTTAACTTCATTTGGGGACAGTGGCCTTTGGCGCGGCCAATCACCCCAGGAGTAATGGTTTGAATGCCAACTCCAGCAGTTAGCTTTTCCAGGATGGCGATTAAACCCGGAATATGGGTGGAGTGATTCAGAACTAAGCGACCGCCAGAAGGTTTTCCCATGAAATGTTTACCAAAATAGAATAGTGTTTTCTTGATATCAGAGAACCAGTCATACAAAAATCCAGTTTCTAACCCGCTTTTTTTAATTAACCCGAGTTATGCGGACGACCTGGAGGGAAGCCGCTTAGGGGGTTATAAAAATGAAAGCCCCACCTTGGGTATGGGATTTTCTGAAAGGGATTAGGCTTTTTCTAAAGGAGCCATGGTCAATCCAGCACGGCTGAGTTGCTGATGGTACAATTCAGCTTGCTCTAGTGGACCCACCCAGACTGTGGCTTGTCCTTCAAAGTGAACTTGGTTGGTTAGTTCCCAAGCCAGATCGCTAGTCATGTTGGGAATGTACTTCATCAAGCAGGAGGAAACGTGCTGGAACGTATTAAAATCATCGTTAAGCACGATTACCTTATAATTCGGATACGGTTGGCGGGTAACTTGACCAACTTTGTCTGGCGCAATAGTCGGCGCTGTCGCCATTGATCGAATTTTTTCTGAAAGTCCCCTAGTCATAGCCTTGCCGAATTAAGTTAAAAATCATATTACTGGGCAGTGATTGTAAGCTAGTTTAACAAGGAACTGTCCGATCATCAATCCGTGGACCGGAAATTGGTAAGGACTTAGCAAGGGATTGGGTAATTTGAGCCAATTTTAGGAAAACTGGGGACTGTAACCGATCACCTGAAAGGGGAGAAAGTTAGGGCAAACTCAAGGTAACCGCCTTAAAAGGAAGCCGAGGAAGGAATTTAAGGTTGAAAGTTTTCAGCCTGTGAAGCGGGCGATCGCACGGGTTGGGGGTGATCTGCTCAGGCTTGACGCGCTTTACCCTCAATGTCGGGCGTATATGATCGCGCGATCGCCCGGGGTAGAAACCGGAATACTTTCGGCCCTTGATACCGGGTTTTAAGACTTATAAAATTTGGAGGATTTTTAAAAATAACAACTTGAATTAAATTAATCAATAGGTTTTTTACCCATCAAAAGATAGGTCACCATTTCCCCTTTTCCTTTAACTGGAATAATCCCCCGTTCTTCAAATAAAAAATCCTTAGACAGGCGTTCATAAGTAAAAGTCGTAACTTGAATGCGTCCTGGGATACCGTGAGATTCCATGCGTGAAGCCGTATTGACGGTATCCCCCCATAAATCGTAACTAAACTTTTTAGTGCCAATTACCCCCGCTTCCACCGGGCCGGTACTGATGCCGATCCGCATCGCCACGGTTTCGCCATGACTCGTCCTTAAGTGGGTGGTGGCATCGATCATATCAAGAGCCATTTGAGCGATCGCCTGGGCGTGATCCGGTCTAGGCATAGGTAATCCACCCACCACCATATAGGCATCGCCAATGGTCTTAATTTTTTCCAAGCCATATTTATCAGCCAACTCATCAAACAACGAGAAAATATGGTTAAGAAACTCTACCAATTCTGGAGGAGATAAATGGGAAGAAAGCTGGGAAAAGCCGACAATATCGGCAAATAAAACCGTGACGTCAGCAAAATTATCAGCAATGGTGCGTTCCCCTGCCTTCAGGCGTTCAGCAATGGGTTTTGGTAAAATATTAAGCAAAAGTAGCTCAGATTTTGCCTGTTCATCTTGTAACTTTTGTAAAACTGCTTGTTCTTGATCCCGCAGGCGTTTTTTCTCCAAAGAGGCACTAATCCGAGCTTTGAGCAAGACCGGATTAAAGGGTTTAGAGAGATAGTCTTCTGCGCCCAATTCAATGCATTTGACCACACTATCAATATCATCGACAGCAGAAATCATAATCACAGGAATATGGCGCAGACTGGCATCCGCCTTAATTTCCTCCAAGACTTGATAACCATTAATATGAGGCATCATAATATCCAGCAGTACCAAATCGAATGGCTCGGAGCGGATTAAGGCAAGTGCCTTTACTCCATCTTCTGCAAATTGAACATGGTAGCCTTGCCGCTTCAAGCGGCGGCAGAGGAGATCGCGGTTTGCTTCAACATCATCAACTACCAGCACCGAGGCTTGGTCAAGGTTCATGGTATCGACTCTTTAAAATTTAGGAGGCTGGAAATAGCAATCAGACAGGGGTTTAATGGGGTTAAACCGTTAGGAACGGGCGATCGCCTCTTAGAGAGGACGGGAGGTCCCAGTCGCCGTAGGACCCTTGAGAGTCGTGACGGGGTAGAATACATCGAGAGCATTTTTAGGCGATCGCAGCATGAGATGGGTGTCCGTATAGCAGTATTGACTGAGATGGAAGGCGCAAATCAGCCGCTGAGGGCGTTTGCTCTCCCCCCTGGTGCAAGCGGTTCCGTTACATCTGGTTTAGATGGAAACTCCCTAGGATTCTACCTATTTCTTGGAGTGTCTATCCCTGTGCCAGAGAATTTTCCCCTGAAAATGTCTCGTTTGAGGCTTAGGAGTGAGCCTGGACTGGGACAGTGCGGAGGCGGACTGTAAAAGTAGATCCTACGCCCACTTGACTGCTCACCGAGATTTCACCTCCCATCATCTCGCAGAATCGTTGAGAAATAGCTAATCCTAAGCCGGTGCCACCATACTTGCGCGTAGTAGAAGGGTCAGCTTGAGTAAAGGCGTTAAAAATTTGGTTCATTTGTTCGGGACTCATGCCAATTCCCGTATCCGTCACCTGAAAGATAATACAGGGGGAAGCAGGAGTCCCGGCACTAGAATCGGTGCTCATCGGTTTCCCCGTCTCCTCTAGGGATGAATTCTCGGGGGCGGCAGGGGTCCAGTAGAGGTCCCGGGACACCTCAAAGGTAATTGTTCCGTGGTTGCTGAATTTAGCCGCATTACTCAATAGGTTTAATAACACTTGTCTGATTTTTGTCAAGTCTGCATATAAGGTTCCGATGTCAGGGGGACAGATTGATTTTAATGTATTGTTATTTTTTTGAATCAGGGGTTTGGCGGTGGCAATGACATTATCAATTAGGGTCGGGATCTCGAAGGTTTCTAAATAGAGTTCCATCTTACCGGCTTCGATTTTGGAAATATCCAAAATATCGTTAATTAAACAGAGTAAGTGTCTACCGGCTATTTGAATTTTTTGCAAATCTGGGATGAATTCTTCCGACCCTAATTCTTCGGATTCTTCTAGGAGAATTTCGCTGTAGCCGATAATGGCGTTAAGTGGGGTGCGCAGTTCATGGCTCATGTTGGCAAGAAAGGCGCTTTTGGCCCGGTTTGCCGCTTCTGCGGCGGCTTTGGCTTCTTGTAATTGCTGGGAGACTTTTTTGCGATCGCTGATATCGTTGAGAGTACCTGACGTGCCGATAATAATTCCATCGGGAGAGAGTCGTAGCCTTGCATAAACCTCCATCCAACGGGCTTCGCCAGTCTTGGTAAAGTAACAAACCTCATGGCGGCAATAGTCAATCTGCCGCTGCATTAACTTCTGAAATTTTTCTTGAGTGTCAGGGTGATCGTTGGGATGAATGTAGTTTAAAAAGGGCTGACCCAGACTTTCTTCGAGGGTGTATTTTGAGATTTCCGTCCAAGCCGGGTTCAGGAAGCTCCAGCAGCCATTGGCATCCGTTTGGAAAATCACTTCTTGAACCGTGTTCACCACAGACCGATATTTTTCTTCACTCTCTTGAAGAGAGGCGATTAAGTGAAGTTTTTCTGCTTCAGACTGCTTTCTAGCCGTAATATCTCGCACGATCGCCAGGGCTTCATTGTCTCCACTGGCGACCACCCGGCTTTCATAACTATAGACTTCTTCGTTGATATTTAATTCATATTCAAAAATTTCTATTTCCTGATGGCTCAAGGTTTTTTCTAAAGCATCTATGCAAGAGTTTACCACTTTTTTAGTTAAAAACTCATCTAAACTTCTCCCTAAAAAATGACCCTTTAAATTCCCAAAATCAATTCCTTTAACCGCTTTAAAGTCCAAAATTGTTTTTTTACGGTCAAACCGAAACATTAAATCCGGCATAGCATTAAGTAAGGCGCGATTTTTAGCTTCACTTTTACTTAATAAAGACATAGCGTGTAACATTTGAAATTCGGAGCGCTTGCGATCGCTAATGTCTTGAACCGAACCTAACACCTTCTTACCCTTGTTTTCGTCGTCAGTATCAAGGGTTCGTGCAGAATCACGCAGCCAACACACTTCACCGGCTTTTGTAAAAATTCGGTATTCCACCACCGCCCCAGTATCACCCAGGAGCTCTCGCTCAAATTGCCGCAACTTCGGCAAATCTTCCCCATGAATGACTTGATGCCAGCCTCCTTTTTGGTTAATTTCCTCTAGGCTATAGCCGGTGATCCGCTTAAACGATTCCGTAACCCATTCCGCGATTAGCTCACCTTCAGCATTGAGAGTCATGGAATATACAAAGTCAGAAGCTAGTTCAGAAATGGCCCGATAGCGGGCTTCACTGGAACGCAGGGCTTCCACCGATTTAGTGCGTTCCGTGATATCGGTCATGTAACCTTCTAGGGCAAATAATTCTCCCGTTACTGAAAAGATTCCCCGTCCTTGTTCCCAAACCCATTTGGTTTCGCCATTGCGGGTGATAATTCTGTAAATACATTCAAAAGGCTGTTGTTGTTGTAAACTAAATTGAATCTTTTCCCAAATTTTGGGTTGATCGTCAGAATGGATGAGTTGTGAAAAAGAAAGGCTGCGATTGCCAATGATATCGGCGGGATTGTACCCGGTTAAAGCTAGACATCCATCGCTGACAAATTCCATTGTCCATTTAGAGTCATTTTGACAGCGATAAACCATTCCGGGAAGGTTGCTCATCAGGGTAGCCAGGGTCCGTTGATTTTCAGTGACGGTGGCGATGAGCAATTTTTCGAGGTCTTGGGAACGCTTGCGATCGCTAATGTCTCGCACTGCCGCTACCCGCAACCCTCTCCTCAAATTTAAAATTTCTTTCCCCTGAATTTCGACGGGAAAAATTTTTCCATCTTTTCTGACGATTTTTACTTCATAGGGATTTTTTTCTTTAGAAATAATTGCTTTCAGGGCAATTTTCCGAGAGTCAGGAGTTAGAAAAATCAGGGCATCTTTGCCCATTAAATCTTGTTTGGAATAGCCGATCATTTCCAGAAGAACTTGATTGACATCAATGATTTTTCCTCGGACGTGAATGATGATGCCTTCAAAGGTTGCTTCCGAGAGGAGGCGCAATCGAGCTTCGCTATCGCGTAAAGCGGTTTCGGTTTGCACCTGCTGCGTAATTTCAGAGATTAAAGCGGCAACTCCAATGGGTTCACCGGACTGATTCAGGAGGGGAACAACATTCCACTCACAAGTTAGGGTTCTGCCGTCTCGGGTGCGATTTTTTAACCGCCAATACTGCCTACAGGGGTTGGTTAATAGCTGGTTCCACTGGCGTTGGAAATCCGCCGATGCATTTTCCGGGACGATCGCCGTTAGTAACGACGTGGCGATCGCTTCGATAGCACTATAACCAAATAGGGTTTCAGCAGTGGAATTCCAGGTTTGGATCTCACCGTTGAGGTTACATTCAATCACAGCAATGGGGAGATGATTGAGGTAAAGTGCCAGTCGGTCCGCATTTGGGGTGTTGAGGGATTCGACTCGGTGGTAGTTGCCTTCCAGGGGACTGAGGCGCAAAGGCAACTGGGGGATACCCGCTTGGGCGATTTTTAATTGTCCGAAAGTCCAACCGATCCAGCCGAGTAATAGGGGATTCAGGTCTAGGATCCAGTGGAGTGGATTGGTGGAGTGTACTTGGGCGATCGCCCCTAAAGACCAGTCCAGATCTCGAATCAGCATATCCAGGACCCATGCACCGAATGGGATACTACAACCCAAGACGATCCCCGCCAGGGTGTAGGCTTGAATCAGACCCACCCGGGGATTGTTGGGGGTAGAGTCCACCGCTGGATTGAGCTTTAAATTCTCCGGGGGTAAATTAATAGGCATCTTGAGGAGATCTCTTTAGTTAAGAGGGTTAAGTTCCTGTCTGATCATCAACGGGGTGTCATCAATTGCTGTTTTAAGTGCGCTTTTTGATTCCCCATACTAGAGGACTTCCAGGAAAGGGAAACGTTGATGTAATTTCAGGCGATCGCTCGTTAAGGGGGAAATTCGAGTTGATGATCGCCGAAATTACTGCCCGAACTGGCAGGTCCTGTGCATCATTGATTTACCTTCTGTTTCTATTCTTTTCTCTCGTTATTTCACCGATTATAGAAACCCCATTAATTGCTGAAAAAGAGTGAATCAATTGGCCCCGCGACTTAAACACCCCAGCGATTTTCTCTCCTCTATTTCCTGAATTGATACCCTGAAGCCGAGGCGAGTGCCCCCGATCAATAACAATTCTAAACCGTAGGCTGCTTGGAAATATGTAACTGAATTTTCTCCAACAATCGGGGAAATTCTACGGGTTTGGTGTCATAATCATCGCATCCTGCCTCCAGACATTTCTCGCGATCGCCAGACATAGCATGAGCAGTCAATGCAATAATCGGTATCCCGTGGGTATCCGGTGCAGCTTTGATCCGCCGGGTTGCTTCCCACCCATCCAGTACCGGCAAACTCATATCCATCAAAATCAAGTCTGGTGTTTCGGCATGAGCCATTGTGACGCCTTGTCCGCCATCGACGGCTACGATGACCTCATAGCCCCGACGCTTCAGACGACGCAATAGCATATCCCGATTCATCTCATTATCTTCTACCAACAGGATCTTATGCATTGCT
>JBBQFN010000038.1:0-46707 GCA_038321985.1 Cyanophyceae cyanobacterium | reverse complement strand
GGAAAACTAATCATTCAATGTGACGAACTTTGGTCTTATGTTCAAAACAAACAAAACCAACAGTGGGTGTGGCTCGCTTTAGATTTAGAAACCCGAGAAATTGTCGGATTTTATGTAGGAGATAGAAGTCAAAAATCAGCCAAAAAATTATGGGAATCTTTACCTCCTGTTTATCGGCAATGTGCAGTGTGTTATACAGATTTTTGGCAAGCATATGAATGTGTTTTCCCAACCACCAGACATAAGCCGGTCAGCAAAGATAGCGGAAAAACCAGCCATACTGAACGGTTCAATAATACCTTAAGGCAACGAGTTTCTAGACTGGTTAGAAAAACTTTATCGTTTTCTAAAAAATTAGATAATCATGTTGGGGCCTTATTGTATTTTATTCATGATTATAATAAATCATTACATATTTAGGACTACCATCTAGGGAATGATGCTGATACCACAGGTGCAATTTATGGTCAAATTGCTGGTGCTTTTTATGGAGATTTTGGCATTCCTAAACGATGGCAGTATCAGCTAGCTTACTCAGAGTTAATTATTAGTTTTAGCGAGAAGCTCTTTGCTTTAGCGAGAAGCTCTTTGCTTTAGCAGATTCTATTCCTTATCTTTGAAGCTAACCCCCGCAACGACTTTAGTTGTTTCTTCAGTAGTTCGTAGTAACGACTTTAGTCGTTTCTTCAGTAGTTCGTAGTAACGACTTTAGTGGTTTCTTCAGTTCGGGCTGGAAACTACACCTGTGGTCCCCTATTTCTATGGAAAGGGCAGAAACAAGCAAACCTCGCGTAGGGCCTCAAGGCTTTCTTGCCCCTTGGGTGCGAAGTCTGCTCTTTCCTCAATAAAGTTAACCTCCGGAAACGACTGAAGTCGTTACTACAAACAAAAGACTATTCCCTAGTTCGTAGTAACGACTTTAGTCGTTTCTTCAGTTCAGGCTTGAAACTGCACCTATGGCCCCCCTTAAAAAAATTCCTCCGATTGTAAAGTTTTATTAAAAAAACGCATATTTCCTTAAAACTGTAAAATATAATACAGAAATAGAGGGAAAGGCAAAAAAGCGGACCCTCTCCCAACTTTAGTAAATCCACTTAATTTAGAAGATGAACACCGATATGAAACTTACTTATCGCGGAATTGGTTACGAATCCCAACCCCAGACCTTCAATCTCATGGAGGGAGAAATTGGTGGAAAATATCGGGGAAATGATTGGCAGGTGAGCTATCCGCGTCATATTCCCGTACCTCCGACGATGAGCCAGTTAACCTATAGGGGCGTGCAGTATAATTCTGGGGCAACGGTAACGACTCCAGTGCCAGAAGTAGTCCCCAAGAAGGGTATAGGAGCAATGGGGAGGACCCTCGTAGATGCCAACCCAGCCAAAAAAATCATGGAAGAGGTTGCCAAACTTCACCGCAATAACATTTGCCGGAGTTTAGAACGCCGGATGCAAGCCGCAAAAATGCGGGGAGATGACGACCTGATAGAGCAGCTACAAATGGAATCCCAACAGCTTACCTGTTACCCTTACTAAGCCTCGTTAGGCTTTACGTTGCAGCCAAATTCCGCGCAAACCGGCGGCGATCGCTCCTTGATAATCATCGTGATAGCTATCGCCGATGTGCCATGCCTGAGACGGAAGACAACCATGTTTTTCTAAACCCGCCGCAAAAATCGGCGGGTTTGGTTTTGCGGCACCCACGGCGGTAGAAATGGTTACGGAGTCGAAGAACTGCGCCAGATTTAGTGCCTCAAGCACGGAGTAGAGTCGGGAGTCAAAATTAGATAAAACCCCAAGCTGAATGCCTTCGGAGTGCAAGGATTCCAGGGTGGGGCGAACATCAGGATAGAGGAACCAAGGTTCGGCAGTGGCAAAGTAGTCGTAAAGTTGCTCAAAGAAGACGGAAAAATCAGCGAACTGGTGGAAGACTCCGGCGCGTTTGAAGGTGACCGTTGCGATCGCCTCCCACCACTGAAATTCCAGGCGGGGAATATCTCTTTGCAGGACCCCCGGAAATGCCGCCTGTTCTGTGGCGGCAAAACTGTCAAAAAATGCCTGATTTAAAAGGCGATCGTCAACTTCTACCCCAAAGCGACGGGCAAAATTCCCGTAGGCTTCACCAACACTCCCCTGCACCCCAAATAGGGTACCGGCGGCATCGAAAAAGATTAATGAAGGCTTGGACATCAGGTTATATTAACGGGGTAAACTGGATTGAGAGAAAAACTCACGCACGGGCTGAGTAATCCAATTTAAGCCGACTTTGAGTTGATGGTCAAATGTAGGCATCCGATACAGATAGGCCAGACGCCGCAGTAAGTGAGCCATTTGACCGTCCAATTTGACGCCCAACCCCGTTAAGGTGGCATTATCGATACCCAAGGTCATCATTTCCCCTAACCCTTGATATTCAAAGGGGAGGAGGGGGCGATCGCTGAGGGAGGCCCAGACATTCCAGGCGGCATAGTCCGCTTGCTGCATGGCTGATTGTGCGGTTGTAGGGACAGGTTGTCCCTTTGCATCCAGACTATAGGCTAGGTCGCCGATCGCAAATAGTTCGGGATGGTCGATCGCCTGTAAGGTCCGCATCACTTCAATTTGACCCCGTTCTGTGCGCTTTAGAGGGAGGGCTTCCACTGCTGAAGCAACTCGGGTTCCCACAGTCCAGACAACGAGATCCACGGGAATTGAGTCTACTTGTCCTCGGTATAACAGGGAAATCGTATCGGCGGTAAGCTCTTCGGTAGTGGTTTCTAAATCGAGCCAAATTCCCCGTTCTTCTAAGGCTTTTGTCGCTGCCTTGCGGTTAAATTCTGTGGAGGTTCGCAGAATTTCTGTACCCATTTCAATCAGGCGCAGACGACCCCGGTTTTGGAGGCGATCGGCCAGTTTGCAAGCCAACTCTACCCCGGAATATCCGGCACCGACAATGGCGATCCGGATTTTATCTTGGTCCGAGGTTTCTAAGACTCGCAGTCGTTCCTCCATGCGATAGGCATCGGCAATGGTGCGGAAGGGGAAGGCATAATCAGCACATCCGGGGACTAAATCTAAGGGAGTTTCTCCACCTAACGCCAAGATTGCGCGATCGTAAGTAAATTGCATCCCATCGTCTAAATGCACCTGTTTGTTTTCTAGGTTGATGTCAGAGACAGAACCTTGATGGAAGCGTACCTTCGTGTTTGCCAACAGTTCCGAAAACGGTGGCGCGATTTCCCAGGATTGTAATTCCCCTGTTAGCAACTCGTATAGGAGGGGGGAAAACAAGAAGCGAT
Source organism: Cyanophyceae cyanobacterium (assembly GCA_038321985.1). Classification (GTDB taxonomy): domain Bacteria; phylum Cyanobacteriota; class Cyanobacteriia; order Cyanobacteriales; family Laspinemataceae; genus Laspinema. The sequence goes on along the minus strand of JBBQFN010000038.1, from coordinate 43,427 downwards.
CGTTGTTGTCGATTAAAACAATCTCGGGGGTTTCAGGCGGGTTCCAGGGCAACTCGCTCAAGCGCAAAGCCGCATAGAGACCGCCAAATCCGCCGCCGAGGATACAAATCCGTGCTTTTTCTGTCATAAAAGTGGGCGATCGCCTGAGTTAACTAGATAGTCTTTTCCACGATAGCAGGGGGACAGGCCAGCGTGGGGGAAGCCAGAGGAACTCCTACCCCAGAATCACCCCGGCGAAAATAAATCTTGCCCTTTCCTGTCCCCTTTGTCTCCCTGGGGCTAAATCATCGATCATGTTGCCTTCGATTTCCGGATTCACCTATATTTTCTCCGCAATAAAATTGCAGGCGCTAAAACATAAGGGAAGCGTCTTTGTGCCTATACTTTTGCCCCCAATTCTTCGATTATGACCCTACTTAACGACAAATCTCACTCCGCTTTTTTGGAAATTGACACGATTTGCCCGCTCTCAGAAGTAGCTAACAATAAAACTTTGACGTGTGAAATTCAGCAGCGGTTAGCGGACCTCGAATTACTCACGCCTCCCGTTGATGGAGTTTTTGGGGAACTCACTAACGCCGCTTATCAACGGTTTCAAACCCTCAACGGGATAAAAGAAGAAACAGAAGCCCTCGGCCCGAAAACAATTGCAGCCCTAATGACTGCTGCACCGCACAATTTATCAGTTCCCAAACTTTCCTTAAAAACCGTCACCAAAACGATTTTTAAAACGTTACCCTTGCAATCCTCTGTACTCACTCTAAATGAGCAATTCGGTGTAGAAGCAGAGCAGAGTTTTGCCTTAGCTAATTATGAACCGGGTCATCGGGGTCATTATCGAATTACCTTACAAGAAGCGATTCGGGGAAACCGAGTCTGGTATGCGTTTGAACAGCATATTCAACTAATAGAAGGAAACCGCACCCTCACTCAAGCCCAGCAACCTGCTGCATCAGTGCGGTTAAATGTGCCTTTTAAGTCTCAGCTTGACAACTACTACAATCCCAATGGTTCTTGTAATGTCACCTCCCTCGCCATGTGCTTGGAATATCTGGGAGTTCCTCGCTATGACAGTCGGTATCGGCAGATGGAAGATGAATTATATCGCTGGTGTCTCGATCGCGGATATTCTTATCTTAATCCCGAACATTTAGCACGAGTTGTACGCGACTACAAGCGCAAGGATGACTTTACCTACTGGGGAACCATCGAACGTTGTCAAAACCACTTGCGTGGTGGCAACCCCTGTGTCATTCATGGCTACTTCACAAGTTTCGGTCACATAGTGGTTTTAGTCGGCTTTGACGCGAACGGATTTATCGTTCACGATCCGTTTGGAGAGTGGTTCCCTACGGGTTATCGAAATGACAGATCTGGGGCTTATGTACACTACTCCTATAACTTAATCCGCCGCACTTGTATTCCGGATGGAGAGTTTTGGGTTCACTATATCAGCCGTTAAGCGAACCCTTTTATAGCCGTTAAAATAAAAAGCACGGAATAAAATATTTCCGTGCTTTTTTATTGGCAAAGCCTTCTAGCAATTTTAAATAAATTGACTAATTTATAGAAGGCTGATTTCATGATTTCGGCTTGATATTCTCTGAAATTAATGGTCAAGAGATGGAGTTAAGGTGTTCAGCTTCTAAACAATCTTGAATATTGAGTTTCATGCTGCATACTCGCTAAACTTAGTCCCCAAGTGCAACTGCTGAGTTGATGATCTTCAACAGTCAAAATAGTTTGAACTGCCGCCACTAAATGCGGTTGTAAATTAAATAACACCTGTTGCCCTGCAGTTTGACCCAGGGGAATGAGTTTCACCCCAGCGCCAATAAAATTACAAGTCCAACTGTGTAAATATCCCAATAAAGCCACATCGGGGGGAATTTGCCAATGGGCAGCAGCAATCCCGAAAGCGACTGCAAAATTACAGTCTTCTTCACCCAATGAGGCGGCTGCCATTCGGTCTTCTACCGGCAACAAGGTCATCAATAACCGCAGCAGCGCGCTTCCCATTTGCCAACTTTGTTCTCGCAATTCTTCCGTTTCTCGGGTTGCTGAGGACCAAGCATTCCACTCCTGCAACCCAGGAATATCGGTTACTTTTGCCCTCTGTAGCGATCGCAGCATCACAGCCGCATCTAAATAAATCGCCCCTTCCTGCAATTCCCTCTCAATCCACTTTCGGAGAGTGTCGGCACTGTTGACAATGCCACGTTCCACTAACATTTCTAAGCCTTCGGAATAGCTATAAGCCCCCACAGGTAAAGCTGGACTCGCTAGTTGGAGTAAAGAGAGTAATGAAAAATTTATTACCATACATTTATTAAGAAATTAAGCCAAAATCCTTATTGAAAGAATTACAATTTTTTGTTAGTTGTAAGAAAAAATTGATAAATTTGAGGGATGTATTAATGACCATGGGGGGAATGATAAGCTCCTATTTCTGGAAAAAAGGGTATAGTTTCTTCTCTAACAATCAATCCTAATTGTTCTAACAGAGTCTGTAAAACGGGGTCAACACTCAACCGTAAATAATCCGGTTTGATTTCTAAAGGAACGTGACGATTTCCTAAATGATAAGCAGCGCGTAATAAATCAAGGGGAGTATTCGCCGTGACAGTAAGAGTAGGTTCCGGTTTAGCAGTGACAAGAACCATGATTTCCTGCTTGTCACAGGTGAGGCGATCGCGATCGCCTAAAACTGTTCCTCGGGGTAACTTTAGATGAACCTCTTCCCCCTCCTCCGTTGCAAACCGATGGCGACTACGAGTGCGATCGTCTGCGGTGAGGGAAAGTGTCAAGGCGATCGCCGCCTCTGGATCCGGTGGCAAACGGTGGGTTAAAGTCAGCATGAGCAAGCCGTAAAGCTAGAAGATCTAGTCAGACCAAATCCTACCATTCAGGGGACTGCCTTGGAATCAAACCCTGATTTTTCCCGCAACCCCTGAACCCGGATGCTATCGTCAGTCTAATTTCCCAGGAGGGCGCTTCTACGGCAACGTCCCAGAAGGGCTAAGATTAGGACAGGTCATGAGTGCTACAGTGGAAAAAGGATTCAGCCGGAATTCGGACTAGAAAAATTCCTAGAAAAATATCTGACGGGCCCTCTAGCCAACTCAAAAAAAGCCTGCTACAATCATCTAATGTCAGTCGTGCCGATGTAGCTCAGTGGTAGAGCACTTGATTCGTAATCAGGCGGTCGCGGGTTCAAATCCCGCCATCGGCTTTCATTGAAAATAGCTAAAATAGCATCCAATGGCGATCGCCCGTCACAACGAGTGAGTGCGTCAGAAGTCACCCGGGTAGGACTTAGACACTTGAACCAAAACGCCGAGGTTGCTACTCCCATTTGGCCTGCGCGTGGCAAGTATTCGTTCTTCAAGCCTGTTTTTGCGTAAGTCCTATCCACTCTGAAAACCTCCGTAATCAGGGTTAGAAACCGGGTAAAAGGTACTCATAAATATGGCTAAAATAGGATTGCGATCGCGTTTATTTTTTTCCCATCTCCTCGTTTTAATGGTGGGAGTGACGGTTCTCGTCATTACCGGCAAACTCTCTTCACCGCGTCTGTTTGTCGTTCATCTCCAACAACTTGAAGGCAAAGGTTTTAATCTCCATTATGTCCGCACGTCTTTAGTCGATGTCTTTGAAACGACCTGGAATCGTGGTACATTTTGGTCTGTAATTGTAGGCACAACAGGTGCAGGTTTATTAAGCTATTTTGTCGCCAAACGGATTACCAAACCCATGACGCTGATGGAACGGATCACCCAAAAATTTGCAGCCGGGGAACTCCATCAGCGAATGCCGGCGAGTGAAATTCCTGAACTCAACCGTCTGGGTGCCAGTTTTAACCGCATGGCAGCCAGTATTGAAAATGTGGAACACCGACGCCGGGAACTGATTAGTGATTTGACTCACGAACTGCGAACCCCCTTGACGATCATTCGCGGCAATTTGGAACAACTGGAAGACGGAACCTTGCCACCGGACCCCGATATTTATCACCGGCTTGCCAAAGAAACCAGGCGTCTGGAACGGTTAGTGAATGATTTGCAGGAACTCTCCAAAGCTGAAGCCGGTTATCTGCCGATTGATTTGCAACGCATGAACGTGCGCCCTTTGTTAGAGACCTTAATTGAACGGTTTTCCGATTGGATCCTGGAAGAAAACCTGGTGTTGCAATTAGACTCTCCTCCTCAACTCCCTCCGGTGATTGCCGACCCCGATCGCCTAGAACAAGTGCTGGTTAATCTTCTGGGGAACGCCTTGCGGCATACGGCAACGGGTTTGATTTGCCTGCAAACCTGCACAAGCACTGGTTATCTGTGGATTGCGGTGATTGACACGGGATCCGGTATCCCGGTAGAGGATTTGCCTCATGTATTCGATCGCTTCTGGCGAGGGTCTAGCGGCACCAATGGCACCGGCATCGGATTAGCCATTTCTCGTCGGTTAGTCGAACTCCAAGGGGGTCAGATTCAGGTGGAAAGTGAAGTGGGAAAAGGGAGCACGTTTCGGTTCTCTCTTCCTTTGGCTTAAGTCCGTTGAATTAATTTTTTAAAATATCCGCTTAATCACTTCTTATAAAACTCTCTGTTCGGGAAGTAAAAAAGAGTGGCTTTCCTAGGCTTGCCTAACTGAAAGGCGATTATAAAGGGAGTTTTTAAACGGAAGTTTAAAGGTTTAGAATGGGGGAAACATCGGGAATTTTGCCCATTCTTTCGGAAAATTTAGAAAAAATCTAATCCAGGTGATCATTAAGATACCGACGCTGACGGCCACGGGAACTATCATGTTCCTAAAGCAATGGAAAACTGGGAACTCCCGAAAAGTGAAGCTACTACATTTTGGGAAAACTTGCATCTATCAAAAGGATGACAACTGATTTATAGGGGCTGTATAATAAAGGAGTTTAAAGGAGTGCAAAGTCATGACAATAGAGCCATCGATAAACCTGATTTATGTCAAAACAAAATACTATCAAGCCGATGAAAATGAGCCAGTACAAAACGATTCTTTAGTATGGGAAGTGGAAAGATTGCGCCTAAAACTTAATAAATTTAAGCAGGAAAAGGCCAAACTGCTATTTACCCAAAAAACCTTGATGCTCCATACACACACCTTAAGCGCATTGGTGACGGAGTTGACTCAAAAACTAGAAGCTGAACGAAGGGACCGCAAGCAGGTAGAATCCATGTACCACTTTTTGGTGACCAACCTACTTCGAGAAAAGGCGGATCTAGAAATCATGCTAGAGACGATTGTTGAACACGCCGACCTCGTGGAAGATTTACTGCACGAACAGTGTATGCGTGATGCTTTGACGGGTTTGTTTAACCGACGGTATTTAGAAAAATCCTTAGAACGCGAACTGTGTCGGGCTCAAATGACTGAGCGATCGCTCGGTCTAATCATGCTGGATGTTGACCATTTTAAGCGATTTAACGATAGTTTTGGACATGAGGCCGGGGATGTAGTGTTGCGTGGACTCGGAGAGCTGCTACAGACCGAAAGTGGCGCTCTTGATATTCCTTGTCGATATGGGGGAGAGGAGTTTATGTTAATTTTACCCGAAGCCTCTTTAGAAAAAACTCAGCAGCAAGCCGAACATCTGCGGCAACAGGTTAAAGACCTCAAACTCGCTTATTTAAGGGAAAATCTTCCGGGAGTGAGTATCTCCCTTGGAGTGGCAGTTTTTCCCCAACATGGGTTAAGCGGAAAAGAACTCATGTATGCAGCAGATACGGCTTTATATCAGGCGAAGACGCAAGGACGCGACTGCGTGGTCACCGCCACAGTTTAATAAAAATGCCCTCCACCCTTGCTCGGTCTTAACCTGCGATCGCTTCTATTTAAACTGATTATCTAATTCTCGCTTAAAAAAACTCAGATCAGAAAATCAAAGCCCTTAAAAAAATGACTCGGTTGTGGAAGTCTTAGCAAACATTCCACAACCGAGCCCGAAAAAATTATCTCAATTTAGGTACTGCTGAAACCGATTAATTGTTAGCTTGGGGAGGGAAAGCCCCGGGTTGCACCGCTAGGGTTATCGGCTGCCCATTCCGAATCACTTGCAATTGCAAATTGCCCCCAACAGGGGTGCGTTCCACTTGCTGTTGTACCGCATTAGCATCCGTCATCTGGACCCCATTAATAGTGACGATCACATCACCAGCGCGGACTCCGCTGCGGGCTGCGGGGGAATCCGGCAGGACTCGGGCAATTAAAATCCCTTGGTCCTCGGTAACGGTTAATTCGGCATTGGGATTGCTGTTAATTTGGCTTTTCACATCTGGAGTCAGTTGCACCATTTGAATACCCAGATAGGGATGATCAACTTTACCGTTAGCGATCAATTGTTGAGCAATATCTTGAGCGCGATTAATTGGGATAGCAAATCCGAGACCTTGAGCACCTTGAATGATGGCGGTATTCATACCGATGACTTCACCGCTCTGGTTGAGCAAGGGGCCACCTGAGTTACCGGGATTGATAGCCGCATCGGTTTGAATGAAGTTCACCCGCTTATCCGGGACCCCGACTTGAGAGCTAGAGCGACCCGTCCCGCTGATAATGCCAACGGTAACGGTATTATCCAACCCGAGAGGATTACCGATCGCGATCGCCCATTCTCCCGGTTGCAATTGCTCCGAGTCCCCGATACTCACCCTCGGCAAGTTATTCGACTCAATTTTTACCACCGCCACATCCGTCACCGGATCCGTACCCATAACTTGACCCGTAAACGTGCGGCCATCTTTGAGGGTGACCTCCACCGTATCCGCACCGGCCACAACATGGGCATTAGTCAGAATCTGGCCGTCATTACTGATAATAAATCCAGAACCCATCCCCCGTTCCACCCGCTCTTGGGGTTCCACCGGCAATCGTGACCCGAAAAATTGCCGGAAAAAGGGATCATTAAAGCCATCAGGAATTTGCGTGGTTACCGTCCGAGAGGCATTAATCCGGACCACCGCAGGGCCAACTTCCTGAACAACTGTCGTAATAAAATTGCTGTCCGTTATGGGCAATCTAGCCTGAACGGGTACTGCAGTTTGGACTCCAGAGGTAGAAGCAGCACTCACTTGGGGTGAAACTAGCATTTGCCCGCTCAAAAATTGAGTCCCTGACCAGGTAGCACTTGCGCCGAGGAGGAACATGGAAAAATAGGTTAGGGATTTTTGCCAACTGGGGGCAGAACCCGGATTATTGGAATTATTCAATTTTTTTGAAGGGGTGTGGAAATTATCCTGGGTTGTTTTCATGGGTAGTAACTCCTGCTGCAAAACTCCTGCATTACCTTAAAACTCAAGCGTTCTTGCTTGCAGTCGGGATAATATAGCCCGTCGCAATCAATCGGGAAGAATTCAGGGGAAAAACTGGGTGCTTTCATGTTTGGGTTAGACCCAGAACAAACCGCGTCAGGTTGCCTGAATGATGGAAACTCGCTATTGATCAACCTTTTTAGCATAAAGCCAGACCCAAATCGGCACCGCTTGAGAGAGTTTCAACAGGGTTGAAAGGCTGACTATTATTAATGTAAAAGACAAATATGACGAGGGTGTGACGAGGATATCGCAGTTTTGTGGACAGGGGAGGAGGAGTGGGAATTGGGGAGATGACGGCCCCAAAGTCTTCGAGGAGGCTGGAAGTCGGCTTCCAGGGGGTGACGGGGCTACAGAGCGACAATCGGAGTCCCCAGACTTTTTAAATTTGTCAAGAGCGTGCGGACCAGATTATTCTGGAAAGCGCTATTCTGCTGTGGAAGGGCTTAGAGACGCTTTGTTTGACAACCTGGAATCGTTCTTTGGACCTGGGTTACTCGCACGAAAGGGCGACTACCATCCCTATGATGGTTGGTCGTTAGACCTGCGTGACCCCCAGGTGATTCAATCTTTTATGCCGCTATGGGAATGGGCTTACCAGCACTATTTTCGGGTACAAACGGAGGGATGGCATCACGTTTTACCCGAGGGGAAAATGCTGGTAGTGGGTTCTCACAATGGAGGACTGGCGGCACCGGATATGTTGATGTTTATGTATGATTGGTTTCGTCGGCAAGGGTTTGATCGCCCTGCTTACGGACTGATGCACCCGACTGTTTGGGATGTGTTTCCCGAGATTGTGGTTCGTAATGCGGCCCAATGTGGGGCGGTGCGGGCCAATCCGCGAATGGCGATCGCCGCGTTGCAACAGGGGGCAACGGTATTAGTTTATCCTGGAGGTCCAGAGGATGTGTTTCGTCCCCACCCGATGCGGGATAAAATTTATTTTGCTGGTCGCCAGGGGTTTATTAAGTTGGCCCTGCGAGAAAATGCGCCGATTTTACCGATTATTTCTTATGGTGCTCACGATACCCTGTTTGTGATTGCGGATATTTATAAGCAGATGCGCCACTTGCATGAGGAGTGGGGAATGCCTTGGATATTCGACATTGATCCGGTGGTATTTCCAATTTATTTGGGTCTGCCTTGGGGGATTGCGTTTGGACCCTTGCCCAATATTCCCCTACCTGCTCAGATTCATACTCGGATTTGCGAACCCGTCATCTTTGAGCGGTACGGACGAGAGGCAGCAATCGATCGCGCTTATGTAAGGGAGTGCTATCAAAGGGTTTGTACTCAAATGCAGCAGTCGCTGGATCAGTTGATTGCCCAAGTCGAAAGTGGCGCTTAGTTCGCCGGTGAGGTTAGCGCAGCGCCAGGAATAGGCTAATCAGGGCGATCGCTACTACGGCGATCGTCCCCGGATTCCGCCTGACCCATCTCTCTATCCCTCGGAAGGACCCTTGCTGAGAATAGGGGGTTTGAACCACTGGGACCAGGGGTTGAGATTTATCGTGATAAAGAGTACAGGTTTTAGCGTAAGGTCGCTGAGGATAGTTGCAGGTATCGTCCTCGTGGTAAGTACAACTCTGGCATAAATACATCTGCGAGTTAGCCTGATGCAGGGGAATACCGGGGTGACCAAATCCCTTAAGTGGAGTTTGGCAGTAGGGACATTTGACAGCTTGGACATCAACCGATTGATGACACTGAGGACAATCAGACATGATTGCAAATGGGGATTTTATCCGTGACAGGGCGATCGAGATTGAGTGCGGGTTTCCTCACTCATTTCAAAGCGCTTTGTTTTATCCTAGCCTAAGCACTGGGGCTGAGGGCGGCCCCCCCAAGAATGAAACCCCTACAACCGACCCGGTAGCCCACCCGCACAAGTAGGATAGGATATCCCACAATAGAAGAGTGGGCCAGAATAAAGTCAGCGATCGACCGCTTTGGAAGGCCCGCGCTATCGTAGATGATATTTTCAAAACCCAGTCACAGGAAAACAATATGGATGCGAATAATCTGCTCAAGCAACTGCTGTTAATCGGCATTGGTACAACCTCTCTAGTTGCCGAGAAAATCAAAGAGGTCAGCGACCAGTGGGTCCAAGATGGCAAACTAAATCCCGATCAAGCTAAACATTTTGTAGACGATCTCATGCAGCAGATGAAATCGGAACAAGGGAACTTTGAAACCCAGGTGCAGCGCCAGATCCGGAACGTCATGCAAGACCTAGGAGTGCCGCGTCAAGCCGAGATGGATGAACTGCGCGGCCGCCTCGATCGCCTAGAACGTCAAATTCGCGCCTTGGAAAATAAGCAGTGGCATTAGGAGCATTTGCTCCCCCGGTAGGATTGTCAAGGGAGAAAACCCGGATTATCTGGGGGACATTTGGCGTTAGAGTAGGGATCAGGCTACGATCGCTCGGTTATCAATCCGTAACCGGACGATTGGAGCCACTACAGGCTACTCAGGAGGACTGATTTTGCGCGAAATTTTAATCAGCTTGGGGGTGATGCTGGCCTGCGTTTTGGTGCTGGTGGTCGCTCAGTTTACCGATCGCTCCAGTCAGGCGATCGCATCCAACATTAACCCGACTCAAACCACAACTGAAGTGCCAACGCCTACCAAATCGCTATTGGCACAACGCTTGACCCCTCAGACGCAAATAGCCAGCGCTGACACCACACAAGAGGAGACAACGACAACTATGGTAACGACAGATTCCGGTCTGAAATACACGGACACAGTAGAAGGGACGGGTGCAACACCACAAAAGGGTCAAACCGTTGTGGTTCACTACACCGGAACCTTAGAAGATGGTACAAAGTTTGACAGTTCCCGCGATCGTAATCAGCCATTTTCATTCAAACTCGGAGTCGGTCAAGTCATCAAAGGTTGGGATGAAGGTCTCTCGACGATGAAAGTCGGCGGACGTCGCGAATTAGTGATTCCCCCAGACTTAGGCTACGGTGCTCGCGGTGCAGGTGGAGTAATTCCGCCTAATGCAACCTTAAATTTTGATGTAGAACTGCTCAGAATCGCTGGGTAAATTCCCTATTCTTCGGAATTGCGATCGTGCTTAAGGGACATGGCAAAAGCCGTGTCCCTTGTCTGTTAAGAGTGGTCTGGGGGAAGGCCATGAAACAGCGACAACCGGCGGGGGTTTAAACGATTGGCGGCCTAATAGCTAAAGTCGGTTAAAACCGACTGGGGAGATGATTTTTAATGGGTGGGGTTTTGGGATGGGATGGGGGAATCAGGGTTTGTACAAATTTGCGGAAACCTGTTGACAAGGTTTGGGATTTTTGGTAGATTGTTATTATGGGAGAAGGTGCGGCCAAAAAAAGGCATTTTCATCAACAACCGGCTGATTTTAGCTACGGTTTCAGCCAGTTAACAAATTTTGAGCCATCAGTCGGTTTTAACCGACTTCAGCTATTAGCGGGGGGTTTTAACCGCCTGCGGTTGTCGCGATTTGCCAGAGATTCGGCGACGGGGTTCGGCGATACGTTCCGCAAACGCACTTCCCATCGCTATCTGTACCTAATGAATTCGGCATCCTCTATGTTTGCATTGACGCACCTTCCGGGATGAATTGCCGCACCATTGGGGTTAATTGCTGCCTCATTTTTCTGGACAAACCGAACAATGATTCCCTCAAATTAAGAATTGCGCTTATCCCGCAATCTCTGAAGGTTTTCTGCTGTTTTTTTGGTATTCGGATGCTCCTCTCCGAGGACTTTGCGCCAAATATTCAGCGCTTGCAGGTAAAGCGCTTCCGCCTCGCCATACCTTCCCTGGGAATCATACAATACTGCCAAATTATTGAGACTGTAAGCAATATTGGGATGCTCATCACCGAACACTTTGTGCCAAATATTCAGCGCTTGCACAAAAAGTAGTTCTGCCTCATCATACCGTCCCTGGGAACGGTACACGTCTGCTAAGTTATTGAGACTGTTAGCAGTATCGGGATGCTCATTACCGAGAACTTTGCCGCGAATATTCAGCGCTTGCACAAAAAGTAGTTCTGCCTCGTCATACCGTCCTTGCGAATAGTACAAGTTTGCCAGATTATTGAGAGTGGTAGCAGTATTGTGATGCTCATCTCCGAGGAGTTTGCGGCGAATATTTAACGCTTGTTTCAATAACGGTTCCGCCTGGGCATACCGTCCCTGGGAACGGTACACTTCTGCTAAGTTATTGAGATTGTTAGCAGTATCTGGATGCTCATCCCCGAGAACTTTGTTGTTAATATGTAGCGCTTGCATCAAAAGTAGTTCTGCCTCATCATACCGTCCCTGCAAATTATAAAATCCTGCCAAATTATTGAGACTGTTAGCAGTATCTTGATGCTCATTACCGAGGACTTTGCCGCGAATATTCAGCGCTTGCATTAAAAGTAGTTCTGCCTCGTCATACCGTCCTTGCGAATAGTACAAGTTTGCCAGATTATTGAGAGTGGTAGCAGTATCGTGATGCTCATCTCCGAGGAGTTTGCGGCGAATATTTAACGCTTGTCTCAATAACGGTTCCGCCTTGTCATACCGTCCCTGTGAACCGTACAAATTTGCCAAATTATCGAGACTGGTAGCAGTATCCGGATGCTCGTCACCGAAGACTTTTTGGTAAAAATTTAGCGCTTGTTTCCATAACGGTTCCGCTTTGCCGTATTCTCCTTTCTCATAAAGTGCCAAACCAAGAAGATTCAATCGCCGCGCCAATTGAGGTGTTACCTCTGACTCTCCAACTTTGACATAAGCATTATGACGTTCCGCATACTCATCTGCTGCTTGATGCTGTCCCATTTTTCGACATAACTCCGCCATTGCCTGTAATAAAGTTAAGGTTTGGATATGACTAGGACCAAATACCTCCTCTGCCGCAGTTAGCGCTTCTTGATATTCTGCCAAAGACTTCGGATATAAACGGGGTCCCATGCGAGAATGAATACCCCCTAACATCATCAGACTCTGGATGGCGATCGCATGATTTTCTCCTCCGACTTCTATTGCTAACTCTCGCGCTTCTTTGCAGAGTTGTGCTGCATCATCGAGTTGGTTGTTGTAAATCTTTAATAATGCTGCGGTTTTTTTGACTGTTGCCAGTTGGATGGGGTGGGGTTGGGAGTTGAGGATTTCTAAGGCGTGATCGCAACATAAAACCGCTTCTCCATATTCCCCACAGTCGCAGGCGATCGCCGCTAGGCGGTTGAGAACCTCTGCCACCTCTGGCGCATCCTTCCCTAACTGCTGTTGGCGCAACTGCCGCGATCGCTTTGCCGCATTTTTGGCATCAAAGGTGCGATCGCAGGCAAGATACACCCCCGCCAATTCATACTCCACTCGCGCCGCTTCTAAACTGTCCCCTAATCCCACTGCCGCATATTGCGCCTTGGCGGTTTCTAATTCCCTTAGCGCTTTCTCGGTTTCTCCCAACTCGGATAAGGAATACCCTAGCAGCATCTGTGCCTTGGCAGTGGTTGCGGTGACGGTTTCCCCCAGACGTTTCACCCGCGATCGCAACATCTCGACAACTTCCGAATGTTGAGACTGTTGCTGGTGAATCTGCATCTGCGCCAATACCCAGGCAGTCGCATCCTCGGAATGACTGCTGTCTATTGCTTGATCCAATGCCTCATCCAGCGCCAAGATTGCCGCTTGCGGGGTTTGCGCCTGGAGATACTCCTGCTGCAACTCTTCATATAATCCCTGATGCAGGGTTTGCCGTTGCTGCTGCGGTTGGGTTTCTAGCAAATATTGCCGCATCAGAGGATGCAACTGCCATTTCCCCTCTGCCACTCCTTCTATATAAGGAGAGGCAATCACTTCCGTAAACCGTCCCCGCCAAGTTTCCAGATGCTGCTGTTGCATCAGCCGATCGAACCTTGCCTCATCCCACTGACGCGGAATTGCCAAGACTTGCAGCATTCGCAGTTCCTCGGGGTCCCAGGTTGCTGCTTCTGTGGTGAGAAATTCCTCCGGTTTTCCCCCAAAATCTTCCACCTGCGGCGATCGCCTCTGCTGGATTTTCTGCCAACGCTTCACAGACAGATGCAGATAATAAGGTGTACCCTGGCAAATTTCGGTGATGGTTGACAAGAGGAGATCGCCGGTAATTCCCGCATTGGTTAAAACTTCCTGACTTTCTGTCTCGGTTAGCGGCAGTATTGGAATTCTCTCACCCGCCTCCATCCACTGCGGCAGTCGCTGTGCCACAATTACCCACAACACCCAAGGATTCGGTTGAGAAATTAGGGTTTTCAACCATTCCGATGGATCCGCCAATGCTTCATACTTATCTAACAGCAACGCTTCATAGTCATCTAGCAGAATCACCAGAGGTTTCTTGAGGCGATCAAGATACTGCCGCAACCCCCTCGCCAATAATTCGGGTAAATATTTGACAACTTGAGAGTAGTTGACATAATCTTTCAGGGGTTGCAACTCCCGACATCCAATTTCTGTCCACCACCGCCATGCGTCAGCATTTTTGAGGAAAAACCAGTTTAATTTCAGCAAAAAGGTGATTAACGGCATCCCATCCCTGGCAATTTCTTGCAATTCACCCCACAGATCCGGTAATAATTGCTGCATGGTTGTGCCAACTTCCGGCAATCCCATTTTCTGCAACAGTTTCTCTAAATCAATGCCAGCAAATGCCGATGCTAAATCTGCACCCGTGCTCAGGCGATCGGCGCGATTCATTCCCTTGGCATATTGAGAGGGAGTGAGATTCAGATAGGGAAATTTCTGGGACAAATAATAGACTAAGGCAAAATCAAAGGAACTGAAATCGTCTTTCCCTTCTCCCAACTGATGCCGTAAATCAATCAGTGCTTGTTCATCGGTGGCAGGATTGCGACGGCGGATTTCCATGCCATCAATATAGATGCAAGGAACCTGGGGTTTGATTTGCTGTGCGATCGCTTTCCCCATTCCCCACCCCAGGCGATCGCTGCCATAAAATACCAGCAAATTCTGAGGTTGACTCCCCAAGCGAGATATTCCCTGGTGGACTGATTGGAGATACTGCTGCCGGGGAATTACAACATCTTTGGGAAGGGGTGACGTTGCCATTGTTGATGGGGTTTTAGGTAGATTGTTTTAGTCTATTCTAAATCTGAGGGTGAAGATGCTTTTTTTTGGCCGCACTTTTTCCCATGATAACAATCTACCAAAAATCTAAAGTCTTGTCAACAGGTTTCCGCAAATTTGTAGAAACCCTGATTCCCCATACCACCAGCCAAACAAACCCCTGAAAAATCATTCCTCCAGTCGGTTTTAACCGACTTTAGCTATTAGGCGGGGTTTTGAAACCCCGCCGGTTATCTACGAATAAAAGAGCGAACCATTGAAGTCGCTACTACGAACAAAAGCGGGAATAACCTTTTTTATTCTGGGAGTGCGAGCATCTTGCTCGCTGACTTTTTTACTAAATTACACCTGGGTTTTTGCTAAAAATTCGGGTACCCCTCGAATCCCTAAATTGAGGTGAAATACTGCGCCGGCACCTTCTCCTTCTTCTGGGCGCTTGTCTCCTCCTGCGGTAGTTGCATAAATGTCGGTATAATCTTCTCCACCGAATGTGAGAGCGGATACTTTTTTCGGAGGGAAGGGAATGCGTAAGACTTCGGTACCGTCAGGGCTGTAGCGGAAGAGGTGGTGACCGTCCCAACGGGCTGACCAGAGATATCCTTCGGCATCAACGGTCATGCCGTCGGGAACGCCTTCCCCTTTTGGGGTAGTGATGAAGATTTGACGATTACTGATGTCCCCGGTTGATACATCGTAGTCGAAACGATAAATCTCACGTTTGGGGGAGTCGGTGAGATAGAGATGTTTCCGGTCCAGGGTAAATCCCATGCCGTTAGGAATTTCTAAACCTTCTAGCACTTGGGTGAGGGTGCCGTCGGTGTTGAGGCGATAGAGGGAACCGAGGCGATCGCCTTTTTGCATGGTGCCGCTAAAGACTCGTCCGGCTGGGTCAACGATACAGTCGTTAAAGCGCGTGTCTCGTTCGGCAGGAATTTCGGGGATGATGGGGGTGAGGGTGCTGTCTTGCCACCGGGCGATCGCCCCTCTTGCCATAAAAAACAGCAAGGAACCGTCCTCATGAACGGCGATCGCCCCCACGGACTCCCCCTCATAAATCTGTTCATGAGAGGTCGTTGTTGGGTCGTAGCGGAAAACCCGACCCGTGGGAATATCACTCCAATACAGGCGTTTTTCCATGGGATGCCAGGTGGGAACCTCGGCATTGTGACAGTGATAATCGGCGATAATTTTCGGTGTTTTCATGATTTTGTTCTAAAAAACGAGTATCTACGAAAAATGAGATTGATGAGAGGGTCAACTATCTTTACCAGAGTAGCGAATTGCGTTAAGATTTAGCATAAAGGGGGGAGAAACACCGCAACCGGCTTGAAACCTAACTTGACTGGAAGTAGGAGTCAACACCAGTGCAATTGCTTTCAAAAATGATATAACTTTGTGGAAATAAAAAATAATCAGGAGCCGAAGGTTGCATACTCTAAATCTCCCCTAAAAATCCGGGAGACTGGCTGACGAAATCCCCCGGATTTTGATAGAATCTTCCGGAGTGATCGAGCAGCTAGAGGGAGTGTAGCAAAAATAGCGGCTTCAGTCGGTGGGTCTGGGGACCCGTTAATGCAATAGTGTAAGTGAAGTCCTACGGGATGGGATAAAGATGGTTACCGGACAGACGAGTTTTTTCTCTAAAGTCAGCTTAAATACGACAGACAAGAAGCGATCGCCGTTGCGATCCGTGGTCCTCATGAGCATTGTCACCTTACTGATGAGCGTGTGCGGCGTGCGTCTGGCACAGTTGCAGATCATAGAAGGTGAGGAGTACCGACAGCGAGCGGAAGACAACCGGATTCGCTTGATTCCAATTCCAGCAGCGCGGGGTAATTTGGTCGACCGCAAAGGCCAACTCTTAGCTGCTAGTCGGCTGGCACGAGCGGTTTATTTGTGGCCCCGGGAACAGAATCCGCAGCAATGGGAAGAAACGGCTAAACGGCTGAGTGGGGTTATCAATACCACTCCAGAGACCATCATCAAGAAAATCAAAGAAACGGGATATACCTCGGGGATGCCCATCCGGATTGCCCAAAGTATCGATCCCGAAGCGTACGTGGCCCTAGCTGAAGAAATGGCGGATCTGCCGGGGATTGAAGTTCGGGCGGAATCAAGTCGATTCTATCCTCACGGTAGCATCGCCTCTCATGTCCTCGGCTATATTGGCGAAGCGACCCAGGAAGATCTGATGGCAAACTCAGATTATCCCATGGGCATTATCATCGGCAAAATGGGGATCGAAAAGAGCGTCAACCCTCAATTAACTGGCGTTTGGGGCAACCGTCTGGTTGAGGTGAATGCCAATGGGGAGGAAATTCGGGAACTCGGGGTGCGGTCGGCCATTAATGGGGAGCCACTTCCGTTAACCCTCGATGCGGAAGTCCAGAAAGCTGCCGAACGTGCACTGGGATACCGCCGGGGTGCGGTGGTGGTCCTGGATGTCAAAACCGGAGGGGTCTTAGCAATGGCGAGTGGACCCAGTTTTGATCCGAATATCTTCACCCGTAACGTTAAGGCGGCGGAATGGCAACGTCTCCAAGAGTTAGAAAATCCCTTCCTGAATCGCGCCTTGCAAGGGTATCCCCCAGGGAGTACCTTCAAAATGGTCACCGCAGCAGCGGGGATGGGGTCAGGGAAATATCAACCTGATTCTTATTTAGGGACTTCGGCCTACATTACAGTCGGGGGGATTGCCTTTCACGAACATAGTGGAGGATATGGGGTGATTGGGTTCCCGGATGCTCTAGCCTACAGTAGCAACACATTTTTCTACCAAGTGGGTATGGAAGTCGGACCCGAGGCGATCGCCGCGTGGGGGAGCAAACTGGGGATTGGCGAATCTACGAGTTTAGATTTATTAGGTCTCGATGGCGGCACTCATGGGTCGATTCCCACCCCGGAAGAAAAACTACGGATGTACAACGAACCCTGGTATGCCGGGGATAGTGTGACGATGGGAATTGGTCAAGGTATGGTCTTATGCACCCCCTTGGAACTTGCCGTTATGTCCGCAGCATTTGCCAATGGCGGGAACCGAGTCAAACCTCATTTTCTCGCCTCTCAAAGTAACACTCCTCTGACTGCACCGGAACCTGTCGGACTGTCTCCCGAGGCGATCGCCGTGATTAAAGAGGGAATGGTTGCCGTGGTTCAAAAAGGGACAGGCCGAGTTTTAAATGATGGCACGGTTCCTTTAAGTGGGGGCAAAACCGGCACCTCAGAAGTGTTGGGACAGCCTTCTCACGCCTTGTTTGTCGGATTTGCACCAGCAGTGAATCCAGAGATTTCCATCGCCGTTGTGGTGGAAAATGGAGGCTATGGCGGGGTTGCTGCTGCACCCGTCGCCCTAGAAGTCTACCGAACTTACTTTAAAAAGAAGTAATCCCTCGTTGAGGAGGAAACAGGGTTTTTCCTGTCAAACCGGGTTGGGGCGATCGCACCAACCCGGTTTTTTCTCGTTTTTTCTCTTTCCTATCCTGCCGGTTCTGCTTTGATTAAGAAAATCAACAAATTCTCGACCTCCTTCAAATTCTGAGTTTTAATAGCAGATAGACCCTAGGGGAAGCATGACCCACCCTCCCGATTAACTCGGTAAAAACATTCCCCTATCTGCCTTCCATCGGGGGACAGAACACTAGAATCTCTGTTCATATCCTTATTCTTTTAGGTGATAAAAATGCGTCTAATCCGTAAAACTTGGACGTGGTTTATTTTAGGTTTGCTTCTCTCATTTACCATAGCAGCCTGTAATTTCTTTGAACCCACTTCAACCGTTAAACAACTTCCGGCAGTAGCACCTCTAGCTACCCCCCCACTCCCCAACTGGATCGAAGAAATTTCCCCTACCGGAGAAGCCGAACCGTTGGCCCAAATTCGTATCCGGTTTAAAGACCCCCTTATTCCGATAGAAAGTCTGGATTCACCGGAACAAGTAGCTAAATTAAGCCAATTTCAAATTATCCCGGAACTCCCTGGGGAGTTCCGGTTTTTGACTCCCCGTATGGTGGGATTTCAACCCAAGGAAGCTCTCCCAAAAGCGACTCGGATTCAAATTACTTTAAAGGCGGGTTTAGCTGATTTAAACAATCATCAATTGTCCCAAGATGTAGCCTGGACTTTCAACACTGAAACCCTAAAATTAACAAATTTACCCACGAGTAACCCTCCCCATGAATATGCTGAACCGCAATGGATTGATCTTAAAGAGCCCTTAGAATTTACTTCTAATGTACCCCTGAATCTAAATTCCCTCAAGCAGCACGTTAAATTGATTCCGGTGGGCAAAACAGAGGGGGTTTCTCTCCAAGTGAATTCCCTGGCATCAGGGGACTCCCTGACTGCCAGTTCAGCCTTAGAATTTGACCCTTCTGTGCGCACTTGGAACTATCAAATTATTCCCAAACGTAATTTGGAAAAAGGCACAGCTTACCGGGTAGAATTTTCTCCGGGGTTGGAACCTGCGCAGGGAAATCTAGTCAGCGATCGCCCATTTAGCAGTGAGGTTAAAACTTACGAATCCCTGCAATTTCAAGCAATGGAATTTTTCGGGCAACCGGATATGGGAGTGGCTTATGGTCGCTTCTTGAAGGGCGCACCCCAGTTAAAATTTAATAACTGGATTGACCCGGAATCGGTTGAAAATCAAATTACCATTACTCCACCTCCTAAGTCCGAACCTAAGCTAGTTCAGGCTTATGATGATTCTAATATTGTCAATATCAATCCTTGGGCATTAGAACCGGATACTCAATATACTATTAATATTGGGGCAGATGTCCAAGATAAATACGGTCAAAATTTAGGAAAACCCGTCACCTTAAATTACCAAACTGGAGATTTAGCGCCAGAAATTTGGGCACCGTCGGACTTAAATATTTTTCCAACAGGTAAAGACTTGGAATTGACAATTTCGGCGGTTAATCTTCCCAATTCTACCTATAAAGCAGCGTATCAAGTGGTGCAACCGACAGATTTAGTCTTTACGGATTCCGCTTATCCCCGAGGGAACGGGACGGATTTGTTGTCTAATCCCAGTAGTTGGCAAAGTTTTTCAATTGCGTCTCCCCCTAAAAATCAAACGGCTACGGGGGCAATTCCCTTAAGAGAACGTTTAGGCAGTACAACGGGAATGTTAGCTTATGGCATCCAAGGACGCACCCATTCTTATCAAGAAAATGGACAGCAAAAATGGAATGAACCGACCTATTATGGGTTAGTTCAATTAACTAATTTAGGGGTATTTGCCCAATGGTTTCCGGATACAGGATTAATTAAAGTTAATCATCTTTCCAATGGATCGGCGGTTGAAGGTGTAGCGGTGGAAATTTACCAGTCCAAAACCGATGCCACGTCGCGATCGCAACCCACACCCTGTGCAACCGGAACCACCAATGCCACCGGACTTTTAGTCTTAAATTCCCAGCAGGTGCAAGGCTGCCGTCAGAGTGCAGAAGACGCCCCGGAATTACTCGCAGTCGCCCGAGAAAACCAAGATTGGGCCTTTACCCGAATTTGGCAATATAGCGGGGCTTATGGATATGGCGTAGATGGCGGATGGAATGCTGGAAAACCCCTCTCGCGCGGGACAATTTTTAGCGATCGCCAACTCTATAAACCTGGAGAAACTGCTGAGTTCACCGCCATCGCTTACTATCTAGAAAATGGCGAATTAATCCAGCATAAAAATGCCGCTTATACCGTCACCTTGCGCGACCCCGAAGGCAACGAAACCGCCCTGGGAACGGAAAGCACCAATGAATTTGGAACCTTTTCCTTAGCAGTTCCCCTGAGTGAAAGTCTGCCCTTGGGATACTATTCAATTGTCGCCAAATCCAACAACGATGTAGAAGTTTCTGGTGAATTCCGGATTGCTGATTTTAAACCGCCCAACTTCCAAGTCCAACTGAACCTGGATAAAAAATACGCCCTCAGTAACGAAAAAATCCAAGCCAACGCCGAGAGTAATTATCTATTCGGTTCCCCCGTTGCCGGAGGTAATGCCAAATATTATGTCACGCGATCGCCTGTAGAATTCACCCCTCCCGGTTGGCAAGAATTCAGCTTTGGCCGCCAATGGTTTTGGCCCGAAGAACAACCCGAAATTCCCAGTGAAGTCTTACAACAAACTGCCGCCTTAGATAACAGCGGTTCCCATACCTTAACCTTTACCATTGACCGGGATTTACCCTATCCCCTGACTTATCGGATTGATGCAGAAGTCACGGATATTTCTAATCTCTCCGTCGCCAATTCTCAAACCTTAACCGCCTTACCTAGCGACAAACTGATTGGCATCAAAACCAACTTTGTCGCCGATGCCGGGAAACCCTTTTCCATTGAGGCGATCGTCACCGACCCCACCGGAACTGCTGTCACCGGACAAACCCTGCGGGTGGAACTGCAAAAAATGGATTACAGCAGCGTTACCCAGGTAGTCGAAGGCAGTCGCACACCCCGCTATCAGGTGGAATATCAAACCGTCGCCACGGAAACCGTCAAAACCGGAACTATCCCCAAAACCGTCTCTCTCACTCCTCCCGAAGCGGGCTCTTATCGGATTCGGGTCAACCTTGCCAATGCCAAAACCGACGCCACCGCCACCGATGTGCAAATTTGGGCCACCGGAACCCGGGGAGTGAGTTGGGGACGACGTAGCGATCGCGAGAACTTCCTAGAAGTCAAACTCGACAAAGACACCTACCAACCCGGTGACATTGCCACCGCCTTAATCCAGTCTCCCTACCCCGAAGCCGAACTCTACTTCGCCGTAGTCCGAGACCAACCCTTGTATCAAACCATCACCAAAGTGAGTGGCGGTGCCCCGCAAATTCAATTTAAAGTCACCCCAGAAATGCTCCCCAATGCCGCAGTGGAAGCAGTTCTCATCCGCCAAGGACCGGCCTTAGACCAAGTAGAACCAGCCAATGTGGAAGATTTGGTCAAAATCGGCTTTGCCCCCTTTAAAACCGATTTAGGGGAGAAATATCTCACTGTCCAAGTCACCCCCGCACAAAGTACCGTGCAACCGGGCACTCAGGAAACGGTGCAATTGCAAGTCACGGACAGCCAAAACCGGCCCGTCCAAGGGCAATTAACGGTAATGGTCGTGAATGAGGCTGTCCTACAACTCACCGGATATCGCCCGCCTAACTTAATCGAAACGGTATATGCAGAACAACCGATCTCCACACGCTGGAGTGATAACCGCTTCAACGTTGTGCTATCTCCCCTGAGTTCTCCCTTGCAAAAAGGCTGGGGATATGGGGGAGGATTCTCGGCAGGTTCTGGCAGTACACGAATTCGCACCGAGTTTAAACCGTTAGCCTATTATAACGGGTCCGTGATGAGCGATCGCAACGGACGTGCCACCATTAGCTTTAAACTGCCCGATGATTTAACCACCTGGCGAGTCATGGCGGTTGCCACCACCACGGATATGCGCTTTGGGAATGGAGAAAATACCTTTATCTCCAGTAAACCCCTGATGGCAACTCCACTACTACCGCAATTTGTGCGACCGGGCGATCGCTTCTCCGGCGGCCTTGCCATCACCAATACCACGGTCGAAAAAGGCCAATTACAAGTCCAAGGGTCCGTGAGTGAGAACCTCTATTTTGCAGACAAAACCGCCAGCATCCAAACCTTGCAAACCCAGGCAGCATCGGGAACCCGCGCCTATCGATTCCCCATGCAAGCTGCCACCACCGGCGAAGGAACGGTGCGCTTTGTCAGTAAACTAAACCGGGAGGCAGATGCCTTTGAGGTTCCCTTGTCTGTCCGACAACTCACGGTCAGTGAGACGGTAGTAGATACCGGAACCACCGAAAATCAAGTGAATATTCCCCTGAATATTGACAACAACGTGCTACCCAATGTCGGAGGATTACAAATTGACCTAGCATCAACTTTAATCCCGGAAATTACAGCATCAGCGCGAGATATATTGGACGAGGATAGCTTACCCTTTTTAGAACCGGCGGCCTCACAATTGTCCGTGGCTGCTAACCTGCAAATTCTCGGACAAAAGTACCGACAAGCATTAGGAGAATTTAACCCAACCCAACAAGCAAACCTCGCCCTCGATCGCCTCCAAAAACTGCAACTCCCCGATGGTGGATTTGCTGCCTATCCCGGACAAACCCAATCCGACCCCTTCCTCACCGCCTATGCTGCTGAAAGTTTATCCCAAGGGAAAACCGCAGGATTTGCAGTGGATGAGGGAATGGTCTCACGTCTGCGCGGATACTTACAAAAAACCCTCGCGGACCCCGGACAATATTCCTATTGCACCAGTCAATCCTGTAAAAACCGCGTCCGTCTCGGCGCATTAATGGCCCTCTCAGAACTGGGAGAACGGCGCAACGACTTCCTCGCGGATATATACGCACAACGCAATGACTTAGATGCCGTCGCACAAACCAAACTGGCGCGATATTTAGGACAATTCCCAGACTGGCAAACCGAGGCGCAATCCCTCTCGAATCAACGCTTTGAAACCGTCGCCGAAACCGCGCAGTCGGCCACCGTCAACCTGCCTCAAGGATGGGGATGGTTAAGTTCCCCCACCACCGCACAAGCACAAACCCTCCGCTTGGCGATCGCCCGTTCCGCAAACCCAACAGTCCGAGATCGCCTCCTGCAAGGGTTACTCAACCAACGCCGTCAGGGAACCTGGGAAAATCGCTACGCTAACGCCGAAGCACTTGCCGCCTTAGTCGCCTATAGCAATACCCAACCCACTCCCCCCAACTTCACCGCCACCGCCACCCTAGGCGGCAATACCCTAGACTCGATGCAGTTCCAAGGGTATGACAATTCCCGACGATTTATCCAAGTCGCAATGGATAGCGTCCCCAAAGGACAAAGTAACCTCACCCTGAATAAAACCGGGAATGGTACATTGCACTACTTGGTAGAATACGGATATCGGTTACCGGGAAATCAACCGGGACGGTATAACGGATTGCGAGTCGAACGGAAAATCAGTCCAGCCGGAAGCAACCAGGCGATCGCGCAATTTGGGTTAGCAAAACCGGAGAAAACCCTAGAGGTTGCTGCCGGACAAGTGTTTGATATTGGGTTAGAAATCATCAGCGATCGGCCAGTCGATCATGTGGTGATTACAGACTCCCTACCGGCAGGATTTGAAGCCGTTGATAGCAGTTTCCAGACCTCGACTTCCGCAGTAAAATCGGCCCAAAGTAGCTGGGAAATTGGCTATCAACACCTCTATAGCGATCGCATCGTCGCCTATGCCGATCGCCTGCAACCAGGAGTTTACACCCTCCATTATTTAGTGCGATCAGTCACCCCTGGTATTTACGAATGGCCCGGTGCCCATGTTCATCTCCAATATGCACCAGAAGAGTTCGGGCGATCGGCCTCCTCTAGCTTAGAGGTGAAAGAGTAACAACGTTTGTAGTAACCCCTTCAGGGGTTGCCCTGTCAAGGTGTATTTGTAGGGGCGCAATGCTTGCGCCCTCTCCTCTCTCTCCTACATGAAATAGGATTTTTTATCATCAAATTTATCACCTTAACAGGGCTAGGATTGAAAGCCAATTCAGGGCGCAAGTATTGCTACATGAAATAAGGATTTTTTGTCATCAAATTTATCACCTTGACAGGGCTACTCTTAAAGGAGTCACTACAAACGTTTGTAGTAACCCCTTCAGGGGTTGCCCTATAATGGGTTTAAAGACAACTCAAAGCCTTTCCCGGTAAGGTTGTAGCAGTTAAGTTTAAACCCCACCAATTATTGCCAATCTCTATCCCCAAACTAACCATGATTGCTGTAAAATCTGATAAGCCTATTAGTCCCGAAGAATACCTAGAACGCGAACGTCATAGCCCAATCAAACATGAATATCTTGATGGTGAAGTTTACGCAATGGCAGGTACAAGCAAAGACCATAATACTATTAGTGGTAATCTTTATATCTTCTTGCGGACCGCTCTTAAAAACTCTCCCTGTCGTACCTATTTTGCAGACATAAAAGTAAGAATTGAAGAAGGAAAACGTTTTTTTTATCCTGATTTGGTAGTCAATTGCGACCCCACTGATCAGAGTAATGTTCTCTATGTAGACACCCCAAAAGTCATCATCGAAGTGTTATCCGAATCCACCGAATCCTTTGACCGAGGTAAAAAATTTCAATATTATCGGACTATTCCCAGTTTAGAAGATTATATCCTCGTCAGTTCTCAGGACTATGTAGTAGAAATATTTCACAGAATAGAAGGCGATCGCTGGATGTTAGAAACCTATCAAGGATTATCTGAAATAGCAAGAATTGACAGCCTCGACCTAAACCTTCCCCTGGCCGAAATCTACGCCACCCTAGACTTGACCCCCGTAGAAAATACGGCCTCCTTAGAAGAGGAAAGAAAACCTAGTTCCTAGGACCAGGCACTCCTGTTTCCTCTGGATTCATCGCTCAATTAACTGGGATGCAATTAACTGGGATGCTGCAAACTGTGGTAAAATGGCATGGCTATAATGGGGAGATCGGACTCAATCCGGTGGTCTTAAATTTACTTTAACCATGACAGCCCCTCCAGGAGAGACTCCATCCTGTGAACCTCCAGTCGTCAGGGTGTTTTTTAAGCAAACCTATGAGTACCAGATTGAGTATAAACCATCAATCGGAAACAGACCGAACAATGTCCTCCTCCTCTAGTTCCTCCCCGACATTCCCCGACATTCCCGGCTATACTCTCCTCGAACAGTTGTACCTCGGTTCCCGTACTGTTACCTATCGGGGCATACAGCAAGCACAACAGCGGCCGGTTGTGATCAAACTTTTGCGGCAGGAACGTCCCAGCTTTGCCGAATTAGTGCAGTTTCGCAACCAGTACGCGATCGCCAAAACCCTGGACCTTCCCGGCATCCTTCAGCCCCTGAGTTTAGAACCTACCGGAAATAGCTATGCCTTGATCATGGACGACTGGGGGGGAGTCTCGTTAAAAGACTATAGTCAGCACCATCCCTTAGATCTGCCCCAAATCTTAGCGATCGCCATCCAGGTGGCCCAGATTCTCCATGACTTACACCAACAGCGCGTCATCCATAAAGACATCAAACCCGCCAACCTCCTGATTCACCCCCAGACTCAGGAAATTAAGCTCATCGATTTTAGCATCGCCTCCCAACTGCCCAAAGAAGTCCAGGAAATCCAAACCCCCAACACCCTCCAAGGAACCCTGGCCTATCTTGCCCCAGAACAAACGGGGCGGATGAATCGGGGGATCGACTACCGCGCCGACTATTACGCCCTGGGGGTCACCCTCTACCAACTTCTCAGCGGCCAACTCCCCTTCCGCTCCGACGATCCGTTAGAGTTGATCCACAGTCATATTGCCAAGATACCCACCCCCCTGCATCAGGTAAATCCCAGCATTCCCGAACCTGTCGCCGCCTTGGTGGGGAAACTGATGGCTAAAAATGCTGAAGACCGCTATCAAAGCGCCCTCGGCATCAAACATGACCTAGAACAATGTTTAGAGCAATGGCAACGTCAAGGTGCCATCACCCACCTGGAACTGGGGCAACGAGATGTGAGCGATCGCTTCCTCATCCCCGAAAAACTCTATGGCCGAGAAACCCAAGTACAAGCCCTCCTCAACGCCTTTGAACGCGTCAGCCAAGGCCCCTCAGAAATCCTGCTCGTGGCAGGGTTCTCCGGTATCGGCAAAACCGCCGTGGTTCAGGAAGTTCACAAACCCATCCTGGAAAAACGGGGCTACTTCATCCAGGGTAAATTCGACCAATTTAAGCGCAACATCCCCTTAGATGCCCTGGTGCAAGCGGTTGAAGACCTGATTGAACAACTGCTCTGTGAACCCGATCAGCGCTTGTACGGATGGAACTCCGCTATTTCAGAAGTCCTGGGGGACAACGCACAAGTTCTCATTGATGTCATCCCCGAACTGGAACAGATTATCGGGCCTCAACCCCCCGCCCCGGAACTCTCAGGAACTGCCGCTCAAAATCGTTTTAACCGTTTGTTCCAGCAGTTCATCGAATGCTTTGCCGAACCGGATCATCCCCTGGTGATCTTCCTGGATGACCTCCAGTGGGCCGATTCCGCCTCCATCCAACTGCTGAAATTACTGATCAAGGGACAAGGTTTCGTACTTCTGTTGGGAGCCTATCGAGATAACGAAGTCTCACCGGGCCATCCCCTCCTCCTCGCCCTGGATGAACTGCAACAGGGACAGGTTCCGGTCAACACCATCCACCTGGGACCCCTCCAGTTCCAGGATATTAACCAGCTTGTGGCGGATACCCTCAACTGTTCCCCCGAACCGGCCCACCCTCTCACAGAGTTCACGGCGCGCAAAACCCAGGGGAATCCCTTTTTCATTAGCCAGTTTCTGAAAACCTTACATCGCGATGGTTACCTCACCTTTAACCCCCAACATGGTCAATGGGACTGTGAGATTGGCAAAATTGGGACTCTCTCCCTCACCGAGGATGTGGTGGAATTTCTAGCGGAGCAATTGCAAAAACTCCCTCCCGAAAGCCAATCCGTCCTCAAATTAGCTGCCTGCATCGGCAACGAGTTTGATTTGGCGACCCTGAATCTCGTCTCCCAGCAAGCCCCCCGGGAAGTGGCGATCGCCCTGTGGCCCGCCTTACAAGAGGGGCTAATTTTACCCACCAGCGCCCTGTACCCATTCTTTCAGGATGTCGAATCCTTTGAGTTAAGCCCGGATATCAATCCTAGCTATCGCTTTCTCCACGATCGCGTTCAACAAGCGGCCTATTTCCTCATCCCTGACAGGGAGAAACCCGCCACCCATTGGCAAATTGGCCAACTCCTCCTGCAACGCTGCGATCGGCAAGCTCAAGGGGATAAACTCTTTGATATTGTCAATCAACTCAACGCCGGAAGCGCCCTGATTACCACCCTGGCCCAGCAGCAACAGGTGGCGGAATTAAACCTAGAGGCAGGACGCAAAGCCGTCACCGCCGTCGCCTATAAAACCGCCGCCACCTACTTCCAAGCCGGACTCAGGCAACTCCCTCCCCAATCTTGGGAACCGCTCTACGACCTCACTCTGAAGCTCTATCGCAACGCCGTCGAGGTGGCTTACCTCAATGGGGAGTTCCAGGAGATGGAACAGCTTGCCCGGGAGGTTTTAGCCCATGCTCAATGCTTGCTCGATCAGATTCCCATCCAGGACATCAAAATCCAAGCCTATATCGCTCAAAACCGCTTACCGGAAGCCTTAGCCTTAGGGAAATCCGTTTTAGCCCAGCTTGGGATTCATTTACCCGATAGCCCAACCCCCGAGGATACAACCTTGGCTCTGGAGCGGGTTGAGACTCTGCTCGCCCATCGCCCGGTGCATCAGCTCCTTGATTTGCCCAAGATGGAGAACCCCGAAAAACGGGCCGTTCTGCGGATTTTAATTAGTTTATTTTCAATTACCTTTGTCGCTTATCCAGGTCTATTGCCCCTGTTGATTTGTGAGCAAGTCAGCTTATCTCTAGAGCATGGCAATTCATTTGGGGCTGCTTTTGTTTATGGTTCTTATGGGATGATTCTCTCGAATGGGGGTCAGTTTGCCCAGGGTCTTGAGTTCGGAAAACTGGCGATGGAGGTCATGGAAAAATTCAAAGCCAAAAGCCTCAAAGCTAAAGTTTTAAACCTGGTCTACTGCACGATTCTCCCTTGGCAACAGCCCTTGAGGGACTGTCTCCAGGCGTTGCAAGAAGGGTATCAGGCAGGGCTAGAAACCGGGGATTTTCAATATGGTGGCTATTGCATTTTACATCATCATGAATACGAGTATTTTTGTGGCAAAAATCTGATTAAATTAGGGGAAAATCTCACGCAATATAGTCAGGCATTAGAGGAACTCAATCAACTCAATACTCTGACTTATCACAATATTTATCGACAGGGGGTTTTGAACCTCATTGACGCGCCGGAGCAGCCTACGGAATTAGTGGGAGCCGCCTATAATGAACGGCAGTCGTTACCGCTCCATTATCAGGCGGACGATCGCTATGCGCTCTATCAGGTATATCTCCATAAACTGATTCTCAGCTATCTGTTGGGTGAGATTGAGCCAGGATGGGAATTTGCCGATTTAGCGAAAACTTATATTAATGGGGTTACAGGGCTTTATTTCGGCTCCGTCTTTTATTTCTATGATTCGTTGGTGCAGCTAGCGGACTATAGCCACCTGCCCACAGAACAGCAACAGGGGATTTTAGAGAGAGTTCAGGAAAACCAGGAGAAACTGGAACGATGGGCTGAATCTGCCCCGGCGAACTTTCAGCATAAGTTTGAGTTAGTGGAAGCGGAACGGTATCGGGTGTTAGGTGAGAACATGGCGGCGATGGAAGCGTATGAGCGGGCGATCGCCGGTGCAAAGGCGGCCCAGTACCCCCAGGAGGAAGCCCTTGCCTGTGAGCGCGCCGCCCTGTTTTATCAAGATTGGGGTAAAGAGAAAATCGCCCAGGTATATCTCACTGATGCCTATTATGGCTATATCTATTGGGGGGCGAAAACCAAAGTGGCGGACTTAGAACGCCGTTATCCTCGCCTGCTTGCGCCGATGCTCAATTCTCAGCGATCGGCAGAGTCGATGATGGATACCTGTTTAGCTACTCAGTCTATCACCTTCACTCAAACCGCGACGAGTCAATCCTCTAGTGCAGACAGTAGCAGTCTCTCACTAAGTCTGGACCTAGCCAGCGTCTTGAAAGCCTCTCAAACCTTGTCCGGTGAGATGGATCTGAACTCACTTCTGGCGAGGCTGCTGGAGATTGTTCTCAAGAATGCGGGGGCGGATAAGGGGTTGCTATTGATGCCCCAGGGTAGCGAATGGTTTATCGAGGCGATCGCCACTCTGGAAGCAGCCACCCGGGTGGAGTCGATTCCCCTCTCCCGTTATCCTGAGATTGCCGAAACCCTAGTCCATACCGTTCGCCGCACCCTCAAACCGATGGTGATTGCCGATGCGCGGGTGCATCCCCGGTTGAGGGGCGATCGCTATGTGAGGGAACAGCAACCCAAGAGTTTACTGGGGATTCCCATCGTGCAACAGGGAACCCTGATGGGCGTGCTGTATTTGGAGAATCAGCAGACGATGGGCGCATTTACGGGCGATCGCGTGGAAACCTTACAGATTTTAGCAGCTCAAGCGGCTATCTCCCTCCAAAATGCTCGCCTCTATCAACAAGTTGCCGACTATTCCCATACCTTAGAAGTCGAAGTGGAACGCAAAACCACAGCCCTCCGTCAAAAAGCCCTTGACTTAGAAACCACTCTCACCGACTTGCAACAAACCCAAGCCCAACTGATTCAAAGTGAAAAAATGTCCGCCCTCGGTCAATTAGTTGGGGGCATTGCCCATGAAATCAACAATCCCATCAACTTTATTCATGGTAATCTAACCCATGCCGCACAATATATCACCGATTTATTGCGCCTGATTGACTGTTATCAACGGGAATATCCCCAAGACAATGCCGAAGTGCAAGAGTTAATCGATGAAATTGAGTTGAATTTTATCTCCCAAGACTATCAGAATTTATTTAAGTCCATGAAAACCGGGAGTGAGCGCATTAAAACCATTATCCTCAATCTTCGTAATTTCTCCCGCCTGGATGAGTCGGATATCAAAACCGTGGATTTACATGAAGGACTAGAAAGCACCCTGATGATTTTACAAAGACGGTTAGCGGGAGACTCCAAAACTCCTCCCATTCAGATGGTGAAAGAGTATGGAACCCTTCCGGGTTTATCCTGTTATGCCAGTCAAATCAATCAAGTGTTTTTAAGTCTGTTAAGTAATGCCATTGATGCCTTGCAGAACTTCCAAAAATCAGACGCTCAACCGACCATTCGGATTCAAACCCAACAGGTAGATACTCAAACCATTGAAATCAAAATTTCCGATAATGGGAATGGGATTGCGGAGGGGATTAAAGAGCATATTTTTGAACCCTTTTTTACCACAAAATCCGTGGGACAGGGAACGGGATTAGGGCTATCGGTGAGTTATGCGATTATCTCCCGTCATGGTGGTTCTCTTACCTGTGAGTCTCAATGGGGAGTAGGGACGGATCTAAGTATTCGGTTGCCGCTGTCTTAGGATTGGCGGGATTTTGGGGTTGGGGGTTCAGAGGGTGACAAGACAGCTAGACCGATTCCTGTACAAGAGATAAAGCGTTTAGTCCTTGACGAAAATTCCGAAGCTCTATGGGGCTTGAGGGCTATCAATGCTAACATCTGCTCTCGCCAGAAAACTAAGCACTGACTCCAAGCATAACCCGATAATCCGAGCCAAAAAATACTGTGATGGGGAAAATTATTAGGAGTTTTTTCTCTTCTTTCTGAGGGTGACAGATGGGGTAAAATGGGGATGCTATTCCGCTACCCAGTGCGTTGCTATGGATGAACAACGAGTACAGGCTTATGTTTCCCTGATTCAAGAACTCCTCGATTGTGCCAGTGGGGAGGAAACGGCTATACTGAGCGCCAACCCGGAACTCGTCGATGCGGAGTTGGTGCAGGTGATGCGAGCATTAGCAGAACAGAGTGCGGAAGAGGGTGAGGGGGAATGGGCTGCAGGCTGGTTGTCGGATTTTGCCCAAAAAATAGAAACCGCTAACCCCACCCTCCAACAACAAGCAGAAGCAGATCGCCTGTTCGATCAAGGTATCGAACAATATCAACAGAGTCAATTTTCCCAAGCCTTTCAATCTTGGCAACAATCTCTGGACCTCTATCGGCAAGTGGGGAATAGGGCAGGGGAAGGTAGGGCTTTGGGAAATCTGGGTAATGCCTACCGTGACTGCGGCCAAGTCCAACGGGCCATTGAGTATCTTGAGCAAGGCTTAACCATAGCCCTGGAAATGGGCGATCGGTCCGGGGAAGGTATAACTTTAGGAAATTTGGGTAATGCCTACTATTCCCTCGGAGAAGTCGGAGAGGCCATAGAGTATTATCAGCAACACTTAGCTATAGCCCGGGAAGTGGGGGATAGGGCTGGAGAAGGTAGGGCTTTGGGAAATCTGGGTAATGCCTACCGGGACCTCGGGCAAGTCCAACGGGCCATTGATTATCTTGAGCAAGGCTTAGCCATAGCCCGGGAAGTGGGGAATAGGGCAGGGGAAGGTGCAGTTTTGGGAAACCTGGGTATTGCCTACCGTAACCTCGGACAATTCCGACAGGCTATAGCTTTCCATCAGGAAGACTTAGCCATAGCCCGGGAAGTGGGGAATAGGGCAGGGGAAGGTCGGGCTTTGGGAAATCTGGGTCTTGCCTACTCTAACCTGGGACAAATCCAACGGGCTATAGAGTATTATGAGCAACACTTAGCCATAGCCCGGGAAGTGGGGAATAGGGCAGGGGAAGGTGCAGCTTTGGGAAATCTGGGTATTGCCTACCGGGACCTCGGGCAAGTCCAACAGGCGATCAACTTTCTTGAGCAAGGCTTAGACATAGCCCGGGAAGTCGGGTATAGGGGAAGAGAAGGTACGGCTTTGGGAAATCTGGGTAATGCCTACTATTCCCTCGGACAAGTCCAAGAGGCTATAGAGTATTATGAGCAACACTTAGCTATAGCCAGGGAAGTCGCGTATAGGACTGAAGAAGGTGCAGCTTTGGGAAATCTGGGTAATGCCTACTATTTCCTTGGACAGGTCCAAGAGGCTATAGAGTATTATGAGCAATACTTCGCTATAGCCCGGGTAGTGGGGGATTTGGCTTGAGATGGTTCTGCTTTGGGAAATCTGGGTAATGCCTACTATTCTCTCGGACAGGTCCAAGAGGCTATAGAGTATTATGAGCAACACTTAGCTATAGCTAGGGAAGTGGGGGATAGGGCTGGAGAGGGTGCAGCTTTGGGAAATCTGGGTAATGCCTATACAGAATTAAACCAAATCCCCCAAGCCCTCGCCGTCTGGAGAGAGGGTTTAGCCGTTTGTCCCCCAGACAGATTGCCCGTAGAAGCCCTATTTATTGGTAGCAATTTAGGTAATACCGCCTTTGATATCGAAGACTGGGAAACCGCCATCTATGGCTATGAAGCCGCTATCGAAGCCGTAGAAACCCGTTGTACCTTCACCGACTCCTACCAGGAAAAACAAAACCGCCGGGAAGCGGCACTGGAAATCTATGAGAAACTGGTGCAAGCCTGCATCAACGCCGGAGATATCGGCAAAGCCTTAGCCAGCGTGGAACGCAGCAAATCCCGCAACCTGATCGAACTCCTCGCCAACCGGGAACTCTACCCCAAAGGCGACGTTCCCCTAGAATTGCTCCAGGAACTCGATCGCCTGCGTCGGGAAGTCACCACCCAACAGCGATTACTGGAAAGCCTCGACAACCCCAAACACTCCGACCCTGGGGGCCCAGGAGGCATCAGGCAACGGGGCAGCACCTCTGCCAGCTTCACCCTCGAAGTCATTGCCAGCCTTCGTCAAGAGTACCAAGAAGCGAAACGAGCTTTAAATCAACTCTTGGATATCCTGAAAACCTACGACCCCAATTTCACCCTCACCCAACGAGTGCAACCCATCCAATTTTCAGAAATTCAGGGGTTACTAGATAATAAAACCGTGTTGATGACATGGTATCTCACCCGCAACAAAATTTATACCTTTATCGTCACAGGAGAACAGGGCGAGATTTCTGTGCATCTCTCCACCCCAGAACAGTTCTGTGAGTTACAGGAATTGCGCCAAACCTATTTGGAAAGCTATTCCCGCGACTTCTCCGACTGGGAAACCCATCTCAATGACTTCCTGCGCCGTCTCCGGGATATCCTCGATTTACCGCAACTCCTAGGGAAACTTCCCCGCAACTACCAGCGCCTGATTTTAGTTCCCTATCGGGATTTGCACTTGTTCCCCCTCCATGCTTTACCCCTGGGGGATGGCGAGAACCCAGAATATCTGATGGATAGATTCCCCAAGGGAGTCACTTATAGCCCCAGTTGTCAATTCTTGGAAGTCTCCCAGCGCAACCGTAAACCGACCTCACAAAAGCGCCTGTTTGCGATTCAAAATCCCACGGAAGACTTAGATTATGCCGACTTAGAAGTAGAGGCAATTTTAGCCAATTTCCCCCCCAACACCCGATATCTCGCCCGCCAGGATGCCAGCAAAACCGCCCTCAATCAAGACCCCCACCGCCAACATTTTCAAGGGGCAGAATATGTCCATTTTGCTGGACATGGTGCGTTTAATTTCAACAGTCCCCTGCTCTCTCCCTTGGTGTTAGCCGGGGCAAAAGTCACCGTCACTTCCCCAGAACCCGCCCCCGCAATGCCTCCAGAAAATGCCGACCCTGAACCTGCTACAACGCGCTTTCTCCCCTGGCGCAAAGGTACGGCCCTGGACCTGACCCAATGTTATACCCTCGGGGAATTATTTGAACTCCATTTACCCACCTGTCGCCTGGTGATTCTCTCCGCTTGTGAAACGGGGTTAACGGACTTTTCCCCAGAGTTGGAAGAATATATCAGTTTAGGACTAGGGTTTCTCTATGCCGGGGCGACAAACGTGATTTGCAGCCTCTGGTCGGTGAATGATGTCTCCACGGCGATTTTGATGGTAAAATTCTATGAGGAAATGGAAACTCAGCCCTCCGTCGCCCTGGCCTTAAAACAGGCGCAACAGTGGATGAAAACGGTCACCAAGGGGAAGTTAACCACCTGGATGAATGATACTTCTTTGGGGACCATTCCTCATCCAAAAGCCAAACTGCGCGACCATTTAGGGATCTCCACAAAATAAAATCGGCAAAATTCACAGGGCATTATAGAAGATGTCTACAAACCATTTACCCAAGTTGTACTGATTGTCTGGCTCTATGTTTATAAAACGAGTGAGCTTGGTTTCCAGCTCTTCCATTGCTTTAGAAGTTAGCTTAACTCCTGTTTGATAGGTCTTATTCACGAGCTTGACTACGGGATTATTGCCTTTCCAAGTCATGGTTTCTGCCCACTGTAAAGCGGTTTGAATATCCTCAAGAAGGGTGCCATTCCAATGATTTTCTAACACAGCCCAAGTCCGCTCAATTGGATTATATTTACTGTGATATGGCGGATAGTAGGCCAGACGCACGTTGATTTTATGAGTTTCAACAAACTTGACAATGCGGTTCATAAATTGAGTTCTTCGTGAATGATTCTCTGGCCCATTATCTTGTTTTATTACCAGAGTCTTACATTCCTCAAACTTGGGGCCAAACTCTTGCCACCATTCTTCTAACATATCAACAATGCAATCGCTAGTCACCTTGGATTCTATAAAATATAAAAATAAATCATCTGAATTGGGTAAAAAAATACCATAAGGGATGAGTTTTTTTTTGAATTAAAATCATGATCGCAAGCTAGGGTTGGGACGCGAGTTTTTCCTCTTCGAGAAAAAGGTCCAATGTTAACGGCAGCTTTCCCGTCCATTGAAATTTCTAAAATGGTAGGATCCAGTAAAGCTTCTTGATTAACCACTTCCATCCGCTCAAAAATTTCATCGGTTTCTGGAATTTTTTTTTGAGGTTTAGTTTTTTTCACTTTTTGCGGGTAATACCCTAAATGGTTAAGTTTTCGTCGAATCGTTTCTGTCGTCGGCAACTCTTCGTCTGTATAGTTTTTTTTGAAAATCAGTTGTTCTCTGACTTCTTCGGCACTCAGTCTGGTATATAAGCGGCTACTTTTGAAGGTAGGATCCGTTTGACTCTGACTATCAACTATCGATTGAATATCTACTAATAAATGCGGTAAATTATCCTCAGCTTTTTTACGCCCTCGGCCTTTATAATTATCTACACAAGTTATGCCGGTCTCTAGTTCACGTATTCCTTTTCTTACCGTATCTCTATCCCATCCCAGTTCTTTTTTAGCTAGACTCTGGCCCCCAAACCCCAATTCCTTAACCGTAAGAGCCATGAAACGACGTTTGGCTGATCCTTTCAATTGTTCTGCTGTCTCAATTAATAAAGTTTTTACTGAATCCGTTAATTCCACGTGGGTTGTCCTCAATCATAGCGTTAATGCTTATTTTACTATCGCGTTGCAGAATTTATTTTGTGGAAACCCCTTAAACTTAGGGTTTAAACGTGCGGATTATCGACCCTATGAGCATCCTATCCATTGGGCGGCTTTTTGTGCGATCGGGGTTTGATGATTGGGTATTTAGAGGAGTGCGAACATCTTGCTCGCACTCCCAAAATTATATACGAATACCTGTGAAACCGTTATAATTTGATACTCTAACCACCTTTTAAAATCAATGACCAGCAACACTTCATTAGAAGAACGCATGGCAGCCATTGAAGCAGCCATTACTCAAATTCAAGAACAGATTGCCCCTCCTCAATCGATGAATGGCTTACAACAAATTACCGGATCTTTCAAAGATGAACCCGCTTTTGAAGAGATTCTCGCATTAGGACAAGCCATTCGCCGAGGGGATGAGTCTGTATTGGATGTACCTGAAGACGAGCATCATCACTCAACAACATGAATGTGTTCAAAAAGTTAAAGCGCATCAAAATTCAAGGCCCGGTTGATTTTGCTGCTCATATCGATTCATATCTCAACTAAAGAACAGTTTTACACCGAAAGTAAAATAACCATGAAAGACTCAACCGAAACCCTACTCATGTTCGCCCAACTCCTGGAAGCAAAACCGCCGATTTTACCGCCAGATGCTCTGCAACCGGCTCAAAAGTTGACCGCAGACTTGGAGCAACTTTCTGAAGCCGATATGAATCAGGCAGCAGAACTAATTATAAACTGGATGAAGCAATTTCCGCAAGCAGAAAAAGCGGTTAAAAAAGCTCTGGCACAAAACCGAAAAGAGGTGAAAAAATTTGCTGAACCGGACCCGAATGAATCCCACTGGCTCATTCCCAATCTTGAAATTATCGAAGAAACGGAAACAACGGTTATCATTACTTCGGCCCCAAATGCAGAAAAAATGTCCTTGTTTCTTTACGTTAAGCAAACTTTAAACAGATGGACTCAGAAAAATCCCTAACCCCGCCGGTTTATGCGCCTAATTTACATCTATTTGCCTTTCATCTCTGGCGAGGATTGACGGGGGAACCCGATTCTCTGGCGCGCTATCCCAAACAGTTGTGGGAAAGGGGGGATGAGATTTTAAAAGCGTTGGGTTTTGCGGAACGTCTGCATATCGCCGGGTATCCCGACAACTCGCCAGAACCCCCAGGCGCACAAATTAATCTCCATCCGCAAACCCAACTGGAATTAACGGGAAAACTGCCTGATTCCGATTTACCGATTGCGGGTCGGTTGTTCACTCATCGGCTTTATGATAGTTATAGTTTAACTTTCAATTTGCGCTGTCCCGAAACAGAAAATGGAGAGAAAACTGCTCCGTTGCCGATTTCGTTTTGGCAAAAGTTGAATACAGATAGGCTACTTTTTCTCCCCAATGTTGTTCAGAGTTCCTTGGGGCAAACTTTGCTATTAACCGCATTTTTACCAGAATCGGAAATTGATAAATCGCCGGAAAGTTTAGAAGATTTCGCCCGTAACTGTGTGAAACAGGTGAGTCCCTCCCATAAAAACCGTCCACCGTTGCAGCAACTGGGGGAACTATTCGGCAGCCCAATTTTTGAGTTTGGTGGTCAAGTTTTGGAGGCGAATCTGGAGGGGGAAGCGGAGGTGCAACCCCATATTTTGATTTTCCTGTTTCGCGCAGAATTGCCCAGTGATAAATTTGTGGATGCCTATCGGGAGTTTATCAATTTATTTTACTACCGAAATAAGGTAATTTCCGCCTATCGGGAAACCCGAACTTTATATCAAAAAACCTACTCTGTCTATACAGGCTTAGAGAAAAAAGTCAAGTTTTTTAAGCAGGAATTAACAAAAAATACGACCCGTCTGGCGTTGAATGAGGCGCAATTAGAAAGTCTAAAAATGGTATTAAAGGAATTGGCGCAGTTGGATTTGGAATATGCCCGACTGTTGCGAAATTACAAGCACAGTCGGAATACCATCGCTATCAATACTAAAAATTATCAAGTCACCTTGGAGGCGATTTTTAACCGACTGAAAGAACAAGGATATGGGGTAGAACCGGAGGAACTGGATTTTTTCCGAGACTTTGGCAGTCAAACTTCGCCCTACTTCCAAAGCCGCATCAGCGATGAACTCAACTATTTTGTAGGAGGTTCGAGTCTAGCGGATAAGGCGATCGCCTCGATTCGCGGCATCGTAGAAATCGAACAAACCCAACGCGATCGCCGGTTGCAAAACCAAAACAAACAATTACAAGACCAAATTCAGGCAGTGGGGGTGGGAATTGCCGCAGGGGCGATCGTTGCTTCCACGTCGGGTTTACTCTTTCAAGAACCGATCGCTTCTCCCTGGGCAGAAAATCGGGGTAAACTCCATCCCTTTGCGATCGCCCTGATTGCCAGTTTTGGTTGTGCGATTGTAGCCTGGGGAGTGACAAAATGGGTGATGGGATGGAAAACCAAACAGTAAAAGGCGATCGGGGTATAAGTTTTTCAGTCAGTTTGAACCGACGTAGGGGCGCAATGCTTGCGCCCTGTCTTGCGCCCTGTCTGTCAGGGTGATAGATTGGATGACCAAAAATTGTGATTTCATCTAGAGGGCGCAAGCATCGAAACCCCTACAAATACACCTTGATAGGGCTGTAAAGAGGGCGCAAGCATTGCGCCCCTACAAATACACCTTGATAGGGCTACCCCTGAAGGGGTTACTACAAACGAAGGATTTAAACAGAGTTGAGAAAACTTTAATCGATCGCCCTACTCACTTCCCGTTGGGCCGTTTTTTTCACGCTTTTGACCGGAATTTCAATGATAAATTGGGCCTCTTGTCCCGGTTCCGAAACACAATACAATCGCCCCCCGTGTTTTTCTACCACAATTTGATAACAAATCGACAATCCTAAACCCGTTCCTTCTCCAACAGGTTTGGTGGTAAAAAAGGGGTCAAACAGTCGGTTACGGATGCTTTCTGGGACTCCGGGTCCATTATCAGCGATCGCAATTCTCACCCAGTGTGAATCTAAGGCAGCGGTGCGAATTGTAATCCTCGGGGTCGGGGGTTCTACCCCTTCAAGGCTGTTGATAGCTTGCTCATGGAGCGCATCGATCGCATTGCTGATAATATTCATGAACACCTGGTTTAGCTGACTGGCGAAACATTCAACTTTCGGTAAATCACTGTACTGCTCAATGATTTCGATGGTCGGACATTGGGCTTTTGGCTTGAGCCGGTTTCGCAAAATTAATAAGGTACTTTCAATTCCCTCATGAATGTTAACAGCTTTCATCTCAGATTCATCAAGCCGAGAGAAATTTCTTAAAGTTAAAACAATCTGCCGAATCCGCTCCGCCCCCAGTTTCATCGAATCAATCATATTGGGCAAATCTTCCGCCAAAAAAGCGAGTTCAATCTCTTCAATAAACTCCTCAATCTCTGGATTTGCCTCTGGATAAGAGGCTTGATACAGACGAATTAATGTCAATAAATCCCTGGTATAGTCGCTTGTATAGGTTAAATTGCCATAGATAAAGTTAACTGGGTTGTTAATTTCATGAGCCACCCCAGCGACTAGCTGCCCCAGGCTGGACATTTTTTCAGTTTGAATGAGTTGGGATTGGGTTTGTTTGAGTTCCGATAAAGCGGTTTCGAGTTCCTGCGCTTGTCGGGTAGCGGTGGCGGTGAGTTCTTCTTGTCGGATAAAGGCGGTTTTTAATTCCGCTTCGGCCTGTTTGCGCGGGGTGATATCTCGTAAAATCACCACATACTCGATTTGATCCCAATTGGTTCGAGAAGAAAGGGAGACTTCTACGGTTTTTTGGGTGAGTGATTCTCCTGAAGATAGAGCGCTTGGGAAGGCGATCGCTGTGGGGTCTATAAGCTGCTCACAACGTTGAGACCAAAACTGGGGAGAATCCCTTAATCCGGGTAAGAGTTGGGCCATATTGACCCCTGCTAACTCTTGAGCTGAGACTCCAAATAGCTCACAAGCAGCGGGATTCGCCCGGGCGATCGCCCCCTGCTCATCAATCACCATAATCGGATCGAGGGCAACTTTAAATAAGTGTTCTGTCGCTTCTTGGGCTTCCACAATTGAGGCAATTTGGGGTAAACTCGTCCAACAGGCGATCGCTACCCCGACAAAAGCACTACTGAGTAACAACAACACATAAAGCTCACTGGCGACTTCTAAACGGCTGCCATCAATCTCTGTTCGGACGACCCAGCCCACTGTTAACGCCCCACAGATTAAAAAGAGTAAAACACCGACTTGTAAAACATCAAAATTTTGGAACTCTCCTGAACGGCGACGACGATAAAGCCCCAACCACCACTCAACCCGAAATATAGGAAAATAACGGCGACGGATCAGCCAATCCACGACAAGAATCGTGGGGGCCAGTAACAATCCCATCAACCAATAGTTCCAACCCCAGGCGAGCCCGCCGACTACCATCACGACACTTTCAACTATCAGGAAAAGCAAAGACAAACGGGGCCATTTGACCTCTGGGCGATCGCGGTTAAGCCATAAACTCAAATGCACCGCCATCATTGACGAGAGATATCCAGTACCCGTCACCATCACGACATGGGAGACATCCCCCCACAGCAGGCAAATTAAACTCAAAATAAAGGTGAACAATAACCCCGGTCCAAACACGCCCCGAGATGACACGACCCCAAATACCGGGGCCATATACCCATCAAGGGCTAACTGATACAACACCCGTGGGGAGTTAGAAATGGCAGTAGTTGAACTCAGCAAACATCCTGCCGAGAGGAGGAAGGTAACCAATGTCGAAGCTGTGGATCCCCAAAAGGGTTGGGACCCTGCTACCAAATGCAAAAAGGTATTATTCCCTAAACCCGGGTCACTGGCTAAACGCATCAAAACCCATGAACCCCCCACATAGACAATCGGCAATAAAACCGCTGCAAAGGATAAGGTTTTAAGGGTGCTTTTCGGATGGCGACTATCTGCAACGAAAGAAGAGGCGGTTTCACAGCCATAGGCGGCATAAACGGCGATAAAAAACCACTTCGCCCATTCGACGAGGTTAAACTGGCCCCAATCGCTGGGTAAAATGCCGGGACTGGCGGGCGCAAAGGTCAGCCAACCCAAGCCTTGCAAGCCAAAGGTTCCCAAAAACCCGACTGCCGGGATAATGAAACAGAGGTGCAAGATGCCTAATGTGCGGGTGCCGCTAAATGCGACCATATAGGGGATGACCGTAAATCCGAGTCGTAACAGATTTTCTGGCAAGGAAATCCCAACGGGGTGTAAATTAGCAATCACCAAGTCAGAGAGGATGATCGCATTCATGGGGGGTACAGAAACCCATCCCAACCAATACCCAATTGCCCCATAACGTGCTGCGATCGGGTATTTAGCCAACAGTCGGGCGGCATAATTGGGGGTTCCACCAGACATATCGCGCCAGCACATCCCCAAGTGCTGGACTTGGAAGTTGAGTAAAATGCCAATAATCGCGGCAGGAATCCAGATAAAAATGGCTTGCACTCCCAAAGCTGCATTCATGGCTGGTGCGGGTCCTAGCCATAATAAGAGTCCGCTTAAGCCAAAACCCCAAGTCTCTAGAAAACTTAAACTGCGTTTGAGTCGAACCAATGGCAAGGTGTTCGGTTCCATTATGAAAAATACAGAGTTTGATCAGTTAGGATCCCGATAGGCGATCGTCGCTGTGTCTTTTCACGTTACCAAATTCCTTATTTAAGTGCTTTAAGATTGTAAATGAGCAACCTTAGATGACCCGGCTGGTCTCTTGAAGCGATCGGCCCCCTCCGTTTAGGTTTGCCTTGTTGCTGAGTTTCGCCGTTGCTTTTGTAGGGTGGAGGGTCGCAACAGGCGATCAGGCCCAAATAACGACTCAAACAACTCAATAACTCAACCTAAATTTTCCCCAAACTCGCTAACTTTTCAATGACTCGTTTCCCGAATAAACCGAGTCAGGACCGACAACTCTAATCCC
Source organism: Cyanophyceae cyanobacterium (assembly GCA_038321985.1). Classification (GTDB taxonomy): domain Bacteria; phylum Cyanobacteriota; class Cyanobacteriia; order Cyanobacteriales; family Laspinemataceae; genus Laspinema. The sequence continues at coordinate 1,976 of JBBQFN010000038.1, read as the reverse complement.
TTATGGCTGAAATAACCGGCGATCGTCAGGATCGTATGTATAAACCTTATATACCCCCCATAAAAATTCCCACAACCAAAAACACTAAATCTGTTTTACTCATAGGTGTTCAAACCCTAGCCCAGTCAAGGTGTATTTGTAGGGGCGCAATGCTTGCGCCCCTACCTGAAATCCCGATTTTTCGTCATCAAATTTACCACCAATTCACGGCTAGGTCTCAGACCCCCGCAGGTTGCCGCCACCCCCTCAGAACCCCCTCCGTGAAAATCCGTGAAATCAGTGGTTAAAATCACTCCCCATCCCTATTGCCATCTGTCCCCCAGAAGCGTAAAATAGAGAGTTCTGACCGAACAGGAACCATTATGAGCAAACGAGTCCAAGTCGTATTAAGTCAAGATGTTAGAAAGCTGGGTAGATCCGGCGACCTCGTAGAAGTGGCCCCCGGTTATGCCCGGAACTACCTGCTACCCCAAGGCATCGCCGTTCGTACCACCCCCGGTATTCTCCGTCAAGTGGAACGCCGCAGAGAACTAGAACGCCAGCGTCTGCTGGAAGAAAAGCAACAAGCACAATCGCGGAAAACGGCCATCGAAAATATTGGACGTTTTACCATCGCCAAATCTGTTGGGGAAGGGGATGCGATTTTCGGGACCGTCACTGAACGTGAAGTGGCCGAAGTCATCCAAGCTGCTACCAACGAAGAAATCGATCGCCGTGGGATTACCCTGCCTACTATTAGCAAGACTGGGTTCTACAAGGCACAAATCAAGTTACACCCCGACGTTACCGCTGAAGTCGATATTGAAGTGGTTGCTGGCTAGAAATCTGCGACTCACCCAGGTGGAATTTCAGTCATACCTGGGTAAAAACGGTCCGCAGATTTGTATAATAGTAGAGACGCGATTTATTTCTAAACCCAATAAATCGCGTCGGGTGCAACAAGACGATAGCTGAGTACAAATCGTGGCTGAACCGTTAAATTTTCAAGGCTATAGCGATCGCCTCCCCCCGCAAAACATCGATGCGGAAGAAAGTATTTTAGGCGGAATTCTCCTAGACCCCGAGGCTATCACCCGGGTGCTAGACCGGCTACCTCCCGAAGGGTTTTCTATCAGCGCTCATAAACATATTTATAAAGCCGCAGTCGCCCTCCATTTCCAAGGCAAAGCTACCGATTTAATGACCCTAACCAGTTGGTTAGCAGACCATAAACTCCTCGATATGGTCGGAGGTCAAAGCAAACTGGCTCAACTGGTAGAACGCACGGTTTCTGCGGTCAATATCGACCAATATGCCGAACTGGTGGTGGATAAATATATGCGCCGTAAATTAATTCAAGGCGGACATACGGTGGCGGAGTTAGGATTTGATACCACTACCGAATTACCCATCCTCCTGGATAAAGCCGAACAAACCATTTTTGGTCTCACTCAGGACCGTCCCCAACAGGGTTTAGTCTCCATTTCAGAAACCCTAATTCATACCTTTGAAAACATCGAAATTCATCAACAAGGGTTAGCCTTACCGGGGTTAACTTGTGGGTTTTATGACTTAGATGCGATGACCGGAGGTTTGCAGCGATCGGATTTGATTATTATAGCCGGAAGACCGGCGATGGGGAAATGCTTAGGGCGTTTTTCTGAACTGATTTTGAGGGATGGCAGTGTCACCACAATTGAGGAAATTGTTAACCATCGTCAGGCTGAAATTTTAACCTTAGCTGATAACTGGAAATTCACCTTTACTCAACCTTCGGCGTTTGTGGATGATGGCATCAAACCCGTGTTTCGGGTCAAAACTCGTTTAGGACGGTCCATTGAAACCACTCTCACCCATCCTTATCTGACGATAAAAGGGTGGCGAAGGCTTTCGGAACTCCAAGTGGGCGATCGCATTGCTGTCCCTCGGAAACTAGAAGTATTTGGGACCGAAACCCTGCCTGAATATCAAGTTAAGCTATTGGGATATTTGATTGG
>JBBQFN010000037.1:0-47940 GCA_038321985.1 Cyanophyceae cyanobacterium | reverse complement strand
AAATTTTGACAACTTTCGGTTACGTCTTTTAGCAGCTTTTTCATCATAGTCATTATAAATTAGAGAGGTAGCCACTCAAAAACATTTAAACGCTCAGTAACTAATTAGAAAAACTTATCACCAAAAAGTCTGAAGAGCCAGCTGTTTTAGCCTTTGCTACTCAAGAAAACCGGACCGTTCTCACCCTGAATCGAGATGACTTTATCCAAATTCACCGCCAAAACCCATATCACCCAGGTATTATTATTTGTAAAACTGATCCAGATTATCCCGGACAGGTCAAACATTTAGACGAATATCTCCAAACTCAAATCACCCTAGAAAATCGATTAATTCGCATTAAAAAGCAAAACCAACCTAAATCTAATCAACCCATTTTTATAAACCAGGAGTATTAAGCAATTATGGTCAGTAAAACCAACGAAAAAGCTCTGGAAGACCTTATCGAAAACCGCTTGCTTAATAAGGCGGGCTACCAGCAGGGTAGTCCCAAAAACTTTGACCCCGAATTTGCCATTGATACGGAAAAATTTTGGCACTTCCTGGAAACAACTCAACCGGAAGAACTTAAAAAGTTAGACGATCGCCCCAACTGGCAACGGATGATCCTGGAACGAATCGATCGCCAAATTAAGAAAAACGGGATTGTGTTTGTGCTCAAAAAAGGCGTGGCGATCGATGATGCGGAACTGACTCTGTACTATAGCCATCCCTACAACGACCTTAACCCAGAAATCGCCGCTAACTTTGAGCAAAACATCTTTTCTATTAGCCGCCAAGTCCACTTTTCCGCCACAGACAACGCCCTATCCATCGATTTGGTCATTTTCCTCAATGGCTTGGCGATCGCAACCCTGGAACTGAAAAATCCTTGGACAAACCAAACCGTCTACCACGCTAAAAAACAATACTGCGATCGCAATCCCAAAGAACCCCTTTTTAACTTTGGTCGGTGTTTAGTCCACTTTGCCGCCGATACCGATGAAATTTGGATGACGACCAAACTCACCGGAAAAAACACCTATTTCCTACCCTTCAATCAAGGAAATAACCACGGCAAAGGAAACGCCACTAACCCCAACGGACATAAAACCAGCTATCTCTGGGAAGATGTTTTAAGCCGTACCAGCCTCGCTTATATTCTGGAACATTTTGTTTTACTCGAAGGCAAAACTCAAGACTCCCTGCTAGATAAAACCCTGATTTTCCCCCGTTATCATCAAAGGGATGTCGTTAATCAACTCCTCAGCGATGCCAAAATCAACGGTCCCGGTAAAACCTATTTAATCCAACATTCTGCCGGTTCCGGGAAATCAAACTCCATCACTTGGCTGGCATTCCAACTGATCCAACTTTACCAAACCCACCAGAGTGAACCTTTATTTAATTCCGTAATTGTTGTCACCGATCGCCGCAACCTTGACAAACAACTCCGGGATAATATCAAAGACTTTTCCGAAGTCAAAAATGTTATTGCCCATGCCAACCGTTCCGAAGACTTGAAAAATGCCCTGGAAGCGGGCAAAAAAATCATTATCAGTACCATCCAAAAATTTAGATTCATTGTGGAAGGCATCGAAGGATTAGGCGATCGCCGCTTTGCCATCATTATCGATGAAGCCCACAGCAGCCAGAGTGGAAGTTCAGCCGACTCCCTGAATACAACCCTCAATCAAAATGAGGATGAAGCCGAACCCGAAGACAATCAAGACAAAATTTTGAAAGTTATGCAAGGGCGTAAACTCAGCAAAAACGCCTCCTATTTTGCCTTTACCGCCACCCCAAAAAACACCACCCTCGAAAAATTTGGGCAACGTCAAAACGATGGCAGTTTCAAACCCCATCATCTCTACTCCATGAAACAGGCGATCGAAGAAGGCTTTATCCTGGATGTCCTCGCCAACTACACCACTTATAAAAGCTACTACGAGATTCAAAAATCCATCGAAGATAATCCCCAATTCGACAGCGCCCAAGCCCAAAAGAAACTCAAAGCCTACGTTGAAAGCAATCCCAAAACAATCGCCACTAAAGCCGAAATCATGGTGAATCACTTCCTAGAACAAGTGGTTAGCCCCAAAAAACTCAAAGGGCAAGCTAGGGGGATGGTGGTTACCCGCAATATTAAAACCGCGATTCGGTACTATTGCGAAATCCAAAAACTGCTCAAGGCTAAAAATGCAGACTTTGGGGCGATCGTTGCCTTTTCCGGGAAAAAGAAAATAGAGGGCATTGAACATACGGAAGAATCCCTAAACGGCTTTCCGAGTCAGAATATTGAAGAGAAGTTTCAAAGCCCTGATTACCGCCTCTTAGTGGTCGCCAATAAGTACCTAACCGGCTTCGATGAGCCTCTACTCCATACCATGTATGTAGATAAAAAATTACAGGGAGTCCTCGCTGTCCAAGCCCTTTCTCGCCTCAATCGCTGTAACAACAAACTGGGCAAAAATGATACATTTATTCTCGATTTTGCCAACAGCATCAGCGATATTAAAACCGCCTTTAATCCGTTCTACACTGCTACCGAACTCAGCCAAGCCACCGATGTTAATGTTCTCCATGACTTGAAAGAAAGCCTAGACGGATTAGGAGTCTATGAAACCCACGAAATCAACCAATTTAATCAACTATTTTTTGATGGCGTAGAAGCCGACCAACTTAGCCCCATTATCGATACTGCTGCCGAACGATTTAACCAGGAACTGGAATTGAACGAAGAGGACAAAATCGATTTTAAAATCAAAGCCAAACAATTTGTCAAAGTTTATGCTCAACTCGCTTGTTTAATCCCCTTTCATAATTTGGCTTGGGAAAAACTGCATTGGTTTCTAAAATTCCTGATCCCCAAACTGATTGTCAAAAATCCCCAACAGGACCAACTCGATGAACTGCTCAATAGCGTGGATCTTAGCACTTATGGCATTGAACGAGTGACCCTAAATGCGGCGATCGCCCTCGATGAATCCAGCAGCGAGATTACACCCCAGAATCCCAACCCCCGGGGTTACCATGAATCAGAAAAAGAATATAACTCCCTAGACGAAATCATTGCTGTGTTTAATCAAACTCATTTTGCCCAAGGGGACGCCACCCCGGAAGAACAAAAAATTAAACTGACAAATCTTGCGCGTAATGTCGCCCAAAATATGGATTATCAAACCCAGGTAGTCAACAATCCCGACCCGCAGAATAGCCGAATGGCGATCGGTAAACTCATCAAACAATCGGTCAATCATGAGCGCCGCAAAGAACTAACTTTGTACAAAAAATACTCCCAAGATCCAGATTTTCAACGAGCTCTCGACAACATTATTATTCGCATTCTGGAAACTGCCCTCAATCATCCAGAGATTGACTTATTTTCAGAAGAAGCCATCTAATATAGCCAGTCTTGCACCAGTTTGCTAGGAAAGATAGGGAGCAAGATGCTTGCACTCCAAGGGTTTCATAATTTACTGTTTCCTCGGGACGTGGCTGAAGCGCGTCCAGAGGCAACAGCAAATTCTACCCCCCAATTTATTAAATTAAAGTTGATAATTCACCGAAAAATAAAACCCTTCATCTTGAGCATTCGTTCCTTTATCATCAATTTGAAAAATAGGACGTCCGTAATCCAGGCGCACATTTAAACCGGGAAAAACCTGCCAAAGAACACCCATTCCTATCCCAGCTAAAAACGTTTGTCTCGGTAATTCATTGGGATTATCGACATGATTCCAAACCGTACCCGCGTCTAAAAATGGGGCGAATTGAAAGATGGGAATTCCAGAGGTATCCCGGAGGATCACAATTCGGTCTTCTACCGAAAAACGAAATCCATTATCTCCTGATCGCACGTTTTGACGATACCCCCGTAAGGATTGACCCCCCCCAATCACAAACTGCTGGGACGAGAGTAAACTATGGGGACTTAACTGTAAATCCGCTTGGATAATTAACAATTGTGACGCCCCCAACCGCTGCACTCGCTGCACCTGAGAAATCCAACTCAAAAATTGTCCATCGGGGATGGGGTCGTCATTGTCAGTCGCATCAAATAAGCCAGTTCCGATGTTAAGTAGCGATCGCACGGACCAGGCTCCCTGAACGTCCCGGCGGAGGTAGTCAGCGCCGATTTTGAAGGTACTGGTACGGGTAATTCCATCGGCGCTAGGACCACTGCCAAACCCAAACGGTTCACCGTCAACAAAGGTTTGACTTTCCTGGAAGGTAAACCCCACAGAGGTAGCAAATTCTTGTCTAGGCGATCGCATCCAAGGCTGTCGAAAATTCACCTCATACAGTTGGGATTCTCCCTCAATATTCAATGCTCTAAACTCTTCCTGAATGATGCCATTTTGGTTAGGAGCTACCCGGAACCCCAGAGTTCCATTCATGGCATTAACTGGGATACGATAGCTAAGGTCATAAATTTGAGAATCTCCGGTTCCCCAATAATAACTCGCCGCAATTTCATCTCCAAAGCCGGTAATGTTGCGGTAGCGAACAGTTCCGCCTAATCGTTCAGAACCGACACTGGGGGGGGATAAATTATCCGCTCCTAAATTCAACCCAAAGGGATTAGCTTCTTGAACTCTAACTGTTAGAATACTTTGGGCGATTTCATCCCCGGCACGCAAACTCGCTTCAATATTTTGAAATAAAGGGTCAAGGCGCAGTAACCGCAACTGATCTTCCAACTGGGCGGTATTCAAAGGCGCACCCGCTCCAAGTTCAACCCGAGAACGGATATAGGACTCTCTCACCCGGTTGTTTCCTTCAACTTCAATGGCGGCTAAAGTCCCTTCAATCACCCGAATTTCAACGATGCCATCTTCAATCACTTGATCCACGAGAACTGCTCGGGAGGTGATATAACCGCGCTCAAGATACAGTTGCGTGATTTGGTCCGCGACTTCTCGGAGGCGATCGAGGGAAACTGTTTGTCCCTCAACTTCTGCGGTAATCTTCGCAATCTCTGTGGCGGTGAGTACAGTGGAGCCAATCACGTTCACCTGGCGAATGGGAATTTCTACGGCAGGAGATTCCCCTGGAGAGGGTTGCTCTTCCTCGGGGGTCAACACGGGGGTTTCCTGGTCTTCTGGAGGGGTCGGTTGTACGTCAGGGAGGGGCGGTAATGGTTCTTGGGTGGGAGGTGGGGGGGCATTTGGGGGAGTGGTTTGGGCGATCGCCTCCGTCATTGCTGCACTCATGACGCTAAGTTGGCGGTGAGAGGGACTGCTGAGTAAATTTACCTCCACACTCTGATCGCAGGGGAGATCACAAGCTGTACCCCTACTCTTTAACGTCCCAAACGTTTCCAATTCCACAGGAGTAGCTGTAACCTCTGGCTCTTTTCCGGCAGATACAAACATCTGGAATTGATCGCCCGTGTTAATTGCCTTCTCCGTTGCTTTTTCCCCCGGATCTAGGGTCAGAAAATCTGCTGATTCTGGTGGGAGGAGTAAGGGTTCCATCTCTGCTGCTATTGCTTTACTCCCAGAAAAATTGGCGATCGCCAGGAGTAAGGGAATTGAAACCCCATACCGCACCACGTTTAATCTGATGTCTTTGTGCATCGAACAATTACGATGCCAACCCCCTTGATATAGCCTCAGCTTCCAGAGCATTTATTTTCTAACTCCCTTGGTTGTTCACTGGATGAGCAACCGTGAACGTGCGGTGGCTCCAAATGCCAGTGTATCTATTGATTTCGCCATCGGCAAGAGCAACTATGGCCTGAAATTATTCCCAATATAACGACTTCAGGATGAAAGGGGTTAGGCTTTACTCCGGGTCAGTTCTTACCTAGGATTGCCAATGGTGGGGAATATGGACCTATCATAGACCTCTGAGTGCAATTCTAAACCGCCTCATTTTTTAAGGTGAGTTAGGGATGGGGAATTCCTCGAATAAATAAATTAAATACCCAGTTTTATTAATCTTGTTTTTTCATAACGGTCTTGTTTAATTGTCTAAAAAGTTTTCCAAAATTAAATATAGCATTTTTGTTTTACCGCAAAAATAAAATATTTAGATTCCCATTTTATCCCAGATAATTGGTCTTTATTTGGGAATCGATATTAATCTTTTCTCAGTTCCAATTTCGGTTGGATATTGGTCTTGACCCCAAGAAAAAGAGGTGGGCGCTAACATAGCCGCTACACTCATTAATAAAAATATCCAAGCCCAAAATAAGGAAAAGTTTGAGGGCAATTGACTTTTTTTAGAGGGTTGCACGGGACAGTCCAACATTTTGAAGCATTCTTCTTGAATCATCGGAGTCCACTGATTCCCACCGGCGGACCATAGCCCTAATAGCTGAGAATCAACCCGGAGTTCTGAAGAAGGGGTTAGCGAGTTGCAAACCGCAGTTTTTAACATATCTTTACCTTTTCTTTTATAACCAATCTTAAAGATGAGTTTTTAAATTCGGGGAATTTTGAACTTAATGTTCAAGTTATCATGCGGATGTTTGTGATCGTGTTTGCGTGTTGTCTGATTTCTGTATAACTTAACCCATTCCCAGTTTTGTAGAAGGCGATCGCCCTTTATTCTTGACAAAATCTCTAAAATATGATAATGAAGGGATTAAGATAGGTACTCTGACCAGGGGCAAAAGCAACCCAGGCAGGAAGGAAGGAAGGAAGGAAGGGGAAAACAGAAATCGCCCTTGGAGTAGATGTGCCGAACCAAACCATTGGGTTACTTTGAAGCAGAGGCCGATCCCGTGGGGCGATCGACGGAGTAACGACAGTAGACTGCTGGCAAAATTCTCTCAAGGCGATTAACGTTCTTAAGGGGGGAAAGGGGGAGCAATCCTTTATTTTGCAAGAGGTCTAGTAAAACCACAGAAAGGAGAGCAACTCATGACTTATCATAAAATTCTGGTCGCTATTGATCGTTCATCCCAAGCTGATTTTGTGATTGATCAAGTCATCGATTTAGCCGAAAAAGAAAAAGCAGAACTAATGCTATTTAATGCCATCCAAGTCGAGGCCCTGGCCGAGATATCGCCGATGGTGGGGACAGGCATGGGATTAAGCCCCTCTCTAGGACGAGAAATTCCAGAACTCCAGCAACAACGACTCCAAGTGCAAGTCGAACAAACCAACGAAATACTCCAGAGATATGCTGAAATGGCGATCGCCCGAAATATCCCCACAACCTGCCATCATAGCGTGGGCGATCCGGGGGTTCTGACTTGTGAGTTAGCCCGAAGCTGGGGTGCAAACTTAATTGTAGTAGGCCGCAGAGGGCGCACCGGGATGGCCGAACTCTTTTTAGGCAGCGTCAGTAATTACATTACCCATCATGCACCTTGCTCGGTTTTAATCGTTCAAGGTGCGTTACCCGTATCGTAAGCTAATCTCAACCGTTGTCGTACCTTATCGGTTTTATTGAGAAAGGACTTAACCACCCCTTACTCTCAAAAGGTAGAAAATTTAAACTCTTTCGCCGGTTTGACAAAGGCTATCCTAACCAGGCATTGATATAAAAACGATGAAGTATCCACAAAAAATGAGGGGGGCAAGACACCTCCCTCATTTTTTATTTCAGTCTCGCAGAACGGGTTAAAATAACCCGAACTACTTTCCCTAAAACTTATTACAAAATCGGAACAAACAAATCTTTTTCAGGCACGGTGGTATATTCGGCAACAATTTGACGCAACTCCTCGCCGTCCACCGATTCCTTCTCAATCAGGATATCCACCAAGCGATCGATCACCATCCGATTTTCCCGGACAATGCGCTTAGCTTCTTCGTGACAATGTTCCACAATCGAACGAACTTGAGCGTCAATCCGAGAGGCGATTTCGTCGGAATATTCCGATCGCGTCATCAAATCGCGACCTAAAAACACTTCCCCTTGTTGGGTTTCTAAGGACATCGGACCCAAGTCTGACATCCCGAAGCGAGTCACCATCTGCCGCGCCATTCCCGTCACCTGTTGCAGGTCACCCCCGGCCCCGGTGGTCACTTCCGAATCACCAAAAATCATTTCCTCAGCCGCGCGGCCTCCGAGTGCACCCATAATCCGAGCCATCAACTGAGATTTAGACACCAGCATTTGATCTTCACTGGGCATAAACCAAGTTAGACCCTGGGCCTGTCCGCGCGGAATTAAGGTGACTTTCTGTACCGGGTCATGGTCCTTAACCAAAGTCCCAACGATCGCATGACCAATTTCGTGATAAGCAATCAAACGCTTACTCTTGCTATCAACCAGGGGAGTTCCTTCCATCCCGGCAACAACTCGGTCCACTGCATCATCAATTTCTAGCAAGGTGATTGCTTCCTTGCGCCGACGTGCGGTCAAAATGGCTGCTTCATTAAGCAAGTTTGCCAAGTCTGCGCCGGTAAAACCAGGAGTGCGACGAGCAACTGCTTCTAAAGACACTTGATCGGATAACTTCTTATTGCGAGCGTGGACGTTCAGAATTTCCACACGGCCCTTGATATCCGGGGCATCGACCATGACTTGGCGATCGAAACGACCGGGACGCAACAGGGCCGAATCCAAGACATCGGGACGGTTGGTGGCAGCAATAATAATGATGCCCGTGTTGCCCTCAAATCCATCCATTTCCGTCAGGAGTTGGTTAAGGGTTTGTTCCCGTTCATCGTTACCACCGCCGATTCCCGCACCCCGTTGACGACCTACGGCGTCAATTTCATCAATGAAAATGATGCAAGGTGCATTTTCTTTGGCTTTCTTGAACAGGTCCCGGACTCGGGAAGCACCGACACCGACAAACATTTCCACGAATTCAGACCCAGAAATGCTAAAGAAGGGGACTCCGGCTTCTCCGGCGATCGCCTTGGCGAGCAAGGTTTTCCCGGTTCCCGGAGGCCCAATCAGTAGGACGCCTTTAGGAATCTTCGCACCAACTGCGGTAAAGCGTTCCGGCTTTTTCAGGAACGTGACGACTTCTTGGAGTTCTTCTTTGGCTTCTTCAATGCCTGCTACATCGTCAAACATCACTCCTGTTTTGGCTTCCATCTGAAAGCGAGCTTTGGATTTGCCGAAGTTCATGGCTTGTCCTGGACCCCCAGGACCGTTGTTAGAACGACGGAACAGGAAGAATAATCCGGCTAACAACAGGACGGGGAAAATTAAATTGCCCAACAGTCCCCAGATTGCTCCATCATTGCGGATGGGATGAGAGTCAAAACTGATGTTGGAGTCTCTCAAACGGGCGATCAGTTCTGGAGCATTTCCTGGCAAATCGACTCGCAAACGCTGCACCCGGTTGTCCAGATCTGGATCCACGGCTTCGACGATCGCCGTCCGGCCACCTTCGTACAAATCCACGTTCGTCACGCGATCGGCATCCAGGTATTCCAAAAACCGACCGTAGCTCATGCGAGTATTGGCGGCATTATTTCCCATGTTCATGGCAGTAGAGGAAAATACTCCCTGCCAGACGAAAAAGGCGATTACTAATGCGGGTAATGCCCAAAGTAAAATTATTCTCCAGGAAGATTTCATAAGATGCGGTGGCCTCTAGATACAAATTCAGACATTGAGATTAAAAGCAAATAGGTGGTAATTAAACCCACCCTGGTTGATGGATGGCAGTCGGGGGGTTTTGTTCTATCCGCTTTCCGCTCCTACCTTGTGGGGTGGAGTCCCGGCATAGAATAAAACTGTCCATCCCGATCAGAATCTTAATCAAATTTAACTTAATTATCAGGATCGATGCAACTGACTGGCCTAAAAGTCGCTAAAAACCCCTCAGAATCAGGGAAATTGAGCCCTCAGTTTCGGCCTAGGAGTGGGGAATAGTTCGGGAAACCGTTCCGTAAGTTTAAGTAATGTTAAGACTATTTCACAATTGGGCTATGTCACCGGGGGAGACAGGTAGAGAAACGGGCAGGAATCCGGGCGATCGCCAAAATGCAAGAATGGGCGCACCGGAATGCGCCCATCTTAGAATGATGTATCAATCGGTTTTTTTTAAACTACCCCCATACTCTCCCAATCCCTCGGGCAGGTTGATGCCTAGAACGGCGAGGCTGCTTAGCAGAGTCGGGGGGGACAGTTAGATGTCCAGTCTACTGCCCCTCCTGGGGATTAGTCCCCATCCTGCCAGCGTGCTGAAAGGAGTGTGTGGAACGAAACTTTTGATGTTCAAGGCAACGGAGAACCTGGGATAAGTCTGGGATGGGTCAGGACACGGCTGGGACCCTCAACCGACGGTCCTATTCCCTAGGGGTTGGGGGAATGGTTCCCCGTAATTTGTTCTTTGATTTCCTCCACTTTGGCAGACAACTCTTGGCGAGTCGCGGCACTGAGTAAATACCGATAAATAAACCAGCCAGAGTAAGCCATACCAACGATTTCAAAGGTAGGTTGTACTAAGGGAATGCCATTAAGCACTTCCAAAACCGCAACCAACACTCTTAGAGAAACCAAAGCCGCGATTAGTAAACCAACGGTGGTTAAGGGTCTTTGGTTCTCTTTAACAAACCCAGTCACGTAATCCGGTAAATAAGAAAGGATTTGGCGAACTTGTTTGCCGATCCGTTCTAACTGGTCCTCCGTAGCCTGTACATCTGGGATTCCTGTCGTCACCGCAGCGGTTGAAGGCGCTGGGACAGTCGGTGAGTCCGGAATCTCATCTACAGGTCGTTCTGAAGTGGAAATTTCTACCACCATCTTGTCTTGGGGTGTTTCTGGTTCAGGATTTTGAGTCAAGGTACTACCCTCTTGTTCGTCAACCTTTAAGACTTTGTGCAGGCGCGTTTTGTCGAGCTCCCGCTGATAAAGTAATACCCAAGATTGTATCAGGTCAGGACCGTGCAGTTCGCCGGTTAATCCGGCCCGCAGCGATCGCATCACTAGCCCTTTTTTGACATTGAGCTGTTTGGTGACCTGTTTGATGATGTCTTGGGCATCCGTTGCTGTCAGGCTTTCGTGACTTTTTAAATGTCCGATTACCGTTTCGAGAACCTGGGAGGCTCCCTCTTTTTCCAGTTCGGCTGCTGCTTCCTCGCTGAGTTCTACCTCATCAACAAAGAACATCCGGCTGAGTTCGACTGCATCAGTCAAGCGAGTTAAACTCGGACCAATTAATGCTGAGAGTTGTTCCAACCAAGGGCGAGTGCCTTCGGGATCTACCGGATATCCCGCCGCTTGCCACACCGGAATCAATTTATCGGTGAGGTTGGAGGGGGACATTTGGTGCAGGTACTGGCTATTAATCCAGTCCAGTTTATCCCAGTCAAATTTGGCCCCTGCTTTATTCACGCGATCGAAGCTAAACTGCTGCGCCGCCTCATCCAGGGTAAAAAGTTCCTGATTATCCGGCGGGGACCATCCCAGCAAGGTCATATAGTTGACCAAGGCTTCGGGGAGGAATCCCATAGCCTGAAATTCGGAGATGCCGGTCACGTTATCTCGTTTTGAGAGTTTTTTGCCGGAAATATCCAAAATCAGCGGGGTATGGGCAAACTCGGGGACGGCGACGCCAAATGCTTCGTAAAGCAGAATTTGTTTAGCCGTATTCGCAATATGATCTTCCCCTCGGATGACTTGGGTGATTCTCATGTCAATGTCATCGACGACAACCGCGAGGTTGTACAGCGGCATTCCGATTCCGGCACCACTGGCACCCCGGGCGATTACCATATCGCCGCCGAGGTCGCTTCCCCGCCAGGATACTTCACCGCGTACTAAGTCGTTCCAGACAATCTCGCGATCGTCTTCAATTTTGAACCGAATCACCGAGGGCCGTCCTTCGGTTTCAAATTTGGCGATTTCGCCCACCGTCAGATTGCGGTGACGATTATCGTACCGTGGGGCTTCATTCCGCGCTTTTTGGGCTTCCCTCATTTCGTCGAGTTCTTCGGCGGTGGTGTAGCACCGATAAGCCAAACCCTTATCCATCAGGGTTTTCACCCGTTCCCGGTAGAGGTCGAGACGCTTGGACTGATAAATCGGCCCTGCATCCCAGTTCAAACCGAGCCAGGTGAGCCCATCCAGGATATTTTGGGTGAACTCCGGGCGCGATCGCTCTTCGTCGGTATCCTCAATCCGCAAAATGAACTGGCCCCCTTGATGGCGGGCAAACAACCAGTTAAAGACAGCCGTTCTAGCTGTCCCAATATGTAAATTCCCAGTAGGACTGGGAGCTATTCTCACGCGAACAGTCACAGTTATTTTCTCAGGTTAACTTCGTTGATACGGAGACACGCTGTACATCCTACTATTAGGAAAGCACAGCGTGTAACCTGATTCATATTCTAAACGGGACTGACGGGGCTCGAACCCGCAACTTCCGCCGTGACAGGGCGGTGCTCTAACCAATTGAACTACAGTCCCTTTCCTTGAGCCTTTTATATCTTGCACGTTCCTTTTTGATTTGTCAACCCCTTTTAAAAAAAAGTTTTTTAGCCTGTGCTTAGGTCGATTACAGCTTGGCAATATCCAGTCAGGGGGGACCCGTGGCTGTTGCCAGAAACCGGGTTTCTTTCCCCACTCTGTGCCGATTCCCCCAAATCTAGGACAGAAACACGGTTTTTAATCCCCATCTCCTGCTGTGGTGAGGCTCTAGGGGATGATTTATCCTAGAGTCAGGGGCGATCGCCACCTTAACCCGCCATCACCCCCTCAAATCCTCAAGTTAAGGCAATAATTATGTCTAATCAAGCATTAAAATCTGTTCTGACTGTCGAAGAATATCTGCACTATGAAGAACTCAGCGACATTCATCACGAGTACATTCAGGGTCAAGTGTATGCCATGTCTGGAGGTAGCCGAGAACACGATTTGATTTCGGGTAATATTTATATGGCTCTGCGGATACATCTTAAAAACGGTGGGTGTCAGGTATTCTCTGGCAATATGAAAGTCAGAATCAGACAACTAGATTTATTTTATTATCCAGATGTTTCGGTTACCTGTAATCCCCAGGACCAGGAAAAGTATTTTCTAGAATCCCCCTGTTTAATTGTTGAGGTGCTTTCCCCCAGTACCGAACGAATAGACCGTCAAGAAAAATGTATGAATTATCGGGAGTTAGATAGTCTTCAAGAGTATCTGTTGGTGTCACAAACAGAAAAGAAGATTGAGATATATCGACGAGGCGATCGCGGCAATTGGAATTTAGAAACCCTTTACTCGGACGATATCCTTGAGTTACAGTCCGTTGGATTACAACTGTCCCTTTCAGAAATTTATGATGAAGTTGGGTTGTGAAGGTATCGAAGATTGGGCCTAAATTTGTCCACGAGTCGCCTTTATTCTTCTAAGGTGATTGCAAAGATTAAAAACTGGGTCACTTGCAAAGGATTAAAATTATTATCGCTTACCAAAATTAGCGATCGCCTTCCATCGGGCAAGTTTGGACCGAAAGTCATTCCCTCTAAGTTATCTAGGGGAATATTTAAGTTTCGTAAGTCAAGCAAAAGCCGTTTTTGCAGCGGCTGAAACTGACTCATTTCTGGATTATTTAAACTCTCTATCCCTTGAATATCCTTCGCATTGTCCAGGGAAATTTCATACAATAAAACCGTGGTTCCTACGTCTTCAGTAAACCCCCGTTCTAAACAAAGCAATTTTGTTTCATTCCAGGCGAGAAGTTCGGCTAATCCCTGCACCATAAATCCCTCGGGAGATTTAGGTTCGGTCAAGACTCGTTCTGTTCGGTAATAAAATTCTCGGGGAGGCTCTTCTGTTGCTAAATCATATTGCAGAAAGCGAATGGGAGTCCCCTGAGTTAAATCAGCGGGTTTTCCATCTTGAACTAAAGCACTTTCCGGGGCGGTGTAAAGGAAGCGTTCCCGGGGGCTTAAGGTTAGATTTTCAAAGGCTAAATTATTGCGAATTCCTTGTCCATTTTGGGGGAGAAATTTATTAGGGAGGGGAAGGGTTTTAAGTTCTTTTCCTTCTCGGGAAAATTCCTTGATAAAAGGGGCAATCGCCTCTTCGACATCTCCCTCAGATGAAATAAATAGGGTATCCCGACTGGTGAGAGCAATCCCTTCCATGTCTACACTGTAAGGGGGAAAAGGGCGATTATTTGAATCAACCAAAGGAGTAACGCTTACGGGGGTAACGAGTAGGGGATTGAATTCGATTTTTAGGGTGTAAAATCTCGCGGGTCCTTGAATCGCGCGATCGTCGGATATGGCATAATAGAGATTACGCTTTGAATCGTAAGTAATTCCCGAGAGTCCGCCGATTGGAGTATCCTGAAAAATTAATCCCGTAGGGAGTTTGAATTCTCCTAAATATTCCAGGGAAGAAGGAACAGGTTCGGCAGAATTAGAAGCCCGTAAATTGGCAGGACCAGGGACTGATTCTCGGAGAGTCTCGGGTTGACATCCCATGAAAAAAGGAGAAAATAATCCGAAAATTATTGATAAAACCTGCTTATTTTTCCAACTAATCATTATTTTTTGATAGGTTTAAGGGTAATAATTTACAGGAAAAATAACAGGCATAGTTCCTTGTCATAAATTAAAAAATTTCCCTGAATTTGAATTTAAAAAAATAACCACTTCAACCATTAGAGACAAATGCTATTTTGGGAAAAATTTACCAACCATTCTTTGAGTACAAAGGTAGCGATGCAGTCATCTTCGTTATAGGTTAAAATCAAATCCAGGTAACTGCGATCGCCCGTTTCTAACCAGCGATCGTACCAAAAAACACATTGAGCACCGGACGCTAACGCATCGTGCCACTCAAAACCGAGATAACGTGCAATGGATTTGAGCGCATAACTTTCCACCGGCATTACTACGGATTTTGTTACTAATTTATGCATATCAACAAACCGATTGAGGATAACCTTCCATCGATGAGAGGGAGTATGATACCGGCGGGCAAGTTTTTTGAGAGTTTGAATCTCATAGTCACAAAAATGAAAAATTGGGGCAATGGGATAAGTCCAGATTAATTCTAAAAACTGCTCCCAAATGTGAAATTCTTCTTCGGGAGTTTCTGCTAAAAACGAATAAAATTTTTGCTGAGGTGCTTCTCCAGAGGCTACATTACGGCGATCAACCACTAACACTCCCAGCAGAAAATCTAAGTCTAATTCCGGTTGAGCTTCGATATCAAAATAAAGTTCAACTGGAGACACCGGCAGAAACCTAGGGGGAAGGGGCAATTGTTGGGGTAAAGCCAAGGGTTGATTAGTCAGCGTTGCCTGGGCTTGTAAGATCAGATCCCGGGCAACATTTTCGGGTTCATACTGATTATTGCAGACCGCTACAAGACCATTCGCTAAGGTGGGCAAATCGGCATGGGCGAGGGATTCTAATGTTGTAAGATTCAGTTGTTTTAATTGATGATAGCGAGTAGGTGTAACTCCGGGTAACAGGGAAAGGTGCTGCTTCTCCCGGGCGATCGCATAACAACTGTTATGCCACTGGCACAAACCGCAGGGATGTCGTGCCATAAAAACTTCCGGTTCTTCTGGCTCAGTTAACATTTTAATGCACTGGTCTAACACCGTCTGCATTTGGGGGAGATATTTCTCTAAATTCACCCAATATTCGCCTTTTTCACGGCAGATTAACCCGGCATCCCGGGGCCAAGCCCCTTGGACTTCAGCCAGTACCAGGGCGTGAAATGCGGTCATAATTTGATGTTGCGCCTTTGGGCGTTTACTGAAGCGAATATCCACCGGAATATAGGACCAATTGCCATAAACTGACGCCCCGGGTTGCTGGATTAATAAATGAGGACGACTCACCAGAGTGACTCCCTGGGGTCCTGGAGTCATCAGCACTCCTTGATAAATGCGATCGACGCCCTGTTTCATCAACGCAACAGTTGCCTCCGTACCTTTTACCCAGTCTCCATAGGGATAACTCGGGCGTTGATAGGGGTATTCTGCCAAAACGTTTTGGCGGTAAACCTCGCTATCTCGTTTTAGCTTCGTCGCAAAATCGCTCACGGGCTCTTGATAACTGTCATCTCCATATAGGTTGAGAAATGACAGCCGCCCGCAGCGTTGGTAATCAAATAAAAGGTCGTCAGTTAGCAGCATATCTTTAACATACCAAGAATGAGTCGGGGATAATCTTAAAATAAACAAAATCAGCAGCCAGGACCCCCGAGGGAGACAAGGGCTATGATGGAAATCCCTAGGGCTTGACCCCTTTTAAAATTTTGCCATTTTCAGGACATTGTGGCAATTTTAAGTCAAGCCCTGGGGTGGCAGGTCGGACAGAACGGGAGCATAAAATCAACGCATCCAGAAGGTTGGGGCTATGATAAAGTTATAATTTTAGTCTGGCTTTATTTGAATATAAATAATAGATTTTTTCCGAATTGTAAAAAGCCGATTGGCATGGACAAGGGGAATTCTGGGGTTCCCTAGTATTGGGGCAATTTTAACAAAGCCTTACAATTTAGGTGAAATTGAAGAATATTTTTTAGAGGAATTTTATCATTTTTATTTATATGAGAGCTTTTGTTTTCCTTCCGACTGCAAAAAAAGAGAATAGTTTTACTTTTTAATTCTATTATTTTTATGAATTAAATAATACGTTATTATAATAAATTACAGTTGTCTGGTAAAATTAATTTTACATTTAAACCCTGACTTCAAAAATGAGGTAAATTAGTTTGAAAGAAGCCGATCGCCAGCAATTTCCCGGTTTACAGAATAAAGCCTATTTTAACTATGGCGGACAAGGACCGATGCCCCAATCGGCATTAACCGCCATTTATCAATCCTATCAAACTATTCAAGAAAAAGGACCTTTTAGTGGAGAAGCAGGACTCTGGGTGAATATAGAAATCGCCGAAACTCGACAGGTGATCGCCTCGGAACTGGGGGTCACACCGGATACCATTACCCTGACTGAAAATGTCTCAACTGGATGCAATATTCCCCTGTGGGGTTTAGACTGGCAACCGGGCGATCGCATTTTAATTGGCGACTGCGAACACCCGGGAATTATCGCTGCCGTAGATGAACTCGCCCGCCGCTTTGATTTACAAGTCTCCATTTGCCCTTTGATGGAAACCTTAAATGAGGGGAATCCCATTTTGGCGATCGCCTCCCATCTTCACCCAAACACTCGGTTAGTAGTTGTTAGTCATATACTTTGGAATACCGGACAAGTTTTACCCCTAGCTGATATCGTCAAAGTTTGCCACGAATTCAGCCAAAATTCTACCCCACAGAAAAAAATTCGAGTTCTCGTTGATGCCGCTCAATCTGTGGGTGTTTTACCTCTGAATTTAGCTGACATTGGGGTTGATTTTTATGCCTTTACGGGCCATAAATGGTGGTGCGGACCCGAGGGATTAGGGGGATTGTATGTCAGCCCCGATGCCTCTGAAAGTCTCCATCCTACCTTTATCGGTTGGCGTGGTATTACCGTTAATTTAACAGGAGAATGGATGGGGTTTAAGCCGGATGGACGGCGCTTTGAAATAGCAACTTCTGCTTATCCCTTATTAGCCGGATTGCGAAATGCAGTCGCTTTTCATCACGCGATTGGAACCCCTCAAGAACGCTACAATCGCCTCCAAGCCTTAAGTCATCAACTCTGGACTAAACTCCGAAACTTGCCGGATATTAGTTGTTTAAAATCTACTTCCCCCGACGCTGGATTAGTCTCATTTCAGTTTGGGGAATCTTTACTAAAATCTGGGGCAAGTCATGACAAATTGGTAAAATTCTTAGAAAAAGAACATCAGGTCATGGTTCGGACTATTCTTCAGCCGGATTGTGTTCGCGCTTGCGTTCATTACTGGACTTTAGATTCAGAAATTGAGCGAATAATTGAGGGAATACAAGATTATTGTCAACAAATGTAATCGAGTTCAAACGGTTACGAAATAGCAGAAAGCCTACCTCATCTTTAGCTTAATTTTTAGCGAGTTGAGAAAAATAGGCTAAAATTGTCTTAACCTCTAAATACCGAGGCGGTCCGTAGAGATGCGATAGTTCGTGTCTCTACGGGATATTTCGGGTTTATCCCCTTGTTATTTTCTACTTGACACTGTTCGTGAAAACTCGACCCGTTCTTTATATTGCCATTACCAATCATGGTTTTGGTCATGCAGTGCGTGCCGCCTCGGTTGCGGCAGAAATTCAAAAGCTAAATCCAGAAATTCTCTTAATTTTAGTGACGACGGCACCCCGTTGGTTACTGGAGAGTTATATTTCGGGCGATTTTATCCTACGCGAAAGGGCTTTAGATGTAGGAGTAATTCAGGCAGATAGCTTGAAAATGGATAAAGCAGCAACCTTAGAAAAATTGCAGGAAATTCGTAAGCGCCAATATGCGATCGCCGCTGGGGAAGTTAATTTTATCCATCTAAATCGGGTGGGATTAATTTTGGCTGATATTCCCCCATTAGCGGCAACTATTGCTAAAGCCGCAGGGATTCCCATCTGGATGATGAGCAATTTCGGCTGGGACTTTATTTATCGTCCTTGGGGAGGAGAATTTGAAGCGGTTGCGGATTGGATTGCTGAGTGTTTCAGTCAGTGCGACTGCCTATTTCGTCTCCCTTTCCACGAACCCATGAGTGCTTTTGGGACAATCACTGATGTGGGATTAACGGGCGGAACTCCCCGGTATTCACCGGAAACCCTGCGCCAGGAATGGGGTTTAAAATCCCCTCCAGAAAAAACTATTTTACTCACCTTTGGCGGATTGGGACTAGAACAAATTCCCTATCATAATTTGCAACATTTTACCGACTGGCAATTTATCAGTTTCGATCGCAATGCGCCGGACCTTCCCAACTTAGTTAAAGTTCCCAATCAACTCAACGGCGATCGCATTCGTCCCGTAGATTTTATGCCGGTTTGTGGACGAGTCGTTTCCAAACCCGGATTTAGCACCTTTTCAGAAGCCTGTCGCCAAAATGTGCCGATTATTTCCATCACCCGAGAAGGCTTCGCCGAATCCCCTTTATTACTTGCTGGAATTCAACAGCATTCTTATCATAGAATTGTCACCTCCGCAGAGTTTTTTGAGGGCAACTGGGACTTTTTACGAGAAAACCTGCAACTCCCGCAACAGACGGATCCCTTGCTCAAAAATGGTACCGAAGCGATCGCCCAGGCTGTAGTGGATTATTTCCAAACCCAATCCTCTTCTCAACTTTAAATCCTTTATTTCTTTAGTTCCTATGACTTACCATCAACAAACACTCCAACTTAAAACCACCGGAAAATCCCTCTCTAAAGTCACGAACAAAGTCGAAGAAGTGGTTACAAAGTCCGGGGTTCAAACCGGCTTATGTACCCTCTTCCTCCGCCATACTTCCGCTAGCTTATTACTCCAAGAAAATGCCGACCCCGATGTATTAGAAGATTTACAACATTTCTTTGCCGATTTGGTCCCGGAACAGCGTCGCTACCGCCATAGTACCGAAGGTCCCGATGATATGCCGGCCCACATTCGCACCGCCCTCACCCACACTTCCGAGCAAATTCCGATTAATCGAGGTCGGTTAGTGCTTGGAACCTGGCAGGGAATTTATATTTGGGAACACCGGCAACAAGGTCATTATCGAGAATTAGTAGTGCATATTCAGGGCGAATAATTACTCTTAAAGTGGCTTAAACTGAGGCAATAGACTAGAAAATTTCCAGCAAGTTTCGGTGAGGAAGTCGGTAATGGCTGTTCCCCAGAATCAGGAAAAAGGCGAACGTACCGATCGCCGCAATAACCGCCAGAAACTCGTCTACTGGACGGTAGGATTCACGGCGACTGCAATGGCGGTGGCGGGAATAGGGATTTATCTGCTGGATCGGATGATCCTCTCCCAACGGCGATCGCACCTAGAACAAACTGTCCAGATTCAAGCCCAGCTGATCCAGGGGATTGCCACCGCCACGGGTACCCCTCAAACCGCCTGGGAGTCTGTTTGGCAAGCCTATCGATTCTCTGCGAAGTCAGAAATGAGGGTGGCGATCGCCGCTTGGCAAGCAGAGGACTCCCCGGGAATTTGGCAACAGGGAACCTCCAGCGATCGCCCCTGGATTCCGGTCCTCCCCGATTCAAAACTTGCCGATGTTATCCAACGGGCGATCGCTGGGGAAACTGGGAGTCAGTTCCTCACGGATGAACGGGGCATTTCCGTGATTGTCGCCTACGCACCTATTGCAGGATTAAATGGGGCAATTTTGACGCAGTTGGATATCCCGGAAATTCGCTCATCTGACCTCCTCCTGCCAGCGATCGCCACGGGGATAGCTTCCGTGGTGATTTGCGCGGCTGGGATGCTGTTTTGCTACCGAAATAACCCCCTCCTAGATCGAGAAAAAAGCAAATCAGAACAATATCAAGCGATGTTGGAAGCTGCACCCGATGGGACAGTCGCCATCACCGAAGGCGGTAAAATCCACTGGCTTAATAATGCTGCTTTGCAACTGTTCGGCTATACTGAATCGGAATTGCTGGGTCAAAATTTGAAACTCCTGATGCCCTGGTTATTGCAACAGGAAATAGATGCTTATTTGACCCTTTTTCTGAATACCCGCCAAATGCCTGATCAGAAAAATTCAGCTTATGAATTGGTCGGACAGCGTAAAAATGGTACAACTTTTCCCATGGAACTGGCGATCGCTCATGTCCGTTTACCCCAGGGTCAACTCTACACCCTATTTGTCCGCGATATCACCGAACGTAAGCGATCGCAGGAAAAGTTACAAGAAAGCTACAATCTCTTGCAAGCTATTTCTGAAGGCACAACCGACAGCATTTTTGTCAAGGACCTTCAGGGTCGATATCTCTCGATTAATTCGGCCGGGGCGAAGGCGATCGGTAAGCCTGCTGAAGATATTTTAGGTAAGAACGATACCGAATTATTATCCCCAGAAATTGCCCGTCAGCGGATGAAAAATGACCATCGGATTTTGTTAGAAGGGGAGACACAGCTTTTAGAAGAGGAAATTGTCCCCTTAAATGCAGATTTGAACTCGTCTCAACCCCGCACTTATTTAACCTCGAAAACGGTTTATCGTTCGGCGCAAGGGTATGCAATGGGCTTGATTGGGGTGGCAAGGGATATCAGCGATCGCGTTGAAGTTGAAATTGCCATGCGAGATACTGTAGATCGATTACATCGGACTTCCGGAGAATTGCAGGAAAAAAATCAACAACTCGAAACAACTCTGTCTCAACTGCAACGCACCCAAACTCAGTTGATTCAATCAGAAAAAATGTCGAGTTTGGGTCAAATGGTGGCGGGTATTGCTCATGAAATTAATAATCCTGTTAATTTTATTTCAGGGAATTTAGGATATGTTCGTGATTATCTGCAAAATTTACTGGATTTGGTGGAACTCTATCGACAGTATTATGGAGAGACAGAACCGGCGATCGCAGATAAACTCGAAGACATAGAATTGGATTTTTTGCAAGAAGATTTACATAAAATTTTGGGATCAATGAAAGTCGGAACCGATCGCATCCGAGGCATTGTGCGATCGCTGCGGACTTTTTCTCGCCTGGATGAAGCCGAAATGAAGCGAGTAGACATTCATGAAGGGATCGAAAGTGCGTTATTAATTTTACAAGGTAGGCTGAAAGCAACCGTTCATCGACCTGAAATTGAAATTATCCCAGAATTTGGCTTACTTCCATCCGTGGAATGTTATGCCGGACAACTCAATCAAGTGTTTATGAATTTACTCAATAATGCGATCGATGCCTTAGAGGAAAAGTACACCAAACCCTTAGCCGTCATTCCTCCAGAACCGAAGGATTCTCACCCCCCAACCATTCGTATTCTGACCGCAGTTACGGGCGATCGCGTCACCATTCGTATCGTTGACAATGGTCCGGGCATGACCTCAGAAATTAAAGCAAGGCTTTTCGATCCATTTTTTACAACGAAACCCGTCGGCAAAGGGACGGGGTTAGGTCTTTCCGTTTGTTATCAAATTATTGTTGAAAAACATAAAGGCCACATCTCCTGTCACTCTACCCCCGGTTTAGGATGCGAATTTGCTATAGAAATTCCGATTTTTCAAGGGCTAACTTAAAAAAATGAATTCAATTTTATTAACTCTCCCTCAACCTGCAACCGAGGCAATGGGAATCTGTACCTCGCTAACTTTACTCCCTTCTGGAGTCATCGGTGAATTGTACAATAACCGGCGAGGAGGACCGATAATTACATACTCGGGATGTTCCTTCAGCCACTCTTGCAACCGTTTCAAATGTTGCTCATAATTGGCCCAACTATAAGCCCCTTGAATGCCAACACTCACCACTTTCATCGGCGGATAATCCGTTACTTTAACCTCATCACTCAGAGTTTGCGGCCAAATATCCCGGTTTGGATATAAAAAAGAAACTTCTGCTGTTTTTGGGGTTTCTGCTTCCACCGTTAGCCCATCCAAATAACGCACTTCAACCGGCGTTGTCATAGCGATTTGATTGGTGCTGATGTGATTATATAAGGGATTAAATGCCACTTGGCTAGCTTGCTGAACGTTCCCCGAATGGCTGTAGGTAACAGCCCGATATTCGGGATAGTCTTTGATTTCGATCGCCCCCGGTTGGGTGGGATTGGGAAATTCATGAGGTAAAGATGCAGACATAATGGAAGTTTATACTTTAAAGTTGAAAATTCAAGGTTTTAGAAAAGGCAATTTCAGGTAAAATAGAATTCCCTTCTGTTGTCAGGACCGAGAACCATGAAAGGACTCTGGCTGGAAAATCAGCAATTGCAACTGCGATCTCAGCTTCCGATTCCCGAACCTCCAGAAGGAGAAGCCCTCATCCGAGTTTTGCGGGCGGGAATTTGCAACACCGACCTCGAACTGGTACGCGGTTACTATCCCTACAGTGGCATTTTAGGCCATGAATTCGTAGGTGTGGTGGAACGAGGACCAGAATCCCTGCAAAATCAGCGCGTAGTCGGAGAAATTAACGCCTACTGCGGAGACTGTCGGTTCTGTCGGACTGGACAACCCACTCACTGCGAAAATCGCACGGTCCTGGGAATCGTTAACCGCAATGGGGCTTTTGCCGAATATTTGACCCTGCCGGTAAAAAATCTGTATGTGATACCGGATAATGTCACCACAGATATGGCAACATTTACTGAACCCGTCGCCGCTGCCTTAGAAATTCAAGAACAAGTTGCCATCACTCCTGGCGATCGCATCTTAGTCGTTGGCGATGGCAAATTAGGCCAGTTGGTCGCCCAAACCCTCGCCCTCACCGGGTGTGACTTGCTGGCAGTCGGGCGACATCGGGACAAACTGGCGAATTTGGAGTCCCTAGGCATTAAAACTGGCTTTGCCGATGCCGTTACAGACCGCCAATTTGATATCGCCGTGGAATGTACCGGCAACCCCGAAGGATTTACCATCGCCCGTCGCGCCTTACGTCCCCGAGGGACCCTCGTCCTCAAAAGCACTTATGCCGGTCACCTCACCCTAGATGTCTCGTCCCTGGTGGTGGATGAAATTACCCTGATTGGGTCTCGTTGCGGTCCGTTTCCCAAAGCCTTAGAGCTTTTAGCACAAAATAAGATAAATGTCAAGCCTTTAATTCAAGCCAGATATCCCCTGGACGAAGCGATCGCCGCCTTTGAGTACGCCCAACAGCGAGGGGTTTTAAAAGTGTTGTTGGAAATCAACCCCTAGGGAGTTTGGGGCAATCTCTTAGGTCCGACAGTTGCGATAATCCAGACAATCGATCGCCTCTTCCGACATCGCCCGAGTGGGGTGTACGGGACACTTAAGGCGAGGGTCATTCGTAAAAAATACGCAATGAGCACAAGGAATTTCGTGCATTCGCTTGGCAACTGTCGCTACATCTGAGGCGGCACTAAAAAGGCTCCAGATCAGCAAAATTAACAGACCCCAAGCACTAACAAAACAAATCGGCACTAAAAATGGCTGAATAATGCGAATGAGAGAGTACAGCAGTTCAAACACAGGCCAATACTCCAATTCCTAAACATCAAAATATGTTTTTAACTCATACCATAGATCAGCCACCTCGATAAAGCTACCTGATAGAATCTAAAAAAGAGCTAAAATCCGGTAGACAAACCGGACTTATGTGGCAAAATTGCCAGATAGATTCTTTTTTGTATTTGAAATTACAGGAACCCTGCTATGTCTCTGCGTTTAGGCGATACCGTACCAAACTTTACCCAAGCCTCCTCCCAAGGAGAGATTAATTTTTACGAGTGGGCGGAAGAGAGTTGGGTAGTGCTTTTTTCTCATCCTGCGGATTACACCCCCGTTTGTACCACGGAACTCGGTGAAGTCGCCCGCCTCAAGGCTGAATTTGACCAACGCCATGTCAAAACGATCGCCCTGAGTGTGGATGATGTGGAATCCCACAAAGGCTGGATCTCAGATATTGAAGAAGTGGGCAACGTTACCGTCAACTATCCGATTTTGGCCGATGGCGATCGCAAGGTATCCGATCTTTACGACATGATCCACCCCAACGCTAACAATACCCTCACCGTGCGATCGGTGTTTGTCATTGACCCTCAGAAAAAACTGCGGTTGATTTTAACTTACCCAGCGAGCACGGGACGCAATTTCGTAGAAATTCTGCGGGCGATCGACTCCTTACAACTCACCGACAACTACAGCGTTGCCACCCCCGTTAACTGGCAAGATGGCGGAGACTGTGTGATTGTCCCCTCCCTCAAAGATCCAGAAGTTTTAAAACAAAAATTTCCCAAAGGCTACACCCCCGTTAAACCTTATCTGCGGTTAACTCCCCAACCGAATAAATAGGGGAAAGGTTCGGCAATATTGTTTAGGGCGATCGCATCTTCTAATCTTTGGGATTTCCCCAGAAGAGAGGCTAACTCACAATTGCGATCGCCCTTCACTATTCAATTGATTGATTTATAAAATCGTCCCATTTTTTTAATCGAACTCTATAGAGAAAGACCCCATGGATATTAAAAACGGGTTTATCGGAACCATAGGTAATACCCCCTTAATTCGACTCAATAGCTTTAGCGAAGAAACCGGATGTGAAATTTTAGGAAAAGCCGAATTTCTTAATCCGGGAGGGTCTGTTAAAGACCGTGCAGCCCTTTCCATCATTGAAGATGCCGAACGCAAAGGCTTACTTAAACCCGGGGGTACTGTTGTAGAAGGAACCGCCGGGAATACCGGCATTGGGTTAGCCCATATTTGTAACGCCAAAGGTTACAAATGTCTGATTGTAATTCCAGAAACCCAATCTCAGGAAAAAATAGATACCCTGATCACACTAGGGGCAGAAGTTCGTAAAGTCCCTGCCGTTCCCTACCGTGACCCGAATAACTACGTCAAACTTTCTGGCAGAATTGCCCAAGAAATGGACAATGCAATTTGGGCCAATCAATTTGATAACTTAGCTAACCGAATGATCCATTATGAAACCACCGGACCCGAGATTTGGGAGCAAACCAATGGCAAAATAGACGCTTGGGTTGCAGCAACGGGAACCGGCGGCACTTATGCCGGAGTTTCCATATTTTTAAAAGAAAAGAATCCTAAAATTAAATGTGTAGTAGCTGACCCCATGGGTAGTGGATTATATAGTCATGTAAAAACCGGAGAAATTAACATGATTGGAAACTCAGTGACCGAAGGAATTGGTAATGGTCGGATTACCAAAAATATGGAAGGCGCACCCATTGATGATGCCATTCAAGTTGAGGACCCCGAAGCAATTCGGGTGATTTATCAACTCCTCCAAAAAGATGGCTTATTTATGGGAGGTTCCGTCGGCATTAATGTCGGTGCAGCCGTCGCCCTCGCCCAAGAAATGGGTCCTGGTCATACCCTCGTAACCGTACTCTGTGATAGCGGACAACGCTATCAATCCCGATTATACGATCGCAGTTGGTTAGCCTCAAAAGGACTATCCCCTGACTAACCCTCCCCAACCTTCTCCTAAAACTGCGTAAATTGGGACAACCGTAGAGATAATTTTTACCCATCCAGACTTTTAAATATTATGGCATCTAAGGTTCATCTTCCCTATTTTGACCGCCTGTTGGAACTATTAAGCGACCAAAATCAAGATGCGATCGCCGCCTTTGGTCGCCACGTTCACTGGGGGTATTGGGAAAATCCCAGTCGCGCCGATGGTTCCGTCTCCGACTTTGCCCAAGCCGCCGAACAATTAGCCCAACGGGTTTGTAATGCCGCCAACATCACAGATGGCTTAAAAATCCTCGATTGTGGTTGTGGTTTCGGGGGCACGATCGCCAGTCTCAACGAACGGTTTTCTAACTTAAACCTCGTGGGAGTCAACATCGACGATCGCCAACTCGAACGGGCGCGATCGCAAGTTCAACCCCTCAACCAAAACGCGATCGCCTTCGTCACTGCCGATGCCTGCAATTTACCCTTTGAAGATAACTCTTTTGATATCGTCCTTGCCGTAGAATGTATCTTCCATTTTCCGAGTCGAGAGCGCTTTTTTCATGAAGCGCGACGTGTCTTAAAACCGGGCGGACGCCTCGCCCTGTGTGATTTTGTTCCCTTAGAATTCACCCTCCCCTTAACCCCCTTCGTGGATCTGTTTCTGAAATCCTCCATTGAAAATACTTATGGCAAAGTTGACAGTCATTTTTCCCGCTTAGACTATCTAAACTTAGCCAAAAACAGTGGATTTGTAACGCGGATAGAAGAGGATATCACCCGTAATACATTGCCCACTTATCCAGTAGTCCGAAAACTGATCCGCGATCGCGGAGAAACCGAAACCGAAAAAATTACCGCCGGTGCCGAGTTAGTCAGTAAATTAGGCATCACCCGCTACTTGATTCTTTCGTTTGAGGCAATTGACCTGTAAAAGAATTGAACTTACCCGCCAAACGAGTTTTAATCTGTACAAACCGCACCTGCAAGAAACAAGGCTCAAAAAAAGTTTTAGCAGCGTTTCAAACCTTACCCGTTGCTGATGTCAGGATAGAACCTAGTAGCTGTTTCGGAGAATGTGGGAATGGACCAATGGTGCTAGTCCTCCCCGAAGAAATCTGGTATTGCCAGGTGCGACCCGGTGAAGTAAAAACCGTAGTCGAGAGACATCTCCAAGGGGGCATCCCGGTTAAGGGAATGCTCTACCCCAAGTTTCACCCTGATTAAGGGAAAAACTGGGATTGTTATGAGGTTCCATGCAGTTTGTTCAAGGCGTCTGCTTTGGGCAGTTGAACCTTACAAATAGTGAGAGGTTTGGGCGGTTATAGGTTCTCGATCTCAGCCTACCATCAACTTAGCGATCGCCGGACGCTCGTAGCAGCGCTTCAGCCATCCTGTGACATTCGGGAAAGGAGTCAGATCAACCTCCATTGAACCGATCCAGCCAACGATACCTTGCAGATGAGTGTCTGCGAGGCTATAGTCACCGATTAAAAATGATCCTTCTTCCAACCCACCATTGAGAATTCTGAGACAATCAGCAATATCCGCTTTTGCTTTCTCCATTGCGATCGCACTTTTCATCTCAGGGGGGACTTTTTCCTGTACGTTAGTCTCAGCATCTCCCTGCATTTCAGGCGGCAAAGATGCGAATAATCGGCTAGCCGCCTCTGCCAAAGTCACGTTACTCCATGCAATCCATTTCATAGCTTCCCCACGCTTCGGCCCCGGGGCGGGATAAAGATTAGCCTCTACGCCAAAGACTTCACCGAGATACATTGTGATCGCAGAAGACTCCCAGATCGCTGTTCCTTCATGCACAATTGCAGGGACTCTTCCGTTTGGGTTAACCTCCAGAAATTCAGGCGTTCTAGTTTCTCCAACACTGATATTGAGTTCTACGAGATCGAACGGGATAGCAAGTTCTGCGAGAACCGCTTCGGTGATGCTAGCCGTGGACATGGGAGCAAAATAAAATGTAAGACTCATTGATTGTTTTTCTTAGGGTTTAACTTTCAATTGTAGGGTAAAAACAGACATGGATCTAGCCCTCTGCGCCGCATAACGTTAAGGTTGAGCGGCTGTAAGCAACTTTCGCAACACAGCCATGAGTTCCCGACATAATGTTCCAGCCGGAACATTATGCCGCGCTGTTACTGCGTTCAATAGCATAAACACAGGTCGGCTGATTTCGCCACTCTATCTCTTTGATCAGTTTCATTCCATTCTTTTCGGCAACACGACGCGAGGCTATGTTAGCAGGATTTATCAATGAGATGAGTTTGTCAAAACCTAGTTGACCAAACCCAAAATAACGACAGGCTTGAGCGGCTTCCGTTGCTAAACCTTTTCCCCATAAATCCCGACGAATATGATAGCCAATTTCTATTTCTTCAATCCCATCAACTTCCTGCACTACTAAACCGCAATCGCCAATCAGGAGGTTGCCATTCTCCTTAAAGATTACCGCCCATAGCCCAAACCCATATTGAGCATACCTCTGGATATTCCGCTCAATCCATGCCTGGGTCATTTTGTAGTCAAACAGTTGTGGATAGAACTGCATCGTTTCTGGGTCAGAGAGGACTTCAAGTAAATCATCTGCGTCATGGGGAGTCATTTCTCGCAAACTT
The DNA here is from genome assembly GCA_038321985.1 of Cyanophyceae cyanobacterium. Classification (GTDB taxonomy): domain Bacteria; phylum Cyanobacteriota; class Cyanobacteriia; order Cyanobacteriales; family Laspinemataceae; genus Laspinema. The sequence goes on along the minus strand of JBBQFN010000037.1, from coordinate 19,485 downwards.
AACCGTTTAGTTTCCAACACCATATTGCGATCGCCTTTAAAGTACGCTGCATTTTATGCAATGACCGATAAGTTTCCAAATACGCCCACAACCCTTAACCAAAGCAGTTTAACGTTCCTGGTCAGCGGCAGCTAGTAACTTTTGCATCTCAAATTGGTCATCAACATATTCTTGACTTGGCAAAGATTGGTATAAATATCGCCCTGTAACTTTTCCAGATTGATAGTCTAATAAAAATTTCTCCATTGCGTTGAGACGTGCCTTGCCAAGCTAATCAGCCCCTTGGAAATTCTTCCAAATATAGTCACTAGAATTTTGCTTCACCACAGAAACTTATCCTCTTGACCAGCAGCCTCTGGTTGTTCGGCTCCAACGCAGTCTTGGGTTGCTATTCTTCACCTTCAAGTAACCCCCACGCCAATGTATCAAACACACCGCTTCGAGTCTTTGTATGTTTTCTTAAACATCCTTCCAGCTTAAATCCATTTTTCTCTAAAATTCTTGCTGATGCTATGTTGAAATCTAGTGTATGAGCAGTAAGACGGGTTACTTCAAGATGTTCAAATGCATACCTAACAAAAACACGTAACGCATCACTTGCTAAACTCTGACCTCGATAGGCTCTGGCTAACCAATATCCGATTTCTGCTTTATGTATTTTCCCTATTTTGAAATCATCCACCCCAACTGAACCGATCAAATAACCTTCGGAATTACGAAGCGCGAAAGAAATTTCCTTACCATTCTCACTTAACAGTTCAAGGCGATGTTGTATCCACCAGTCAGCCGCAGCTTCTGTGTAGGGATAAGGAAGAACAGGAATTGCATCAGAAACACTCTTATCGTTGAGATGTTCTAAATAAGCCGACTTGTCCTTGGGATGAACACTGGTTAGGTAGAAACCGTCACGAACATTAAGTTCCATCTTTATCCTCGAAATATCGCCCTACGGAAAACTCTACGGCAGCTCGCTCTTTGACACCAATAGATAGCCTTTCTGTACCGTCCTTACCGGGGAGTAAAGCAGCCCAATGGCTCGGTTCATCGGACGCAGACAAGCTTGGCAACTCAATCAACAGATATCGAACCGTTCTGTTGCAACAGAATTGTTGGCAGTCTTTTTCTCAAACTTTTTGACGGCCTCCTGATGCGCCTCCTCAATTAGAGGAAAAACACCCTCAAACTTGTCTCGGCTAGGGGAAAGTATTTGTACCCAGGACATCCAAGCGTAAATTGGATGTGGCATAAGCTCATTCAACTTTGTAAAGTCGTGATCTGTTGCAACAATATCTCCCTTGCCAGGGCGTGCTGGTTTCTGACCAAATAAGCGAACATAGGTTTTGGGGTTAAGACCTATCGCAACTCTAAACACACCTTCTCGATCAAGAGTTGAGGCTTTGTCGTTCTCGCCATTATGTTGTTTGAGCGTGCAAAAATAAACACCATTAGGCAACAGGCGACCAGGATTGTAAAACATTGACGTTTCGCCCCAACTCGCTTTTGGGACTACACCTGGGAGAGCGTTGCATATATATTGAATGATTTCCTCTGGTGTCATAGTTTCTCCTGACTGCTAACGACCAAGCTCACCCGCCGAGGGAAGCGAAGTAAGGAACGAACGAAGCTGTAGGCGGTCGGGTGCCGCGCCTTGTTATGTCGCTGTTGACGACTCTTACACCTGCTTGAATGCGCTGGGCTGTTGACTCGTGTAAAAAGCGATGATTTGCTCGACACATTCTTTCGGCGTTGAGGCAAAGGTATTTATTTCAACATCATAAACTTTGTCGGCATGAATGACTTCGTATTGCTCTCGCGCCCAACCGTCGCCTCTGTCTTCTCTGTGCTTTTCACGACGTTCAAGTTCGGGCAGTGGGCAATGGACGCCAACAAACAACACATAATCGTTTCGTAACAACTCCGCACATTCCTTTAGCCAAGCGTCGTGAAACAAAACATGGTCAACAATGACGTTGTTGTTCGTCTTGACTAAAGCCGAAATGGAATGATGAAAACCAGCCAACATCCTTCCGCAAACTTCAACATCGTCTTTGTATTGGACGGGAACCATATTGAAAAAGTCGTCCATTTGCACATGAAGAAACGCTACGTCCAAACGCTGCTGCAAAAGTTTGGCTGTGGTAGATTTGCCTGAACTGCTTGTCCCGTTGAGAAAGATGGTCTTGCCTTGTTCCATAATGCCCCTCAGTTTACATCAACGCCGCGTGCAGCGAGATAACGACTAAGATAAGCGGGGGCAGATACCCTCCAACCCAAGATCTTCTAGCCGTCCGCTTCATCAAATTAACCGTTTAGTTTCCAACACCATATGGCGATCGCCTTTAAAGTACGCTGCACTTTATGCAATGACCGATAAGTTTCCAACTACGCCCACAACCCATAACCGATGCAAGCCCAATGCCACGGATCGTGCCAGTCATAAGAATCGTCTTAAACGACCTATTATATTCTCCTGTTTAATTGAAACAAAAACCGAACTTGGTAATGCCTGGAAATTCGAGATTAAATTGATCTGCGAAATACTCAGCATGAAAGGTTTGGTATGGCTTAAACCCAATAGACTCATAGGTATGACGAGCCGCATCGTTCCCGTTGATTACCATAATTCCCCCATGAGAATGCTGCTGCGATCGCCCTTCCTCTAACAAGGATTTAAGTAACACTTTTCCTAACCCTCGACCTCGTGCTTCTGGCAAGACGGCAACATTTTCAATAATCCAAGGTGCTTGAGGGGTTAGAAAAAACGGTCGCGAATCACCACCCCAAAATTGTATGTAGCGATCGCGAAAACTCAATGCAATATCTTGAGACCACTTCAAATCTTGCGCGATCATATCCAGATGGGATAAACGCAGGGGGCAGTAATCTTCTAAGTTGGGCTTGTAACCTGCTGCCGCTGCGACGGGCTTTCCCTGTTCTTCCACAATCAAGAAATCAGTTACATTACCCCAGTTAGAAGCCCCTGCTCTCAGTTTCGCCTCAATGAATTGCATTGCTCTTGTTCCAGTGCCTTGCAAAATGTCCTCCCAAAAGCACTGATTCACAGGAGGTAAGGAAGCTTCGTACTCAATTCTGGCAAGAAAAGGAATATCAGCGATCGTGGCTTGGCGAGTGTTTAAATTGGTTTGCATAACAGCCTCCTTGAGAAAAATCTCCATAAAAGATACAATCTGTATGTATCCAATATATTGAGTCTTTCCAATCCTGTCAAGATACATACTGAATGAATGTTAAATCAACTCTTATGTCCCCTAAACTGACCAAAGCCGAACAAACCTTACGCACCCGCCGTGCCATCCTTGTTCGGGCGCGTTATCTCTTTGCAACCAAAGGGTATGCAGCCACCGGAACCGAGGCAATTATCAGTGAGTTAGGGATTACTCGTGGGGCGTTGTACCACCAATTCAACGATAAGCTGGGAGTCTTTAAAGCGGTCATTGCCGAAGCCTATGACGAGATCACAAGCTACATCAGAAGCAAAATACAGCCCCTAGACAATAATTGGGAACAGTTGGTAATGGGTTGTCAGGCATTCTTAGAAATTGCACAGCAAGAGGAATTGCGACGATTGGTGTTCATTGAAGCCCCAGCGGTTTTGGCGGCAGACACCTTAGTCGAGTTCGATCAGTATGGGTTTGGATTGCTTCATGAAGCAATCCAGATAGCCGTCAAGGAGGGAAAACTAAACACGATCGATGTAGAGGGCTTTGCTCATTTGGTCAATGGTTCTCTCAATGAGTTAGCAGGGTGGGTCGCGCAATCCAATGATCCTAAACGATTAAAAATGGCTCAACAATTGATCGAGACGTTACTAACCCGGCATCGAGTCTGAATGATCTGTGTCTGAATACCGTAGAAATTACCAGGCGATCGCTGAGCACCTTATTATTAACCCTTTTGATACAAGCAAAAAGGTTTTCACTTGCGTCCTTAGAGAACTTAAGCAACTTTGTTATTTCTGGAGTAAGTTCCTCTGGATGCGTAAAATCAGTCGAGATCCAATCTGCGGTGACTTTGCGTTGGTATCGTACTGATCAGGAATCTGCTGTCTAAGCTAATGTTGAACTTCAGCAAGTGATCTCAGAACAACGCCACCACAGATGACCGAAGACAGCTAACGACTAAGATAAGCGGCGGCAGATGACTTTAGCACCACAACCGAGATCTTTCGCCCGTCCGCTTCCTTCACTTGTTGTACTGAGATCGCCCATCTATCAATATCCAGGTGGGCGAGAGACAGTACCTATGACTCCCACAATTTTCTCAGCTAGATCGAGAAGCTGGAAATCTTGCCAACGCCTGCCAACAATATGAATACCAATTGGTAATCCCTTCTGAGTTTGTTCAATCGGAATCACGACAACCGGATGTCCGGTCAATGTAAAGATGCTGGTGTAGGCAATCCCTCCCAAAACATAAGGCATTCGCTCACCATCAACCTCAATTGGTTTTCCTGGCGTATGGTGCTTAAAAGCGGGGAAAGGAACAACTGGACAAATCCAGGCATCCCATTGAGATAAAAAGTTGTCCATTTGCTCCGTGAAAGCGACTCGGCGGGCGAGAGCAGCACCGTATTGCTTCAGCTTTAGCCGCGATCCTCTCAGTGCGCCTTTAATCACTGCACCACCCGCGATCAGTTTACGCAGATCGTTCTTCAGCGTGGGCTGCTTCGGCATCGGACGGGTTGCTAACCAAGCACCGATCAACTCTCCATAGTTCTCCCAAGCAGCCGTGTAGTCAAAGTTGGAAGGTGATGTCTTTTCAATCTGGCAACCTTGTTCAGCCAGAGTTTGTGTGACTTTAGCCATCATATTGTGTGTTTCTTGATTGGCAGTAATCTCTCCAAACGTATCTGCCCAAGCAATCCGATAAGACTGAAGCGGACGAGAATTAGCCATGTCTTTGGGAGCAGGCGGTGTATAAATCCATCGTTCATCTTGACCTTCGACGATCGAAAGCCAAAGCTTCAAATCTTCTACAGAACGAGTCATGACACCTGGAGCATACATATATTGAAGTCCCGCATCACCTTCCAACGGGGCAATCCATGCCCCTGCCATTGAAACGCGATTTTCGGTTGGTTTGATCCCAAACACTCCGCAAAAGTGCGCTGGAATTCGAGCCGACCCCCCCAATCCTGTACAGAGATCCATTGGTACAAATCCGGCTGCCACTGCAACGGCACTTCCACCGCTACTGCCTCCCGCCGTACAAGACAAATCCCAAGGATTGTTGGTGCGGCCAAAATCCGAGATGGTCTGCATATCAGAGGCAAGAATCGCCATATTGGTTTTTCCAAGCACAATTGCTCCTGCCGCTTTCATTCGAGCAACAATTGTGGCATCTTGGTCGGGAATATAATCAAAGAATTTTTTATAACCGCAGGTCGATCGCAGTCCCTCCGTTTCATAGCAATCTTTCACAGTAATGGGCACACCATGTAGTGCGCCCCAAATTTCTCCTCTAGCGATCGCATCATCTGCCGCTTTAGCTTGCTGTCGAGCATATTCTTCATCAAGTGTGACGATCGCGTTAAGTTTGGTATTGTGCGCTTTGATCTGCTGGAGATGCGCTTCTAAAACATCTTGGACTGAAACTTGACGATCGCGAATCGCTGCTGCAATCTGACTGGCTGTCCAAAAAACAATATCACTCATGGGTGCAGAAATTTAGTCTGAACGGTCTTACTCAACATGGAGTTTAATTGAAACCGTTTCGGCTTGTCTTTCGCGATCTTCCAATAATTATCGTGATCGACCAAAAACTTCAGAGCAAATTTCGATAAGCCTTTGGTGTAATGCCCATCCGTTCCCGAAATACTTTTGTGAAATGACTCTGACTCTGGAACCCAACCTGTTGACAGACTTCAACGATTGATAATTCAGGTTGAGTAAGTAATTGCTTTGCTCGCTCAATTCGGCATTGGGTCACATACTGGTAAGGAGCAACGCCGATCGACTGTTTGAAGAGACTGGCAAAATAATGAGGACTCATTTGCACCATGCCTGCCATCTCCCCCAAACTCAGTCGTTGATCAAGATGGTCTTGAATGTAAGTGATCGCGGTTCTAAGTTTGTGAGGGGGTAGCCCACCTGAATACTCTTTGATCATTACGGTTCTTGTTGCATACCGTCTAATCAAGTGTGTTGCTAGAGCCGTTGCCATCGATTCTGCATAAAGCTGACTATCTCTGCCCGCAAATTCAAGTTCTCGTTTCAGCTCTAGTCCCATCTGATAGATCAGAGGATCTCGCCCCAAAACTTGGGGTATGAGTTCAATTTGCTCTACGCCAAAATTTCTATCCGTTACCAGTGCAAGTAAATCGGGATGAAGTGCCATCAGCATAAATTCCGCGTTGCCATACGCTTCGGTACTTAAGCTTTTGTAGGCGGGATGAATCGCTACATTGCCTGGATAGAACCGTTTGTAGACTCGGCGATTTGCCTTAAACTCAGTTGACTCGTAGCTTAACCCAATACTTATGATATGCACTGGAAAGGCATAGTCAGGAGTTGCATGAATGGGCTGGCGATGATATTCAAAATGAATTCCCTTCCATCCTGCCTGCTGGCTGGACATAAAAGGCGGTAACGGTAAAACCTGCTGCCAAGCGTCTGCCTGCTCAAGCTTAACGAGTCGAGGTTCGAGATTTTGCACGGCTTTGATGCTCTATAGAAAGTAAAAATTATTCTATCGCCATGCTCACAGCGATAATCTTTCTGAACTGCCCCCTACAGAGAAACCAAGCAGCACAACGACTAAGATAAGCGGGGGCAGATACCCTCGGCAACCCAAGATCTTCTAGCCGTCAGGCATCTTTGTCAAGCTCTACTTGACATTCTACTCCGCAGTGCTGTAAAGTATTACTTGACAGCGAACAGGCAACCCTATGAAAACCCGACTGAAGGAACTTCGACAACTGCATCAATGGTCACAATCTGACCTCGCCAGAGAATTAGGAGTTAGTCGTCAGGCGATCAATGGGTTTGAATCGGGTAAGTTTGACCCCAGCTTAGACATGGCTTTCAAACTTGCCCGTCTGTTTAACGTTGCAATCGAAGACGTTTTCGTTTATGAGGCTAAGAACTCCATGCAAACACTGGTTGAGCGAGTCAAAACTTTCTTTGGCTTCGAGTTTGGGTTTGAGCGGTTTACTGAAGAGGCGATCAATGCAATCAATTTTGCTCGAAATGAGGCAGCACGATTACAGAACTTTCAAGTTGAACCCGAACATCTGCTGACTGGCTTGTTGGCTGATCCCACCACAACCTCGGCTCGTTTACTTCAAGCTAATGGTGTAATGCCAGAGATCGAAACCAATGAACATTCTTTTGAATCCCGCGAGAATCTAAAATTCAGTCCACAAAGTAAGTTCGTTCTGGAGCTTGCTTTACAAATCGTTCGACTTCAGGGTAAGAAATCAATCGGGACTGAACATCTCTTGTGGGGTTTACTTCGGCTATCTGAAACAGATAAAGCTGTTTTGAGTGACCTGTTGCAAAGTTACGGGCTTGATCGCGTAGCCCTGAATACCCAACTAACAGAAACAGTTTAATTCAACTCAAAAACTGATTGTGCTGAATTGATCTTTAGAAATACGGACCATATTTAGAAATACCGCCCAACCACCCATGAGTAATCTCTTAATTACTGCTACCACTCGTAGGCGAAGCGGTCGCACGGTAAAGCTTACCGGACGCAGACAAACTTAGCATCTCAGTGATAACTTGACTTCGTTCTCGTGCAGCCGGGTTGTTCGGCTGCTATCAAGATGGTCGAACACCTGCTAAGATTAGCGAGATCGCCTCTTGAGTATGCTCCTCCAGCATGGCTTTGCTCAAAAGTTGCTTCCCTTGTGGAAATTGCTGGATGTTGCCTGCGCCAATAAAATAGAATAAGCAAGCTCCCATAATATTAATAGCAGACTGAAATGGATCGAGTGAACGAAACACTCCTGCTGTCAAACCTCGATTTAAGGTTGCAATCAAAATCGTATCAATATTTACTGAGCTACTTTCCTTATAGTATTTCCCCTGATTTTGCATGGCTTCATGAAACATGATGGTCGGAAGCCTTGGGTTACGGGATACGCAATCCAGTAATGCCCTTAAAAATTCCTCTAGCGCAACTTCAGGCGATAACTGCTCTAACTCTAATTTTTGAATGGTTTTTAGAAGATCTGCGTGCGATCGCGTCAAGACTGCCTGATAGAGTCCCTCCTTATCCTTGAAATAGTAATAAATCATTGACTTTGCCAACTTGGTTTTAGCGGAGATCGCTTCAGTTCTAGTCGCTGTAAACCCATATTGGGCAAACTCTTCCTCTGCTGCTGCCAAAATCACGGCTTGTGTTGCTTCAGCATCTCGAACGGGTTTAACATTCTTGCCTTTTCTAGCTTTTGCTTGGGTCACAGCTATCTCAGCACTCAAAGACTTCGCAGCTTATTATACCCCTAATCAACTGACCAATCAGTTGACAAACCAACATGAACCTGATTTAATCGAGGTTAACCAACTGACAAGTCTGCCGATAAAAGATCAAGCGATGAAGAAAATTATCGTTATCGGGGGCGGTATTGGTGGCGCTGCTACTGCACTTGCTCTGAGCCTTCAAGGATTCGAGCCTGTCGTCTATGAGCGAATGAAAGAACTGCGAGAAGTTGGGGCAGGGATAGCGCTTTGGGCGAATGCGACCCATGTGATGAAACATTTAGGCTTGCTGGAAGAAGCGGTCAAAGTGGGTTATCTCACGAGCAATTACCAATTCTGTTCACAGCAGGGGAAGGAGTTAGTAAATGTTCCGCTTGACGGGTTTGAATTACCTGTCGTGGGGATTCATCGTGCCGAATTGCATCGGCTTCTATGGCAAAAGGTGTCTCCTGAGAACTATATCCTGGGCGAAACTTTTGAAAGGTTTGAACATCAAAACGATCGGGCTTATGCCCATTTTGCTTCAGAAGTGCAAGTAGAAGGTGATGCCTTAATTGGTGCTGATGGATTGCGATCGCGGGTTCGGGCAACACTTTTAGGAAATGTGCCACCAACCTATCGCAACTTCAAGACTTGGCGTGGGTTGACAGAATTTGTACCCAAAAGCTATCGACCGGGTTATATCCATGAATACCTTGGTGGTGGTAAAGGCTTCGGGTTTATGATGCTTGGCAAAGGAAAGATGTATTGGTATGGTGCTGCAACAGCACCAGAAGCTCAGCCCGATGCCGCTATCGGTCGCAAGCAGGAATTAGAGAATATTTTTCAGGACGGGTTCAGCGCCATTCCTGAATTGATTGCAGCAACGGATGAATCTCAGATCATCACGACGGATCTCTATGATCGCCCCCCAACTCAACCTTGGAGCATCGGAAATATCACTCTGCTTGGTGATGCAGCTCATCCGATGCTGCCAACAATGGGGCAAGGAGCCTGCACTGCGTTAGAAGATGCGTATGTTGTCGCAAAATGCCTGAAAGAAAATCCCAATCCAGTTGCTGCATTTCAAAAATATGAATCTCTGCGTTTTCCCCGTACCAAGGCGATCGTTGAGCAATCCTTGCAGTCTGGCAAGATGGGTGAATTGAAAAATCCTTTAGCGGTCGGATTTCGCAATACTTTTATGAAAGTGATGGGTTCAGCGATTAGCAGTAGCTTTCAATCTCTTCATGCCTATCGAGCTTGACGACCCACAGATAACTTTCAGCCGAGATCCAACCAACTAAACGAAGCAGCAGAACGACCAAGCTCAGCTGCGACAAAGATTGTTGGTCCTGAGTCTTCAACAATCCCAACAACCAATGAGCAATGAGCCATGACCAATAACCAACCCTAACCCAAATATCCTCGGGTGGCAAATGGGATATCCACAACCTCCCCAGTCACCTCACCCACTTGCACCTGCAAACCCGCGCCTCCTGCCTTCGTGCGAATGTAGGCTAACCCAAAAGGGCCTTCAAGACTGTCGGTGTAACTGGTGAGGGTCCCAACTTTCTCCTCCCCCATCGTCACCACCGTTCCTGGGGATGCGGGTGCAGTGAGTTTGACCCCCCACAGTTGCACCTTAACCCCTTTGTAGCTATTTAAACGAGCGATCGTTTCTTGTCCGATGTAGCAGCCTTTATCAAACGAGATATTGTGCCACAAACCAGCTTCCAAGGGGTTGTAATCCTCCGTCAGTTCGCAGTCAGGTGCAGGGCGTCCCTGCTGAATTCTCAGTTGTTCCCAACCCTGTTCTCCCAGAGGAACAGCACCCCCGTCGCTAAGGAATTTCCACAGGAATGGCGCATCATGGCGATCGCAAATTAGGGTATAACCGGGGAGTGCCAACCCACTGCCCACCGCCACCCGAACCTGAATCTCTCCCAGGCGGAGGGTTTGATGACTGCCATAAGGGAGAGTGCTTTCCACTCCCGCTGATGCTAACAGGGCCATACTTCCCGGACCAATTAGGCTAAAAGTAGCCATTGAGTCTGTGATATCCTGCAACTCCACGCGATCGCTAGGAAACAGATAGCGATCAAGCCATTCCATAATTCTCTGACGCCGATTTGGAGACACCAGCAACAGGGTGACATCCTCCGTCTGATAAGCCGTTGCCAAATCAATTGTCCGTGCCGTAGAAGTCACAAACACCGTATCGCAGCCTTGTCCTGGTTGTAGTTTTTGGAACTCGTTCGTACTTTGATTATGTAAAAATCGCAGCCGATCAGGACCGCTGACTTGGATCAGGCCCCAATGAGAGCGATCAAACAATGCGATCGCCTGATTTGCCGAGGCGATCGCCTCCCTATCGTTCCCATAACTTACCGGCACCTGAATTCCAGAGTCCCTGTCTGCAAAGACTGCGCCACTCGACGCCTGAAGGTTACGCAATTCCTGAGTCATGGCTATCCCTGGTTTTCCTTAACTTACTTGTCTCTAGGCTATCAGAGAGAATCAAACTTATTAGATTAGAGCGCGGGCAAATTTACAAATATCTGATTAACTAGCTGTTTCGCTTTTTCATCTAGTCGATTCCAATCGACCTCTCCTTCTTCATCAATCAAACTGGTATCGATTTCTACCTCAAGACTTTCCGTCGCTGCATGGGTCGGGCTATAATTTTGAAAGCAAATTTCAAAGCACATTTCCCAAACCTCAAACTTGCGTTCTTCTTCTCCCTGTTTTAAACAGAGGATGTAACCGGGAAAAGGTGTTTGTACATCTTCATAACTGCCTTCCCAATTTGAATCTTCGAGGTGCTTGCGAATATTATCCAGTACGCGAATTAAAGCCGGTTGCATCAGTATTTCGGCTTGTTGCCATGCCAGAGTATCATTAAATTTAGGCTTCATTAGTTTATAAAAAATTAAGCGGTTTTATATCTATTCCTCAAAAAAACCTTTAACTTGCTTTGATATCCTCGATAAAGGTGAGCCAGGGTCAGAAAAGCTGAGGGCTGGCATCCTCCTGAATCTCTCACCCCTTGCCTGTGTTTGCTCCCCATCCACCCAAAGAAGCCCGCACAGGCGGGCTAAAACATGAAAAGACGCAGGCTGATACCTGCGTTGGCACTTATGCAGTTGGTTTCACAGGGGAGAAAATCAGCTTCAAATTAGCGGAACATACTGCTAACCGAACTATCTTCATGAATCCGCCAAATAGTTTCACCTAATAAATTTGCGACCGAAAGGATAGTTAACTGTTTAAAGCGTTTATCCTCGGGTACCGGAATTGTATTAGTGATAATTACCTCTTCAAACACTCCTGTAGAAAGGCGCTCAATAGCTGGAGGCGAAAAGACCGCATGAGTGGCACAGGCATAAACCTGTCTGGCTCCTTCTTGACGGAGTAATCGAGCACCCTCGCAGATCGTGCCAGCAGTATCGATCATGTCATCGACTAGCACTGCCGTTTTGCCCTTTACATCACCAATCAAATTCATCACTTCGGCCACATTATGAGCTTGCCGACGTTTATCGATAATCGCCAAAGGCGCATCGTTTAACTTTTTGGCAAATGCTCTAGCTCTCGCTACGCCTCCCACATCTGGGGAAACCACCACGATATCAGAGAGTTGTTTACTAACCAGGTAATCCAACACGACAGGTGATGCATAAACGTGGTCTAACGGGATATCGAAATAACCTTGGATTTGGTCTGAGTGCAAATCCATTGCTAAAATCCGACTTGCACCGGCTTGAGTAATCAAATTTGCCACCAATTTGGCGGTAATGGACTCTCGTCCCGCTGTTTTGCGATCGGCCCTAGCATAGCCATAATAGGGAATCACGGCGGTGATTTGCCGTGCCGAGGCTCGTCGGCAGGCATCGATCATAATCAGCAATTCCATCAGGTGGTCATTCACCGGATAACAAGAAGGCTGAATCAGGTAAACGTCACATCCCCGGATTGACTCCTGAATTTGGATGTAAAGTTCACCATCAGCAAACCGTTTCCGGACCATTGGTCCTAAGTCTATTCCCAAGTAGCGAGCCACTTCCTGAGATAGAGGGACGTTAGCAGAACCTGAAAACAGCCGCAGACGGCTATGGTCAGCAAAGGTAGCCAGAGATGGCTGGAGGGTCAAAGTAGCAGAACGGATCACGGCAGGCACTTCATCGGACGTTCATTGGTTCAAATTTTATCATCTCAATTGGAAATTTTCCTGATTATTTTTTGGGATCTCTATCCAAAGCAATATAAAACGGGGGAGCTAAATTAAATTAATCAATTCGTTATAGACAAACCGATGGCTCTCTAATCTATGCGCCAGAAGGTTTACGGGGTTATATCAGCAGCGAGATATTGAATCCCTGAGAGTCCATGCAACCCGAGCGATCGTCAGGCTCCCTTTTTGCCCCAGCCAGAGAAATTGAGAATTTATTCGGGTTTGGTTCTGGGAGATCACCCTTCTACTCACTCCACCGATGTTCGCTGCACCATTGCCGACTCGTCTATGTTAGGGCTAGGCTGGAAGCATGGCTAGCTAGTGCCGTTGCATCCCTAGCTTGATTTTCCTAAAATGAAAGGTTAATCATAAAAAAAAATGAGGATTTATGAGCTTAAAGGAACGAATTGATCAAGACATCAAGACGGCGATGAAATCTAAGGATAAAATTCGTCTAGAAACGGTACGCAGTATCAAAAAATTGATTTTGGAAAAGGAAGTAAGCGTCAGACCTGTACCCCAGGAAGGTTTAACTGAAGAAGAAGAAATTGAAATCCTCTCCCGACTTGCCAAGCAACGGCGAGAGTCGATAGAACAATATCAGCAAGCTGGTCGAGAGGAACTCGCCGCACAAGAGGCGCAGGAATTGGCAATTCTTGAAGAATATCTGCCTCAGCAGCTTTCTGATCAAGAAGTCAGTGCCGCGATTGATCGAATTGTAGCTGAAATGGGTGCTACCTCCCCTAAAGATATGGGTAAGGTGATGGGGCCGGTAATGGAACAGCTCAAAGGGAAGGCAGAAGGCAAGAAAGTTCAAGAGATGGTAAAAGCAAAGCTTTCAGGTCAATCCTAGGCGGGACAGATTCGTGTGACCTCAACCCCCTAGATTAGGTCCCCTATTGAACCCATTGGCACCATAAATTTCAGCCCTATCTGATCTAAATTCAGTTTAAAACGGGAGTTTTGGATGAAGGCAAACTACAAGAAAATTCCAACCCTTGCCCAGACAGCCACTCGGATTGCCCGCTATGTAGGAATTGGGGTTACCCTGGCGATCGCCAGTTGTTTAGGCTCCTCCCCCAACTTCGGCCAAGAACCTAATCCCACTCAACCTCAATCTCAGCAGTGGCGTCAAATGAACAAGTCAGAAGTCTCGCAACAGTGGGAAAATATTCTGAACTCTCCCTTGGGGATTGCGGCTCTCAATCAGGTTGCTCTAGAAGGCTTTATCAGTTTCGAGTGTCCCAAAACTTTTTATATCAACGAAGAGTTTGGCGGTTTTCAAACCTTACTTCGAGTCAAATGTCCGACAGCAAGGGGCCTTTCTACTGCCGTAGCTTATGACGAAATACGCGTCATCTTCAATCGCTTTGAATCAAATATCGAGAATTTTGAGATTCAGCGCGTTTCTGAGGAACGTCCCCCGGAAATAACTTTGCCAGAATAGAAGGAGGAAATTTGATATCGCTAGGGGGCAGATTGGGGACTGAGGAGGAGGCGGGCTGAATATTGACCAAGACCCACCCCCAATAATGAGGAGGAGTAACACACTCACGATAAATTCTCCATCTTCCCTTCCTTCCCCCTCCGAGTTAGGGCTTATAGCTCAACCCGGCTTGGCCGATCGCGACTTATCCCCGGAGTCTTAACGGGCGATCGCGCCGATGGCCTCTTTTGGGGTGAACCCTATCCTCAAACCTCAATCCCCCAGATTTAAACGAGAACTTACCTCTATGCAAACTGCAATTTTTAGTGGAACCATCCTTCAAAACCGTTATCACATAATCAGTCTTTTAGGTCAGGGAGGGTTTGGCCGCACCTATCTAGCAGAAGATCGCGGGCGCTTTAACGAACGCTGCGCCCTGAAAGAATTTATTCCGACCCCAAATGGCAGTCATGCCCACCTCAAATCCCTGGAATTATTCCAACGAGAAGCTGCCATTCTCTACCAAATTCAACACCCTCAAATTCCCCAGTTTCGAGCCACATTTGAACAAGAGGGACGGCTCTTTTTAGTCCAAGATTATGTAGCTGGAAAAACCTACCGAACCCTGCTCGAAGAGTACAAATCAACCGGCAAGCGATTTTCTGAAACTGAAGTGTTGCAGTGGATGCAGCAACTGTTACCCATCTTGGATTACATCCACACCCAAGGGATTATTCATCGCGATATTTCTCCGGAAAATATCATTCGCCGCGAATCGGATCGCTGGCCGGTGTTGATTGATTTTGGCGTAGTTAAAGAACTTGCTACCCTGATCCAGTTTCCAGAAAATAGGACCGCAGCAACAACCGTGGGGAAATTAGGCTATGCTCCTAGCGAACAAATGCAAACGGGCCGAGCCTATCCTAGTAGCGATCTGTATGCCCTAGCGGTGACTTGTGTCGTCTTGCTGACTGGGCGAGAACCTCAAGACCTGTTTGATGATGTCAAACTTGTGTGGCATTGGGAACGATTTGTTCCCCATCCCGTACAGCCAGAATTGGCACGGGTACTCAACCGGATGTTAAGTTATAAACCCGGCGATCGCTACCAGTATGCCAAGGAAGTCCAGCTCGTCCTCGGCAAAATCACCACCCAAAGACCCATTCCTCAAGGGAGTGACCCCAGTATGTCTGAGGTAGCAACCATTGCGGTAGGGCGGAATCCAGTTGTTTCTCCATCACCAGACCCCAACTCCCCCACACCCGGGATCTCCCCCAGCTCTGATTCTTTATTTGAACATCCCATTGCGATCGCCCTGGGAATTTTTGCGATCGTTCTCCTCAGCGGATTGGGTTCCTGGAATGTCGTGCGTTCCTTCTTAAAGCTCGATCGGCCTGGGGTACAGGAGAACCCTTCCCCCTTATTTTCCAACGTTGAATCCGATCTCGAACCCTCAAAGGTTCCACCCATCCCTTCAGAAATCCCTGCCTCTACAACCCCTTCACCCAATCCCGACTCTACTGCCACAAGGCCCGGGAACCCTTTGCTCATTCCCGGAAGAACACGCCCAGGTTCCCAACAAACTGAACCCCCGCCCCCAGTGGACCCAATTATTTCTACGGTTCCCCTCAACGTTGCCAACGGCGCAACCACCTCGGTAGAAGGTACCGTTGAAGAGAACGAAATTATTAAATACATTGTTCGCGGTACTTCCGGTGAACTGTTTACGGCCAGCCTTGCCAACCGTGGTGTATTAATGAATGTATGGGGTCCAAACCGGATTGCCCTCGGGGAATCCAGAGGAGTCACTCAGTGGACGGGAAGACTACCAGAAAACGGGGAATACCAGATAGAGTTATTTAGCTTGCCCGGATACTCACCCAGTAATTTTAAGCTGGATATCACCCTCGCCAGTAGCTTACCTTCCCAAGAAGGATCGGGACGGCCCTCACCCCTTCCCCCAGAAAACTTAGAATCTGCCCCACTTCCTGCGCCGAGTGCCCAACCAATTCCCCAGCCAAGACCCGAACCCACCCCGGAAGTGAGTCCAGAACCGATTCCCCAGCCGAGACCCGAACCTACTCCGGGACCTAGACCTAGACCCAGCTCCGCCCCCATCCCAACTTCTGAAGAATCACCGGGGATAGAGATACAACGAGTTCCAGTCTCCCTGGGAAGTCGTACCCAAATGTCAGGCCGCACGATAGGCCAAAATAAACGCTATCTCGTTAATGTTACCCAAGGGCAGATTCTGAAAGTATCCCTAGTTTCTGGGGCGATCGGTCTTGATATCCGCTATCCTAACGGTCAATTGGTGGAAGATGGTGCGATGCTAGTGCAATGGCAAGGCCAGGTTCCGGTCAGCGGAGATTATCAAATTGATGTGGCTGCGGGACCGGGAATCAATTATGAAATTGAGATTAGCGTCAGCGAATAGAACCCAGGGATTGCTAAACCGATGATCAAGGAGAGGGACCGACAATTGAACGCATTACTGATTGCTGGAACGGATACAGATGCGGGGAAAACCGTTGTAACCACAGCGATCGCCGCTTATTGGCAACGCTATTATCCCCAGCGATCGCTTTGTCTAATGAAGCCCTTGCAATCGGGTCTGGGCGATCGTGAACTCTATCAGCGGCTTTTTGACTTAGACCAATCCCCAGAAGAAATAACCCCCTTGTATTTTGAGGCCCCCCTCGCACCTCCCATCGCCGCCCAACGGGAAGGTCGTTCCGTAGACCTCAAACAGATCTGGCCGGTGTTTACCCAACTCCAAGAACGGGCTTCCTTCGTCTTAGTCGAAGGCGTCGGTGGGCTGGGTTCTCCTATTTCGTGGGAGTTAACCGTCGCAGATTTGGCCCACGATTGGCGCATCCCTACCGTATTAGTCGTACCCGTAAGATTAGGGGCGATCGCCGCCGCTGTTGCCAATGTTGCCCTTGCTAGACAAGCAGGAGTCTCTTTGGCTGGTATCATCCTTAATTGCCTTCAACCTCTTTCCTGGGCAGAAATTGCCGATTTAACTCCCATCGATTTAATCGAATCGCTAACACAAACTCGCATCTTAGGGACGATTCCGTTTTTGGAGGATTCCCTGGATTTAGATAAACTGGTTGAGGTTGCCTCTAATCTCGACCTTGAGTTACTTTTACCCCTTTCCCCTTTCTTGACTCATTAAAATAATAATGTTGATATTAAGGATTCCAATCTATAAAGCAAATTGGACAGATTATCTAGAAGTTATCGCCTCTCTCCAAAAATATAAAAAGTTATAACTTATCGTTAAAACCTCTAGTTTTCCCCAATTTTAACCCATGTTTGCTACGTCTTCCAATCCCCAACCCATTAATCAGTCTCGCATTCGTCCTGAACTTCAATCTTTACAGCCTCAGCTTGTAGAATGGCGGCGGTGGTTACATCAACGTCCCGAACTTGCATTTCATGAAAATCTGAGTGCTGAATTCATTACTCAAAAATTACAAGAATGGGGTATTAACCATCAAACCAGCATTGCAGAAACGGGGATTGTCGCCATTATTGAAGGCCGAAATCCTGGAAAGGCGATCGCCATCCGAGCCGATATGGACGCCCTACCCATTTTTGAAGAAAATGAGGTAGCTTATCGCTCACAGCATCCGGGGAAAATGCACGCTTGTGGACACGATGGTCACGTGGCGATCGCGCTAGGTACGGCTTACTATCTTTCCCAGCATCCTGAGCGATTCTCTGGAACGGTCAAATTGATTTTTCAGCCTGCGGAAGAAGGACCGGGGGGTGCCAAACCTATGATTGAAGCCGGAGTTCTGGAAAATCCTACGGTAGATGCCATCATTGGTTTGCACCTGTGGAATAACCTCCCTCTAGGCACCGTAGGGGTTCGTAGTGGTCCATTAATGGCAGCAACAGAGTTTTTCCGCTGCACCATTCAGGGCAAAGGCGGACATGGTGCTATGCCTCATCAAACGGTTGATTCAATTTTAGTTGCCGCCCAAATCGTCCAAGCATTGCAAACCATTGTGGCGCGGAATGTTAATCCTTTAGAATCCGCTGTAGTCACCGTGGGTGAACTTCATGCGGGTAAGGCGTTAAATGTAATTGCCGATTCTGCCTATTTGAGTGGAACCGTGCGTTATTTTAATCCCGAATTAGGAAAGACTATCCCTAAACGAATTAAGCAAATCATAGAGGGGGTTTGTCATAGTCATGGGGCCAGCTATGAGTTAGATTACCAAAAGCTTTATCCGCCAGTTATTAATCATCCTGCGATCGCCCACTTAGTGCGATCGGTCTCTGAAAATATAGTGGAAACCCCAGCCGGAATAGTTCCAGAGTGTCAAACTATGGGAGGGGAGGATATGAGCTTCTTTTTAGAAAAAGTACCCGGATGTTACTTCTTTTTAGGTGGAGCCAATCTGTCTCAAAACTTAGCCTATCCCCATCACCATCCCCGCTTTAATTTTGATGAAACTGCGCTCAGCCTGGGTGTAGAAATCTTTGTTCGCTGTGTCGAACAGTTTTGTTCAGGATTTTAAAAAACTCTAAACACAAAAAAGCCACCTATTCTATGTAGAGAAACAGGAGGCTTTTTTGTTGTTAAAAGTGACCGGGCACCGAGCTATTTTCCCAGGAGGCTACCCTCCAAGTATCTTCGCCGCAGTCGCGTTTCACGTCCGAGTTCGGGAAGGAGTCGGCGTGGGGCCACGAAGCCATAGGCACCCGGAAAGAGGTGAGGTGAGTAAACCCTCAAGACTGCATAAAGAAAAGAAATCAAAGATTAAGAAGTTGAGTGAGGTCAAGCCCTCGGTCTGTTAGTACGCCTTGGCTGCATACATTACTGTACTTCCACCTAGCGCCTATTAACGGGTGTTCTGCCCGTGACCTTACTGGATTAACTCCATGAGAGCACTCATCTTGAGGTGGGCTTCCCACTTAGATGCTTTCAGCGGTTATCCGCTCCGCACTTGGCTACCCTGCGTTTACCGTTGGCACGATAACAGGTACACCAGCGGTGCGTCCTTCCCGGTCCTCTCGTACTAAGGAAGGCTCCTCTCAATGCTCTTGCGCCTGCACCGGATATGGACCGAACTGTCTCACGACGTTCTGAACCCAGCTCACGTACCGCTTTAATGGGCGAACAGCCCAACCCTTGGAACATACTACAGCCCCAGGTGGCGAAGAGCCGACATCTAGGTGCCAAACCTTCCCGTCGATGTGAGCTCTTGGGGAAGATCAGCCTGTTATCCCTATGGTAACTTTTATCCGTTGAGCCACGGCGATTCCATTCTCCACCGCAGGATCACTAAGTCCGTGTTTCCACCCTGCTTGACGTGTCTGTCTCGCAGTCAAGCTCCCTTATGCTTTTCAATTCTTCTATGCAGTCTCTCAAGGCTCTAGTT
>JBBQFN010000036.1:0-54560 GCA_038321985.1 Cyanophyceae cyanobacterium | reverse complement strand
ATTTTGGGGATTTATGAGACTCGTTTTGGTCACTTTTAGAGCTAGAAGCCTTGACTTGTAAGGCTTTCAGTTCCTGGGCTGGGGAGCGAGTACAAAACTAATTAGAAAAACTTATCACCAAAAAGTCTGAAGAGCCAGTTTCCTGATTTTTTCATCTCTTTCTTTAGACAAGCAAGAGCATAATCGGAGCGTCTTGCTCCCTGTTACAGTCGGGAGCAAAATGTGATTACTCCCTATCTCCTATTTTCCCAGTCATCTACCCGGACTCTATCACGTCGTTTTCAGGGCTTGATAGAGACTATCTAACTTTTCTGTAACCTCCGGAGGTTTAGCCGTAAATCGAATAGAAAAACTGCCCGGGCCTGCTGAATTATCCAGCACTTTTGCATAGACATCTTCGCTCATTTTTAAAGGATTATCGGGGAACAGCACGAGGTTCAATTTAATATTACTCATCGGATGAGGCATCACATTTTCATTTCCTTCTTTCGGGCGAATTTCCGCACCTTTAGCAGAAAGCCTCACTAATTCTCCATAGAGACTAACATCTCCAATATGTTTTCCCTCTAAAATCGTATATTGAATCGGAATGCAGTCAGTCAGCCTCATAAAAATCTCTTCTTCGGGGGTTAGATAAAGATTATAATCACCGCCAATTCCTCCGATTTCATAGATGGTAATGGGTTCTTTGACGCCTTTGGGTTTCACCTGTTTTTGATGCGTGATCCTTAAAGGAACCGTAATAGACCTCAAGGTTGAACTGGAAATCAGAACTTGACTCCCCATAGTGTAAGATTCAATGCGATAAGTTAAATTAACCTGACTGCCTACCACACCATATTTCGTGCGTTTTTCTGAACCAATATTTCCCAATACGACTTCCCCCGTATTAATTCCAATCCCCATTTCTAGGGGAGATAAATTCCATTCGGTCATTTTTTCATTAACCTCTTTCATTGCTAATTGCATCGCCAGGGCACAGGCAACCGCCCGAGTCGAGTCATCCGATCGCGGAGTCGGTGCACCAAATAGCACTAAAATTCCATCCCCCATGAATTCATCAATAGTGCCTTCATATTCGGTAATGATATCCGCCATCTGTTTGAGGTAAAAATTGAGAATTTCCACCACTTGTTCTGGGGGAAGTCGTTCCGAGAGGGCAGTGAATCCTCGTAAATCCGACGTCATAATCGTAATTTGACGCCGAGCGCCTCCTAATTTTAGAGCTTCTGGAGTATCCAATAAATTCGCTACCACTTTATCGCTCAGGTAGCGTCCAAATACCTGCTGAATTAATTTATTGCGTTTTTCTAAATTCCCATTTGCAATCGCTAAATCAGCAGTTCTGTCCCGAACTCGCTGTTCTAATTCTTTGGCAGTTTGTCGTAAGCGACCCAAAATTAAAGTCAGTCCAAATAACGCTAATCCCGAGAGTCCACCCAGCATTAAAAAGGTCCCACTCAATCCCCTTTGAGTATCTGCAATAAAGCTACCTAAAGGCTGAGAAATTTCTAAAATGCCGCGCACATCTCCCACTTTCCAATCAGTTTTAGGACTATCGGGGTGGGAGTTATGACAAGCCACACAGGTTGCTTTCATTAAATCGGCTTGAGCATACCGAAACATCTGATTATTCCCAATTTTTTCGGTTCGATAAAACGAACGATTAGGAAATTTTTTTAAATACCGCAACGCATCCTGTTGAAATGAATCTCTCGGTCCCCCTTCTTGCTGCCGCCAGGGAAAGGGGTAATCACTATAAAGATGGGCGGACATCCCACTATTTTTTTTACTAATAGTATGGCCCAATTCTAATAAGAATGTCGCCGGTAAAGGGATAGCCCCGGTTTGATTTTTATAGTTGTGGGTAACACTGATTCCCGGTATTTCATTAACACGAGCAACAGCTTGGGAACTGTAAAGTGTCCTAGCTTCTTGCATGGCATCCGCAAATAATGAGGCATTTTGAAGGGCTTGAGATGAAATCAAATGGGAAGAAAGCCGGGACATATTTGCCATCGCCACCCCCACCCCAATACAGAATAAAACAGTTAAAATTAGGATGGTGCGTTTGTAAAGTAAGTGCAAGAATTGGTCCCAAACTCGCTTGATAAAGTTAGGCATAGATATCTCGCTCTCCTAAAAAGGCTTGTTCCGAGGATATCCGATCGCCGTTAAAAAACGGGAGGGTAGAAAAGGTTAAATTTTATGTCAAAGAACATCAGCCGCGATCGCCCACTTTCGCTTCATCGGGAGGGCGACAAGGGTGGGCCTTTACCCACCCCATTGACTATACTACTGCAACCCGTCTTTTAACTGAGTTTTAGCCGTCTCTAACGCCTGCTTTAACTGATTGGGGTCCCGACCCCCCGCTTGCGCTAGGTTGGGACGTCCACCACCACCGCCACCGCAAATTTTGGCGATCGCGCCAATAAATTTACCCGCTTGCAATCCTTTAGCATTCACTTCTTTGCTAAAGGCAGCAACTAAACTGACTTTATCAGAACTAGGAACTGAACCCAAAACTACTGCACCATTTCCCAGTTTTTGCAGTAACCGTTCTGCCGCAGTTTTTAACGCATCGGCATCGACTTCGCCGAGATTGGCAACAATCAGTTTAAACTCCCCAATCGATTCGGCAGTTGATAGTAATTGCTCGGATTTAACAATGGCTAATTCCCCTTTGAGAGAATCTAACTGCTTTTGAGTGGCCTTCAATTCGCTTTGAATGCTATCGATGCGATCGCAGATTTCCTCGGGTTTGACCTTAAACCGATCGCTCAATTCCTTCACCACGCGATCGCGCACTTCCAAATAGTCCAAAATCGCCGGTCCCGCCACTGCTTCAATCCGCCTTACCCCAGAGGCGACTCCAGATTCTGAAACAATCTTAAACGCCCCAATTTCAGCGGTATTACTCACATGAGTTCCTCCGCACAATTCCATAGAAACCCCGGGAAAATCAATTACGCGCACTTCATCGGCATATTTCTCCCCAAACATGGCGACTGCACCTTTTGCCCTCGCCTCCGTCAGTCCCATTGTCTCAATCTGTGCTTGATGCGCTTCGGCAATCCAGGTATTTACCCGGTCCTCAACTTGTTTTAACTCCTCCGGAGTCAAGGAACGAGGACAGTTGAAATCAAACCGCAAACGGTCAAAATCAACCAAAGAACCCGCTTGAGAAATTCCCTCATCCACAATCAGTTTTAACGCAGCTTGGAGTAAGTGAGTGGCGGTATGATTAGCTTGAGCACGACGGCGACAAGCGCGATCAATTTGGGCGGTAATGCGATCGCCAACCGAGATACTTCCCCGTTCAATGTGTCCGAAATGCACAAAGAAATCTGATTCCTTTTTCACCTCTTCCACTCGGACTAAACTATCGTGACCCGAGAGAAATCCGCGATCGCCAATTTGTCCCCCGGATTCGGCATAAAATGGCGTTTTATCTAACACCACCTGAACGCGATCGCCTGCATTAGCAGATTCAACGGAGTTCCCCCCCATCAAAATTACCGTAACTTCTGAGGTAGTCACGGGTTCAGAATAGCCTAAAAATTCCGTGGCGTGAATATGTTCGGCCAGTTTATCTAAACTACCTTGAACCGTGAGATCAATGGTTTCATGGGCCGCTTGCGATCGCACCCGTTGTTCTTCCATTGCTGTCTCAAAACCAGGCAATTCTACCGTAATTCCCCGTTCTTCCACAATTTCTTGGGTCAACTCTAAGGGGAATCCATAAGTATCATAAAGGATAAACGCATCCCGTCCAGGAATTTCTTTGGGGTTTTTCTCCATCAGTTCTGCTAACAGTTTCTCACCCCGTTCTAGGGTTTCTAAAAAGCGTGTTTCTTCCCGTTGGAGTTCCGCTTTCAGACTTGCCTCGCGATCGCGCAGATTAGAATAAGCACCTTCCCCCAGGGCGATCGCTGCTTCCGCCACCTCCGGGGTAAACACTCCCTCAATCCCAATTAATCGTCCATGACGCACCACCCGACGGATTAATCGGCGCAGGATATAGCCTCGGCCAATATTAGACGCCGTAATTCCATCAGCAATCATATGTACCACTGCGCGGGAATGGTCCCCAATTACTTTAAGAGATACTTTGGTTTTTTCATCGGCTGTAGCGTAATCAATTCCCGCAATATCCGCCGCTTTTTTAACAATTGGGAAAATCAGGTCAGTTTCATAATTGTTCGGCACTTTTTGGAGAATTTGTGCCATCCGTTCCAATCCTAACCCGGTATCAATATTCTGCTTGGCTAACGGAGTGAGATTGCCGTCCGCATCCCGGTTATACTGCATGAAAACCAGGTTATAGAATTCAATGAAGCGGGTATCATCTTCTAGATCAAGATTCTCATCCCCGAGTTCAGGATGGAAGTCATAATACAATTCCGAACAAGGACCACAGGGACCCGTGGGACCGGATGTCCAGAAATTATCAGCCTCATCCATCCGCTTAATGCGGTGGGGGGGAATGCCAATTTTATCGCGCCAGATATTAAACGCTTCATCATCTTCACGAAAGACACTTACGACAATGCGATCAGCAGGAAGTCCATAGACTTGGGTAGAGAGTTCCCAGGCATAGGCGATCGCCTGTTCTTTGAAGTAGTCCCCAAAGCTAAAATTGCCCAACATCTCAAAAAAGGTATGATGGCGGGCAGTGCGTCCCACATTTTCAATATCATTGGTGCGGATGCACTTTTGGGAGGTTGTAGCGCGCGGAAATTCCGGAGTGCGTTGTCCGAGAAAAATCGGTTTAAACGGCAGCATCCCGGCGATCGTCAGTAAAACCGTAGGGTCTTCCGGGACTAAAGAGGCACTAGGAAGGATTTGATGACCCCTAGCGGCGTAGAAATTGAGAAACTTGTCACGGATTTGGTTACCGGAGAGGGATTCAGGAACAGCAGGCATGAGTTAGTTAACGACTTTCATTGAGTGAACAGGTACTCTATTGTTGCATTCGTTGAGAGGCGATCGCTACATCAGTGGATTGAAGAGGGGTTGTAGAGGGTTAGGGTCCCTGAATTGGTGGAACTGGGGAATGGATCATGGGCGATCGATCGCACAGCATCACCTCCCCATGTCCTTTCTCCGGGGTAAGTACATCACTCCTAGAGAATTCCCCCCTGAAAAAACCCAGTAGATCACCTACTGGGTTTAACCATTCCACTAAACTTGATATTCATTAACTGGCAACAGAGTCGGTTCTCATCTCCTGGGAACTGGTTTGTGTAAATGATTCAGTAGAACAGTCATCTCTTCTCCCGCTACCCCGAGGAATCGTACATCTTTTTTCATCAGGATTTTGTTGAGTGACTGAATCAACAGAATGGGTATGATTTGAACTAATAAATTCCGTATTCTTACTGAAATTTTCTTTGACTTGAGGCACCCCAATTACCGTACCAATAATTAAACCAAAAAAGACGAAAAACGTTAATTTTTGAAGCATGAAACTGGTATGAGTAAATTGGTCATTCCCTCCTACAAGTAATCTTAAAAATTTCAGGAATATTTTATGAAATCTCCTGGTTTTCCACTTTTTTGGTCATCCCAGACTTAATAAAAACAGAGAAAGACTAGAAAATCCGGTAAACTTTAAAAAATTTTTTAATCCTCAAGGCAATCCCCGGTAAATCCCTCCATTATCGCCACAGTTGAAAGGGTAAAATCCCCGTAGAATGCAGATTTCACTAGAAAAGCATGGCCGCTTTTCCCCGTTTAAGACTTAATGAGACTCTTGATATACTGAATAATGACAACAGACAGACTGTAGAGATTGTCTCGTTGTTCCACCCAGCAACGCGGCGATAAAAAGTGCAGACCATTCAGCAAATCCGCAGGGTCTATGGTATTAGTTTGTATTAATTTTGACAGAGTAACCGCCCTCTCCACCTCCGCCAACAGAAACATCACGGGTTGTTCCAATTCAGACAACCGATTCCACTGCTGCTGTAAACTCTCTTTCAACTCTTCCGGCAATAAAATAGTATCATCAAATAATACCGACCTCACCGATTCTCCCAAGTCATGAATCAGTATCGCCACATTTTTAAACCCAAAAGGATTGCATACTTATTCATAAGGTCCTAAAAAACGCTCTCCATCAAAGTGGATCAGATGTGTAGGAGATTCAGCGACCCATATTTCGGTTTCCCAAGAAATTTCATTGATGTATTTTGCCAAATCCTGTCGATTAAGGAATGCAGTAACAAATACAAGACCGGCTGTTGAATTCTCAAATAAGATTTGAAGTTCATTCCTCCGCTTAGGATTGATTGGCCCATGACTGGTCACCGCTTCAATAAGTACCAGCCAATTTTTTTGAATATGGTAAACCATGAGATCGGGCATCTTACCATGACTATTGACTGTTATTTCCAAACGGTTGAAAATATCCGGCTTAAAGTAAAGCCATTTATCAGCAGCATCGCCTACATACATCAAAACCCCACCGGGCGTAAAGCGAGAGCAAAATTCCTCAATAATTTCTTTTATCAATAAATTTTGTCCGCCGGGAGATAAAAAAATTGTATCTTCTGAAGGTATCTCTACGGCAAGTCGTTCCATATGTCGTTCCCGGGCGTAACGCTGGGAAAGTGTTTCTACAGATAACAGGTAGAGTTCGAGACTGTTAGTCCACTCATCAGTATCATATCTACGAAGTAAATTTAAAGTAGTTTTTTCCATTTGATAAACAGTTTTTGGACTGTTAGGAGGTCTAGAAATATTGTCAGGGTTGGAAATCACAATTCCGGCCTCTACAAATTGATGAATGGTTTGTCGGCGAATTGTCTCGCGAGTATTGGGCTTATAATTTTTGCGATAATGTATTGACAGGAATTCCATAATAGGAGTAATTCCTAATAGTGGACTACTCGCATTAGACCATTTTGTATCTGGCTTTAAATCCAGCAGAGCGAGTAAAGTCAAAGCAGAGCGGTCATTTTGCTGACCAGGAGGAAGACCAAGGCTTTTCAGTATTAACTTCGCTTGTTCAGTTTTCTGGACAGCTTGAGCATTGAAAAAATTGCTTTGTTCAGTCATTTCAACAATATCTTAAGTGGGAAAATCAAAAGATAACTGAATAGGTTCCTCAAATGGAAGACATTTTGTTGAGGGTGATCGCCCCATATTTTCCAAGTACAGCTTTACCCTAACTGCTAAAGACTTTGCCAAAATAGGTGGAACGGCATTTCCAATCTGTTTACATTGACTGTCTTCGCTGCCATAAAATTCAAACCAATCGGGGAAACTTTGCAGACGTGCGCCTTCGCGAACCGTTAACCGGCGTCTACAACCTGACGGTAAGCGAATTCTTAACATATCTCCGGTGGGTGCACTAAGATTACGACAGGTTACAGTTCGGGAGGGTCGATCTAAATGTAAATCTCTAGGGTTGACACATTTAGAGGCTTTTTCATATTTTCTAATATATTCATCCATGCTAGGAGTGAGAAATTTGGAGTTAGGGGGTGCCATTAATGCCAGTTCTCCGAGGGCTTCTCCAGCGGTGTAGGGATGAAAGTGATGAGTTTTTTTGGGCCATTCCCATCCGCCTTTATGGGCGATACAAAACAGTCTCTGACGGCGTTGGGGAACACCATAATCAGTGGCAGTCACGATTTCCCATTCAACCCGGTAATCTAAGGCTTTTAAGCTGCTGATAATTTGTTCAAAATAGGCTTTGTTACGAAATCGCATTCCTGGGACATTTTCAAAGATGGCGATCGCCGGTTGATGGCGTTCTACCGCATTGATAAAAATCGGAAATCCATCTCGACTGTCTTTGACACCCTGCTGATTTCCCCCGACACTAAAAGGTTGACAAGGAGGACCTCCAATAATGACCGATGCGCCTTCAACGAATTCACTCTCAGGGGTTAACAGCACCCTGTGACAAACCGAATGGAGATTTTTCCGATACGTCATACAGGCATCGGGGTCCATTTCATATCCAATCGTTCTAAATCCGACTGCTTCAAATCCTAATGCAAATCCCCCACAACCGGAAAACAGGTCGATCGCCAAGGGTTTATCGGTGCGATACGGAATGGGTTTAAGTTCAGTATTCAAAAACTCAAGATAAGGGATTTTTTGTAAGGTTTGGTTATGAGTCATGGTTTTTGTATTAAAAAATATCGAGAATAATAATTAAGCTGCTTCCCAAGGTTCATCAATGGGAGAAATTAGGTCATTTTCAAACAGAACGCTTCCTTTGAGTGGGTTCGTTTCAAGTGGAGGGGAAGTGTTTTCGATGTCTTCTAAAACAATGACACGGATGATTTTACCTTCCCACTGGTGGGAGTATTCCGACGGAAGGCTAATCATTCCGTTTTGGAGAATGGTTTTAAATTCAAACGCTTGCATGGGTTAACGGGAGTAAGGGGGTATTGTTATTATAACCAACCGAGTATTTGTGCTTCAAGATTTTCAATCTCAATCAGGGATTTTAGCGCTTTTGGCATAGATAACTTGTGCAGATTCCAGTATCTGTTGACGGCGTAGCTAATTTTCGCTTTGGGCGATCGCAGATTTGATAATCCAGTCAACTTCTCCACCCAAAATGGTTTCTAACTCCTGACACATTTGAATCGTTTCGGATAAACCTCGCTAAAATTGCCGGTCAAACGTGACGAGTAAATCAATCTCTCTATTGCCTCGCTCTCCCCCAGGGAATTGAGGGGTCAGCGGCGAGTTCTACGGCGACGGAAAAGGCCCCGTAACGGTTGAGGTGGCTGGGGTCTGCAAAGTAATTATCCTGGGTCGGCCACAGTTGCCCTAAGTCGCGAAAGATAAAGCCTCTTTGAGAGGCCATCCGTTGCATTTGGCTGCGAAATTGCTGTTCTGAAGAACTTCTTACCGGGTCTAAGTAATCGTTATTTAACGGTAAGTTGACAATGATTAGGGAGATTTTTTGGCGGTTGGCAAAGGTGGCGATCGCCTCTAATGCTCGGGTCTGTTCTCCTTGCAAGCTAAAGGCGGCATAATCTCCATCATATTGTCCCGCTACTCGCGGATGTTTCTGATAATAAGTCTCGGGATTATAGCGATCGCTTACAGGAACGAACCCGGTGGGTTGCATTTGGTTCGGAGTCTGCTGTGCAATTAGGGCTTCCATTGTCGGTAACGGGGGTCTACCTGTTCCGGGACTCGGAACGCTGGGTCTTTGATTGGGGGGACTGCCTGTAGGGTCACCCCGTCTGATCCACCTTGCCTGTTGCATCTCGCCATTATATGTGGCGGCAATTTCTTCTCTGACTCTCCCTAACCACACATTCATGGCTTGATAAGTGGTGGCGACGGCTTCTCGGGGGTCATCATGGGTGGAGAGTGGGGGTGGGGGTTCGGTTTTATTAGAAAAAGCTCCCGGGACACTACTTTGCTGCCTTCTCATGGGTGCGGTTCTAGGGGTGGCAGGTGCAGTGGGGGAAGAAGCAGGAGTGGTTTGGGTTTGCAGGGGTCTAACTCCACTGGAGAGGACTCTATACCCTTCGGAGTCGAGAATAGCTTGATAGGTGCGATCGGCACGACCATTATTAAAAGCTCTAACTCCATCGGCCCAAATAATCATTTTCGGTAACTGATCCGGGGTCAAAATAGTTTGCAACACGAGGTCAATGACTCGGGCGGTGGCCCCATTGATGCTAAAGTTATAGACTTTTAGTCCCGGATGTCCGTAATGGGCTAAGGCGAGTTCTAAGGCTAAAGGATCGACGCCTTGTAATGCTCGGGAACTCCCGACAATTAAGATATCTGGAGGGCCGGATTCGTTTAACTGCTGCTGGTAGCGGATCAATTGTTCGTCCAGTCGCTGACTGTTAAAGGAGGGGAACCGTTGAGCTTGGGGTCCCGTGGCGGTGACGACTCCCTGACCGATCGCCGGATGAATCAATAGGGTTTGAGTCGCTGCCTGGAGTGCGATCGCCACGGATAAAAGTCCCAAAGTTACGAAGGCCAGTCTTTTCATATAAATAATTTGTGATTGTATCGAGTCCTTACATTTAATCAGGCAATCCTCTTGAACAGTTTAGCCAGTTTTGTTACGAGAGTCTTTGCCTGGGACGGTTCCTTAAGGGCTTCAGGTTTCCCAGTTGAACGGGCGATCGCCTGATCTAAGCTGGGGTCGAGACCAACCCCCTGACTCAGAAGTTGGCTCCTAATTGCTCAAACCCTCTCCTCCAGAGCTTCACAAGCCCTAAGTCAGCCTGGAAATGCTCAGGCCCAACCTACCAAAAAAAGTGGGAAATTTTTGTTAATCTTCACAAGATATTCACACCTGTCGATTATTCTGATAATCAGCTAAAGT
Source organism: Cyanophyceae cyanobacterium (assembly GCA_038321985.1). Classification (GTDB taxonomy): domain Bacteria; phylum Cyanobacteriota; class Cyanobacteriia; order Cyanobacteriales; family Laspinemataceae; genus Laspinema. The sequence continues at coordinate 44,236 of JBBQFN010000036.1, read as the reverse complement.
TCCAAACCTGTTCTTAACATCTTTCAAAGCCCATTTAAAAACTGCTGACTGCTAGATGTCTGTTACCAACGTTTCTGATAATAGAACGCAGCCAGTTTATAAAAAAAACCAGACTCTCACGGGTCTGGTTATATTATTTTCAGCTAATTTTAGGCGGTTTCTAATAATTTTCGCTAACCCTAAGCCCTTGTAGGGGCAGGGCATTAGCTGGCATCCCTCCTTCCAGGGGACCAGCGGCCCTGAAAAATTTTTAGAATATCCCTAAAATCTTCATAAGATATTCACATTCGTTGAATATATTGATAATCAATAAAACCTTTAACTTCTTTTTAACTGATTTCAAAGCTCTTTTAAATTTCACTGGCTGGCCTTGAGTGGTTGCCCCTCCTGTGCATATTGAATAATCGCCAGCCGGTCTATAAAATTTAGCCCAGATCCCCCCAGGATCTGGGCTGATTATTTTGGGCAAGCATTCAGGTGGTGGCCCTGGACGATTCCCAGGTTTTGAATGAAACCTTTTGGTGACGAGGAATACAGGGCGCGGGGGCAGTCGCCTGGGGGAGACCAAAACCCCCTCCCCTAAAATTTGGGGAAGTTCGTAAAATCTTCATGAGATATTCACATTTATTGCTTATCTTGAAACCTAGAAAAGTTTTTAACCTATTTTTGACGGCTTTCAATACGGTTTTCAAAACCGCTAACTGGCACCGAATGACTGGAACCCTCGATATTTTTTTAATAGCCGCTGGTTAGCTTATAAAAGAAGCCCGGATCCTTAAGGATCCGGGCTTCTGATTTGGGGGGAAACTTTAACGCAAGAGGGTGGCGATCGCACTATTAGCTTGGGACCCATAACCGCCCCCAAAAAGATTAAAGTGATTAAGAATATGATAGAGATTATAAAGGGTTTTGCGCTGTTCATAACCGGGAGGCAACGGCCAAATTTCGTTATATCCCTGATAGAAAGCCCCGGAGAATCCGCCGAACAATTCCGTCATGGCAATATCTACTTCCCGATCGCCATAATAGGTGGCGGGGTCATAAATTGTGGGTTCACCCTCTGGGGTAACGGCAGCATTGCCTCCCCATAAATCCCCATGAACCAGGGAAGGTGGAGGGGAATGACTGGACAACAATTTGGGAATAGTATTAAGGAGGCGATCGCCCTGGGGAAAATTTCCCCCTTTTCGCCTTGCTAATTCCAGTTGGAACCCGATGCGATATTCCACCCAAAACTCGGTCCAATCTGCGGTCCAAGTATTAATTTGGGGTGTCGAACCAATGGTATTATTCCGATTCCAGCCAAATTTTCCACAACCCGAATGCTGGTGCATTGCCGCTAGTTTACGGCCCATTTTTCGGGAAGCTGAGGCATCGGTGCGAGAGGTAAGTTCGATCCACTCTAAAACGATATAGGCAGAGTCGTCAGCGAGGCCGGTACAAATCGGTTTAGGGACACGAATGGTTTGGGTTTCCCACATTTCTTGTAATCCCAATGTTTCCGCCTCAAACATGGGGAGTTCCACGGCGCGATTAAGTTTGACAAAGTAGGTGCGATTGCCTCCGGTTAAGCGATAACCTTGATTGATGCAACCCCCCCCAACCGAATGGCGATCGCCCAGGGAAAAGTTTTCTCCCGTTACCTCAGAAATCTGTTTAGCAATTTTATCCCACATCATCTCTCTATCTAGTTTCTAAAAATGTTATTCAAATTAGCGCTGCTGCGACTCAGCGACCTGGGTTTTTCCGGTATTCCCACCCTTTTAGGGTGGGAATTTTTATGAGTTTGACCTCTGTGTATTTAGCCAGCTAATGCCTGAAGTAAAGCATCGCCCATTTGGCGACAGCCCACCTGTTTCATCCCCTCAGACATGATATCCCCAGTGCGATATCCAGCATCAAGCACTTGGAGGACAGCTTGCTCAATTTTAGTAGCGGCTTCCGGTTGGTTTAAACCATAGCGCAACATCATCGCTGCACTTAAAACTTGGGCGATCGGGTTAGCTTTATCCTGTCCGGCGATATCGGGTGCGGAACCGTGGACGGGTTCAAATAAACCCGGACCCGATGCACCTAAACTAGCCGACGGAAGCATTCCAATACTACCCGTTAGCATGGCAGCAGCATCGGAAAGAATATCGCCAAAGAGGTTTCCGGTAACAATCGTATCGAATTGTTTAGGCCAGCGGACTAATTGCATGGCGGCATTATCAACGTACAGGTGAGAGAGTTCTACATCGCTATATTCTTGGGCCAGTTGAGTGATGCGATCGCGCCAGAGTTGGGAGACATCTAGGACATTTGCTTTATCCACAGAACATAATTTACCCCGGCGTTTGCGGGCCGTCTCGAAAGCAACGCGCCCGATCCGGTCAATTTCTGATTCCGTGTAAGCCATTGTATTAACGCCGCGTTTCTCCCCAGTTTCTGTCTCGAAAATTCCTTTGGGTTGACCGAAGTAAATGCCGCCGGTGAGTTCTCGGACGACCATAATATCAACGCCTTCGACTACTTCGCGTTTGAGACTGGAGGCATCCACCAATTGTGGTAGAATAGTCGCCGGTCGTAAATTGGCAAATAGATTTAGACCCGCACGCAGTCCCAACAATCCGGTTTCGGGCCGTTGCTGGCGGGGGAGGTTATCCCATTTGTAGCCCCCGATCGCTGCTAGCAGGACGGCTTCGCTATCTTGGCATTGTTTGAGGGTTTCCGAAGGGAGGGGTTCGCCCGTAGCATCAATGGCAGACCCTCCGATCGCCGCTTCGGTGAAGGTAAAACTCCAGTCGAGTTGCTGTCCGACAAGGTTTAAGACGTCTACCGCGATCGCCATAATTTCAGGACCGATGCCGTCGCCGGGAAGAAGAGTTATGCGGTAGTTCTGGGTCATAAGTTCTCAACAAGTTCTTGCAAATTATTAATCATATCCAGAAAATGCCCGGTTTGAGTCTCTGGGGTGACTGCAATTTCCACGGGTGATCCGGGCGATCGGGCCTCATTTAGAATATCTTCAGGGGCGATCGTTCACTCAAGGTTCACCTTTAACGATTCACCCCTTTAAAGTCCCGAGTCGAACCTCTCACAGAAAGCTGTACTTAATTGCCCTAAGAACTTCCCGGTTGCGACTCCCCTGTTTAACCCTAAAATTAAAGTGGGGGATCACCCCCTTGATTCACGTGGATTATTATCTTAAAAGATGACTATTTCTAAGTTTCGGAAGATGGCATCGCGACTGGTTCGCTTTTGGCAAGAACGGTCTCATTCTCGCTCTTTTTGGTCCCTTCAATCGAGGGTAATTTGGCAAGGCATTCTGCTATTTTTACTATCAATTGCAGCCTTTTTATATATTACAGATGGCGTCATGAATCTAAGGACTCGTGATTGGGACTTAAATATCATGCTTGCCATTCAAAAAACTCACTCTCCCTTACTTGATGTCCTCATGAAAAGTTTTTCTATTTTGGGTGGACCTTTTGTCTTGATACCTATTTCTATGGCGTTGGGGGTTAAGTTTTGGATTCGCCGACAGCGGACCGAATTCTTTGGGTTTTTTATAGCGGCAGTAGGAGGCACCCTACTTAATTTGTTGATTAAAGCGTGTTTTAATCGCGATCGCCCGCAAATTTGGTCACTGATCAACGATCATCTTGATACCTCCAGTTTTCCTAGCGGTCATGTTACCATCGGGTTGGTTATTTATGGATTTTGTGGTTATTTGTTAGGGAGGTACTTTCCCCGGTGGCGCGGGTTGATTTATGCGGGAACCCTGCTGTTAGTTCTGGCGATCGGGTGGAGTCGAATGTATGTCGGTTTGCATTGGCCGACTGATGTTTTAGCCGGCTATGCGGTGGGGTTGGCTTGGTTGAATGCCTCAATTTTTAGCTTTAAAATTCGCAAGAAACAGGAAGAAAGGCGGCGGATACTTTCTTAATAAATTTTACAGGTGGTTTTATACAGGTGAGGGGATTAAATTTTATAGTTCTATAGGAAAATGGTAAGGGTGTATTTAGAGTAGATGGCTAATAATGAGTTCATAGGATTATATCCCAGCCGTTAACCGTGGGGTTGATTGTATTACAAGCCGCTAGAACTGTTTGCCCCGGGGGGCGATCGCCTAGATTGGTTTCCCCGAAGCCGAGGTGAATGGGCAAAATCCCGGGGCAACAGTTATTATAAACAGAGTAGAGAGAGTCTAAATCATGAACCCTCAGTTTATCGGCAAAATGTCAGGAAAGCCTAACTGATAACCCTCGCCCTTAGCCAATACACTCACTCTTTTAAGAAGGCTGCCCAGACTTAAGGGAGGGGTATTCGGGAAGTTTTACCTAAAGGGTATAGGGTTCTTCCAATTGAGTTTCATAATAGGCTCTTTATTTCTCGATTTTTTTACCTTAAAATATTTGTATGAAACCTATAAAGCAAATTTCCGATAACATTTGGGAAATTCCCACCTCCTACAAACCCGGAATGCGGGTTCCGGCCCGAATTTATGCGACAGAACAGTTAATGCAGGAGATGGATCAAGCCGTCTCGGATCAAATCACCAATGTGGCGACCCTGCCGGGAATTACTCAATATGCTTTGTGTATGCCCGATGGTCACTTTGGTTATGGATTTCCGATTGGTGGTGTTGCCGCGATGGATATTGCCGAAGGGGGGGTTATTTCTCCCGGGGGAATTGGATTTGATATTAACTGTGGGATGCGGTTAGTCGTGACCAATCTCACGGAAAAAGAGGTCAAACCCTACATTAAACAATTAATTGATAAGTTGTACCAACGCGTTCCGGCTGGGGTTGGAAGTAAAGGGTTTGTGAAAATTTCCCGGAATGAATTTCGCCAAGTTGTGCAAGAAGGTGCCAAATGGTGTATTAACAATGGTTATGGATGGGAAGAGGATTTAGAACTCACCGAAGAAAATGGCTGTATTGCCGGGGCTTATGCCTCAAAAATTAGTGACAAAGCCGTTGATCGCGGTTGCAATCAAATCGGGACTCTGGGTTCTGGTAACCACTATTTAGAAATTCAAGTCGCCCGTCCTGAAAATATTGTCGATCCAGAATTAGCCGAAGCCTTTGGGATTACGATTCCGAATCAGGTGGTGATCATGTTTCACTGTGGCAGTCGCGGATTTGGACATCAGGTGGCAACGGACTACCTGCAAGTCTTTCTCAAAGTTATGGAATCCAAATATGGGATTAACATTTTAGACCGAGAACTGGCTTGCGCACCCTTTAATTCTCCCGAAGGGCAGGATTATTTTGCGGCGATGAAATGTGGATTAAATATGTCTTTTGCCAACCGGCAGGTGATTTTACACCGGATTCGAGAAGTTTTTTCCGAAGTATTTGGACGGTCAGCAGAAGCGTTAGGAATGCATCAAGTTTACGATGTTTCGCACAATACGGCCAAATTAGAACAGCATATTGTGGATGGAAAAGAGCGATCGCTGTTGGTGCATCGCAAGGGTTCAACTCGCGCCTTTGGGCCCGGTATGGAAGGCATCCCCGACCGTTATAAACCCTTTGGTCAGCCGGTGATTTTGGGCGGAAGTATGGAAACCGGATCCTATCTCTTAGCCGGGGTATCTACGGGGGCTCAAAGTTTCTTTAGTACCGCCCACGGTAGCGGACGAACCATGAGTCGTACCAAGGCGCGGAAATTGTGGCAGGGTGAACAATTACAAAAAGATATGCAGAAGCAAGGAATTTATATTCGGACCACTTCCTGGCGGGGTTTAGCAGAAGAAGCAGGGGGGGCTTATAAAGATGTGGATGAGGTTGTAAATGCTACCGAATTAGCGGGATTAAGTAAGCGAGTAGTTCGCTTAGTTCCGATTGGAAACGTGAAGGGGTAATCACGATGGAAACTCGCACTCCCATTACCGTGATTACGGGACCGTTAGGCAGCGGAAAAACCACCCTGCTGCGATATATTCTGGAGACTGTTCCTCGAAAAATTGCTATCCTAATGAATGAATTTGGCGAAATTGCCATCGATAGCAAAGTAATAGAAGGGAAAAATATTCAGATTGCCGAATTAGGTGGCGGTTGCGTTTGCTGTTCTTTGTCAGGAGAATTTGAGGCGGCGGTTCAGGAAATTCTCGAAACTATTCAACCCGATATGATTGTGGTAGAAACTACGGGGGTTGCCGAACCTGATGCCCTAGTTTTTGACATCCAAGACACCTTAACTCAGGTGATTTTGGATGGGGTGATTACGACTATTGATGCGGATGGTTTGGTGAAATATCCTCAAATCGGTCACACTAGCCGCCTGCAAATTGAAGGGGCGGATATCATTCTATTAAATAAAGTCGATTTAGTGGATGAGGGACAATTGAAGGAAATTGAAGAAAAGCTAACTCAGATTAATAGCATCGCCCCCATTATCAAAACCGAACGCTGTCGAATTGATTCAGATTTGCTGTTTGGATTAAACCGCGATCGCCTTCAAAAACCACCGGATCACGTTCATCAACCGGAGTTTGACTCCTTTAGTTATACGTCGGAACGGCTGTTTCATCGTCTCCGGTTTGAAGCCTTCGCGGACTCTCTAGAATCGGAGGTTTATCGCGCTAAGGGATTCATCCAGTTTACTGAGGAGGCGAGTTATTTATTTAATTTCGTCGCGGGACGGTGGGAATTAGAACCCTTTGAGTGGGAAAAAATCGAGTTGGTCTTTATTGGTAAACAATTAGAAACTCGCAAATCCGATATTATCCATCGATTGCAATCCTGTGAGGAATAACCAATGCCTTATGAATTTTTAGAAGAGGTGGCAACAGCAGACATTGCCTTTATTGCCCAGGGCAAAGATTTAGAAATGGTGTTTATTGAAGCAGGAGATGCGACGGTTAATGCCATGATTTTTGAGTTAGAAACAATAGCCCTTACTGAACAGCGAAATTTCACGTTAGAAAACGATGAATTAGATATGTTGCTGTTTAATTATTTACAAGAATTCTTGTATTATAAAGATAGTGAACAATTGCTATTGCGCGGGCAACAGGTGGCGATCGCCCAGAAAGATGGACTGTATCAGCTAGAGGCGATCGCAATGGGAGAAACCCTCGACCCTGATCGCCATGAACAGCGGGTTGATGTCAAAGCCGTAACCTTACATCAATTTAAACTTGAATCCACCCCCGAGGGATGGATAGCAATGGTTATCCTAGATATTTAGGCCGCTTGTTTGAAGCATCAAAGTCCTTGACTACATTTAATTTCAGCCCTAGAAAAATCTCGGAGGTCACCGGATAGGGGGTAAATTGTCCTGATTTCCCCCCTATCTTCTCGAAATCAAGGAGAGTGAAACAACAGACCCTCCTAGAATAAAACCAGGGACAATGATGCCTCAAACTCAATCGACCGAAACCCCTATAAAACAAGTGATTGCGATCGGCTGGATGTCTAATTTAGGAGAAGATGAAACTTCCTATGCCAACCAAGCCGTTACTCGGTCAGAACTGGCCCAAGTTTTGGGAAAAGCCTTTAATTTAAGACAACGAAGCACAGCAGATAAAGCCGAAATTTCGGTTCAAGATATCAAAGGCAGCCGGCCAGATTATAGATCGATTCAAATTGCCTTAAAAACTGGGACAATGAGTGTCGATAGTGAAGGTCGATTTTTTCCAGATCGCCCGGTGACTCGCGCCGAAGGACTGGCAACTTTTGCCCAAGGGTATGGCGTATTTCAGCTATCAAATCATGCCATAGCTGAACTTTTAGATGCCTATGCCGATGCAGTAAATATTCCTGATTGGGCGCAAAAAGCAATGGCGACCGCGTTACAAGAAGGGTTTGTAAATACCAATAGCAACCACTCCATTCGTCCCCTAGACGTGATGACTCGGGCTGACCTGGCTTATGCCTTAATTCAATATTTTGAGAAACAAAAAAATCCAGGTTTGACCTAGATTCAGACTTACTTTAAAAAACCGAATTCTTTCAAAAATTAATTAAGGACTTCGGTTTCCAGACTAAAAATTTTCTAATCAACGTTGTTGAATCGGCGTAAGGGGTGGAGTAAAAACTCCACCCCTTTTCTATTGGGGCAACTGCCATGATATGATAATATTCCAGGAGTATTGAATCCTTGGGTTCGCACGTAATCACTGGACTGGGATAATAGGGCAATCAAAAAGAGTGAAACCGTCATGCATATCGATGAGGCTACCGCTACCAATCAGCAGGCTGAACGCTATTATCAGAATGGAATGTGGACCGAGGCCGTCGCCCTTTGTCATCAACTTATTCAAATTCAGCCTAATTTTGCTCCCGTCTATAAAACTTTGGGTAATGCCCTCCAGGCCCAAGGTAAACTAGAAGCGGCAATGCGGGCTTATAATCGAGCACTGGTTTTGCATCCGGAATTTGCAGCTATTCATGCAAATAAAGGGTCAATTTTCTATCAAAAGGGTCAATTTGATGAAGCGATTAGCTACTATCAAAAAGCCTTAGATCTTCAGCCTGATTTGGCCGGAGTTTATTGGAATTTAGAAAAAGTTTTTAAGGAACAGGGACGAGGAGAAGAGGCGACTGACTCTCAAAAAAGGGCTTTAGAACTCAACCCCACTCAGTTTACCCCAGACCTTCATAATCAAGTGGGATTAGAGTTGGGGAAACAAGGAAAAATTAAAGAAGCAACTGCATTTTATCAGCAGTTTATTCAGACCTACCCTGATTGGGGTCCGGCTTATTTGAATTTAGGGATATTTCTAGAATCTCAGGGCAAGCTAGAAGAGGCAATCGCCTGTTTTCAAAAAGCGATCGCCCTGCAACCCAATCTTCCCGCTGCACATTTTAAACTCGGCTACCTCCTCCAACAGAAAAATGAGACAGAATTGGCTATTCTTTGCTTTCAAACCACAATAGAACTTCAACCGAATTGGATTGAAGCGTACAATAATTTAGGAATGATTTTAAGAAAAGTAGACCGGAAAGAAGAAGCCATAACCTACTTTAAAAAAGCCATTGAAATTGACCCAAATTTTGCTGAAGCCTACCGCAACTTGGGAACAACCTTTCAACAACAAGGCAAGCTAGAAGCCGCTGCTGCTTGTTTGCGAGATTGTCTTCAAATTCAACCCAATTTTCCCCTGGCCCACGGCAACTTAGGCTACATTCTCGAACAACAAGACAAACTCGACGAAGCTAAAGCCTCTCTACGTCATGCGATCGCCCTTCAACCCGATTTAGCAATGGCTTATGGAAATTTAGGAAATATTTTACACCGGGAAGGGGAACTCGAAGAAGCCATTTTTTGTTTCAAAAATGCTATTAAATATGATGCTGATTTCGAGAGGCTTTATTTTCGAGGTCAACCCCACTTAGAAGAGATGTTGCCCAAATCTTTTGTTAAAATCCCGGTTTATAGCCCTAAAAAAATATGCCAATTAACTAAAAAAATAGCTACAAAATTTCACTTAAATCAAAGTGCCTCGGAAATTACTTACTTAGAAATCAGCCCCCAAACTACCGTTCATCTGTCGGCAGGGAAAACGATTGCAGGACCCGATCCAACCGTTCCCCTTTATTTCTCCGAAACAAACGGATACTCCCCAGAAACCTACCTGTCAGTCGTCCCCAATGGCCGGGCTTGGGGTGATTTGTACACCAGCGTAGTTTGGTCTGAAGATAACCATTTACTAGCTGATGTTTCCACCGGAAATGTTCCTTTTTTATTTGCCTTAGATAAATTGCCACCCCTTCATAAAATCGATGGAACAGTGGCATTTATCTCAACCCTGGGTGGCGATACTTATTATCATTCGTGGGTAGATATTTTACCCCGGTTTGAACTACTGCACCGTAGTGGTATGGATTTAGAAAAAATTGATAAATTTGTTATTAATAATTATAAACATCCTTTTCAAAAACACCTGATTCAAGCCTTAAATATCCCGGAAGATAAACTAATTACGAGTATTGAATATCCTCACATTCAAGCCCATCGGTTAATAGTTCCTTCGGTTACAAGTAGTACAGAAAAATGGTTTGGTCCCTTTATTGAGGGTCCTCCCAAATGGGTATGTGAATTTCTGCGGCAGAAATTTCTCCCCCTGATAGATTTTCAGGGTTCAAAGACTCCCGAAAAAATTTATATTAGCCGCCAAAAAGCGAAAGTGCGCCGCCTTGTTAATGAAGAGGAGGTCATCGCTTTGTTAGAACCCTTGGGGTTTAAAACAGTCATTTTAGAATCTCTATCTGTTAGTGAGCAAATTAGTTTAATGGCTGGGGCTAAAATGATTGTGGCCCCACATGGTGCAGGATTGACCAATACCATTTTCTGTCAGCCGGAAACTCAGCTCATTGAAATTTTTTCACCGAGGTATGTTCCTGATTGTTATTGGATTATTAGCAACCAGGTGGGATTAGACTATTATTATTTGATTGGAGAAGAGGTAGAAAATTACTACCTAAAACATCCGAATCTCCGCCCCAAACCCTTCAACTGCCCGCCTCGGGCTGAACATATTTATGTTAATATAAAATCTCTGTTTCAGGTCATGCAATTAGCCGGGATTGTTTAGAGTCAACCCTTGGAGTAAACTTTAAAAATTTAACATGGAATACCCCAAATTAGACGAAACAATGAATCAGGTAGTTGAGCAATTAACTGAGCAAGCGGAAGCATATTACCGCGAGAGACAAATCCAGTTGTCCCTGACTCTTTGCCATCAAGTTATTCAAATTCAGCCTAATTTTGCTCCCAGTTACAAACTTTTAGGAAATATATTGCAATCTTTGGGGAAATTGGAGGGGGCAATCCGTGCTTACGAATGGGCGATCGCCCTCTGTCCTGAGTTTGCAGAAGCCCATGCAAATCTAGGGAGTATCTACTACCAGCAAGGAGATTTTAATCAGGCAGCCGCCTCTTATAAAACTGCTTTGCATTTTAACCCCAAACTAGCAGGAGTTTATTGGAATTTCGGGAAATTATTTAAGGAACGAGGGGATATAAACCAAGCTATTTTATCTCAAAAACAAGCCTTAGAAATTAACCCTAAATTAGTAGGAGCATCCGGTTATTTTACCTTGGGTACGGACCTTCTCAATCAAGGAGAGTTAGAAGAAGCTCGTTCCTTATTTCAGCATACCTTAGAACTAGAACCTAAATCAGCAGAAGCTCACGTTAATTTGGGGATTATTCATCGTCACCAAGGGTGGATGCAAGAGGCAGTGAATAGTTATACGGCTGCGATCGCCCTCAAACCCGACTTAGTAGAAGCACACTGGAATTTATATGAATTATTCATCAGTTCCAGGGATTTTGCCGGTGCTCGTAAAGCTGCTGACTGCTATATTGATTCTTGTCAAGGTGAAAACAAATTTATGGGGGCGATCGCCTGGATTAGCGCCTATCTCAAAGCAGGCAGTGCCCAAAACGCTTACCAACATTTTTTAACTTTAGAGTCTCGACTCTTTCAAAAGTTAGAGACTCCCTCCAGTTGGGATATAGAACGACTTTACTATAATAGCTTTTACATCCTTACTAATATCCGAGATGATATTCGCAAAAATTCTCAATTTTATCGCCTCATTTCAGAAAAATTTATTCCTACTTTACCTCCACTTTCCCCCGGGAATAAAGCCCGGGAAGGCTCCCCCAGGATTGCTTCAAATCCCTTGAAAATTGGCATTATTTCTCCCCATTACAAGCGACATTCCGTAGGGTGGTGTAGTGCCGATATTCTTCGAGAATTAGCCCAACTAACACCGCATTTATATTTGTACGTTACGGGTCCTTTGCAACCGGATGATCGCACGGCTGTTTTTAAATCTTTTGCGGCTAAATTTTATCATCCAAGTTCGGGAGTAACAAGTCAAACCGTTTTTGACGAAATTCAGAGGGACTGCCTAGATATTTTAGTAGATTTAGACTCGTTAACCGTTAACATCAACATTGAGATTCTTGCCTCTCATCCCGCCCCGGTTTGTGTATCTTGGTTAGGATTTGATGCGCCTTTTATTTCGGCCGATCACTATTTTTTAGGGGATTGGCAGACTCATCCCGAGGGAACCGAACCCTATTATCAAGAACAATTAGTGCGGATGCCGGATTGCTTTGTGGCGAGTTCGGGATTTCAGCGAATTGAGGGCGATCGCGATACATTTAGACATTCTTTCGGGATTGATTCAACCCAAGTAGTTTACCTCTGTATTGCCCCGGGGCGTAAGTTTAATTTGGATTTAGTTCAGGCTCAAATTGCCATCCTCAAACAAGTTCCTAACAGTGTTTTAATCTACAAGGGAGAAGGAGATCACACGGTAATTTCAGCGACTTATCAACAAGAATGCGCTGCCCAGAATGTGAGCTTTTCTCGGATCAAGTTTCTGCCCCGAACTCGCACGGAAGAAGAACATAGAATACTCTATTTATTAGCCGATGTTCTCCTTGATTCTTATCCTTATAATGGGGGAACTCATACCTTAGAAGCATTATGGTTTAATCTCCCTATGGTTACCCGCAGTGGAGAGCAATTTCTCTCGCGCATGGGTTATTCTTTTTTGCAAGCCGTTGGGATTGAGGCAGGGGTAGCATGGAGTTGGGAGGAGTATGTAGATTGGGGAGTTAGTTTCGGCTGCGATCGCCTCTTCCTGCAGCAGATTCAAAACCAATTAATCCAATCGAAACAACTGGAAACTCTCGCCCCCTTATGGAACCCCAAAAAGTTTGCTCAGGATATCTACCGACTCTTTGAACAGTTGCGAGATTTCCCAGTTTCTGAATAAATAATCCCGGTTTTTTCTCTATTCTGCTGGCTTGTTAATAGTAAGAATTGTCACCGGATTTAGAGGAGAAAACCGGGTAAGATGCGCAATCGGAACCGAACGGGATAAATTCGCCTGTAAGATGCGATAATCCCACTCTCGTTCATTTACCCAATTCAATGCCTCGTTTAAATGTTCCAGGGTTGCTAAGGCGATCGCCATTGTTCCACCTTTTGCTAATTGACCCCCACAAAACCCCAGAATAGTCCGCAATTGACCCCCCGTACCCCCGATAAAAATACGATGGGGAACTGGTAGTCGATCTAAAATATCTGGGGCGCTGCCGTGAATAGAAATCACATTTCGCGCCTGGAGGCGTTGACAATTTTCCTCGATTAAAGAAATCCCCGCGCCAGTTTTTTCGATCGCATAGACTTGGGAATTCGGAAATAACCGTCCAATTTCAATGGAAACCGAGCCCGTTCCTGCCCCAATATCCCAAACAATTTGACCCGGTTGCAGCCCTAATTCCCCTAGAATGAGAATTCTCATTTCTCGCTTCGTCATCAAACCGGGGCGATCGCTAAAAGTTAAAAAGGTACTATCAGGTAACCCAAATGTGGGTAAGTTTTGCAAATCTAAGGTTTCATGGAGGGTTCCCAATTGCCGGACTAAAACCACCACATTTAAGGGAGAAAAGGTGCGGGATTCCAGGGCGAGAATATCATCCGGTTGCTGGAGGGGAAAAGACTGCACGTGCTCATCAGTACCACCGAGGTTTTCACACACCCAGAAGTCATAATGACTGGGTAAATCCAGTGAAAGCAGCAGACGGGCGATTGACCCTGGGGTATTTTTGCCGTCGGTAAGGATGGCAACTTTCTGTGCACCCTCGCGCAACACCGTCAATAATTCATCTAAAGTCCGTCCGTGCCCACTCACAATTCGGGCATCTTGCCAGGGCACTTTAATCCGACTAAATGCTAATTGAATGCAGCTTAAATGGGGATAAAAATAAAGTTGTTCCGGAGGCAGTTCAGTTAACAGTAACCGTCCCAACCCAAAAAATAACGGATCGCCACTGGTAAGGACGACCAGGGTGCGCCGGGGGGAACTGTCCACTGAATCCGAATTCCAGCGATTTAACTGACGGCATAGAGTCTTAAAAGTGAGGCCAATATCTTCTAAAACCAGGCGTTCGGCTGGATGCATGGGAAAATAACTTAAGTGACGATCGCTTCCTACCAGAAGATCCGCCGCTTCTATAATTTGGCGCACGGGTTTACTCAGTCCCGCCACCCCATCCAAACCAATTCCTATCACATGAATCATCAGTTTATTTTCGGTGCGATCGCCAATAAGTTTAAAGCATTAAAATTTAAGTTCTAGCGGCCTTTAAAAAAGGGGAGCGAGCAAGATGCTCGCACTCCTAATTTATTGTAGATTTAGAAATTTTATAGGGCGTCTAAATCCTTCACGCCCTCTCTAAGCCGCAGTGTGAGCATCTTGCTCCCTAGGGTTAGAATAATCCAAAACCTCTGGATTTTTCGGCCTTAATTCTCTTGCTGCCACGCCAAAATAATTAAAGCATTCAGGATAGCCGCCGTAGCAGGAGAACCGCCTTTACGACCGTTTATTCTAATCTGGGGGAGATTTTGTTGAGCGAGGACCTCCTTAGATTCCACCACTGAAACAAACCCCACAGGTGCGCCAATAACGAGGGCCGGCTGAATGGGGGAGTTGGGGAGAGACTTGCACAGGGCCAACAAAGCAGTTGGGGCATTCCCGATCGCATAAATTGCCTCGGGAAATTCAGCAAAGCATTGCAGTATCCCCGTTTCAGTGCGGGTTTTGCCCGGGGGAGCTACAGGGACCCGCTCTACTGCTGAGTGTAAGGGATTCCCAAAAGTTCTGCCCATTAACCCGCTGACCCCCTGTTTCACCATGGTGACATCTGTTACCACAGGAACCCCTCGCCGTAAAGCCGCAATTGCCCCTTCAATCGCCCCCGGACTAAACACAATCAGGTCTTTAAATTCAAAGTCGGCTGTACTATGGATCACCCGCCGAACAATTTCATATTCGGCGGGAGTAAAAGAATGTTCGCCAATTTCAGAATCGATCATGGCAAAACTTTGTTCTAGTATCGGATGAATCAGTTGAGTCATTGCTCCTTCATTCTTCATCCCTTATCCTCCCTACTTCATCCTTCCCCATTCATCCGCCCTTCTTCTCAAAATTTAAACACCGGCCAATCTTCTTCACGATAGTAGCGAGTCATATCGTCAAATTTCCGAACTTCGGCACGATGAATGAGGATTTCTTGGGGGCTGTCCAGCCATTTATCATTGAATTCAGCCAGGGCATTGCTGAGGCGATCGCGGTCTAAATCCGAGGGAATTTCACAGAAATAACCTAAAGTAATGTGACCTGTAAAGTGATACTGTTGCTCAATTCCCAACCCCATTAACTGTTGATTTTGATAAATCGATCGCCGCAGTTGGACAACTTGATCGTAGGATTTTTCATTTTTTGGCGCTAAACAAATCGCCACTGCCCGGGTTCGCAACATCACCCCCAGGGGCTGCCAGCGAATCTCGGGACCCCCAGTAAGGGCTTGGCATTGCTGAAAACTTTGGTCGATCGCCGATCGCACTTGGCGATCGTAGTCGGGATTTTCCCCTGCGGCATCTCGATAGCTGCTGTCCCAAATTAAATCCGCTAGGGTGAAATGAAAACTATCCGCAGGGACCGGTACTATCAAACCCGGTTCCATTATCTCCAGCAGTTGCTGTTGGGAAGCCTCGATATTTTTATAAAAGTCTTGATTCTCAACATCTTCTCCCATTGGAGGGGTGATCACCGTGTAACCGGGAAAAGGGACCGGCTTTCTGGCCCCACCCTCTTGTGCCTGAAATTTAGGAGAAGTTTGAATGTGCTGGAGTCCCGAGTGATAGCTATCTTGGCGGGTCATCCGTGCCACTCGATTCAAATAGTTTTGTAAAGTATCGTCCAATCTTATTGCCTCTCTTGTCTATATCTATAAAGGTTTTCGCGGCTGTCTTAGGTGCCCAGGAATCACCCCATCGTTAGCGTTTAGCAATCAACGGGGATCAGTGGCATGACCGTTGCCAATCTCTTTTATCCTAAAGGAAGGGCTAACCCTCCTGTCTCCTTGACCCTTGGATCTTCTCCATAGCCTTCTATATGACAATTTACCTCTATTGGGGATCAGATGACTTTGCAATGGCAAAAGCCGTGGATTCTTTGCGCGATCGCACCCTGGATCCCGCTTGGGCTGCATTTAACGCCGATAAAATTTTCCCCGAACAGTCGGATGGGGTAATTCAGGGTCTTAATCAATCGGTAACCCCGCCATTTGGCAGCGGTGGGCGCTTTGTTTGGCTTGCCGAGACAAACGTCTGTCAGCAGGCATCTGCCGACGTCTTAGCCGAAATGGAACGCACCCTGCCGGTGATTCCTGACTCAAACGTGCTGCTGCTAACCACCAGCAACAAACCCGATGGACGCCTCAAAACGACCAAGCTGTTACAAAAGTACGCCAAAGTCCAGGAATTTTCCCCGCTACCGCCGTGGAAGCATGACGAAATCCTAGGGGCAGTGCAAAAAGCAGCCCAGGAAGTAGGGGTCAAACTCACCCGGGATGCAGTGGATCTATTAGCCGAGTCTGTCGGTAATGATACGCGATCGCTGTATAATGCCCTGGAAAAGTTGCACCTTTATTCCCTGAGTGCTGGACCTCAACCCCTGAGCGCAGCTACAGTGGATGAGCTAGTTACCGCAACGACTCAAAACAGCTTACAGCTTGTCAGTGCCATTCGCCAAGGAGACGTAGCAGCCGCCTTAGAATTAGTAGCCGATTTGATTAACCGCAACGAACCAGCCCTGAAAATTTCCGCAACCCTCACGGGTCAATTTAGAACGTGGTTATGGGTTAAGCTGATGATAGAAAGTGGTGAGCGCGACGAGAAGGCGATCGCCTTGGCTGCGGACATTGGCAATCCCAAACGAATCTACTTCTTAAAAAAAGAAGTTAGCGGCCTATCTCTGTCTCAACTCGAACAAATTTTAGCTATTCTCCTAGAATTAGAAGTCAGCCTCAAACGAGGAACTGAAGAACTCTCTACCCTCCAAACTAAAACCATAGAACTATGCCAGCTATGCAAGCGCACTTCATTTCGGTAAGATTTCTTTAAAGTCTGAGGTGCTAACGGACCGCAGGAACTTCAATCGGAGGAGTACCATCATACACAGCAGCCTAAGAGTTGGAAATTTTAGCCACTCAAATATTAGAAGGAGGGAAGGAATAATACCTTTTGAAATTACCCTGGATATTGCGGATAGATTTAAGAATTTGGTTAATTAATTTTTCAATTGAGGAGACTATAATTATGACTGACTTATCATCTTTTCAGGTTCAGGGAATTCGAGCCAAAATTTTCTTTGTCGGTACTCTTTGTACCCTGGGAATCCTCACAGGTTCAGTTCCCCATTTATCCCGGAACTCAACCAACTGGATAGGGACGGATTCCGCTTCCGCTCAAGGGATTACTGCAGAAGAAATTAGTAACTACGCTCGTTCCATCGTGGCGATCGAACAACAGCGATCGCAAGCCTATCAAGAAGTAGAAGCCATTCTCCGTTACGTCCCCGCCATTGATTGCCGAAACGCTGATGCAGTCAACCAACTCGATCGCGAAGTTAGAGTCATCGTCGTCAACTATTGTGAAGGCTCCAAAAACTTAGTGACTAGCAACGGTTTAACCATCCAACGCTTTAACGAAATCACAGAAGCTGTCAAAAGCAATCCCCAATCGGAAACCCAACTCCGAGAAGCACTCCGCCGTTTGGAATAGTTGGGGTCGTTCTGTTTTGTTCGGTGTCAAGACTTGCTGTTGTTTCCCCTGCCCCCCTTTCCTTTTACCAAAATAACCCCCAATGGTAATTCCCCCTGGATTTTCCCCGAGCAAGGAGACACGCAGAAAGAAAAGCGTTTTATTCAAGTTACATGGTATAATTTTAAAAATTTTGGAAAAATTTATGAGAAAGATGAAAGCCGCTGTTTTTGTAGAAAAAGGGCGAATCGAGATTCAAGAAAAACCAATTCCTGAGATTGGGCCTACTGATGCACTGCTTAAAATTACCACGACGACAATCTGTGGCACAGATGTTCATATACTCAAAGGTGAAGTACCCGTCGAGCCGGGTCGGATAGTAGGACATGAACCAATTGGTGTCATTGCAGAACTCGGCTCAGGAGTTCACGGCTATGAAATAGGACAGCGTATTCTTGTTGGTGCTATAACTCCTTGTGGTCAGTGCAATTTCTGTCTTGACGGCTACCAAGCGCAGTGTGGCGGTAGGCCGATGGGCGGTTGGCGCTTCGGCAATACCATTGATGGTTCTCAGGCGGAATATATGCTAGTGCCGAACGCAATGGCAAATTTAACTCCTATACCTGACGAATTAACCGACGAACAGGTGCTTATGTGTCCCGATGTTATGAGTACGGGTTTCAGTGGTGCCGAAAGCGGAAATATCAAGATTGGTGATACAGTCGCCATATTTGCCCAAGGACCTATTGGTATGAGCGCAACTGTCGGTGCCAGACTCAGAGGTGCTTCCAAAATCATTGCCGTGTGCAGCAATCCAGCACGCCTGGAAATGTCCCAAATGCTGGGCTCCGACATTGTTTTAAACCATAAAGAGTGCAATCCGGTCGAAGCGATCATGGATTTGACTAATGGTCGTGGTGTAGATGTAGCGATTGAAGCACTCGGTATTCAGGAAACCTTTGAAGCCTGTTTGCGTGTGGTTAAACTAGGCGGAATTGTATCGAGTCTAGGAGTCTATTCTGGAAAACTTGCCATTCCTGTAGATGCCTTTGCCGCCGGTATTGGAGATAAGAAAATTGTTACCACCCTCTGCCCCGGTGGAAAAGAACGTATGCGGCGGCTGATAAATATCATACAGTCCGCTCGTGCCGACCTGAGACCTATGATCACACACAGGTTTAAGCTAGATCAAATAAAAGAAGCGTATGAATTATTCGGCAATCAACGAGATGGTGTGATAAAAGTTGCCATAAACCCATAAATCCATGATTGAACGGCACTAAAGTTAAGCGCGATCACGCTTACAGAATAGGGAGCATATCACCTTTTTTATAAGCAATTATGTCTAGTTTTTTGGGAAGGGTGAACCAATTAACCCATTCAGATAAGCACAGCGATGAGCTAACACTTGAGGGACATTTTCACGGTTCCATTGCGCTCAGGAAAGTTGCACCCACCGACCAATCTGTTTGATGGCTGATTCAACAGCACCTGAACCGATCAAGTACAACCCTGCCCCCATTTCCCTTTACCAAAATAACCCCCAATGGTGATTCGCCCTCGATTCTCCTCTGTCTCTCGATACCGACTCTGGCGGTGCCTTCCCGTTGCCCTTTTATCCCTCTGCGCCACGATCTTTACCCCGCCACCCCAACCCAGCCAAAGTAATTTTTTCCAACCCTTTATCAGTGCGGCTTTAGGGCAAACTTCGATTACCCCAGAGGAAATTACCCGCTATGCACGCTCAATTTTAGACATCGAACCCCTTCGTCAAAAAGCCTACGAACAAATTCAAGAAAACAATGGTTCAGTCCCTTTGATTGATTGCTATAATTCAGACCAACTCAATGCACTCAACTCAACTATCCGCCCCATTGCTATCAATTATTGCCAACAATGTCAACAAATTGTTGAAAAAAATGGGTTGGGTCCTGCACAATTTAACGAAATAACTAGGCGTCAAGAACAGGATGCTCAATTCAGAGAAACCATCCGGAATGAGATAATCCAGCTTCAAGAACAACGCTCAGAGCGTTAATTGAGGGGCGGATTTTGGGGATGATTTGTTACGCCAGCAAGGGAGTTAGGTACTCCCCATAGAACTGGACAATTGAGTAAAAATTATTATATATTAGAAATATAGTCCGTAACACTTTTTAAAGACATTGGTATCTATGGCAAAACTGCACTATCAAGGATATTCCGAGAGTGAAAAAGCCATTCCCTTGCATGAAAAGTTTGGCAGTGTTAACGCTTATAAACAGGAAGCCAAAACTTTACTCACCAAAGCCAGTGGGTTTATCAGCGCCTATGATTTTACCTTGAATCCTTATAAAGGCTGTCAATACGGATGCAGTTATTGCTATGCAGCCGCTTTTAGTCCCAATCAAAAAATGCGTCAAGATTGGGGAAATTGGGTAATTATTAAAGAAAACGCGGCACTACTGTTAGAAAAAGAATTAAAAACTTGGAATAAAAACCATCCCGATTGTCCACCCAGTATTTATATGAGTACGGTAACGGACCCCTATCAACCGATTGAGTCTAAAGAAAGACTAACTCGCCGGTTATTAGAGGTGATGCTGGAGTATCAACCAACCTTGGTAATTCAAACCCGCAGTCCGGCGATCGTTCGTGATTTAGATATTTTAAAACAGTTCCAACGGTTGCGAATTAATATGAGTGTACCGACGGGAAGTGAATCGGTGCGAAAAGATTTTGAACCGCGATCGCCCAGTATTAAGGCTCGACTCAAGGCAGTCGGTACCCTCAAACATAACATCCCCTATCATGATGAACGGGATATCCGATTTTCAATTACCGTAACCCCGGTACTCCCGACATTACCGGAAGACGAAACGAGCTTTATCTGTAAATTGGAAGTTGCCGATCGCGTGGTAATTCAACCGTTTCATAAATTTAATCAGCGGTCCTTAGTTGCCGGAACCCGCACCTCTGCTGCGGAAATAGTTGAAAAATATGGCTGGTGGTATAGCGAGGCTGAAGAAAATTATCAAAAATTTAAGCAAAAGTTGAGTATTATACTCTCTGGAGTAGAAATTATGGAAGGTCAAGAAGGTTTTACTTATGACTAACCGGATCGTAACGTGGTGGCGATCGCATCGTCTTAATCGGGCGATCGCCCAGGGAAATACCCAATTCGCCGAAAAACTTTTACAACAACTCGAAAAATCTGATGCCAGACTCTCCCTTTCGGCAAAGCTATTTAAACAGCGTTTAAATGCAGAACGCACCTGCCGTCACTATCGCCAGCAAGTCAATACACTCCACCAGAAACTCCAGCATTCTCACGAAAAACTTAAAAAATTAGAGCACCAAGAATTCTTAGAAGCCTTTGAAACACCCGGTTTCATTCCCCCTGACCCCCAATTTATCCACTCTATTATAGAAAAACTAAAACTGGTGGAATGCGATGCAGCTAAACTGCAATGCACCGGCATTTATGAAGAAATCTTTTATGATTTTGAATATCATCTTGCTGAATTTATCACCGAAGAACTGCAAGCCATTTCCCCGGATAAACTACCCGATTATTTATCGGAAGCCTTAGAAGATATTGAGGGTTTAAAACGCGGCTTAGACCCGCAGTATTGCTTTAAATTAACCCCTCATGTTTATTTTTTGAAGTATTTTTTAGAAAATGTTTACTGCACTTATATAGCTTGGTTCTTGATTTATCAATCTGGATTATTACCAAAAACCCTCAAAATTTTGGATATTGCTGCGGGTCCTGGAACCGTTGCTTATGGCCTTTCGTTATTTCTCCAAAGTAGTCAGGAATTTTTACCGAGTCCTGAAGAATTTCACGTGTCTTACTATTCCTTAGAGCAACTCGATAATTTTCAATACAGGGGACTACAATTTTGGCGGCGTTACTTAGAAACTCAGTCTAAGGCTGTTAATGCTTACTTTCGATTTGATACCGGGGATTTGTTTAACTTCAATGATAAATTAAGTAAAATTCCTCCGGCCTTCTTTAATTTCATCATTGTTTCTCACTGTTTATTTGCTAACCCTGAAAAAAGAACCGTCGCCCATCAAGTTTACCGACAAATCTTTGAAAAGAGCTTGAGAAAAGGGGGATATGTTTTGCTGATTGTGCAGGGAACTAAACTTTTTAAGGCCAATAACTGGCCTAAAACTGAAGATGTTAATCAAGAAAAAATCTTGATTAAAGATTTTTTAAAGGACTTAGATTTAGAGTTAGAATGGTATAAATATGTAACTTCGACGGGGATGCGAACTTATCTTCCCAACTTCGGGGACTATTCCAGAAAATATTTGCCTGTACATCAACATATAAGTCCCTTAATGCAGGAATATTTAAAAATCCCCTTTGAATCCCATTACAGCATAGATGATTATATTATTTTAGGGAAACGCTAATTGAGAAATGGGGAGTCGTAAAAATGGGTAAGGTGCGTTTTCAATGATGCGATCGCGCACCTTACCTCCTCACTTTAAATTTCCAATTTTGCTCCTAAAATAGGAGTTAAGAACGCATCAATTCATCAAAAGATTCGGTCTCACGAACGGAGTTGAAGTCCGACTCCTGTTGAGCCATATTTATAATGTCCGGATTGAGAGCGATCGCTTGGCGGAGGTTATCCACTGCCATATCCGTGTCGGACTTCAATGCATAGCATCGAGCTTTTCCGTACCAAGCATCCACCTTATCCGAACTGCTGCGAATCGCTTTATTATAAGCCGAAATCGCATCATCATAACGTTGCAATCGAGTAAAGGCGACTCCCTGACCTAAAAACGCCTCATAACAATCGGGATTAAGTTCCGTTGCTTTTTCATACATCTGCGCGGCGTCTTCATATCTCCCTTCCCGAAATAGCTCATTCCCTTGTTTAACATAAATACCAAAAATTTCTTGAAAAGGCTCCTCCATCCGGGTTTGCATTTTCATTGACTCTTCCAGGGTCGTGCGAGCTTCTGAAATTAAATTTTGAGTCGCTAACGCCATCGAAATCAGTTCGTTTAATTGAGCCGTATTCTTCGGTTCTTCCGGTAGAGCTAAAGGCATTCCAGCGGCATTACTTTTTACCAAACCCCCTCCTTTCTCTGAGGCAGGGAGTTGGGATGGCACCGTCGGTCTGAGTTGTTCCTTCAACTCACTCGCCACCTGAGTAGCGACGCTTTTTCTAAGCAACCAAATTCCGGCTAAAGTTGCTGCTACTGGAAGAATCACTAACCCAGCGATCGCTACCGCTAAGGGGCTAACCGTCCGCATAAAGGCCCGGTCTACTTCCGCTTGGATCTGCTCTTGAATGGCTGGATCGAGTTCTGAACTTTGTTGCAGAACCTCTTGCTGGCCTACTTCCGGTTCAGCTTCGTTCTGAGTCTCATTCCCGGGAGTGGCCGCAGGGCTCGTTGCAGCCGCAGGAGTGGGGTCAGCAGTTGGAGTTGGAGTGGCCGCTTTCGGGGTGGAGGGTGCCGGAGTCGGTGAAACCGGAACTAGGGGTTTAGGTGGGGGCGGGGGGGCGGGGCGTTGTGCCGTCGCCACACCCATAGAAAGTAAGAACGTAACCAGCACCAGGGTACTTTGTCCAGCGATCTTCGCGCACAGCGCGGTGAGCGGCGCTAGATCCATAGTAGGCGGCATCCCTGGACGAACTGCCTGCTTCGACATAGAAAGGGGGAGCCTTACCCTGAGCGGCACCCCTGCGTTCCCGACTCGATTGGTCATGGTCATGGAAATCTCACCTATTAATCGCTCGACAACTTCACCACTGTGACATTACTGTAGACGATTATACCGATTTCTCCGGTCTCAATTTCGCTATTTTTGAGGCCACAAGTTTATCAATAAAGACAATACAGGACCGCAGCAATGCTCAGTGGACTATCTTTTTTATGGGTCAAGTTTTTTATCATATCATTGCCTTCACCGGCTATCAAGGCGGTGAAAATTCATCTCCTAGTCTGATATAAAGGGGATGGAAACTCAATAGACTTTTTGCAGAATTTTCTCAAGCCGATGGGCGTTAATAAGGCGGGTTGGGGGGATCGATTCCGGAATTTTGCAACAGGTCTAATATTCTATGTAAATTTCAGGGATGGAGGCCCGGGCAAAATATGGGGACGCAATGGGAAAATTTTCTGCAAAATCTCGGAGAGTGGGAGGGTTCATTCACGCGACTTTCACCCACGGGTACTCTCCTCGAAGACACCCCCACGCGGCTTTCCTTGGAGGGATTAGACGAGAATCGACAGGCGCGCCTGACTCTGCGGTTTTTTGCCCCGGGTGCTTCCTGGAAGAGTGATTCCCCCGTTAAGGAAGTGGTCCAGGAGTACCAATCTCTAGGGCGGCATATTTTATTTTTTGCTCAGGGAGCGTTTTCTCAGGCGTCGATGCAACTGTCCCCCGTCTCTACTTTGCTCATCGAGTTCGGGTTCATTTGGGGTAACCGTCGCCTGCGGGCTGTTCACCAATTTGCGGTAGGGGGTGAGGCGGAACGGTTCACCCTGGTTCGGGAAAAGCGGGTGGATGCTAATGCTACAGAAAATCCACCCCTAATCCTAGAGCAATTATTGGGGCGGTGGGAGGGGGAAGCGCAGACGCTTTATCCGGACTTGCGAAATCCTGATACTTTTACAACGAGTCTGGAATTGCAACGAACGGGAACGGAGGCTGTGGCGCAACAGATTACCTTTACTTTGGGCAGTCGCCTTCATGAAGTCCAGTCTAAGGGGCGGGTTGAAGGGTCAATTTTGGAGTTTGAGGAGGGTTCCCATCCCGTGCGGCTGTTGATGCTGCCTGATGGGGCTTCTCTCACTTTTCCTCACCGGGTGCAAGTGGGGCAATCCTTCTTTTTAGAGGCCGGCTGGTTGATTGAACCCACTCTGCGTCAGCGCTTAATTGGGAATTACAGTGAGACGGGGGAATGGATCAGTATCACTTTAGTGACTGAGCGCAAGGTTAGATAAAGTCGGGGACCTGTGCGGATTAGAGAAAAGAACAGCGAAGTTGTAAGGCTTTTTGGAGTAACGTCTGATACTCCCGTTCGCCAACGGTGTAAGCTCCAAATCGGGTTAGATGGGGGTTA
This sequence comes from Cyanophyceae cyanobacterium, assembly GCA_038321985.1. Taxonomy (GTDB): domain Bacteria; phylum Cyanobacteriota; class Cyanobacteriia; order Cyanobacteriales; family Laspinemataceae; genus Laspinema. Next base: position 19,589 of record JBBQFN010000036.1, on the reverse strand, counting down.
TTCATTTGGGCATCAAATAACAGAAACTGGCGATCGCGCAAGCGTTCCACTAGCTTCACCATCGCTACCTTGGACCCTTCAGGAATTCGATAAAACATCGATTCGCCAATAAAAGCTCCCCCGATCGCAATGCCCAGAATACCCCCGGCGAGGGTATCCCCTTGCCAGGTTTCAAAACTATGCGCCCAACCGTCGCCGTGAAGCGCTCGATAAATTTCTTTTAATTCCGCAGAAATCCAAGTTGTATCGCGATCGCAACAGCCTTCTACCACGGCATTAAAATCCCGGTTGATGGCAACCGTGAACCGTTTTTGATTGAGGGCACGATTAAGGGATGAAGGATAGCGGAAGCGATCGTCTAAGGGAACCAGCGCGCGCTGGCGACTGGAGTACCATCCTAAGCTCTCGTCGCCCATATTTGCCATCAAAAAATAGCCTTGGGCGTAACCTTGGATGATTGCCGGAATATCAAATTCCATGAACTTGTCGGGTTAAAAATTGAGAAATTGCACAAAGATACAACCGATGAACCCCTTGAAAAGGGAAAACGGAAAGTATTGCCCGTAAACTGGAGCCCGAACTAAAAATATCATGAAAGTTGTAGAACACCCTTGCTTGTCTTATAAACTCCTGTATGCAGGTGGGGAGGAGGGCGAATTTACTATAAGATCGGGATTATACTAATGAAATTTTTAACGCTCATGAGTGAACCGATTAAACCGATCACCTTGCCCCCGGTGAATAATCCCCAACAGGAAGGGAAATGGTTGCAGGCGGCTTTACATCAATGGCTCGATCGCGAGTTTATTCCTGAAGCCGTCAACCGCCAAATTGCTGAACGAGCAAGTCAAATTTTTGTGCGACAGCGACTCGAAGGGGAGAATGACTTGGGATCTCTGGTGATTGCCATTATCACGGAAATGCAGGCGTTTGATTTTTCTAAAAGTTTTTATGGGGAATTTGCGATCGCCAATGCCGTGAGTGACTTGCTTTTGGATAGTTTAGGGATTGATCGCTGTTGTGGAGAATAACTTTAGGGGCGTCGGGATTTTAGATTTTAGAATTTAGAGTTTTCATCTAAAATCCAAAATCCACGCGCTATCTAGCTGTGGGTTACCAGCTTGACTTGACTACCCCAGGCAGGAGTCCCTCATGGGCCATTTCCCGAATTACGTTCCGAGAGAGTCCGAAATCGCTATAGTACCCTCTGGGACGCCCCGTCAACCAGCAACGGTTGCGGACGCGGTTAGGGGCGCTATTGCGGGGCAGTTGTTGAATTTGGCGGTGAATTTGCAATTTTTCTTCTGGATCCGTCGCTGCGGCAAATTGCGCTTTTAACTCGAATCGCTTATCGATGTACTTGGCGACAAGCGCTTTGCGTTTCTTTTCCCGCTCGATCATGGATTTCTTAGCCATTAATGATTCTCATCCCTTAAAAAAGACAGTATCTTTCATTCTAGCCGATGAATCAACTTTCGGCGCATTAACGATCGCGCATTGCTCTGGGAACAATGGATTTAAGGCATCAGTTCTACTAAAGGAATAGAAGGGTCAGTAATTAGATTAAAGTAGTCTGAGGATGAGTTGGAGGCGACTTCGTAGGCTTCGATTTCAGGGACGGGCAGGATTAGGGTCGCCTCCAGGTGCGATCGCACAACGGAGGAGCAATGGGACTCGCCATGGAGACAATCTACTAGCAGTTGATTAGCTTGATAATACTGGTCAAGTAGAGCGAGTTGTCTGGGGGTAAACTGCCAATTATGGCCGATTTGACGATGCTCGATTAATAAGGCGCGAAATTGTTCAGCCCAGCCATGGGCGCGATCGCCCCACCAGGAAATTAACCGATCGCGACCCTCCCCAGGATCCGGCAGTTGGTTTTTGAGGCTTTGCAATCCTTGGCGCAATTCTGGCTCGTGGGTTAAACTACGATCTAGGTCCAAGGCAAACCCGAGGGAAAGAATTTGTTTGACATTGGGATTGCGGGTTAGACTTTGAACCAACTCTAACGCCCGTGTTAACTCCAAATCTAATCCTAACTCCGGGGCCAAATCCCTCGCCAACTTGGGGTCTAGAGCTAGGGCTAAACCCAAGCTGCGATCGAGAAATAGGGTAAAGTAAAATGCCCGAACTGCCGCTGGTTTGTACAATCCTGCCCACGATCGACATTTGGCACTGGTACAAGTTAAAAACTGCTGTAACTTGCGATCGGCAACCAACATTACATCAATTTGTTGCTTCATTGCTTGCAGGAGAGGGTCTGCATTTCGCAACAATTCGGAGGTGAGTAATACCACTTCTCGCCATCGCGGTTCGCAGACATGACTGGCTAACCCTTGTAACCCTTCCTCCAAAGCAACGGGGTCGGGGGTGGCTGCAATCTGACGAGCGGTAAAATATTCTTGAAATGTTAAATGGGAAAACGAATAAATCCCCCGAGCTCGTTCGACTAATAAGCCATGTTGGGCTTCGATCGCATCTAGAATCGCCCCACTGTGCGATCGCAACGTTTCCGGTTCTGTATTGGTTTCCGCTAAGGTTGCTAAATAGTCTTCAATATAGTGCTCAATTTCCCGCTTTTCAAAAAAGTAATTACTTTGAGCAAATGTTGTTCCGGCAATCTGACTTAGGAGTTCAATTTTTCGAGGTAGGGATAAATTTCGATACACTTCATCCCGTTGAATACCCCGGGCTTCATCCCAGCGCACGAGGAGAATATCTAACCCAGCTTCATAGAGTTTAGAGCGTTTTTTAGGAAAATCTTCTTTAGTCTGAAAAATGCTGGCGGTTAAGGTTAATAAAATCGGGGTAACCACCAGTTCTTGAATCGGTTGGTTTTCCGGAAGATTGAGTTTTTCTAAAAAGCATTGGGAGAGAATTAAACCGGCTTCGCGATCGCCTCGGGCGGCCACAAACCATTTTTCTGCAAAGGCTTCTATTTGCGTTGCATCAAAATCAGCCAGTTCTACTTCTGTAAAGCCGGTAAATTGGTACTGTCCGCCCCCAAATCGACAGGTGATTGCTACCTTATTTTGATAGTAAGTTTCACAAAATTGGTTGATTTCATAGGCGATATCTCGGCTCTCACTTTCGGGAACTTCATCTAATCCATCTAATAAAACGAGGGCATGACCCCCTTGTAGTAACCGTTCAACCGTAGCCGCCGATAAACAAAAATTATGAAAAAGTTTAGTAATATAATGGCGTAAGCTGCGATCGCTACTATTTTTGGTTTCCGTTGCCCAATCCCTAAGTCTAATAAAAATAGGGAGACTTTGACTGCCTACTTTTTCTGGAGTGGGTTCTTGAATACATCCCAGGGCGAGAGATTGTAAAAAGGTAGTTTTACCGGATCCGGGTTTACCCAAGATTAACAATTTAGAATAGGTAGAAACCGCTTGAAGTGCCGGAATTTTGGACTGTTGTCCGCCCGAAGAAATGCCCCCTTGGACTCGACCCTTTCCGGGATGAAAAAGGCTAGGTGGCGATTGAAGATCGGAGACTTCCAGCCATCGTTGCCGACTCAGTTGTTCGAGAATATTAACCTGAATATAGATATCATCCAGGGCAACAGGTTGGGAATTATCTAACAGGCGCAGGGTTCCACATTGAGCGCGAATGGGTTCAGTCATCCGCGATCGCACCTGCGCCACTAGCAGAGTAATATCTTCAATTTCTGGATCTGACCCAGAATCCTCATGGGGTTTTGGCACGGACACCGTGACTTTATCAGTTAGCTCATCGGGTAAGTCAGCAATATCCTGCCATTCTAAATCTAATTTGTAACAAATTTCGATAAAAGTTAGCCGTTCGATAGGCCGTCCCGTTAAAAACTTCCAAATGGACTGGCGCGTTTCTAAGCCCACCTCAGAAGCTAAATCCTGTTGCGTCCAACCACTTCTTTCAAAGGCAATTTTGGCCTTGATTTGTCCGTTTTTTGAAGTATTTAGCGATCGCTTTCCCATGGGTATAATCCAGTTTTGTTAACAAGTTATCTGTTAGTCAGAGAATAGAGATTGTGCCACTCAAGATGGGTTAGTTGGGTTTAACTGTGCCAAAGCCCATCAATTTTTCTATCAGGAGATGAATCTCTTTTCCGATTAGTGAATCTAACTGCAATCTGCTTGAGCAAGCAGAGGCAACGTCAGCTATTTATAATATGGGGGGCATAATGGTTTCTGTGCAGCGATCGCGGTTGCCAGTGTATGGGGATCTGACTCGTAGCACCCTGAGGATCTCCAACACCAATCAGTAGTGATGACTTCTTGATCCCCCGGCGATCGCTGCCTCACTGTGGAGTGACGTAAATCACTTCCGACTTCAAACTCCGGATGAGGGAACTCATTCACTCTGGGAAACCCGAGCGTACCTTCAGTTTTGAAAAAGATAACCAATCTAAAGGGGGTTAAACCCCTATTATACAAGAGTGGGTGCCCCGGAGGCAACTTTCAGACTGCCCCCAAAATTAGGGAGATTGGGCAGATTCCACATCCTGACTTTAGTTGTCTTTTAAGTTCGGTGTCGCGACTTGAGTCGTTTCCCCGCCTCGGTTGCATCCCCATTCACTCTTATCATGAGAAAAGAAACCATAACTACAGGATACTCAGTTGATAGGGATTTTCTGGGCTTTGATTATCGGTGCGATCGCAGGCTATCTGTGGGCAAAACGGACTAATTCCCTCGGACAAATGGACCAACTGGCAGTCATCACCCCAGGGCAACAAACGGAAGCAGCCATCCCGAGGGAAGAACGATATCGCTGCTTGGCTGCCGCCAGTTGTGAAGGGATTCTGTTGCATGATCAGGGCATTATTTTGGATGTAAACCCGGTTCTAGCCCAGATGCTGGGATATGAAATAGAAGAACTAATCGGCAAAGCGGCTGTAGCGCTAGTGACCCTAGAAGATCGCGAACTCGTCTCCCAAAATATTCAAAATCAGAGCGATCGCCCCTATCAAGTCCTCGCACTGCGTAAAGAGGGTTCAACATTTCCCGCAGAATTGCAGCCGAAGATGATTCCCTATCAAAACCGCCTCGTTCGAGTCGTTGCAGTTCGAGATATCACTGAACGCAAACAGGTAGAGGAAGAACTGCGACAAGCACGGGATCAACTGCGTGCCGTCTTAGATGCAGTCCCCGGTAGCATCGCCTGGATTGATTCTAATTTGAGCTATCTGGGAATTAACCGCTATTTAGCGCGTGCCTTCAATATTCAACCCGAAACCTTTATCGGACAGTCGATGGGCTTTCTGGAACCCGGAACCCCAATTCGAGATTTTGTCCAGGAATTTTTTAACGGTAGGGAATCGGAAACTTCCGTAGAAATCGAGTGGGAAGTGGACGGACTTCCCTGGCATTATTTAGTCGTAGCGCAGAAATATCTCCAGGGTAAAGCTGCGGTTTTTGCTGGATTTGACCTGACATGGCGCAAGCAGGCGGAACGAGAATTGCGCTTTAGTGAAGCGAGTATTCGGGCTTTATATGAAGTCAGCGCCGACCCTACCCTGAGTTTTGACCAACGCCTGAAGCGATTATTGGAGCTAGGGTGTGAGTGGTTTGAGCTAGAGATTGGACTGTTAGGGCGTCAGGTGGACGATCGCCTAGAAGTCATTGCCGCCCACCCAGCCGATTATGCCTTGGTTTCCGACACGATTTTCACGGGCGATCGCAGCGCAGACGGGGAGTTAGATCTAACCCCCCTCCTCCGTACCATCCAGGGGGGGGTAAGCACGGGGTGGCAATCCGACTCCCCCTCTACAACCGACCCCACCTCGGCTTATTTCACCACCCCTGTCACTGTTGCCAGTCAAATTTACGGTCCCCTGAGCTTTTCTAGTCCCCATCCCCGTCGCCGTCCCTTTAGTGCGGTAGAACGAGAATTGCTGAAGTTAATGGCGCAATGGATTGGGGGAGAACTGGAACGGCAACAGGCGGCGACAGCCCTAGCACAGGCTTTTCATCGCAGTCTACTTTTGAGACAAATCACCCAGGAAGTCCGCCAAAGTTTAAACACGGAGCAAATTTTACAAACCACTGCCAGCCAACTGGGGCGAGCATTACAGGCCGATCGCTGTTTGTTGCATCGCTATCACGCCTTACCCGAGGCGCAATTGTACTGCGTAGCCGAGTATTTAGCACCCGGGGCAAGTTCCCTACTCAATTTACAGATTCCGATTAGCGGCAATCCCTTCGCTGAAGACTTAATATCCCAGGACCGGGCGATCGCCATTAATGATATGCAGGATACCTCAGAGGTGATCCTGGTTTGCCCCGGGTTTGAGCAAATCGGCATCCAATCTCTGATGGCAATTCGTACCTCCTATCAAGGAGAACCCAATGGGGCGATCGCCCTGCAACAATGCCAATCAGTCCGACAGTGGCGCGAGGACGAAATCGAGTTACTCGAAGCCGTTGCCGATCAAGTTGGCATTGCCTTAGCGCAAGCCGAGTTACTGGAACGGGAAACCCAACAGCGCCAGCAACTCGCCGCCCAAAATATTGCCCTAGATCGCGCCAAACAGTTAGCAGAGGTGGCGAATCAAGCCAAAAGTGAGTTTTTGGCAATGATGAGTCATGAAATCCGCACCCCCATTAATGGGGTGATTGGCATGACGGATTTACTCCTCGATACCATTCTGAGCAAACAACAAAGGCAGTGGAGTGAAACAATTCGCCATAGCAGCGAAAGTTTATTACGGATAATTAACGATATCCTGGACCTGTCCAAAATTGAGTCGGGTAAATTAGAATTCGACGAACGGCCCTTTTCCTTGCCCGATTGTATCGCCAGAGCGGTTAACGTACTCGCCCAACAAGCCACCGCCCGAGGGATCCGTCTCGTTAGCCAAATCAATCCTGAGACTCCCCCTCAGATTATGGGCGATCGCACCCGACTGCAGCAAATTTTAGTCAATCTCCTAGCCAATGCTGTCAAATTTACCGAAGTCGGCGAGGCGATCGTCTCCGTGAGTGCCTTCCCCATCCCCGAGGACTTAATTGCTACGGACAATCTACAATCCTGCCGTTATCGGATTCAATTTAAGGTTCAAGATACAGGCATCGGCATTCCATCGGAGGGAATGCACCGTCTCTTTGAATCCTTTTCTCAAGTCGATTTGTCTACCTCTCGGCGCTATGGCGGCACCGGATTAGGGTTAGCCATCAGCAAACGCTTGTGTGAATCAATGGGGGGTCAAATGTGGGTGGAAAGTATGGGAACTTGTGCCGGAAATCCCCCAGAAAATTGGCAGGTGCAGCCTGTTTCTGCGGAATCTCAGGGTCCCGGTTCTACCTTTTACTTCACAATTGTTACCCTCGCCTGTCCTCTGGCGCAGATTGAAAACAGTCCCCCCTTGGAAGGGGTAGAAGCATCGAATCCCCTGCACTGTCAACCCGTTGTCCCCCAATCGTCCTCCCCCAGGCTACCCTTGCGAATTCTGTTAGCAGAAGACAATCCCGTGAACCAGGAAGTCGCTTTGCGAACCTTAGAAAAAATTGGGTATCGAGCAGATTTGGTGAAAAATGGGATAGAAGCCGTCGAAGCCTTGCGGCGTCAACCTTATGATGTGGTGTTAATGGATGTGGAAATGCCCCAGATGGACGGATTGACCGCAACTCGCCGGATTCGGGAGGAATGGCAAAACCGCCCCGAAACTGCCCCAAAAATTATTGCTATTACCGCTTATGCCATGGAGGGCGATCGCAAAAAGTGCTTTGATGCGGGAATGGATGGTTATATTACTAAACCCTTTCGTATCAAGGCTTTGGCTCAGGCTTTAGAGCAGTGTCAATCCGGAAAACTTCAAAACGACTCTCGCGATTGGGAGCAGTCTACCTTTGTTAGTGATACTTTATTTGGTTCTAATGCTCTACCCCCGCGTTCGGAGGCAACTAAAACCATCCTCGATCGCCAGATTCTGGACTCTTTACGGGATATGGCGGGTTCAAAAGCGGCGGCAATGTTGTCTCTAATTATCGGCAACTATCTTGAAGATGCGCCAGAACGACTGCAAGAGCTTCGGGATGCCGTGGTTGAGGGTAATCCGGACGGGTTGCGTCAAGCCGCACATTCCCTGCGATCGAGTAGTGCTAATCTCGGTGCTGTGACCTTTTCTAATCTATTGAAAGAGTTGGAAAATTTAGGTCGCGCCGGGACCACGGACACTGCCGAGACGTTCCTCAACGCGGTGGAAAGGGAGTATGAGAAAGTGATAACAGCCTTGGAACTTGAACGGAAACAGAATAATTCATGACTCTTGCTGGTGAAGATAATTCCCCGTTAATTTTGCTAGCCGATGATGATCGATCCATGCGATCGCTTCTGCGTCTAGCAATGGAAGAAGAAGGATATACCGTCGCTGAAGCCAAAAATGGCGAGCAATGTTTAGCTGAATTTAAACGACTGCAACCGGATATGGTGCTGCTAGATGCCGTGATGCCCGTCATGGATGGGTTCACCTGTTGCAGTCAGTTACGCAGTCTCCCGGGAGGGGAACATACCCCCGTACTGATGATTACAGTTCTAGATGATGCGGATTCTGTCGATCGCGCCTTTGAAGCAGGGGCCACCGATTATGTGACCAAACCTCTACATTGGGCTGTATTGCGTCAGCGCGTCAGCCGTCTGCTGCAAGCCTCTGAGTCTTTGCAACAAATCACCGCAGTTTCTCGGATTTTGGATCAGGTGGGCCTCCGGGAACAGCTTTTCCGCTATCTGGCCCAAAGTTTGAGCCAGTGTTTACCCCCGGAGCAAATTCTCGCAGGTTCCCTGGTGCAGTTGCAGACTTTTTTAGGCGTCGATGGGGTCGCACTCTATGATCGCCAGGGAACCTCTCAGGCGAGTGCAGGAATTTCAGTAGCGCAATCTTCCTTACAACAGACGGGATGTTACCAGCCTTTACAATCCGGAGAGGCAATCGCCTTTACAGATTTTCACACCACACTCAACGAAGAGGCGATTCAGTATTTTGGTTCCCTGAATATCAAAGCGGCACTACTGGTCCCCTTTCCCCCCGGCGCACAATGGCAGGGAGTCCTAACGGTCTATCATTCCCAGCAGCAGTCGTGGGATCCCGCCGAAGTCCAATTCCTAGGCCAATTCTGCACCCTCTTAAACCACGTGATTTCTATAGAAACTCCAGGGTAAGTTTCCCCTTCGCAGTCAGCCGCATACCGGCGGGGGTTTCAACCTCCGCCGGTTGTCGCTTGTCTCAATGCCCCTAAAATGAATCCCCACTGATGGCGTCAACTCTAAGATTTGGGGGAATTTTGAACATTTTCCCTAAGTTAAACAAAATTTCCCAAACTTATACAGAACTCAAACAGTCTGCAAACGCGATCGCAAACATGGGTAGACAATACTAAGGATAAGCAACGGTTGAGGGCAATGGGTATCGAGGCTCCTAGCCTCGTTACCCACTTTATAACTCCCTTCCCTGAATGAAAACCGGGTCTGCAAGTCAAGCCGCATCATCGGATGAAAGGGGCTGATTGCAAAATTACCTACCCGGTCAAAACCACTATTCAAGACCCTACTTCGGAACAGGCACGGTCAAAACCACTATTCAAGACCCCACTTCGGAACAGGCACGGTCAAAACCACTATTCAAAACCCCATTCCCCAAGTTCTAGTACCCACCCGACCCCCTCGGACCCCCGCTCTTTTTCCAATGACCTGGGAAAAGCACCTCTTCGAGCAAGTCCCTTCTAGGGACTCTGCCAAGGGAACTTAACGATAAAAGCAAAATCTCTACAATCTTCAGGGCTAAATCTATGGATCCTCTACTTTTAACCCCTAGGGCCCCTACAAAAGAAAAGGTTGGGACACAAAATGTGCCCCAAACCGCAAAACCACTATTCTAATGTACCCATACCCACTGTAACTCCAATCGGAGAAGAGTAGCAAGATGTATTTATATAATTTCCAAATTCTTGAAAAATTTCTTGCTGCTCCTGTGGAAATCGCCGACGATGAAAAGCCCGTAATGTTCCAGGGATCCACCTGGAGACTCCGGCAAATGGTGGAAGTTCCCTACCCTGAACCCAGTCACTCTTTCTGCGATCGGCCAGTCCCCAAAAGGCTTTTGCGGGTTGTCAAGGTTCCTTACCCCCAGCCTGAACACTCTTTTTCAGATTCTGCCGTTACGGATCCGCTTCAGCAAAGCCGAGATTTTTTCCAGCCATGGGATCCAGTTGGGTCAGTTGGGAATCCACATCACCCTATTCTGTCTCCTACCCGGAGTGAACCCTTTCTAGGGCCACAGTCCGCGTAACCGCTTCTGGAATCAGAGGCGACCCCTCCACAAACCCGAGGGCGGCAGCGAACCCCCTTCAAGGCCCCAGCTTGACCAGAGTACCAGCCTGGGTCCGCTGAGTCTCCCTAATCCAAGGTAAAATTATTTTGAATCACGACTTCAGTTTAATTAATAAAAGTTATGAAAACTACTGAAAGCCCAACTGAAGAAAATTTGACTTCAACGCCTGTTGAACATTTATTTAATTCATTAGAAAATCTTAAACCTAAAGAATACAACTCAAATTTTTCTAAGGCCATTCTCAAAGGGGTTAACTTTTCGGGAGCTAACTTAAAAGGGGCTAATTTAATTCGGACTAATTTAGCCGGAGCAAATTTGCGCGGAGCAAATTTATCAAAATCAAATCTTTGTGAAGCCGACTTAAGAGGGGCGAATTTAGACGGCGCAGATTTAACCGATGCGGATTTAACTAACGCCGATTTAACCGGGGCAATCATGCCTGATGGCACTATTTATCAAGCTAATAAATTGAAAAAATAAGGGGTTAATTTTTTTGAAATTTATATAAAATTTTCCAGGCTTGGAGTGATAAAAACTATAGTATTTTCTACAGGTATGGGGTACATTTCGGGGACGGCAAGATATTTTTGCGCTAACACCCAGGCTACGCCGCACAGCGTAGCCTGGGTTCAGGCTTTACACCCTGTCTATAAATATCTGTGCTTCCTGAGTCGGGAAACTGATATATAAGATTTTGCTACGGCGAACAATAATAGATTTTAATCAAAAAAACCGACAGTCATCACACCAAACTAAGAAAATTTAAAGTTTCTGGTTCGGGGTGATAACTAGCGGTCTTTTCTGGGTTTTCTTAATAACAATAAGGAAACAATCACGAATCAGTGAGTCTCAGTACGAAATAAAACTACACCACTGTTTTAGGAAGAAGAGTTATATTGGCTGCTGGACATAAATCCGCTAAGGCACAGCGATCGCAGGCGGGATTCCGCGCGGTACAAACTGCCCGTCCATGATAAATCAGGCGAATTGACCAATTTTCCCAATCTTCCTGGGGAAGTAGCCGAATTAAATCCCGTTCCACCTTAACCGGGTCGGTATTTTCGGTCAAACCTAACCGATGAGATAAGCGCTTGACATGGGTATCCACCGTGACGCCTTGATTAATTCCGTAGGCATTTGCCAGGACTACATTAGCCGTTTTTCGGGCAACTCCAGGCAACTCGACGAGCAATTCCATTCGCTTGGGGACTTGATCATCATGTTTTTCAGCGATCGCCTGACAAGCCCCTTGAATATTTTTAGCTTTATTCCGATAAAACCCTGTCGAACGAATTAACTGTTCCAACTCCTCTCTATCCGCTGAGGCGATCGCCTTGGCATCGGGAAACCGTCTAAACAACTCCGGAGTCACCTGATTTACCCGTTCATCCGTACATTGCGCCGAGAGAATGGTTGCTACCAATAACTGTACTGGCGTCTCATAATTCAGCGTACAGTCTGCCTCTGGATACAATCGCTTTAGCCGAATTAAAATCTCGATCGCCCGTTGCTTCGTCGCCGCCCATTTCCGAGTAATATTCATAGTCAAAAAATCGCCTAAAAATGAAGGATGAACGCCATCATTGCCGTTCATCCTTCATTCATTTTATTGAAATAACTGTTGAACCCAATCCAAGTTGGCCGTATCGCGAACAATTAGGAAAATCCCCAAACCCAACAGCAACATTAATCCGGTTTGCATTACCCCATCTTGAATATGAGTCGGCAATGGTTTACCGCGCACTCCTTCAATTAACAAAAATGCCAACTGACCGCCATCCAAGGCCGGAAGTGGCAAAATGTTAATAATCGCCAAGTTAATGCTAATTAACGCCGCAAATCGGAATAGATTTCCCGCATCGGACTTAGCGATATTGGCACCGATCGCCACAATCGCCACCGGACCCGACAGTTGCTCCGCTGTTTCTCCGAAATTACTAACTAACTTCCCTAATCCTTGCACCGTTAAGACCGTAATCCGTTCAAACTCAGCGGCACCTTCGCTAAACGCTGCCGGGATGCTCTCGGCACGGCGACGAATCAGGGTCCCGTGAGGAGCCAGTTGCACCCCAATAATCCCTTTCCCGTTTTCGTCGAGTTCCGGGACAATCGGCACCATAAAGGTTTCACTCTGACGCTGAACCTGAAGTTCGAGAACTTGCTCCGGATGGGTTTGGATAATCTCCATCAGGGACCGAACTGCTTGCCCAGAAGCGTCTAATTCCTGACCATCCACTTGGAGAATAATATCGTCTCCCAAAATCCCGGAACGATAAGCGGAACTGTCTTCAGACATAACTTGGGCGATTTTCACCCCTGGTTGATAGTCGAAGTCTTGCACCCCTACCGTCGCCACTTGTCCCACCAACAGCAGATAGGCAAAGATTAAGTTCGCAATGACACCGGCACTAATCACGATCGCCCGATCCAAGATCGGACGATTGCGGAGCAGATTCGGGTCATCGAGAGGAATTTCGCTCTCGGGATCGTCATCGGGAAACCCGACATACCCCCCCAAGGGAATCCCCCGTAAGGCATACTCAGTTTCTGGGCCTTGGTATTTCCATAAAATTGGCCCAAATCCAATAGAGAATCGATTAACGTGAATGCCCTGTAATCGGGCCGCCAAGAAGTGTCCCAGTTCGTGGACGAAAATAAGCATCGCCAGAACCGCGATCGCTGCCAATACTGACATTACAAACCCCAGTTAAACTCCGTTACTACGACAAACTGGCTCAATGAGCCAGTCTTGACTGACTTATCGGACTTACGCAGTCCATAAGTAGGGGGAGCATTGCCCCCCCTACCCTACTCAATCTAGATAGGATGAGTAAGTCCTGACATTACTGCTATTTTAGGTTGCCCCGTCGGTTTCTGCCGATCGCCCCTGATGCCCGAGGGTCCAATTGTCTGTCCCCATCTCCCCATCTCCTTACAAGACGGTTTTGCCCCCGAGATAGGGTTGCAGCACTTCGGGGATCCGAACCGTACCGTCTGGATCTTGATAGTTCTCCAAAATCGCTGCCATTGTTCGCCCCACAGCTAACCCGGACCCATTCAGGGTATGGACAAATTGAGTCCCCTTTTTCCCGGCTTGTTTAAACCGAATTGCGGCGCGTCTAGCTTGGAAATCTCCACAATTAGAACAGCTAGAAATTTCTCGATACTTGCCCGAAGAGGGTAGCCAAACTTCTAAGTCGTAGCACTTTTGCGCCCCAAAGCCCAGGTCTCCGGTACAGAGTTCTAACACCCGATATGGCAGTTGCAAGCCTTGCAGAATGGCTTCGGCATCCTTCACCAGGGCTTGATGTTCGTCCTCGGAAGTCTCAGGGTCCACGATTTTTACCAGTTCAACTTTATTAAATTGATGCAGCCGAATCAGTCCTCGGGTATCTTTACCATAAGCCCCGGCTTCCCGTCGAAAACAAGGGGTATAGGCACAGTGATAAATGGGTAAATTCTCCGGTGCGAGAATATCATCCCGATAGAGATTAGTGACTGGCACTTCGGCGGTGGGGGCTAGCCAGAGGTCATCATCACTACATTGAAAGCTCTCTTCCGAAAATTTCGGCAGTTGTCCAGTCCCGCGCAGGGAGGCGCTATTAATTAAAACTGGCGGCATGACTTCTACATAACCGTGGCGAATGTGGCGATCGAGCATGAAGCTGATTAATGCCCGTTCTAAGGCGGCACCGGCACCGATTAGACTGATAAATCGACTTTGGGCAATTTTCACCCCGCGCTCAAAGTCAATAATCCCCATCTGTTCCCCAATTTCCCAATGGGGGCGAATTTGCTCATGTTTCGGCAAGTATTCGTCACCCCAGCGCCGCACTTCTACGTTTTCGGTTTCGCTTTTACCGATCGGGGTTGATTCGCTGGGTAAGTTCGGGAGGTTTAATAGCAGGCTGTCGAGTTCGGCTTTGAGTTCTCTTTCGGTGGGTTCGAGTTCGCTGAGTTGGGTTTTGAGTTGGTTGCCTTCTTCTTTTAAGGTTTGAATAGAGGATTCATCGGGTTTGCTGCCGGATTTCATTTGTTGGCCGATCAGCTTCCCAATTTCGTTACTCCGGGCTTGAATTTGCGATCGCTGAGTCTCCAATTCTCGCCCTTTGCGGTCTAACTCTAATATGGGCTGTAAATCATAACCTTCACCTCGCCGGTTAAGGCGTTCCTGAATTACTTGTGGATTTTCCCGGATTTGCTTGATATCTAGCACGAATGTTCCCCTGTTTTGGCTCGTTAGTTTTGGTTACTCTATCCTGGCATGGGTTTGGGAGGGGAGGCAGTCGCCCCACTTCCCAAATTCCCGATTGAATACCTGCCTTGAACGGTGAAGTTAAGGCATTTTCTAATAAGTTTTATATCCTATCATTGCTGTTTCAAGGATTAAAATGATTTAAGATCTAGGGCGATGGACTGATTCAGTCAGATTCGCTTCAAAAAAAACAAAGACTCAAAATTATATCATGGTTTGTCATTGAGTCACCAAGCGATTACGGGGAAACTCGATCGGTGAAGCGATCGCATTTAGGAACCTTGCGGTTGGGTGTTCTGCGTGGCTACATCAAACAGGGGCGGTTGGTAATTCGGCTGAGAGGGGGGAATCTCAATTATAAATTCCGCACCCTGTCCAGGAGTTGAAAAGCAGTGTAATTTTCCTTTATGTTTTTCGACTATAATTTGATAGCTAATCGACAATCCTAACCCCGTGGCACTACCCACAGGCTTTGTGGTAAAAAAGGGCTCAAATAAGCGACGACAGACGGTTTCGGTCATTCCGGGACCATTATCGGCAATGGAGATAGTAATGCGATCGCTCTCGTCAAGTTGGGTGCGAATCCGAATAGCGGGAGATGTGCCGGGGATTGAGGACAAGGGCGATCGGGCAGCGGCTTTGCTATCATATCGTTCGCCGTTCCCCAGTCCCATATCCAGAGCATCGATCGCATTGGTAATAATATTCATAAAAACTTGGTTCAATGGACCCACATAACAATCCACTTTAGGCAAATTTCCGTAGTCTTTTAGGATTAAAATTTCTCCCCGTCTCGGATTGCTTTTGAGTCGATGTTGTAAAATCAATAAGGTACTATCTAGTCCTTCGTGAATATCAACTCGCTTCCTATCCGCTTCATCGAGACGGGAAAAATTGCGTAAAGATAGCACAATCGACCGGATGCGATCAGCCCCGATTTGCATGGAATCAATCATTTTAGGAAGGTCACTTACCAAAAATTCTAAATCAATATCTTCAATTTTATCCTCAATTTCAGGAACCTTTTGATTAAAATGAATCCGATATAAATCAATTAATTCTAATAAATCTTTAATGTATTGAGTGGCATGGGAAAGGTTCCCATAAATAAAATTAACGGGGTTATTAATTTCATGGGCAACCCCGGCCACTAATTGCCCAAGACTGGACATTTTCTCGGCTTGAATCAGTTGGAATTGGGTTTGTTGCAGGGACAGGAGGGCGGCTTCTAGTTCTTGAGCTTGTTGCCGAAACTGGGCTTCTGACCCTCGCAAGGCTGCCTCAACTCGCTGGCGATCGCGGATATCTTCTTGCAGTTTAGCATTAGTAGCTTGAAGTTCTGCTGTGCGTTCTTCTACCAATTTTTGCAAATTATCATAAGATTTTTGGAGGGCTATTTCTGCCCGTTTGCGCTCCTCTATTTCCCTCTGCAATTGTTCATTAGTTTCTTTTAATTCTTTGGTGCGATTTTCCACCACTTCCTGTAAAGTTTCGATCGCACCATACATTTCTGTGGGATGTAAAGCATGAAACAAACTGGTTTGAGACACAAGCCCCAGGAGATATCCTTCAGCACTCGCCACCACTAACCGACGCACCCGCCTGCGTTGCATTTCTTCATGGGCAAACCAGACTGAATCCTCTGGATTCAAGGAAAATAAAGGCGAACTCATGACATCTTTGGCCTGCATTTTCCCTAAGTCCAACTGTAAGGCTTGAAATTGGACTAAATCCCGTTCTGTGACAATTCCAACGGGAATTTTGGCCGGGGGAGGGGTTGTATCAGTCTCGGGAGAGTCTTTACAAATAACCACACAACTCACGCGGCGATCGGCCATTAATTTAGCCAATTCAAGTACAGAAGCATTCACAGGTGCTTGAATAACTGTGGGACTCATCACATCTTTAACCTCTCGTAACTGGGTTAAAAGACGGACAGGTTGCAGGGCTTGGCGAATAGTTTCTGGGGTGAGAATTCCCAAAATGTACCCGCGATGATCAATGAGGGGGAGGTGGCGAATTTGATGCTGTCTGAATACAGACAAGATTGTGAAAATATCATGGGATTGGGATTCGGTGAGGGTAATCACCGGTGCTGTCATGACATCGGCAACTTTGACACTTTTTAAATTAATCCCGGCAGCGGTCATTTTGACGATATCCCGTTCGGTAAAAATTCCCACCTTGCTAGCCAGAATTTGGGCGCTGCGATCGGGGAGTTTTCCTGTTTCTCGAATCGTATTGAGTTGTTCGGAAACTGCCGGTGATCCTTCTAGGACTAACACACAACTTGCTCTGACGGAATGCAGGATATTCGTTTGTACTGAGTCATCAGGATCAGGTAACGGACAGCTACTTCTAACTTGACTCATTAAGGCAAGGACTTCTTCGAGGGATGTCTCGGGGGAAACGATCGGTGGGTTCGGGTCAATTGCCCGATCAAGGGCGGAGGAATACATCAGCGAAGGATTGATTGACATGGAAGGAGTGGCAGGGTGACAGGGTTCAGACAGGGGTATGGGTGAGGACCGGGTTCAATCGTTTTTTAAATTTAGGATTGTCGAATATAGTGGAGGAGGGTCAAGCAGTTTCTGTCAGTCTTACCGAGAAATAAGGGAGGCTCTACTGAATGCTTATTTATTGTTAGCAATTAGCAACTCGAAATAAAAATTTTAAATTAGATTTTTTTATTCTAAGTGCTTATGCAGCGATCGCGGGTGGATTTCCGTATGGGTTCAAGCGATCGCCTAGGGGACAGTTTCCGTTCTAGGAAAAGACAATGACCGCAGTGCGATCGCCTTGATCCCCAGTTACCGGGGGGAGTCATCCGTACTCTGACCTTGCCGGTTCCTTGTTGAATTTCGTTACAATAAGAAGAAAAAGAGTTTTCAGAAATCTCGGCTCCCATTCCTAATATAGAAGTTAACCACAATGCGTGAGTATTACACCCCAGACGCTGTTCAGGAAATCCTGCACTTGGCGATCGCCCGCCAAACTGACTCCGAAGAATTTTCCCGCGTTCAACTGGTAGAAATAGCCAAAGAACTCGGAATTCCTCCGGGTGATATTGTTCAGGCCGAACAAGAGTGGCTGGTTAATCAGGGCCAGTTTAAAGAACGTCGTGCCTTCGACCTTTGCCGCTACACCAAGTTAAAAAATAATCTCGTCCGTTATGGCATTGCTAACTCATTTTTGGTGGTATTGAATCTGCTGACTGCTCACACCCTGACCTGGAGTTTGCCGATTCTCTTTTTGTGGGGATTGTTCCTGGCCTTGAAAGGATGGAAAACCTACCAACTGAATGGAGAAGAGTACGACAAGGCATTTACCGCTTGGCGCTTGAAGCAACAAATCGGACAAACCATCCATACCACTTTAAACAAGTGGCTCAAACCGCAAGAAGGTCTTTTGTAGATGAATCCAAAACTTGCTCAAGGGAGAGGGTTATCCAGAGGGTAATTTTCTCCCTTTTTCTATGGAAAAAGGATAAAAAGCCGGGGATAGGGATGTTACTTGAATGCCGTTAATCAAGCTGCGATCGCCTTTTTTTATCGCTCTTGCCGATGATATTTTACCACAGCGGTACAAAATTCTAGCAATTTTTCTTCGGGAAAATCCCGTTTTGCATAATTTGCCATCACCGCAACAAACTGGACATTTCCCAACCGATATCCCTGAGTTGAATCAGTTCGGTCTAAACTTGCCCTTCGGGGATGGCGATCGCACCTTAACCACCCATTCGTAGTCGGAGGATTCTCTAATTCCCATCCCGTATAAACACATCGTCCCCCCTGCCTTTCCCACAGTTGCTTCAAATCTTCCAAAGTCAGACTGCATTCCCGTCCCTTCATCCGAGCATGATTTTGAGCTAAATTCAAATGCTGCCGAAACGGAGAATAGCTGTCAATTCGCTTACTGACCCTTGGAGACTCAAACATAACAGCATTCAATTGAGCGAGGAATTCTAATTCCCTATCTTTTCCCCCGGGAATGTTTTCGATACTCCCCCCTTGACTGTGATAATTTTGATAAACGGCCTGACAAAACTCTAAAAGCTGAGTTTCGGTAAAGAGATTTTTAGCAAAATTAGCCATGACAGCTACAAATTGAATATTATCCAGACTGTAACCTTTCGAGGAATCAATCCGGTCTACACTCGCACGATTTGTCGTTAAAGGAAGGGATTGGTAGTCTGTTGTGCAAGGGAACAGCACCAAATCCCATCCCGTATAGGGGCAAATTCCGCCTTGTTGGTCCCAAATCAGCTTGACGTCTTGTAAAGTAACCGAAGCCTCTATCTTGCGCTGCTTAACCGATTTTCTAATAATTTTTAAAGGATGACGAAACGGAGAAAATTCGTCTTTTTCTGTTCCTTTTTTTAAATGTGCTGTCGTTCTTTTTCCCTCCAGTTGTGCAACCCCTTTACATTGTCCATAGCAGCTTAAGCAGCAAAAATGCTGTCTACCCAGCTTTTCACTGCGTTTAAACTCCGCTAAAGGCTTGGTAAATTCCTTTCCACAGTGAGGGTTTTCACACATAACAATCGCTGTTTTAGATCTCATAAAAAATCAACCCATCCTTTACATAATTGTATTGGATAGGTTGATTTTTTTGATAATTATGGAGCCGAGCAGAATCGAACTGCTGTGTAGCAGAGGTATTCACCTATCGCTCATTCACAGGCGTAGCCCATTTAACCCTTTGGGCGGGGACCATCCATTATCCCGGATGACAGGATACTCAGGTTGAGTCTTAACTAGCAAGTAACCAGAGAAACCTTACTAGAGCATCCGTTGAGGGTTTGTCTGTAGCCTTTAACGGAGTCAAGCTATAGACCGCTCAAACCTGCTAGAGGTTTTTAGGCAGCAACAGTGGCCGCTTTACGAGCGAAAGGAACGATGTTGTTCGCATTTACTTTTTTTTGGAGTTGGGGATTGACGAGAGACAACTCACTCTCGGCCTGAATCACGGAGCAGCTTTCACTCCACTATCGAAACCAGTACGGCCCCGTGTCTTGTTCT
>JBBQFN010000035.1:0-55063 GCA_038321985.1 Cyanophyceae cyanobacterium | reverse complement strand
GGCGACCATCGAGAGGACGGCCAATGATTCACTAATTACCTGCTGCCGAGATGGCCAAACTACCTTAGCTAGTTCTTCTTTTGTTTCCTGGAAAAACTCTGCGGGATTGAAACCGCTTCCTGTTTCTTGGTCTGCTTCCTTTTGCTTTGCCACAATTGCTTTTCCTCTCCCACTGAACGCAACAACCGGCAGTTCTTTCTTGGCAACAGCTTTCATGCGATCGCCAGTGAATCACGCCACTCCAGATTGGGTGGCTGCACTCGTCGCCGTTCTAGCTTAAACTTTTTCTTGTTCTTCCAATACTTGGTACGAACCACTCAGATGATAATTCTACCCGAAAGTTTTTAGATTGTTTGCTGTTTTTACAGCAGACATACTTTCGGGCAGATATCTTTCGGAAGATGGTTCAGCGCGCCCTGGAGGACTTGAACCCCCGACATCAGGTTTTGGAGACCTGCGTTCTACCAACTGAACTAAGAGCGCACGGGTTGAATCTGCTTTTTACAGCGATTCACCCAGTTCCTATCCTATACCTTAAGTTGCGATCGCGTCAACCCACCCAAGGCAATTTTTTTGATTTGTTTTAGATAGGGCGGTCAAACCGTTGTTTGATCCGGGTGGCTTTACCGACGCGATCGCGCAGGTAGTACAGTTTCGCCCGACGAGCTTTCCCGCGTCTCAATATGGTGATACTCTCCACCCGGGGGGAGTGTACCAAAAATACTCGCTCCACGCCTACCCCTTGGAAAACACGGCGCACGGTGATGGTTTCGTTAATGCCACCATTGCGCATGGCAATCACTACTCCCTCATAAGGCTGGGTTCTTTCTTTGCCGGCTTCTTTAATTCTGACTCCCACTCTTACGCTGTCGCCAACGTAAATCTGTGGGAGGTCCGATTTTAACTGTTCCGCTTCCAGGGAACGGATAATCTGTTCAGCGTTGATTTTCATGTTTTTTAAAACGGGTCAGAAACCCCGTCATTTACGGCGATCAGGTGGAGAGTTTTTTTTCGGATCAATCCGATGGAACTTTCCGAAACCCTTGTAGGCCCCTACAATCACCGCTACCCAGATGTTCGCCTTCTAGACGAGTCTGGCAACTCCGGCTTACAGATACTCCCCACTAAGGGGTTATTCCGCAGTCTTTACCCGGTAACGGCGTGATGGGCTAGTCAGCGTTTAGGTCCCGAGGGTTGCCCCCGCCCCTTCCGCTCGGTCGGGGTGCTGACATTTTAAACTCACAATCTCCCATCATACTGCTCAATCCCCATTTCAGTCTAGTCAATCTTAGGGAGTTTTTTTAGCCCCTTTCCCTGATTAGAGGTCCCATTTCAACCCTCAAAAACCAGCAACCCAACCCCCTAGGGTCCTGGGTCCCCTAAAAAAAACCGAGCCGAGCCTCCTCGTGGGCTTGTCCGCTTTTAATTTCGCCCCTCCCCGTCAGCTATTCCTTTAGATTTACTTCTTAGAAAAGACTTTTAAACCTCCTTAGAGGTGAAAAGATGCAAAAACAGTCGTTAAAGCTATAGTTTCTACCTCTAAAGGCAGAAACTCCCTAAAAAATCTCAATTTCCAGATTTTAACCCTGGAATTTTAGTGCTAGAGTATAGTGAAAATGTTGTCTTCCAAGAGAGGTTGCATAACAACGTTGAAACTCTTTGCTCTAACTGGCTACCCTTGGCGTGGCCTTTGGTATCTGGATCTGCAGTTGAAGCGTAAACGGCATTGCGACCCGGCGCTATCCTGGACTGATCGATGTGAAGCGCCTAGTATGGTCCGATCGGCCTGTTAGATAAGGTTTGCGCTCGTTACTTCTACAGCTTGTTCCAAGCTGCCGTCAAGTCCCTAAATCTTGACGGGTCCGCAAACTAGGTCGGTCGGGGTTATAAACCCACAAAATTTTGACAATGAGGCGAAGCTCGATAAGCGTCTCTAAACAAGCTGGAATTGTCCTTCCTACCTCTATCTACAAAATAGAGCGGATTGATGACAGAGAAACTCGCATCAGATGAACGAAACATCTGTCGGCTCCGTTAATGGGCGTAATGCTTATGAGAGCGTCAGGTTAAGGCATCCAGCGACTGCCCAAGGATGAGCTAGGTTCAAACGAACCTGAGCGGATCCTTCACCTCGGGCAGGAATGTCAATCTTAAATATTCACGATTGAGCACAGTCAATCGCCTTAGTCGCTTTGTCTACTAAGGCCACTATGCCCTGTATTTCAAATCTTTGGAGTGAAAAATGTCTCAAATGATAGATCGCAAAATTGCACCGGCCCCCATGACTGAGAACGTGAGCGTCGTGGATTTAATTGACCGCTACTTCACCGCTTATAATTCCGCTCGCTTGCGGGAAATTTGTCACCTGCTCACCCAAAAAGTGATGCGCGAAGGGGTGACAGTGGGACTGAGCCTGTCTGGGGCCATGACTCCGGCAGGATTTGGGGTCTCAGCTTTAGCACCGTTGATCCGGAGCGGCTTTATTGATTACATCATCAGTACCGGCGCAAATCTGTATCACGATATCCATTACGGATTGGGATTAAACCTGTATGCGGGGAATCCTTTCGTAGATGATATTAAGCTGCGGGAAGAAGGCCATATCCGAATCTACGACATTATTTTTGACTACGATGTGTTGTTGGAGACTGATGCCTTTATCCGAACGGTTTTGAGAGCGGAACCGTTTCAGAAACGGATGGGAACGGCAGAATTTCACTATCTGCTGGGAAAATATGTGAGTGAAATTGAAAAACAGCGGGGTGTAGAGCATTCCTGCCTGTTGGCAACAGCGTATGAGTGCGGAGTCCCAATTTATACCTCGTCACCGGGTGATAGCTCGATCGGGATGAATGTAGCAGCGGTTGCGCTGGAAGGGTCGGAACTGATGATTGACCCGGCGATCGATGTCAACGAAACGGCGGCGATCGCCTATGCGGCGCGGGACCCCAATAAGGACTTCCCCGGCGAAAGTGCCGCTTTCATTCTCGGTGGCGGTTCTCCGAAAAACTTCCTCCTGCAAACCCAACCCCAAATTCACGAGGTTCTGGGCTTGGAAGAACGGGGACATGACTATTTCATCCAGATTACCGACGCTCGCCCCGATACGGGCGGTTTATCCGGTGCTACCCCTTCTGAAGCCGTAAGCTGGGGCAAAGTTGATCCTAATGAACTGCCCAATACGGTTGTTTGCTACACCGATAGCACGATCGCCTTACCGATTCTAACGGCTTATGTAATGAATCAATGTCCGCCGCGTTCCCTCAAGCGACTTTATGATCGCCGCCAGGAAATGTTAACTAAACTGCAATTAGACTACCAATTGGCTCAAGCTAAAAAATCCGAACGAACAGTCAAGAACTCTTCCGAAAGACCCGCGCCTGTGGCAACTTATCCTTGCGGTACGCCGATCCGGAATGGACACGGCTAGCGGCTGAGTAAGTCTGTCTCTATCTTGAACCCTCCAGGTGGCTTAAACCTGGAGGGTTTTTGATGAGCTAAATTGCATAATTCGGTAGCTTCCCCTTGCTAATACAGAATTGGGTTTTTCAAACTAGGCTTTTTCTCAACCCCAGTGACAGACGGTTGCTGAGCAGGGCGGGCGCACCCTGGAATAGGTCGGGGTTTTCTCCCTTTTATGATTCTTATCAAGACTCCTGGGATATTTTGACGGCAAATACAACAATCTTCTTACGGTTTGCACCCCTTAGTCTAAACCGATATTTTCTTATTGTAGAGTCATGGTCAAACCGGAACCAGAGTTTAAAAGTTTTTCGCCCATCGGGGGCAAATACAACAGTCTTCTTACGGTTTACCCCCTGGTAAAAACAGTGCCAATTTGCCAACATTAGAGAGAGGTAACTTTCTGGAAATGTGCAAAATAAATGCATCAATAGCCGGGAGGAAACGGGTTAAGTTTCCCAAGGTTACATAAAATTTTATCGAGGTTTTGATCGCCCCATAGTTTCGATTAACTCGATAAAGCCCACTCTACTGATTTCAGAATTGACTCTTATTTTGGAGAGGAAACGCGATGAGAACAGCAATGAATAATTTTGACCTGTTACGCGAGGTCGATGCCTGGGGACGTCAATTTGAACAACTCTTGAATGAAAAACCCCCGTGCCAACGTCCCGAAATGGGTAGAGTGTGGCAACCGGCGATCGAACTAAAAGAAACCGAGAATAGCTTTGTGCTGCAGGTGGAATTGCCGGGGTTACTAGGGTCGGAGATTGATGTACAAGCGAGTCGCTTTCAAGTGGCGATCGCCGCCCACCGTCAGTCACCCAATGCAGGGAGTCACCACCGCAGTTACCTGAGTTCAGAACTCCGTTATGGCAAATTCAGGCGGGTCGTGCCCTTGCCAAAACCCATCGTACCCGATCGCATCGAAGCGGTTTTGAAAGATGGGGTTTTGACCTTAACCTTGCCGAAACTTTCCGCCCAACAACCCCAGGTGGTGAAGGTCCCCCGGGAGGGGGTTAAACCGGAAATCAGCCCGGTGATGCCAGTGGAAAAGAACGGGGATCTAATGGGAGAGAAATCTGAGGGGAAAATCGCTCAAAGCGATCCTGAACTTTTAAAAGATTTATGGGCAACCCCAGGGTAAAACTACTTAAAGCAGGTAGAAAGTTTCCCGGGATTTAGGGGCAGTGGAGGGAAAACTAAGCGATCGCAAAATTGGCTTTCCCGAGGCCGAAATGAAAGGCGATCGCCCCACAAATATACGCCTCAAGGCTGACTTCTCGGTAAACCGTCCCTAACAAGGTTCGGTAAACTCCCCTTCAATAGAAGCCCAACCGCCCACACCATATAGATTGGTAGGCGTAAAACATATTCAAGCTGGAAAAACTGCTCTTGTGCAGTTCCTCCGATAGCCCAAATAAACCGGGCTGAATAAGCCCAAACCCTTTGTTAGTAGTTAACTGGAGTAAAACATCCCTATGGGTAAAGTAGTTGGAATTGACTTAGGTACGACAAACTCTTGCGTTGCCGTGATGGAAGGCGGTAAGCCCACCGTGATTGCCAACGCAGAAGGCTTTCGCACGACCCCTTCGGTGGTGGCTTACACCAAAAATGGCGATCGCCTCGTAGGTCAAATCGCCAAGCGTCAAGCGGTGATGAACCCGGAAAACACCTTCTATTCCGTAAAGCGGTTCATCGGACGCAAACATACTGAAGTCACTCACGAAACCACCGAGGTTTCCTATAAAGTCCTCAATATCAATGGCAACGTTAAGGTCGATTGCCCTGCCTTAAGCAAGCAATATGCTCCCGAAGAAATTTCCGCTCAAGTGCTGCGGAAGCTGGTAGATGATGCCAGCAGCTACCTGGGTGAAAAAGTCACCCAAGCCGTGATTACGGTTCCGGCCTATTTCAACGACTCTCAGCGTCAAGCGACAAAAGACGCCGGGAAAATTGCTGGGGTCGAAGTGCTGCGGATTATCAACGAACCGACGGCGGCTTCTCTGGCTTACGGGTTAGATAAGAAGAGTAACGAAACCATCCTGGTCTTTGACTTGGGCGGTGGGACCTTCGACGTCTCGATCTTAGAAGTCGGCGACGGCGTGTTTGAAGTGCTCGCCACCTCTGGAGATACCCACTTGGGTGGGGATGACTTTGATAAGAAGATTGTGGACTTCCTCGCCGAAGAATTCCGTAAAGCAGAAGGGATTGATCTGCGCAAGGATAAGCAAGCGCTGCAACGGTTGACCGAGGCGGCTGAAAAGGCCAAAATTGAGCTTTCCAGTGTCACCCAAACGGAAATCAACCTGCCGTTTATCACCGCCACCCAGGAAGGTCCAAAACACTTAGATACGACCTTGACTCGCGCTAAGTTTGAGGAACTGGCGGCAGACTTGATCGACCGTTGCGGTATTCCCGTGGAGAATGCAGTTCGGGACGCGAAGGTGGATAAGAGTGCGATCGATGAAGTGGTTCTCGTCGGAGGTTCTACCCGGATTCCTGCGGTCAAAGAACTGGTGAAGAAGGTGTTAGGGAAAGAACCTAACCAAACCGTGAACCCGGATGAAGTAGTGGCCGTGGGTGCCGCAATTCAAGCTGGGGTGCTAGCCGGTGAAGTCAAAGATATTCTGCTGCTGGACGTGACTCCCCTCTCCCTGGGTGTGGAAACCCTCGGTGGCGTGATGACCAAGATTATTCCTCGGAACACCACGATTCCAACGAAGAAGTCAGAAGTGTTCTCCACCGCAGTGGATGGTCAAACGAATGTGGAAATCCACATTCTGCAAGGGGAACGCGAGATGTCCAACGATAACAAGAGTTTGGGAACGTTCCGCTTAGATGGAATTCCCCCGGCACAGCGTGGGATTCCCCAAATTGAAGTGACCTTCGATATCGATGCGAACGGGATCTTGAATGTCCATGCCAAGGATAAGGGGACTGGGAAGGAACAATCGATTAGTATTACGGGTGCGAGTACGCTGCCTGGAGATGAAGTGGAACGGATGGTCCGGGAAGCTGAATCCAATGCTTCTGCCGATAAAGAACGTCGCGAGAAGATTGACCTGAAGAACCAAGCGGATTCGTTAACTTATCAAGCTGAGAAGCAGATGAGTGAGTTGGGAGATAAGGTCCCGGCAGATGAGAAGACGAAGGTGATGGATTTGGTTCAGGCGCTTAAGGATGCGATCGCCAAGGATGATTTGGACCTCATGAAGTCTCAGATGACCGAGTTGCAACAAGCTCTGTATGCGATCGGCAGCAAGATTTACGAGCAATCCGGTAGCGCTGAAGGTGGCCCCCCGAATGATAATGGCGACGGCAGTGGTGGTACTCCTCCCTCGGGCGGTTCTGACGAAGATGTAATCGATGCTGAGTTCTCCGAAACGAAGTAGATCAGTAGGATCATGTATAGGAAGAGAGATAGGGTTAACCCTCACTCTTCCCGGACGCCCGCTTATGCGGGCTATTTTTTTGGGGAGTGTTGTTTAGGCGCGAATCAACTGGCTTACTCCGATTATATGGGGTACTAGAGAAAGTATAAAATCTAGTCCGATAATGTTATAGCTTGTCCTGGGCATCATCAAAATCAGGCTAAAAAAATCTCACATCATCCGACGCCCAGAGGAAAATCACACTTGAACCGAGCTTGCTTGAAGAGGCTATCCTCAACCGGGGAAATATTTTAAAAAAGATAACAAAAATAGATCCCTGAGTCATCAATTAGGTGAGAGAGAATGCCTTTCCTTTTCTGGCTCCCCCGTTATAATCAAATGGCCCTACCTTGGAAAGGGGGGTTCTCAGAGGAGGGTTGCTGTAAACTGGGTAGGTAGTCTCTGGTTCTCTCCTATGGTTTGGCAACCGGGTACGAAAATATTTGGCGATCGCTATACCATCGAAAAGAAGCTCAAACCGGGCGGTTTTGGCATCACCTACTTGGTTAAAGACCGTGAGGGTCAACAGTGGGTGCTCAAAACCCTCAAAGATGAGGTGATGACCGACCCGGAGTACATCCCCTATCGGGAGAAGTTTATGCGCGACTTTGACCGGGAAACCGCTAAAATCGCCATCTGTAGCCATCGGCATATTGTCAAGGTGGTCAATCACTTCTACCATGAGGGGCTGCCCTGTATGGTGATGGAATATATTCAGGGGCAGGATTTATCCGATCGCGTCTTGCGCGCAGGGGCCTTGTCCGAAGCGGTGGCGTTGCGCTACATCCGGGAGGTGGGGGAAGCGTTGAGCGTCATCCACAAGAAGGGTTTGCTCCATCGGGATATTAAGCCCCATAACATTATGGTCCGGTTGCCAGCAGATGAGGCGGTGCTGATTGATTTTGGCATTGCCCGGGAGTTTATCCCAAACTTGACCCAAACCCACACCATCGCCTTTACCCCCTGTTTTGCGCCGATTGAGCAGTACGACGAACAGGAGCACCGGGGGGAATTTACCGATGTCTATGCCTTGGCGGCGACCCTCTACTATCTGCTGACGGGCATTTTACCGCCCATTGCCACCATGCGGGTGCGGCGCGATCGGCTGGATATTCCCAGCCATTGGTCGCTAGAACTCCAAAATGCCATTAAGCAGGGGATGGCAGTGGAGCCAGAAGACCGTCCCCAAACCTTGGCGGATTGGTTGGCCCTTTTGCCTAACGGTGGTGGGGGTTTACCCTCCTTTAGTTTTGAAACCGTGCTGGTCAACCGTCAGGGGAAAATTATTCAGAAAATCCCTGGTCAGGCGCGGTTTTATCCCCAGGATTTGGGTCAGGGGGTGCGCTTGGACATGGTGCAAATCCCCGGAGGCACATTTTTGATGGGGACAGAGGAGGCAGAAATCGAGCGCCTGTGTAAAAAGTATGAGTTGGAATGGTTTAGGCGAGAAAGTCCTCAGCATTCCGTGCAGGTTTCCCCCTTTTTCATGGGAAAAACTCCCGTCACCCAAGACCAATGGCGCACAGTGGTGACGCAAGTGGGAACTCTTGTCCGAGACCTTGACCCGGACCCCTCTGCCTTTAAAGGTGGGAATCGTCCAGTTGAATGGGTCTCTTGGTATGATGCGGTGGAGTGGTGCACTCGACTGAACAAGCTGACGGGGAAGGACTATCGCCTCCCCAGTGAAGCGGAATGGGAATATGCGTGCCGTGCCGGAACAACGACTCCCTTTGCCTTTGGGGAAGCCATCACCACGGACCTGGCTAATTATCCTGGGAACATCACCGTTGCTGAGGAAGCTAAAGGGCAGTATCGAAAAGAAACCACACCAGTAGTCAGTTTTCCTCCTAATGGCTTTGGACTGTATGATTTACAGGGTAATCTTTGGGAGTGGTGTTTCGACCCCTTCCATGACAATTATCAGGGTGCGCCTAGGGATGGTAGAGTATGGGATGAGACTATAAAAGAGAATAAGAATCGTTATCGAAATCCTTCGGCAAATCTGAAGGTTTTGTTAGAGGAAAGTGATAAAAGCTATGTGCTGCGGGGCGGTTCTTGGTTGGACGACCCGATTAACTGCCGTTCAGCCGCCCGCATCGACTGCCCGCCCGACGGCTTCGACGACGTCCTGGGGTTTCGGGTCTGTCTCGTTGGCGCAGGACTCTTATAGCCCTTTACTCTTTAGCACTCTTGCACTCTGCTCTTTTTCCCCCTTTACCCTCTTAAAAGCGGCCGAAGATAGAAGATAGATAGGGCGCAAGCGTTGCGCCCCTACAATGTAATTGCCATAATGGGCTCGTAGGGGCGCAATGTTTGTACCCTGGAGGGCGTATGCAATACGCCCCTACAATGTAATTGGGGTAATTGGCTGGTAGGGGCGCAATGCTTGCGCCCATAGTTGGCGTATGCAATACGCCCCTACAATCTAATTAGGATAATGGGCTCGTAGGGGCGCAATGCTTGCGCCCATAGTTGGCGTATGCAATACTACAATGTAATTGGGGTAATGGGCTCGTAGGGTCGCAATGCTTGCGCCCATAGTTGGCGTATGCAATACGCCCCTACAATGTAATTGCCATAATGGGCTGGTAGGGGCGCAATGCTTGCGCCCTTGAGTATGCTACAATGTAATTGCCATAATGGGCTCGTAGCAATGCTTGCGCCCATAGTTGGCGTATGCAATACTACAATGTAATTGGGGTAATGGGCTCGTAGGGTCGCAATGTTTGTACCCTTGAGGGCGTATGCAATACTACAATGTAATGGGCATAATTGGCTGGTAGGGTCGCAATGTTTGTACCCTTGATTGAGCCCTTGATTGAGGGCGTATGCAATACGCCCCTACAATATAATTGGGGTAATGGGCTGGTAGCAATGCTTGCGCCCATAGTTGACTAAAATACTAGATCCAGTAAAAGTTCTGAAAAATCGGCTTGAAATTGAGGATGATCTGGATCTTCTCCCCAACGTTGGGGATTTTGTTGGATATATTCTCGAATTGAATCGAGTGCTCTTTCATCTTGGATAATAGATTCATAATAATTCCTCTGCCAAATGGGAATAGATGTATTTTTACGGAATTGATTAATTTGTTTGGTCACACTCGCTTTGAACCCGCCAATAAAAGAACCCAAGGAATTTGCTTTCCGATGAAATGATTGTTTTGACGATTCATTGGATAAGTCTCTACAATTTGCTTCAGCTAAAAGCACAGGACTTGAATTACTTTTTTGCTGGTGTTCTGATTCAACAATCCAGACAATTCCATGTAAATGATTCGGCATGACAATCCATTCATCTAGCCTTAAATTCGGTCTCATTTTAGCAGACTTTAGCCATTCAGTCTGCACGATTTTACCCAGTTGATTGATGTGCATTTGTCCGTCATGAATCTGCCCAAACCAACATTGTTTTTGGGTGGTACACAGTGTAATGAAATAAGCTCCCGGCTGAGAATAATCATAGGAAGGGAGACGGATAGAACGTCGATGATGAATTGCGGGGTTATATTTCATGATGATGTTAGGGAATCACAAGAGAAGATGCAAAAAACCAGGTTTCTAGGGATAGGCGATCGGGTTTTCACTCAGTTGCGAGCCAAACATGACCTACCGGACTGAGATTTGATTAGGAATCGTCCCTTTCCTCCACTTCTGGGGAAAAGAACCAAGCATCAATTCCCCTGCGGATATCTTGGGCAAAAATCCCGATAATAATCGCCACAATAATTCCCAGAATCCCTACATAAAGGGCATAGAGGTTGATCCGAAAACCGGGATCAGGAGTGGGCTGCGGTGGCAACGGTTTGACCCTTTGGGGAACCGGCAACAAGGCTAAAAACTCCTCGATGGTTTGGGGGCGATCGCCATAATCCAACGCCATCCCCTCACGAATGGCTCGATTCGTTTCAGGACTAACTCCTACAATGTTTGGCAAATTCTGCGCCTTCCGCGCTTGCTTCACCCGCTCTTCTGCACTCGGGGGTATATTCCCCGATAACAGGGTGTAGAGCGTCGCCGCTAAAGCATAGACATCGGAATAAGGTTTCGCCTTCTCATTGGGGTCATAAAGCTCCAGGGGGCTATACCCATCGGTATTACTGGAATAAATCGAGGTGAGCGTCTCATCAAACCCTTTCGTCACGCCAAAATCAATCAGCACTGCCTCGGATTTTCCCGCCCGCAGCATGATATTGGCAGGCTTAATATCCCGATGCACCAACCCCTCCCCATGCACCACCGTTAACGCTTCTCCCACTTGGCGGATATAGATCAACGCCTCCTCCTCCGGCAGGGTTTTCGTGGGCAAGCTGGCTAAGTCATCCCCCGCCACAAACTCCATGACAATAAACGCCTGACCCTGCTCCAGAAATGAACCGAAACACCGGACAATGTGGGGATGATGACAACGAGCCAATCGTACCGCCTCATTAATCAGCTTGTTATTCAACTTGTCTCGCTGCGGGGGGGTCAGTTTTGCCAAAACCTGATCTCGCAATGTCTTGATCACAACGCGATCGCCTCCTTTGCGCTGCGCCAAATAACTAATCCCCACCCGCCCTTGATTGAGCGATCGCACTACCTGATATTCTCCCCCGTGCAGAGTCTCACCCGCTTGCAAACTCATGAATTCTCCTCGACCTGACTCACTTCCCCTATGTTAATCGGAAGTTGGAGCATCGGAGCCAATCGATTGGGTGTGAGCAACGGGGAGGATTGATCTACCTCTCTCTTCTCACGTTTAATCCTTTAGCCAAAGGGGAATAAATCCCGGGGGTTAATGAATTGAGTGGATGAAGTATAATCCCATTAGATGGTAAGAGATCCAGACAAGGGTGAACATTTTAATCAGGGGGTTGGAGCATCTGCCGAAGACCCTACAGATATTTTAAAAAATATAACAAAAATGAAACAGTGAGCAATAAATATGAGAAAATAAAGAAAGAAAAAGCCAACAATTATTGTGATAATGAGAGGGATTATCGGGTTCAATCTAACTTGAATTTTACCCTATTTCTCCTGGACCTCATTCGTTGGCTTCCTCGCGATCGCCTGAGAATTTAAGACTTAAGAAATCCTAGTTCTACGGCCTGCGATCGCGAGACTTTCATCAGACCATTCACAACCGTTCCTACCTAAAAATATGGTTCAGTACACGATCGTCCAATCTCCAGAAATAATCTTGACCGTTCCGGGTAAAGATTCCCCAAAAGCCCGTGACAAAGCAATGGAGCAACTCCTCGAAATGATGGATGAGGGGAAACTGCCAACCAAACTTTCAGAGGGATTTAGTCCTAAACAATTTATTGAAGTGAAAGAACCCGAACTCTTAGATGAAAACAGCGATGATGCGCTAACAGAAGCGGTCCAAATTTTGAGTAGTTTGGTCACTCTTAAGGAAAAAGTAGACCGTTCTCATGCTGATGCACTCAAGGTGCGTGAGCAAATCGATATTCTCTTTGAAGATAGACCCGTCACTGAAGAGGAAATTGCCAATCTCAAAGAAGGATTTAAAACTCTAAAAACCTTTGCTCAAGCCAATCAGCGCTATCAAGCGGCTAGAGAGCAAGCCGAAGAAGCGCGGACTATTCTCGATCGCGTACTCAAATCCACTGCCGAGTAACCTCAGAAGTAATGTAGGCGACTGTACCGGAATGGTACAGTCGCCGCTATTGTTCGTCCTTTCAGCAATTGTAATTCTTCCTCTATGAATTTATCATTTTTATACTTCTTAGCCATCGCTCATTGTATCATGGGAATAGTAGCAGCCGGAGTTGCGAAACGGAAAGGATACAACTGGAGTTTATGGCTAATTTGGGGGTTAATTGGCGGAACCGTCGCCTTTGTCACCGCTTCCCAATTAAAGCCCAAAGCGGATTTGTAGCATAACGGGCGGTAAGATTAATCATCTTCTCCTCAGTCACAAGCTCAATTATCAAGGCAGGTTATCTAGTTCAAGTAAAATCAATCGGATTTAGAATAATCTAAAACCCTGAAACTTTGACCCTGAAACTGCTGATTACAGCCCATAAAAATAGCCCGCCGAAGCGGGCCTTCATGAATCATTGTAAAGTAAGGTTTAATCGGTTTGGAGAAATTGTAGAGGGTCAAATGCCAGCCCCATCAAGAAACTCTTGAATGGCTTTATTATTAATGCTACAATTAGGGGCGAATTGCTCTAAAGAGGACTCCTCACACCTGGCACCGACAAACACAAAGGAAGGTTTTTGGGGTTTAATATCTTGTACCTGCTGTTCCAAGGTTTCAATGCGATCGAGTAAACTGCGAATCGCCGATGCCTCAGAATCAGGCAATTGACCATGTTCGAGGGGGTTGACTCGAACGCCGGAACGATAGAGAATCCGACCGGGAACTCCCACCACGGTACAATCAGAAGGAACATCCCGTAACACCACGGAACCGGCACCAATGCGGACATTATTGCCAATTTGGAGATTGCCGAGTACCTTAGCACCGGCACCGACGACGACATTTTCCCCTAGGGTGGGGTGACGCTTGCCGGTTTCCTTTCCTGTACCGCCGAGGGTGACCCCTTGATAAATTAAGCTATAATCGCCCACGATCGCAGTTTCGCCAATGACGACTCCCATGCCATGATCGATGAAAACTCCCCGACCGATCGCCGCCCCCGGGTGAATTTCAATCCCGGTTAAAAAGCGCGCCAGATGAGAAATCAGGCGAGGAATGAAGGGAAGGCCAACTTGGTGTAACCAGTGGGCGACACGGTGAAACATCAGCGCTTGCAAACCTGGATAGCAAAATAAAACTTCTAGCCAGTTGCGTGCGGCTGGGTCACGCTCAAAAATAATTCGGAAGTCAGCTACAAGGGTATTTAGCACGCTTCGTTAACACTCTCGGCAAATAAACCATCTTTTATTGTATCGTGCTTCGAGGAATCCGACCGCTCGACCCTGGATCCGAGGGTTTTTTCAAGCCTAAAATGTCACTGGTTCTGAATATTTTCTGAGCAACCTGGTGGTGTAGGGTTAAATTCTGGCCTCCTTTTCTGTCACCCTAGAGGAACGGCAGAGGGTGTTAAGGATCCCAAAAAGGGGTGGGGCACTCCAGCCGACTACTATGGCATCCCTACCCTTCCTGGCGCACTGTCAGTCTATATCTGCGTCGTAGCCCCATTTCTTTGGTTCCCACCCAAATTTGATAGATGCCTTGTTGCCAGTTGGTGTCTGTGACGCGGGCATCTAAACTTAACTCCGTATTATCCCCGCAGCGAAAGGTATTATCGGGTCCCTTGATAATTAACGTCGTATCCACACCTCGACTATTGGTTTCTAGGGTTAGGCGGGAAAAGCCAGCTCATAATTCCATGATATGATCCGGAGTCGGATCCCCGAATCCTAGACAGAGTTCGTTATGGCGATCGCGTACTGTCGTCACGGCAGGAAGAGAAATAGAACCCCCCGTAAAACCAGAGACAGATCCCTGAGTGGGGTGAAATCCGGGTCCTAAAATTAAGCGTTCAAAATTGGCAGAGTTGGCAAAAGTTGGGATTGCACTGAAAGCAACGATGAAGGCGATCGCTGCGGTACATTTCCAGGGATTGATGCCATTTGTTACCATAGTCTTAGGATCCTCTTGCAGAATAGAGGAATTCAGCTTGCAATTCTCTAGGCGGCTGAAATCATCTGTAGGTCTTTAATCTGGCAATAATATATAAATCGATATTGCAGATTTCTATGTTAACGAATGCCAACACCCGATAGCCTTTTCGGTCATTTCCTGTGAATTGTCATTATGTCTGTGATTGTCATGTTGGTGGTGAGTTACCTGGCTTGGCTTCTGACTTCATTGTTAGTCAGTATCCCAATCCTTTTGGTCGGATCGATCCGCCTGCCTTTGCAGGTGGGGTTATTTGTCATTTTTCTGCTAATTTTATGGACATTGGATGATTAAAGTGTTCCCCACTTTCTTAATTTTTAACGTCAGGAGGTGAGGGGGTGAGGGTAAGGAATCTCTGTACCGATCGCCGGTTGTGATGCTCCCTTTTGTCTATTATTTCAGCTTCTCTAAACCTTAAGAACAGAAGAAATACTATGAACTGGTGGAAAAAGTTAAAAAAGAACCCCTTGGCTCGGTTAGGCGCTATTTTGTTATTGGTATTCTACTTAGCTGCGATCGCCGCTGAGTTTGTCGCCCCCTATGATGCCTATGTTTCTCAGCCGAGTGGGGCCCTGTTGCCACCAACGCAAATTTACTGGCGCAGTCAAACCTCTGGAGCCTTGATCGGTCCCCATGTGTATCCCACCACCCAAGGGCCGATTGACATGGACACCGGCGATCGCCTCTTACTTGTAGATTATGAGCAGCCTTCACGACTGGGGCTATTCGTGAAAGGACCCGCCTATAAGCTATTTGGGTTAATTGAGGGAGATATTCATCTGTTCGGAACCACAGGACCCGGAGCAGTGAACATCCTAGGTACTGACGATCAAGCTAGGGATCAATTCAGCCGCCTCGTCCTCGGGGCGCGGATTAGCTTATTTATTGGGTTAGTGGGTATTTCGATTTCCTTTCCCCTGGGGACAATTGTCGGAGGGATTTCGGGGTATTTTGGCGGTGCAGTGGATAGTATATTAATGCGGCTGGTAGAAGTTTTGATGACGATTCCCAGTATTTATCTATTAGTCACTCTGACCCTAATCTTACCTGCCGGAATCAGCAGTGCCGAACGCTTTATCTTGATTGTGATCATTACCTCATTTGTCGGTTGGTCCGGACTGGCACGGGTAATTCGGGGTCAAGTCCTCTCAATTAAAGAGCGAGAATTTGTCCAGTCGGCTAAAGCAATGGGAGCCAAACCGTTCTACATTATTCTCCGTCACGTCATCCCCCAGACGGCTACCTATACGATTATTGCCGCTACCCTATCGATACCGGGTTTTATTGTGGCTGAATCGGTCTTAAGTCTAATTGGGTTAGGAATTCAGCAGCCGGACCCCTCCTGGGGAAATATGCTATCCCTTTCAACGAATGCCTCAATTTTGGTGCTACAACCGTGGTTAGTATGGCCCCCAGCCCTGTTAATTATTTTAACGGTACTGGCGTTTAACCTCTTGGGGGATGGATTGCGAGATGCCCTTGACCCCCGGAGTGTTGAGCGTTAACAGGACTAGAGACCCCATCCAACCCGGGCCGATGTCTGGATCTGTGGGAGGGTGGGGTTGGGTTTCCAATGAGGGGTTATTCCGGCTTAGGAAACGATGCGATCGCCCTCAGAAGCTGCGGCTATTTCTGCTTTCAAAGATTCCGGCGGTTTCTGAGTCAGGATGTTATTGAAGAAACTCCCGGTTTGTGGGGGTAGGGTGGGGTCGATCGCAATTTCCACGATACTTTTGATCACCCCCGTTAGGGGAATTGCCAGGATAATGCCTAAAAATCCCCCTATTTTGGCCCCTAACAACAGAGAGGTAAAAATAATCACCGGAGATAATCCGGTGAGACTGCCCATAATCCGGGGGGCCATCACATTATCCTTGACTTGTTGCAAGGCGATCGCCACAGCCAAGACTTGCAACGCCAACCACCAATCAATAAAGGCCACAATCAGGCACACTGCACCAATCCCTAGGGCAGCCCCCACAAAGGGAATGATTTCCATGATGCCGATAAAGACGGCAAATAACAGGAAAAAAGGCACTTGTAAGGCCCAAAATGCCGGAGTCAGGGTCACTGCCATAAATAAACCCAGCAGCAATTGTCCCGAGACAAATTTTTGAAGATTACGCCGCAAGGACTCAGTGAGTTGCTCTCGAATATTCGGGGCAAAAATCCAGGTGAGGGTGCGCCATAAGCGTTCCCCGTCAATTAACATATAAAATGAAATGACTAGAATGAGTACCCCGTCTAAGAACCAGCTTACCGTTCCGACGACTAACCCAAACCCTCGGGAGGCGATCGCCTGGACCTGTCCCTGCATCCGTTCCCCGATCTGCTGCTCTACCAGGCCCACATCAAAGGGCAGATTGCGGGCCTCACTCCAAGTCTGAAATCCGGCGAGTTGGTCCTGTGCCGACTGGCGCAAGGCGGGAAAGTTTTCAATGAGTTGGCGACCTTGATTAAATACCGGCGGCACCACCGTTAATCCAACCACCAGGACCAGTAAACCTGCCAACAAATAAACCCCAACCGCTGCAATGCCTCGCGGTAGCACGGTTTGCAATCTACTAACCGCATAGTTGAGTAAAAAGGCAATCAACCCGGCTGTGATGAGAATACCGATCGCTTCTCCTACATAACTCAGGGTATTCACAGTGGCCCAACCTGTTCCTAATATCAGCAGCCAAGTTAGTAAAAACTGTTGGAAGGGTGAAAAGACTTGTTTCATTACTCGATAGGGCCTTTCAATAGACGTCTTGGATCATTTTAATAGGCCAGAGGCGAAACCCCGGGAGAATCGACCCCCCCTCAGCCCTCCAGAGCCCCTATCTCCCAACTCAACCCCTCCGCAACAGCCCTTCTGGAAGAGGGGTTGCGATCGCCTAGTGTCTCCTATTGCTCTTGGGAAGTCTCATGTTCCACCACAAAGACATTGGAGTAAAGATTGGCAATCACCTGTTTTCCTTGCTGAGTGAGCGTCAGATATTCGAGGGCATCTTTGACGTAGGGATAAACTCCATTCCAGTAAAACTTAGGATAGTTCTTGCGTAAATCTCCTGGATGTTGGTAACCTAGGACTTTATTCGTGCCGGTCTCTTCAAATTCATAGAATAAGGCCCCGATTTTCTTCAAATAGCGTGGATCGCTCAGTTGTCCAATTAAATCCGCTGCGCGAACCATTCCGGGATAGTTAATCGTATCTTGATGATCCTCGGCTTTGGGGACTGGAAAACGAGTCAGTTCGATATTGTACTTGATTTCTTCAGCATCAATGAGTTGATGACCCCCAAACCGTTCATCAATAAAGAGTTTGGCGCGATCAACGTGATACGGCGTCAGTCCCGCATCACTCGATCCGGCTTTAAGCTGAATCATTTCATCCTTTTGTCCCGTGGCAAACCATCCATTTTTGTCCGCGCGGCACACGCCTTTGACATAGCCAATATCATGGCAAACTAGGGAAATTATGAAATGAAGCCACCCTTCACAAGAGACTCCCCCTTCCCGGATATGCTTGCCTCGCATGATTTCCTGCCCCACCAAGGTCACCAAAATCGTATGTTCGACATTGTGATACAGGGCGTCACTGTTAGCAATATTTTCTAGGGCCATGCTCCCCGCCCAAGCAATAATATCTTCGTAGTTCGGTTTATATCCACCGTAGGTTCGACGGTAGCCCTCCCTCAGCTTTTGCACAAAGTTGTTGATCAGTATTTCAGTGGTATTGAGCATAGTTGGTACTCGCGCTTTGCAGAGTTCTAGTTTCCCGGGTTTGCAGGAGTTGCAGATGCTTATTATTTTTATTTACCGCATTTATGTCTATTTTGTCATCAAAAGTTTGGCTGTTTTTTTTACAGCCTGGGTCAAATGCTTATGGCTCCCTCTCTTCCCAGACTGGTGAGGTGATCAGTCATCCGTCCGCTTAGGAAGATTCTCTCAAAGAATATCCAACTCAAACTTATTCTGATCATAGACCTCTTCCAGGATTCGGGAGCGCTTTTGCCCAACCTCTTTTAATCAGGGGGCTAAACAGATTAATTCTATCAGTCTAATTTAATTGTTCTTAACTGCATTGAATCATAACTATCGGGTTTAGTTGAGATAACTTCTCAGTTTTTAAGTTTTTAATAATTTCTCAATTGCTTATATATAATTTGCAATTCTCCAGAAGGTGTAAATACTGCCCTATGGTAAAAATTACTCCCCTAAGGGCAGCAGATTCTATTAAAATTATAGAAATGAAACAAATTGCAATGTTTCTTTGCAAACGCTTAAAACTACGCTAGGACTTGGGGGGAAAATGAGGAAAGGGGCTTTCTCACAAGCGGAGACTGAGGAGACAATGGAAAACCCAGAGGTTCAAGACTCACAAAAACTGCTTCAAGAGGTAGAAGTTGAGTCAGAGAGTGCAGAGGATTTAGAGGAGTCCCTGAGGGAAACGGAGCGCCCTGGAACCCCTCCAAGAAGCGGCGAGTGGAAAAAACTGATGGTGGGGATAGGGATGGGGATGGCGATCGCCCTAGGTGCCATGAGCCTATTAAACAAACCGCAGGGGGAAACCGCTGCCAACTCCTCGGGAACCGCTGCCCAGGTGCCCAATGCCCAACCCGTTGCCAATCAAACCGTCACCGTGGCGATCGCAGAAACGGCCCGAGTAGAAAGGTCTCTAGACGCAACAGGCACCGTCCAAGCCTACGACCTATTGCCTGTATTACCTCAAGCCTCGGGGTTGCAAATTAAGCAGGTATTGGTAGATGAGGGAGAGGTGGTCGAAGCTGGGCAAGTCTTGGCAATTTTAGATGATGCCGTAGAGCGATCGCAAATTACCGAAGCCGAAGCCCAAATTGACTCCGCCCGATCCACCATTGCGGACCGGCAAGCGGCGATCGCGATCGCTGAAGCTGCCGTATCCCAGGCCCTGGCGGTCCAATCCGAAGCTGAAGCCGCAGTATCCACTGCGATCGCCGCCCAAGCGGAAGTCGAAGCCGCGGAAGGACAAGTCATCGCCGCCCAATCGGAAGCCCTATCCGGCGTATCCCAGGCAGTCGCCGCTAAAGCCGAAGCTGAAGCAGGACTGGAACAAACCCGCGCTAGCCTCGCCCAAGCCCAAGCAGAACTCGCCCAAGCGGAACGAGAACGCGAACGATACCAAGAATTAGCCCAAGCCGGGGCAGTTTCCACCCAAGAACTGGAAATCCGACGCACAGCCGCCGAAAACGCCCGAGAAAAGGTGCGCGTTGCCCAGGCGAATATTAAAAGTGCCGAAGCCCGAATTGCCAGTAGTCAGGCGAATATTTCCAGCATGGAAGCCCGAGTTGCTAGCGCTAACTCGAATATTAATATTGCTAAAGCCCGCCTGCAAAGCGCTCAATCCAACATCAGCAGTGCGCAAGCCCGCCGGGAAAGTGCAGTTGCCAATGTCCGCATCGCGCGATCTCAACTAGACAGCGCCCGCGCCAATGCGAACAGTTCGTCTGCCAATCTTCGCAGTACCCAAGCCCGGGCACAACAGGTGGAAACCCAACAAGATCGCACCGTTGTGCGTGCACCAAAAGCGGGTATTGTGGCGGAAAGAGTGGCACGAGTCGGCGATGTAACCACGAATTCTAAACAACTCTTTTCGATTATTGCCAACGGTCAACTTGAACTCCAGGTCAAAATTCCGGAAACTCAATTATCCCAGGTCCAAATTGGCGCGCCGGTTCAGATTACCTCCGATGCAGATAGCCGGATTAATGTGGGCGGAACGGTGCGGGAAATTGCTCCCTTGGTGGACGAACAAAGTCGTCAAGCGACGGTGAAAATTAGTTTACCCTCGGATTCAATTTTAAGACCGGGAATGTTTTTACGGGCAGAAATTACCACCAATGCAGCCCAAGCGGTGACTATTCCTGCAAAAGCCGTATTACCCCAAGCTGACGGTGGGGCGATCGTCTACCGAGTGATGGGGGAAGATATGGTGCAGGCGCAGCCGGTAGAAGTGGGAGAGGTGGCCGCCGCTGGGTCCGCAGCCGACCTGAGTAGCGCCCGAGTGGAAATTAAAAGTGGTCTTGCCGTCGGCGATCGCGTGGTGGTGGAAGGGGCCGCTTATGTGAAAGATGGCGATCGCGTCCGGATCGCTGAAGAAGCCAATGCCACCCCCCAGGTTGAAATGTAAACCTGATCCGGGTATCAAAAGTCGTTTAATTTCATCTGATGGTTCCCTCCCCTTGGCAAGGGGAGGGTAGGGTGGGGTCCACTAAGTTATTATCCTGTTAACAGCCCTATAACTACCGTATGGAGTATAAACCTGACCCCCTAAAAAAACCCCTGCTGTTGCTCTTTCATCCTTGATCTACCCATGTCTTTTCACATCTCCACTTGGTCTATCAAAAGCCCTGTTCCCACCTTAGTCCTGTTTCTAATTTTGACCGTGGTGGGCTGGATGTGCTTTGGTCAGTTAGGTATTGATGAAAATCCCAATATTGATATTCCGATCGTGAGTATTACGGTTACCCAAACCGGTGCCGGACCTACGGAATTAGAAACCCAAGTCACCCGAAAAGTGGAAGATGCAGTGGCGGGGTTAGGGAATATTGACGAACTCAACTCTACCGTCACGGATGGGATATCGACTACTGTAATTAGTTTTGTTTTGGGAACTGATAGCGATCGCGCCACCAACGACGTTCGGAATGCGATCGCCCAAATTCGCCAAGACTTACCCCAAGATGTAAACGACCCCATCGTTCGCCGCCTTGACTTTGCCGGTGGACCTATTCTTACCTACGCCCTCCGTTCCGATCGCCGTAGCGTTGCCGAATTGAGTGATCTGGTTGATCGCGGCATTTCCCGCGCCATCCTCGCCGTTCCTGGAGTTGCCCAAATCAATCGTATCGGTGGCGTGGACCGAGAAATCCTCATCGACCTGGACCCCGTTCGCATCAAAGCCCTGGGGATTACCGCCACCCAAGTCAACGACCAAATCCGTAGTTTAAACATTAATCTCCCTGGGGGCCGGTCCCAAGCCGGGGGCAGTGAAAACACCATTCGCACCCTCGGTTCTGCTGAAACCGTAGACACATTGCGAGACTACCGTATTGTCCTGCCTTCGGGGGAAGCCGTTCCCCTACAAAGTCTGGCAGAGGTGACTGATGGATTCGCTGAACCCCAACAAAGCGCCCGATTCTGGACAGCCGAAGGCAGTGCCAATTCCCCACCCCAAGTCACCGACCCTGGCGAAATTGCTAGCCCAGTGGTTGCCTTTTCGGTATTGCGGAGTACCGGCAGTACCCTGGTTACTGTAGAGGAAGGGGTCCGCCAAAGCATTGAGGAACTCCAAAAAACCTTGCCGGATGATATCGAATTTGAGCTAATTTTTACCCGCGCCAATGAGATTCGTGACTCCTACCAAGCCTCAATTGATGCGTTGGTGATGGGCTGTTTGCTTACCGTCGGGGTGGTCGGTTTATTCTTATGGGATTGGCGGGCCACGTTGATTACAGCGGTTGCTTTACCCCTGTCCATTCTTCCGACTTTTCTGGTGATGCAACTGCTCAATTACACCTTAAATGGGATGACGTTGCTGGCGCTTTCTCTAGCGGTGGGAAATTTAGTTGATGATGCTATTTGCATGATCGAAAATATCGACCAGCATTTAAAAATGGGGAAAAGACCCTATCAAGCGGCAATAGATGCGGCCCAGGAAATTGGGTTAGCGGTATTAGCAACCACGGCAACTATTGTGGCTGTCTTTTTACCTGTGGCATTTATGGGAGGAATTCCCGGTCAGTTTTTCCAACCCTTCGGGGTGACGGTTTCGGTTTCTACAATGTTTTCAACTTTGGTGGCTACCACGATGACACCGATGTTGAGCGCTTATTTGCTCAAAGATAAGCATTCAGGCAAAACTAAGGCAGGTAAGACTAAAGCGATCGCAACGACATCGCCGGAGAACGCCAACTCCCCCCAACGAAAAATCACTCCCTATCGCACTGCTCTCACTTGGGCGCTCAAACATCGCACTATCACGTTGTTGATGGCCGTTGTTTTCTTTATTGCCAGTTTGCAGTTAGTGCCGTATATTCCCACGGGATTGTTTAATAGTGGGGATACGGGGTTGAGTACGGTAAATGTGGAACTACCTCCAGGTTCTACCCTCCAAGAAAGCGATCGCACGGCTCAACGTACTATCACCCTCTTGCAACAAAACCCCGCCGTAGAGAGTGTTTTGGCAACTGTGGGAACTGGGGGTGCATCCCGAGATGTGAATAAGGCTACATTGTTTGTTAATCTGTTACCCAAAAAGAATCGGGAGATTTCTCAACAAGAGTTTGAGAAACAGATGCGGCAAGAATTTATGCAAATTCCCGGTGCAAGGATTAGTTTTCTGTCGGCTGGGGCCGGGGGAAGTAACAAAGCTTTATCAATTGTGCTAAAGAGTGAGAAT
The DNA here is from genome assembly GCA_038321985.1 of Cyanophyceae cyanobacterium. Lineage (GTDB taxonomy): Bacteria > Cyanobacteriota > Cyanobacteriia > Cyanobacteriales > Laspinemataceae > Laspinema. Next base: position 32,105 of record JBBQFN010000035.1, on the reverse strand, counting down.
CCCACTGCCCTGCAAGAGGCAGCGGATACTTTAGAACGGCAGATGCGAGAAGTACCCGGATTGGTCGAGGTTTCATCCAGTGCATCTTTGGTTAAACCGGAAATTTTGATTAAACCGGATCTGCAACGGGCCGCCGATTTGGGGGTATCCGTCCAGGCGATTGCCCGGACAGCATCTCTAGCCACCCTCGGGGATAATGAGGCGAATTTGGCGAAATTTGACCTTACTGATCGACAAATTCCGATCCGAGTCTGGTTATCTAAAGAGTATCGCAATGACCTCAAGGCGATCGGCAATCTGGAAATTCCCAGCCAATCCGGACCCTTAGTCCCCTTATCTGCCGTTGCCCGCGTCGTTCTGGGTAGTGGTCCGGCACAAATTGATCGCTTTGATCGCGCCCGTCAAGTCTCCATTGAAGCCAACTTACAAGGCGTTTCCCTCGGTGATGCCCTCGCCCAAGTTGAAGTCCTACCGGGGATGACACTCCCCCCAGGGGTCGAACAACAATCGTCGGGAGATGCCAAAATTATGCAAGAAATTTTCGGACGATTCCTCGGGGCGTTAGGACTAGCAGTTCTGTCCATTTTTGCTATCCTAGTCCTTTTATATAATAACTTCTTGCATCCGGTGACCATTATGGCTGCCCTCCCTTTATCCGTTGGCGGCGCACTTCTCGGACTCATGGTCACCCAAAAAGAATTAGGACTATTTGCCCTAATTGGGATTGTCATGCTGATGGGATTAGTCACCAAAAATGCCATCTTGTTAGTGGATTGTACCATCGCCAATCAACAACAAGGAATGCGGCAATTTAAAGCAATTATAGAAGCCGGAGTTTCCCGCTTACGACCCATTTTTATGACTGCCCTTTCCACCATCGCCGGAATGATGCCGATCGCCCTAGAAATAGGGGCAGGAGGCGAAGTGCGTTCCCCCATGGCGATCGCTGTCATCGGCGGATTTTCCACCTCCACCCTTTTAACCTTAATTGTCGTCCCCGTATTGTTTACTTACGTCGATGGATTCCAACGCTACCTAAAAAGCCTAATGAACGGCAAATCTCGCCACCGTCGCAAGTTAAAAGCCCTCCAAGGAAAGAAAGACAAAATCAAGGTTCTCGGCTTAAAATAAACCCCTTTCCGGACTCCATCGGTTGTAAAATTAATACCATTGGCAAACTTGCAAAACTTATGACCCGAGTAATTGGCTTAATTAGTGGCACTTCCGTAGATGGTATTGATGCAGCGATGGTGGAGATTACGGGAAAAGAATCCGATCTCACAGTGGATTGGATTGCAGGCACAACCTATCCCTATCCCGAACCCCTGCGCCAGAAAATTTTATCCGTTTGTGCAGGCAATCCCCTGTCCATGGCTGAACTTGCCGAACTCGATGATGCGATCGCCCAAACCTTTGCTAATGCCGCCTTAACCCTACAAGGCGACAGCCCTGTAGACTTAATCGGTTCTCATGGACAAACGGTTTATCATCGTCCCCCCCAGCAGCAACAACTCGGGTATAGTCTGCAATTAGGACGAGGTGACCTCATTGCCCAACTCACCGGAATTCCCACCATTTCCAACTTTCGGGCAGCCGATATCGCCGCTGGAGGACAAGGTGCGCCCCTAGTTCCCAAGGTGGATCTGTGCCTCCTGCGCGATCGCCATCATCATCAATGTATTCAAAATATTGGCGGTATCGGCAACGTTGCCTTTATTCCTCGCCAAGACAATTCTCTCACCCCCGGTTCTCATCCTCCCGAGATGCTGGGATGGGATACAGGTCCCGGCAATAGCCTGATCGATTTAGCCGTTGAACATCTCACTAATGGCGAAGCAACTTATGACAGGGATGGGGCTTGGGCTGCTACAGGAGTTCCCTGTCAACCCTTGCTTGATGACTGGCTTCAACAGCCATTTTTCCACGAACCGCCGCCAAAGTCTACAGGACGGGAATTATTTGGATGGGACTATTTTCGCCGCTGTTTAGCCGATGCCGAACCCTACTCCCTGAGTTCAGCCGATTTGTTAGCGACACTCACTGAACTTACCGTCGAGGCGATCGCCATTAACTATCACTCTTTTTTACCCGTGCCCCCAGATCGCGTTCTCCTCTGTGGCGGTGGCAGCCGCAACCACTATTTAAAACACCGATTACAGAGGCGATTGCAGGAAATCTATAGTCAATCCGTTGCGGTGTTAACAACCGATGAAGTGGGGTTGAATGCAGACTTTAAAGAGGCGATCGCCTTTGCAGTTTTAGCCTATTGGCGTCAACAAGGAATTCCCGGCAATCTACCCGAATGTACCGGCGCTAAAGTTCCCGCCCTTTTGGGGGAAATTCACCGTCCCATTTAGGGAAATCAGGAGGTAAAATTTAGTCTAATTTTTTAGGGCTATTGAAACTTTTTTCCTAATTTTAACCCCCATTTGGATAGTTAGATAACCGTCTCACTATTTATAGTTTAAGTTAAAAACCAGCAATTAATGATTAATTTTATCCTTAATTATGACTAACAAAAAAATAGTAATTTTTGAAAATTTTAATTTTTTCTGGGGCTAAATCTTGTTATTATTTATGTATAAAGTCTCTAAATCTTTCTATCAATAGAATTAAGACCTCCGTAAAGCCTACGGCCTAGTGGGTGCTGTGCGACGTAGGAGGCCGGAGGCATCACATCAGCAAACCAGAGGCTCTCACCAATAGATATCTGTACTGTATGCATCCAGGAAACACTCTATATAAAATTAAGAACTTTACTAGAGATATCCTAGAATAATTTTAAAGTAAAGCCAACTTATAGGATTTATACTCAAATCCCCTAAAACTCATAAGACTAAAAATTCAAAATACTTATCTATATCGGTTCTTGCTCTAGTTTTTTCGTAAAAACTTAAAAAATTTTTCCCTTATAAAAAACTACACCCATAAAACCTGGTAGCATATAAATTCTATAGGGGCAGACAGCAATTCAAGCAAGGATATGGTGCCGTGAATCATATATTTTTACTGCAACCGGGTCGCTGGACCCTTGAAGGCACTTGGTTAGAACGGAATGTTCCAACCACTCCGGTTACTGGGAAAATTTTAGTCGCCTGGACTCGGGAAGATTGGTTTAACATGGTGACCAAGCTGGCGTTTCCCGGAAGCGATCGCCCAGAAATCACCCTCCAATATCGGGGACACTTTGACGTTGGGGACCGCCAATATACCTTTGTGCTCCAACACAGCGAACTGGGACGAGTTGAGGGGGAAGGTTGGATCGCGCCGGAAACCATTATCCAGCGCTATTGGGTCCTAGGAGACGAAAAAAAGCGACGCAGTGGCTTTGAAACCTTGCATCGCCTCAATCACAATACCTATTACCACTCCAGCGGAATTTTAGCAGGCCACTACTTAAGCAGCGCAATGGAAGCGACCCTACTCCGATTGGGTGACTAAACTAAAGGACTAACAGCTATTACCGCCGGGAGGGGAAAAAGATCACAGGTTCACAACTGCGCCGCAGGACCTCTGCCGCAAAGCTGGGGAACCAGTCTAAAATTTTACCCAAGCTATTGGAAGCCAGTGCTACCGCACAGATATCTGACATCTGAGCTAAATCTAAAATATCCAGCACTGGTTCTCCTAAGCGCACTTCCACATCAACTTGCAAGCCGATCGCTTCTAAATCGGCTTGGATCGGTGCTAACTTCTCTTGTGCTTCCTTAATCTTGTAGTCCTTCGGAATATTTCTGAGGACACCCCCATCAATGACCCAGGCTAACATACAGCGCTCTAATGAATGAGGTGGACGCTTTTGTGCGTAGCGCTTAAACTCTTGGATTAATACCTGAGAAGCTGGGGTATCACCATAGGGAAGCAGAATGTAGCGGAACAGATGTCGGCAGCGCAGATCCAACTCCTCGGAAGTTAAGGGAGAGATCAGTGCAGTGGGAATAGTCATCAGGGGAATATTGATTCGTCCTGACAAATCAATCGTCGTACTGCCAAACAGTCGTTCACTTAGTAAGTTGCGGTTGGAGGCCCCTAGAATAATCACCTCGCTTTTATGCTTTTCGGCCGCCTTGAGAATATTTTCCGTAGGATGGCCCGATCGCACATCTACCTCTACCTGCAACCCGTCGGGGACCTCGGTCAAAATTGCATTAAGGCGATCGCGTGCCTGATTGATTTTGTCCGTATCTTCCCGAGGAATCTGCCCTTTCGTCCACAGGGGAACGCTATGAACAAATACGATATGCTCCATTCCTCCGGCAGCTAAACTTGGCAAAAATTTTCCCAAGCGCAGTAAGCCGTCCGATAAATCCGTACTGATTAAAACACGCTTAAACATTTACAAAAATGATTCGGTTATGTATTGACCGCTTAAAAGCTGGGAAATTCTGCGCTTGGTTCGGGTTTGGACTCTTTCCATTCCCCCAATCGCTCCCCCCATCTTTTTCATGCTCAAATTTTAGCAGCTTGTCGCCCACTTCGTTACTGTAAGTCACACCTCACTCTATCTCCGGATGGATGTTTGTCGTAACGACTCTAAATAAAACTCGTGCCCGAGCAGTTGCTCAGGCACGAGTACAGAGTATTTTTGAGTAAGATTTGAACTACAAGAGGGTTTTGTGTTGTCCATTTTGGGACAAAACACGATAAATTTCATGAACTTTACTATGGGTTTATCTAATCACATTAGGCTGGAGAACATCTCGCAGAGGCTCTCGGATTTTTTGTTCGGTATTGAGTTGAAGTTGACGCCCCAGCATCCCCAGCTTCTCTCCTGATTGGGAACTTAGCAAGAGACGGAGGTCGCCCACTGTGGGACTTGGGTAAAACTTAGCACAGAGATTAAAACTCACTGCTAAAACGAGGTCCTTGGTCTAAACCCCACTCATGTTTCAGGAATTGCTGATACATGGTTTCTCTTACCATCATTTGTTTGTACAGTTCTTTGAGAAAATGCTGGGACTGTTCCAGGCTCATTTTCTCGACTTGGGTTTCAAAGGCACGGACGTTAAATTGTTGTTCCAAAGATAGTTCGATAGGTTGGCTCATCATAGACTCCTAGTTGATAATCAACAGGCTCAAGGGGTGCGTTTAAAACGGGTAAATCCGTCTTGATGCATTCTCTTTCTGCCTTGGCTGGGGGCGCTCAGGATTTCCTGATTGCCTCCTGTTAAGAAATATAACAAAGATTTGACAAAATGACAAACTTGCCCTTGGACTATATCTAGAAACGATGACTTAGCAGGTTTCAGCGGTGGAAGCCTGGGCTTAAAGTCGTTGTATCAAATCAAATCTTGTTAAATTGCTCAGTTTGAACCAAATAGGTATTGGTCTGATTTAGGGACCGATTGTGGCTCTTACTGTATCTCTACTATGACGGATATCATGGCTTGTTGCCCTCTGTCCTAAGATACGTTTCTGGAGGCTTTCTTGCCCTCCAAGCGATTAGTTTTGCCGAAAAACCCTTAAAAACATAAAAAAACCGCTCCCGGTACCCGGAAGCGACTCTATCCGATGGATGATCGACAGGTGTAATTTTCTGTCTGGCTATTACCATCTCTCTAGAGCATCGGCACTGTAGAAGAGGAGGAAAGAAACTAGGGGCAGAATCAGTTTTGTAGGTCAGGGTGGTTTTGGGGAGAGTTTCACGGGTGATTACAGATTTTTGGGAAAACCCCGAAAAGGACCGATTAGCGATCGCCTTTGTCGAGGCTGACGATAACCACGGTAATATTATCCCGTCCCCCTTTATCTTTAGCCGCATTCACCAGTTTCTTAGCAGCTTCATCACCGGAGAGTTGCCATTGAAGATTAGGGCCGATCGCCTCCGCTGGAAGTTCCTCGGTTAACCCATCACTACAGAGCAACAAGCGATCGCCCGGTTGCACGTCAAACTCTTGTAAATCAATCTGTTGCAAATCCTGGCGTCCCAAACATTGAGAAAGCACGTGCCGCCAAGGATGCTGGCGAGCTTCATCTACCGTGAGGTGTCCGGCTTTAAGGGCTCGTCCGACCCAAGTATGATCTTCCGTAATTTGGACCAATTCTGAGCCCCGCAGTCGGTACAGTCGCGAATCCCCAACATGAGCGCACCAGGGTTGATTGCGATCGCGGAATACCACAGCTACAGCAGTGGTTCCCATATCCGATCGCTCGGGATGGTCTAACTGATCCGTAACAATGGCTTGATTGGCCTTCAAAAAAGATTCTTTCAACAGATCGGGAGTCTTCTGGGAAGAATTCCAGTGTTCTATTAAATAGTTTTCGATGGTTTCCGTAGCGATCCGACTGGCCTCTTGGCCTCCCGCATGGCCTCCCATACCATCGGCTACGATAAAAAATCGCCCCTCCGGGTCATCTATATAGAAGGCGTCCTGATTCACAGAACGAACGAGTCCCGTATCCGTCAGACCCGCGAAAGATCGTTTCATAACTCAACGCTTACTATGACAACTTTTACAGGGGGAATAGAAAATTGGGGTTAGATTGGATAGGCGAGTGCGTCCCATTTCAAATCTAAGGGTTCCACGTTACAACATTACATCATTTTATCGGAGCGCTCGATCCGCATAATCAGTCGGATCAAACTTCCCGCTAACAAGAGCACCACAACTCCTACAATTAAGGCCAGCCAGATTTCACCGTTCACGAATAAAATCGTTGCCGAGAGGGTAAATGCACTGACCAGTAAGGCTAAGTTGGTCCCCATTTGAACGTTACCAATGCGCCGCAGCACCCGATCCGTTTCAATGGATCGGACGCGGATGCGAATGTCCCCACGTTCTAATTTTTCTATAGTATCCTCAATTCGGCCCGGTAAGCCCAAGGCGGTCGTTCCGACTTGCGCCGCTTGCCGTCCAATTTCATTCAAGAAACTATTGCGATCGAGCGAATTACCATTCGTCATAATCTGCATTGCAAAAGGCTTTGCAACCTCCATAAAGTTAAATTCTGGATCCAGACCCTTACCCACACCTTCCAAGGTAGAAAAGGCACGCATGACAAACGTAAAGGTAGCCGGAAAGCGGAAGGGCTGATCATAGGCGATCGCATAGAGGTCGTCACTAATCGCCGCCACGGACTGTTCCTCAAACGGCTGATCCATCAAATTGTCCAGAATATACTGGATTGATCGCCGCACGGGTCCCATATCATCGGTTCGAGCCAGGGCCTCCAATTCAACGAGGCACTCTACTACGTCATCGGCATTTTTTTTGGCAATCCCAAAAAACAGGTCCAGCAGTTTGACTCGCACATCGGTGCGGATGCGCCCCATCATGCCAAAATCGTAAAAAATTAACGCTCCATCCGGACTTACTGCCAGATTCCCCGGATGGGGGTCCGCATGGAAAAATCCATGATTGAGCAATTGGCGCAAATAGGCTTCAGCCCCGAGTTTTGCCAGGAGCTTGCGATCAAGTCCGGCTGCCTCTAACGCTTCATAATGGCTAATTTTAATCCCTGGAAGGTATTCCAGTGTCAGCACCCGAGGGGAAGAATAGCGCCAATAAACCCGAGGCACTCGGACCCATTCTTTATCGCGAAAATTGCGGCGAAAGGTATCCGCATTGCGACCTTCATTAATATAATCAACCTCTTCGTAGAGAATTTTATAGCACTCGTCATAGATCCCCGACCAATCCCGACCTCGACCCCAACGAGGGTGATTTTGGAAATACTGGGCAATCGTCTTGGCGATGGCTAAATCAATTCCAAACAGGCGTTTAAGTCCCGGACGTTGCACCTTGACCACAATCTCTTCGCCGGAATGGAGTTGAGCCTTGTGAACTTGGCCCAAACTAGCCGCTGCGATCGGTACCGGGTCAAAACTGCGGAACAGTTCCTCAACTTTTCGTCCAAAATCTTCTTCAATAATGGCTTGTGCCTGGGCATAGTTAAATGCCGGAACTCGATCTTGCAGTTTAGCCAGTTCCTCCACATATTCAGGGGGAAATAGATCCGATCGCGTGGAAAATAACTGTCCCAACTTAATAAAAGTTGGACCCAGTTCTAATAGGGTTTCGCGAATCCAACTGGCTTGTTTTCGGCGTCTTGCAGTTTGCTTGGCTTCCGTGAATCCCCCTTTATAGGTCCAGGGTTTATTAAGGGACCACAGACTGGTCAAAAACTGGAAAACAAAATTCCAAATTTCGATCCGCCGCCGGGTGGGGGAATAATTGGGACGACTCCAGCGGTATGCCTTGGGATGATAGGGTACGGTTCCCCCTTGCCCTCGAATGGTGAGAGTACCTCCCGATCGCCTCGTTAATCTAGGACCTTCTGGAGTTTCAGGAGTTGGGATAGGATCGTTTAAGAGTTCAGACACTCGGGTTTGCGACTGCTATATCTAATCGGTCGATAATCATGAGAATGATCGCTGGGGATCGGGGATCCCGTTTATAGACGACGCCGCGATCGCTGCGTTGTCAGTTCCCGGGCTCAAGAACGGCTGCGGTAAAGCTGTAACTGAGCGCGGACTTGGGCTATTTCTGCACGCAACTCATCAATCGTGGCTTGCAAATCCCCGGGTTCAGGAATGGGGCTTCCCAATGGATTGGATATTCCTGGGTTCGTCGGCGAATTCATGACGACCCCTGATTCACGAGCGGCTCGCTCCATCACCTCTTGGGTAAATGAACGCAGACGCTCCCGCTGTTCCGCATCAAATTTGCCCAAATCACTCAGGGCGTTGGTTAGGGTTTTTTCTAGCTCGTAGTAAAGCGCTTGAGATAAGGCTCTACCGACAAAAAAGGCATCGACAACAGGTTTACTCATCTGAATTTTCCGCAGGCTTCCGTAAAGAATTATAACGTTCATGAGTCTGATGCCGCACAGTCTAACCGTTTGTCTTGCCTGTGAAAACACTCTAGAGCAGAATTTTCCCTAAAAATCTAAAAAACCCCCCGGGTTAAGGGGGGGTGGGGGCAGTGATCCCAAATCAGACCAGGGTCCTAATACAATTTGATTCCGAGTTGACCGTTAATCCCTCGAATGTTGTGGTACCCCGCCCCGAAGAAAAAGTTACCATCGGGAAAGATTTGGACGCCTGCGGAATAGGCAAAGTCGCGATCGCTGGAATTGGGGTCGTTATAAAGTCCCACACCGACATAGCCGGAAATCTGACTAATCAAGGGGGGGCTGAGAAATTTCATCACGTCAATTCCCACTGCACTGTCATTAGTCAACCCCAATTCTACCCCTACGCCCAATCCCCGGACCCCGACTGAAAAAGTGGGTTCACTTTCTTGGACACCGACGGAAACCCAGGGTTGGGGTAACAATTGAGCCCTGGCACTAGGGGCTAGAAAAACAAGAGATAATCCTAACAGGGTTGAGTAGAGGAGGGGTGCTTTCATAAACTTTTTTCTGGGTTCTGTAGGAATTGTTAGGAAGTCTTGACTTATTACGGATTAATCATAACTGGGGTTTTTCAAAAGCGGCTGGCCCTACCCCAACCCGTTAACTTGGGGTAGGAATCAAACCCCTTGGGGAGTGTCTTCAGAGGGGATCCTTTAGCCTTTGAGCAAACCTAAAATGATCTGGGCGGCGCGATCGCAAACCCCGGGTTCCCCCAAGGCATCTCGCATTTGCTGATAGTCTTGCTGCATCTGCTCTCGTCGTTCCGGATTTTCCAGTAAATCGAGGACTTCCCGAACGATGTGAGCGGGTGTAGCCTCCTCTTGCAGCAATTCAGGAACCACGGATTTCATTAAGACGAGGTTCGGGGCGGACATGAAGGGGATGGAAAATTTGAGGAGATGGCGAGCAATCCAAGCGGTGAGGGGATGGAGGCGGTAGAGGACGACTTGGGGGACTTTTAAGAGGGCAATTTCTAAATTGACGGTGCCGGATTTGGCGATCGCCAAGTCAGCAGCAGCGATCGCCATCTGACTTTGATTCGCTTCTACAATTTTCGCCCGCAATCCGTAGCGCTCGATCGCAGTTTCTAGGCTCGGGCGATATCCCTCCCAGGATAACGGGATATAAAACTGCACCGATGGATGGTGAGTTTGGATCTGCCTTGCCGCCTCAAACATCACTGGCAAGAGATAGCGGATTTCTTGCTGTCGCGAGGCGGGGAGTAAGGCGATGGCGATTTCGTCCGACTGGATGCCGAGGGTGTGACGGGCAGTCTCTCGGGTTGGGGCGTCCTGGAGGGCATCAATTAAGGGATGACCCACCCAATCCACCATCGCTCCTTTTTCTTGGTAGTAACGCGCCTCAGCGGGGAAAATGGCTAGGAGGCGATCGCACAGTCCCACAATCTGGGTCGTCGTGCGATCGTCCAAGGACCACACCCATTCTTGGGGTGCAATGTAATAAATTCGAGGCACTTGGGGGAGATGATCTTTGCCAAAATTCCCAATCGCGAGATTAGGACCGAGATAGTCAATCAGGATAATCGCATCCGGGGGGGAATTTCGCAGATAGGCTTTGGCACGGCGCTGGATTTGCAGAGTAGGCCAAATATAGGGTAAGGATTCGAGAATCCCCACGGAACCAATCCGCGCCGTATCTCCTAGGAGGACTGCACCGGCTTGGGCCATTTTTGGCCCACCCAAAGCCATAATTTCTAAGGTAACCCCGGCAGATTTAGCCTGACGATAGAGGGCTTCCACCAATCTCGCCCCTTGCATATCCCCGGATACCTCACCCGTGCTGATAAAAATTGTTGCCACGGGTTACCCCTTAATCCTGACTAGAACTGCGTCGCCGTCCGGGAATCGGCCCGCGACGCTCGGCAGTGATGGACTGGTGCAAGAACTCAGACAGATGGAAAAGATAAGGGCTATTTGGCAGTTCCGCTAATTGGGTCAGAGCGCGCTTAAACGAGTCGTCAGAACGATAAATCAGGCGAAAGGCTTTTTTGAGCAGACTTAGGTCATCCGGGGAGATTCCGGCACGTTTAAGACCGATTACGTTGAGCGATCGCACCCGCGAGGGATTGCCTTCGACCAACATATAGGGCGGTACATCGCGATCGATGCGCGTCATGCCCCCTACCATTGCCAGTTCCCCAATATGCACGAACTGGTGAATGCCCAGGACTCCGCCAATTCTGGCGTGATTTTCAATGCGAACGTGACCCGCGAGTTGCACCGTATTGGTAATTACCACGCGATCGCCAATTTCACAATTGTGAGCGATATGAACATAGGCCATTAACAAGTTATCGTTGCCGATCGCCGTCGCCTCTCCCTCCCCAGTGGCTCGATTGATAGTCACATACTCGCGAATCGTGTTACCATCCCCTATTTTTGTGAGACTTGAAGCCCCAGAATACTTAAGATCCTGTGGCTCAAACCCGATCGCTGCCCCTGGAAAAATGCGATTTCGCGCCCCGATTTCCGTGCAACCCTCGATCGCGACATGAGCACCAATTGTCGTATCTGGGCCAACTTTCACTCCCGCCCCAATCACGGCATAAGCCCCTACCTCAACGGTCGGGTGAAGTTCTGCATCCGGATGGATAACCGCAGTCGGATGAATCAGAGTTTTCATAAAATAGTAGAAGAAGGAAAAAGGAAGAAAAAAGAATTAACCGTTGACCCTTCAACCTGGCTCAATTCTCAATTCTCAATTCTCAATTCTTCCCGCTCACTCCTCACTTATATAATTTCCTGTTTAGTCCACTCGGGAGAACAGGAGTTCCCCTTCTGTCACTAATTGCCCATCTACTTCAGCACGAGCGTGCATCTTGGCGATACGCCGTTGTGACACCCGCAGCACTTCAGTGGTCATCACCAGTTGATCGCCGGGGATGACTTGACGACGGAAGCGGACTTTATCAATACCGGCGAATAAAAATAAACTCCCTTCCATTCCCGGATACTGAGTCAGCACCACACCACCCACTTGTGCCATCGCTTCCACAATTAACACCCCAGGCATGATCGGACGCCCGGGAAAGTGTCCTTGAAAATGAGGCTCGTTAAAGGTGACATTTTTAATCCCAACCGCGCGTTCCCCCTGAACGTAGTCGATAATCCGGTCCACTAAGGCAAACGGATAACGGTGCGGTAGCAGTTGCTGAACTTCTTCTAAGGTGAACATGGTTTTGGGGAGAGTCCCGGTCCCATGGGGTGGCTGGCTTTCTGTCTCTATCGGGGTAGACTCGGCTGATTGAACGGAATTAACTTTAATAGAAGTGGTCATGAGTAGGTTCGGTGGATAGGGTCTGGATCGAGAGGGGAGAGAGTTGTCAAAAACCCCGCCCGCCTCTTTAAATCTGAACGGTTGATTTGACCAGCAAGCGCACAAGCTGGATATGCAGCTTATGGCTGGCTTTGTAAGCAATAAAATGAGCCAGGGGCAGAGGGCCGAGTAAACTCAGATCTCCTACTAAGTCTAAAATTTTATGACGCACTGGTTCATTTGCAAATCTTAGGGGGGGATTTATCCATCCGGTTTCTGAGCAAACCAAGGCATTATCCAAACTGCCCCCTTTAATTAAACCGGCTGCCTGGAGTTGTTCGATTTGACGGGCTAGGCCAAAAGTGCGTGCTGGAGCGATGTCTATGGCAAAGCTGGAATGACTGGGGGACCAACTGTGCCACTGATTACCGATCGCCGGTTCGGGAAAATCAATGCCATAACTAAATCGCAGTTCATCCGAGGGGAGGGCCGAGACAAAGGCATCCCCTTCGTAAACGGAAATCGGTAAGGGGAGGGGAGAAGGTGCAGACGGTTTCTCTGGGGTTGTGGGGACGAGACCCACTTGGGCGATCGCCTCGACCCAAGGCAGGGCTGACCCATCTAATAGCGGGAGTTCCGGTCCATCCACTTCAATCCGAGCATCATCCACCCCCATAGTGATTAACGCGGCTAACAGGTGTTCCACCGTTCGCACCGATGCCTCGGCGATCGCCAGTTCCGTTGAAAGGGTAGTCTGACAAACTGCATCAACTGTAGCGGGAATCACCGGACAGCCGGGGAGGTCCACCCGGACAAAATTGCGTCCTTCCCCCGGTGCACCGGGTAATACCTTTACCGTAGTTAAGGTTCCCGTATGCAATCCCACCCCGGAGAGTTCCACGGATGCCCCTAAACTTTGGTGAGGCAGGGATTTTAAAATAAGCAGATTCTTCGAGGGAGTCATGGGGCAATATTTTCTAGAATCGTTCGCCAAGACCAAAGTGGAAGCGACTGTCTCCATCATCATTAAGGGCGAAATCTACCCGAATCGGACCCAGAGGCGATTGGATTCTCACTCCAACCCCATACCCAAAACCACTACCCGGCTTGTTACGGACCTCTGCCGGTCGTCCTGGAACGTTGCCCCCAGTTCCTAGGTCCGTGGCCGCATCAACAAAAAGCGCACCGCCTACCACGGAGTAGATGGGGAAGCGATACTCGGCGGACCCTTGCACGAAACTGCGTCCGGTTCCCACCGCCCCTTCATCGTAACCGCGCACTGTGGTGGTACCGCCGAGGGAAAAGGCTTCATACGGGGGTAAATCTCCCAGGACGGTCCCCCCTTGCAGGCTCAAAGCAAAGGTTTGGGGTCCTTCAGAAAAGCGAATTAAGTTAACCGGGATGTAGTAGTTGTAACTGCCCCGGATCCGATTGAAGAAAATACTACCTAGGCCAATCGGAACCGATTGTTCTGTACTCACCCGCAGAAGACTGCCGGAGGTCGGCTGCAACGCACTATTGCGTAAATCTCGGGTTCCACTCAATTGGAAGGTGAACAAATCGTCCCGACCCTTCCCACTAAAGCTCAAATCGTTTCCCTGTTCATCAGTTCGGGCGATATCCCCATCGTCGTCTCGGGTGCTGACCCGCTGATATTGGGTCCCTAATGACGCTCTCCAGCCATTATCTAGGGGACGGGAAAAGGTAACTCCCCCGCCAAAGCGCAAAATTCGAGGACGGCCCCCCTCCTCGGGGAGCTCGACTTCAGGATCGCCACCATCAAAAATAAAGGAGATAGAGCGTCGTCGGAAAAGGTTGGCGGTGTAGGAGGTACGGCTCTCGGAACCGGCAATCCAGGGGTCGGTAAAGTTGACATCGAACAGCACTTCGCGCTGTCCAATTTGCAACTCGGTCCCTAATCTGAGATTTCTCCCAAATAGGTTTTGCTCTTGCACACTCAAAGTTCCAAATAAACCACTGGCGGAACTAATCCCGGCACCGGCCGCGATCGAGCCGGTACTTTTCTCTAAGACGTTGACCACAACGACAACGTTACGAGGATTTTGGCCGGGGTTGAGGGAAATTTGGACATCTTCAAAAATGCCGAGTCCAAATACTCGCTGTAAATCCCGTTCAATGGTTTGGCGGTTAAAAACTTCTCCGGGTTCTAATTCGAGTTCCCGGGTGACAATGTATTCCCGAGTCCGGCCTCGAATCGGTTGTCCTTCAGCATCTACAAGTTCCCCTTCTTTGTTGAGGAAGCGGATTTCAATATTCTCGACGACCCCTTCGGCGACTTCCAGAACGACGGTACCATCACCGGCGACTTGGGGGGTGTCAATGACTTGTGCCAAGACGTAGCCATTTTCTTGATACCATTCGTTTAGCCGTTTGATGCCTTCCTGAAAGTCTCGCAGGTTAAGGATATCACCATACTGCTCGGCGAAAATTTCATCAATAACGGTTTGGGGCAGGACTTGATTTCCCCGGACTTCTACGCCGGTTAAAACCGGGTTGGACTCGACTACAAAGGTGACCCGGACGCCGAGGGGGGTGTCTTGAGGTTCGGCCCGGACGTTGGAAAAATAGCCGGTGGCAAAAATAGCGTTGATATCCTGTTGCAGCTGGGACCGGGTGGTGGTCTGTCCTGGACGCAGGGAAATGACTTGATAGACTTCATCTTGAAGTTGTCCTTCGACGCCACTGACGACGACTTCAGCCACCAAAACTTGCGGTTCTGCTTGGGTTTCGGGTTGGGACTGGGGGGGAATTTGCCGAGGGGGTATAGTCCGCCCCGGGGTCGGTTCCCGCCTCGGTTCTAGGGTGGGTTCCGGGGTCGGTTCCAGCCTCGGTTCTAGGGTGGGTTCCGGTGCCGATTCCAGTCTCGGTTCTAGGGTGGGTTCCGGGATGACGGGACGAGTGGAGGGTTCGGCTTCTATGACCTCGGGTTCGGAGGTCTCGCTTGGGGTGGGGTCTTGAGCGATCGCCCGGTTCCAGTCTTTCGATTGTTGTAACGGCTGTGTAGTCAAGAGTTCCGCAGGGGATTGGCTCGGGCGCTCTGCTGCGGTGGCTGTAATTGCCTGCTGTGGCTGAGTCTCTTCCGGTGGGGCCGCTGCCTCAACCCAAGTTTCTACTAAAACAGAGGGTTGCGATCCAATCAGGGGAATCTCTTCGCTGACATCCCCCTGGCTCAATTCTTCTGTGGGTCGATTTGCCTCTGATGCTTGGAGAAAATCAGGTGTAGCGGTGTTCTCCTCTAATTGTCCCTGAGTTACAGCAGAACTCGCCGCATCCCCATTCTCAATAATTTCAAGACTCTCAATACTTTCAATACCCTCAATCACGGAAGACTTAGCCAAGTCTACGGGAGAAGTCGGCGATCGCTCAGCATTGTCCGTTGTCATCGGATCGCCGAGTTTCATTGAAGGTTCGGTTGGAGATGGGGCCAAGAGAGCCGAGGTCTCTCCCCGACTGGGGTTAGCAATACTCAGAAGGGCACCAACAGCAAGAACTGCTGACAAAACAGGAGATAAGCGCATGGGTTTAGTCGTTATTTGGCACGTGCAGAGAAACCAAAAGAAAGGATACAAGAGTTAGTCACCACAATTCCTGAAGAAATTAAATTCTCCTCCCTTCTTTCTGAGTAGTTAGGGATAATTAATCCGACTGACTCTTAAGTTCATAGGTGAGAAAGTACCCGTTCCAAGACGGCACGGTAGGCGTTTTCTACGTTTCCCAAATCTTGACGAAAGCGGTCTTTATCCATAATTCGGGAAGTGGGATCCGTCTGGGATTCATCCCACAGCCTGCAAGTATCAGGACTGATTTCATCGGCTAGAATTAGGTTCCCTTGGGCATCGAATCCGAACTCTAGTTTAAAGTCCACTAGGATAATTTGACACTGATGAAAAAATTCGGAGAGAATCTGGTTGATTTGCAACGCCATTGTCCGGAGTTGCTCTAGTTGTTCTAGGGTAGCAAGTTCTAATAAAAGCAGGCGATCGCGGGTTAACAGCGGATCCCCGAGTTCGTCGTTTTTATAGAAAAATTCCACAAGCGGCTGTTTGAGTATCGTCCCCTGGGGAATGCCGGTTTGCTTGCACAAACTTCCTGCGGCAATATTACGAACGACGACCTCTAGGGGGACAATTTGCACCCGTTTGACCCGCATTTCGTTCGGCTGGGTTTGCTCGATAAAATGGGTGGGGATTCCTTTAGATTCCAGCAGGTTAAATAGGGCCGTACCGATCGCACAGTTGATTTGCCCTTTTCCTTCTATAGTCCCCCGTTTAAGGGCATTAAAGGCGGTGGCATCATCTTTGAACCGGGAGAGGACAACCTCCGGGTCCTCGGTGCTATAGAGGATTTTTGCTTTGCCTTCATAAAGTTTTTCCGCAACCATAACCGTTTTTGTTTTGAGAAGGGGTGAGTTTGCTGCCACGGGTGCTGACAGACTCTGACGACTTAAAGTCGCTCAATCATTTTATCGCTGTGTGGCGAGAATGATTGGGGGATCCTGAGAGGCGATCGCCTGGGCGGTTGGGATGGCCTGGGTTGGATTGGCGGCAGTGGCCCTTGGCGGCTCTCCCAATTCGGGTAAAGTTTTGCAACAAGATTGTGCCAGGGTGGGGATCGGCGAGGGCGGTTTGGGGTAGGATAGTTTGGCCCTGAATATCTTCGGGACTGGCAGTCGGGAAAGATGTCCAACATCCGGACATAAACCAGGGATTGAATTGTGGTAAAACATGGACAAATCGGTAGAACAAATGGACGCGATCGAAATTACGGGGCTGCGTTATTACGGCTATACGGGCTTTTTTGCCGAGGAACGGATGCTCGGTCAATGGTTTGAAGTGGATTTAACCCTATGGGTTGATTTACTAGCGGTGGGAAAAAGCGATCTCCTGGAAGAAACCTTAGATTATCGGCAGGTGGTTGATCGCGTGCGCCATCTAATTCAAACCTCTAAGGTCAATACCATCGAACATTTGGCCGCCCTCATTGCTCGCTCTATTTTGGAATGCGATCGCGCTCAAAAAATTAGGGTTCGTTTAACTAAACTCACGGCTCCTATTCCTGATTTTCCCGGTAAAATTGCGGTGGAAATTATTCGGTCTAAAAGTGACGCTTTCTAAAAGGAGAACCGTTACTGAGTCTTTCTTTTGATGAGGGTAAAACTTTAGGGATTTTTTTAAAAAATCGGGTTTGGAGTCCACCCTTTTTTGTAGGATTTGAGCCAAAGTAGGCGATCGCCTACTTTGGCCGGTTGCAAGCTGTCAAATTTTAGGCCAAATTTAGCTGTCAAAGCATACAGAAAGCATGAACAACCCTGTTGAACCTTTAGTTAGCATCATCATTCCAGCCTATCGCGCTCAAGAAACGATCGCCTTTACAATTCAAAGCCTTCTAGAACAGAACTATGGCAACTGGGAAGCGGTGATCGGTTCAAATGACGGGGTAGATTATTTAGGGGTTCTTGCTGAGCAAGGCATTCAGGATCCGAGACTAAAACAAGCCTACACCGAAGGCTGGGGTACGGGAGAATCCCCCGCCCGCAACGCAGCAACGAGCATTGCTACGGGTGAAATTTTGGCTAACCTAGACGCAGATGATGCCTATACACCAAACCGTCTTGTTGAACTGGTGCCTTTGGCAATGGAATATGGGGCGGCGATCGACAATACCGGAGTGCATAATCAAGATTTAATTCTCTATAAGCGCCCATTTAGCGATCGCATCACCGTATCCTGGGCAACAGCGCAGGATATCCTCGCCCCCCGTGTTCCTTTTTTCCCCGTATTCCGCCGAGAATTTTTGGGAAAAGGTTGGAAAAAAGTGGCTTTTGCTGCTGATGTTTTGTTTAATTTGGAACTCTTAAGCCGAGTTGAAAAAATGGCAATTCATCCGGAGTCTTTATATCGCTATTACAAGCGCGATAACTCGATTACTCAATCCCCAAAAGCCTTCGAGACTATGGAAATGGGCTATCAGCAAATTTTGGAGGCGGTGCAAGCCGGGGAAGTGGAACTCACGGACTCGATTCGCCTCGCTGCGATCGCTGAGTTCTTTGAAAACCAGCGCCTAAATCGCGTGTTTTATCAATATATGCAGGAGGGACGCTGCCAAAATTTAGAGCAATTTCTGGACTTGACAGCGAATGGGCACGCCAAGTGGTTTAAACCTGAATTAGAAGCGCTTTCAACCCTCACTGTCTAACTTAAATATTTTCACCGCCATCCAGGGTAATCGTGCTACCCGTGAGAAAATCCTGCTTAAGTAAAAATAGGGCGCTGTCGGTCACTACTTGGGGATTTCCACAAAATTTTAAGGGGATATAGTGTTCCGCAAAATCTTTAAGAAATGCTTCAGGGTCGGGTTCTCCTGGCGGTTCCAGAATTTGTCCTAATGCTAAAGCGTTGACCGTAATTCGAGGTGCTAATTCTAATGCCATAATTTCCGTCATATCCCATAACCCTCGTTTAGTCAAACGATAGGCAAAATGGTCCGTATTCGGACGCGGGATTCGGGCATCATTAATATTAATAATTTTGCCTCTCCCGTCGGGGGGAATCTGTTGAGCAAAGGCTTGAGCAAGTTGGAATGGTGCACGAAGATTAATCGCAAAAATGCGGTCCCACAAGGCAACATCGGTTTTAGAAAATCGGTCTTCGTCGGGAAAAATTGAGGCGCTATTAATTAAAATATCCACTTTGCCCAAGGCTTCTAATGCTTTGGGAATTAAGCTGTCTGTCGCTACAGGATCCGCGAGGTCCGCCCCATAGGCGATCGCCCTCACCCCCAAAGATTCCGCTTCTGCCTTGGCTTGTGCCGCACCTGGGGCCGATTGTCCGTAATGAATAAACACATCGCACCCCGCTTTAGCTAACGCCACAACAAGAGCGCGTCCCACTCGAATTCCACCCCCAGTTACAAGGGCAACTTTTCCATTAAGGTCCATTTTGTTAACAGATACTTCTTTTTTCTAACAAACCACAAAACCTGCTTCTTGACAAGTCTTTGCCCCCTTCACTCCGTTTAGGGTCGAATTTTTTAGTAACTTTTTTAGTTAAAGTATAAATCAACCTTTAGCTAAAAATCCGGTTTTTTATCTCCCCAATATTCAGTTTTTCTCTAAGTATTACTGCTTTTTTGTTGATTTATATTGTAGAGATAAGTCTCGGGATGGACTAATGAAAGAGGCAAAAATGTTTCTCTATCCCCTGCTTGTTTGACTAAAGGATATTTTTCAATACAATCTTCTCTAAGATAAAGAAAAATATTTTGACGATACCAAGGTTGCACCGCTTCATTATCCCAAATCTTGGCTCGAAGCACGTCAAACATAATATATCCAAACTGTCGAAAATGAGCTTTCCAATACTCGGGCCATTGCTCGTTTACATGACCTGTTCCCCCTTGAAAGGGTATTGCAGCAGAAAATAGAATAACGGGGGCTAAACGGGTTAGTGTTTTGATGAACTGTTCCGCTTTTTGATCAGGCAGATGTTCTGCTACTTCTAGAGAAATAGCCAATTCAAACGTGCGGTCTAAATGGACGGGCTGGCTGAGGTCCCCCGCTTGAAAGTGGGCTGGGGGTATTAACAACATGGTGGGGTCTACATAATCCCCATCTATACCTAAATAATCCTGAACGCCACAGGCATCAAATACGGATAACCAACTCCCTACCCCACAGCCCAAATCAACCACACTTTGAGGGTGAATTAAATTCAGAATCATCGGGACAATAACATGAGCGGATTCAATCGATCCCTGTTGTTGGTTTTCATAGAATTGTTGATTATACAAGGGTTCTGGCATTCTAATTTGACCTCATTTTTAGGAATTTAGATAAACAGGAGTCAATATACTCCCTCTATTTTTTTATCACAATTTATTAAAAAATATCAATTTTAAAAAGAAAATTTTTGCTGAATATAATCTTCCACCAAGAGACGCGTATAGGTATTGAGGGGATAGTCTAGTGCTTGAGAGGAAGTTACCCATACCCATTCTTCAATTTCTTGATTAGGGGTAATGATTTCCTGCTCAGAAAACGCATAATAATTGATTAAAATAAAATGGGCTTCCCGAACAAATTGGCTGTCTCGCACGGATTCTTGGAGTAAGGCAAAACGAATTTTGCTCAAAGTTAAACCGACTTCTTCTTGAAATTCTCTGATCAATGCCGCCTCTAGGGTTTCACCCCATTCTACTTTGCCTCCTGGTACTCCCCATGTTCCTTTCCATTTAGTGGTTTTTACAATTAAAACTTGTCCACTGGAATTGACCACCAGTGCGCCTACAGTGGGTAAGGGAAATTGTTTCTCTAAGGGCAAGGGGAGAATAGGGTTTGAAGGGGTCATGGGTCTTAAAAGAAATAGCTTTGGGGGTAATTGTACCACGGCTAATTGATTTTTTTTCACGGGATATCAGTCTGGATCTAGATAGAGGCGATCGCCGCAACGGGATTAAGAAGGGGTCGAAAATCGGGGATTTTGTCCGAATAGATCTCAGGGGACGGTTCCCATTGTGGCAGTGGGTTTGAGGAGTCAGTCGCCCCGTCAGACTCAGATCCGAACCGCTTTTCAAATTCGCAGGTTGCTTGGGACCTCCGGTCCCGAAAGGGTTAGGGTGCTGTCTGGGGTGAATCTGACCCGAGGTGGTGATCTCCTGATTCCCTTAACCTGGTATGATCATTGAGTCCGTAAACCTCAATTAACACACCTGGTGAAAATCTCTAATCTACACAGAACATCACTCGCAATGTTTTGTATCTGATAGTCGCAAACCCTATTCTAATCGGAATGTCCTCTATAGTAACCCTAAATGAAGTTGACAATTAATCAAGTCCGTTGGGGCATATTGCTCCCTTGCTGGATTAGGGAGCAGTATGCCCCAACGGATTAATTTGATGGTCAGCATGATTTAGACGAGCTATATAATGTCCATCTATACCGTTAAGCTAATGTTTAAATTCTCTAACCTAAATCGTCGCCAATTTATTAAAATTAGTGGACTCACCCTAGGAACTGGCCTTCTAACAGCTTGTACTAATTCCAATTCTAATCAATCAAGTTCTCCAAGTAATGGGAACCTGGATCGCGTCAAATTGGGACTGAATTGGAAAGCAGAAGCTGAGTATGGTGGTTTTTATCAAGCGGTTGCTACAGGGATTTACCGAGACTATGGATTAGAAGTAGAAATTCAACCCCTCCCCCCCCAAGGAAATGTCACTCAAATGTTAATGGGGGGATTAATGGATTTTGCAATTGGGCAAGGGGTTAATGCTTTACAAGCGGTTCAACAAGGGATTCCTAAAGTTACAATAGGGGCCATTTTTCAAGAAGAAATTCAAGTCTTACTAGCTCATCCTGGGGTCGGCAATGACTCTTTAGCGGACCTTAAGGGAAAAACAATTTTTATTACCCCGGGACTCAGTATTATCTATTGGCCGTTGCTGGAGAAACAGTATGGTTATACTCCCGAACAACAACGGCCTTATAATTTCAATGTCACCCCATTTTTAGTCGATAAAAATTCTGCTCAACAGGGAATTTTAACGTCAGAACCTTATCTTATTGAACAGGTAGGAGGGTTTAAGCCGGTTATATTCCCTCTCAAGCAAACAGGATTAAATCCTTATAATTTTACGATAGAAACTACCAATAAATTAGTAGAAACAAATCCTGACTTGGTGCAACGGTTTATGGATGCGTCTATTAAGGGATGGTATAGCTATTTGGCAAATCCAGGGTTAGGGAATGAGTTAATCCAAAAAGATAATCCGGAAATGACGGATGATTTGATTGCTTTTGCTTTGGAAAAGATAGAAGAATATGAGGCGATCGCCTCTGGAGATGCTAACACTTTAGGCATCGGTGCCATGACAGAAGACCGCTGGAAAACTTTATACGACCAGTTATTGGACGTGGGAGTTTTAGATGCTAAAACGAACTACAAAAATGCCTATACTTTAGATTTCATCAATAAGGGAGTAGATTATTACCAGTCTTAAATCGTCCCAAACTCAGAAAATTTTTGATAATTTTAAGTAGTTTTACGGAGAGAGCTGCTTAAAACTTTATCTAAAAAACTGGGTTGTAAGGGAGCTTTTTTTGAATTAATCCAGTCTTTCCCTGAAGCGGGGATCAGTTCCCCCAAATGACTCCAGACACCCGTTAATAAGTTAGGGAGAAATGATGAACACTGAACCGGCGATCGCTATTACTCATGTTAGCAAGGTTTTCAACAATGGTGTTGTTGCTTTAGAAGATGTCAATCTGACGGTGAATCCCTCGGATTTTGTGAGTTTGGTCGGTGCGTCGGGATGCGGAAAAAGTACGCTGCTGCGAATTATTGCCGGACTCACCGATAAGAGTACGGGTGAGATTGTCTGGAGCGATCGCGCCTTAAAAGAACAAATTGCGTTTGTGTTCCAAGAACCCGCATTAATGCCTTGGTCAACGGTTAGAGATAACGTTCGCTTGCCTCTAAAATTAGCAGGAGTCCCGAAAAAAATCGCCGATGCCACTGTGGATAAAACCCTGGCATTAGTCGGACTCGAAAACTTTGCAAAAGCGTATCCTCGGCAGCTTTCAGGGGGGATGAAAATGCGGGTTTCAATTGCTCGATCTATCATCACTGAACCCCAGGTTCTACTGATGGATGAACCATTTGGAGCCTTGGATGATATCACCCGTACAAACCTGAATGATGAATTAATTTCTTTATGGGATCAACAGCGCCCCACGGTGCTGTTTGTGACCCATAATATTTACGAAGCGGTTTATTTATCAAAGCGCGTGGTAGTAATGGCCGCGCGTCCAGGGCGAATCGTTGCTGATATTAAGATTGATGAACCCTTACCCCGAACCGAAGATTTTCGCACCAGTGAGGTTTATCTGAAATATTGCAGGGAAGTGGCAAGCGCGCTATCTCAAACAATGGAGCGATCGCCGATTAAAGTTCCCCGTTCCTCGGTACAATAATTACAGAAATGATGGCAATTTCACCCGGCCCGTGAATCCTGCTATGGAGCCCCAAAAGCCAGTCCCCACCCCCATCAAAATAATAGCGCTGGATTTTTTTGTCCAGATTAGAAGGCGATCGCGCTACAATAAACATAAATTATCTCCCCTTTTTGACAAAACCGCATGAAAAAAGATATAGCCTTGTTTTTGGAAAAAATTAAGTGGAGACATTGGATTTCCCTCGATACAATTGCCCCCGTGTTAGTCGGAATCGCCGTATTAATGACTTGGGAAATTGGGGTGCGCGTCACCGAAACGCCTCCCTACCTTTTACCCGCCCCCCTACTGATATTTAAAACCCTAATCATCGATTGGAATATTTTATTTCCCGCCTTAATTACCACTTTTAAAATTACCGTAGTTGCCTTTTTTACCGCGGCTGTTTCCGGATTATTGTTAGCGGTATTAATGTCGCAAAGTAAGTGGATAGAAAAGAGCTTGTATCCTTACGCGATTATCTTGCAAACCACTCCGATTGCGGCGATCGCCCCCTTAATTATTATCTGGTTCAAAAATGATATTTTTGCAGCCTTGGTCATTTGTGCCTGGATTGTCGCCTTATTTCCCATTATTTCTAATAGCACCTTTGGCCTAAACAGTCTCGACCCCAATTTAAGAGATTTATTTCGACTCTACAAAGCCTCCCGGTGGCAAACCCTGTTATATTTACGCCTTCCTAGTGCCTTACCTTACTTCTTGTCCGGATTAAGAATTAGTGGAGGATTAGCCTTAATTGGTGCGGTGGTGGCTGAATTTGTCGCCGGGACTGGGGGTGCTAATTCGGGAATCGCCTATCAAATGTTAATTGCCAGTTACAATCTCCAAATTCCCAGAATGTTTGCAGCCTTATTCATGGTTACTATTTTGGGAATTATCATTTTTGTCGCCTTATCCCGCTTCTCTGATTTTGTCTTAGGAGGATGGCATGAAAGTTCCTTGAAATGAGGAAAAATTTCTTCATTTCGTCGTCATCGTATGTACACCATCCCAATCCTCTGGCGGTGGTGTATTGATGTAATCTTGCGCTCTTTGAATGTGAATCTGTACCGCTTGGTCTTCGGGATAAATTTTTCCAGCCAATTGAAATAGGTTAATAGAGTCTGGGAAGTTCCTGGAGACATAAGCCGCACGTCCAGCGTGGTAAAATTCCAAGAATTTTTCTTTTTCAGAATTGAGGGGAGTCTTGCGATCGCCGATTAATTCATAAATTCCTACCGCTTGATTTTTCCCCTTGACCCGAATCTTATCTAACTCACGCACCCAAATGCGATCGCTACAGAGTTGATAAGTAAATTCGCTAATAATAATATCACATTTATATTCCTTAGTCACGCTTTCTAAGCGTGCACTTAAATTCACCCCATCCCCAATCACGGTATAATCCATCCGCTTTTGACTGCCAATATTTCCGGAAACAACTTCCCCGGAACTAATTCCAATCCCGATACGAATAGTATGCTCTTTTTGGTGACGGTTAAATTCAGCCAAGCGACGACGCATATCCAAGGCAGATTGTACCGCTTTCCAAGCGTGTTCTTTCAGGGGTAAGGGTGCGCCAAATACGGCCATTAACGCATCCCCAATAAATTTATCTAAAGTGCCATCATAGTTAAAAACGGCTTCTACCATTGTCTCAAAATAGTTATTCAAAAGCGATACCACTTCGGATGCTTCTAGGTTCTCCGTCAGGGTTGTATAACCTCGAATATCTGAGAATAAAATAGTGACTTCTTTACGTTCTCCCACCATTAAGGCATCTTCCCCTAATGCCATGACTCGTTCCGCCACTCCAGGAGTCATGTAGCGATACATAGTAGTTTTCATCCGTTTTTCGCGGCTGATGTCTTCTAACACAACTAATCCACCCCGTACACCGCCTTCAGGGTTAGTCAAGGGGTTGACGGTGAGGTTGAGACTCCGTTCGATTTCTTTAACTTGACTTTTGGGGTATTTTATATCTGGGTCCGTCTCATTCCAGGGGATATAAAATTCGGGGTTAGCGCGATCGCAAATTACCAAAATTGCACTTTCTATTTTAGTTTCCTCCAACTTAACTAACCCAATGGTTAAACTTTGTTCCGGGACAAAATGGCGGGCGGCATTGCGTAAAGAATCTTCTAAGCGGAATCTCAGATGCTCAATGGGTACAACTTCCCAGACAGAGCGCCCTTGTAATTTTTGCTGCCATAACAGCAGTTTTTGCTTATTTTCCCGTTGAATTTGAAACTGGCGATCGCTTTCTTTGCGGTCATCCTTCTGAATCGGACATCCCAACAGTTCTAAAGCGGCTTCATTAATGGTGACAATTTGCCCTTCCATATTGGTAGAAATTACCGCATCGGAAAGGCTTTCTAAAATGTCTTTTTGATATTGTTTTTCCAGCAACACACTCTCGAACAGTTGCGCGTTTTGTAAAGCGATTCCGGCTTGAGCGTTAAAAGCCCGTAAAAATGCCTCATCCGATGAATTAAAACTTCCCTTATGTTTATTAATCAGTTGAGTTACGCCGATTAATTCCCCGGAAGCATTATAAACTGGCATACAAAGAATTGTAGCAGTTTGATATCCCGTTTTGCGGTCTGTCGTCGGGTCAAACCGAGGGTCAAGATAGGCATCGTGAATATTAAGCGTTTGACCCGTGGAAGCGACATAACCAGCAATCCCGCGATTGGCAGGAATGCGAATTTCTACCATTGTTTTACCATCAGCTTTGGCGACTTTGGTCCAGAGTTGGCCGGTTTCTTTGCTGAGTAAAAATAAGGTACTGCGATCGGCCTGCATTAAATCTTTGGCGCGGTCCATGACAGCGCGCAACGTAGTTTCTAGGTCTAGACTTTGGCCTAAAGTTGTCGTAGCTTCGAGTAACGCACTGACCCCGCGCTGGTTTCTAGCCGCCACATAAAAGGACTGACAGCTTTCAAGAATAATGGCAATAGAAGAGGCAAATCCGGCAAATTGAAGCTGATCTTCGCGGTTGAAAGGCACCTCAGACATTTTATTGAGGACCTGGACAACAGCAACCACGCGATCAGTGTCTTTGCTGCTAAAAATTGGCTCACAGAGCAGGTTTCGGGGGTCACATCCAGGAGGTTCGTCTACTTCAGATTGGAATAAGGGATGATTGCGAACATCGGCAATATTGACACTTTCCCCATTGCAGGCAACATGACCGAGAATCCCGATATGAATAGGTAATCGGATTTCGGTACTTTTCCCGGTTTCATCTTGGCTAATTTTTGACCAGAGTTGCTCTTTTTCCTGATCAATTAAAAAAATAGTCGTGCGTTCCGCTTGTAGAATTTGACTAATTTTGAGGGTGAAGGCATCCAGGAGTTGTTCTAAAAGGATTTCCAGCGCTTCATTATTAATCAGGTCAATGGCAAGCAGACATTGCTGAAATTCCGCCGTAATAAAATCAAGGATGCAGACAAATTCGCCAACCTGCATATCCTTGACCCGGCGGGTCAACTCCCCCATGCGACCCACCCGGGTTAAAGCCGCTAGAACGCTACCAGTGCCTGAAAATGTCATGTTTTATCAACGCTTACCGGCTCAGATTTTCCTGATCTCTATGGTACGCTACCCCCGGGAAATGTGGGGAGATTGCCGAGATGGGGGAGATAGGAGAAACTGACAACGGTAGGGTTTTTATGCTCATGGTGATTGACCTTCCGATGAACTACCCCACCCTAACCCTTCCTGATGCCTTGGGGAGGGGACCGGAAGAGCAGTTAATCGTAGGGTCACTCACCATAAATGTAAAAAACCCATCCCCATTAGGCAGCTAGAGGCAAACGACCCGAATCTAGGATGGTTTGGTAATAGCGTCGTAGTTGTGCCGTTGCCGCTTGCCATCCCCATTGTTCGGCTTCTTTGCGAGCATTTTGGCGGAGGGATTGGCGTTCGATTTGGTTGGCGAGGAGACGTTGGGTAGCAGCGATCGCACCGTTTTCCTCATCGGGATCAAACAAGTATCCGTTGACTCCATCGGTGACGATATCCAAAATCCCGCCTCTGGCAGCAGCAACCACGGGACAACCTGCTGCCATTGCTTCTAACAGCACTAAACCCAGGGTTTCTGTTCGCGAAGGAAAAATAAAGGCATCCGCAGAGGCGAAGGCGCTGGCTAATTCTTCTCCATGTAAATAGCCGACAAAATGGGTGGGAGTACCGGCAAAATGTTGTTCCAGTTGTTGTCGGGTGGGTCCATCACCGACTAAGGCTAATCTGGCATTGGGAATCGCTTCTAGGACGGGTTTAATGCGATCGATTTCTTTCTCGGCACCGAGTCGTCCCACATACAGCAGCAGGGGACTGTCGGGATTTCCTTGACTAAGGCGACTCCGCATTTCTCGACTGGCTAAATGGGGTTGAAATAACTCCGTATCTACCCCACGCTGCCACAAATCCACCCGTTCAATGTCATGATTTCGCAATTCTTCCACCATTGCCATTGAGGTGCACAAGTTCAACTCGGCCTGATTATGAGCGGCTTTGAGCAGTTCCCAGAGGAGGGGTTCTAGCACTGCTAACCCATAATGTTGCAAATATTTTGGCAGGTGAGTATGGTAGGAGGCGACTAAGGGAATTTTCAGACTTTTGGCGTAGTAAATTCCCCCGACTCCTAAAACAGCGGGGTTGACGACATGAATTAAATCAGGATTAAAGGCATCAAGTTTGCGCCGTAAGGAAGGGGAGGGAAAGGCTAATTTGAGTTCAGGATAGAGGGGTAAGGGATACCCAGTCACGCCGTAAACTTCGGCTCCTTTATATTCGGTAATGCCGTAGTCGGGAGAAAAGACAAGTACCTGATCTCCTGCACGTTGCAGTTGTTCGACGGTGCGGCACAGTCGGGTGACAATGCCATCAACTTTGGGATAAAAGGTTTCGGTAAAAAGGGCAATTCTCATATCAATATGTTAGTTACGCAAGGGTTTTAGGTCAGCCTCTGAGCAACTTCAGCATTTTCAATGGGTAAATGAATGATAGTGCGAGTTTCTAGCTGTGTTGACTGGCGAGCTAGAAGCTCGCACTCCTTTAAAGAAATGTCAGCAGGATATATAGAATCCCGCTCGCATCAAATTCGCCTTAACTATTAATTCCACCTCCGGTTCCCTCCCCTTGGCAAGGGGGACCGGAAGTAAAAAACCTACTCTTGTAAGACGCTGCACTGGGAGTTTACCGTCGCCAAGATACTTTTGGCAGAATCTGGTTTTTATCGATTCGGTTCTGGTATTTGACGGCGAAATTCAGCAGAGAATCAAGGAGGGAATCGGATAGATAATGGGGTTGTAAACCTAAATCCAGCAGTTTGGTATTTTTGGCATTAAAGTAATGTTCTTCGAGTTCAACTCTGGGGTTTTCCAGGTGGTCAATCTCGATGTTCAGTCCTATTGCAATCCCGGCTTGTTTCACCTTCAGTGCCAGTTCACCGATGTTGAATAGTTCGGTAAATTGGTTAAAGACTCGGAATTGACCCGGTTCTGCTGGGTTGGCGATCGCCAGTTCCATACAGCGCACCGTATCCCGAATATCCAAAAATCCTCGGGTTTGTCCGCCTTTGCCATACACTGTCAGGGGATGTCCCACTGCTGCTTGAATGCAGAAGCGATTGAGTGCCGTTCCAAACACGCCATCGTAATCGAGACGGTTGATTAGCATCTCATCCATGCCGGTTTCTTCCGTCAGGACCCCATAGACGACCCCTTGGTTCAAGTCTGTAGCCCGCAGGCCCCAAATTTTGCAAGCAAACTGGATATTGTGACTATCGTGAACCTTGCTTAAGTGATAGAAACTTCCCGGTTGCTTCGGATAGGGGAGGGTATCTTTGCGCCCGTTATGCTCAATGGTGATATAGCCTTCTTCAATATCGATATTTGGTGTGCCATACTCGCCCATTGTGCCTAACTTCACCAGATGGCAGTCCGGGAAATCTTCCTTCATGGCGTAAAGCAGATTCAAAGTTCCCACCACGTTATTCACTTGAGTGAGAACCGCATGGTCCCGATCAATCATCGAGAAGGGGGCCGATCGCTGCTCACCAAAGTGAACAATCGTATCCGGTTCAAACTGATGGAGGGCCTTACTTAAGAAAGCGTAATCAGTGATATCCCCAACAAACAGATCAATAGACTTGCCACTTAGATCGCGCCAACGCTGCAATCGTTGCTGAATCGGGGCGATCGGCGTTAGGGTTTCAACGCACAGTTGCATATCCCAATGCCGACGCACCAAACTATCTAAAATTGCGACTTCGTAACCGTGATTGGATAGGTAAAGCGCAGTTGCCCAACCGCAATAGCCGTCACCGCCAATAACCAGGACTCTCATAGGTAGATGAATCTTGCTTGCCAATACTCGGTAACTCTACCAGGTTTGTGCCACCTGTGGGATATTTGCATCTCGCGAGTTCAGCGATTTTCCCAAAAAATCTGCATTAAGGAATACCACACCACAAAATCCTAGAGGGAATCAAGGTTTCAGACGATACATCTCCCCAATCACCTCCGTGAAAATCCGTGAAATCCGTGGTTACCCTCCCCGATCTCAATTCAAAACCACCTCATCAGCAAAACTAGCAACCCGCTTGTTAAAGACAAAAGGACCGGCAACCGAACCCCAAACCATCTCATCGGTATCGGGGTCCAGTCCGCGATCGTGACTAATAAAGAAATTTTCATCAATTTCAAACGTGCTATCCAGATAGGTAGTGCGACCCTTGCGAACCACAATGCAGCTTTTTCCCGGTTCGACTTCGCCCTTGAAACTGGATCCAGTCCATTCCGTGAGGAAACTGGACCCGGGAATTTTTTCTAGCTTGTCTGGGGTGAGGGACTGTAGAAGCTGGCGATCGCGCGCGGCACCGTAAAATTTCTGTTCATCCTGAACCTTGTAGTTTTCGATTTCAATGCGATCGCCCTTCGGGACCAACTTCAACACCCGCACGCGATAGGGCTGATTGAGCATATAATCATAAGCCTGCTCTAAATAGAGACTGACCCCATCCAGGAACTCATAAGGCAGGGGCCGCATACAGACCCGAATATGGGCAAAAAACGGCGGATTCTCGATCGCCTGGTCAAAATTGCTAAAATCCGACGCCATCCAACGCGCCAGAGTCAGAACATCAGTGGAATGAGTCATGAATATTACAGAGTAGATTTTAGAGTGGGGGCAGTTCTGCTTATTTTACGCCAGACCCGAAAATTTCGCGCCACCCCAACCCTCATTCTCCCGATGTTCGTAGTAACGCCTTCAGGCGTTATCCCTCTTCAAGTTCAACGTCCCGACTTCAGTCGTTCCCTCTTCAAGTTCGTAGTAACGACTTCAGTCGTTATCCCCCGAAAGCAACAAAACCCACCCACTCCATCCCAGCATCACCCCCAGACTAACCGACGAATCGACCGTCAATCATCAGGCTGGAGACTCTCAATACTAGAAACTGGAACCGTAACAACTGCGATCGATTCTCCCCGGACATTAAACACCTCTAAAATCGCGCCATCTTCACCTCCGGTTGGTGAAGGTACATAGTCAATTAAAGTAGCAATATCACCCCGGTGCAGATTAAATTCCTCCCAGTCTTCTTTCAAAGCAATTTCTTGATAAAGTTCAGGTTTCATGAGGTTAACTCCTGGGTAAAAATCAGAGGAATAAATTAAAATTGATTGTCTATTTTGAGAGTAAACAAACCCTTCAAATATCAAAACTAACCTGACCCGCTTATTCTGGATTTCCCTCCTCTGCAAGCTGCTTCGCCTTAGCTTCTGGATCAAAATCTAACCCGGCATTCCACTCCCACGCCTTGCGGAACCAGCGTACCCAATGAATACTTTCTACTGTTCTAGTAACTGCTTAATTTCCTCCTCCGTGAATGGATTTTGACCCGCTTTTAAAGTGTCGATCCAACCCTGCCGCAGGGACTTTTCCTCCGGGTCATTAATCGAATCGATATATGCCTGAAAATCCTCAATTGCTCCCTGGGGATTGCCCGTTAGCGCCCGCGCTAGGCCGCGACTATCGCGATAGTCGCCATTGTTAGGATAGATTTCTACTGCTTTTTCACAGGCAAACATTACCGCTTGGGGAGAGCCATGTAAGCTCCCATTCCAACAAAGCGTATTCCAAGAATACCGAGAAATTGTAAGAGTTGGATCGAGGGTTTGGGCCTCTGCATAAGCAGAAATGGCTTCCTTAACTTTTCCTTCTCTAGCTAGAGTTTCACCTCTGCCAACTAACAAGCTGGTGGCTTTTTTTAGGGGTTGAAAATTGAGGCTAGGATCAAGGTTCAAGGCTTGCTGAAATTCAGTGACTGCGGCTTGACCCTGACCTTGTTCGACGAGTTCCTCACCTGTCTTGACCCGTTCTGAAGCTTCTGCAAATCGTTGAGCTTTGGCTTGTAGTTCGACAAAATCTAACTGAGGATTCCACTCCCACGCCTTACGGAATCTCTCCACTGCCGCATCGACCTTACCTTCTCTGGCTTCCTCCTCTCCTTCTCGGACTAAATAGATTGCTGCCTCTGCCAAATTCGATGGCGTTTGACAAGTTTTTAACTTGTCCAATTCGCTGGGATGGGTAACGAGATAACCCCCAAGCCAATCGCACCCCCACTCCAGCAACTCATCCAAACTTCCCAGACGCCACACCCGGGCGGTGTTGTCATCAGAGGTGGTGAGGATGCGCTCCCCGTCCGGGCTGAAACTGGCGCTGTAGACCCAACCCTGATGGCCGGTGAGTTCCGCCACCAGCTTGCCGCTGCGGTCCCACACCCGGGCGGTGTTGTCATAAGAGGCGGTGAGGATGCGCTCCCCGTCCGGGCTGAAACTGGCGCTGTTGACCCAACCCTGATGGCCGGTGAGTTCCGCCACGAGCTTGCCGCTGCGGTCCCACACCCGGGCGGTGTTGTCCTCTGAGGCGGTGAGGATGAGCGCCCCGTCC
>JBBQFN010000034.1:0-56838 GCA_038321985.1 Cyanophyceae cyanobacterium | reverse complement strand
TGTTCTTTATTCCTGGACATACCCGGGCCCACATTGCCTATTATTTTCCCCCTGCCACTGGGGAGGAACTTGGGGACCTATTTTGTGGCGATACCCTGTTTGCTGGGGGCTGCGGGCGCTTATTTGAGGGGACCCCCGCTCAGATGCTCTCATCCCTGAGTAAATTACGGGAATTGCCGGATCAGACGCGAGTTTGGTGTGCTCACGAATATACCCTAGGTAATCTCCAGTTTGCCTTAACGGTGGATGCAGATAACCCCGATTTGCAGGAACGTTTCGCGCAGGTGAAGGCGACGCGATCGCGCAATGAGGCAACAATTCCTTCTATTTTGGGGGTGGAAAAGCGCACAAATCCCTTTTTGCGGTGGGAAAATCCAGTGTTACAACAGGCGATGAATGGGGAGGACCCGGTGCAGACTTTTGCGCGCCTACGGGGTCGCAAGGATAAATTTTAGGATGAAAAGATAAATTTTTGGGCTATTTTTATCGGGACTTAATATGACTGAAAATCCAGAATCGGGGACAACTTACCAAGGCGGCTGTCATTGTGGTGCAGTGCGATTTCAAGTGATAGTCGATCGCCACGAAGCCATTGATTGCAATTGTTCAATCTGTCAGAAAAAAGGGTTTTTACATCTGATTGTTCCCCCGAGTCACTTTACCTTGTTACAGGGGGAAGAGATGCTACAAACTTATACATTTAATACGGGAGCCGCGAAACACCTATTTTGTAAAAATTGTGGGATTCATGCCTTTTATAGACCCCGATCGCACCCCGATAGCTTTGATGTAAATGTGCGATGCCTAGATGGGGATGTCGCCGGACAATTTGCCGTGACTCCCTTTAACGGCCAAAACTGGGAAGAAAACATCGAAACCATTCGATAAACCGCGCTATGCCTTGGACAGACGGGAGTTAATCTCCCCCCGGCATCCCTAGTAACTGCCATTGGCCGTTGATTTTGCCAAATACAGCGCGATATTCTAGGGGTGAGTACACATAGCGATTGTAAACATAGCCTTCGCGATCGTCACTTAAGAGAATAGGCGTCCAACTGTCGATCGGATCAAAAGTCTCCGGGAGTTGGCGAGTGCGATCCAGCTGCACCACTGCGTTAGTTAAGGTAGCGATCGCCTCACTTTCTAAACTCGGTTGCGATCGGGCATTTACATTATCACCGACCACGACCACCCGATCAATTTGCCAGGAAACTCCCTCTTCCCCAGCGGGTGCCGGAACCTGTCGTGCAAAGGCTTGAGCCACATTTGAACAAACCCAAATTTGAGACCCTGAATCAATATTATACGGGGGAGGATTTTCCTCCAAAGCACAGCCGATCGCGATTGCTTTTTCTAGCAGCAACCAAAATCGAGCCGTCGGGTCATCTAAATCCAAATTATCCCGAGTTCGAGGAACCGAAAATCCCAGCGTCAGCCCCGTTTCCGGGATGAGGGCCTCGACAAATTCAGCATTGCGTTTTCGGACCTCCTCTCGTAATTGGGCCCGAAACTCATAGAAATCGCTACCGGGTCCGGCTTCATCTTCTAAAACTAGCTGCTGTCCGTCAGAATCCGGTGTGGCAACGGGTGCGGGAACCCCAACCCCGATAATTCTGGGTTCGTTAGCTTTATAACTGGCGCGGACCAGGGCTGCCAATCCAGCACCCAAAGCTAATCCGACAGCGATCGCAACTAAGATCGACCCGCCTAGTTTTTTCATAAAATAAAGTTCTTTCTTGGTAGCCTTTTTAGCCATTCGGTCTGATTAGCTCATAAGCGACCCAGTAGTTACTGTCCTAGAGAGCCATTCTCCACATCAGGAGCCTTGCCATCCGGCACAGTTAAGCCAATCTGGGAGATTTCTCTGTTATTTTACCGGAAAATTGCAGTCGCTTCTCGCCAATCCCTGCACAAGCGCCTCAAAAATTTATTTTTCTGAGGTAAAATTTCCGAGAGATTTGTGGCGATCTCCCTGAAAATCTTCTCCTTTCATCACCAGCGATCGCGAGGGAATCGTACCACGCGATCACCAAAAGGCAGAACCCTGGCTACCCCGAAAACTCACTCAAAACCTGAGAAAAATATTAAAAGAGATTGAAATTCGGCGCAGTGCTGACAAAATGGACTATAGAAAACAAAAGAATGCCAAAGTTATTATTGTCCGGGTTAACTTTCTTAGTCCATCTTCAAAAAATTGTCCGTAGCTTATGCAACCAATTCGCACCTTTAACGTTTCTCCCTCCCTGCCTCCGAAACTCGAACCCCTACGCACGTTAGCCTACAATCTGCACTGGGACTGGAATGTAGAGTCTAAAGACTTATTCCGTCGTCTAGACCGGGACCTGTGGGAATCCAGTCGTCATAATCCTGTTTTAATGTTGGGAACTATTTCCCAAGAACGTTTAGAAGAAGTCGCAGAAGATGAAGGGTTTATCGCCCAAATTGACCGGGCAGCGCGACAACTTGACGACTACCTCAAAGAGCGCACCTGGTATCGTAAACACCGGGAAAAAGACAAGCATAAAGAATGTTTTGTGTATTTCTCGGCGGAATTCGGTCTCACCGAGTGTCTGCCCATTTACTCGGGGGGCTTAGGATTATTAGCCGGGGATCACCTGAAATCTGCCAGCGATCGCGGTTTACCCCTCGTGGGCGTTGGCTTACTGTACCAAGAAGGGTATTTTAGCCAATATCTCAACGCCGATGGCTGGCAACAGGAGCGTTACCCGATCAACGACTTCTATAATATGCCCCTGCACCTAGAGCGAGACGCCGACGGGAATGAATTACGGATCGCCGTAGACTATCCCGGGCGTAAAGTATATGCTCGGGTCTGGCGGGTTCAAGTGGGGACCGTTCCCCTGTATATGCTCGATACTAACATTGAACCGAACAATCCCTATGATCACGATATCACCGACAAACTGTATGGTGGGGATATCGATATGCGGATTCACCAAGAGATGATGTTAGGGATTGGTGGAATCCGGATGCTCAAGGCCCTAGGCTACGAACCCACCGCCTACCACATGAATGAGGGACATTCCGCCTTTTTAGCCCTCGAACGGATTTCGATATTAATCCAAGAACAGGGTCTCACCTTCAAAGAAGCAAAAGAAGTCGTCGCTGCCAGCAATGTTTTCACTACACATACGCCGGTTGCTGCGGGGTTTGACCTGTTCCCCCATGATAAGGTGATGCATTATTTGGGCCATTATGCTGATGAATTTGGCCTAAGAAGAGAACAATTTCTAGCCTTGGGACGGGACAATACAGGGGATTTAGACTCGCCCTTTAGTATGGCAACCCTGGCGATCGAGATGGCAAGTTTTATTAATGGGGTCGCCAAGCTACATGGAGAAGTCTCCAAGGTCCTGTTTAACAATCTATGGCCCGAACTGCCGCCTTCAGAAGTGCCAATTACCTCCATTACCAATGGTGTACACGCCCGCAGTTGCGTAGCAAAATTTACGCAGGAACTCTACGATCGCTATCTGGGACCCAAATGGTCCACCACACCGGCTGATAATCCCTTATGGGAACGGGTCGATGCCATCCCGGATGACGAACTGTGGCGCAATCAGGACCTCTGCCGTGCGGAACTGGTTGTTTTTGTGCGAGAACGACTTCAAAAATACTTACGGGCTCGCGGGGCTTCATTTACGGAAATTGATGCAGCGCGGGATGTACTCGATCCGGGGGTTCTCACAATTGGATTTGCGCGGCGCTTTGCTACCTATAAACGGGCTACATTGTTCCTGCGGGATCTTGATCGCATCAAACGGATTTTGTTAGGACTAAATAACGACCTAATTTCTGGGGGTAGAACCGCTCTCAGAAAACCAATGGTTCAATTTGTCATCGCCGGAAAAGCTCACCCCCACGACATCCCCGGCAAAGAAATGATCCGTCATATCATCCACTTCATTCGTGAACAAGGATGTGAAAAAAATGTCGTGTTTATCCCCGATTACGATATCAACGTAGCGCGGATGATGGTATCGGGTTGTGATGTGTGGTTAAATACCCCCCGTCGTCCTCGGGAAGCGTCAGGAACCAGTGGCATGAAAGCATCCATGAATGGATTATTAAACCTGAGTATTCTGGATGGATGGTGGGATGAAGCCGATTATGTTCGTACCGGGTGGCCGATCGGGCATGGGGAATTTTATGAGGACCCCAACTATCAAGATGAAGTGGAAGCGAACGCACTGTATGACTTGATGGAAAAAGAAGTAATTCCCCTGTTCTACCGGCGCGATGAAGAGGGTATTCCCCGCAAATGGGTGGCAAAAATGAAAGATGCCATTCGCTTGAATTGCCCTTTGTTTAATACAGCACGCATGGTCAGCGAATATGCAACTCGGGCCTATTTCCCCGCCAGCGATCGCTACTTTGCCATGACCGAACAGGGGTGTCAACCGGCGAAAGAACTTGCTCGTTGGAAAACCCATCTGTTTGAACGGTGGTATGACATCAAAATTCTGGATATCGATATTTCTGAAGCCGATGATGTCAAAGTCAACCAAAGTATTAACGTCAAAGCGTTGTTAGATCTAGCCGGTTTGACGGATTCTGATGTAGAAGTTCAACTCTACAAAGGACCAATGGATGCTGATGGAAATATCATCAATGGCGTATCTGTGGTTATGGATTACCAAGGTACTGATGCTAACCAGAAAAGTATCTATACGGCTCATATTGCTTACAGTTCCTCGGGATTACAAGGGTTGTCTCTGCGGGTGTTACCCAAACATCCCTATTTAAGCAGTCCTTTCCAACCGGGTCTCCAAGTGATTTGGGCCAATCCTTAAGCCTTGAATCGAGTGATGTTTCTCCGTCTCAAGGGATTGGGGGATAAGAACCTCTGATTTCAAAGATTTCAGGGATTTGATGATTGATGGGTAGGGGTGATTTATGGATTGCCCCTACATCAGTTATTTGAGTCACGGAAGGAATATTTGGAATCACAATATAGCCATTTGCCAAAGCCTCAGGGATCGGATCGGTACTGACACCTAACACTAAATTGCGATCGCACCCCCAATACCACCAGTGAGCACCAATATAAGCACAGAGAATTGCATCGAGTTGGTCTTCAATTGCTTTAAATACTTTAGAACTTTTCCCCGTTAATTTTTCCATAAAAATATCCGGATTTTCACTCAAAATCCAAAAGTCAGACTGTAAACTTAAACTGGGTTCTAAGCTAGGCAAAATTTCTACAATATATTGCCGGAGTTTGATTAATTCTAAACAGCGATCGCCTAATTTTCCTTTCTTATATTTCAGAATTCGAGATAACCCAAATAAATTAATGGTCGCCGGATGAGGAAACACTTCAATTTGATAGCGAGCGCACCGTTGAGGAATCATTGCCGGTGCGTGTGCAAACCCCCGCGCCTCCAAACTCTTCCCAAACCCCACCGTATGACTCGCAAATCGACTTTTCAAATTGGCCGGATAACAACCGGCATGATAGCGCCCGAAATAGCGATGAGTCTGCTTATCCGGCAGCCTCATCCCCGTGGCATTGGGAATCAGTGTGGGTGCATCCACCGCAATCATTCCCGGTTCTGGTGCCGGGAGTCTTTGATCCACCCAATCCAAAATATCTTCCCTGGACAATTTGCAGTCTAAATCCGTGAGTTGTAATTGATTTTTGTCCCAATTCAGACAACACAACCCACTCGCGCCCGAACTCCATCCGAGGTCAATTCCCAGAAATTTCATCAACAATTTAAAGATTATCGGGCTAATTTCAACAGACTGGCAAGTTGTTCGGGTTGGTGAGACCCGATTAATATTTTTTCACCATTCTTGAGCTCAAGCAACACGCCGCGATCGCCACTCACATTAAATGCTTTTCCCTCTGGGCCATACCGAATCCCCCATCCCCCATAATCTCGCAAAGGATGATAGTGTACGGCCTCCGATTTTACCACGGCTTCAAAGGGAATTTGCACTCGTTTAAATAACAAAGGGTAAAAGCTGATATATAATCCATTCGTTCTAACTTCAGTGACTAATTTGGTACTATAAAAAAGAATCGGGAAACATATTCCAAATACTATCCCAAACCCAATTAAAATAATATTTAAAGTGGTATTTTCTTCCCAAGATTGTTCTAAAAAAAATGGCAACATAGCCGCATAGAGGGCAGCCAAAGAACTACAGACCAAGACGAACCAAATCCACCCCTGACGGAATTGTTGCACTTCCCGGAACAGCAGGGTTGCATAAATTTCATCATCGATGCTCACTTCCGCTGACATAGATGCCGTTGTTAGTTTTTCCACAGCTACCTCCTATACACTTACCAAAAGAGGTTTTGCGAATGCGATCGGCTTTGTTAGAGCAAAGGTATCCCCTCCATTCAAGGTAGGGACTTTGCTAATCACACCCGTTGCCAACTCCCTCAACTCATAATATGCCCAAAACCGTAGTCTATTTCGCTCTAAAAAACAACGAAAACATCAAAGACTCCGTAGAGCAAAAATGCTGGGTTTTGTAGAGGCGATCGCCTATTTATGGATCCCAACGAGAGGGAATAGGCCAAAGAGGACCCTTAACCCGGTGGTCCCTTGCCCTCATCCATTTCCTACCAGGCGATCGCATGACCCGAGACCCAAGATTTGTTAGGATATTTGAGCTTTAGGTCAAAAACAGTCAACAATAATAGAGATAAACACGGATTCAGTCCAGTTTTTCTCCTTCTTTCAGTAGCAGTATAAGAGCAATCTATGGGTAAGCAGCGCGTTTTATCTGGAGTTCAACCCACCGGAAACCTACATTTGGGTAACTATCTCGGTGCGATCCGCAACTGGGTCGAAATTCAAAGTCAGTATGAGAATTATTTCTGTGTAGTGGACCTC
Source organism: Cyanophyceae cyanobacterium (assembly GCA_038321985.1). Classification (GTDB taxonomy): domain Bacteria; phylum Cyanobacteriota; class Cyanobacteriia; order Cyanobacteriales; family Laspinemataceae; genus Laspinema. The sequence goes on along the minus strand of JBBQFN010000034.1, from coordinate 49,963 downwards.
CATGCCATTACTGCACCCCATACTCCAGCAACTCTAGCCCAAGACACCTACACGATCGCCGCACTCTATCTCGCCTGTGGCATCGATTTACAGCATTCCACCATTTTTATCCAGTCCCACGTCTCGGCACACGCAGAACTCACCTGGCTGCTTAACTGCATCACCCCCCTCAACTGGCTCGAAGATATGATCCAGTTTAAGGAAAAAGCCGTCCGGCAGGGGGAAAACGTCAACGTAGGGCTACTCGATTACCCCGTCCTGATGGCAGCGGATATTTTGCTCTACGATGCGGATAAAGTGCCCGTAGGCGAGGACCAAAAACAGCATTTAGAACTCACCCGAGATATTGCCGCCCGGGTGAATCATCAATTTGGCAAGGAAAAAGAGCCAGTGCTGAAATTACCTGAACCCTTGATTCGCAAGGAAGGGGCCAGGGTGATGAGTTTAAGCGATGGCACGAAAAAAATGTCTAAGTCTGATCCATCGGAACTGAGTCGGATTAATTTGCTCGACCCTCCCGATGCGATCGCCAAAAAAATCAAAAAATGCAAAACCGACCCGATGCGCGGACTGGTGTTTGATGACCCAGAACGTCCAGAATGCCATAACTTACTGACGCTTTATCAGCTACTTAGCGGCAAAACCAAGGAAGAGGTGGCAGCCGAATCTCAGGAGATGGGTTGGGGTCAATTTAAACCCTTGTTCACAGAAACCACAATAGCAGCCCTCAAACCGATTCAGGACCAATATAAGGAGATTATGGGCGATCGCACTCATCTGGAATCGGTATTACGAGAAGGTCGAGAAAAAGCCTCAACAATTGCTAATTCTACTCTTAACCGGGTCAAAACTGCCTTTGGATATTCTCTTCCGTTGTAAGGATTAGGGATGAAGTCGGGACCCTTAAATCGAACTTGAAGAAACGACTGAAGTCGTGACACCGAACTTGAAGAGACGACTGAAGTCGTGACACCGAACAAAAGAGAACGACTGAAGTCGTTACTACGAACTCCCCCATCGCCCTCTTCTTATGAAACAACCGCAAAACTCTTTATCTCGCTTTCGTGAAGCTGTTAAAACAGGTGAATTTTTAATGACGGCTGAGGTAATGCCACCGAAAGGAGGTAACCCAGCCCATATGATAAAAATGGCAAATGGTTTAAAAGATCGGGTCCATGCGGTGAATGTTACGGATGGATCTCGGGCTGTTTTACGAATGTCATCGTTAGCAGCATCAACCCTTTTGTTACAAGAGGGAATTGAGCCGATTTATCAGATTGCTTGTCGCGATCGCAACAGGATTGGCTTGCAAGCGGACCTCCTCGGTGCCAATGCATTGGGAATTCAGAATGTTTTGGCCCTCACCGGGGACCCGGTGAAAGCCGGGGATCATCCGGATGCTAAATCAGTATTTGATATGGAATCCGTGCGTCTGCTGAAGGCGATCGCTAAACTGAATCAGGGCAGGGATTGGAATGATAAACCCCTAACCGATAGTCCTACGGATTTATTTGCTGGGGCGGCGATCGATCCGCAATCGAAAAGTTGGTCCGGGTTAAAGAGTCGCTTTGAGAAAAAATTAGAAGCCGGTGCCGAGTTTTTCCAAAGTCAGCTTGTCTGCGATTTTGACAAGTTAGACAAGTTTATGAATGAAATTGCCCAGGGGTGCGGTAAACCGATTTTAGTGGGGATTTTTCTCCTAAAATCCGCTAAAAATGCCGAGTTTATTAATCGCTGTGTGCCTGGAGTGGATATTCCGCAGCATATTATCGATCGCTTGGCAAAGGCAAAAGACCCCTTGTGCGAAGGGGTAGCGATCGCTGCTGAACAAGTCAAAATGGCACAGTCTCTTTGTCAAGGAGTACATCTGATGGCGGTGAAACGGGAAGATTTGATTCCAGAAATCCTGGATTTAGCGGGTATTGAGGCGATTTCCCGGGAAAGTTTCAGCCCGGATGAGGAGACTCTGGGCGATCGCACTCCAGTTATCCGGATCTCCACCCCCACTATCTGAACACCTCAACTATAGATGCACCCTGATATAGACGCCTCTGGGCATACCCTGCCCGAGGCTTTTTATTTTTTATTTTTAATCGCTGCATCCCCCATTGCTTCAGGGGTTATGCCAATCACAGGTCCCTATTCAATTCGCAGACCCTCCTCTTTCCCCCGAGGGGTCAGACCCATCGGGGGTGCCATCCATCTTCCGGGTTAGAAAAAGATATGTATTAATTAATTAACCGATAGGACTTCACCACAAAGAAGCTCTTAACAAAGGTTGCATCTACTTATTCAGTCAAATAGGCGTCTTGCCATCAGGGTTAATCAATGATTTCTTGTTTCACTCAACAGGGGCAAGTAATCTGCGAAAAACAGTATCCCTCCAGCATAGTTTTGGGGGGTGTTGTTTTTTTTAAATGCTTCTATTTGCCTATCTACCGGATAGGGATTAAGGCTAGATCTTTAAAGATTGGAGAGGGTCAACTCACGAAGCGAGGCTCTTTTATTTAATACTCAAATAAAAAACCCCCCTAGGGCTTGGGGGGTGATGCAACACTCAGGGTGTCGAACAAATTCAGGGTGATCGTGCTTTTATTATGGTGTGAGGAGACAGGAAAAAGCGTCCGCCAAATGGCTTAACTTGGCCTAAGCCAAATTGCTTACAAAATAACGAAAAATAGCAGTAAAGGCGATCGCCACTTTTGTACTGATCTCTAACTTGCCCGGTACTTTTGAAGAGAGTCCCGGTCCTTACTTTTGTCGCAAAATCCGGCCTCGGATCTCACCTCCTTTAGGGGACTAAAAATATCTGGGGCGGTTCCCAGAAGATATCCCCCCAAAAAAATTAGACCCGACTCATGGGTAAGCGGATCTTGTGCTTGCGGAGAATGCGGATCAGTTGAGTGCCGCTTAATTGAATTCCTGTTGCTTGGGCCAAATGTTCAGCTAATCGTTGACTGGTCCAGACTTCCGCCTCATGCCCGAATTGGCGCGGGGTTTTTTTGACCACTTCCAGCAGTAACTGGATGTAGGCTTCATCTGCTTTACGATAATTCCCCTGTTCCCGACGATCTTTGAGACTATCGAGATTGTCTGGATCCCCGTGTACGCACCAATAGGCAACCGTCCGGTAAGAACAGCCTAAAAATTCGGCAATTTCTTCGTAGGTTTTACCATCATTTTGCAATAACAAAATTAGAGCGTGTTCCCGAAACCGGGGGCAGTCGCTCTGGCGAATAGCATTTTGTAAGCTCTTTTTTTGGGTAAGGGTTAAAAAATTTTTGGCGGGCATGAGCGGAAAGAGAAAACGAAGTTGTTTTAATCTTATGCTATTTAGATGTCAATTTTATCAAAGGCGATCGCGATCGCACCCCCGCTTAAAATCGCTTCAAAAGACATTGGGTTTCTGATCTCTTCTCCCCCCTCTTCTCCCAGTTTCCTGACGTTGGAGAACCCTCGGAGTAGAACTGGGCTGCTGAATAAGCGGGGTTGGGAGAGTCTTGTTTAGAATTATGCAAGAGGTTTAATAAAACAGACGAGAAGCTGGTTTTGGAGCAATCACCGCTTCTCGTCTGCTTTATTTCTAGGATCTTAATCAGAGGCGAGTGCTCTGATGCTGAAGGAGATCCAGACCGTGGAAAACCCTCCCCCAGCCCGATCTCCTTATCAATTCATCAATTTAAACCTCTAATGGATTTGCCGCTCAAGTTGCAGATCAGAAACAAAGCCGATCGCCCCTTCCATTTTACTGCTTTCGAGATTAGCACCCTCGAAATTAGCACCGCTCAATTGGGCGTTAAAGAAATTGGCATTCGACACATCTGCATTCTCGAAGTTGGCCCCCCTAAGATCGGCATTGCTGAAATCTGCACTACTCAAATCTGCACTGTCCAAATCTGCATTTTGAAGATTTGCCCCTTTTAAATTTGCCGAAGATAATACCGCACTCTTGATGCGCGCTCCTTGTAACGAAGCATTTTCGAGATCGGCAAAAAATAGATTGGAACTGGTGAGATCCGCTCGATCCAGATTCGACCCTCTGAGGTTAGCACCCCCCAATACCTGATCCTTGAGATTTGCTCCGGCTAGATTGCACCCCTGACATTGGTTATTTTTTTGCAAGTGTCTAAGATCTGCGCGATCGCCCACACAGCTAGAGCATAAGGTTAGCACCACTACCGCAATTGTCAGGTTTATTGCTTTCACGTTCTTTGTTCCTTATTAGTGCAACCAATCATCACAGTTCCCAATCGGGAACCAGATTACATAAATACTACTATTTGTCAAAGGGGGTAACACCCATCAGTACAAAAATACAAAACTTAATAAAAAGTCAGGGTAAATCCAACGGCCCTAGGGCCGCGACTGCCTGGGTTGTGGCACAGCCTCCAACCAGATCGGTTCAATCCGGTTAAAGTAAAATCAGCGATCGCCCGGTTAGTTCAGGACACCCACTCTGGAAAACCGGCGATCGCCTGGTCAACAGCAGGAGAGAACATGAACCCAACGCGCCTATTACCCATTCCCCCTCACTTTGAGCGCACAAAAGTTGCTGAAGTTTGGCGAGTCCCTTACCAGCAGCTTGCGCAAGAAGCCCAAACTTGGGCCAAGAACCACCAAATTCAACCCGCCCTCACCGACTCCCCTAAAATTTGCCTGTTAGCAATCGACATTCAAAATACATTTTGCATTCCCGACTTTGAACTCTTTGTGGGGGGACGCAGCGGTAAGGGTGCCGTTGAAGATAACCAGCGCTTATGTGAATTTATCTATCGAAATTTGCATCGGATTACCGCCGTCATCCCCACTCTGGATACCCATACCACTCACCAAATTTTTCATCCGGTGTTCTGGGTGGATGACAACGGGGAAAATCCCCCCCCTTTAACAGAAATTTCCCTGAATGATGTAGAAACTGGCGTTTGGAAAGTTAACCCAACTGTTGCTCAGAGTCGGGGCGATCGCGACCTTAGCCAAATCCAAGAGTATGCTCACCACTACGTTAAACAATTGTTTATTGATGGGAAATATCCCTTGATTATTTGGCCCTATCACAGTTTGTTGGGTGGCATTGGTCACGCCCTAGTTTCTGCTGTCGAAGAGGCGATATTTTTTCATAATTTAGCCCGCCATGCACCCACGGGATTTGAGATGAAAGGAAACCATCCCCTCACGGAGAATTATTCGGCATTGCGCCCGGAAGTATTATTAGACCAAAAAGGAAAGGCGATCGCCTTTCCCAACCGCCCCTTAATCGAAAAATTACTAGAATTTGATGTCGTGATTGTCGCCGGACAAGCCAAAAGTCACTGTGTTGCTTGGACCATCGATGACCTCCTGCGTGATATCCAACAACGAAACCCGAACTTAGCCCAAAAAGTTTATCTGCTGGAGGATTGTACCTCTCCCGTCGTGGTTCCGGGGGTGGTAGACTTCACCGAGGCCGCAGATACTGCCTTTGCGCGATTTACCGAAGCGGGAATGCACTCCGTCTTATCTACCGAGGCGATCGACGATTGGCCGGGACTGGAGGGGTCCGACTAACTCACCCCTAACTGATAGAGGCTGAAACAGTTTTACCCCAAAAATTTTTATTTTTACCCGTTGAAAAACGGATCCAACCCTAGGATTCAGGGGGAACTGGACAAAAATTTGCAAGTCTTCCAGATTAGGGAACCCGATCAGGAACAGATCAAGTATATTGCGATCAATTTTAAGGAACCCTTGGCGAACTCTTTCCATCGGGCAGGCCACAAAAACCGGGTCTGCACGTTATAAAAGTTTATAAAACAGCTAAAATGCTCTAGTGAGTGACGGATTAAGCTTATGTTGTCTCCTAATTCTGCTATGCGACGAGTCTTTTTTGGAATAGCTGTTACCGGCTTACTAATTACCGCGATGCCTACACCTCCAAGCTGGGCGCTCAGGTGTTCGGGTTTAACAGTTTTTGGTGGGCCGAAGCGAGAGTACGAACTCAAATACTGCGTGCAAAGTGGCAGAGAGAATAGCTGGGACCGCTATTGGCTAAAAATCCCCAAGGAAAAAGTGAACTTGGCAATTTCTGAGTTGAGGATCGATTATCCCGAAACTTACCGAGGCGAGTTCAATGAAGAACGCATCGAAGTGACAGTGAATGGCAGCAAGATTGAATTAGACGATGCATTCTGGGATCGAGATAATCGCTTCATTCAAATTTATCCAACCGAAGCGATTCCGGCGAATACGGACGTTGAAGTCATCTTATCCAACGTCCGTAACCCGAACTTTGGAGGGATGTACAATTTTAATGCCCGAGCCGTCACTCGCGGGGGGCCTCCGATTCCTCAATATATCGGCACTTGGGTTCTAGCCATCAACTAGGTTTCCTACACCCAGCCTCACAGAGTAATCACAACGAGGGAACGTCCAAAGGTTTTGGCGTTCCCTTTAATTTTGAAGTCATCTGTGGCCCTGTGTGTTTCGCCCGACTTTGTTCAGCGATCGCAGACCTAAGCCCTCCCCTTCCGTACAAGGGGAGGGCTTAGGTCCGCAAAGCCTAACGGCTCGAAGAATCCAGATATCCATTGGTTTTAAACACAAAGCATGGTACTATAAAAATTTGTGATTTTTTTTGAAAGTTTAGAGTCTCAACCTAGGAGTTAGTGGTATGACACAGCGCACTTTACACGGCACAAGCCGCAAAAGAAAGAGAGTTTCAGGGTTTAGAGTTCGGATGAGAACGGCCAATGGTCGCCGAGTGATTAAATCTCGCCGGAACAAGGGACGTTATCGGTTAGCAGTCTAATCGGGTCCTCCAGAGCATATGGAGTCAAACCCTCACTTGGACAAAACCGTTCCCGGAGCGATCGGTGGCAGGATCAACCTATTGCCACCGCTAGACCCCTAATTTTTTAGGGAATAAGCGAGAGTGAGGTAGCCTTTGCTCTTGTGGCGATCGCCTAATCAGGGAATGATCATGACCCGGGACAAACCGATCTAAATCCTTCTGGGTAGCGTAAAAAAACCGTGTTACCTTCATCGAATCGCCTAAAGCGCCCGAACGAGTTTAGCGCCGTCTATCGCACCGGAATTAGTCGAAAAACGAGTCACCTGACCTTGAGAGCTAAACGGCGCGAGTCACCTGTGGGGGTAGCGAAACAGCCTAAGCTGGAGTCCGACAACTCACCAGAAACGCCTAGGGCAAATCAGCCAACCCGCGTTGGAATTTCGATTAGCCTGAAAGTGAGTAAAAAAGCCGTGATTCGGAATCGAATTAAGCGGCAAATCCGAGCCGGATTGCGGGAATTTCTCCCCCAAATTTCCCTAGGGTGGGACCTAGTTTTTATCGTGCGTCCCTCAGCAGGAGAGTGCAATTATCGCCAACTTCTGCAAGAATTAGAGCAGTTGTTGGCACAAGCGGAGGTACTCAATGGCGATTCGCGAGGAAGTTTACTATGAAGGGGGTCCTCATATTGGGGAGCTAATTGTGAACATCCTATTAGGATTTACGGTGATTGCCTTACCTTTAACCGTTGGGGCAATCGTGCGGGCATTGTGGCTGCGCTACCGCATCACCAACCGCCGAATTTCTATAAACAGCGGATGGATGGGGCGCGATCGCAGTGATATCATCTACTCGGAAATTGTCCAGGTGAAGACCGTTGCTCGGGGTCTCGGACTCTGGGGCGATATGGTATTCACCCTTAAAGACGGTTCCCGCTTAGAAATGCGTGGCGTTCCTAATTTTCGGGAAGTTTATGATTACATCTCCGAGAAATTGTCCGCTAAAGCAAAACAGGCCAGTGGAGCCATTGGCAGCCGTTAAAACCGGCGACTCTAGGCAGTAGCGAAAATCAAAAAATCCAAATTGGGTGCGATCGCCCCTACTGCCAGATAGCTCCACAAAGCCCTAAATCAAAGGGCCAGCCATCAAACCTCTTAAACATGGTTAATATTTAAGCAAGGTTATAGACAAAAAATCTCCCCACAGCATAGGTTGACATAAAAGAATGGACTTTGGAGTCGGATTTCTTTCCAATAACGTAATGCTGCCGATCCTGGACTTCTTCTACGGGATCGTGCCTAGCTATGGTCTAGCAATTGTCGCTTTGACCTTAGTGATCCGCTTTGCACTGTATCCGTTGAGTGCTGGCTCAATTCGCAGTATGCGGCGAATGCGAGTAGCCCAACCCGTCATGCAAAAGCGGGTCAAAGAAATTCAAGAACGCTACAAAGAAGAACCTGCTAAACAGCAGGAAGAAATGAGCAAGGTTTACAAAGAATTTGGCAATCCCCTGTCCGGCTGCTTGCCCGTCGTACTTCAAATGCCAGTTCTATTTGCCTTGTTCGCCACCTTACGCGGTTCACCGTTCTCAGATATCAATTACAACGTCAACGTTGAAATTTTTCCCAGTGAACAGGTTGAGCGGATTATTCCCCAGGCTTTCGCCACCCCACAGCAAAATATTTATTTCTCCGATGGACAACACGCGCCGATCGTGGCGTTACTTCCTGCGGGAAATAAATTAACGGTTGGGGAAAAAGCCCAACTAGAATTTCAGTCCGTTGAGGGCAAACCCTTAAAGGAATTACTCGCCCAAAATCCAGATACCGAATTGACTCCTCGCTGGCAAGTCAGCAAGGGTGAAGAACGGCTGCGGATTAATGAAGATGGAACCATAGAAGCCCTCCAACCGGGAGAAGCCACCATTCAGGCGACTTTGCCGGGACTGGCTGCTAATAAAGGATTTCTGTTTATCGAAGCCCTCGGGCGCGTCGGTGCCGTGGATCCAGAGGGTAATATCCACTGGGATATTGTGGGTATGGTGCTGTTCTTTGGGATCAGCTTGTACGTTAACCAATTGCTTTCTGGACAAAGTGGCCCAGGTTCCAGCGATAACCCGCAGCAGTCAACAGTTAATAAGCTCACCCCCGTGATTTTCTCCGGGATGTTTTTGTTCTTCCCGCTGCCTGCTGGGGTTCTGATGTACATGGTGATTGCTAACGTCTTTCAGACTGCGCAAACCTTTATTCTCTCCCGCGAACCCCTTCCAGAAAATCTTCAAAAACTGGTAGAAGACCAGGAAAAAGCGACCCCTGGCAAAGGCCGCGAAACACTTCCTTTTGAACCCGGACGTCCCAAGAAAAAAGCCTAATGGTATCCTCAACCCACAGTCCAATGCAGCGCGGTCAGCAGTGGATTGAACAACTGCTGAAATTATTACGAATTGAGAGCTCAGTCACCACCGAGGAGCAAGACGATAGCTTTTGGTTGACTATTGATGAAAAAAATCTGACCCCCGAACAAATTGAAATCCTGACGGGTCCCGATGGAGAGGTTCTCGATGCTATCCAGTATCTGGCGAACACGACTCTCAATATTGCCCAGCCTACAGATGTTCAAGCCTCCTATACGATTGAACTCAATCACTACCGGGTTCGCCGACAAGAGGTACTTCGGGAAATGGTGGAAAAAGCAGTCCAGGCGGTTCGCGATAGCGGGGAAGAGCATGAAATGACAGCGCTCTCTTCTGCGGAACGACGGCAGGTTCATACTTTCCTCAAGGACTATGAGGATCTGGAATCCTACAGTCGCGGACAAGAACCGGACCGACGACTGGTGGTGCATCGGCGCGAAACGGTGTGAAGAACTTTTCGGGCGATCGCGCCCACAGCAGGCCGCTTAAAACCCGCCCGACTGCCCTTTAGAAGTGAGGGAAATGCCCCTGGGTAAGGGGGGTTTCCCAACCAACGGGTTGAACCTGTAAATCACTACGATGAAATTACTTTCCATCTCAGGGTTACCAGAATGCTGGAAGCAATTTATATTCCTCGGTTAGCAAAAGCCCACGAACAGACCCAAACGGTTGAGTTTCAACAGTTCATTCAAGATTTGGAAACTTTGACCCCGGTTCGGGGACGACTACAGGTCAGACATGGGGGAAACTATTTAGAAGTATCTGCCCAAGCGGAAACCATTGTTACCCTCACTTGTTATCGTTGTTTGCAACAGTACAATCATCGGCTTAAAATCGAGCCAACGGAAATTATCTGTCTGGATGAAGCGGGAAATGGTCCGGATGAAGGCCCCCTGGAACGAGAAATTGCCCTCGAAGAGTTGGTCGAAACCCTCTCAGCTCAAGGCAATTTTGACCCGGAAGCCTGGTTGTACGAACAGATTTGTTTGGAAATTCCCTCCCGCCAACTCTGCGATAGCGATTGTACAGGGATTGAGTTTTCCCCAGGCAAGGGCAGTCCTCTGTCTGCGGGCGATCGCCGCTGGGCCGCAGCCTTAGAACAACTCAAAAAACAACTGCCAAGCTAGTTAAGGGTTTTTGGATGGCAGGATGTCAAGCGATCCAAAATCATCAAAACATCCTACTCCAAAATCTAATCTGCTATGACATTCAGTGAAGAGTTTAAACTGTTCCTAAGAGCTCGATATCCATTAATTTACATTCCTACCCGAGAAGAAGAACGAGTTGAAACGGCGATCGCCAATTGTGCCAAGGAACTCGGCAATCGTGCGGTCTATATCTGGGATTTTGTCGATGGCTACCAGGGCAATCCTAACGATAACGGGTTCGGTCGCCGCAACCCCCTCCAAGCCTTAGAATTTGTCGAAAAGTTGCCTGCCTCTGCACCAGCAATTTTTATTTTGCGGGATTTTCACCGATTTTTAGAGGATATATCCGTTTCCCGAAAGCTCAGGAATCTCTCTAGAACCCTCAAATCTCAACCTAAAAATATTGCGATTATTTCTCCGGTTCTGGCAATTTCCGAGGACCTCAGCGAAGCCCTAACGGTATTAGAATTTCCCCTCCCCAATGGCCCGGAAATTAAAGGGGAAGTGGAACGGTTACTCTCAGCAACGGGACATCCTTTAGAGGGGAAATTCTTAGATGAAATTGTGCGCTCTTGTCAAGGGCTTTCTATCGATCGCATTCGCCGAGTCTTAGCTAAGGCGATCGCCACCCACGGACAACTCGAACCCGATGATGTGGAACTAATTCTTGAAGAAAAACGCACCATCATCCGTCAAACCCAAATCCTGGAATTTTACCCCGCCACGGAACAAATCTCCGATATTGGCGGCTTAGATAACCTCAAAGACTGGCTGATCCGTCGCGGTGGTGCCTTCTCCGAACGGGCGCGACAATATGGCTTACCCCATCCCCGAGGGTTACTTCTCGTCGGCATTCAAGGCACCGGCAAATCCTTAACCGCCAAAGCCATTTCCCATCACTGGCACCTCCCCTTACTGCGCCTCGATGTCGGACGGCTGTTCGGAGGATTAGTGGGGGAATCGGAATCTCGCACCCGACAAATGATTCAACTTGCCGAAGCCCTAGCCCCCTGCGTCCTCTGGATTGATGAAATTGACAAGGCATTTGGAGGATTAGATAGTAAAGGCGATGCCGGCACAACCAGCCGCGTCTTTGGGACCTTTATCACCTGGTTAGCGGAAAAATCCTCCCCGGTATTTGTGGTAGCCACGGCTAATAATATCCAATCTCTTCCCCCGGAAATGCTTCGCAAAGGTCGATTTGATGAAATTTTCTTTGTGGGATTGCCCGCGCAAGAAGAACGGACCGCCATTTTTACGGTACACTTATCCCGATTGCGCCCCCATAACTTGAAAAGCTATGATATTGAACGGCTGGCCTACGAAACTCCTGATTTTTCCGGGGCAGAAATCGAACAAGCCTTGATCGAAGCGATGCATATTGGATTTAGTCAAAACCGCGACTTTACGACGGATGATATTTTGGAAGCAGCCAGCCAAATTGTCCCCCTAGCGCGTACCGCTTCAGAGCAAATCCAGTTTTTAAAAGATTGGGCGGCGGCGGGAAAAGCTCGTCTTGCCTCAAGATACAGTACATTGAATAGTCGGATGCAACGTCAACTGCAACAGCCTGAATCCTAAGAATTTATGCGGAGTCTTGCCAGTTTAGTCCAGTTTATCCTCGGTTTTATTTTGGCGATGATCATCCTTGCGGGTGGTAGTGTCGCCGCAGCGTTGTATTTTGTTACAAAATTAACCGCACTGCCCCCAAGACCGAGTTTTACGAATGATCAGCCTGCGGTTACGGCAACCCAGGCGGGGAATTCTAAAGGGGGGTCTGCTACCACCAGTTCAGGGTCTGGAACTCCCGCTGCCGCCCTTCCTCCGAATGCCTACCGTGCCAAGGTGATTTGGCCCGATGGCTTGATTTTGCGAGATCGCCCCGGTTATGAAGCCAACTCGATTGGCGGACTCGACTTTAATGCCCAGGTGGTGGTTCTAGAACTCACCTCGGATAAGGAATGGGAAAAGATTCGGATAGAGGGGAGTGGTCAGGACGGTTGGATTAAAGGCGGCAATACGGAACGCCTGAATTAAAATTTCGGCACCCAGCGCCAGATTGGGCCCCGAAGCAAACTCGGCCCGCCCCAGCGGGCTTAATTTTTTAGGCGAGTAGGCAGGGGAATAAGAGAAAAAAGGGCAAGGCTGCCCCGGGATAAAGTATTAAGAAATTTTGCAAACCAAGAAGAATAATTGCAATATTTAGGGATAGGGTTTCCCTAAAAAAATAAAGATGCTAGGGTTCCTATCAACTGAAAAATATTACCCTAGATAGCAAAGATGTACAACAAAAATTCTAATCAAGACCTCGTAAGTGCTGCCGTCACCGCAGCCCTAGGAGCCGGTGTAGTCACTTCATTTGCGGTTAGCCAAGGTCAACATCCATTGGTCGCGTTAGGAATTACTGGGGTTGCGGTCATTGCTGCGTTATTGATTGAGCGGTTGGCTTGATTTGACCCCTTCAAACCCTTGCATCCAGAGATTTGGCACGGGGGTGCTGACTTTAGATCTAGCGTTAGGTGGGGGATTACCGAAGGGACAGGCGATCGAGATTTTTGGGCCGGATAGTTCGGGGAAAACCACACTCGCCCTTCATGCGATCGCCCAGGTTCAAAAAGCGGGAGGGGTGGCAGCATTTATCGATGCAGAACACGCCTTAGATCCGGCATACGCGGTAAAAATTGGGGTCGATATTGACCATTTACTGGTTTCGCAACCGGATACGGGAGAGATGGCTTTAGAAATTAGCGATCGCTTGGTGAGGTCAGCAGGGGTAGATTTAGTGGCGATCGACTCCGTAGCAGCCCTAGTCCCGGAAGCAGAAATGGCCCGCGCAGTTGGGGAGACATCCTCCAGGTTACAAGCACACTTAATGTGTTACTGGTTGCGCAGAATTACTAACAATATGCGGCGCTCAAACTGTGCCGTGATTTTCCTTAACCAACTCCGTCAAAGTTTTTATTCCATTGCCGGGCCCGAAACCAGCGCTGGGGGAGATTCGCTAAAATTTTACGCCTCAGTTCGGATAGAGATGCGCCCGACTCAAGTCCTCACCCACGGGTTAGAAGACTATGGAATTCGGGTTCAAGCCAAGGTGATGAAAAATAAAGTATCCCCACCCTTTGAAGTGGGGGAATTTGATATTATCTTTGGTCAAGGGATTTCTCATATAGGCTGTTTGTTAGATTTGGGACAGACACTCCGATTGATTACCTACCAAAAGTCTGGATATCGCTATCAAGGAAAGGCGATCGGGCAATGTCGAGAAGACTGCCTCCGTTATTTAGAACGGGATATAAAACTCTATCAACATCTCGAAAAAACTATCCTAAAAGTCCTAAAACTTAGGGCAGAGTCTTAAGAGAAGAAGCCCGCAGCCTCTAGGCTACGGGTTAGCTCTTCCTAAACTGGTGAAGCCTGACTCATGCCGGGACAAGAAACATTTGTTCCCCCTAAACCACAATACCCATTAGGATTTTTTGCCAGATATTGTTGATGATATCCTTCCGCGTAGTAAAACTCGGGAGTGTCCATAATTTCGGTAGTAATCTCGCCGTATCCTGCCGCAGAAAGTGCTTTTTGGTAGGCATCTTTTGAGGCCATTGCCAGCTTTTTCTGTTCGGGAGAATATACATAAATGCCCGAACGGTATTGAGTGCCACTATCATTACCCTGACGCATTCCTTGGGTGGGATTGTGGCTTTCCCAAAATACTTTTAACAGGCTTTCAAAAGTGATTACTTTCGGGTCGTACACCACCAAAACCACCTCGTTGTGGCCCGTCATACCGCTACAAACTTCTTGGTAGGTGGGGTTGAGGGTGATTCCGGCTGCGTAACCTACAGCAGTCACGAATACACCGTCTTGCTGCCAAAACTTACGTTCGGCCCCCCAGAAGCAGCCCATGCCTACGATGACTTGTTCGAGTCCGTCGGGAAAGGGGGGTTTGAGAGGATTGCCGTTAACGAAGTGATTTGCCGGAACTGGAATGGCTTCCGGGCGTCCGGGTAGGGCTTTGTCGGGGGTAGGGAGGGTCAGTTTTTTGCCTAATCCAAATAGTCCCATTGTTTGACTCCGAAGGATGAGTGATTTCTTTACTTTTCTTAATAATAGCTAGAATTTAAGAGAGCGCGATCGCCTCGGGGGCTTTAGACCCTTCGGTCCCAAAGAAATAGCGGCAGAAAGGGGTCCAATCCCGTCCCTGCCGCCGATCCATGTTACCTGGGTTAGATAGAGAACACTAGCTGAGAGAAGCCATATTTTCTGAGCGATCGGCTGCTTCTTGGGTGGGTTTGATAAACCCGAAGTAAGCGGCACCCACGGCAGTTAAGGCGTTAAACCAGATATTATGACCATAAATGGGCATAAAGCCGAACAGGGTTCCGGTGTAAGGGAATAATCCCAGAAGTGCTAGGGCAAGATAGGAAATGGCAAACCCCCGATTGTAAAGGCGTGCGCGACTTTTATCTCCGGAGAAAATAATACCTAAGCCACCCACTAGAAGGTGAGCAATGTTGTGTAGGGTATTAACGGGAAACATCCCAAACAAAGCACCAAATTCTTTATCAGCGGGAAAATAGTTCGGTTCAAATAATAAAGTGGGGGTGGGATTTTGGGGAACCCAAACTAAGCCGGGAATAAATCCAGCTACTCCCAAAACGACGAAGATAATTCCGAGAGTCAAGGTAAAATTACGCTCTGTCATACTTTTTGTCTCCTTTTTTTTTGAAATATTCAAGCCTGGAGTTGTCGCCTCAATTGTTAGTGGGGTTATATCACTTTTAAGGCTCTTCTTCTCCTAGCTTGAGTCAGGGTATAGACTAAATGAGACCCGCTGCACTCTAGATATTTGGTTTTGAGTGCAAGGGGATAGAAAATGGCGATCGCACTTCAGGAATTTAGGAAAATCTAGGCAGCTCCGATTCAGCCTAAATTGACCACGTTGAGTCTATTTGCTTTGGACTCCAACCTCGGAGCGAATATCGCACTTCAAACCATATTAGGAAATACAATATCGAGCTTCCTCTCTCTAAAGAGATGTTATTAGAGTTTCCTGGCTCTATCTAAAGCGGGAGAAGATTTTCGGGAGTTTATTTTAGCGAAATTTTCTTGAAAAATTCCGGGAATTTATTCATCAGGCCCCGGAATGTAGGCCCAACTTTTCATATAAAATTGGCTAAAAATAGTAAGATTAAAGGTTTGTAATTTTTAGTGTATTTTTTCGGGGACTTCATTCTTTTGAAAAGCGGGGGGACATCCTAGAACTGTGACTTAAATTCCAGGCCCATTCTCCCCATTCCCCTTAAAATTTTCTTGAGTATTATTGCCGGTTACCCAAACATTTAACCCTTGACAAAATATCTTGGAAATATTATAATTAATATTGAAAGCTAAATAAAGATGCTGTCCCAAAATAAATAATTTAGAGACTTAAAGATAAATATTTTTAAGTTAATTTTTTATATTTTATCTTTATTTAACGCTTGTTTTAGAGTCAATATCTGATAGTTTTAGAGATGAATAATGTAACCAATCCCTACGAAACTCTCCGGATTAATCCCAAAGCTACGCAGTTGGAAATTAAGCAAGCGTATCGACGGTTAGTCAAGCTCGTACATCCCGATAAAAATTTAGAATCATCGGACTCTGAACAGATGATTCGGATTAATGCGGCGTATGAAATATTAGGGGACCCGCAACGCCGTCAATCTTACGATCGCCGTCAAGACTATGAGCGATCGCCCTCGCAATCGCGCGATCGGCACCACCGAACTGCTCATGCTCAAAATAAATATCATCAGGCTCGCCAAAACACTCCTGATCCAGATGATCACCTAGAAAAATGGCTTAAACAGGTGTATCAGCCTATCAACCGAATGTTGTACCAAATTTTGTATTCCCTAAACGGGGAAATTGATTGCCTGGCAGCGGACCCTTTTGATGACGAATTGATGGCTGATTTTCAGGCTTATTTACAAAAATGCCGCGATTTCCTCAACCAGTCTCAAATTTATTTCCAATCCATGCAAAATCCAGCAGCGGTTGCCAGTGTTGCGGCTAATCTTTACTACTGTCTCGATCGCATTGGAGATGGTATTGATGAGTTAGAGTTCTTTACCCTCAACTATGACGAACACTATCTCCACACTGGACAGGAATTGTTTAGAATTGCTAACGGTTTACGCAAAGAAGCCCATTCGGCGGTTAAAAACATCTTTCGCTAAGGGTTGGGATAGCAATGTAACCCAGGTATGGGTTCAGTATGATATAGCCTTTACCAGTCGGGTGAGGTAAAGATAGAATGCTCACGATAGGAGTGCTTTGCATCTTACTGCCTCGGGAAATAGAGCCAGAAAGATGCAAAGCACTCTGTCATGCCAAGGCAATTGTAATCCCTATCTGTATCCCAGGACCCAACAAATAAGGTCGATAAAACAATCGGGTTTCATCGACCCTATTTGCTGTTAATTGCCCTGAATTTTATGCAGAAACCCGGTTATCTTCCCCCTGTACCCATCCCTTCAGATAAATTCCCTAATCTTAACGGGAGGTTTTGACTTGAGCAATGATAGTCCGATGCCTAGGAGTGTTTTGAGTAATGGTGGGTTTTTCAAAACCGGCTTCTACAAAAGATTCCTCGATATCCAGGGAAAAATACTGATCTAAATAGGGTTCCGTACTCTTGAGCAAAGTTAAGATATAGGGCGGCATTTTGGCATAAGCCTCAGACTGGGGATTCATGTCCATAATTGCCAGATGTCCACCGGGACGAAGTAAGCGGCGAGCTTCTTGGATAATTTTGCGAGAAGCATCTGCCGGGAGTTCATGAAACATCAGAAAAGATGAGACTAAATCAAAGGAAGCATCGGCTAAACCCGTGGATTCAGCAGCAGCATGAACCCATTTGATAGCTGAATTATTGGGGGATTTGTACTGAGCAACGGCGAGAAAATAAGGGGATAAATCTAGGCCGGTTAAGGTTGCTTTGGGATAGAGTTTTTCTAAGGCAAAGCTACTCATACCCACGCTACAGCCTAAATCGAGAATGGTCTGGGGAGAGTCTCCAATTTGAGCGGAAAGCACTTCATGGTAGCTGTTGCGCAAGCGGCGATCGCCTTCAGGATCGGCACCTTTCCAAATAGTCGCGTGTACAGCTTTAGCGGCGACTTCTACCTCGCTAGCAGCTTCCCAACTTAAATTTCCCTGGTCGTAAGCATGAAAGCTACGCAGGTAATAATCGGGATAAATTAAGTGGGGATTCTGTACCTGTTGGAATTCGCGGTCCCAATTGCGGTTTTGGAGCGATCCCGCCTCGATCGTCCAAGGAACGCCCATATTTTCAGCCCGGTCAATCATCATCTTCCGGGCTTTAGATTTGGCGAAACTGGCTACAGGCTTAACCGATAATAATCCATTAATTAAACGAGATAAAAGTCCGGGGGAATTCGATACAGATGCAGTCATTCGGGTTCTGATTAGGTGATAGGTTGATGCTTTCCCCAACCGCTTTAGGTCACATTTGCGGTAGAAGCGACTGGGGAGGAATACAGAAAAATAGAATCCCATTTCCAAGAGGAAAATCATTGCTTATTGTATCAAAGCGATCGCCCCAGACTTCCACTTCTCAATTATTGAGTGGCTATTTCCTTGGTTTTTGTGAGGGTAAATAACATCTCGCTTTCAAATTGGGTAGCAGTAGTCCAAGTTCCGGTCCCCCCGATGCTGCGAATAGAATTCAGAATGGCTAGGGTTTCCGGGGAGATTTGAGCGCCCATCATAAAGGGAAGGCTATTGATGACCGAAGTAATTTGCTCCATATCTAGGTACAAATAGCCTTGATTGGGGTTAGGTAGGGAACCGACGATCGCCTGGAATTTGGGACTGTTTTGTAACGAGGTGGGCGTTGGAGTGGTGATGGCATCGATAATGGGACCGCCAAAGGCGATAAACAGAGAATTATCATCTAACCACCCGTGACCTAACAACGCACCTTGGAGGGGGATTTTCCATTCCCGAACGGTAATTCCAGATACAGTGCGTTGGGCGATCGATAAGGGAAAGGGGACGACATTGCGACCGATCGCGTCTAATTTTTCGAGCATCGCTTCTGCCGCAGGGCGATCGCTGGTTTCAAAGACAACCGCCCCTCCGAATCCCAATTGTCCTAAAAGACCCTGGTTTGAGGAAATCAGTCCCAAGCCAAACTCTCCATCCATCCAGCCAAATACCTCGCGGTCCACATCCAGATTTACCGCAGCAAACATCTGCCGAATCGCGAGAAGAAATCCCTGTAACTCTGGTGCGGCTTGACTTTGACCGACTATTGTTGACCAAGACCGACCGATGCCGTGACCATTGACTAGGGCGATCGTTTCTGCCGGAAAGCGATTTAAGAGTTCATTGGAGACTGTGGGATGTTGGGGAATGGCCTGGGGATCAACTTCGGTGAGGAACTTGACGCGCATTCCTTGTTTATCCACTGCCGCACTCAGCATCACCGATTTTACCCCGTCCACTTGGGGTAAACGGCGACCATCGCTCAGACTATTCCCCAGGGGTTCAACAGTCTGGCTATAATCCGGTAAGTAAAGGTGGACTAACGCATTATCAACTTTTGCACTTTGAGTGACCAGTTCAGATGCCCCAGATTTCATCAGGAAAGAGGAGTCTGAACGGGTCGTGTCGATCGCCTTTTCTACAGCGCTTCGTTGCTGGGAAATCACCAGTTTGTGATTCAGGGTTGCCTGATAAGTAGGAATCCCTTCGGGTGGAATGATTTCGGAGATGGTAACGCCTTTATAGTTAGATTCATTCAGGGTAAGCTCACTGTGAGACCTCAAGTTGCGGCCAAACCACCAGGCGCGGAGTGGGTTTTTAATGCCTACAATCCATAAGAGGTCAGAGTTTAAGTTAGTGGTTGCAACTTCAGTGGTCGAGGAAGGGATCCAAGCCAGGGTGACATTGCCGATCCAAGGTTGCAGGTCTTTTTTGTAATCGAGATTAGTTTGAGTGATGAAATGGGTTTCCAGGTTGGCAACTGTCTGGGCGATCGCCGCCTGTGCGCCTGGGGTTCCAAATTTGTCAAAATTCGACCATTGACTCTCATCGGTGACTACATAAGCCGCCATTAGCGCGTCTTGTGGAATCACTTTTGTACTTTCTACCGGATTCGAGCTTCCGACCCAGGCGCTTCGCCAGTATAAATATCCACCGGCAACACCTACAGCAGCCACTACCGCGATCGCCCACCGATTTACATTAGGTTTCGCTGACATTTTAATTTGGCTTATGATTCTCTCTTTTAGGATACTGATATTTGAGCCTGTGCTCCTTCCTTATTCCTATTCCTACCCCATTTTGGGATTGGGCGTTGGGGATGGTAAGGGAATGTCCTCGGGGTTAGCCGGAGGGGTCCCGGTCTAAATCGATACTAACTCTTCATAAATAGAGAGTGATTTCTTGGTTTTCTCTACTCCGGCATTATTTTATTTCAGGATAAACCCCTTATAATAGATTGAAATATCTCTAACTACATTGAATAAAAAGATTCTCTTAAAATGATCGTAAAAATATTAGGGGGACGGAATGAACATTAAAATCGTAGAATTCGAGTGCAATGCTGGGGAGGAAATCTCGAAGTTTCCCTTTTTCGACTTGTCCGACGATCTGCTCTGTATTATTGATAAAAATGGAGCCTTTGAGCAGATCAACAGTTCCGCAGAAAAAATCTTAGGGTTTCGAGAGAGTGAACTTCAGCAAAAATCCTTTCTTGATTTTGTTCATCCAGAGGATCGATTTTCAACCCGGGAACAGCTTGCCCTTCTCAGCACAGATATTAATGCGACTGCCTTTGAGAACCGCTATCAATGTAAAAATGGTTCTTATAAGCGCTTATCCTGGAAAGCCCAAGGGCGCGACTCCGAAAATAGTATCTATGCGATCGCCCGTGAACGGGGGGAGATCCCCACACGGAATTCTGAATCTCTTCCCCCTCCAGAGGATTATCGTTCTTTTTTTGACTTCTCCCTCGACTTGTTTTGTACCATCAGTTTTGATGGCTACTTTCGCAGTTTAAATAGGGCCTGGGAAAAGACCCTAGGTTTTACCCCGGATGAACTCCGTTCCCAATCCTTTATCGAATTCGTCCATCCCCACGATCATCAAAGGACCTTGACAGAGTTTGTGAAAGTCTTACAGGGATGTAACACTCACTCGTTTGAGAACCGTTATCTGTGTAAAAATGGGGACTATCGGTGGTTATTATGGAGTGCTTGCCTAGGACGCGATCGCCAATCGATTTATGGGACAGCCCATGATATTACTAACCGCAAACAAGCCGAACTCGAAGGCGATCGCGCCTATGAAGAAACCCGAACTTTCCTCAATCAACTCGAAGTCAAACTACAAAGTCGCAGCTTGGCTTTCAATAGTGCCATTTACAAACTGCAAAACGAAATAAACGAACGCAGGGAAACGGAAAAATCCCTAGAAAAAGAGCGGGAATTTTTAAGAGCTTTACTCAATACAGTAGATGCCGGAATTATTGCTGGAGATAGAGTAGGAAACCTCACCCTCTTCAATCGTTCAATTCGAGACCTTTATGGGTTACCCAGTGACTCGATTCCTCCCGAAGAATGGTCGAACTATTATGATTTATATCAAGGGGATGGCGTTACCCCCATCACTTCAGAGCAAGTACCTTTAAGGCGTGCATTAAACGGGGAACAGGTTAAAAAAGAGGAAATTATTATCGCTCCAAAAGTGGGAGAAAGACGCATTGCCGTCGCCAGTGGTGAGGCAATTTTTGATGAACAAGGAAATCAAATTGGTGCCGTTGTCGCCTTCCATGATATTACGGAAAGCAAACAAAAAGCCCGAGAACTTCAGGAATCCGCTCACGAAAAAACCCAACTGATTCAATCGCTACAAAACCAAGCCCAACAGCTTACAAAGACCTTAGAGGAACTGCAACGGACTCAAACCCAGCTAATTCAAAGTGAAAAAATGTCCAGTCTGGGACAATTAGTAGCGGGGGTTGCCCATGAAATTAATAATCCCGTTAATTTCATTTATGGAAACCTGGCTCATGCCAACGACTATCTCGCTGATTTGTTAAAACTTCTGAATCTTTACAGAGATCATTATCCCCAACCTGTTGCCGAAATCGGACAATTTGAAGATGATATTGACTTGGACTTTTTGCAAAGTGACCTACCCAAATTGCTGAATTCCATGAAAGTTGGGGCAGAACGTATCCGTCAAATTGTGTTATCCCTGCGAAATTTTTCCCGACTGAATGAGTCCGAACGCAAGCGGGTTGATATTCATGAAGGGATTGATAATACCCTAATTATTTTGCAGAATTGGTTGAGAGAAAAAGAAGGGAGTCAGGCGATTTCTGTCGTCAAAAATTATGGAAATTTGCCAAAAATAGAATGCTATCCGGCCCAACTCAATCAAGCCCTTATCAATATTATTACAAATGCAATTGACGCGTTAGAAAGCGGGAATTGGCCTGAGAGAAACGAGACCATTCCCAGCCTTCACATCCGCACGGAACTTTTAAATAACGACTCTGTAGCTATCCATATTCAAGATAACGGTCCCGGAATGACCGATGCCGTCAAGGAGCAAATTTTTAATCCATTTTTCACAACAAAACCCGTGGGTAAAGGAACTGGATTAGGCTTATCCATCGCCTATCAAATAATTGCCCACAAGCATAGCGGAGAGTTGACTTGTAACTCGGAACCTGGACAAGGCGCAGAATTTGTGATTAAAATTCCTCTCAAGCAAAGCCCAGTTTAAGAGAAACCGGAATTGGGAACCGTTTAGGTCCTACCAAGGACTACCCACCAGGGTGAATGCCGCCCAAAAATAGGGATGAGTAAAAGTGCGATCGCCCATCCTCTCTGCTATTTCTGGAGGTAAATCGATTGAGCCTCGGGAGGTCCGTAATTGGTGGCTGCTGACCCTGACTTCCCCTCGCAAAAAAGCAAGCTGTGCCTGTCTAAGAGCTTCTGACTTAATCGTTTTATCTTGCAAACTAAGCTGTTGATAAAACTCGCTCATTAACCCTAAAGTACCCTCATCATCTACCTGCCACAAACTGGCTAAAACCGACTTCACGCCCATTTGAAGCGCTAACCCGGCAAACCCCAACTCCGCCTCGGGACTTCCCACCGCAGTTTCACAGGCACTTAAGACTAATAATTCCACGGTTCCAGCCTCGAATCCTAACTGCCGCATTTGCTCAAGGGGGACTTTTTCATCCCAAAATTGAATGTAAGATTGGCGGCGCGAAGCCGAAGAAACTACTTCCCTTTGTTCCAATCCGGCATAAAATTTGACATGAGTCGCCAGATGGATAATGTCAAAGTCTTGTTGCCGACGGGAATCGCGTAAATTGTCAGCGGTAAACGCTTCATTCAGAAAGTATTCGTCCAAAGAAAAAAGCGAAGAAATCGCGGCTAACTCAGCCGGAACCGCATTTAAATGGGGAACAGTAGAGTCTTGAAAATGAGAGGCTCCCATTGCCAGGACCCGAGTCTGGTTAAGGTTTTTATAACTCGTCTGGGTGAGGTTAACACTCGGGATTAAACCCAGACGATACTTTTCTATCAAAAACTGTTTTCCATCATGGAGTGCTGCCAGGGGAATACCGCGCAGTCCGGCATCCAGAGAGAACATTAACATATCAATTCCCTGCGCCTCCAGTTCAGCGGCGATCGGAGCAATTAACCATTCATAAAGTTGCACCGAGGCGCTCATGTAACTATCCGTATGGGTTTTGTGCGGATTCGTAAGCTCAGAAAGTAATTCAGTAACCTTAGCGCGCAGACTATCCCGAGAAGCTGTGGGAATCGTGCGAATGATGGGTAACCCTTCGGCAGTCATCACCACTAATTGCAATTCTTCAGGAAGAGAAATTGCGTAGACAACGGCAGGATTAACATTGATTTCTTTGCGAATTCCCTGAAGCAACGCCTTTATATCTTTGGAACCCCCCTCGTCTTCTGAGATAGGACCCTGCTGATCAGGGTCAAATTCCTGCATCCGGATCTGTTCAATCGGAGGAATAAGAGCCTGAGCAACTGCCTCTAATTCCCCCAGGTTTGAAACGGGGGTTGGGTTAGGTTCGGAGGGTGAGGCGATCGCCCCCTCGAAAGGGACCTTCACCTCAACTGGACTAGGCACAATGGTGCTCGGGACCATCGGCACCTCAAGAATCGGTACCTCAAGAATCGGCATCTGACGACTCCCTAAATTCCCAGATGTCATCTCTACTACCCCACTGAGGGCGTTTTCCCCTGTAGCATTCCCAGCAAGCGGAGATGGAGGGAGTAAGGGTAACGATGAGGATTGATCCGTCGGTTGCGGCAAGAGAATCTCAGGTGGAGTGGGTGACGGTAGTTCAACATTCACCGGCAAGGGTGCAACCATATTCACCGGCAAGGGTGCAACCAGTGGATCCGGTGACTGACTCACTTGTACCGGGGTCGGGGGTATTTCAGGCGCGCTCACCGAGAGGAGTTGTGAAGGGACTTCCAGAATCATCGGCACCGCTACAGGTTGCAAAGGTAAAATTTCAACGACTGGCAGAGTCGTCACCTCTTCCGGTTTCGGTATCGTTTCTAAACTCCCTCGATTTTCTAACAGTGGGATGTTACCCGGGATATCAATCCCCTCGGGTTCAGAAACCGCGACAGGTTGCTCTGGGGTAACCGCAGGAGTAGGAGTAACCACTGGTTCTGAAACTGCTACAGGTTGCTCTGGGGTAACCGCAGGAGTAGGAGTAACCACTGGTTCTGAAACTGCTACAGGTTGCTCTGGGGTAACCCCAGGAGTAGGAGTAACCACTGGTTCAGAAACCGCGACAGGTTGCTCTGGGGTAACCGTAGGAGTAGGAGTAACTGCCGGTTCTGAAACCGCGACAGCTTGCTCTGGGGTAACCGTAGGAGTAGGAGTAACTGCTGGTTCTGAAACCGCTACAGGTTGCTCTGGGGTAACCGTAGGAGTAGGAGTAACTGCTGGTTCTGAAACCGCTACAGGTTCCTCGGGAGTAGGAGTAGCCGCCGGTTCAGAAACCGCTACAGGTTCCTCGGGAGTGGGAGGTTCTGCCACAGGTGTTTCTGGAGTTGTGTCCGAATCATCCGAATCAGCCGCTGTACTCTCGTCAACAGCAGGGGTTTCTTCCCCTAAATCAGTGGGTGAATCGTCCTCTGTTGCCTCCGTGGGATCAGACTCAGCTTCGTTCGACTCATTCGAGTCATCGGAACTCTTATTTTCCTCCTCGTCAGTGGTTGTTTCGTCAGTGGTTGTTTCCGCCTCCGAATCAGTTTCCGAGGAAGAGGATGCTGGGGGGAGATTGGGGTTGAGATAGATACGTGACTGGGAGACGGATTGTCCCAGGGAGAGAAATTCTCCAGATCCTGTGGTAATGGCGGCAAGAGATCCGTTTTCAATCATGCCATTACCATCGGCATCCCCAATCACAAACTCACTTCTGCCATGAGTGATCGTAATTTCGCCCCCTTGAGGTGCA
Source organism: Cyanophyceae cyanobacterium (assembly GCA_038321985.1). Taxonomy (GTDB): domain Bacteria; phylum Cyanobacteriota; class Cyanobacteriia; order Cyanobacteriales; family Laspinemataceae; genus Laspinema. The sequence continues at coordinate 25,094 of JBBQFN010000034.1, read as the reverse complement.
GCGGTGGAAATACTAAATTCGCTCCCGGTTTGGGAGAGAAAAGAATCGACAATTCGCACGGAACCGGTTGTCTGGATTTCGACAGTGCCGCCTTGGGTTGCTCCTTCTGTATTAATAAATGAGGCTTGGATATCATTTTGCTGAGTTTGGAGGGTAACTGCACCACCGACACCTATGGTGGAATGGGTGTCGATCGCCCCAGTGGAAAGACCCTCGCGAGAACGTAGGCTAATTTTTCCCCCATCCCTCGCCTCCGTAGCTGTTTGTAAATCTCCGGTGGTGATCTGACTATTCTGGCTATTGAGGTAAATTTCTGCCCCAGATGTGGTGATGTTATCGGTAACAATGGCATCTGTGGCGATAATATTGACGGTTCCCTCGGTGGTAATCAGCCGATCGCCTAGGGTAACGATGCCGCTTGAATCGATGGCGATCGCCCCTTGGGTGGTGGTAGGAGACAACAGTTCAATATTTTGAGCGCTGATTGACAATCCGGCGATCGCCTCTTCATTCCCGATCGCCTCTTTCAGGACAACATCCCCCGTTCCCGCCTCCAGATTTAACTGAAAATTTCCATTAATGGTTCCCATCCCCTGGATGTTGCCACCCCCTGCATCCTCTCCCAGTCCCGTTGTGCGTAAGGTTACGTTATCACGGAGATAGAGAGGGCCATTAATTTGGATGAGGTTATTCTCGGTAATCAGATCCCCCGAAATAATCTGAGTCTCAGCCGTTAAGGCAATCGTGCCCCCGGTGCTATCGGATAAAGAAGACGCATTTAGGGTCCTTCCACTCGTATCAATGCTACCCCGTTCGCTGATCAAGGTAATGTCGCCCCCAGCCGTCGAAATGGCTCCCGGATTGAGGAGATCGCCACTGGTGAGGGTAATATCGCCTCCAGCCGTCGAGAGGGTCCCCGTTTGAATGGCTCCCGTTGCCTCTACCACCAAAGACATATCCGGGCGATCAAGGGCAATTTCTCCGACAATAATGCTTCCGGGAGATAACTGCATTGAGTCATTCCCCTGAGTGGGTAAAGTTCCTCTAATTCCGGCATTTAAGTGGACTTCACCTTCCGAAACCCTGTCTGAATTGGCGATCGCCACGGAAATCTTTCCGCCTGCTATTGCACCGGCTGCATCCACTCGCAGACTACCCCCGGTATAGTCTCCAAATACCACATTTCCCCCAGCCGTCAGCGCCACCTCATTCAGACTTTGAAACGCCGTCGGTTGGGATAAATTATTGAAAATGTTTACATTTACCCCACTTTGTAAAGCTCCATCGAGGGTAATGTTGCCATCACTGACTATATTTAAATTGCCCTGAACCTGGATTTGAGAATCGGGGTGATTGAGCAGATCGAGAGTGACTCGGCGATCGGATCGAATCTGTAAATTCCTCCCCACATTTACCTGAAGCGGATGCATTGAGCTATCTTCAAAGTTCACCCCGTTTCCCGCTTGCAAGTGCAAATTACCCGTCGTTTCAAACTGACTTTCTACCGCCGTTAAATTGCCCTGAGCGAACACAATTGCCGTTCCAGCCTGTAAGTGCCGACTGCTCACATCTCCCTGTTCTACAAGCACCCCTGAACCTGTCAGAGTCACCGTTCCATCGGAATTGAGATTAACACCTGTCGCATGAGTACCCCCGTCACCCGCCAACAACTCCGGTAAAGAGAGGGGATTGAGTGGCATTTCTCCTGGGACAGATACTCCGGTTGATGTTGTCCGTAATAGATAAGGGTCCACCTCCAAACTCAGAAGATGTCCGATTTGGCTAATCCGGACCAGACTTTGACCCGGAACTGCTGCCACAATCAGATTTCCTGGGGCTGAAAGAGTGCCGGTACTGACCACCGTACCCCCAATCAAGGTTAAATTTTGATAAGAGCCGACTCCCAAGTTACCCGAATTGGCGATCGCCCCAGCTTCCTCCATCGTAAACGCAAATTGACTAGGGCTCCCCAACAAACTGCTATAATTATTAGTGCCTTTAGAATTAAACCACTGCACTGCTCCCGACCCTTCAAACCCAATGCGGTCTGCTGTAGTAGCCGTGAACGAACCGGGAACATTTAAACTTGCTCCTGAACCAAATACGATGCCATTTGGGTTCATTAAAAATAAATTAGACGGCCCCCCAGTTACTTGGATCAAGCCATTAATAATAGAGGGATTGCCGCCATTGATGCGCGTCAAAATATTTTGGATCTGCGGGTTAGAGATAAAATTAGCAATTTCCCCATTACTGAGTCCAAACTGCTCAAAAGTATGGAAGAGATTGCTGCCATCATCCGAAAGCCTTCCGCCCTCTATATCAAAGGTCTTCCCATTCGGAGTTACGTGGGTATTGGTATCAAGCCGAGGAACAATCGGTTGGGCCAGGGTGGGTGGAATGGTGGTGAGTGTCCCTGACAAGGAAAGCGTGAATAACAACCTTAGGTAGATGCGTCTGATGTGTAAAATCATGGATATATCTCTTGTTTATGAGGCATCAAACAGTTAATTAATTTGTTGCCATTTTCTGGGTTTTTTTAATTACTCCATTATTTTTAATTCAAAATTTTATATTTTACTGAATCTAAAATCAATTTGAATTCAAATTAGACAGGAAAATCATAAAGTTTAGGCTTAATTTTTTGCTGATTATTAAATCTCAAAAATAGAATAATATTTATGCCAAATTTTGCACTGATTTTGTCGGAATTTATACCCAATAATTTCAGATAAAGCAGGGGATCTCGCCCCTGCTTTATTCGGGTTGTTTTCCCGAATGGCATTTCGGGTAACACGATTAGAAGACTTTTCTCCTATCTACCAATGTAACCTACATTAGTTCCCCTTGGTGGACCATTTCTCAACCAGCGGGCTAGGTAGATCGGTCCGGGGTTGGAGTCTTCTGGGTAAAAAAATAACATCGTTGATTTTATTTTTATTAGAATAAAATTGCAATGATTAAAAGTAATTTTATCTTTTGTTACAAAGGAATAATTTAATTAAATAAAATGCACAATCAAAATAAAATAAGCGAAGTACCTGGCTTGGAAATCGCTCACGAGAAGTCAAGTTACATTAATCCCTAGGGTAAAAGGCGATTCAAAAGCCTTAAAAATCTTTACAAATTCCTAAAAAAATTTACGAAGCCTTTACCCTTGATCTGGAGGTCCATTGGTTACCCTGGAACAAAAGGTCCTCAATGCGATCGCCGTAGGGATCAACGCCATCTCCCATCGATTGTCCAAAGGCAGTTAACAGCACAACTGGCAATTTTTACAGACTCTTCACAATCGAGGGGGAGTCAATCCTTGATAAATCCCTCCTACACTTAGAGAAGGGGGAGCAATTCTGAACCGGGAGAGACCTGGACTTTTTAGACTCCCGTCTGGGTAGAGGCGATCGCATCCTCCCCGTCGCCTTCTGCGGAACGAGGAATCTTCCTAGGTAACCGTTCCCAACCCATTCCCCGGACTAGAATGCAACCCACTATTCCCCCTTGTGAAGTCTCTTAAAACCTATGAAACCCACTTCCGAAACTATTCCATTTGTTGACCTAACCCTACAACACCAGCCGATTCAATCTGAAATAGAACGGGCAATCCAAACGGTAATCGAACGAGGAGATTTTGTCCTAGGACAAGCCCTCACCGAATTTGAAAGCACCTTCGCCCAGGCCTGTGGAGTAGAATTTGGAGTGGGGGTTGCCTGTGGTACCGATGCGATCGCCCTTGCACTCCAAGCATCCGGGGTCGGTCCTGGAGATGAGGCGATCGTCCCAGCTAATACCTTTATCGCCACCTTGATTGGCGTCCTACGTGCCGGCGCTACCCCAGTCTTAGTGGATTGTGAACCTGACACCGCTTTAATCGACCTAGAAGCCGTAGAAAAAGCCATCACCCCCAAAACTCGGGCTTTGTTGCCGGTCCATCTATACGGTCAAATGGTGTCCCCTGGACGACTCAAAGATTTGGCCGCAGCACACCCTTTAATTCTGGTGGAAGATGCCGCCCAAGCGCACCTCGCCGAACGAGATGGAACCCGCGCCGGTAGCATCGGACGGGCTGCCGCCTTTAGCTTCTACCCCAGTAAAAATTTAGGCTGTTTCGGAGATGGTGGCATGGTAGTCACCGGCGATCGCGAACTGGCTCAAAAATTGCGCAGTTTACGCAATTACGGTGCTCCCCAAAAATATCACCATGTGGATCTCGGCACTAATAGCCGCCTCGATACCCTACAAGCGGCCATTCTCCAAGCCAAACTTCCCTACTTATCCGACTGGAATCAAGCGCGAAATGCTTGTGCCAAATACTACGATGCTTTACTCCAACCCCTAGGCGACTACGGCATCGTCCCCATCCGCAACCAGAGTGGTAGCGGACACGTTTATCACCTCTACGTTATCCGCATCACTAAAGCGTGCATTCTAAATCGACACACCCTTCTAGAAAAGCTGGCTTCCCAAGGCATTCAAACCGGCATTCATTATCCGTTACCCTGTCATCTCCAACCAGCTTATCAAAATTTAGGTTATCAACCGGGAGACTTTCCCCATGCCGAGGCCCTCTGCGAAGAAATTTTGTCTCTCCCCCTATATCCGGGCTTGAGTGAGTCCCAAATCGAGCGCGTGGTTGAGGCGATCGCATTAGCCGTCCGTTAAACCGTTTCCTTTTCTGTTTCCCCTATCGTTACCCCAGATAAAACCATGCACATCGGGCGCAGATTACCTTTTATTATTGAGCGAAACTACCCTTGGATTTTAATCGGAATCCTGAGTATGCTTTATACTCCCCTCCTCTTCCATTGGTATGATGGGTGGCTGAATAAAAGCATTAGTCTCGAACACGAATATTTTAGTCATGGATTGATCGGTCTACCTTTCGCCCTCTATATTTGTTGGCAGGATAAGCGTCAATTGTGGCATCGTCTGCCTTCGAGGACTCATCCGGTTGGTGGACTTTTGATAGCGGTTGGCGGAGCCTTTTATTTAACCGGATTGCCGGATTTTGTCAACTTTTCCTTTCCTCTTGTCCTGGCCGGAATTTGTCTGTGGCTTAAAGGAATGCCCGGATTAAAACTCTTAGCCTTTCCGCTGCTGTTAGTATTACTAGCAACTCCGAACCAAATTCCCTACCTAATTGCGCCCTATACTCTCCCCTTACAAAGTTTTATTGCCGGGAGTGCAGGATTTATTTTATCCCACCTGGGATTTAACGTCACCGTAGAGGGAATTTATCTGTTTGTCAATCAAAAAGTTGTGGAAGTCGCGCCTCACTGTGCGGGATTAAAAATGCTCCTCACCAGTCTTTATGTGGCTTTAATGTTGCTGTACTGGACGGGTTCAAGTGAATTTCGCAGCAAAACCAGTCTGTTTTTAATCAGTACCGTAGCGATCGCCGTCCTGGGTAATATTATCCGTAATGCCCTTCTGACTTTCTTTCACGGTTCGGGTTACGAACAATGGTTTGAATGGCTCCATGAAGGATGGGGCGGAGACGTTTATTCCGCTATCATGTTAGGACTTTTAATTCCCACCCTCAGTGGAGTGGATTGGATTGTTAATTATTTTTCTGATCCATTGGAAGACCCTACATAATAGCTAACTTCCCCCTCTTAAAAAGCTGAGGAATATCTAAATCTAAAGCGGGGATGAGCCATTAGAGATGTCTATGCGGAAAGTTATGTATTTACCCAAATTCCTCCAGAATTATCCCCTAGCGCGAATTGCTTTACTGTTATTTATGTTGGTCCTGTTCGCGGTGGGGGCAGTTCCCAGCTACCTCAATGGAAAATGGGCCTGGGTATCTCCCCCGAACCTGATCAATCTCAAACCCTTAAAAGAGTTGACAACTACAGGGTTAAAACTGAGTGGGTGGGAAACGACTGCACCCCGGACTTTGAGAATTGCAGGGCGCAATTGGGTACAGCAGGATATTCAGGAGGGCGATCGCCCCATTGCGAGTCTGTTATTACTTAATCAAAGCGGTCCGATGCATCAACCGCAAGTAGAGTGGATGGATATGGATGGATATTGGCGGTGGAAAACGGATTTTGAGCGATCGCTGACTTTTCAGGTCAGTCCAGAGTCCACCCCAACCCCCGCAGAAATCACCCCCACCTCCGATCAAACAGTCCAGGTAAAAGCGCGATTATTCCGAGGATGGACGATAACACAAACCTATGCGATCGCCCAATGGTATGCGTGGCCCACAGGAGGAAATCCCGCCCCTTCTAGCTGGTTCTGGCGCGATCGCCTCGCCCAACTTCAGGGAAACCGACTTGCCTGGGTCGCCGTTAACGTTATCCTTCCCATAGAACCCCTAGGGGATTTAGAATCAGTCAGACCCCTAGTTGAATCCTTAAGTCAAAACATCCAAAGGGCTTTAATTCAGGGTCCTTTTAAGTCCAGCCAAAAAACTGAATAATCCCCTCCTTGGGACTCACCAAAAATTTTCCCTCAACACTGGCGCATCTATGGGGTTACCTGGGGTAAAACAGCACCTAGAGCCTATAGCAGAGGAGGCTAACCCTTGTTTGGATATGCATCTGCCCTAAAAAGCTGGGGTAATGAATCACCCTGACACCCTCTGTTCCACTTCTGAACCCCACCCACTTCACCAGTTGTTGTCATCCGTCCTCATGATTGAATCCTCCTGTGTCCGCTGGTTTTATCACCTCACTGCCTTAACCCTCGCAGGGCTACATACAGGAAGCACCGCCCTTCCCCTAGCGGCAGTTTTTAGTCTAGTCTTTAATACGGTACCCCCGGCGATCGGCCAAGGGAGAGCCAACTCCGAGGCCCAATCTTTGCCTTCCATTCAACCCGGACCCTCTGTTCCCCCGCCCCCGCCTCCAGATCAATTCCGACCCATTAGCCCGACCACTAACCCGGAAGCGAGCCAATTTTGCCAACCCCGAGAAGGATTGCCCTCCTCTACATCCCAACCCGCAATCCCCCTGCAACTCTTGACGCCCCCCCCAGGGCCCCCGCCGGTTCCAACACCCCCTCCCCCAGCACCCGTCTCTCAAACCAACCCCTTCTTAGAGACCCCCTCCATCATTCCAGTTAGCCAATTCCCTAGGCAATCCTATCAACTCGCCCCCGGGGATCAGCTCGTTATCGATATCCAACCCTATCAAAACATCAGCCTTCAAACAGTAGTTAATCCCGAAGGCCAAATTGTCATGCAGTTATTAGGACCCGTAGAAATCGCCGGGTTAACCCCCGAACAAGCTCAACAAAGCATTCAAGCCGGTTTAAATCAATTTTTAGTCGATCCCCGAGTCAATGTCGCCTTAATTGCTAAACGTCCGGTGAACATTACCATCACCGGAGAAGTTACCCAACCGGGTTTTTATGCATTTCCAGCCCAAAATGCCCGAATTTCAGAAATACTGGCCGCAGTAGGTGGAACCACCCCGGGATCCGACCTGACCTCCATCCTGATCCGACGTCCCGTAGGAGATGGAACCTTCTTGCAGCAACGCCTCAACCTACTGGTTCCCTTGCAAGCAGGCAGTCCCCCTCCCGACATCTTGCTAGAAGAAGGAGATATCCTGATTGTCCCCAAGCAATCCTTAAGTCAAGCCCAGATTAATGACAGCAACATCGTAGGGCGATCGCGCCTCTCTCCCCCTCAAGCGGTTGCTATCCGTGTCATCGGAGAAGTCACTCGCCCAGGCTTCTATAATCTTCCTCCCTCCGTCAATCCCCTCCAAGATGCCTTAGTCATTGCCGGTGGATCTACTCCTGCCGCCGACCTGCGATCGGTCCTGGTGCGACGAGTCATGAGTGATGGACAAATTAGCGAAGAAAGGGTAGACCTGTATTCCCCCCTCCAAACCGGCGCACCTTTTCCCGAACTACGCCTCGGTAATGGCGATATCGTCATCGTCCCCACCCTCGATTTAAACGACGCCTTCAGCTATAACAACAACGTCGTTTCTAACTCCACCTTAACCACCCCTCAATCCGTCGGCATTACCATCGTCGGAGAAGTCTCTCAGCCCGGATTCTATATCCTTCCGGCTTCCCCCCGCCCTATTCCCACAGCATTACAGATCGCCGGCGGCACCACTCCCGTTGCCGATTTGCGAGGAGTGCGAGTGCGGCGCACTCTGCCCGATGGTCGGGTCAGCGAAGAATCAATGGATTTACTGTCCTCATTACAAGGTGAGAGCCTCTTCCCAGACCTGCGATTAGCCAATGGGGATGTACTCATCGTCCCCAAACTTGGATTAGAAGAAGCCCGGACTTATAACAGTACCGCCGTCTCTAATTCCACCCTAGCGGCCCAACAGCCCGTAGCCATTACCGTCCTCGGAGAAGTAGCCACACCCGGATTTCACATCGTCCCCCCCACCCCGAGTCCCATTCCCACAGCTTTGCAGGTGGCCGGTGGGATTACTTCCGCCGCAGACTTGCGGACTATCCTCATCTGTCGGGTGATGGCAAATGGGGCAGTCAGTGAAGAACGGGTAAACCTTTATAGCTCCCTGGAAACCGGCACCGCTTTACCGGATCTGCGCCTAGGAAATGGAGATGTGGTGATCGTCCCCAAATTGGGGTTAAATCAGGGCCCCGGATATAACACTCGGATTGTGGCCGGATCCACCCTAGCGGCTGCCATTCCCGTCAATATTACGATCCTCGGAGAAGTTGCACAGCCTGGATTCTTTACCGTTCCCCCTTCTAATCGTCCTGTTGCTGATGCCATGTTAGTTGCCGGAGGGATTACTTCTAATGCTGATTTACGGGCAGTTCGGGTGCGTCGGGTGATGGAAAATGGGGCAATTTCCGAAGAAATCCTGGACCTGTACACTCCTCTGCTGACTGGGGCCGAACTTCCCGAACTCCGGTTAGCCAATGGGGATGTAGTCTTCGTTCCTCAAATAGAAAGCAGCACCGATGAATATTACGATCGGGTTTTGGTCTCTCGCTCAACCCTAGCCGTCCCACAGATTGTTGTCCGCATTTTAAGCTACCCTGGAGGCGGCATTAATGTCGTTCCCGTCCCAAGTGGTAGCACCTTTGCCGATATCCTGAATGCGGTTCCCCTGCTGAGTGCAGACCTCGACAATATTGCCTTGATCCGCTTTGATCCCGAACAGGGTAAAGCAGTAACTCTAGAAATCAATGCCCAAGAACTCTTGCGCGGGGACATGGCCCAAAATGTTCCGTTAGAAAATAATGATGTGATTGTCATTGGTCGCAATCTAGTCGGAAAAATCACCTATGCGCTCAGTACCTTTACTCAACCCTTCCGCGATGTTCTAGGATTTTTACTGTTTTTTGATTCATTGCGAGATAGTGCCACACTGCTCTTTGGACCCGGTGGTGATAACGAGGATAATTAATCAGCCCCGGCCAGGTTTATGGTACAATCAGGACACAGGAACCAGAGTGTGTCTAAATCAAATTAATCCTAAAATTGAGGAGGGCGAGAGTCTAACGCCCTGGCACCGGGAGTCGTAAGTCGGGAGATTAGACGCTTCCCACTCCTTTGAAAAATAATTCAATTCAGTTAGACTCGCTACTATAAAAAATTAAGGATGAATTGGGGGAATTCTGTTGATGTTTCCGCCTTTATCCTTCCGCCTTAATCCTTCACCCTATTCCGAATCATGGCTCTACCCATTCTCAAGCGCTACGCGATCGCTTTTGGTAAATACAAATGGTTTGGCTTCGCTGCTTTTGTCCTAACCTTGGGCGGGGCAGGATTAGTGGCGATCCAACCTCCTCCACCCGTGACCTATCGAGCCAAGGGCGTGCTTACCTACACCACACCCCCGGTAACATTCTCGACAACGGGAAGCCAAATTCAAGAACAGGGCAAACTACTTCCCAAAGAGCTTCTGCTCGGTGAAAATATTTTGACGGCGGTGGGAGCAAAGGTGAATGAAGAGCCCAAGGATTTAGCTCGGGGTGTATATTTTAAAGCGCCGAAACCCGATGGACCGCCCCAAATTGAACTCGGTTATAGCCATCCTAAGAGTGAAACAGCCCAAGCCACCATCCAAGAGCTGATGGGAGCGATGATCGAACTCAGCCGGATGATTAATACGGCGGCACTGCGACGGATGATTGATACGATTGAGGACCGATTGCCTGAAGCCCTGGCGGAATTGCGCGAAGTTGAACAGAAACTCGAAGAGTACGAACGGGAAGAGGCGGTGGCAATCTTAGCGGCCAAAAGTGGGGGATTAGCTGGGGCGATCGTCTCCAGTCAAAATCAGCAGCGGGAAATCCGCCTACAGTTAGAAGGTCTCGATGCCCAGCTTGCCAGCTTAGAACAACGCCTAGGATTGACAGCGGATCAAGCCTACGTCTCCCAAGCCCTCAGTGCCGACCCGATTATTGCTCAATTGAGAGCGGCCCTCCATCAAATTGAGTCCCAGCGCGAACTCCTCAGTAAAGATTTCCGCCCGCTCCATCCCCAGATGGTTGAGTTGCAAAAACAAGAAGACTCCTACAACGAATTGTTGGAGCGACGAGCGACAGAAGTGATTGGTGGGGGGGGAATGGCTGCCCCGTTAATGAATAGCGCCCAAATTCGCAAGGACAGCAGTCTCGACCCGGCAAGGCAGCAGTTAGCTCAAACTTTGGTAAATTTACAAACCCAGCGGCAAACCTGGGTCCAGCAATTGAATTCTTTAGGGCAAACGGAACAACAATTGCAGCAGGATTATCAGACTCTGCCGAACAAACAGCTTGAGAGAGGACGATTACTTCAGCAGGTGGAACTCAAGCAAAACCTCTACAGTAAAATGCAGCAAGCGTTGGCGGATGCGAAAGCGGCTGAAGCTGAAACGTCGAGCAGTTTGAGCGTGGCACAAGAAGCATCGGTTAGTAAAAACGAAGTGAGCACCCAACCCCCTGCGCTGATTTTGGCAGTCGGGGGGGTGGTTGGCATCTTAGTTGGGAATGCTGTAATTTTTGCGCTCTCTTTGCTAGAAGGAAAGTTTTATACGATGGAGGAAGTACGCGGCGCTTTGCAGCAACAGGACCTCCGCATTTTGGGAATTGTCCCCGAGGTCTTTTCCGGGGAGTTCCAGGGTTACGAAATGCCGATTTTGGTGGACCCGGATTCTCCTTATTTAGAGTTTTATGAAAAGATTCGCAGTAATTTATTGCGGATTGGAGAAAAAGCGCCTAAGGTCCTGTTGATTACCAGTGTGGCTCCTAAAGAAGGCAAAACTTTTTGTGCTTATAATTTGGCGATCGCCGCAGCGCGTGCGGGCAAGCGGACCTTACTCATTGAAGCTGATCTGCGATCGCCCTCCCAAGCGGGGATCCTGCAAGTGGCGATCGAACCCGATGCCAACCTCGAACCCCTCCGCTACTATGGACAGTTCAACCAATGCATTCGCCTCGCGCCGGAAATTGAAAACCTGTACGTTGTTCCCAGTGCAGGGCCTCTCAAAAACAGTGCAGCAGCGATCGAATCCAACGAATTCCGGCGACTCCTTGAAGATGCTAAAGTTCGTTTTGATTTAGTGATTTTGGACTCTCCTGCACTGAGTGTCAACAACGATGCATTTTTACTAGAACCCTTCAGCGATGGCATGATTCTCATCACCCGCCCCCTATATACTCAAGGTGGAATGTTAACCGAATATGTTGAACCCCTAACGGAATCAGAAACAGTCCAACTCTTAGGCTCTCTAATTAATGGAGCTGATATTCCCGTCCACCTACCAGAAAGCCATCCCCACAAACAACCTTTAAACCTGCCCAAAAATCCCCACACCCCGCAGCTTGAATCAATAGAAAGCAATCCCCCGAAAATACCCACCCGTACCAGGCGGTAATGGCTTTGGGGGGGGTTCACTCCCACCTAGATTTACACCACCCTTTTTACCCTCAGAGGACACAGTTCCCTCTATAGGGGATCTAAATTCTTGTATTTAAGCCCCTATATTCCCGGCTAGAGTCCAGCGCCACAACTCCCATTTTTGATCCTAATTTTGCGGAAAATTTTCCCCAATAGACCCTCAGTTTTTAATAAACTTGGTTTTAATTTTATCCTAGGTGTTTAGACCATTGGCGATGTTTTAATCTAAAAAAATTAAAAAATTATAGATAGCCTCGCTGAACAGAAGGCTAGCCGAAGTCAGAATAAATTCTTCCAAATCTGCTGGAAAAGCAGCAGACTTTCTCCTCAAAAGTTCCCCAATATCAAGAAACCATGACAAGAAGAGGGGCTTTTCAGAGTTTTGCAAAAATTCTGATTAATGGCTCTTGAAAAGGATCCAAAAATTGAATCTGACCTTTGCATTCAGCAATCTTCAAACCCTTTTTTGCGTCTTAATTATTCAGGGCTCTTTTAGGGTTTAAAAATTCTAAAAAGTCCGATAAAATAAGCCAGTGTGTTGAAGAGCGGGAACAATGGTATTGTGGATGAGCGTCACCGAACGTTAAGCTGAAGCACCTGTGGGAGCTAGGTTTTACGATTTTTAGATAAGAAAGGCTTGTATTTCCGGAGACCCATGTGGTTCACTGGATACTTGTTTAAACATGGTATGGGGAGTTTTAGGTGTGTTCTTAAATCAGCTTGCATTGCGTCTGAGTTTGCTGGCCGGTATTAGTGTAGCGATTGTGCTACCGTCAGGATTAAGTTTAGCCAATCCTCAACCCGTCCAGGGCCTGAACACCACGGGACAGTCTGCTCAATTGCCCAACAGCAAACAGAATACCAGACCTGTTCCACCCACTTCTCCCCAACCGGAGGTAGTGGTTAGCTACACCCAAAGAGAACTCGAACAGCTCCTTTTATTGCTGCGAGAAATCCAACGGCAACGACTAAGGCCCCAACAAACTCAGGAACTCCAATCCCTGATTGGCGAATTAGAACAACTCAGCGCTCAAGAGCAGCCCCAGGTTGTCCTCTCTTCTACCCAAGCGCAACAAGTTCGCGGGTTTCTGACTTCTTTAACAGCCCCAGAAATCACCCAGATTCAGGAATCACTGGATTTACCTGAAGTGCAAGTGGGTTTATTCACCCAAGAAGAGATTTCTGAAATTTTATTAATCCTGCGGGGAATTCAACAGGCCCGACTCCGACCCCAACAAACTCAAGAAATTTCAGTCCTAATTCAAGAGTTAGAGCAAATTCAGGCACAGGGGCAGCCCCAAGCAATTCTATCTCCCCAACAAACCCAACTGGTGCTCACCGTGATTGAGTCCTTGACTCAACAAGAACGCGCTCAGATCCAATCGGCCGTAGGGGTGCAGCTAGCCCAGGGGACTCGCTTGGATCGCGCCACGGTACAAGAATTTGTCTCGTTTTTAGGGATCATCCAACGGTTAAACATAAGGTCCCAACAAAGACAAGAAATCCAAGGTTTAATCCAGGAACTTGAGAATTTACAGGCAAAAGGGGATCTGGTTGTGGTACTCTCTCCCGAGCGATCGCAACAGCTGCAAAATTTAATCGAATCCCTGAGTGAGGAAGAACTGGCTCAAATTGAACAAAATATCGACTCATCAACACAGCTAACCCCGCGTAGCTTTACTCCCGAAGAAGTCGCCGAACTCCTGATCGTTTTAGACTCAGCCCGAGAACAGAACCTCACCCCTGAGCAACTCCGGCAGGTGGAAGAGTTAACCGAAATCCTGCAACGTCGCCAAGCTGAAACCGAGGGAGACATTATCTTAGCTTCCCGGGAAGTTCAGGTTTTGCTGAGTTTTCTTGACTCATTAAGCAGCAGGCAACTCCAACGGATCGCCAGAGCGTTGGGAGCGCCCGGTAACTTTCCGGGAATTACTCTCAATAATCCCCCGGGGTTTGGTGGGGGTTGGGGTAATATCGGGATTGGGGCCCAATTTAACAACCGAAATCGTTTTACCTCCGAAGATGGGGCACTCTCCGTCTCGATCGGCTTGGGAGATCCCCAAGAGGCAGTCGGCTTCGATGTCAGCTTAGCACTTACAGGGTTGTCTAATGATCGGGGGGCAACAGATAATCTGGGTGCAGGGAGTATTAACGTCCAAGCCAGTCGGGTACTCCCCAACAATTATTCTATTTCCGCCGGGGTAATCAATCTCGTAGATTGGATGGATGCCGCCAGTGATACGGGGCGCAGTTTCTATAGTTCGGTGAGTAAGGTCCTGATTTTTGATGAAGATATTGAAAAACCTTTTAGTCTAGGGTTTGTGACCCTCGGGGTTGGCAATGGTGTCTTCCGCACGGAGAGTAATATCGACCCCACCGATGAATTAGGTGGCACGCAATTGAATGTCTTTGGTAGCTTTGCAACATCGATGGGTTCCCAGGCTCATGCGATCGCCGAGTGGACCGGACAAGACTTGACAATGGGCTTATCTGTGGTACCCTTTAAAAGGATTCCCTTGGTTGCTAGCTTTGGCCTCAATGACTTAACAGGTAACGCCGGTGATGGGGTGCGCTTAAATTTGAGTATAGTCTACGGCATTTCTTTTTAAACAACAGTGCAGTCGTTCTTCTCTCCTTTTTGGAGATAGCGAAAAATGCACAGACACCTTTAGGTACGATAAAACAAAAATGCATTATCCAAACAATGAACAGGTTGGGTAATCGCGGATAAAGGGTAAATGGGTGTTTTCAAATACCTGATGCAGTCAAAGTGGGAATTAAATTAGCTACCTCTCAAGTCTTTGACTCACCAAGTAACAGACCCCTGGCAAAATATGACATTAAGTCAGCCTCAATCTTTAATCCTATCACTCCGCTGATGTTCCCATCATGAGCTAGGGTGGTAGGGTTAAAATCAGCTAGCCACTTCATCTCCTTTTCGGGGATTGAAGCGATCCAGATGGTAGAGGTCTTGTATCCAAGACTCTAGGGAGTGTTTGCGTCAACGTTGATGGGCAGTCGGTTAGGGTTTAATTTCAGAACTCTCGGTGCTCCAATTATGAGTGCCAACTGTCCACAGGAAGCGGCTATACCCGCATCGCTTCCTCCCAGCTTTTTTGAGTTGGGTATTTTCGCGGGATGTGGTTATATGAACGGAAAACAGCGATTCTCGAAACTTAAATCATCTAGTAGCCGCCTCTTATTTGTAGGTCTTGCGGCTACTGCCTCTGCGATCTCGATCTCAGTCGCGGAACCGGCGAATGGTCAGGCTGGATCTCCAGGCCCCCAGTCACCTGGAACTGTGATTATACCGCCAGATCCGATTACCCCTGCGGTCCCGATCGGAACACCAGTAGCGCCGCCGCCAACACCGACGGATCCGACGCCGACTCCGCCACCGCCAGTCCAGACTCCTCCAGGGGTGACTCCGCCGCCAGTCCAGACTCCTCCTCCAGGGGTGACTCCGCCGCCAGTCCAGACTCCTCCTCCAGGAGTGACTCCCCCTCCAGTCCAGACTCCGCCTCCAGGAGTGACTCCCCCTCCAGGGGTGACTCCCCCTCCAGGGGTGACTCCAGACCCAGGAGGATTTCCAGGCATCCCCACGGACGTCTTAGGCTTCTTGCAAGGGCTGGCTAACCGCCTAGGGATTCCTTTAGGTCAGTTGGTGCGGACTCCTCTGGTCCAGGCTGCACTCACCAAGCCTAACACTCTAGCCATTCTGAATGCGGCTGAAGCTGCTTTTGCCAGAGGTGGAGTTGGATTGTTAGAAGGGTATAACAGCACCAGTTTAGCGAGTGTGGTGCTACGGACTACCAACCCAGGCGATGCTGTGGCTATCTTCGATCGCCTGAGCGCGGCAAGACTACAATTCATGGTCTTCCGTCTCGATCGCAGCAACTTGGCTGGTTCACTCCTGTCTGCCCTCGAATCCGCCCAATTTGGCCGGTACGGTAGCATTACCTTTGGAGAGTACCTGGTTTACAAAGATACAGGGATCCGCTTCCAAAGCTTTGATAACCAATTCATTCCACAGATCAACTTCGACTTGCTCTTAGAAGATTTTGGGAATCAGTTTCGAAATCAATAGAATCCCTCCCTTTAACCGGAGTGGGTAATCCTCGGTGAACCTCAGCAGGGATTGGCTTTGCTCCTTTCCCTTCTGCACCGAAGTCGAAAGAACTCATCAGAGTTTTTTAAGAGGGTTTGGGTCGCGCTTGTGGGCGATCGCCGCCCTCATCAACTTGAAGCTGCCCAACCTTTGACCCATAGCAAAGCCTATACCCTCCAAGGGGTGTAGGCTTTCTCTATGACCGTTCCTTGAAGTTTAAAAATTTTTAACACCGTCTGGACCCTCACCGAGCTAACCTCCAATAGAGTCACCTTAAGAATGACAATTTTTATCAAACCGTGAAGATCCCGGCCAAAGAATATCTGTAAAACCGCAGTATAATAGACTAGAGCGGTTAATTTTAAAAATTTCGCCCTTAAACGTATCTTGTATTTTAAACAGTGGAACTTTCCTGTAAAAGTGAATACGCTCTGTTAGCCCTCTTAGAGCTCGCAAGCCAATATGATAAAGGAGAGCCGCTACAAATTCGACAGATAGCTGCTCAACAAAATATTCCGGACCGTTACTTAGAACAACTCTTAGCCTCTCTAAGGCGCTGTGGTCTCGTTCGTAGTCAACGTGGCGCAAAAGGCGGTTATCTTTTGGCTCGCGAACCTTGGAAAATTAACCTTTTAGAAGTGGTTACCTGCATAGAGGGCTTGGATGCAGGACTGCCAGAAAACGATTCAACACCCAAAACCCTAGAAAATGAAGTCGTTCGAGATGTTTGGAAAGAAGCCCAGGAAGCCTCTCAATCTGTCCTGCAAAAATATACCCTTAAAGATGTCTGCGAACTTCGGAATGCCAAGCAGCAAGGTGATATTATGTACTATATTTAAAGCCGACTCACCCCCCTGTTTGGACGTAATCTGCTCTCTTCCCAACTAAATAAACTGCTTTTATTTAATATTAAATTTCGCTCTTAAGAGTGACTATAAAAACCAAAAAAGCCCCGAGCTGTTCAGGGCCAACTCTCCTATAAAACCGCTAAATCTATACTTTTAATTTTTAAGACGGCTTAATTATCCGTGATGAATAATTGAAACTAAGGGGAGTTGTACTCCCCTTAATTCCAAAATTTCCGAGGTTTTAGAACCGGAACGTTGTCCGAATGGTTCCAATCACAACGTCATCGTTGAGGTCGTTATGATCCGGAGCTGTTAACCAGATAAAGCCCGGAGTAATGGCAATATTCTCCGTGAGCTGATACTGGTAAAACCCTTCAACGTGCAAAGAGCGGTCTGGATCTTCTAGCGCCCCGTTAAAATCGTCTTTCGTAACCTGGGGTTCCATCCCCACGACTAGGCCAAATTGGCTACCTGGAGGTCCGGCGTTAACAGCCAGGTTAACAGCCCAGTTCCAAATGCCCAGGTCACCTTTGAGTCCTTGGTCAAGGATGCGAGCGTTAGTATAACCAGCCCATCCCCCGAAAGCAAACGCCCCGGCCTCATAACCCAATTGAACACCATAGGCGTTGCTGATGGTGGTTAACCCATCCGGTGGTGCTAAGGAGGTAACGGGGGTGGCTAACTGGCTACCCGTGAGCATATCCGTGCGATAGGCATTGACATAAGTTAGCCCCAGTTCCAGACCCGTAACGGGCTTAAACACCAGTTGGGCTAAAGCTCCATAAGCGCCATCAAATAAACCGTTGCGCCGGGTTGGAGTACCCGCATTTTGAGCTAAATACCCGAGGCTGACTTCTGCGGGGCCTGCATCAAAATTCAAGCCAATCCCAGAACCTTCTACCATGTTGTAAATGGGGGCGCGGGTCCCGAAACGAGAGAGAGCACCGCTGCCACCATCTCCATCAAGGGGAGTGATGGTGCTGGCGAAGTCGGCCACGATTCCCCCTACGGGAATAAAGACGACGCGGGCGTTGCCAACATTGGTTTCATAAGCCAACCAATCTAATTCAACGTTGGTGCTGCCGTCAGCGTAAGGTCCAACCGCAAATTTGAGGTCCCCTTCGGGGGTGAAGGTGTTGGTACCCGAAAAGGCGTCGAGAGTATTGATTTGGAGCCTGGTATGAAGGAAGTCATTTCCGGTAAAGCTGGTTAGAAATTCCAGACGAGTGCGGGTCCCAAATTGAACGCCACTATCGGTCTCGCCACCGACGCTGTTTCCCCCTTCAGCCATGGATAAGGCGAAGATAGATTCACCAAAGAGTTTGGTGGTTGTGGAGAACTGATTGGCTTCGATTTCAGCGACGCGCACTTCGAGAGCGTCCACCCGACCTCTTAAGGTCGCCAGTTCAGCGCCAAACTCCTCAACTAACCGTTGCAGGGTGATTAGATCGTCGCTGCCGAGAACCCCTTCAATTTGAGCGGCAATGATTTCGTTGATGCGCTCTAAACAGGCATTTAAACCGGCGGCAAATTCATAACGGGTCAGTGCGCGGTTGCCGCGAAAAGTGCCATCCGGATAACCCGCAATACAACGATAGCGCTCAACTAAGGATTGCAAGGCTTGGAAGGCCCAATCCGTGGGTTGCACGTCCCGTAACTGAGATACGGAGGTGACGGGTTGAGCAATGAAGTTACTCTCGGCTTCTACGCCGGTGTATTGATTGAGTTGTTGTAAAATGTTGGCGGTTTCTGTCGCCGACGGGGCTTCTTGGACTTGGGCGATCGCCCCTGTTAAGTCAACTTTTGCGGCTGTAAATGCACTGGGCGTAGCAAACTCATTCCCTTGAGCCGTTGGCATGGAGTCAGATTGGGTTGCGGTGGCGATCGCCTCCTGTGCGTTCACCCCAGATGCGAAGGCTGCTCCCACTAACGCCGACGCTAATACTGCTGGACTGACCAGCAGCGAATTCCATAATACTTTAGACATTTTCCCTCTTCTCCTCACACCAATTAGAGTTCGATGGAATACTTTCCCCTTCACTATTTTGGGGAAATCAAAACTCAGAGCAACCGCACAGTCAGTACACAGGCTTTCCCCAATTTGCTGTCTTTGCTTTACCAGGGGACGGCTCTGGGATTTTCTCCCTCACCCCGATAAATCTTCAAAGGAGCTTTCAGCCCACAAATTCAGGAGATTAGTGTACCCCTCTGTGAGTGCCTTTATCATGGCCTAAAAGTGGAGTGCGGTCAAGAACTTTTATTTATTAATTTTCCCTGGTAACATTTGTTACCAATTCCTCCGTGAGCTTTCCCTTCCTACCCAGAGAGTTAGGGGATATATCGGTGGGTAAAGTTTTCCCTATGTTATTTTTTTTGAAGTGTTTAAACAAAGTGTAATTTAAATATTATTAAAAAATAAATTATAGAAAAGATTGATAGATTTTTGATACGGTTAGTTTTTTACCGACCTTTCTAAGGCCGAAAGCGTGATGGCGATCGCCCGTAGAAAAACCGAACTCCCTCTTTTTCAAATTAGCCGGTCACCCCTTTTAATATAAATGGGGCTATTGAAAAAGCTCTATCTTTTAAAGCAGTTTGAACTCTACAATCGATTGACTACAAAGATTTCACCCTTTCCTTCCTGCACTGACTTTATAAAAAAATTAGGAGGCCATTAGATTTTCACCAGTCGAATCCCTTAAAAAGAAAAACCCCCTAATCAGGGGGTTTTAATATTTTTGCTACTTAGGAATCAAAACCTGAGAACCCAGGTAGGACCAAAATTGAATTTCCTGAGTTTAGCGCAGGGTGAATCCAAATTGTTGGTTTTAGAATCGGAAAGTCGTGCGGATGGTTCCAATCACGACATCATCGTTGAGATCATTATGATCAGGAGCAGTTAACCAGACAAAGCCCGGAGTAATAGCAATATTCTCCGTCAGCTGATATTGATAGAAACCTTCAACATGAAGAGAGCGATCAGGATCTTCTAGCGCCCCATTAAAATCGTCCGAGTTCACTTGGGGTTCCATACCTACGATCAGACCAAATTGGCTGCCTGGAGGTCCAGCATTAACGGCTAAGTTAACTGCCCAGTTCCAGATCCCCAAGTCGCCTTTGAGTCCTTGGTCAAGGATGCGAGCATTGGTGTAACCGGCCCAACCTCCGAAAGCAAACGCTCCGGTATCATAGCCCAATTGAACACCATAGGCGTTGCTGATGGTAGTTAAGCCGTCCGGTGGGGCTAGAGAAGATACAGGAGTAGCCAACTGGCTACCTGTGCGCATATCGGTGCGGTAGGCATTGACATAAGTCAGACCCAGTTGCAGACCCGTTACGGGTTTAAACACCAGTTGGGCTAAGGCTCCGTAAGGGCCATCTGCCAGACCGTTACGACGGGTGGGAGTCGAAGCATTTTCTGCTAAGTAGCCAAGGCTAACTTCAGCAGGGCCTGCATCAAAGGTCATCCCAATCCCGGCACCCCGAACCATGTTGTAAATCGGAGCGCGGGTCCCAAAACGAGACAAGGCACCGCTGCCACCATCGCCGTCGAGGGGGTTGATGGTGCTGGCGAAATCATCGGATTCTCCACCATTGGCAATAAAGACGACATTGGCAGGGCCAATGGTCGTGCTATATAGCAAGGTGTCTAAGCGGACGGTGGTATCTCCAGCTTGGTAAGGGTTGTCAACGGCAAATTTCAGGTCCCCTTCTGGAGTGAAGGTGTTGGTGCCGGAGAAGGCATCGAGATTATTGATTTCGAGTCGAGTTCTGAGTAGATCTCGGCCTGTGAAGCTGGTATCGAAGTTCAAGCGAGTGCGGGTTCCAAATTGAACCCCGCTATCGGTCTCGCCACCTACGCTGTTTCCACCTTCAGCCACAGATAAGGCGAAGATAGATTCACCAAAGAGTTTGGTGGTTGTGGAGAACTGATTGGCTTCGATTTCAGCGACGCGTACTTCGAGAGCGTCTACCCGACCCCGCAAGGTTGCCAGTTCCGCAGCAAACTCTTCAGTTAACCGTTGTAAGGTTAACAGATCGTCTCTGTTTAGGATCCCTTCAAGCTGGGCTGCAATAATTTCGTTGATGCGCTCTAAACAGGCATTTAAACCGGCGGCAAATTCATACCGAGTTAGAGCCCGGTTCCCACGGAAGGTCCCATCGGGATATCCGGCGATACAACGGTAGCGTTCAACTAAGGACTGTAGTGCTTGGAAAGCCCAGTCGGTAGGTTGCACGTCCCGTAGCTGAGAGACGGAGGTGACGGGTTGGGCGATGATGTTGCTGCCAACTCCTTCACGGCTGTACTGATTGAGTTGTTGTAAAACGTTGGCGGTTTCTGTCGCCGACGGTGCATCTTGTTGGACTTGGGCGATCGCATCGCTGAAGTCAACTCCAGATACCGAAAATGCACTGGGTGCGGCGAATTCATTCGCCTGAGCCGTTGGCATGGTTTCGGCTTGGGTTTCGGTGGCGATCGCTTCGGTTGCGCCCATTACGGACGCTAAAGCTGCTCCCACTAACGCCGATGTTAAGACTGCTGGACTGACCAACAGAGAATTCCACAATACTTTAGACATTTTCCCTCTTCTCCTCACACCTTAATTATCTAAACGATTTGACTCACGTCTCCCCCCAATCTTTCAGACAGGAGATGAGAGCCAAAAGAAGGAAATAGCAGAGCTATTAAATAGCTCCTAACCCCTTAACAGGTTATATCCACTTCTCCACTGCACCGATATAGATTTTTAGTCGTAGCACTTATAGGTCCCCCCTAAAAAGGGCTCAGCGCTACGACAGAGCCTAGAAACAGAGGCATCCCTTCCCAGCATTGATGTCAACGATGGAAAAACTAGCTCCATCGAAGGATAAGAATGTAGAATCCTCACCGCAAGTGTTGGGTTTTGTGTCCAGCTTTTTCTTGACCCGATCAAGTGGGCTTCGGAGTTGGCTGGAGGGACTGTTGCTTCTGATAAGCTCTTGACTCATTATATAGTCAGCGAGATAGTGGCTGTTCGCTTCTGTTATAGATTAACAGATTTACTTCCCTTGGAACCGGAGATTTGCAAGTCTTTGTTGTTTCTGGCAAACTATGGTAACCCTTGAACGCTCCAGTTCTATGCTGCCTTTTTTTTACTTCAAGGGCAAATTAACCCTATTTTTACTGAAATTTTCGGCTCAGGGCCAGCTTAGGCTGGATTGGACGCGATAGGCTCACAGGGATGACTGTACTTCGGGTTTTCGAGTTCCCTGAGCGCCTTAATCACAAGGTTTTAATCGAGGCGATCGCCCTTGGGCGTGAGGCTGTAGTCGCGACTAGGCGCTTTCAAGAGTGACAACTTCTGGAGAGTGACCGAGGACTGAAAAAACTTGACGATGCTCAAATAACTGCAACAGATCGGCGTTTATTTTGTTATGAATGGCTTCTTCTCGCAGAATTCTGAGGGCAGCTTCTACAGGTAATCCTCGTTTGTAAGGGCGATCGCCTGCGGTGAGCGCATCATAAATATCGGCAATGGTCATAATCTGTGCCTGGATCGGAATTTCGTTTCCTTTCAATCCCCTTGGATACCCGGACCCATCTATTTTTTCATGATGACCGAAAGCGATCTTCGGGACATCTTTCAACTCCCGGGTCCAGGGAATTCGCTTCAAAAACTCATAGGTATGGGTCACATGATATTCAATTGACAACCGTTCTTCTGGGGTCAGATTCCCCTTGGGGATGAGCAGTTGAGTTATTTCCTCGGGATCAATCAAGGGCTTTAATTGACCATCCACATCTCTATAGATTTGTTGAGAAAGTTCTCGGAGGCGAGCCAGCGGTTCTTCGGCGAGGATCCGCGGTTCGTTAGCCTCTAACAAGAGCTTCCAGTAACTATTCAGTTGCTCTATCTTCTCTTGCAGTTGATTGTCAAGTTCCTGTAACTCGTGACAATGAGAACAAGCATTTTCCGCTTCGCGATGGTGGTGAGAGGGATGCTCCACCAAATATCTAAACTTGTTTTGGGCACATTCCATTTCCATCGTTCGCTCCGCTAAGGCAAAGCGATGTCGGATCACCTCAAGTTGTGATGGATAGAGCTTTTTTTGCTTAATTAAAATCGCTTCCGGGACCCCAACCTTGCCAAAATCGTGCAGTAAAGCTGCGTAGCGCACTTCTTGGATTTGACGACCGCTGAAGGATAGCTCTCCCAAAGGTCCAGTTGTGACCGTATTGGCCTCTTGACTCAGGCGAACGGTGAGTTCTGCCACCCGCTCGGAATGTCCAAAGGTACAGGGATCTCGGGCTTCAATGACTTGCACCGATGCCTTAACAAAGCCCTCGAACAGATTTTCAATACTTTCTTGAAGATGATTCCGTTCGATGGAAATAGCTGCTTGGGATGCCAAACTTCTAACGATTCGCTCTTCCCATTCTGAGTAAGGCTGGGTAACTTCGGTCACGTTTTCTGGGGTGACGACTACTTCCGGCCTAGTCTTACGATTAATGAGTTGTAGCACTCCGATCATTTCTCCCTGGCGGTTTTGCATAGGCAACACCAAGACCGATCGAGTGGAGTAGTCAATGTCTCGGTCAACGCTGCGCTCTAGCTGATAGGGGACTGTCGGTGGCAAGGCGTAGGCATCGGCCAGATTTAGGCATTCTCCCGTCAGCGCAACATAGCCGGCCAAACTTTTAGGACTTAGGGGTATGGCAAATTCTTTAAAGGAAACTTGAGGCCGAGAAGCATTCTGGGCTACCTTAAACAACAACTTTGGCATTTCTTCATCGTTGTGATCAACCAGGTAGACGCTCCCTGCATCGCTACAGGTTAGTTCTCGGCTCTTGGTTAAGATAAGAGTTAACAAGGCTCCCAAGTCATAGGTACTCGAAAGCGCTGCGCCAATATCTAATAGCTCCTCTACTAATTCCGCTCTCGTGACATACTCGTTGTTTAAGTCCGGGGTATTTAGAACCCCGAGGGGGTGATGCTTTATTGTCCGATCGCTCTTCACAGCTTTACCTGAATTCACGAAGCGACTGCTAGACCTGTAGTCCACACTCTGGCGAATTGATTCCCGTACATGGTTGTAGCTCCAAAGGCAAGTTCCTACTCATTCGAGAGTCCAATCTAGCTGTTCTCTCTACTTTTCAAAGACTCCAGACCCCGTTAATACTACATCTGTAATTTACTTGTTCCCACAGTCTATCACAAAATTTTGCCGCGATAATTTAATCCATCTCAACGGGCTGGGTGACTTTGGTGAATTTATTGTAACTCGGAGATTTTCTGGGCCATCTGAAAGTCTTTTTCCGTTAAGCCCCCAGCATCGTGTGTCGTTAAGCTGAGGGTAACTTTGTTATAAGAAATTTCTATATCCGGGTGGTGTCCGGCTGTTTCTGCTGGGTCAACCAGTTTGTTAACAAAGGCGATCGCCTCAACAAAATCTTTAAATTTTCGTTGACATTGCAAAATTTTTCCTTCTCGGCTCCAGCCTTTAAGCTGACTCGCCCGCTCCTGAATCTCGGTTTCTGTTAACAACTGAGCCATCTGATTCTACCTATTTTGTGTCTATAAGAGGGTTAACTGGATTCCTTGCCTGGATAGGGTTCAATGATAATCACCCTTTTTTCTATAACGTGCCGAAGACTTTTAACATCACAAAGGTTTAAAAAAAAACTATCCGCTCTCACCGGGGGCGTTTAGTTTTCACTACGACGCTGAGGGTGAAAGCGGTCTAGTTGGTCTTCAGATTGAAACCTGACTGCCGGGAGGAACTCCTAACCAGCCTAGTTCTTAAGGAATTTCTTCAATCCCGAAGGGACTAAAGCGGGTTGTTAGAGAACAGCCCCGGCCCACAGCCGATTTACTTCAATCTGATGACCCATGCGTTTACTACTATCTGGCATAAGCATCACCTCCTGTTACCCTAAGCGGGTTTTATTTTATAAACTTTATGTAACTAGCATAACACACGAAATTAAAAATTTCCTAACCTGGCTCTTTTTTATCCGGCTAATTTTTTTTAGGCCGTGCTAAGGCATCCGAACCCCACCGAAAAACCATTCAAAATGCCTACACTCTAAGTTAAACCAGCCCTTCAGGACAAAACCCCTACCTAGCGGTAGGGGTTTTGACTGAACTGAGTTAAGAACTCAGTTGTGCCGTCCTCTATTGGGTTCTACAGAGCGTTACCGCGAGGAAGAACTTCTTCAGGGAACTCAAAGGTTTCGTGAGGCTGGTCAACGGGAGCCATCCAAGCCCGGATCCCTTCATTGAGAAGAATATTCTTCGTATAGAAGGTTTCAAATTCGGGGTCT
>JBBQFN010000033.1:0-60175 GCA_038321985.1 Cyanophyceae cyanobacterium | reverse complement strand
TAGTATTTTGGGGATTTATGAGACTCGTTTTGGTCACTTTTAGAGCTAGAAGCCTTGACTTGTAAGGCTTTCAGTTCCTGGGCTGGGGAGCGAGTACAAAACTAATTAGAAAAACTTATCACCAAAAAGTCTGAAGAGCCGTCTATATCTTTGGGCATAAATTATTAAATATTTTTAAAATTGGGCAGCCTTAGGAAGGGTTAATAGGGTGGAGGGAGGGAGAGGTCGCCTCATTCTCTAATCCCCAGGGAGAGGAGAATAAGGATAAGTAGACCGATAAGCTAATTGAAGTCAAAAAGGCCAGAGATGTGGCAACAAGGCTTTCATCCTAAAGATTGATGTGACTAACTCATTTAAAATGGAACAATACTCTTATAAGCGAGAGATTAATAGGTATCGTTCCACTCCAGTGATTTATACCTAGTCTCCCATTAAAGACGGATTAGAGACGAAAAGCCACCCCTCTATCGAGTTGTTATGCTTTGCCTCCGGGACGATAGAGATTGCGATCGCCTGTGGACGTTTGGCGAGATAGTAACCTTTAAAAAAGCGATAATTCGCAATTTTAACTGAATTTTTCTCTCACTCTCTTCTTTTTTTACAAATCAAAATCATGACAATTCAACCTTTAACATTCAGGGAGAAGTCAAAAAATGAAAACTGAAAATGAACAACCGATTATTCATGAAGCCAGCATCTCCTATGTTTTGATGTTGGCAACCGTGGCAGCCCTGGGAGGATTTTTATTTGGGTTTGATACAGCAGTCATTAATGGTGCAGTTGGGGCATTAGGAATCTCATTTCAAGCGACTAGCGTCCAAGTGGGATTGGCTGTTTCTTCGGCCTTGCTGGGGTCGGCAGTTGGGGCTTTTTTCGCAGGACAAATTGCCGATCGCTACGGTCGAATCAAAACAATGGTAGTGGCGGCAGGTTTGTTTTTAATTAGTGCCATCGGGTCCGGGATAGCTTTCTCAATCACAGATTTTATGATGTGGCGGTTGGTGGGAGGAGTAGCCGTAGGTGCGGCGAGTGTAATTGCTCCGGCTTATATTGCCGAAGTTTCACCGGCACATTTGCGAGGAAGGCTAGGTTCTCTCCAGCAACTGGCGATCGTAACTGGTATTTTTGTAGCGTTGTTATCGGACTATTTTATTGCCGTAGGAGCAGGTTCTGCCCTCGCCCCTTTGTGGTTTGGAGTACCGGCTTGGCGTTGGATGTTTTGGACGGAAATCCCACCGGCTGTGATTTATGGGATGGGTGCACTCCGTATCCCTGAATCTCCCCGATATTTAGTCGCTCAAGGTCGAGAAGTAGAAGCAGCCCCCATTTTGGCAATGGCGATCGGAGGAGATGTCGCCGCGAAAATCCGTGAGATCCGAGAAACAGTATTTCAGGACCATAAACCTCGCCTGTCGGATTTAGTCGGCAGGAGTGGATTACTCCCCATTGTCTGGATCGGAATCGGGGTCTCGATTCTACAACAGTTGGTAGGAATTAACGTAATTTTCTACTATAGCAGTGTCTTATGGCAGGCAGTGGGCTTTTCGGAGGCTGATTCCCTGTGGATTACGGTGATTACCAGTGTTACCAACATCGTGACTACTTTAGTGGCGATCGCCTTTGTCGATAAATTTGGCCGTAAACCTCTGCTCATTCTCGGTTCCATTGGCATGATGCTCACCCTCGGAACCTTAGCCACCGTCTTTGGGAATGCGCCCCTGGATGCAGCCGGTAACCCAGCTTTATCAGACAGTGCCGGAACCATCGCCCTTTTAGCGGCTAACCTCTACGTCTTTTGCTTCGGCTTCTCTTGGGGTCCCGTCACCTGGGTTTTACTCGGAGAAATGTTCAACAATCGGATTCGAGGATCCGCTCTCTCCGTCGCCGCTACCGCGCAGTGGATTGCTAACTTTGGGGTCTCTACGACCTTTCCAGTCCTTAAAGATATCGGATTGGGGTTTGCTTACGGCTTATATACAACGGCTGCGGCAATCTCCCTGTTCTTTGTCCTATTTTTAATTAAGGAGACAAAGGGTCGAGAACTCGAAGAAATGCAGTAGTGCAGACTTTACGGATCAAAATCTGTAACCTGACTGGAGAAAATAGAGTTTTCTAAGAATCTACTTGGGCGAGTTTGCTCCCGTTCGGAATAGCCTCAGTTAATGAAATAAAATGAGGCTTTCCCTCCAAATTTACCCTAAGATTGTGGGTATTACCTCAACCACAATCTTAGGCGATCGCCTCCTGAATTGGCACCACCTTCCGAGTCCCGGCTGCTTTCACTAACGCCTGAAAAATCCGCTGGTGAGATACATCCTCCGGGGACAATTCTGGATGCCACTGCACCCCAATAGCAAAAGAACAGTGTTGATGTTCCACTGCCTCAATCACCTGATCCTCCACCGACTCAGCTACCACACGCCAACCCGGGGCTAAATTTCTGACCGCTTGATGATGCCAGGAAACCACCCCTATCTCGGTTTTGCCCACAATTCCACCCAACCGACTGGTTGGCACAATTCTCACCGGGTGCTGTGCTGGATAAAGATGTCCCGGTGCCGGGACTAACCGATGTTGAACCTTTAACCCATACTCATCAGGAACATGGGACACCAAAGTTCCCCCACAGGCAACGATCGCAATTTCCATACCCCGACAAATCCCCAAAAACGGGACATCTTTTTCGAGGCACAACCGAGCTAATGTGAGTTCAAATTCATCCCGTTCTGTGTCCACATTATAGATACTGGCATGATCCGAACCCTGATAAGCATTCGGATCAATATCCCCCCCTCCCGACAAAATCAACCCATCTATTCGTTCTAAAACTTCACCCGGGTTCGGTTCTCCCGGTGGCAGCATCACGGGCATTCCACCCGCAGCGCGTACGGCATCCACGTAAGTTGCGGCTAAAGAAAAAGCGGCGACACCGTTTCTGCCATAGGTGCTAATTCCAATCAGAGGTGCTTGTCGAAGTTTACTCATAGTAAAAAAGTAGGAGAGTAGGAGGTTATGAAAGTTCTCCTTTTATCTTCAGCGTTTCCCATAAAAAAGCCGTATAAAAAATTGCATTTTAATCCAATTGAGTAGCTTGTATTTCACCCTTTCGATGTTTAGGTCACCAGAAGATAACCTTCGGGTTTCCCAGGGACGGGTAGGAGAAGGGGGTCTTGAGCTACAACATCCAAATTGGAGATTTTATCTTTCTATTGTCGTAGTGTACCCAAAAAAAAGGGAGCGATCGCCATGATTTGAAAAAAAACAGCGCAGGTTGGGTTAGACTTTTTGAAGGGAAAGATCATCCCCATAGAAAAGGCGATATTCAAGTTAAAATTGCTATCTAACGGTTCCTCGACTCATGAGATCCATAGCAGGGATCAGGAGTTGTTGTAGGTCATCCCTTGGAGAAGAGAGTTTCGCAGAGGGTTAGGCAGACTTAGCCGAGGCGATCGCCGCGATAATCTGGTACACTCAAACTCTAGGGATAACAACACTGAAAACATTGGAAAGCGCAACCGATTCAGAACCCCTTACTTCAAGCATCCATAGAGGGGACCTCTCATGGCCGTTTTGGTTTGCCATGCCACTTTACCCCTATGGCAAAAGGCGGACCCTGTGCCAGGAAGTTATCAAAGATACCCTCTGGACTTTTGAGCAAATTCAGGGCATTTTCTATGTCGTGGTTCCAATTCGCATGACAGTGGTCAAGTTGGAACGCGGGGGGTTGCTGGTATATGCACCGATCGCCCCAACTCCGGAATGTGTGAGGCAGGTTCAGGCATTAGAGTCCAAATATGGCGCGGTTCAATATATTATCCTCCCCACCGTTTCTGGACTCGAACATAAGGTATTTGTCGGTCCATTTGCCCGCCGTTTTCCCCTAGCGCAGGTGTTTGTCGCCCCTTCTCAGTGGAGTTTCCCCTTAAATTTGCCGTTGAGTTGGTTGGGGTTGCCGGGGCGACGCACTCAGGTGTTACCCCAAGATAGCAGCAAAGTACCGTTTGCGGATGAGTTTGATTACGAGATTCTGGGTCCGATTGATTTGGGATTAGGGAGATTTGGGGAAGTCGCTTTTTTCCACAGACCCTCGCGATCGCTGTTGGTAACCGATTCAGTGCTTTCGATACCGCAAAACCCCCCGGCGATCGTGGAACTTGACCCTTATCCCCTACTCTTTCACGCCCGGGATAATGCTTCCGATATCTGTAAAGATACTCCTGCCAATCGTCGCAAAGGATGGCAGCGGATTTGTCTGTTTGCATTCTACTTCCAGCCTAGCACATTGAATACCCTAAAATTAAAACAAGTGTTTCAGGCGGCGCGACAAGTTAGCGATCGCTCCAAAAAAGCCTATTTTGGCTTATTTCCCTTTGACTGGCAACCCGACTGGCAACAATCGTTTGACCTTCTACGGGCGGATGGACGACTTTTTGTCGCACCTATTCTCCAAACTTTGATTCTCAGCCGCGCACCTCGGCAAACTCTCACTTGGGCTGATACCGTTGCCCGTTGGCAGTTTGAACGGATTGTTCCCTGTCATTTAGACTCTCCCCTACTGGTCGGTCCCCAAGAGTTTCGGCAGGCATTTAATTTTCTAGAAAAGCAGTCTGATGACCGTAACGAAGCGTTTACCGGGGAAAGTGCCTCTTTGATCAGTCGCGATTTTGCCACCTTACGAACCCTCGACGAACTCCTCGATCGCTGGCGGATTACGCCCCCTCGTCAGGATAAAGTATAATATTTTTTCACCTTTCAGGGATCATTCTCCCCGGTTGTAAGGAATTGCTGAGGAGGGCGATCGCATCCACTAACTATTTATTTGTACCTTATGAGTCCGGAAACCGCTATATTTCAATCCAAAACGGCGGTCTGTCCCTGTCATCTATCTAAAGAGAGAGTTTTTCCACCTCACCTTAATTGTTACGGTGCGATCGCCATCGCATCTCCTCTTGTAGCCCTCAATCGAAAAACTTCATGAAGAATTGTAAAATTTTTAATACACTTTAGAGAGACAACAAAACAGCCAGAGGACCGTCTCATGCTAGAGTTATATCAATTTGAACTGTCCCAATACAGCGAAAAAGTCAGGCTCATCCTAGATTACAAAGGATTAGAGTATCGCAAAGTCGAAGTCACCCCAGGGGTCGGACAGATCGAAGTTTACCAACTTTCGGGTCAATCCAAAGTTCCTGTACTCAAAGATGGGAGTACCGTAATTGCCGATTCCACCAAAATCGCCAAATATTTAGACGAAAAGTATCCCGATCGCCCCCTCATTCCCACCGATCCCCACCAACGAGGATTGTGCCTGATGATGGAAGAATGGGCGGACGAATCCATTGGCACTAAAAGCCGAGTCGTCCTTTTTCGGGGAATCAGCCAAGACCAAAGTTTCCGCAGTGCACTGCTGCCGTCGAGTACCCCAGATTTTCTCAAAAATCTCATTGAAGCTGTGCCATCCGACCTCTTCAAGACCCTAGGTTCAGGTCTGGGTGCCTCCTCTGACGCCGTAAAATCAGCCGAAGACGCCATTAAACAAGATTTGGAAGCCCTCTGCCTGATTTTACAAGATCGACCCTATTTAACTGGGAATTCTCCGACTTTGGCAGATTTAGCCGTTGCTGGATTATCCATCTTGCTCAAATTCCCCGCAGGACCCTATCTGGATATTCCCGAGAAACTGCGTGGCAAAGGCGTGATGGGGATTGCGGATAATCCCCTCTATGAACCCTTTTTCACCTGGCGCGATCGCCTCTACGCCGAATTCCGTACACCCTTACCCTATACCGCCCCTACGGCGATCGGCACGGGTCAAAAACCGACCTCCATTGAAATAGAATAAGCACCAACCCACTCTAGAAAGTATGTATGCCTTTTAAGAGCATACATACTTTTTTTTATTAGCCCCAACTAACGCAGAATATCGGGGATTGATCACAACGGAAGAGCAATCTAATGGGCGTGAGTTGCGCCGGAGTGCAGCTAAAATCCCGAAGGTAGTCAAACTGATCAATAATAGATTAAAGCAATAACTTTATGATCTCAGGCACCCTCCAACTCCTATTTTTCTTTCATGATTTGCATTAAACTAACCTGGGCGTGACCAAATCGTGTAGAATTTTTCATCAAGGGACCGAAATAGCCGCATTCCCTTCTCCTTTCCCTTTATAAAAACTGCCCTATGAATTCCGATCGCCCATTAGGTTCTGTGATCCAAGGTTCTCTGAGTAAAGGATTAGAAGTAAAATTACATCCCGATGTCTCTGTCGAAGAGATGCGAGTTGGAAAATTTTTAGTCGTCCGAGGAGTGCGATCTCATTTCTTTTGTTTATTAACCGATGTCTGTTTAGGAACCACCAACGAACGGATTTCCATGAATCCTCCCCACCCGGAAGATACCTTCATGCAGGACGTGCTTGCTGGCAGCAGCACCTACGGGAAAATTGAACTTTCCCCCATGTTAATGCTCACCTCAGATACGGATGAAGGGGGATGGAGTCCCGATTCTCTCCTCAAAACCTCCGCCAATAACGGGCAGAAAACCAATGGATTGGCCTCTTACCAAGCCAATACCACGGGAGAAATGCAGTTAAGGCCAGTTAAAACCATTCCCAGCCATTTCTCCCAAGTTCACGACGCCAGTGAGAGGGATTTTCGTCTTGTTTTTGGCTGGGAAGACGACCCCCATCGCCGCAACTTTGCGATCGGTCAACCCCTGGATATGGAAGTTCCCGTTTGCATCGACCTCGATCGCTTTGTCGAACGTAGCAACGGCGTTTTTGGGAAATCTGGCACCGGCAAATCCTTCCTGACTCGCCTCCTCCTCTCCGGCATCATCCGTAAACAAGCTGCGGTTAATCTAATTTTTGATATGCACTCGGAATATGGCTGGGAAGCCGCCACCGAAGGTAAACAATTTAGTACCGTCAAAGGCTTACGGCAACTCTTCCCCAACGAAGTCGAAGTCTACACCCTCGACCCAGAATCCACCCGCAGACGAGGAGTGCGCGATGCTCAAGAATTGTATCTTGCCTATGATCAAATCGAAGTCGAAGATATCCGGTTAGTCTCACGGGAGTTAAATCTCTCCGAAGCCAGTATCGAAAATGCGATTATTCTCCGCAATGAATTTGGCACGACTTGGATTACCCAACTCTTAGCCATGAGTAATGAAGACATCCAAATGTTTTGTGATGAAAAGCGCGGCAACAAAGCCTCGATCATGGCATTACAGAGGAAACTCGGACTGTTGGATGAACTCAAATATATCCGGAATACCTGCCCTCAAAATTACGTTAAGCAGATTTTGGACAAACTAAATGCGGGTAAACATTTAGTGATTGAGTTTGGGTCACAATCCAATATGCTGTCTTATATGTTGGTGACCAACGTCCTGACTCGGCGGATTCATCGGGCTTATGTGGAAAAATCCGAGATATTTTTACAGACTAAAAAACCCAGCGATCGCCCTAGGCAATTGGTAATTACCATCGAAGAAGCGCACCGTTTCCTAGACACTGCCACGGTTCGCCAAACCATCTTTGGCACGATCGCCCGCGAAATGCGGAAATACTTTGTCACCCTCCTCGTGGTCGATCAACGTCCTTCGGGAATTGATAACGAAGTCATGTCCCAAATCGGTACCCGCATCACCGCCTTACTCAATGATGAAAAAGACATTGATGCCATTTTCACCGGCGTCTCCGGGGGACAAAATCTGAAATCTGTTCTCTCCAAGCTAGATTCTAAACAACAAGCCCTCGTTTTGGGTCATGCGGTTCCCATGCCCGTCGTCATTCAAACTCGTCCTTATGATGCCAAATTCTATCAGGAAGTCGGCGATATGGATTGGCAAGGGATGGAGACCGATTTATTATTAACTGCGGCAGAATCGGCTAAATCAGATTTAGGATTTTAGTCGCCTGTGGATAGAGCATCCAAGTGAGAGTCCAAATTGTTTTCACTCCCCGGGGTTCTTTTTGGCCCACCTCCCCAGCTTAACCGGGGACTGATCGCCGGTGTCTTGTCGGGGTTAGGACTTGACGTGACCCTAAGTTGCAGACTCATCGGATCACCCTGACCCCTACCCGGAACCTGACACTCCCTTTGTCGATCGCCCCCTCTCACGAATTTGTTAATTTTTGCGATCGCCCGGGTGGATTTTCTAGACTCTTTACCGGATCCGCTTTACACTAATTTATATAAATTTACTTCTTACTCCTCAAGATTCACCGCCGAATTTAGATCGGTAAAATTCTGCATTTTTGTTGTAATTGGGCAATCTTAACTCGCTCAAATGTTTAGGATGCCTCGGTCTGATGCGATTTCACCGCTTTTAGAACGACTCATCTTCCTAGAGGAGGATAGTAACTTGACTACCTTCTTACTATGATGAAAATCAAGGCATTCCGGAAGAATGTAAACAATTATAAACCGATTCCGTAATCCGGAAATTCAGCCGTGGATCTAATCAATAGAAAAATATCTATTCTTTTGCCAAAAAAAATCACCGTTGTTTTTTTAACATTTCAGTATTAGGGGGAACCGTAGGGTGCTTAATAAAATTTTTTCTTCCACCATTTCAGAAACTCAGCACAACCCATTGACCCAATCCCTAGGGTCAAAATGCCAGTCGGCTTTGAATATCTGGGCTGCCGGTAGCGTTTGTACTTTAATTACCGCCGCTTATTCCTTATTGGGCGGAGGTAATCTACCCGCTGTTGCCAACCCCACCGGGATCACCTCCCTATCTGGTCCTTCAGCCGCTTGGGTTGCAGAGGCTGCGGCGGTGACGACTACCCAGAACTTACCCGATGGCGTATATCTGTATGGTCAAACTGCGCAACCGGAGCAACTTGGACAAGCCTATCTTGTTTTCGAGGTGCGCTCCAGCCAACTCATCGGGGCATTTTATATGCCGAGTTCCTCATTTGATTGCTTATATGGCACCGTGGAACCGCAACAATTAGCCCTAACAATTGTTGATACTTACGACAATAATGAGTATTCTTACGCAGTGGGAATTGACGAATATCCGATCGCTTCTTCGCAGAATCCAACCCGAGATGTCCTGCGGTTAGAAGGATTAGAGTCGATCGCCACGGTGAGCGAAAATGATCAACGGATCTTAAACGTCTGTAAAGAAAATTATCAAGAACAAGTTTGGGAAAAGTAACACCATGAAGGGAGGCACCGGGGATAAGAGAGGGTGTAAAGACAGCACTCTCCCCCTACCCCATGATTGTCCTAAAACCTCCGTGTTTCACTGACAAGAGGAACATCAGCTTTCAGCCTTCCCAACTTGATTCTTTGCTTAATATTCAATTCCGGGCTGGGCTTTCACCCCCTGTTCCCGGAAAGGATGCTTGATCAGGGTCATTTCTGTTACTAAGTCGGCGCGTTCGATTAGGGGTGCCGGTGCGCCTCTGCCGGTGAGGATCACATGAGAATCCTCGGGCTTCTGCTCCAAACCCGCGAGGACCTCCTCCACGGGCAGATAACCCAGCTTTAGCGCTACATTAATTTCGTCCAGCAACACCAGTTTATAGTCAGGGTTAGTAATATAAGTTAATGCTTTATCCCATGCTTGACGGGCTTTCTCGATATCGCGATCGCGGTCCTGAGTTTCCCAGGTGAATCCTTCACCCATGGCATGGAATTCGAGGTGACTGCTAAAGTGGCTTAAAATTTCCTTTTCTGCGGGTTCCCAAGCGCCCTTGATAAACTGAACGATCGCCACGCGGAATCCATGACCAAGCGATCGCAATACCATCCCTAAGGCAGCAGTGGTTTTTCCCTTGCCATTCCCGGTATTGACCACAATTAAACCCTTCTCCACAGACGCCAGCGCCAGACGCTTTTCTTGCACCTCCTTGCGCCGCTGCATCTTCTGTTGATACTGACTTTCGCTGAGAGAGGATTCGGCGCGATCGCCTCCCATCTCTCCCTCCCCTAAATTGTCCTCTTGCTGTAGATGAGTATTGGTTTCCATTGCTCGTTCCTCCCGTGATTAGACCTTTTGCAGAATTGTGGAACCCCCAACCGGGGCCCTCACCGGGGCAAACCCCCCGAATTGATTAAAATTATGCAAGAAGTTTAATCTCTAGGTTAGATCGCTTTGGTTGATCTCACAGGAAGATTTCTGGTTCACCCATCCCCTAGTCGGGTTTTCCTGCCCCGTTTTGTGATTTCTGACATCAAAATTGTGGATCAAGGACGTTGACGTTGAGTTTTTCTAAGATTAAGAATAGGTTAAAGGATGTAGTTTAAAAAATAAACAGGTTGAGAGGGAGCCAGAGGTCTGGACCTCCATCCCCCGATAACCCATGACCAACAGCGCAGAAGGGCATCCACCTGGATCCGCTTGGGTCAAAGCTGCTGATTGTTGATTCCGGAGGAAGCTATGACAGACAAATCGCATTTTCTTTACCCGCGCAGTCGCTACTACGGTAAGTTTTCCCCTGAGAACTTAGCTTTTGATGCGAATTTACAGGAATTTGCTCAAAAGGTGAACTACATCTGTGGTTTGGAAACCGGGGGCAAAATCTCACCGGAACAAGCATACGAAGATATTAAGGGACTCTGGAAACAGCTTAAAAAATCTAAGAAGGAGTTGGGAATTGGGACCCCCCCGGTGCCGCCAGAGTAAGAGAGCGTGAAACCTAGGAATTGAGAATTGATCGTTAAATAATTAAGAATTGTTAATGCTTAACCATTAATTCTTAATTCAAGTTTCCCCTCCCGAGCGATCGCCTCTAGAGGCATCTAGCACCAATACCAGATAAACTGACTTCATTAGTTCTAATGGGTCATTGATTATCCATGTTGCCGGTTAAACAAGCAGAAGGGATCATCTTAGAGTTAGTGCAACCGCTGGATCCGATTCGGGATCGAGAACAGGTTGGCCTATTATCTGCCAGTGGGCGAATATTAGCAGAATCCATTGTGGGAACCTTAGATTTTCCCCACTGGGATAACTCCGCAATGGATGGATATGCAGTGCGCTATGAAGATGTAGCCGATTGTAGTGGCGATCGCCCCGTTCGGTTAGAAATCATAGAAGAAATTCCCGCCGGGAAACCCCCGCAGAAGACCATTAACCCCGGACAAGCGGCCCGAATTTTTACCGGATCCATGATGCCACCGGGTGCGGATACGGTGACGATTCAGGAAGATACCCAACGCAATGGCAATCAAGTAGACATTTTTTGCGCCCCTTCGCAGCGCCAAGAGTGGGTGCGCTCTCAAGGTTCATTTTACCAATCCGGAACCCCTCTGCTCCCCGGAGGAATCCCCCTGAGTGCCCCGGATATTGCCGTTCTCGCCGCTGCACAGATCACCCAAGTGCCGGTTTATCGCCGTTGCCAAGTGGCAATCTTATCCACCGGAGACGAGTTAGTAGCTCCCGAGCAGCCGTTGCAACCCGGACAACTGGTAGACTCCAATCAGTATGCTTTAGCTGCGGCTGTCAGTGCTGCTGGAGGAGAACCCCGGCTGATGGGAATTGTCCCGGATCAACCTGAGGCGCTCAAAGAGGCGATCTCCCAGTCCTTACAGTCTGCCGATATCGTCCTCTCGACAGGCGGCGTCTCCGTCGGCGACTATGACTATGTTGAACAAATTCTGACCCAATTAGGCGGCAAAATCCACATCAAAACCGTGGGGATTAGACCGGGTAAACCCTTAACGGTTGCCACTTTCCCTCGGGAAGAGTCCACCGCCTCAGTCTTATATTTTGGTTTGCCTGGAAATCCCGTTTCCGCCTTAGTGACCTTTTGGCGCTTTGTACAACCCGCGATGCGAAAATTGGCCGGGTTAACGAGTGGATGGGAACCCCAGTTTTTAACGGCGCGATCGCACCAAGAATTACGAGGAGGGGGACCCCGGGAAATCTATCTTTGGGGTAAAATCTCCTGCATCGATGGTATTTACCAATTTGAACTCGCAGGCGGCAGTCACAGTTCAGGGAATTTAATTAATCTTGCCCAAACCACTGCCCTAGCCGTGATTCCCGTAGGAGTCCCCACCATTCCCCCGGGTGACCCCATACAAGTTTTACCCATCAACACTTAATGCGGTTTGGGACAATTTGGGACAGCAACAACCGTTATTTGTTCCCTTTTAGTTCGTAGTAACGACTTCAGTCGTTATATTCATAAACGCGAGGGCGTACTTTAACCGGAGTGCGCTTTTTCAATGGAGGGACCGCTAGAGGTTCCATTCCCACCCCAAGCTGTTTACTCGGATCAACCGCTTGGAGTCCATCCAGAACTGCATCCCGCACCAGGGGTTCAGTTTCCCGGGTCAACATTAGGCGAAAATAGTCGGCGATCGCCCGCCGTTCAGAAATCGGGGTGATGGGGAGGGATTTAGTAATCTGGCGGACTGCAATTAGACGCTTGAGGGGGTCTGAATCGGTCAAATTCATCACCCCTGCGTTGAGATGAGTTGCCTCAGAAGTGACTTGGCGGTTCAGCCCTTGCCATACCAGTAGAATTAAAATCCCTAACGTCATCATTCCCTGAGCGATCACCGCCGTTGCGAACCAGGGACTCGGGGATTCTATCCAGACAGAGACTGCCATATAACTCCCCAAAGTGGCAAGTCCTCCGGTCCCCACCGCGATCGCCACTTGACGGTTAGCACCGACAAGAGACTGATTTAATCGCGATCGCAACTGATGCCAATCCCATCCTTGAAGCATATAACTCGCCAACATCACCAACACCCCGGCACCTGTTGCGACGAATAGTTTCCAGTTCCAAATCAGCAAGGCGATCGTCACCGTTCCCCCCAACAGCCAAGTGCTGTTTAAGCGGATTCGGATCGGTGAGCGAGTTTTGTCAACGAAGCGCTGCTTGAGAAGAGGGTATCCCCCCCATAACCCGTTGACCCGTTGTTGCCACTGCGAGAACCCCTTTGCCACGTTTTTTACCTAGTTCGTCTGAGTCACAGAAACAAGATGGATATAGTTTACAATCCGATGGCATTTCTGGGAATATCTCTGGGGGGAGATTAGGTGGATGGGGGCATCGGTCATACCGAATCTGGGTCCCCTAAGTCTTGTTTTCTTAGCCCCCATCGGCACAACTGTGCACTTTTAGCCCTCCCCTGAACAGGTGAGGATTTTTGTATTGAAAATTTTTAAATCAAATTTACAGTTCACTTAAGGAGTGGTAAACCTATTTCATTTTATCGGAAGACCTGGGATTTTCTGGGTGCAAATAAAAGTAAAAGCTATTATTTTACTAATATTTTTATAAATAAAAAGCAAAATTATGATTACTTTTATCCAGAAACTATAAACCTGAAATTAAGATTTCAATTTCCATTTACCCAATCCCCCTAATTTATCCTATTCCCCTAAGCACCAAACCGAAATTCAGCCAAAGTCAGATGACCATCAAAGGCATAAAAAGTGACCCGATGAATGTTAGGAATGTTTAAGCTGAGGTCAGCATTCGGGGGGACTAAAGAGGGGGAACCGGCTAAATTAGGTCCAAGGGTTTCAACTTGGGCAATCTGCTCGTCTTGTTGGTTGTAAGCGGAAAGAACGGTGCGCCGGGAACTGGTAACGAGACTATTTACAA
Organism: Cyanophyceae cyanobacterium; assembly: GCA_038321985.1. Classification (GTDB taxonomy): domain Bacteria; phylum Cyanobacteriota; class Cyanobacteriia; order Cyanobacteriales; family Laspinemataceae; genus Laspinema. Next base: position 46,586 of record JBBQFN010000033.1, on the reverse strand, counting down.
TGTGAACAGGTTTGAGAAAAAAGACGTCGATCACCCCACTTTTGGGTGCAGCCATGATGATGATGCGGCCTGATTTGCTGGGAAAAGCCGGGTTAGAAGGGGCTAAGGCGATCGCATTGTTGAAAATTACCCCCTGACTCTCAAATTGTCGTTCTAGGACTTCAAAACAATTTAAGGTTTCTAAATCTAAGCTAATCGCTCCGATTTGGGGTTTAACTAAACTTAATTCGACGGTTCCTAAGTCCACAGCATCTGTAAACGAGGTCAAGGGGGGAACTTGATTCAACTCGATCGCCGATTCAGGTTTCTTCTTTTTTGGAAAATCACTGCTATAGGGATTAAATTGCTTTACCATCACTGCACGTTGACGCATATCTCGGTCCCTCTTAAAGTTTCCTCTGGCAAATCATGATCAACCCTTAACTGTTCGATCTCGTAGGGGGCGATCGCAATGGTTTCTAAGGCGATCGGCTTACGAAATCAAGAAATCGTAACTCTGTGAATCGACCCGCTGAGATGATCCTCTCGCATCACTCCTCAGGGGACTTCATCACCAGTCTGATTACAACCTAGGGTTTTCCAGTTACGGAATTCGGCCTGTTGGTAAAGATGTTCACCCCAGAAATATTCTTTCGGGAAAAAATTAACCGGAATTAGGCAAACCGATCGCAGTTACCCAAACCACACCCGACATGAGGCTTGTCTTTATAGCCGGATCCCGCATATTCATGAAGATGAGGTCACGGACGAATCCTAGCATGAGGGGTGATACCCCACACTGGCAATTATCTCTGATCGCGTCCACTTTGAGCGATCGGATGCTTTTCATCCTCTTTTGAAGGAAAACTGGCTCTAATCCTTACGGAATAAGGCTTTGAACTGGATATAGCCCAGTCGGACTCCCCCAGAGGTTTATGGAAACTTTATAAAATTAGATTACGCTTGATAAATCCTTTGCATTTGCAAGCCGTTCCCAGACAAATGAGCCAGGAGAGGGCGAACAAGGTAGGGTCCCTATTCTCAAATAATAATCTCGATAGGAGGAGGTGAATAGATGTTTATACCCCCCGGTTTTGACCAGGATTCGATCGTGACTTCTCTAGGTCGGATGGTTTACTATACTAACCGTCCGGAATTTTGGCAGGGTAGAGCCTCTGAAACTGGCGATCGCCCCACCCAACCCACCTTACTTTTTCTGCACGGATTTGGAGGGGGGTCCTCGGCTTATGAATGGTCGAAAGTTTATCCCGCATTTGCCCGGGAATACCGGATTCTGGCACCGGATTTAATCGGATGGGGACGTTCGGAACATCCAGAACGCCAGTATCAAATTCAAGATTATCTGAGTACCCTAACTGAGTTTATAGAGCAGACTTGTCCCGAACCTGTGGTGGCGATCGCCTCTTCCCTGACTGCTGCCTTTACCATTCAAGTAGCAGTCGCCCATCCTGAATTCTTCCAAAGCCTAATTTTAACTACCCCTTCGGGACTCTCGGATTTTGGGGTAGATTACACCAACAGCTTTTTTGCCCAACTGGTTAAAACCCCCTTCCTGGATCAATTTTTGTATCGTACCGGAGTCGCCACAGCGGTTGGAATTCGGGGCTTTTTAGAAAACCGACAATTTGCCAATCCGGACTTAATTTATCCAGAAATCGTAGAGGCATATCAGCGATCGGCCTTAGAACCCAATGCGGAATATGCAGCCCTTTCTTTCGTGCGGGGGGACCTGTGCTTTGATTTATCTAGGGATATCCCTCAACTCACCACCCCGACAGCGTTTATTTGGGGACGCCAGACCCAATTTACTGGACCCGAACTGGGTAAGCGCCTCGCCAGTCTCAATCCCGAGGCAATTCGGGAGTTCATCCAGCTTGAAAATGTGGGATTAACCCCCCAACTAGAAGTTCCGGCAGTCACCATCGGGCTGATCCGTAGATTTATGCTGGAACTGAACGGGCGATCGCCGGCATCCCCTGCTGAATCTTCTTAGCATCCCCAATGGGGGAAAAGACACTTTGCTCACTTAAAACGGGAAGAAGCCATTTGCATCAAGCAAATGGCTTCTGTGTTGTCACCGTTCTAATGGATGTCTAATGGATGCGACTAGCCCTTATTGAACTCGCACATCAATCACGCTGGCATTAAAGTTATAGGTTTTGCCTTCAAGTTCTACCGGGGTGCCTATTTTGAGTTTGCTATTTCCCAGAACTGGACCATCATCGGTAATTCTGGCATTTCCTCCCAAAGTCATCAGCAAATTAGAGCTAAAAGATTCCTCCTGTCTCGGGTCGGGTAATGCCTTGACTGAACCATCGGGTTGGGGAACCGCTAGGGTTCTCGTTAAGAGTTCTACCGATTTGATGTCCACCTGACCATAGGGCTGATTGCGGATAATAATATTGGTTTTGCCCTGGTCTTGAAATTCCTTCACTAGAGCATTGGGGTCCCCCACGCTCAGTCCCCGGACAATTACATCAACCTCTACAGGTTTTGTGGTCACACCACCAATTTGGGCTACGGAACCCGAAGTACCGGGAAAGAAAAAGATGCCGATGACAACCAGGAGAATGACCAAGGCAGCACCCAGGTCAAGAATGCTGATTTTGCCAAATAAGCGGCCTTGGCGATCCAAAATCTTCATAAAATCAAGTCGTCCTACTTTAGCGCGACACAACTGAGGGCTGAACTATCTTCCCTTTTCAATGGTTTGAGACCGCCCTCCGAATCCACCCCAGAAAAGATGGGGGTAGGTGGATATCTGCTGTCAGATTATCACAGGAGTTAGAGTGGTATGCAGGATTGCTCAAAATTTTTCTACAGCCGTAGATAGAAATCACTCTCGAAGGTCCGGCTATTCACAGGTTGAACCGTGAGGTTCGATAAGAAGGGATTGAGGGGTTCTTCGTTACGGATAGAGAGTGGTTGACCCTAACTGTTTCCTGATATCAGTCCCCCAGATTGCTTGAATCGGGACGGTTATAAAATTCCAAGGCTGAAGATGACCCGTTTTGAAGCAAGATGAGTCGTACAGTTTATAGGGATTTTATGGATGGAATAGTCCGGATGACTCCGGGAGTTTGATGTTGTTTAGAAACCCCCGAGGAGGACTCGGAAGGATTGTAGATGGCAACCTGTCTGCGGGCAAATTCGTCGAGGGCCGAGGAGAGAGGCGGTCTTCAAAGGTTGGAGTGGGCTGCATCCACCTAGAGCGAACTGCCAAAGAGTCCTAATAATTTTGCAGTTTATGTTCTTTTAGCCGTAATCCCAAATCTGGCTTTAAACTGATGTAAAGAAGAGCCGGGGTCTGGGGATTGGTTCCTATAAATACACCGGCTCAGGTGTCGGTTTGATCAGATTTCGCTCGATTAGATATTAGTTCTGTTAGTTAACTCATTCTTCACTTTTTTTATGTTCAACTCTTACCCTTGGATTTCGCGTCAGGTTTATCGTCGTTGGATTTATCCGATAATTTCTGCGATGATGGCGATCGCCTTGGTCGTTAGTTCGTCTTATCCGAGTGAAGCCTTTAATTTCCGGCGGTTGATTGGTCCGGGACTGGAAGTGATCCAGCTTACTACCATGTCTGATTCCCAGGAAGTAGCACTCGGTCAGCAAATCAATCAACAAATTCTCAGCAGCCAATTTAGACTGTACCGCAATGCTCAAATTAATGCTTTCGTGAAAGAGTTGGGTTCTCGCTTAGTGGCAGAAAGCGATCGCCCAAATCTTCCCTACACCTTCCAGGTTGTGGATGATGAGAGCATCAATGCTTTTGCGACAATGGGCGGGTTTGTTTACGTGACTACCGGCTTACTCAAAGCGGTAGATAATGAAGCTCAGATAGCCGGGGTAATGGGTCATGAAATCGGCCATATTGTTAACAAACATTCGATTAGGCAAATGCGCGAGGTTATCATCGCTAGAGGACTAGCCGGGGCTGCCGGTGTGGATGGCAATATTGCTGTACAACTGGGGGTAGAATTAGCTCTGCGTCTGCCGCGCAGCCGACAACATGAATATGAGGCCGATCGCGATGCTTTAGCTATCCTCACAAACACAGGTTATTCTCCTCGGGGTTTGGTCCAATTTTTTGAAAAACTCCTTGGCAAATCTAGCTTGCCGACGTTTTTAAGTAGCCACCCCGCCAGTCGCGATCGCATTACTGCCCTCGAACAAATGATTCCTCCGGATCAAGCCAACCAAGGAACGGGCTTAAATGAAGCAGCCTATCGCGAAAAAATCCGTCCACTGTTATAGCGTTTCCTGAACTCATCTGGTACAGCTAGTTATCACGCACTCCCTTGAGAAATTTCCCACTTCATTTAGACTCCCTAGATAAGGGCTGGAAAGTTTATCATTGAAGTTATTTTAATCTTTAACCGGGCTGACCAACCCGGTTATTTTTTGGCTAATTTTCGGAGATTGTTCTAACCTTTAGTTCCCCTTACCCATTTTGCCAAACTTGTTGCCTACACGTCTCCCTTCATTTCATCAATTTCTCCTAAGCCAATCAGGACTCCACTAATTGGAATCGCTAAAAATATCCCCAGCAATCCGGCAATTTTGGCTCCTATTAACAAAGCTAAAAACATAATAACAGGGTTGACATTAACCGAATCCTTCATAATTCGGGGCATTAACAAATTTTCTTCGACTTGCTGGAGCAAAATACAACTCACTACCACCTTGATACTGAGCCAAATTCCTTGGGGTAGCAAGACTAAAGAAATTAAACTAATTCCTAAAGTTGCTCCAATTCCCGGAATTAAATCAAAAAATCCTCCGACTGCTGCTAATATTAAAGGGTAGGGAATGCCGAGAATAACAAACACAATAAAGCAAGAGACAGCAAAAAATACTGATAAAATTAACCTTCCCCAAAAAAAGCCTAGAAAGTTTTTCTGAATAGACCGAGTAATGTCAGTTCGCAAATGAGCAGGGAATAGTTTTAGAAATAAATCCCAAATTTGCTTTCCATCGATAAGCATGAAAAAGGCAACTACGGCAATTAAAATCAAGTCTACTAAATTAGATAAAAGTTTTTGAACGGTGGTTAAACCGACGCCAATTCCTGCTAAGGCTTCGTCTCGTAAACGGTCTTCAATGGCGGTTAAGTCTAATTGAAGATTCCGGCGAGCTAATACTTCTTGGATGTGGTCTAATACATCTAATATGCCTTGCAAGAGTTCCGGAGATTGTTCAATCAGTTGCTGACCTTGGGATAATACTGCTACCCCTAGGGTGATAGTGAGTCCTCCTAGTATGATGAGACTGGTTAAAAATATCAAAATAACGGCAGCACTCCGGGGAACAAATCGTTGAATCCATTTCACCGGATAATTGAGTAAGAAGGCTAAAATGGCCGCAAAAATAAATATGACAATAACTGATTGAAAGTAGGCTAAAACTTGGGCGATCGCCCAACATAGAGCGATGATCAACAAGTACCGTAAGAGTTTATAATTATTTAATCGAGACCATAAATTTTTTCGAGAACGATTGCTCATTTTTTTAATAATTAGGTATGATGAGGCTGTATAAAAAAGTTGCCGAGGGGTTAATTAGCGGAACATCAATGTAGCAAAAACTGCTAAAATTTGTAATGTTAAAGGATTGCTGACTAGGACTTGAAATGGCCTAGAAAATCCTCCCCCCAACTCTGCCTGATTTAGGTAGGTTATAGAGTTTCTTTCTATCAAGGGTAGCACTCTGGCCCCTTCATTCCTCCGGTTAATTGCAAAGGAGACAGGAGCATTACCAATTTAGCCCTTTGGTTACTTTTTGCGGTCTAGGTTAAGAATACTCTGCCAAGCCGTGATAATATCCCGTTCTTCTTGCTGTGAGGAATAAGTTTTTCTAATAAAATCCGCTGCTTTTTTATGCTTTTCCATTAAAAGCTGGGGTTGAGTATTATAAGTGGCAATTAGCCGTTCAACAGTTTGAGCAAATCCAATTATATCACCACTTTCTATGGGAAAAGAAAAATCACGCAAAAAATATTCTTTCGCGCCCCACCCATGATATCCGACGGCTAAACACCCACAAGCCATGGCTTCCGCTGGGGGCAAGGAAAAGCCCTCGGAATAACAAAAACTTAAAAACATTAAAGAGTCTCGAAAAATTTGGGCAACTTCTTGTTGCGGCTTGTTTTCAATAGGAATTAGTTCAAAGCCATTTAAAGCGTTTCTAAATTTTAAAATATTAATAATTTGTTGAGCATCCCGCTGCATTTTCCGGTCCATCCAGCAAATTTGTTTTTTCTTAACCGGCTGATAGTAAAAGAGTTCAGGCTCAATAGAATGATGAATCCGAAATAGTCTAGAGTCGGGAAAAACATATTTTAAGTAATTAAAACTATTTTCAGAAGCGACTAAAACAGCTACTATATCGGAAGATAAATAAGGTGTTTCTAGTTGATGTTTATCGAAGGAATATTCATTAAAGGTATTATAACATCCTTGATTATAAATTACTTTGTGGATACCCGGTAACAATTTGCCACTCTTTGGGGTGCAGGTTTCGGGCATTACAAAAAAGTCATTATTTTTGAGGGAAATATTCGGAAGATAGGCAATTTGAGTCTGATTTTCAAACCAATTGCATCGAAAGCCTTCATCATCATGCATGATAAAAGCCGAAAATCCATTTTTATTTAAAATATCGACGTGACGATATAGCATTTTTACACCGCCAATGGGTACGTTGGTGTCTGGGTAGCAGACAAAATAGATATTAGGTTGGGTCATTTTTACGGTTGATCTTAGAGTTAATTATAAAAGGACTCAGTAAATGCCACTCCTAAATTGAAGTCACCTTGCTTATTCACCTATTCTAAAACGAGAAGGTGTGAAAGGGTTAAGGCTACGGGCACACTACCCCTTGCCGGGGGTGAATGGAAACCACTGCGTCTTGTAGAGAGAGTTTTCTTACTTTGCCTTTAAATAAGTTGACTTGATAAACTAGGCGTTGGGTAAGGTCTAAGGCGGTTAACCAGCCACTCATGGGGTGATAAGCCCCGGTGTCAATATCCAGCCAGCCGTGACCTTTGGCAAGTTGTCCGGGTTTGACGCCTTTAAAGGTAAAGGTGATGGTATGGCCGACTATGATCAGTTTATTGGGAAAGTAGGGTTTGCAGATATTGTGGAAGGGTGCGCGAATCCAGCAAAAGTCTTCTGCACCTTGATCTAGGATGGGAAGATCGGGATGAACGCCCGCATGAACTAACCAAACGTCCCCTAAATCCAGATAGAGGGGAAGAGTCTGCATCCAAGCGACATCCTCTAAAAGCGCTTCACTGGGATGGGAGTAGAGTTTGGGATAGCTGGTTAAGGTATTTTGTCCGCCACTGTAGCGCCAAGCTTGGAGTGCAGCTTGATTGACTTTGCCGTTGCCACAGGCGTTGATGAGGAGATGTTCGTGGTTACCGAGGAGGGCGGTAAATCTATTCTCGCGGATTAATTTAACAACCTTGGCGCTATCGGGACCGCGATCGATTAAGTCTCCAAGAAAATACAGGCGATCGTCTGCGTTGGGGGCGATCGCATCTAGGAGTTTCACCAGTGCGTCGTAGTGACCGTGGACGTCCCCGATCGCAATGCGTCGGAAGTTAGTTTTGCTCATGAAGTTGTGTGCTTAAACACTCTGGGCTATTCCTTCTGGGGGTTCAAGAAAACGACACCAGTCCGTCCCAATCAAGACTCGGACGTACTGGAGTCATGTTTCTATTATTCCCCGATTCCCCGATTATTGACTTAATGCCCGCAGAAAGCGTTTCATATTGGTGATTAAGCCCGGTTTTTTGGGGGTAGTTAAGGGGGTGTTGTTCCCTTCGCTTTGTTGGGAGTCTTCCGGGGTGGCGGTGGCTTGGGTAATCAAGCGTTCTAAGTCGTCACCGACGGGTTTGGAGGAGGTTTCGGAAATTAGTTGGTAGGTATCGCCGGTTTCCAGCCAGACTTGCCAGGGACTGGGATAACAGCGAAATAGGGCATATCCTTCTTTCGGTTGGACGAAGTAGCAGGATTCGATGGTGGACAGAAACCTTTCCCTGAGTTGTCTTCCCGCTAAGCCAATGCCAATGATGGCGATATTTTCCAGTTTTGGCACTAGGAGTAACGTTGGGCGATCGCCTGCTTCTTCGCACATTTTTTCTAAGGTGTTGACTTCCACCGAGGAGGGTTCCACAAATAGAAATCCTTGGTCTTCGGGTTCCATTTTGCCTTTAATTTCACTCAAGCCGCGAATGATGTAGGGTCTGTCTCCCCAATCTCGACGGGCTAAGGCAGCAGCACCCGCATCGGGAAAGTAGACTTTAAAGCGATCGCCAAACAAGTCCTCGAATATGGGGAGAAATTCTTCGGCGATCGGTTGGACTTTTAGTTCGGGGATGCCGATTTCAACTTGCAGCCGTCGGTATCCATCGTCTAGGGCAGCTTTGGTTGCTGTTTTTGCTTGGGCGATCGCCTCATCTAAATCTTTGGGTAGTTCCGCCATTAATCTCTAAAATCTCTAAATTGTCAACTTTTCTGTTTTTACAATAACAGTCCGGCTACGCAAGCTGTCATAAAACAAGCGATGGAACCGGCAATCATTGCCCTAACTCCCAATCGTGCTAAATCTCCCTGGCGATTGGGTGTGATCGCACTGATGCCGCCAATTTGAATGGCGATCGAACCCAAGTTAGAAAATCCACATAAGGCATAAGTTGCAATGATAATACCCCGGGGAGAAATTGCCTGATTCGCTATCAACTCTTTTAAATCTAAATAGGCGATAAACTCGTTCAAAATCGTCTTTTTCCCTAGCAGCATTCCCACTTCTTTTACATCTTCCCAGGGAACACCCATCAACCAGGCAACCGGTGCCATTAAATAGGATAAAATTAGTTCAAAAGAAAGCTCTGGAATTCCTACCCAACTCCCCATCCATCCCAGCCCTGCATTCAAGAATGCCACTAATCCCAAAAAGGCAATTAACATCGCTGCTACATTTAAGGCTAATTTTAACCCCTCAATTGCACCGGAAGTTATGGCATCAATGGCATTAATATAGGGACTTTCCCGGTTGAGTTCTATTTTCCCAGCGGTAGAGGATATTTCGGTTTCAGGATACAATAATTTAGAAACGGCTAAGGATGCAGGTGCAGACATTACCGAAGCCGCTAGCAAATGTTCGACGGGAATTCCAAAGGAAATATAAGCCGCTAATACTCCTCCGGCAATAGTGGCAAATCCCCCTGTCATCACGGCATGAAGTTCGGAATTGGTCATCTTTGCGATATAGGGTTTAATCAGCATCGGGGCTTCCAGTTGCCCGATGAAAATATTCGCCGCAGCGGACAAGGATTCAGCACCGGAGGTTTTCATAGTTCGCATCATGACCCAGGCGACGCCCTGGACTAAGCGCTGCAAAATTCCGTAGTGATAGAGTAGGGTAATACAGGCGGAGAAAAAGATGATGGTTGGCAAGATTTTAAACGCAAAAAAATGCTCTTTGAAGTTTTCCCCAAAGACAAAGGCAGACCCCACATCAGCAAAGTTCAAAAACTCATTGACGCGATCGCCTAAAAATTTAAATAATGCCAAACCGGGTGCAGTCTTCAGAATAAATAGGGCGAAAATCAGTTGCAACCCAATTCCCCATAACACAGTTCCCCAGCGAATGGCTTGACGGTTTACCGATAGGGCATAACATATTCCCACAAATGTAATTAATCCCAACAGAGAAATTACCCGTTCCATGACCTTGATCCCCCCCTTGCCAGAATAGTCAAATCATATCAAGATAGCTTGATTTTGCGATCGCCCTGAATGCCCCGGTTTTGAGGAGTTTCCCGTAAGGGTTAAAATCCTTTAAGATGATAGAGATGTTCTTTAGCTTGTCAAAACTTAAGCCTATGAAGCGTCGAGATTTTTTAAGCTGGGTTGGTGTGGGCGGGCTTGCCAGTTTTTTGCCAATGGCGATCGCCGCTTGTAGTCCCTCTGGAGAATCGACAAGGAACGCATCAACTACAACGGATACTAATTTAACCGCGTCAGGCACCGATAACTTTGAGGCAGTTGGGACGCTCTTGGAGTTAGATACTCAGGGTCAAATTTTGAATGAATCCTTTGGAAATGGAGGCATTTCTGTCACTCGCAATCCGGAAGATTCGGAGATCCTTTATGCCGTAAATCCTACTTGCACTCATAACCGCTGTACCGTAGGTTGGAATGAGGGCGATCGCAAATACATCTGTCCTTGTCATGGTGCAGAATATTCTCCCGATGGTACAGTTCTCAAAGGTCCAGCTACAGAAAATCTCTCTCCTTATTTAGTCAAAATAGAAGGAGATTCCGTGTTGGTTCAAGCTCTTTAACAAGAAGGTCTGCTAGGACTGCACTGCTTATTAATTTCCATCGCGATCGCCCAACTGGGGGAAACAAACTTCCCATCAATTGAAATCGCCCCCCTTGATATTTCGCATTCATTCATCCCGACTTGGTACCGGCGGATCCGTATAGGGAAAATGCCTACCTTATGAGTTAGGAGAACAGGGATGCACCTCCAGTTTTTAGGCAGGGTTAGCCTATTTTTATTCTTTTTTTCGCTACCCGCCCTCATGCAACCGTTAGAGCCAGCCGGTTGTTCCACCGCCCAGGACAAACCCACGGAATCTATCCTCACTGCCGCCAAAAATAGCCCCCAGAAAACCCTGTCGGCGATTTTTGTCTCCGCAAAGCAAACCCAGGACGACCCCCCTGCTGCAAGGCTTTTAAGTACCCTCTCCGTTAGGGACTTCCCCCAGGGTATTTGTCGCCCATAAACTACAAGGGCGCAAAACCTGCGCCCTTGACAGTGAATCTTTCTCTCTAATCCTGAATAATTAACTTCTCCCTAACCGTAGCGATCGCCCTCTTCTCCACAGGGCTACAAGGGAGAATATCTGTAAGGTTCCTATATATAGGCGCACCTTCCCTAATCATATCCATTAGTCTCTCAAAAAAAAATAATTTTGTCAAGGGGGCTACGTTTGTGTTGACAGTTGCCCTAAATTTTTGCGGCTTAATTAAATTTTTAGACAGAGATAGGAGAATTATATCCATTAATCTCTCAAAAAAAAATAATTTTGTCAAGGGGGCTACGTTCGTAGTGACAGTAGCTTCAGTGGCTTCTAATGGTTCGCGGTCACGAGTTACCGTCGTTTCCCAGATATTATTGGGGCGATAATGACCAGGGACTCTACCTGATTTGGAAGTTCGGACTCTCGTCAATTAAGTGCCAACTAGCTGTTATAATTACTTAAACAAAATCCTCAAAAATACCAAGCCCAAATATTCTATGAAAATCAATCAATCGGCCCTTAGCTTGAGCTTGCTGTCCTTAACCTTGCTGATCGGATGTACCCAACAGACAACGGGGAGAATTTGTGAATATGACCCAGCATCAGCCCAACCTAACCCATTAGGTACTCAAGCCCGTTTAACCATTCGGGAACAAGAGGGAGATACTATTTTCACCTATCAACCGGATCCGAGTGAAATCATTGCTCAAGATATTGAACTCTCAGCAAAACGAGAGTTAACTTATAGGAAGACAGATTTAGATACTGCCCGAGTCAAATTGATTCAAAACAAACAAGAGTACAGCCGACTGATTGATGCACAAAAACCCGCAGATTTTGCTGCAGTGAATCAAGGTTTAACCTGCCGGTAAGACAAAAAGCCATCAAAAAGTCCAAGCTACCAAAGGTGGCAAGCCCCAAGGGAAAGGTCAGGGATAAAATGAGCGTAGCGATCGCACAGATTCGCTATAATAAGAAAATTAACAGAATAAGATTGCTTCGCTCAATCCCAGGAACCTCAACCTCTATGGCTTTACCTATAGTTGCTATTATCGGACGCCCTAACGTGGGCAAATCAACCCTTGTCAATCGGATTGCGGGGGGCAAACAGGCGATCGTCCATGACGAACCGGGAGTCACTCGCGATCGCACCTATCGAGATGCCTTCTGGCAGGACCGAGACTTTCAGATTGTGGATACCGGCGGATTAGTCTTTGATGACGATACTGAATTTTTACCCTTAATTCGAGAACAAGTCATGGCAGCGCTTTCCGAATCAAGCGTTGCCCTGTTTGTTGTGGATGGACAACTCGGTGTTACCGAAGCCGATCGCGAAATTGCTAACTGGTTGCGGCATCAAAAGGTCCCCGTAGTCCTTGCCGTGAATAAATGTGAATCCTTAATGGAAGGATTGACACAAGCGGCGGAATTTTGGGAATTAGGAATGGGTGAACCTTATCCCGTTTCTGCCATTCACGGAAGTGGAACAGGAGATTTACTGGATATTGTAATTCCCCATTTGCCTCCGATGTCCGAAATCGAAGAAACCCCAGAAATTAAAGTGGCGATCGTCGGACGTCCCAATGTGGGAAAATCTAGTTTACTCAATGCCTTTGTAGGAGAAAACAGGGCAATTGTTAGTCCAATTTCAGGAACCACCCGCGACAGTATCGATACCGTTGTGGAACGGAACGGAAAAACCTACCGAATTATTGATACCGCAGGGATTCGTAAAAAGAAAAATGTCGAGTACGGACCCGAATTTTTTGGCATTAACCGGGCATTTAAAGCGATTCGCCGTGCGGATGTCGTGTTGTTGGTGATTGATGCAGTTGATGGGGTCACAGAACAGGACCAAAAACTGGCAGGACGAATCGAAGAAGAAGGACGTGCCTGCGTCATGGTCATCAATAAATGGGATGCGATCGAAAAAGATTCCTATACGATTTATGATTATGAACGGGATATCAAGAGTCGCCTCTATTTCCTAGAATGGGCAGAAGCAATTTTTGTAAGTGCCGTCACCGGAAAACGGGTGGAAAACATCCTGGATTTAGTAGAAAAATCGGCAGAGGAACATCGTCGTCGCGTTTCTACTTCGGTGATTAACGAAGTTTTAAAAGATGCGTTGCACTGGCATAGTCCGCCCACCAGCCGCCAAGGAAAACAGGGAAAAATTTATTATGGGACTCAGGTTACCAGTCAACCCCCGACCATTGCCTTGTTTGTAAATGACCCCAAACGATTTAACGATAACTATCGCCGTTACATCGAACGTCAATTCCGCGAACAACTCGGATTTATTGGCAGTCCCTTACGCTTGCTATGGCGTGGGAAGAAAGCCCGGGAATTTGAAGACACTAATACCACCAATCGCGCAGTTAAAGTGTAGATGCGACAACTGTCGGGATTTGGAACTCTCGCCTATACAGGTTAAGTTAAGTCGCGACAACCGCTGGGGGTTTAAACCCCCGATCCTTGTCTGCCGTTGTCGTTGGAACTACAACGGGAAAATTTATCTTCTAAAATCCGATGGATTTACTGCGATCGCTGCCCATAGGCTTGTACTTAGAACAACCCATCACCTGGCTGCATCACTTAGATGCGCGAGTCAAACTGATATGGCTGATGAGCTTTTTAATTGCGCCAGTCTTAGCAAATCCCATCTGGCGAATGGGATTAGTTCTGTTGCTGATCTTGATTACGATTAGTGCCTTAATTCCTCTGCGCGTATGGCGGCAACAAATGGGTTTGTTGTTAACTTTTTCTGTGCTAATTTGTCTGATTACAGCGATCGCACCCGATGGACTCCCGGTTGAACACCAACCCCGTCTGCCAGCACAAGAACTTGGCTTTGATCGCCAACCCCCAACCCTACCTGCGGCACCGGAAAGAAATCCCTGGTACAATCCCTTCGGCTGGGGTGAAGAAACCACCGCACCCCCAGAGACGATTAACAATCAACTCCCTCAACCCACGAATTACCGTTACATCCTTTTTGAGAAAGGGCAGTTTAGCATTACCCGTCGTTCTCTAGATTTAGGCATTCGGATCGGCACCTTATTTTTTACCCTAATTTATAGCACCAATCTGTATCTTCTCACCACCGCCCCAGAAGAGATTGCTTCTGGAATTGAAGAGTTGATGAGTCCCCTGAGACGGTTTAATATTCCCGTTACAGAAATTGCCTTAACTTTAACTCTATCCCTACGGTTTATTCCCCTCGTTTTAGAAGAGGTCCAAAACTTAATTCGATCCGTACGAACTCGGGCGATTAATTGGAAAAAATTGGGCTTGCGGGGAACCAGCAAAGTCTGGTTTACTGTAGTAGAAAGACTGCTAGAAAATTTACTCTTGCGAGCTCACCAAATTGCCGGAGGTATGCAAGTGCGTGGATTTACGACGCCGAACACCCATCGGGTGCAGTGGCATCCGTTAAAACTCAGAAATGGAGATTGGGTGGCGATCGCCCTACTTTGTGGATTTTGGGGAATGCGTTTCGTATGGGGATGGCAAGTGTGAACCCATTAAACCTAGAACCGATTCCGCCTTGGTATTGGCGATCGCTACCCTTAACAGGACGTACTGGAACCCAGGTATTTGAGGCGCTATTTCTTACTCCTCAATCTCAAGCTAACCAACCAGAAGCAGCGATCGCCACCCTCCTAGAAAGCCCCTATCCAACTCCCTCCCCCATCCCAGAAGCCAGATATTCTATCTGTGCCGGTGCTCCGAGATCAATTAATAACCGTCCTCAATTGTGGATACCGGGAATCGGAGAAATTCTGCCCACTTTGCGCCAACTATTACACCGCAAAAAGCCAGATAACCCGGAACCCATCCCAGAAATTGCCACCCTTCAATACAGCGATCGCGATGCGCTTCCCTTCACCGGAGGATGGTTAGGATGGTTGGGGTACGATTTAGCCTGGGAAATTGAAAAACTCCCCCATTTAAACACAGACTCCCTACCTTTTCCTGTCGCCTACTGGTACGAACCCGCAAACTTTGCTATCCTCGACCATAAGCAGCAACAGTTGTGGATTGCCAGTAGCGATCGCACCCAACTTGATATCCTCCAACAACAATTAGAAAACCCTCCTGTAGCGGATCAATCCTCCCAAAACTCTCCAAAAATAGCGGGTTTGATTCCTCCTTTTCCCCAGTTTCATTTGTCTCAATTCGAGTATGAAGAACGGGTAAAACAAGCTAAAAAATATATCACAGCCGGGGACATTTTTCAAGCCAACTTATCCCTACGATTTGAAACAACAACCCAACAGGAAAGTTGGGACGTTTATCAGACCTTGCGTACCATTAATCCCTCCCCCTTTGCCAGTTATTGGCGCACCCCTTGGGGAGACGTGGTGAGTTGTTCACCGGAACGATTAGTACAATTACAAGGAACAACCGCCCAAACTCGTCCCATTGCTGGAACCCGTGCTAGAGGTAAAACCCCCGAACTTGATGAACAACTCGCCGCAGAATTACTCGCCAACCGTAAAGAACGTGCCGAACATATTATGTTGGTCGATCTGGAACGGAATGATTTAGGGAAAGTTTGCGAATGGGGAAGCGTACAAGTTAACGAATTACTAACCATTGAACGCTATAGTCATGTCATGCACTTGGTTAGTAACGCAGTGGGTACCCTCAGCCGCGATCGCGACAGTATCGATTTAATCCGCGCCACCTTTCCCGGGGGTACCATTACCGGCTGTCCCAAAGTCCGATGCATGGAAATTATTGAAGAATTAGAACCCGTGCGGCGCAGCCTATTTTATGGCTCTTGTGGATATTTAGACTGGCGAGGACAGCTTGATTTGAACATTTTGATTCGGACCTTATTATTTGCGCCAGAGGCATCCGGAACGACAAAAAGCCAGAGAAAAACTTATCGAGTTTGGGGACAAGTGGGTGCAGGAATTGTCGCCGATAGTGAACCCGAAAAAGAATGGTATGAATCCCTAGATAAAGCTAGAGCACAACTCGCGGCACTGCAAATGGCGATCGCCTCCAGGGAGAGTGAGTGACCCTAGCGATCGCCAATCTATGCCTTATGAAAATCTTAATAATTAGTGCCGCAACCTCTCCCATTTGATAGCTGTATCTCCGAGAAAAATATACTCCAGTCTTAGGACCGTAATCTTGCCCATCTTCCACCGGTTAGACAATAGAATTGAAAAAATGGAAATTTGCTCAATCCCGAATAATAGAGACCCAAACGCTCCCCCTACGAGAAGAATCATTCAATTCATTACCTATCCCCAAGCTAAGAGCATAGGGTTAACCGCGATTTCTGATAAAATTATCCCCGTCCCAGCTTGCGGCAAAAACTCAGGTGGGAAAACGGGTCATCTCCCGAAATTCCATACCGGCTGACTCCGCCAGGGGCACTTCATGAATCTATAACCGTTATCATTAACGGTACTCATCTGAACCTGAATGAACACTGAAACTTACTTAAATCATCCTACTTTTGGTCTGCTCTATCGAGTGTGTATGATCGAACAAAATCAGGAGTTGTTCACCACCCTATATGCCCAACGTCTATTTTTTTTAGCGCTTTCTGGCTTAGAGGGGTTAAGATTTGAGCCCCTCACCCGTGCCGATGCTCGCCTCCTCGTCGAAAACCGCTTGCGATTGCTCAGACGAATGGGCCAATCTCAGGAATTCGCTGAACTTCAACTCATCCACAAACGCACATTTCAATGACGATCGCCCAACGGATTGTCCATATCCGCACTAGCTTACCCCCCGGTGTCCAACTGATTGCCGTCACCAAACAGGTATCCGTTGATGCCATCCGGCAAGCATATCAGGCCGGAATTCGAGATTTTGGGGAAAGCCGCATTCAGGAAGCCCAAGCGAAATCTGACCAACTGCAAGACTTGCCTGATATTACCTGGCACATGATTGGACACCTGCAAAGCAATAAAGTCAAATCCGCTTTAGACCTTTTTCAATGGATCCACTCCATTGATAGTTTAAAAATAGCGCAACGAGTCGATCGCTTAGCAGAAGAACTGGGGATCAAGCCAAAAGTCTGTCTCCAAGTAAAAATCGAGCCCGACTCCAACAAATCCGGGTGGCAGATTCCTGAACTCCTGGAGGATTTAGCGACCCTAAATCAGTGTAAAAACTTAAAAATCCAAGGATTAATGACCATTCCCCCCCAGGGATTGGACGAGGCAAAAATCCTAGCGCTGTTTGATGGCACCCGCAGACTCGCCGCAGAAATCCAGGCCCAAAACTGGGATCAGATTTCCATGCAGCAGCTCTCAATGGGAATGTCAGGAGATTATCATTTAGCCGTCCAAGCCGGTTCCACCATGGTGAGATTAGGGACCATCCTCTTTGGAGAGCGACTGTCTTAAATCAGGCGGATAGCCCTCAAAATCAGGAAAAGGTGAAAGTGACCTCCACCCCCTCTCGACCAGTCTTAATCGAGGGAATAGAGGTAAGCCTTGTCAGCCTTGTCAGCCTTCTAAACTCCTAAAATTCGGTTCTCAATTCTATTGTGAAACTCCAGCCCCCGATTGCACAAAACACCCCCTAAATTCTGGAAAATTTTGGGCGTAATCTGCAACTTATGGCAATATACAATAAACTGATAACTTGGGTAGGGTTGGGCATGACGAATGGAGTGCATTTCCTGTTAGGAGAGAGTTCCTTCCTCAACGGGGTTCACCCCGGCGCTCAGTCACGCTCAAGGGCATCTAGAACCTAAGCAGGAGCCAAGGGTTATTCCGGCTCAGTCCCTAGAACTCCACCCCTGATTAGGGGTTGATTCAGTCGGAACCTGAGTTTATACCGAACTAACATCCAAAATCTATTTGGGCTGGAATGGGGATTTGATAGAGAATGCCCTGATGTTACCCTAGTTTTGATGGAGCTAAAACCGTGAATACGATTTTTTCTAAGCTACGAGATATGGTCGGACTCAATGAATCCGTTGATTATGAGTACGAGTACGACGAAATAGAAGGGGAAGGATACCAAAACCTCTACCAAGAACAACCCGCCGCCTCTCCGGAAGCAGAAGCGCGTCGGAATCGAGCTAGCAACCTGCGGAATACCCCGACAGGAATGGGAATGGTTGGATCTGAAGGCGCAATGGGATCAAGCATGAATGCTATTAATAACGTAATCGGCCTGCCTGGAGCAGCAAACGGCATTTCTGAGGTAGTGGTGATGGAGCCGAAATCCTTTGAAGAAATGCCCCAAGCCATTCAAGCCCTGCGGGAACGCAAATCCGTCGTCCTCAATTTGACGATGATGGATCCTGACCAAGCTCAAAGAGCTGTTGATTTTATTGCCGGTGGCACTTATGCCTTAGACGGGCATCAAGAACGCATCGGGGAAAGCATCTTCCTGTTTACCCCCAGTTGTGTTCAAGTTAGCACCCAAACGGGTGTGGTTCATGACGTCTTGCAACCCCACTTACGAACCGCTCGTCCTCCTGGAACCCAGACAAGCTGGACCCCAGAACAAGTCCGGATGGTCCAGTAAATTAAACATTCTTGGTCAACGATCGCACCCTTAGCCGAGTTGACCAAGGACCTTGGAAACCTTACAGGGAATTAATAACCGTTGTCTGTAAAACTTGGAATTATTGGAGGCGGGGTCATGGGAGAAGCTCTCCTATCCCGCCTAATTGCTCTGGCGACTTACCCCCCGGGAGCTATTTTAATTAGCGATCCCGTTCAGCAGCGCCGCGATTTTTTAGCCCAACAGTACGGCGTCGGAGTCACCGCAGACAATTCCGAAGTAGCCGCCGCGACAGAGGTCTTACTCTTAGCTATCAAACCCCAGATTTTTGAAGCCGTCATCGCTGCCTTGCCGTCCCCAGGCCAGAATGGACAAGTGCCGGTGATCCTCTCAATTTTGGCCGGAGTCCCCCTGAGTAAGCTAGAACGGGCCTTTCCGGGCAAGCCGATTGTCCGAGCGATGCCAAATACACCCGCTACCGTAGGCGCAGGGATTACCGCGATCGCCCCTGGCACCCAGGTTCAACCCGAACACCTCGACCGGGCCAAATCTGTGTTACAAGCTGTGGGGGATGTGGTCCAGGTTCCCGAGTCCCTAATGGATGCGGTTACCGGCTTATCCGGTTCCGGGCCCGCCTATGTGTCAATTTTTATCGAAGCATTGACAGATGGCGGCGTTCGTGCTGGGTTACCTCGAACCATCGCGGCCCAACTTGCCTTACAAACCGTATTGGGGACTGCAACCCTGATTCAAGAGAGCAATCTTCACCCGGCAGAACTCAAGGACCGAGTAACCAGTCCCGGAGGTACAACGATCGCCGGAGTTGCCCAATTAGAAAAAGCAGGATTTCGCTCCGCCTGCATCGAAGCCGTACAGGCCGCTACCGAGCGATCGCGCCAACTAGGCACATAAAACAACTTCAAGGGAGGATCGGCTCTACTCCTAGAATACCCTAGAGGTTAGAAACCCGGTTTCTTAACACCATCTGTGCCTATCACTCACAAATCGTTGCCAGAAACCCGGTTTCTTCTTTAACTAAAACTTTACCCGGCCCTATGACATCCTCACACGATTAGATAAATAGGACAAAAACCCGGATTTTACCCCCTTAATTTATTGGAAAATTCCCGCCTTTTTGTCAACAAATTTCGTGTTTTTTTAGCTACGGTCCCGACATCCTAAGAGGGAATACTTTCCGAGGGTTGCGATAACTTTTGGCCGATCCGGGGTTCGGTGCCAGAAAGCAGGCGATTGATATTAGTGCGGTGTAGCCAAACTACATAGAGCGAAGCCGCTAACATAAAAACTTGATAAGACAAGGGTTGATGCATGACAAACATGATCCCCGGTAAGGCGAGGGCTGCCAACATCGAACTTAGGGAGACAATTCGGGTAAAGGCTAACACAATTCCAAACACCCCAAACCCGGCAAGTGCCACCGGCCAATTGAGGGCAAATAGCACCCCTAAACTGGTTGCGACGGCCTTCCCCCCTTTGAAATTAATCCAGACCGATTTGGTATGACCCAGCAAAGCCCCTAATCCAGCGAGGATCAGCATCCAAGGCAACCAACTCGAAGCCTGTCCCACCGTTGCTCCCAGTTCCTGGAGCCCTGGCAAAGCGTAAGCAAAACGCATCAGGGCGATCGCCCCCATCCCTTTTAAAACATCCACCAAAAACACCACCAGAGCAGGTCCTTTCCCAACTGTTCTTAAAACATTTGTCGCACCCGTTGAACCCGAACCCTCATTACGAATATCAATTCCCTTCAATTGTCGAGCCACAATATAGCCCGTCGGCAGGGAACCACACAAGTATGCACCGATTAACAAAAGCCCATTTAAAAGTAGCCACAAACTCATAAACTTTTCGCCTCAGTGTTAAGAAATTTTAGAGTCATATTGAGGGTTGGTCCTTATTCCAGGACCAATGACCACATTGCCTAAAGAGTAGGGAGTTCGGGATCGGCAGCAAATGCCAACCACAGGGGGAATTGTAGTAGGGAAAGATTCACCTGATTTTCAGTTTCATCAATCAAAATTAGGGGAACTTGCTTCTGTTTGAGCAGACGGTCTGCTTTTTGGGAAAGAGCTTCCGGGGCTTCAAATAGAACCACCCCGCCTTCAGGACCAAAATCAATCCGGGAAATGCCCAGACAGTCCTGTAAACCCCTGCGCCATTCGCCGAGACGTTCGGGAGAATTAGCTAAGACCAGGGTACGGAGGCGATCGCCATAGAGGGTTTTGAGGACCGAAATTGCTGCAGAAGCGACCAGAATATTTTGTAAGCGACTCCCCAACGTCCGCACCGCACCTCTAGCACCTTGGGTGAAAAACCAGTTCGATAAACGTTCCGCGTGTACGGGCTCAAAAGTCCGCCTAACTTGCCACGGAGGACCGTAATAGTCCGGCTGAGTGCGATATTTATCCAGCAACCGGCGAATGTTTTTTGCACGGTCTTGAAAGGGCTGTTCTGCAAAGGTGGGGATGGTGGCGCTACTGCTGCTAGGGCGAACCCCTGTTTTTGCAGGTGGTTTGGCGGCTATTTTCACAGGTTCTGGTTCCGGAGGGGTTAACTCCAGTTGTTCCACGGAATTTACCAAATCTTGCAAACTCCCTGAGAGATAGTCCTTAAAGCCCTGAACTCGAATGGCGAGGTCTTGGGATACCCCGGCAAAAGTCGTTCGCATTTCCGTGCGGATGCGCTCTTGTCGGCGTTCAAGTTGTTCTACTGAGATTTGTAAGTTGTGCTTGCGCTGTTCGAGTTCGCCTAAGGCATCCTGGACCAACCGCCCGATCGCCGCCTGGGTTTCCACCTGTTCTTGCAAAAGTCCGGCACGATTGGCTTGCAATTGCACAATTGCGACTTTGAGTTCTCGTTCTTGGTCCTGTAATTGTGCCACCCGTCGTCCCAGGGAGGCGGCTTCTTCTTCAATTGCCAAGGGTGGAGTTGCGACGGACTCAGCCGGAGGTTCTTCTTCAATTGCCAACGGTGGAATTGCGACTTCCTCAGCCGTGGATTCCTCAGAAGTTGATTCCTCTTCCCAGTTGGAGGACTCCCCTTCTAGGGTCAACTCCGGGGTTTCCGGTTCTACCTGCGAGGGGACAGGAGGTTCGGGATCTTTCCAGAGGTCTTCGGAGAGATTTAGCTCTTGAGCGGAATTTGTGGTCGCTGCTTCAGAGGAGGGAGCCTCAACGGGCTCAGGGGATTCGGATGAGTCCGGAGTTTCTAAGGGTTCAAGATTGTGTGTTTCGTCTGCATTCATGGGGAAATATTTTAAACTTTAAAGGTTACCCAGAGGCGATCGAGGAGTTGGAAAAGCCCGGATGCGTGCTGTGAAACGCACCCTTCTCGATCCGATCGCGCCACTCGCCCAAGGTAGGGGATCGGGTGGGTTTTTATGGGGATAAAAGAATCGTTGGTAGTTCCGTGCCGATCTCGTAGCTGGTCCGCCAGCAAGCCAGCGTCTTTTGTGCGCGAAGCCTCCCCTTCGGGCAAAGGAGAATCACCCCTAAATCCGAGGACAGCGTTCCTCCAAACAGGCTTGAAGTTGCTTGGGATCGAACAAAACAGGTAAGAAATGGATGCTTTTCACTTCTTTAAAGTAAAACAAAATTGGAACTCCGGGCCAGAAAATTCGCCAATTAATCCATTCCGCGTAAGGAAAGGATCGAATCAAGTTTCCTGATCGATAAATATCTAGGGCTTTCGGGGTAAATTGCAGACGAATGGTGGCCGCTTGGACCATTAAAAATAACCCGAAGGCGGCAACGAGTAAACTCGCCCAAGGCTGCACGGCCACCAGGGGGATACTGCCGATGATAAAGGCCCAAGGTAGGACGTAACTGGGAGCCAGTTCTTGGGTAGAGGTAGAGGTTGAGGTTGAAGTTGAGGTCGAAGCAGGTGTGGTCACAACGTTACCCTGTATTGCGATCGAGGCAGATAGAGAATTGAATGTTTCTATTTTAGAGGGTGGGTGAGTAAATCCGGTTAGAACACCCCACTACCCACCCCGCGAAACATTAGCCACGAGAGAAAGAAGTTGAAGGTAAAGATGGCAAGTAGGGAGGTAACTACTGCCGTTGTCGTGGATTGTCCAACTCCTTTGGCCCCTCCGTTGGTGGTCAAGCCCCAGCTACAGCCAATGACGCCAATTAACCCGCCAAAGCACAAGGCTTTAATTAAGGCGGCGATTATATCCCAGGTTTGGACTAAGCTGCGGACGGAATCGAGAAAAACGGTTTGGGAAATGGGATAGAAATTGATGGCGATGACCATTCCCGCGATCATTCCCATAGCAAAGGAGAGGAGGGTCAACACAGGTAGCATGAGACAGCAGGCGAGGACTCGGGGAATAACGAGGTAATCGATGGGGTCGGTTTTGAGAATATAGAGGGCGTCGATTTGTTCGGTGACTTGCATGGTGCCAATTTCCGCAGCAAAAGCCGAACCCACTCGTCCGGCGAGGACGATGGCGGTCAACACCGGGGCAAGTTCTCGCGCTAGGGCGATCGCCAACACCCCCCCCACGGCGCTTCCCGCACCAAAGTTCAGCAATTCCCGGGCCACCTGGATCGTGAAGACCATTCCCACAAAGCTGGCCGTGAGGAGGGCGATAAATAGGGAATCGGGTCCCACAAGGGCCATCTGTTCGATAGTGTTGCGACGGTGGATTTTTCCCGAAACTAGGTGAAATACGACTTGTCCGCCGAGGATGATGGCGGCTATCAAGCGCTGGAACCACTGGCTTAAGTTTGAGGTTGACTTAGTTTGAGTCAAAGGAGTAGTGAGGGGGTTGACGACAGGTACGGGAGGAGTTGTTTACAAATTTTAAACAACTTTTTTAAGCAAAATTTAATATTTGTGACAGAACTGTTTGAGGAGTGCGATCGCGCCTATCTTATAAATCAAAGCGTTTCAGATTCAGGCGATTTCGACAGTTTATCGGTATCCCTTGTTTATTTTATGAATAGTTTTCCTCGTTTTCTGCGATCGCTATTATTAACCAGTTTACTGAGTTTTGCGGTCCCCATGCTAACCCTGGGAGTGGGATTAGCCATTGCAGAGGTCATTGCCCACTTACCGGGACTAACAAACCTGGGTGAATCTGTTGTTAAGCAGTTGTTACAATTCTTATCTACCTTTGGTAGTGGTCGCCCCCTCCCAGGGGCAGTCGTCATTGGACTCACCTGTAGCGTAGTCGGAGTCTTATTTGATATCTATGCATTGTCCCGTTATCAAAACCCCCGGGGCCGAGAATAAAGGCCCCCATTTCCAGGTCAGTTTCTTTAATCTTCCCCAAATCAAAAGCCGGTAGCATTTTAAGTGCTACCGGCTTTTGATTTGGAGAGTCAAATATCGCCATACCGGAAAGGAAAACGCTATGGGGTAGTAGAGATGTTTGCAATAAAGGAAAAGCCTGTTGAACAACTAGGGTTCGCATCGCCCACTACCGCGTCCAACTTGATGATGAGTTTTCATCATCGGACAGTTCGGTTCGGCTTGGGTGGAAGGGACTAGCTTTTGAGCAAGTAGCATTCTGGACAGGGGGGATTCGGTCTGGCTAGAAACTGGCAAATCCCGACGGCTGCAACCTGGTTTGCTACCCTGAGTCTCGCAAGGGTTAATCTGGCTGTTGTCCGATGGTAAGGGGAAGCGTTCTAAGGACTGATGAGAAAACAAGCCCTCGCTGTGGGTAGAAGGCAGCTTTGTAGGGTAGGACTTTGCACTAGGAGCAAGATTGGCAAATAAGAGGGTAGACAGAACCAGAATAGTAGAGAGGCGCATAAGGGACTTGCCTAGGATAACTGATATTCCCTAATACGCATTCCTTTTGGGCTATCTGGACAACAAAGATAGAAACTTTAAATTGTTTTTGAAGGAGATTGAAAATAGCCTGGTCTGCAACTTCAAAACCCATGAATACACAAGGTTTTCATAAATTTTTTATCCCCGGAGCTTTTCACCTTCAATCCCCCTCACCATCCCCTGATTAGGGGAGGATTGAACCTTTTTTATAGGCTTAGAGTCCTGGGTTATTCTATTGTAAAATGTTCCTTAATTGTATGAAATTTTGATAAAGTTTTACTTATTTATAGCCTTTTCTTTACAAAAACGGACGACGTAAACTCGAACAAACTTGACGACTTGAAACTAAACAGAATCCGCGTATTCTCCGTAGAATTACGCAACATCTGCCCGACCGTTTAAATGGATTCTAAATCTTTTGGTTCTTTCGTTTCGAGAGTCCCATCGGTGATCCAGAGACATTGGCGAT
This sequence comes from Cyanophyceae cyanobacterium, assembly GCA_038321985.1. Taxonomy (GTDB): domain Bacteria; phylum Cyanobacteriota; class Cyanobacteriia; order Cyanobacteriales; family Laspinemataceae; genus Laspinema. Next base: position 21,996 of record JBBQFN010000033.1, on the reverse strand, counting down.
AATGAGCGTCTAGGGCGTCTAAGTTGGGGCTATCCGCTTCATTCTCTGGGACTGTTAGCCGCCTACCGGCTAATTTGCCGTAGTTGGTTTTTCCTAATTCCGGAGAAAGCATCACCTGTAACGTTCCCGGTTCGATCGCGATTTGTTTGGCGGTAAATAATCGTTGTATATCTGCCCTTAAAATTAAGCCATTCCAGATATCGCTCGAACTTGTATGCTGATGCGGATCGAGGCGAAACACTTCGAGGGCGGCTTCTACATCGCAGCCGGTGATTGGGCATCGGCCCTTATAGGCGGCTAATAACTGACGGCGAAAAGCTTTGTAATGGAGTGGATTTGTCAGGAAAGCCAAGAGTAAAATAACCGTAGCACTCAGGAATAATCCAGCGATCGCACCGAAGGCTAAGGTTTGGAGAAACTGTAAATTAGCTTTAGTTTCGGTGACTTGGGGGGCTTGGGCGATTTTCAAACTACTGGTGATTTCCCCTTGGGCTGTTTTCGCTTCTGCCAAGGCGGTTTGGACTTGAGTCAATTTTTCTTGTTTGAGGGTAACCTGTTGTTGTAATTGCGATCGCTCGGCCTGATCCTCTCCATAATAATCATCAAAGCTTTGTTGCGCGGATTGGAGTTCTTGACGAGCTTGAGACAGGCGGAGATTAAGCTGTTCCACCGCTCCATTTAAACGAGCAGCATTGATCAGTTGACTTTGCTGGACCATGGCCTGCATCAGTCCGGAGGCAGTTTGGACGGCCCGTTGGGGGTTATTATCTCGATACATCACCAGTAGAGAACCGGATGTTTCGGGACTAGGGAGTTTCAACAACAGGCGATCGCGGACTTCTAGCGGAGCAACATTGACGTTATCTGCTACGGCTTTAATCACATTATCTGCCAACAGTAATCGCACCAATTCTTCCGGCTGAGAAAATTGCTGCCCTTGATTAATAATTTGCACGGCTGTATCCGAGATAGAATCCGGGGGTTGATTTCCCCTTAAAGAACCCGTAGCAATATATTTGGGAACGGGTTCTATCTGCAAAGCCATGACTCCGGAAATGCCCAACCCAGCCGTGACTATTGCCAAGGCTAGCCATTTGTACCGAGCTAAAGTATGAACATACCGGGGAAAAAAAGAGAGATTCATGGCTTGCAGACACCGGATTAAAGGGTTAGCAAAATTAGGAACAAAACAGTTAGCGCCGGGAAACGGGAATGGGTTCTAGTTTCGGGACTAACTGAATGCCATATTCTTCTTCAAAGACAGCCTTTTTCTGGTCCAGACTCCACAGTTCTAAGACGCATTCATCCTGGGGAGTATTGGGATGAAGGATTAAATGCAGTTTCTTAGAATCGGGGAAGTAGCGGCAATCAACCTGGGCGATCGCTCCAACTTGACGGCGGTCAAGGGCAACAGCCAAGCGTAACAAAGCACTCAATTGACTGACAATTTTACGATGTTGCTTGCTGGGTAAATTTCGATAGTTATCGTGCTTTTTCTTGGGTTCACTCTGGCGGTGATAGCGAGCCAGATTAGCGATAATTTCCACTTCTGTATCCGTATAACCGAGTAATTCCCCGTTGCGAATTAGATAATAGGAGTGCTTGTGATGAGAGGAATGACTGATATGAATTCCGCAGTTATGTAAAATTGCGGCTGACCATAATAGTTCGCGCTCATTTAATCCCCACTCATGGAGCAATCCTTGAGTGCGATCGAATAACGTCAAGACAAATCCCGCAACTCGTTCGGCAGAGTCGAGATTAACGTGGTATTTTTGGGCAATTTTGAGGGTATTGCGCTGACGGATAGAACTCTGGTAGCGCAGACGGTCCTCGATCAAGCCGTGGGTGAGCATCCAATCTACGATTACGCCTTCCCGCAGCGATCGCTCGCAAACCGTGAGGGAGTCCATACCCAACAAGGTCATCGCTTCCAGCAAAATTAAAGCCCCAGGGAGGATAATTTCGGCGCGCTTGTCCGGCATCCCCGGAATAGCTAACCGTTGATGATAGGAGAGTTTCCGCAATCGCTGCACAAACTCTTCTAAGTCCTTCAATTTGAATTGATATCCGGTGAGGGGGGAGGGTTCCATGCCCTGTTTTTCCCGGGCGATCGCCACAGCAACGGTTTCAATCGTTCCCGAGGTTCCCACCAACCGGGGAAGTTCATCTAGGTACAAACACCCCTGCAACTCCTCCACGGGACGCTCTAACATCCCGCGAATGTACGCTTGCAAAAAGTCAAACTCGTTATTACTAATGGGATCGGTCGTAATAAATTCGCTCGTCAGACGTACCGCCCCAATTTTGGTACTACTCAGGGAACGCGGTTCGTGACCATCCCCTAAAATCAGTTCGGTAGAACCGCCACCAATATCGATAATGATATGGGGTTCTTCATTAAAGTCCATACCCGAGAGCACTCCTAGGTAGATGCGTCGTGCCTCTTCCTGTCCAGAAATTAAACTGACCCGGAGTCCGAGTTCGGTTTCAATTTCCTTTAAAAAGTCCCGTCCATTCGGTGCTTCGCGCATAGCAGAGGTGGCAACAGCAACCACTTGTTCCACCTGGAGACTCTGTGCGCGTTGCTGGAAGCGTCGCATCGCCGAAAGGGTCCGTGCCATAACTTCCGGTTTCAGGTTGCCCGTTTTTAGGTCGCGATCGCCCAGACGTACGGTTTCTTTTTCCCGCGTCATAATCGTAAAGGCTGGTAGGGTCGGGTCAATTTTTACAACTACCATGTGTAGGGAGTTTGTCCCCATATCGATCGCAGCGATAATATGTTGTTTCCCCACATTAGGATCCGGAATCCTCATGATGGGAACAGATTTAATTAGGGTCATTGTTTTTCCCTCCAGGAGATTAATGCGGCGATCGCGTTAGTTAAATCGTGGGTGCAAGCCGGAATCGAAGTGGAATTATCGAAACACTCCTCATAAAAATCCGAAATTTGGCATCCTGTGTGCTGGATTGCGTTAACCCACCCCCGGAGGTTTCTGATGGAGGCATTGACAAATTTTCGCTCTGAATGCCCGTCTGCATCCAACCGATATCCCTGGGTCAGGGATCGATTCCACTGTTGAACCCAAGATAACGATATCGTATTACTGAAACCTGTCGCGAATTAATTTCAGTAAATGTAATGTTGACGTCACAACCCAACCCAAGCGAACCCACCTGGCAAGCCGTAATTCGGCTGTTACGGTGGAACAAACCTGCTGGACGCTTGATTTTAATGATTCCCGCGCTGTGGGCGGTATTTTTGGCTGCTCAAGGAACCCCCCCGTTGCTCCTCGTCGGGGTGATTATTTTAGGGTCTTTGGCAACCAGTGCCGCTGGTTGCGTGGTGAATGATTTGTGGGATCGGGATATTGATCCCCAGGTGGAACGCACCCGCGATCGCCCTTTGGCATCCCGCCAACTTTCCATCAAAGTTGGAATAGGGGTAGCAATCGTCGCCTTTGGCTGTGCTGCCATTTTGGCACTGTATCTCAATCCCCTAAGTTTTGGCTTATCTGTAGCGGCAGTGCCGGTGATTATTGGCTACCCCCTGGCAAAACGAGTTTTTCCAGTTCCCCAGTTGGTCCTATCAATCGCCTGGGGATTTGCGGTACTGATTAGCTGGAGTGCGGCAGTATCTCACTTAGAGGGTTCTACCTGGATTTTATGGGGAGCCACGGTGTTATGGACCTTGGGATTTGATACGGTGTATGCCATGAGCGATCGCGAGGATGATCGCCGTCTGGGGGTGAACTCCAGTGCTTTATTTTTTGGCAGTCTGGCTGCCGAAGCCGTTGGAGTCTTCTTTCTCGCCACCGCTGGATTGTTGATTTGGGAGGGAATTGTCTTACATCTGAGCTTCCCCTTCTGGCTATCGGTGGCGATCGCGGTTCTCCTGTGGAGTTGGGAATATCTACAACTGCGAAAGGAAGACATCCCCCCCACCACTTACGGCCAAATTTTTGGTCAAAATGTTTGGATCGGATTTGTGTTACTCGCCGGAATGATTGCTGGGATTTTAGGGTGAGTCCACTCCTTGACTGGCAACAATCAAGGGACCTCCTCCACCAAGTCTCTCTCTGCTGGCTCATTCAGTTCTATCCAAAGGGGGATAATCTTGAACCCAGGATTCAGATACAGTAGAAGCATAACAAACCGCATCGAATAGAGGTGTTCATAACCCAGGCCCTTGGCCTTTTTAATAATCTCCGATAAGAGACAATCCCGTTCGAGTAATTCGGACGGGATTGTTGGCATTTAGTCCGCTGGAAACACCCCAATTTCCCGCATTTTCCAATGTTCGTAGTAACGATTTCAGTCGTTTCTTAAGGGCAATTTGCAAATTGCCCCTACATTATTTTGGGGTAGAACAAGAAGCACTATAATTATAGTCATGTAATCATATTACAGCCCTGATTTCAATTAGAAAATGCTAAGGAGTTGTCAGAATAATATCTTTAATTTGTGGAGATGGTCAACCCGGAAGATAACGACAGCAAGTCGTTACTACGAATAGGGGGAAATAAGGGTGTTGATAGGTTATGAAAAACAGGGATAAGTAAATGGGATTTGTTAACAAGAACCAGTTGGCAGACTGCACTCTCTGAAAAATTATGTTAATATCGATCCAAAAACCTTGATTTTCCGAAATTAGCCTGAATTCTGATATGGGTTCAATTTCACCGCTCACCCTGGAATGGTAATGACTTTATCTCGTTGGCTGATTTTATGGCCCACCCTGCTTTCCCTAACTCTGACTTCCTGGAGTGCCACCGCCAATTCTACCCAATCCGAGACCAATAATTGTCCCGAAATTTTGGGACTCCCGGTACTCGATCGCATTCAACGTCATCGCATCGCCAACGGTGAGACTGTAGAAAGTATCGCCGCCCAATATGAACTTAAACCGGAAACCCTCATGGGGATGAATCCCCCCCTCCAAAACGGTTTAGCGCCAGTGGGAACCGAAATTCGGATTCCCCCCCTGGATGGGATAGAGGTTCGGGTACAACCGGGACAAAGCTGGACAGACTTGCAGGCAATTTATAAGATACCGGGAGCAGCAATTTTTGATAATAATGGCTGTCTAATCTCCCCCCCTTTAGTGGTATTTGTCCCGGGAGTCATTTGGTCAAGAACCAATCCCGAAGGGTCAGTAACAGTGAGTTCTTTTGTAGATCCGGCGTTGAATCCAGTTCCGGGTTATCCTTTGCCCGTGGAAGCAGAACCTATTTTAAGATATGGCTATACTCGGTTAAATTCCGATAGTGGCGAACCGAAGTTTCATAGTGGAATTGATTACAAAGCGGCTGTAGGGACGCCGGTATTAGCTGCCGATAATGGGGTGGTTGTTTTTGCAGGCGATCGCGGTGCTTATGGCAATCTCATCGTGATTAATCATTCCGGGGGTAAGCAAACGCGGTACGCTCACCTGAGTATGATCGCCGTTACGGTGGGAGCTCAGGTGCAGCAATCTCAGCAAATTGGCAGCGTCGGGGCTTCGGGTAACCCTGATATCAGCGAAACCCATCTGCATTTTGAAGTTCGCGCCTCTTCCGAAGAAGGATGGGTTGCAGAAAATCCCGAAGACTTTATCCGTGCTCAAATTTTAGGGCGGTAATCAGGGTCTCAATTGAACACCTGTAGAGACGGGAAATTTCGCGTCTCTACATCAGTGGAGAACTACTCTAGGATTTTGTAGTTACTTCGGCTGCGGCTTCGAGGGCTTCAGGTTCTTCCGTAATGCCATAGATGGAATGGTACATCTTGACATACTCTTTCGCTGATTTATTCCAGCTAAAGTCCTGCTGCATCCCTCGCACTTGAAGCTTTTGCCAATAATCCTTATAACGGAAGCCTTCCCAAGCGCGGATCATGCAGGTAAACAAGTCTAAGGTTTCGTAGCGATCGAAACAGTAGCCTGTTCCACTGTTCGTCATGGGTTCGTGGTGACTGACGGTATCCACCAAACCTCCGGTGCGACGAACGATGGGAACACAGCCATAGCGCATAGCTAATAATTGACTGATTCCACAGGGCTCAAAGCGGCTGGGCATCAGGAAAGCATCACTGCCCCCATAGATGCGGCGCGACAGTCCATCATTGTACAATAAATAGGTTGCCATACGACCGGGATAGCGGGTCGCTAGCTGCCACATTTGGGTTTCATAGTTGCGATCGCCGGTGCCGAGTAAAATAAACTGGGAATCGGTATAAGCCATAAATCGGTCTAGAATTTGAATTGTCAAATCCAACCCTTTTTGCTCGACCAATCTCGTTACCATCCCAATTAAGAAGGCTTTTTTATTCACCTCCAAACCCACTTCTTCTTGCAAAGCAATTTTGTTGGCAATCCGCGTCTCGATGGTTTCAGCGGAAAAGTTTTGCTCCAGATATTTATCGGTTTCGGGATTATAGGAATCGATATCGATTCCGTTGACAATTCCCACTAATTTACTGCTGATAAAAGACATTAACCCTTCTAGGGTTTCGCCATAAGCAGGGGTTTTAATTTGCTCGGCGTAGGTGGGAGAAACCGTATTGACGAGGTTGGCATACTGAACTGCTGCGGCCATTGTATTATGACCCTGCATATACCAGGGGCACCAGGTCATCTGCTCTAACTTCCAGCGCCAAGGTCCTTGATAAGCTAAGTTATGAATTGTGAAGGCGGTGGCAATATCGGGAGATTGATTCATCCAAACGGGAATCATCCCGGTATGCCAGTCATGACAATGAATTAAATCGGGCTTCCAGTAGTTCCAAGCAAACTCTGCCGCACCATTGGAAAATAAGGTAAACCGCCACTCTTCATCTTCCCCTGCATAAATGCGACGGGGGATAAACGAGGGATGTCCAAATAAATACAACGGGACATCGGTTCCCGGCAGTACGGTTTCATAGACGGAGAAATCCTGGAACATGGCATAGCCGGACCAGATCGGGTCCTCGGGAATCTCCATTTTATCTGGAAGAAAGCCGTAGTAGGGAAGAAAGATCCGAACGTCATGTCCCATCTGTCTGAGAACTGCTGGCAGGGATCCGACTACATCCGCCATGCCACCGACTTTAGCAATGGGAGCCGCTTCTGCGGCGACAAATAATATTTTTAACTTCACAGGCGTAGTTCCCTTAAATTGTCCGTACCGCCATCATACCTGCCGGGGGGTATCCTGGATGCGAGACAGGGTGGAGAGGTTTGGATCAAAAAATGGACAGCTAGGGAGCAATTTGGGGATGGGTGGCCCTGGGGGGATGAGGGCTACCGGGTGGTTTTAAGGGTATCGACTACATCTTGCAGCAAGGCGATCGCCTGCTGTAGTTTTTTGAAGACTTCTTCTGATTTGGGTTCTGATTTTTCCGGCGTAGGGGTTTCCTGCACTGGGGTGTCATTCCTCAATCCGGGAGTCGCGGTCCCGTCTTGAGCTAATTGCTCAATATAGGTTAATAAATCGCGATCGCGGCGCAACCATCCCTCTAAAAATAGCTGTTGGCTAGGATTAGCTTTAACTCGCTGATAACGATAGGCAATCCGGCTATGACAATAGCGTTTGGCAGTTTCCAGATTATTATATTTATCTAAGGCCAGTTGAGTATTCGCGCCAAATTTACCATCAATGCTTAATCCGCCGATCGCTTCTTGTAAAAATTCAATGCTGCCGGGGACATGAAAGTTGACGGCGGTATCGAAGTGAACAATACTCAAGGGCAAACACATTAAATCGGCTTTGGAAAGTTTCCAGTAACTGTGATAATAAATATCTTCTTGTTCTGAATCCGTCAGTAAGCTCACGGCTTGAACCGGTAAGCCTTTATTGCGACGATAGGTATCGTAGGTGGCTTGGCTAATGCCACGATTGACGGCACCTGCGAGGTCCTGGGGGTGTCCGTCCCCTCCTTCCCATTTGAGGGTAAACTGTAGCGCCAGGTTAAACGGGTTGATGGAATAACTCATAGGTGAAGTCTCAGATGCTCTGAGTGGAGGGGTGAAGTAGAGACGCGTTTAAAGGCAGCGTCTCTACTAAAATTCATGAGGGGAAGGTGTTCACCCGCACTATCCCGGTAAAATTTCTCCCTTGCCTGGATTAACTGCGCTGGATTTGAGCAAAGATTTCCTCTAGGATTTCTTGCGCACCCATTTGACGCAAGGTTTCGGCGAGTTGGATGCCTAGTTGTTCGGCGTCGTTGGCAGGACCGGCAATGGACTCTTTGATCAGTCTTTTGCCATCGAGACTAGCAACCATTCCGGTTAAGGTGAGGCGATCGCCTTGAATCTCAGTATTTACACCAATAGGGACTTGACAACCCCCCTCAAGTCTGCGTAAAAACGCCCGTTCTGCATAACAGCGTTGAGCGGTTTCCCAATGTTCAAGCACTTTGATCAGTTCCAGAATGTCAGGGTCGTTGGCGCGGCATTCAATCCCTAGGGCACCTTGTCCCACAGCGTGTAAGGAGATTTCAGCAGGAATAACTTGATGAATGCGATCGGCCATTCCCAATCGTTGTAACCCAGCTACCGCTAAGATAATCGCGTCATACTGTCCTTCATCCAGTTTCGCTAATCTTGTGTTCAGGTTCCCCCGAATATCTTTAAACTCCAGATGGGGATAGTGATGACGCAACTGAGCTAACCGTCTGAGTGAGGAGGTACCAATAACTACCCCTGGCGGTAGGGTATCAAGTTGCTTGTCTTTGTGTTTTTCATGGACCACCAAGGCATCAGCGGGATTTTCCCGTGCGGTGATGCATCCGAGGATTAAGCCTTCGGGGAGGTTGGTCGGAAGATCTTTGAGGGAATGGACGGCGAGATCGGTTTCTCGCTGAAGCATCCCCACTTCTAGTTCTTTGGTAAACAGCCCTTTATCCCCAATTTTGGCAAGGGCAACATCTAGGATGATGTCCCCTTGAGTGCTCATAGTATGAACTTCAAACCGGCGATCGGGAAAATGTTTATGGAGTTGTTCTTGCACCCAATGGGTTTGTACTAAAGCCAATTGGCTTTTTCTCGATCCAATGTGAACGGTGAGGGGAGGACCGGAAACAGTAGAGTTCATAATCTTGAAGTTGATTGGCTTATGCCGAATACGGTACTTCAATCTAGACTACCGCACTCCTTGCCTGGAATTGGCACTGGGGATCGTTGCCATTCCCTGAGTTTGGGGGGCTGCATCACGGGGTTACCCTGAGCAATTCGGGTCGTAATGCCACAGGAGATCGCCCTCGATCGCAGTTCCTAATTGGCGTTTCTCGATCCCCCCAGGGCGACTGATACTCCTACCCTGTCGGTTTGGTGAAATTCTCCCCAGTCCTAATTACCTGATTGTTACATTTTATTAATTTTTGCCCCGATGGCAACCGTATCAGGATTCGGGAGGGTGCCGTCAGGACCGCCATTAACAGGGCGATCGAGATTGAGGAGTTCCCACCTCCCGATTTTCTGCTCTTTCCCCTGCTTCCCCTGGCTGCGTATAAATACGGACCTCTTAACAAATCTACATTTAGAGAGAGCAAAAAAAAGGGTTCTGTCAGCTAAACTCAGCCTATAGACCGATTCGCCCAAAAATCTGCCCGGGACGAAAGGGGGAAAGAGTTAAAACGTAGATGAGGCAAAGAAAATCCTTTACCCTTTAATTTAAACGGCTTTCTACTGTTGGTGTGATTCCGGCTTGTTGCTACGAGCCTGTGGAATATACGGAGATATATATTTGGATAGATTTCAAAAGGCATAGATAGGCTTTATCATACATACCTATCAACTGGGATTTAGACTGCCCGCAGAAAAATCCACTACCCCTCTCTTTACACTCTCTTTAAAATATTTCTAATTTCGGTTACAAACTTTACAAATTCTTTAATAAGTCTTAGACCTTAGTTAGATATTTAATTCATTTTGACTACTCAAGTAAGTCGTAATCAACTTAACCGAATGTAACCCATCATTCTCTAGGTTAATTAATAGGCTAACTTCCCCCTAATGTAGGCAAAAGTATTAGATAAATCTATACTCTCCGATAGAGAATAGTTTTCAAGTTATTAGAGTAAGATTGAGAACAATAACCGAGGAAACAAATTTAATGAACAGCAGAAACATGAAAAAAATAGCGATTATTGGTCCTAGAGGCTCAGGAAAAACTACCCTAGCTCGTCATCTATGTTCAATCGTGGATATAGAGGTCATTCATGCTGATTCTATTTTGTCTAAATCGGGGGAAATAGTTTCTACAGAATCTAATCCTAAAAACCTTTTAGAAAGCTATCTTCAACAACCCGCTTGGATTATAGAAGGAGATAGAGATCCCAGGAATCAAGACTTTATATATGAGCGGCGCTTTGCGGCTGCCGATACAATTATTTGGTTAGATTTACCCCAAAATGTTTGTATGTGGCGCGTGTTAAAAAGAAGGTTTCAATCCCAAGGTCAATTTAGGAGAAGTTTCCTAAGCCATTACCCAGAAAAAAGTCATAAAAATGGGTTTCGTCAATGCTTGAAGCAGATTTTTAACTATATCAAACAGGAACGCTCCCTGGTGCGTGAAAAAATTGATCAATGTTGTGGAAATAAGCGAGTTTTTATTCTTCGTAGTCCCTCAGAAGTGAAAGATTTTCTGAATGTAATCCAGCGAGTTAATGAACTCTCAGTCTCTCCAACCCCGTCCAAGGATTACAGAACCAATAGAGGGGTGGGACAGTTGGTAGCTGCCCCCGCAGTCAGCTAGTCTAGGGGAGAAGTGCTGCCTCGGTTACCTGAAATTAAACCCCCCATTCTGACAAGAGTGAGGGCTCGGCTTCCATTCCTCAACTTTTAACTCCTGTAAAAACAGGGGGTGCGAGAAAGGTTGAAAAAAAAAGCCGAGGAGATGGATAGGGATCGGGCCGAGATGTTAGGAGTCAAGCGGGTTTACACAAGGGCGATCGCATTCCCTCAAGTTCAGGTTTATTCTGTCCCTGTTCAAACTCCTAATTTCCCGAGTAATATTCAATTAAGTTTATGTCGGTTTCTGCGATCGCTCCGTGATGTTGATATTGGTATCGAGTAATGCCAATCCCCGGAACAAAATCAATGCTCAAAATATCCGGTGCAGTTCGGAATGTTAAATGATACTGGAGGTGACTCTCCTGGGATGAAATTTCGTTCCCTAGGCGAACTTCTTCTGATGTCTCCACGTTCCATCGATACCCTCCATCTAGGCGAGTGATTTGTTCCGATGGACCAAATACTTTTCCCGGAATTAAAGGCATCTCTAAAAAAAGTTCCGCATCTTCAACTAGGTTCACCAAAACATCCGCCTCATTAATTAATCGTTGTAAGACGAGTTTGGCTCTTTCCCCTCCAACTAAATAAAATTTTCCCGGGGAGACTTCAATCATCAGATAATCTCCCCGCTCTTTTCCTTCCTGATACCAGGCTAAATCAGCCGGATGTCCTTTCAAAATAGCGACGTTTAAGGTCCCGCGTTCAAAGGTGTCTACCACTTCCATTTTCCAGGTGACAGTGGTTTGGTTAACTTCGCCTGAATTTGGGGGCATCCACTTTGTACTCCCTTCATAAACCCAGTAGCTTCCCCGGACTAGAGGAAAATTTGCTGCTCTTTTTGTGGTAACAGCAGCAGTGGGGATCGGGTCTTTTTGGATCTGCTTAGCCTCGCGAATTCCAAACAAAAAGAGGGTTAAGAGCGCTAAAAAAAACAGCCACTTAGGTTTCATGAGATGCCAGTATATAAGAATGCAGGGAACTAACGAGAATGAGAAAAAAGATTTCAGCCTCAACAGAATTCTTTTGACAGAGGGACATCCGGTGAGGGGAATTCCAGTTTTCTTTCAATGTAGATGGGGTTTAGTACCGATTGAGGCAATCGAGATCGGGATCGTTTGCATAATCGAGTTTGATTAGAATTAACCCTCGACTTGGAGAGGAGAAAATCGAAGTGGAGTCTCCTCAGCCCGGGATCGCCTGAAGCTGCGATCTCATGACCTGACAAGGGACTCTTTCAGAAGTTCTGGCTACCATCGTACTGCTGAGATCGCCGTTTGATCTCCCATCCCAGAAGCCTGGGATTACTGGAACAAGAATTGATCTAGCCTTGCAAACGCAGGGTTGACTAGAGCAGGGATGGCTCTTCTCCTGATGCGATCGCATCACTGCGATCGCGCTGTGGCAAGTGGCAGACGGCGATTACCCGGTACAGCTACACTGGATCACCCGCCAAGTCTAAGGCAATGTCACCCCTTGCCTTTTTAAGAGTACCACTGGGATGCTAAAATTTAGCTCACCTATTACCGATCCAAAATTTCCCTGATATTTCCTAGGGGCGACCCCCAATGTCCCCTCTCTACATTAGGCGCTAGTTTCCACCGCCCCCTTGCCTGAGTCAGTCAATCACTATTATCACGCTTCGTGCCGGAATTTTCCGCGGTTCGAGGGAGTCATGCTCAAAACGAGACTTTTACGGTAAATTGTTATTTCAATTTTTGATAATTCTGTACTTAATTGACAGAAAATTTAAGCAAATGGAGTGCCGTGAAAAGATTTTACTTAACTGATCCCCAATCTTAATCAGTCGTTTTTGTATGCAGCGGCGATCGCAGGCAGAAAACTCTAAGGAAGCAACGGCGAGATTTGGCTAAACTAGAATGGATTGGGATGGGGCTTAGTTGAAGGAAAAAATTAGAAAAATAGCTAAATTGAGAGCAACGGAGAAGGGTTAACTTCCCGAAAAACTGGAGTCTATTTTACCTTAAATATCTAGGGTGATGCCCTGATTTATTAGGCTTTTTTCTCCACCTCCAGACACTCTGTTAATAACAAATTCATCTGTTCAACAGCCTCTTGAATTCGGTGTAAATGCTGAAGGCAGGTGTTAATTTCCCAGGTATTGCCAAAACAGGCTAATAGGTAAGTAGACTGTTGCAGACTTTGTAAAGGGATCATAAAATCGGCGCTAACTGTCTGGATCACACGGGCTTTCAAATCGTAAAGCAGCTTGCATTCGGGAGATTGATCGGACTCAGGCGAGGTTGACATAGATAGTACCTCTGATTAATTTACTTAATATGCCTGAAAAGGTTTCCTGATGCAGCGATCGCAGGCTAGGGGTCCCGTGAGCCTAACAGGGTTAATCCTGTGACACAAGTCGCCCCAATCCTGTGAGGACGATCGCACGGCAAGTCTGCGCTACACTCCGACACATGACGTGATCCCCAGGATTGACCCGTTACCCACTCCCCAAACCCTTTAAAATAATGAAGTGACCTCTGGGGTCAAAGCGTTGATTCCACAGGTTTTCCCTGGGGGAGACTCCTGTCTTTCTGTAGCCATTAAGGATCGACTATGAATCAAAAATTTCTCCTTCCCGCAGCCTTGCTCAGTGTTTTGGGCTTTGCCAGTGTTGCCACTGCCGAAAATGTTCAACATACTCAACAACTGCTTTCGACCAAACAATGCCTCCAGTGCGATCTCAGCGGTGCCGGTTTGGTGATGGCAAATTTGGTGAATGCGCAACTCACCGGCGCGAATTTGGTTCGGGCTAATCTGAGTCGCGCTCAACTCACCGGCGCGAATCTCAGCGGTGCGGACCTCAAAGGGGCCTCTTTGTTTGGCGCAAACTTGATGGGAGTCAATCTCCAGGGTGCGGATCTGCGAGGTGCGGATCTGCGCGAAGCCTATTTGGTAGATGTAAACTTAACCGGCGCACAATTAGAGGGGGCGAACCTCCAAGGGGCTGTGGGCGCACCGAGTACGGCGTTAGCGGTAGAGGATGTCTATAACTGGGGGGTTGCAGAAGCCCAGCGTAACAATCATGTCAAGGCGATCGCCTATTTCAATCAAGCGTTAGTTTTGGATCCGGCATTTGCCCCGGCTTATCTCGCACGGAGTATCGTTCGCGCCGATACAGGAGACTTTTCCGGAGCTCAAGGCGATGCAGAATATGCAAAACAATTGTTTGCCAGTCAAAACAATACCCAAGCATTTGAAGCTACGGAGGTCCTGCTTGCTCAAATCGAAGCTGCCCAAAATCCGGAAGAAGCAAAGGAAGGCGGTGGCGGTTTTATGCGCTTTGTTGGTTCGATGGGGGTACTTTTGCTGCGATTAATGTTGTAAAGATATTGTAAAGATTTTGTAATAATGGTGAGCTGTTGGAATGGATAGGCTTAGGGCTACAGGGATGCAATGTCCCGCAGGCTAGGCGATCCCCGGTTGGGAATCGCTTATTCTCCGGAAATTTACTGAGGGAGTGCGATCTCGATCGCACTCCCTTTTGTTCAAATCTCACCAGTCCTTTGCGATCTGAATCACTTACTGGGTCGGGCTAATCAGAGATTCTAGTCCTATGAGGAATCGAATCGGGCATTGACAAGGAAGGTGTACCAATCATGTGGGAAAAACTATTTTTATCCGCGATTATCACATTAATACTCAGTGTATTTGCTAGCACTGCTGAGGAGTTTCCACCCCAAAGGCATTTTAATCAATCAGATGAGGCTGTGCGATCGCCCCTGGTGATGATCATTAAATAACTCAGTTATCCAGTCAGTTGCATCTACTTTTACCCTTATTTATTTTAGAAACAGCGTCGGCATAATATAAATAGCCCGAGGAAATTGTTACGCCCTGTCCCCGCCCAATTAAGGGGCTATCAGGAGGAAGTAATAATACCCGACCCCCTTTGTTTAATTCTGATGTAAACAAGAGCCTCCCTAGGCGATCGCCCTAAAGCCCATTGCGACAAAGCGTAGTCCTGTAACCGCATCCTGGAGGGTGAAGGTTTTTTTTATGCCTTTAGCCCAGAGAGCGGGGAAGTTGCGGGACCTTAGCGGCGATCGGCATTCGCCAACCTGTCCCAAAGGCGCGATCGGTGACTTTCAATCCGGGCGGGGCTTGTCGGCGTTTAAATTCAGCCCCATTTAATAACTTAACCACCCGTTGCACTAGGGCGGGTTCATATCCTGCCGCTACAAGTTGCGGAATCGATTCGTGTTTATGAATCAGGCGATCGAGAATATCATCGAGAATGTCATAAGGGGGGAGGGAATCTTGGTCAATTTGTCCGGGTTTGAGTTCGGCGCTCGGGGGTTTACTGAGGACACTTTCAGGGATGATAATTTTACCCGGTTCTCGGGAATTGAGCCATTGGCAAATGGCATAAACCTGAGTTTTAGGAACGTCAGAAATAGCGGCTAATCCCCCATTCATATCTCCATAAAGGGTACAATATCCAACGGCCATTTCTGATTTATTCCCGGTGGAAATTAGCAAATATCCAAATTTATTGGAAATTGCCATTAACAAATTGCCCCGAATTCGCGCTTGCAGGTTTTCTTCGGTCACATCTCGTTCTGAGTTGCTAAATAAATCCCCTAGGGTGCAGTCATAACTCTCCATTAAATCGCTAATGGGCAAAAAGTAGGTTTTCATTCCCAGATTTTGGGCAAGTTCCTCTGCATCGATGACCGATTGGTGGGACGTGTGGGGGGAAGACATAAGGACGCCCAGAACATTTTCAGGTCCGATCGCTTCACTGGCGATCGCCGCAACCAGAGAGGAATCAATCCCGCCACTTAACCCAATTACCACTTTAGAAAATCCACATTTACGGGTATAGTCACCCACTCCCAACACTAAGGCGGACCAAATTTCCTCCGCTTCACTCAGGGATGGGGGGTTAGGGAGGGTAAGAGTTTCGGAAGCGATCGCCCCTGGAATGAACGGAATTGATCGCAAATCTCGGGTGGTTTCGTCTAATTCGACTGCTATTAAATCCGGCTGAAATCCCGCAGCTATGGCGACCCTTTCTCCGATTCCGTTGAAGGCAACGCTATAGCCATCAAAAATTAAATCATCATTTCCTCCCACTTGGTTCGCATAGATAATCGGTTTGTGATAGCGGACTGCTACATGATTGAGCATTGCTTCTCTGAGTTTTTGTTTACCAATGCTGTAGGGAGAAGCGGACAAATTAATAATCACATCCGCTCCTTCTTCTACCAAATTGGCAATCGGATTGCTGGGGTAGTGACGTTTACCCCAAAATTCTTCATCATTCCATAAGTCTTCGCAAATTGTGACGCCAATGCGAATCGGTGGGGATACGCTTTCGGCTTTGGGAATGCCGAACTCTCCTAAATTAAAAAAATTGCTCACATAGGATGGTTCAAAATAGCGGTTTTCATCAAAGACATCGTAAGTCGGCAACAAACGCTTATGGAAATATTGATGAATTTTGCCATTGAAGAGTAATGCAACACTATTATATAATGATTTGCCTCCGGTGGCGTGGGCGAGGGCATGGGTTTCCACGGTTCCCACTAAAACTGCGATCGCCGCAGGTAATTCTTGGGCCAGTTTTTGTAATTGAAAGGACATGGCCTCGATAAAACTGGGACGCAATAGCAAATCCCGAGGAGGATAACCGCACAAAGAGAGTTCCGGAGTCAGCATCAGGTCAATTCCCGCCTCTACCGCTTGGTTTGCTGCCTTGAGAATTTGTTGGGAATTGCCTTGGAGATCTCCAATGGTGGGATTGAGTTGGGCGATCGCAATTTTCATAGTTTCAGTGACAAATGGGGGTCTAAACGGGTTCAAATCATCCTTAAATAAACACTAAAGGTTTATTTTTCAAAGGGGCGAATGCCTCGGCATCAAAGCGGTACAGGGCTGCTGGCCGACCGGCACCCCGCGAAACTTTCATCCCCGTATCGGATAAAAATCCTAGTTTGAGAATTTTTGCGCGAAAATTAGAATAATCAGAGAAATTTTCTCCTAAAACCGTCGTGTATAGTTGATAAAGTTCACTGAGTGTAAACAGTTCTGGCAACACATCAAAGGCGATCGGGCTATACTCCAGTTTGTTTCGCAGGCGGCCCTGACCGTATTCCACAATGCGATTGTGATCAAAGGCTAGGTGCGGCACTTCATCGAGGGGATACCAGGCAATCCCGCGTACTCCAGTTCCCATCAGTTGTGCTTCTTCAAACCGCACTAAGGCAAAATAGCTCACGGAAAGATAGCGCAAGGGCTGAGATTCCAGAAGTTCTCGCGGGTCGCGTCCCGGTCCAGCAAAGGTGTACAGTTGCTCTAAGTAAAGATTCTGGACTTGGATTTTCTCAGATAAAATTCGATACGCCGCATCTTCGAGGGATTCCCCGTGCCGCACTAAAGTACCCGGTAAACTCCACTGGCCCAGAAAAGGCTCACTTTCGCGCATGACAAGTAGAACCAACAACCGATTTTGTGCTGGATCGACGGAGAAGATCGCATTATCAACTCCCACTTTAAAATTGAGTGGAAGGCCCAAAGACGCTGCCATCGGTTTAGCTAACGTCCTGATAAGCGTATAAATTTTCCCGTTGGATATAACGGGCAACGGGCGGGGTGAGAACTTGTGAGGTTTGGGTTTGACGATAGGCGGTGGAGGAAACATCAGGCAGGTGCAGATGGGCGATCGCCACGGATGCCCCCATTTGCCGGAGTGTCTCTAGTTCTGAGTCTTGGATGGGCGATCGCGGTCGAGGGACGACCAGTAGGTTGACTTGGGCTAGCAATTCCTCCACCTGATACCAGCGAGGCAACTGGAGGATTAAGTCAGACCCGATGACTACATACAGTTCGGCATCGGGCCATTTTTGTCGGGCAATGCGCACCGTATCTAAGGTCCGGGGTTGACTCAGTTCCGAATCAAAACAGATATTATTCCACTGGTTGTCCCGCTCTTCCATCAGCAACTGTAACATCTGCGATCGATGGCACAGGGGGGTTTGGTGAGACTTGAACGGGTTATCCGACGCCCAAACCGCCACGCGATCAAAATGCTGAGACAGCCAACGGACAATCTCTTCATGGGCTTTAGTCGGGGGGTCAGCGCTGGTGCCAAATAGTGCAAGGGTGATCATCTTTAGATGAGGGGGTGAGAACAACAAATGCTATCAATGCCAGAGTGCTGAGTATAACCTACGCAATCGATGATTTATGAACGCTTCAACACTCACGGACGAAAAGAAAAATTGAGGGCAAGAGCAAAACTCTCCAAGGGTACACCCCGTATATTGAGGAGAGTGGGAGATTCAAAATGTTTCGCTCACATTTTATAATTTTGTAAGGTTTCTGTCGTTAAGGTTTGTAAGGCGCTGGAAATTTCAACAGGTGCGCCGGTCGGTTGATTAATCCGGCGAACTTCCGGAGGAAGAGACTCGACGGAATGTCGGGTCCGTTCTGCGATCGCCTCTAGCATTTCTGGAGGATGCACCCGCTTTCCTTCCTTGAATAGAAGCTGCAACATTGGCACTTCATCGGATTGGAGTTCCTCAGTGAACAATCCCAGGCGATCGCCCACGATCTGTCCATCCTGATAGCGCCGAAAAATCTGCTTACGTCCGGGATAACTGACTTTACCGCTCGCATTTTTCATCACCGGCACTCCATCAATGTCAACAATTTTATAAACCCCATTCACCGGCGCACCCGTCACCAGCTTGGTTCCTACACCAAAGCCATCAATCGGACAACCGGAGGCTTTCAACTCAGCAATTTTCCACTCATCCAAATCCCCACTCACAAAAATGGGTACATCGGGAAGCAGTTCTTGAACCTGTTTGGATAATTGGATGAGATCCCCTGAATCCAGACGCACCCCGCCTACTTCCATTTCTCCGGCTTGTAGGCGATCGGCAATTTTCCGGGCTGCCTCAATCGGATCGTAAGTATCAATCAATAACGGAGAACCGGGAAAATAATGTTGGAAGGCTCGAAACGCCTGCATCTCACTCCCTTCCGTAGCGGATAGGGCCATAACTAGGGCGTGAGCCATCGTTCCCGAAGGTTTCCGACCTAACTTGAGTGCAGCCAGAACGTTAGAGGTTGCATCCATTCCTGCTGCTAAAGCTGCACGTGCCGCCCACAGGGATGCTTGAGGACTAAACGCCCTGCGGGTTCCAAACTCCAAAATCGAGGCTTCGGGACCGGCTACATCACGAATGCGCGCCGATCGCGTCGCGATGAGGGTTTGATAATTAATCGTATTGAGTAAATAAGTTTCTACGAGTTGCGCTTGCCACAAAGGAGCCTCAACACGCAGCAAAGGCTCATTAGCAAAGACTGCTGTTCCTTCGGGAAGGGCCCAAATACTACCCTGAAACCGCCCATCGGCGAGTAGGGTCCAAAATTTATCGGAAGCCCGGGAAAAAATCCCAGTCGCTTGCAAACTGGCAATCTGCGCCTCGGTGAACCGGAATTGCTCTAGGTACTCAAAGACTTGAGCTAAACCCATTGCAATTAAGTACCCAAAACTTTCAGGAAGTTTGCGGACAAATAGCTCAAAGCTGGCGGTTCTGCCGTCAAGACCCTCCCCGGTGTAACAGGCAGCCATTGTCAATTGGTAGAGATCGGTCAACAGACTATAGTCCTCCGGGACAATAGTCAGTTCTAATCCTTCTTTACCCGCTTGGGAAAGCGGTTGAGGATCGAGATCGTGGGGTTCAGTGGCAGTTGCCATGTGCCAGCTTCCTTCTGAGAGCGGTTTGCCTAATTATAGTAGCCTTTACCAAAATGTGTAAGGGGGTAGCTCGATAAAAATTAAAGCATTTAGGTCAGCGATCGCCGACACAGACTCAGAATTGCCGCCACTTCTAGACCCTAGGTTATGGTAAAACTCATGAAAATTCCCGGCTATAATATTCTCCCCGGGCAGAAAATTAGGTTTAGGGTCCGTCATTGATGATGAATTCAGGGACTGGCGGCCTCCTAGACTCCAAAACGGGCTTAAACCCAGTAACTAGGGAAAGGGGTCAGGAATCTCGTACCATGGGGGCTTCGGTAACAGGGGCGATTAGCCTCTACTGGGTTTAGAGGGGAAAAGAACGGGATTTACAACCCGTATGCTATAATTTAATATGGGATTTGTTATGCTTTCAAGGCGTAACAAGTTGTAAACGAATTTCCCCGCCTCGTCCCGGTGAGTTCCCTAATTAAACGATTACGAACTAATAAGTTATAATAAAAAATATTGCAAAAGCGACTGCGGCCTTGGCAACTCCTGTAAAGTAAAAAGTAACAAGGTTTAGGGATAGCGATCGCTGACTTTGTTACTGAAATAAATAGCCGGAGGATTTTTCTCATGAATCTTTCAAAAACCATTGGTGACTTTCTACAGCACGTCTCAGAAGCAGCCGCCCGGATATTTGGACCCAACGATGATAAATATCCGGAAACCGGGGTTCAACCCTTTGACGGCGACCCGAATAAAAACGAAGAAGGTTTTTAGGACAGGAGTATAGAAAAAACCGTTGAAATTAGTGGAAATTCCTAAAAAGAACCTCATCCCTACCCTATCGATTCCGATGGGGTTCTTTTATGGAAAATGTACCCCAAAATATCCCAATTTCAAGGGCAATAGAGAGGGAATTTTTTTAAATAAATTGGTGCAAGAAAAAACAGAATCCCGCACTTCCAAGGGGAACCGTAAGATTATCAATCCCCAGTTTAGAAAAGGCTTCTAAAAGCGTAGCCACCAAAGCAACAAGAAGAGCGATTATCCCTATTTGCCAGAGATTCCCTTCCACAACGGCCAAGATAGAAGCGGTGACGAAGAAACTAACCCCAGCCATGGTTGCTGACCCTTCCCAACTCTTTTTTTCCCCCCAAACTTGATAGGGATGTTGACCAAAACGCTGACCTATTAAAGCGGCTAAACCATCCCCATAGGTCATAATTAAAATCCCAATAGCCGCATACTGAGGAAGTTGTAACGGCCAAAACCACGCCACCAAGATTCCGATACTAATCGCATAGAAAAACGTTCCCAAACTTTGACGTCCAACACTGTTGATCCCCGGGAGAATCGGAAACTGGTAAGAAATTAGGGCAATCGCACCGGCTAGAATAGAAGCAGCGATCGCCACCCAACCTGGAATTTGTAACCACCACGCCAGCAAAATCACATTGCCAGTCCCGATATGGACAACTTTGCGCACCACTTCAGAATTAGTCTGGGTAAACCGATGCAACCCCTCAGCTACAATCAGCAGGAACCCCAACCACAAGGCAACGACTGCCACTTGCCACCCCAGGGGTAAGACAGATTCTAATGGGAATAGGGAAGTCAGCACAGAATTAAGTTAGTAGAACATCTCAAGGGTTTCTATGATTGACACTCCCGATGTCTAAAGACACGGGGATTCTTGCACAGCCTTAGACCAAAGCCTAATTCTGATGGGCGCTGTCAAAACACCTCTAATAAGTCCGCTCAAATCTAATTTGAACTTTCCCTTTACGTTTAGCTTGCGAAGGATATTGGCAGCACCATTACAGTCCGCATTGATATATCCAAACGTTCCAGTTCTAAACAATCCACGTTTTATACGTTTTCCGCTTGACTGCCACTGTTCAGGTTTTTCGCCGAATTTAGGTAGCACATCATTGTCCAGGAAACTTGCTTTAGAGGTATAGGATTCTTCGGTCTCTTCAAACTGAATCCCATACTTTTTGCCTAGTTGAGCGATTCTATCTTTTAACCTTGCAGTAGGGACAGATACAAACTTTTGATTCGTTTTCTTACCCATATTGACTGAATCTTTTTGTCCAACATTCCAGCCAAACACGATTAACCCGATACCTTCGGTAAGGCAACGATTAACAACAATTCGAGATGCTTTGTTTACGGCATCCCTCATTTGTCTATTTCGTTTTTCGGTAATCTGAGCAAGGGTTCTGGACCAGAACCCTTGAGGCTTGCCATCTTTCAGAGTCGAAATTTGTTTGTTGTACCACTGGTTAAGTGCCTTCAACTCTTTGCCATCAACAATGAAACTGTCCCCTGAATTAGAAACACACGTTAGCCAGTTATTCAACCCAGGGTCAATTCCTAGTGCTTTGTTAGGGTCTAACGCAATCTCAAAAGTTTGAGCTAAATAAACAAACTCAGCATAGAATGCACCGTTTCTAGGCAAGAGGCAAATTTCTTTAATAACCTGCCAGTCTAAATTTGTTGGCATTGGCAAAAAGAATTC
>JBBQFN010000032.1:0-60706 GCA_038321985.1 Cyanophyceae cyanobacterium | reverse complement strand
GAAATTTTGACAACTTTCGGTTACGTCTTTTAGCAGCTTTTTCATCATAGTCATTATAAATTAGAGAGGTAGCCACTCAAAAACATTTAAACGCTCAGTAACTAATTAGAAAAACTTATCACCAAAAAGTCTGAAGAGCCGCAGTTATTAATCCTTTCCGGGAGGATTTAGGGTGCGATTAAATGCTCCTCAGAACGGCGATATTGGGCTTTGAGGCGCGATCGCTTTATGGGAAGCCAAACCATCACTGCGAGTACGGGAATGCCGGTGATAGCACTAGCAGCAATGAGCAATGGTGTCCAGAGTGCTAATTGCAAAGCAATACCGCAACTGATGCCGGAGGCTGAGGTAAGTAGGGACAGGGCAGTTGCCACTCGTAATCCGAATTCTTTTTTAACACCGGAGGCGGCAAAGAGTAAGGCAACACCTGTAACGGCTGTAGCAGCTAAGGTTCCAGCGGTAGCCCATGACCCGATGAGGCTGGCCCCGGCAGCCATTCCTACGGTAAATCCAGCGATCGCCGCGATGAGGGTGGTTGCGACAGAAGTGAGGAGGAATTTCACTACAAATCCCTGCTTTCCCGCAAGTTGAGAAAGACCGGCCCACGCTAAAAAACCACTCAAGGCGATCGCTATTGGGGTAGCGATTGAATGCAGGGCTAACATTCCTCCTGCACCGGCTGCTAAAAACAGTAATCCTAACGACCCATAGGGTAATTTTTGAGTAAAAATGGGAAGGGGAGCAGTTTTAATTTCTAGGGGAATGCGGATAGGATTGGGTACTCCATTATTTTGTAATAAAAGTTCCCGTTGGTAGGTTTGATTCGCTCGTAATTGGCTTGTATCAATAATAATTGTAGAGTCAAGGCGATTTTTTTTGAAGTGAGTTGGAATAAAGGAAATCCAACCATGAGCATCGGGAGTGTGAGGTGGGTCATGGGGATGGGGGGCAACCTGCCATTTTCCCCGGAGTAGGGTGTCAGGAACGGGATTCTTAATCGATAGAGTTTGGGTGATTTGTTCACCTAAGCTGGATGCAACCGCCGTGATGTGAGCCTTACTGAGTTGGATTTCCGGTGTCCGGACGACATAAATGGGTTCAAGGGCGGCTAACGCTGTCGCCGCATCCGGGAAGCGACTGCCTGGATTGGGCTGGATCATGGTTTGCAACCATTCAATCCAGCGCCAACTCACTTTAGGCGTCAAATGTTTAAATTGAATGCGATAATCTTCATCAACCAACTCGGCGATCGCCACAGATCGGGTGCCAGTCAGTAAACAAATCAAAGTTGCCCCCAGTCCGTAGAGGTCCGAAGCTAGGGACAGTTGCCGATTTAGCAATTGTTCGGGGGGCATAAATCCCATCGTCCCTTTTACCATACTGCTCATCGCCACTTCTTCCGAACCCAGTTTTGCAAAGCCAAAATCGACTAGATACAGAGTGAGGTGACCGGAAAGCGTCTCCTTGGGAGAACCGCTGACTAAGATATTTTCTGGCTTAATATCCCGATGAATCACCGGAACAGCCCGAGTTTGCAGGTAAACCAGAATCTTCAAAGCAGCGATCGCCAGTTCCTTGACCTCATCGGCTGCAAAACTACGCGGTATCGCCAGAGACTGAGCATTTTTATACTCCTGCACCATACAAAACCCGTCTGGTGTCTCAAATGAATCCAAATATTTAGGAATCCCCGGATGATTTAACTGTTGCAACACCTCAATTTCCCGTTCCACTGCCCGATAAGCCGACCAGTTAGAACTATTTGTGGCAAATTGGAATTGTTTAATCGCAACGGATTCTTGTCCCTGCTGGTGAATTGCCAAATAGGTAACACGACCCCCAGCCCGATTATGGCCGAGTTCTCGGATAATTTTATAGCCATTCGCGCTAAAGTCGGGAAAATCACTCATGGGTGGAAATCGCAAGGGGCTATTTTTATTGTAGGAGATGGGAGAGGGACAAATAGGAGAAGCGGGAGGAATTTCAACGTCCCGACTTGGGGGTGTTTCTTCTTCCCTATCTCCCCCTCCTCACTCAAATCACAACCGTTTCAACAGCGATTTCACTTCCTCCGTAGTCAAATCCCGCCATTGTCCCGGTTGTAATCCCTCTAGAGATAGATTGCCAATGCGCGATCGCACTAAGCGCAAGGTGGGAAACCCGACTGCTGCGGTCATTCGTCGAACTTGGCGGTTTTTCCCTTCAGTCAGGGTGATTTCTAACCAGGCGGTAGGCACGGTTTTACGGAAGCGGACGGGGGGTTCTCGGGGGGGGAGTTCGGGCTCTGTTGGTAAGAGTTGCACGATTGCGGGTCGGGTCCGATAATCCTGAATTTCAACGCCATTGCGGAGGCAGTCCAGGGCTTTCTCGTCGGGGATGCGTTCAACCTGTACCCAATAGGTGCGGGGATGACCGTATTTTGGGGAGGAGAGGCGATGTTGAATAGCGCCGTGATTGGTTAAGAGTAACAATCCCTCACTGTCTAAATCCAGGCGTCCCACGGCATAAATATCGGGGATGTCAATGTAATCTTTTAAAGTTCCGCGTTGGCTGTCTGCATTATTGCCCTCGCGATCGCTAAATTGGCACAGAACGTTGTAAGGTTTGTAGAACAAAATATATTGATAAGACACCGATAAATTTAATTTAAGATAAAAAACAGCTTGAGGTGAGAAAGGCTTCCTTTTAACAGTAGGGACACGGCAGTGCCGTGTCCTCAACCCGATTGATGGAAAGAAAGAGCTTAGGATTGGGAAGTCCCGTGTAAACTGGCATTTAACCAGTCTAAAATTAGGGGATTTACCACTTCCGGACGTTCATCATGGGGACAATGGCCGGTATTGGGAATCGACTTGAAAGAGATCCCCTGTTCCGGGTGAGACTGTTGGAAAATACGACTTCCAGCGATCGGTGTCCAAGGGTCATCTTCCCCCCACAACACCAATAACGGATGGGTAACATTAGGTAAAATCTCCGAGGGAGGTGTTCCCGGAGGTGCGGTCAAAATTGAGGCAAACACTTTCTGCGCCCCCACATCACAGGAGGGCTCATAGAGCAAATCCACCAACTCATCTGTAATCGCTTCTGAGTTGCGGTACACTTGGCGCAATGTATTACGGATGCGGTGTTTTTGGCGAATGCGGTTGAATAGGAACGTTCCCACCGTGGGGGAACTCACTAATTTACTAAACGCACCCATCACCAACCGTAAAGGGGGATTCAGTTCTTCCGGGCGATGATTTAACCCCCCGGCACAATTGATTAAAACCCCCCCGGCTGACTTTTCGGGATGATTTGCTACCAGCATCAGACTCAGGAGTGCACCAATGGAATTGCCGATAAATACAGTCGGTTCCTGGATATGTTCGGCCCAGAAATCTATGATCAGTTCTTCCCACAGTTCCAGGGTGTAATTCAGGGGGGCTTTATCGGACCCGCCAAACCCCAGCAAATCCAGTGCAAACACGCGATATCCCCCTTCAGCAAGGGCGGGGATATTCTTGCGCCAATGGCCGATGGAGGCCCCGAATCCATGAATCAGGACGAGGGGACGACCGACCCCTTGGACAGCATACTGGATTTTGTGGCCGTTCCAAATCCAGGTTTCCTTAGCGATCGCACTGGGTAGTCTAAGCTGTTCTGTAGTCACGGTCTTTATTATTAAGTTTAGTAAACTCTCTTTATCATAATCTAGGCACAGGGCGATCGCGAGGGTAGGCCGTCTGAATCCTTTAGCGATCGCCGATTGCTGGAGGAGTGTAAGCGTCTGAGTGGGGTTCCTGGACTGCGCAGATGCCACTCAGACGCTAAAATTGATACAGTAGCAAGTTTAAAGCAATGGGGCAATGGGTACAGAATTGCAGTCTCAGAAAAATCGTAGCTATGCCATTATTGGCACCGGGGCGATCGGCGGATTTTATGGCGCGAAACTCCAGCAGGCGGGTTTTGAGGTTCACTTCTTGCTACATCGTGATTATCAGTTCGTGCGCGATCGCGGGTTAAAGGTAGATTCAGTTTGGGGTGACTTTACCCTCGACTCCCTGAACGTTTATAATGATGTCCATCAAATGCCTCCTTGCGATGTCGTCATTGTTGCCCTAAAAACAACCCGTAATTCCTTACTCCCTACCTTACTACCGCCAGTTATCAAAAAATCTGGGGCAGTATTAATGTTACAAAATGGTCTGGGAAACGAAGAGGCGATCGCTCCTATTGTGGGTAACGCTCACATTCTAGGCGGATTATGCTTTGTTTGTGCTAATAAAGTCGGAGACGGTCATATTCACCACCTTGATTATGGGGCAATTACCCTAGGGGAATACTCGCCCAATTATCAACCCTTGGGAATCACCGAAACCCTGCGGCAAATCGCCGGGGATTTGGAAAAAGCCGGTATCCCCATCCAATTTACAGAAGATTTACTCCTCGCCCGCTGGAAAAAACTGGTTTGGAATATTCCTTACAATGGATTGTCTGTAATTCTTAATGCCCGAACCGATGAAATTATGGAAAATGAACAGACCCGTATTTTATCAGAACAGTTAATGCGGGAAGTTGTGGCGGTTGCTGCGGCTTATCACCGAGAAATTCCTGAAACTTTTATTCAAAAAATGCTTGATCATACCGCCAATATGAAACCCTATATCACGAGTATGAAATTAGATTATGATTACAACCGACCGTTAGAAATACAATCTATTGTGGGAAATCCTCTGGGCGCTGCGATCGCCAAAAATATCCCTGTCCCAAAAATGGAAATGCTTTACGCCCAATTAAACTTTATCAACAGCAAAATCAAACCCTAATTTGGTGTCACGACTTTAGTCGTTATGCCTCTTTTGTTCATACCCTCACAATACTCCGATAATATGGATGAACGCTTAATCAAACCCGGACTCCCCCAAGTCCCCATATTCAACTGCCTCCAGGATGAACGGCTGTATCGTAAACAACGGTTAGCCGCAGCATTTCGCCTCTTAGCTCACTTTGGCTTTGATGAAGGAGTCGCCGGTCATATTACAGTGCGGGACCCGGAATTTAGTAACTGCTTTTGGGTAAATCCCTTTGGAATGTATTTCGGTCATATTCGCGTCTCGGACCTGGTATTAGTCAACCATCAAGGGGACATCTTAGAAGGCGATCGCCCCATCAATGCTGCCGGCTTTGCTATTCATTCCCAAATCCATCAAGCCCGTCCCGATGTCATCGCTGCCGTACACGCCCATTCCCTGTATGGCAAAACCTGGTCCACCCTGGGACGACTCCTCGACCCTCTCACCCAAGATGCCTGTGCCTTTTACGGAGATCATGCCTTATTCGATGACTATACCGGAGTAGTGTTAGATGTGAGTGAGGGAAAACGGTTAGCACAGACCCTAGGAGACTGTAAAGCGATCGTACTTCGCAATCATGGATTACTCACCGTCGGGCATTCCGTAGATGAAGCAACCTGGTGGTTTATTACCCTGGATCGGTCCTGTCAAAGTCAACTAATGGCAGAAGCAGGGGGAAACCCGATACCGATTTCTCCAGAGATTGCCCAATTGACTTATGGGCAGGTAGGGAGTCATTACATTGGGTGGTTTAGTTTTCAATCCCTTTATGACATGATAGTTCGTAAACAGCCGGATTTATTGGAATAAAAAGAAGCGATCGCTTAGACAAAACAAACCTACAAAAAAGCTTTTGGGATAACTCCACTCGTTCAATTAGTAGTCTGAAGCAGCATAGGACTGTTTCTTGTAGCTAACATAAGATTACTCTCCTGAAAATTCCGTACTGGGGCAATTCCTATATAGGACGATATATGACGAAATCTGACTAAAAATTAGGGCAAAAAATTAGCCCGCGCAAGCGGGCTTTGTTTACCCGGCATTGGGTGTCGGCTTTTGTCAGGCTGGAGATTACAATCGCACGGACTGTAAATGACTGCGTGGATCGTAGTGACGGGCGTTGCGAATCTTTTCGTAAAGGTCTTTTTCTGTAGGATTGAGGTCCTTGGGAGGAGCGATCGCAATTCTGACCAACTGATCCGTGCGATCGCCCTTCGCCGTTTTCCATCCCTTGCCTTTCAAACGCAGAGTTTGTCCGGACCGAATTCCTGCCGGAATATTCATTTTCACAGTCCCATCCGGAGTCGGTATCTCAATCGTTGCACCCAACACCGCCTCATCCGGCGCAATTGGCACCTCACACACCAGATTGTCTCCTTCAAACTGGAAAAACGAGTGGGGTTGGATTTCCACCTTCAGGTACAAATCCCCCCGTTGTTGGTTGTAGGAATTCACCTGCCCCTTGCCACGGACTCGAATCCGGGTCCCCGGTTTCGCCCCCGAGGGAATTCGTACATCGATCGCCTCGGGACCCAAATTTAAGCGTTTTTGAGTCCCCTGAAACGCCTCCGCAAAACTAAGGGTAATCGTACTTTCCCGGTCTACAGAGGTCCCACTGGGGCGATCTCCTCCAAAACCTGTGGCAAAATCCTCGAACCCCCCAAACCCAGTGGTAGAAGTCGAACGAGCATTACGATAGCCGTAATTCGCTCCCCCTGGACGAGGGCGACTGGCACCAGGTCCCCCGACGCGACCCAGCAAAGCATTGATGAAATCGTCAAAACTGGAAAACTGGCTAAAATCGAAACCGCCAAAATCAACATTCCCACCACCGGGGGGCCATCCTGCACCTGCCGCACCCCCAGCGCCATCGGCTTGTCGCCAATATTGTCCAAATTGGTCGTATTTTTTGCGCTTGTCTGAGTCGCCAAGCACTTCATACGCTTCTGAAACCTCTTTAAACTTAGCTTCAGCCTGCTTGTTTCCCGGATTCATATCCGGATGATATTTGCGAGCAAGTTTACGAAAAGCCTTCTTAATTTCATCAACACTTGCAGTTTTACTGACTCCTAGAATTGCATAGTAGTCCTTGAAGTCGGTCGCAGCCATTAATATTCCTCCTGTACCTATAAAGATTTAGTCTATAGTTTTTTTCTGGAACGAGCCGAGGTGATTAGTCCTCTTCATAATAGGGTATCTAAATTTAAATACCCCTTAAGTTCGGTTCTTACTCTGGCGTCTTAACGCAATTCCCGTACTCCCTTCCCTGTCAAGATTTGCTCTCGTCTCCCCAGTTCAGTATTAGGACTTACTTTTGTCTCCTTAGTGCGGTAGTTAGGACTTGCTCTTGCCTTTAGGTTCGTAAGATGTGATTGGCAGTAGCAACAGCCGGGGATTTTTGAACCGCTCTGAAGCCGGTGTTGGTGGGTTAGGTTGATTGAGAATGGGGATTTGCTCTGAGTTAGTACGAACTTTAGGAAACGACTAAATTCGTTCCTACAAACTTAACAAACTGTTTTTGACTTTTCAGCAGGAACAACTAAAGTCGTTAATACGTTAGTACGAACTTTAGGAAACGACTAAATTCGTTCCTACAAACTTAACAAACTGTTTTTGACTTTTTAGCGGCAGTAAGGGCGCGACTGCGCCTTTACTGCCCTCTAAACTAGGTGGGAATTATCCCCTTTAAATCACCGTTTCGTCAGCAATAATCGCATTTTTCAAAACTACCACGATTCCACTACGGATATAGAACCCTTCGCTTTCGCGATTGGCTTCTTCCACATGGTCTTTATTGATAATTTGGACGTTGCGACCGATGCGGGCATTTTTATCAACGATCGCCCGACGAATCGTCGTATCGCAGCCAATCCCCAAGGGAACTCCGCCTTTTTGTGAACCCGATTGACGTTCAGCAAAGGGTTCGTAAAAGTCAGAACCCATGATCAGGCTATCCTGAATCAAACACCCTGCTTCAATGCGCGATCGCACCCCTAAAACTGAATGTTCAATCCGACATTCCTTGAGAATACACCCTTCCCCAATAATCGATTCCGTGACATGAGAATCTAACAACTTAGTCGGCGGCAAATAGCGGGGACGGGTGTAAATTGGGGCTTTTTCATCATAGAAGCTAAAGGGCGGTTGAGGTTGCTTCGTTAACGCCAAATTAGCTTCGTAGAAGGATTCCATCGTTCCGATATCTTCCCAGTACCCTTTAAACAAGTATGCCTGGACGTTATACTCGCTTGACGAAGCGGGAATGATTTCTTTGCCAAAATCAGTGCGCTCAGGAGATTCCTTCAACAGCTTGGACATTACCTCTTTATTAAAGACATAAATCCCCATTGAAGCAATATAAGGAGTTTTTTCGGCTTCTTCCGGGGTTAAACCCAAGGTTGTCGTATCGACCGACATCTGGCGCAAGGCATCTCCTTTTGGCTTTTCGCTAAAAGAAATCACCCGACCATTATCGTCGATTTTCATCAGACCAAAATCTGAAGCCCGTTTCTCATCGATAGGTAATACCGATAGGGTAATATCGGCATTAGTTTCGCGATGGCGTTGCAAAAAGTCGCGATAGTCCATCCGATACAGATGGTCCCCGGACAAAATCAGATATTGATCAATATCCCATTCTTCAAACAGCCACAGATATTTGCGAACTGCATCGGCGGTGCCCTGAAACCAGCTTGTAGGATTTTCAGCCGTTTGCTGGGCGGCAAGGACCTCGACAAACCCCTCGCTAAAGCCCGAGAAATTGTAGGCGCGAACTAGGTGGCGGTTTAAAGAAGCTGAGTTGAACTGAGTTAAAACGTAGATTTTGAGAATGTCAGAGTTAATACAGTTACTCACGGGAATATCGATTAGGCGATATTTCCCCGCCAGTGGCACGGCTGGTTTGGCCCGCATCTTGGTTAATGGGTAGAGACGGGTGCCAGCGCCTCCTCCAAGAATAATGGCTAAGACTTTTTTCACTAAAAACCTCTCAATAGCGTCATGCGGTCAGCCGTCAGCCCTCAGCCGGTCGCCTTGAATCAGCGCACAGCCTCAAGAGAGAGCCTTGCTGTCATTGAAAAACCCCTGGACTCGTTACTTGCAATAAAGATGCAAGCCTAGCTCATAGCTGATGCCTGACGGCTGCTCTCAACAATTTAAGTGTCTGATTGTGTGGAACCATTGACAAGGGGGGGAGGGGTTAAGTTTGGGGTAAACTTGGGAGGGCCACCCTCCAACCTGAAAGAGGAAGAACTGCCCGAACCCTTATCGGAACAGGTTTTAATTCGGATTTACGAGGTTTTCCGGCTCAGAAAAACCGTCTGGGATCGAAAACATCAGCCCCCTGACAGATTTGTAATACTTCTTAAGGCGATAATAAATACATATAAGGCGCATCTCGCGCCAGCATATTAGAGCTGAGGACAAATCGTGCTGCTATCGAAAGGCTTTGAGGTCGAAATTTATACCGGGACGCCCCAGGGAGATATTGTGGGACTCTCGGATAAAATTGTGGCGGCTCTACCCCGCTTTATGCGAGAGCCAGATAACCGAAACGTGGAATATACGACTCCGCCCCTGTTTCGATATGAGCAGTTGTTGTGTGATCTGGTGCGGCCTCGGCGCAGCCTGCGCGAGTATCTCCAGTCTGTGGGGAATTACACCTTGATTCCGGGCAGTAGCCTCTCGTTGGGTAGGACGGATACTTTCTATCGTTCGGACCCAAACAACCCCTATCACGGGTTTATTGAGGACACTTACGGGACGAAGGTCGTTACGGCTAGTGTTCACATTAATATCGGCATTGACAATCCGGATTTGCTGATGCGGGCTTGTCGGTTGATCCACCTGGAGGCCCCGTTGTATTTAGCTCTGAGTGCGGCGTCTCCGTTTTTAGATGGGGAAGTTACCGGCTATCACTCGACGCGCTGGCATCTGTTCCCGAAGGTACCGAAGGCGGCCCCTTTGTTTGAAAATCACGCCCATTTCATTCGGTGGACGGAAGAACAGTTAAAAACTGGGGTGTTTCAGAATGTCCGGCATTTCTGGAATTCGGTCCGTCCCAATGGCGATCGCCGTCCCTACACCCTCAATCGTCTAGAGTTGCGAATTTGTGAATTGGTCTCGGACCCGATCGCCTTGCTGGCGATCGCGGCGTTCCTGGAGGCCCGTCTATGGCAGCTAATCGAAAATCCTCACCTAGACCCGTTAGAACTGAGTTTATTACCCGCGCAAACCCGAGCGCAGGACCTAGTTGCCCTCACCGATGCCAATGAGTCTGCTGTAGCTCACCGCAGTTTAGAGGCACAATTGCGCCACTGGCAAGACGGTAGAACGATTTTGGCCCGAGATTGGATTGAGCAACTCTATGAAGAGGTCTTGCCGACGGCGAAGAAACACGGGTTTAGCTGTTTTCTGTCTCCCCTGAAGAAAATTTTGCGGGAAGGGAACGAAGCGCAACGGTGGTTAAAGTCCGTGGACCGAGGGCTGACCCCCCGCCAGGTGATTCAAGGGGCGATCGCTTCCATGAGTGAGCAAGAGCGAGAATTAGAAGATAAACTTTGTCAGCCTTGGGTAGCCTGATCAACTCGCCTGAGTCAATCAGAATATCTAATCAATGCTTGCAGGAGCGAGATCATTAAAAATTTCTATCATTGCACCCGGTTTCTGGTTAAATGATATCCGGCTAGCTTCTGGTCGCAACCCTGATTGCGCAGGAATAGCTTGTTGGATAGAGAAACGGTAAGCGCTCCATGCCTCAAGTTGTATTGATTCATCCCCAAATTCCCCCCAATACCGGCAATATTGCCCGCACCTGTGCAGCGACGGGGACGCCGTTGCATCTAGTCGCGCCGTTGGGTTTCGAGATTAGCGATCGCTACCTCAAACGGGCCGGACTGGATTATTGGCCCTATGTAGACGTTCACTACCACGAGGATTTAGAGGCATTTCGGGAGTTCCAACGCCAGGGGGGAGGCCGTCAAATTGGCTTTAGCGCCAGGGCTGCGGAGAATTACATTGAGTTTGAATTTCAACCTAATGACTGGTTATTATTTGGTTCGGAAACAACTGGGTTGTCCCCCGAACTCCTAGACGAGTGCGATCGCGCGCTTTATATTCCCATGACTCATCCCCAGGTCCGCAGCCTGAATTTGTCTGTGAGTGCGGCGTTAGGTCTATTTGAAGCCCTCCGCCAATTGGGCCAACTTCACGGCTCAGACTCAGTTTTTTAAGGGGCAATCATGGCCCCAGGGGAAAGATTCTCCCCTCAACCTGAACGGGTAAAAATCCTCTATCCAAGTGGGGATTTCAGTTACATAAATCATAAGAAATTCATATATAACTAACCCAAAGGTGACTGCGTGTCTTCGATAGAATTTCATCATTTAATCTTAGGTATGCCTGACCTCAAAAAGGCTGAGCCCTGGGCATTGAGAGCCAATTTCATCGAAGCCTGACCGTAGACTAGGGAAATAATAAATACGGGACTAGGGAAATAGACACGGTTGTGGTTTAGACTTAAATCTGCTTAAAGTTTCATCTGAAGGATTGAGGTTCGTACTTCACTCAAACGGGGAAATCTAGACTCGATACGATAGAGTCAAAGCAATTCCAAACGGGTAAAGTTCTGTTAAATCAGGGAAAAACCCGGACGGAGGCAAGAGTTACGGAATTTGTAAATCGACCCCACAGCAAGATTGGCTCCTAGGGAAGGGTTCTAAATTAAGGGTCCGCCAGAAGGGTGCTAAACGCAGCTAAAGGGTGAAATAAGCAGATTCGTAGCAATTGAAACAGGGATTCCGGTCTGAATGCCGTATAATCACCGAACAGCCGCTAATTTCTGAAAATGGGGGCTCCTAGCTCACAGTTCAGGGCAGATTGACCCACGCGAAAGCAAAGAAGTTAATTTGCCTGAAATAAGCACTGGATAAAGGAATATAAATTGCCCGTTAACATTTTGTGAACACTACCAACTTGTCGAAAACAGAAAATCAGGGTAATCTTGCCTAAGTAACATTCTGTTGTCAGTGACTTCGGTCTCTGCTGTGATGTGATCTGCATCATAGACTGCTGGTAAATTCATTGACTCAAAGACAGTTAAGCACTGGTCGTTAGGAGGTCGTTTTTTTGAAACGAGCATTTCCGAAGAAGGTAAAGCCTGTTCCATCCTGTGCCGCCGATAGCAATCGGACGGTCGGAGACATTAGACAGGTACTCGCTGGCCCCCGTAAGGTTCGTACCTCGGCAGCCATGATTGGACTTGCAATTTCGATGGGGGCATCTAGCATATTGCTGCCTCAACAAGGCGAAGGTGCTGGAGCAACAGAGCCACGGATCACGGCAGATACATCTGCTAACGATTCCGGTTCTTGGTCCGCACTGGAGGCTGAGGGGGCCTCAACAGAAGAGGCAGGGACCCAAATGCCAGAGGCGTCTGCTCTAGAACCCCAGGTTCAGGAAGAGTCAGTCACCCTCACTGAAAGGGGTCCGGCATCCTCCCAGGTTGCCGTAAATGCAGGCGATCGCGGCGAAGCCGAACGAGCCGGGGAGGTCAACTTAACCCTTCCATCCCCACAGGAATTGGCTCGCCAAGGGAACGCTGAAGGCGCAAGTTTTAGCTGGAAAATAGAGGAAATCCGGTCTGAATCCGCGGTTTCCATTGAAGAAGTGGTTCAGTCCGGTGAAAGCCGTCTGCATCCAAGTCTGGCGGAGTTGTGGGATGAGGAGTCGGTAAGTTCAGTCGATGAACAGCCTCTAATCAATGGCATTGAATCATCGGTAGGAATTTCCCCGGAGTCGAGCGGCCCAGGGCCGGAAATGGCTCCCTCTGGATTATTCCCCCGGATCGAGATTCAAGGATCCAATGAGGAGACAGTCCTTAATCCAATCGATAAAGACGGTAGAGCCAGTGAACCCTCAGCCGGAGACATAAGGTCCGACGAAGTAGGAACTGCACCGTCCCTCGTCAATTCCGAACGAACTTCCCAAGGCTGGGAATCCTATTTGGAAAAAAATCCAACCGGGAACCCTGGGGAAATTCCCCAACTGGGCAGAACCGAAGTTAACTCTCCTCAGAGCACTGGATTTGTCCCCCTCGTGACCCCAGAACTCGACATTGATGGGGAAGCGGTAGAGAGCGAGTTATCGAGAGTCCAAGAAGCTGAGAAAGACGACCCCACGGCGTTAAACCTGGCTGAACCGGATATGAATGGAGCGATCGCGATCGCCGCCGTAGAAAATTCCTCGGCCTCGCGCATCTACCAAGTCAGTTCCGGAGATACCCTAGATGCGATCGCACTGCGTAACGGAATCTCTCCACAAAAAATCGTTGAAGCCAATGGCCTCAACGATCCTGACTTACTCTCAGTCAATCAAACCATTAAAATTCCGTTGGCTGCAACGGAACCGGGACCTACTGCCATCGCCTGGGAACCTAATTCCCTAACTAGCGATGAAAGAGGAGATCTTTCCGCAACAGCGAAAAGTGACACCGTTGTTCTACCCAAAGCAATGGCAACGGACTCCAGCTTTTCACTGATGGCCCCAACTAAACCATCAGAAGCGATCGCCTCGATTCCGGAAACCGTCGTGTCGGTAATTGATCGCTCTTCAGGAATTTCAGGGACTCTCCCGGCGATCGGTAACGAAACCCTGGCTCAAGCGGTACCCTCCGTTGAAACGGAACCCGCCGACAGCAACTATATCGATGGTTTAAGGGCGGATATTCTCAAACTCCGGCAAAAGTACCGAGAACAAGAGGCCCTAGGTCAACACGCCGGAATTCAGGCAGTGGAGACGGCTGCTCAAGCGACGGAGGCTGCACCCATCCCCCTGATGGCTAACAGCAGCGATCGCCCTGAGTCCCTCCAGGCTAATGCCACCGAACCCCAAGCCCTCGAAAACCGTTACGTCGATAGTTTACGAGCGGAAATCGAGAAACTGCGCGAAAAATACAAAACTGAAAACCTCAGTCTAGAAGCAAGTGGGGAATCAGTTCCTCAGACCCTCCCCACTATCGTTGCAGTTCGGAGCAATTCAACAGCCCCCTCAGGGCCATCAGAACGAATTGATCCCCAGTTCAACCCAGGGCCAAACGAAAGCTTAGAAAACGAAAGTTTACAAGCCGAGTTAACTCAACTGCGGGAAAAATACCGAACCCAGCAGAGCGAATCCACTGCTAACAGCAGCGCCCCCACTGCACCACCAACCCAGAGAGAACAGATTCTGGCAGTAGCGCCGGTTGGATCTGAGACCTATGCACCCTTAATGCAGCCTGCTGTCGGACAGATTGTCTCTCCAGAGTTGCCCCCGTTAAAAGCTCCAGATACCTATCTACCAAACAGTCAGCCCCGCTTTAATGGCTTTATTTGGCCCGCTCAGGGCGTGCTAAGTTCTGGCTATGGCTGGCGCTGGGGACGGATGCACAAAGGCATCGATATCGCCGGACCTACCGGGACCCCAATTTATGCCGCCGCCACTGGTGTAGTTCTCTCGGCGGGGTGGAATTCGGGTGGTTATGGAAATCTGGTCGAGATCGAGCATCCTGATGGCAGTATTACCCTATACGCGCACAATCACCGGATTATGGTGGAAGAAGGACAACAAGTCGAACAAGGTCAACAAGTTGCTGAAATGGGAAGCACCGGCTTCAGCACTGGACCCCACCTCCACTTTGAAATCCATACTTCCGGACAAGGCGCGGTTAATCCGATGGCACTTCTGCCTCCGGAGTAAATCGCCCCAGTTTTATTCTCGGGGGGTTTCGGAATGGTATCCGACTTTCCCCCCATCCCCCTTTAGCCCGTCTTGCTGCGGGCTTCTTTATTGGGGAAATTTTCGCCCTCACAACTCAAGTTATTTCCCCTGTTCTTAACCTTAGTTCGGCTTAAAAAGACGGCTTTTTCGGCAACCTAGATTTGTAAGTCCCCTATTTCTGTTTTTCCGGTTTCTTCTGTTTCTCCCCCATCTGAGCGCGCGATCGCCTGCCGAAATCCCAACACGATTAAAATATTAGAGAGGGTCAGAAATACCTCAGCCCCTCCATGTAAAAGGTCTACGTTCGCTAAAGACTCATGATAAACTGTTAGGGAGTAAATTCCGACCGGAATGGTTACTCCAACAAAAACTAAAGTCCCGTAAAACCCCATCAGCGCTAGACGGGGCATTTTTCCAGAACGCGTGATGAACCATAAAAATCCCAGGTAGGGAAATAGGGAAACCGCAAACAAAGTATCTTTAGAAAACATGGGTTTATTTTAAAAACTTCGGGATTTTTTATTCAAAAATTAGGACAGTTAGCCCACTTATTCCCCCCGCTTTATCCGCTTATTTTCGGGGGCGATCGCCGCCTTTTGACCCTCATACCATTTAGGAACCCTTCGACTCATCCTGGATCTTAGCCAGTCGCCAAATCCACCAGGCGGCTAGACATAGGGTACAGTTTCCCACCACTGTCATTGTCGCTTGCAGAGTCACTAGCCATTCTAACGAGGTGGGATTATCAAAATAGTGCCAAGTACAAGCACACATCGCCCCCACCAGTGCCGGCAGCATGGCAAAGGATAACCCCCGCCAATAGCGATCGCCTGTAACTTCGCCATAGCGCCAAATTAGCCAAATGGCGGCGATCCACTCAATGACGCTGGAAACGTGAATCATCCAGGTGGGAATAGACAGGGCGTGCATGAATTTAATCGGTAAAAAATAGACAAAACAATGGGCAAGTTGCCCGGGTTTATTTTATTTTAACCCGATTGGGGAGGACTCCAACCTCTTGACAAGGGGGATGGGTTGATCCCGTTATGAGGAAAGAGTAAAAATTTCCAGCGCTTACTGAGTTTGACAGGAGAAAGATTGTGGGCCCAATTCAGGCAGTTTGTTGCGGATATTATGGAAAAGGGAATGCTGGGGATGAGGCCCTGTTAGCTTCGTTATTACAGATGCTGCCAGAAGGTATCACGCCGGTGGTACTCTCAGGCAACCCCGCCCAAACCCGCGATCGCTACCAAGTCTCTGCCTGCAATCGGATGTCAGCTTTGCCGGTGTTGCAACTGCTGCGGCAGTCTGATCTATTCATTTGGGGGGGAGGTAGTTTACTGCAAGATGTCACTAGCGCGGTTAGCCCTTTATACTATGCGGGGTTGATGGGATTGGCGCAGGGACTGGGATTAAAAACGATCGCTTGGGGGCAAGGTGTGGGCCCCTTAGAGCGCCCCTTAACGCGCCAACTGGCTAAACGAACCTTTTCTCAATGCACTCGCGTGAGTGTGCGCGATCGCGGTTCTGCTGCCTTACTCGCCGAGTGGCAGATTCCCTTTACAATGGCACCGGATCCAGTTTGGGCGTTAGAGTCTAAACCTGTTCCGGGTTTGTGGGATTTACCTGCACCCCGTGTTGCGGTTAATTTGCGATCGCATCCCCTTCTGACTCCGGCACGATTAGACATCCTCACCCATGCCTTAGTTTCCTTTCAAAAAGCTACGAATACCTGTTTGTTACTTGTGCCGTTTCAAGCCTCTCAGGATTTGGCGATCGCTCAATTTATTCAATCTCAACTGACCGGTCCCAATCATCTTTATAACATTGAAGACCCCCGAGAACTTAAAGGACTATTTCGCGGGGTGGAAATGACCATTGGAATGCGATTTCATAGTTTAATTATGGCCGCCGCTGAAGGATGTCGCTGTTTTGCCATTAGTTACGACCCCAAAGTGAGCCAACTGATGAGTGAGTTAGAACTTCCGGGTTGGGAATTAGCTGATATACCAGAAGATCCGAACCTGATTAGCCAACTTTGGATAGAACATTATGCTAATGGTGACCCGCTTTCTGATATCTCTATTCAAGCTATTGTCGATCGCGCCTTGATTCATCAAGAACTCTTGCATGATTTCTGTGCAAACTTTTTCGGCAGTCGCTCAGATTAAGATCCTGGGCAAGCTGACCTAAAATGCGGTACAATTGTTATCCCCGATTGGTTAGTTTAGGAGATTTTTAGATTGGTACGAGTACGAGTCCGACAGCACGTCAATCCGCTCAGTTATGCTTATCAAACTCCAATTACCCCCCCACTGTGGTCACAAGTTTATGCCAATCCAGCCCAACCTCTGCATTTAGATATTGGTTGTGCGTGGGGACGATTTTTATTAAAAATGGGTCCAATTGAACCGGATTGGAATTTTCTGGGGGTAGAAATTCGTGAATCTTTAGTGGAAACTGCGATCGCCGAACGGGATGAACAGAAATTAAGTAATTTACACTTTATTTTTTGCAATATCAATCACGCTTTTATCCCCTTACTCGACAGTTTACCTGAAGGGATTTTACATCGAGTTTCTATCCAATTTCCAGACCCCTGGTTTAAAAAGCGCCATCAAAAACGCCGGGTTGTGCAACCGAAATTAGTTGAAAATGTGGCTAAGTATTTAGTGCCGGGAGGGATGGTTTTTCTCCAATCTGATGTTCAAGAAGTGGCAATGGAAATGCGCGATCGCTTTGCGGAACATCCGGGATTTGAACGCCAAGGGGGAGAGGATTGGCTGGGGGAAAATCCAATGCCGGTACCAACGGAACGGGAACAGTCAACCCTAGACAAAGATGAACCTGTTTACCGAGTTGTGTTTCTCAAAAAAGGGCAACAGGTTGTTTAATTGAAGAGGGGAAAGGATAACAACTGAGATTAAACTCCAAAGTAGACAAACTCTCCCCCGAGGGAACATCCCGGGGTAAACTGCGCGGGAATCACCGGATTGAATCGGGGGTTGTTTATACTGGAGGCTGATTTTCTTTCGGTGCGGGAGATAGAGAATATGAATCAAGGAGATCGCCCCACTCTTCCTCCCGCCATAAGAGGGAAAAATTTCCCGCTCTCCATTCCCTAAATTTTCAAATTTCAGGACAATTGCACCAACTTGCAACGTGAGAGCAGAGCAGGTGTCGCAATTTTGATCCATTGCTAAAAATATTTCCCCAAAATTTAGAGAAACGTTTCTCACTTAACGAAGTTTAGGAATTATCTTTAGGAGTACGCTTTGTTTACCTAACAATAACTCCCTCGCCCTAAAAACCTTTTCCGGGGGAATGGCAGGGTAAAGTAGTAGCCGAAAGCGTCGATACAGACTCAAAAACCAGGTTAGGGTACAAAAGCAAGGAGATCACCCTTACAGAAAAGGAGTCTCTGGGCTGGGTTTTTATGCGGGACACTTTGTACTGATACCCTAAGAGAGAGGAAATTTTTGTTAAAATCCATCAACAGATAGATGTAAATAGGCACGCAATTACTGATTAGTCTCTCGAATTATTGTATTTAATCAGCGATTGTAGCGTAAACATTAGGGTTGTGAGCTAAGATAAGTAAATTAACTCAGGATTTCTTCGGGATCAGGCGGTTGAAAATCGATTTTAAATTAATCAGAGGTTTAAAGGGTAAATCTCCCGGAAGATAGAGGTACTTCTGGAACAATTCTACTTAGAATAAAAGGGCAAACAAAATGCAGGATACATTTTTATCATGGCTTTAGTGAAAATTAACGATTTTTATCCCAACTATCGAGACGAGATTTTTGGTGGTACTGATATCAAAGGAATGGATATCTATGCCGGCACAACTGATGAAAAAATTGGGACGGTTTACGATATTCTTTTAGACGACACGGGTCGTTTCCGTTATCTCGTAGTTGATACAGGATTTTGGATTTTCGGTAAGAAAGTGCTGCTTCCTATCGGCTCTGCACGGATTGACTACGATGCCGGACGCATTTATGCAACGGGCTTAGTGGACAAGAACCAAGCCGAACAGTTGCCCGAGTATGACGAACTGCAACCCATCGATTACGAGTATGAAGAGAGTGTGCGGGACGTCTACCGCGATCGCACGGCGACAACTGGAACAGCGGCCCAATCCACGCCCTCGGCCGCTTCTGCTGCTACCTACGACCGGGATACCTACCACTACGACCAAGAACCTCATCTTTATGATCGCAACGATCGCGATCACCGCAATCTGAAACTGTACGAAGAACGCCTAGTTGCCAACAAGAGCCGCCATAAAGCCGGTGAAGTGAGCGTTAGCAAACGAGTGGAAACCGAAGTAGCTCGTGCTTCCGTTCCGGTTGAGAAGGAGCGCATTGTGATCGAACGAACCAGTGCCGGAACGAGCAACGCCCAGGCTGTAGCTCCCGGAACTGCCACCTTCCAAGAAGGCGAAGTGGCACGCACCGAAGTTTACGAAGAAACTGCCGACATCCATAAAGAAGCCTTTGTCCGCGAAAACGTGGAAATCCATAAAGAAATCGAAAGCGACATGGTAGAAGGCCAAGAAACCCTTCGTCGTGAAGAACTCCAAGTGGATACCGAAGGTAAGCCCGTAGTCGAAAGACGCCCAAACCAGAAGTAACCGTCTCACTCACTACCTGACGACCTAACGCCCTATAGGCGCGGGTAAACATCCCGGCCCGATCATCCAGAAATGGCGATCGGGCCGCCGATGTACCAGAGGAAGTGTATTGTGAGTGAAAGGGATGCATTTCCCCGGGGTGCCTAATCTAGCCTGAGTTAAGAGCCGATCACACCAAGGCTTTTGGCTCAGGCACACTGACTAAAATGCGTTTTAAAATTGCGTCAATTTTTCACATAAAAATAAGGAAGATTCTACTATGATGAACGATAAGTTAAGGGAGAGAGGGGAAATTTTGGGGTATGATGATCAAGCCCCGGGTGAACTTCCGATGCGACTCGATAGCCTCAAAAGTCAGCTAATAGGTTTTACAGTCCGAGATTCGCAAGGGCAGACAATGGGGCGAATCACAGATTTAACCCTAGAATCCGAGAGCCAACTCAACTTAATTATTTCGCGCCTTGGCGATCGCGCTGAGGGCTTCGTTAAAGTGAGTAGCGACCTCATTGAAAAAATAGAATATGCCACGAATTCTGTGTTTGTTTTACTGACGCCGGAACATTTGGACGCGCTACCGGAATATGAGCCGGGGGTACAAGGTGCAAAAATTGACCCGTTAGACCTACCCGGAGAGTGGGTAGAGCCGGTTTCCTCTTCGCCGAATCAAGGGGATCTCGCCATTGAGGAGCGATCGCATCAACATCAAATAGACGAAGAGAGTTCTTTAGCGGATTTTAAGCATATCCGTAAAGAAGTGATTGCCAGTAACATTCCCTTACTAGAAGAACGATTAGTGGTCAATCACCACAAACGAAAAGTCGGTGAGGTGGTTGTCCGTAAAGAAATTGAAACTCGGATGATTGAAGTACCCGTCCGTCGGGAAAAGTTAATTGTAGAACAAGTCAGTCCTGAGTATAAGAAACTCTCGGAAATTATTTTAGGAGAGGGAGACGGTTATCGCCTCCTGTCCGAGGAAAATCCGGAGACAGTGCAAGCAGCGCAAATCCAAAGCCAAGACACAAACCGAGTGACGGGAGAATTTCATTCCCCGGAAATTGCCGCGCGCATTTTAGAAGAAATTGCCAAGCGTCAACCGAACGGTTGTTCCAAAGTGCGCGTTGAACTGGTGGTGGAAGAAGAGCGCTTTCGCAACACCTATCAGTCTTGGTTTGATCGCTATTCCACTCCCCAATCATAGATTTGCGGGTCGCGACAACTCGCACCGCCTTCAAGTGCTATAAGTCCCGCGAGTGGGTGGGCTGGAAATAATTGCTTTAGACCTGGTATAGAGACAAAAATAGAGACGCAGCAGAGGTGGGCGTCTCTATTTTTTCAGTTCAAATCATGTAGACCGGTTATATAGCTCATATACATCATATTGACATAAATGATAGTGAGCAAGATGCAAAGCCTCCGCCTGGGCTAAGAATTTAAACCGACTCTATCCAGAAGATTCGGTATAACCCACAAGCGGTTCTCCTTCAGAATGGAGAAGGATGCGATCGCGACCGGCAGTCTTAGCCAGATATAGAGCGCGATCAGCACAACGATACAATATATCGACCGTCTGACCATCTTCGGGATACTGAGCAACCCCCCCACTAAACGTGAGGTATAACCGCTCCTCTGCGAGCATCAAGGGTTCGGCGTGGAGGGTTTCGAGGAGTTCATTCAAGCGTTTGGCCCCAGACTCCTTGTTCATGCCATACATCCCCACCACAAATTCTTCCCCACCCCAACGCGCGACCACATCCTCACTCCGGAAGGTCCGAAGTAAGAGCTTACCAAATTGTCGTAACACCGCATCTCCCATGGCATGACCATAGCGATCGTTCACTTGCTTAAAGCGATCCAGGTCTAACATGGCTAGACACAGCGGTTGTTCGTGCAGTTGGCACAGGTGCAGGAACTTGTCTAATTCGGTTGTGGATTTGCGACGGTTGGCTACCCCGGTAAGCGGATCGGTTTCTGCCATGCTTCGCAATAAGTGAATCCGTTCGAGACGATTGAGGATGCGGGTAACCAGTTCCGGGCCGACGATGGGTTTACTAATATAATCATCGGCCCCGGCAGCAAAGACTTGATGGACAATATCGGGCCCGGTGTGAGCCGTTAGAAATAATACAGGGAGACTGTTCCATCGCGGATCGTTACGAACGACTTGGCAAAGTTCTATTCCACTGAGTTGGGGCAATTCTACATCCAGAATTAGCAAATCTGGGGATGAAACTTCTAGGGTTTCCCAGAAGTGCTGCGGGTTAGAAAGGGCTAAAGTTTTCATACCCCAAGGTTCTAGAAAATGTTTAACTAGGGATAGAATTTGAGGGTCATCATCCACGACCATGACTTTAGCTTCCGTGGTTTGAACTCCTTGTAAAACCTGCAAAACCGCTTCCATAATTTGAGCGGGTCGCACGGGCTTTTGTAAGAAAGCTCGGCCCCCTAGGCGGGCCACTTCTAATCGGTCTTCAACCCGACTTTGATCGGTTACCACCAGGACGGGTAAAGGGGGGAACCCGTTGGCAAGTTCCGAGAGTAAGGTCAATCCCTCTTCTTTATTGTTGGGGTTAAGGGGGAGAGTTTCTGTCGCCGACAAATCTAATAAGACTGCATCGGGACGCAGATCGGCGAGGGCTGTTCGGGCGGAGGCGATGGAGTCACTCTTAACAACCTTTATCCCCCACCCTTTAACTTCAGCCCCAATCTGTTGGGACAGTTCCGGGTCCCCCTCGACCATCAGCAACACGGGGAGCTCGTTGAGGGGATTTACCTCCCGGCGATCGCCCTCAATGGGTGCTTGCTCAATCTGCGATCGCAGGGCTTGCACTAATTTTGACAAATC
Organism: Cyanophyceae cyanobacterium; assembly: GCA_038321985.1. Taxonomy (GTDB): domain Bacteria; phylum Cyanobacteriota; class Cyanobacteriia; order Cyanobacteriales; family Laspinemataceae; genus Laspinema. The sequence continues at coordinate 38,640 of JBBQFN010000032.1, read as the reverse complement.
GTCGGATTGGCTAGGTTCGAGAGTGGGACTGTGTAGCAACTGCTCCACTTGCCGTGCAATTTCTGAGCCTTGAGTCAACCCAAACGTGCCTAAAGACCCTGCCAACTTGTGCGCTTCCCGTTCCGCAGTGGCGTGCAATTCCTGGGTGAGTTCTCCGCATCCAAGGGCTTGATTCGCCTGCTCGATCGTCGTTACTCGGTCAACAATTCGGTCTTTGAAGCGTTCCCAGACTTTGCCAATGGCAGCCACAATCGTCGGATCTTGTGTCGGGGAGTCTTGGGGTTGTGACAATTTCAGATTCAGGAGTTTAGCGACTTCACGAGCAAGTTCCTCCCTATCCAGGGGGTGGTAGAGAACGGAGGTGAGCCGGTCTAAGATTTCCGATTGCGGTTGGATCAGTTGGCTAGTCTGGGTTTCCTTGGGCTTTCTCCGTTTGCCCGAGGGTGCAAGGTGGTAGCTTTCTACTTCTTTAACCCCACAGTAAATGACGGGAATGGGGGTGACGGATTGCCCGGAGTTGCCGATATATTTGAGCAGTTCTACAGGGGAGGGATGGCGCAAATGTTCATCTAAAATGATTAAGGACCAATGGCGATCGCTTAGTTCAGTTCGGGTATCTTCTCCGGTATGAGTCACCCGAACCACCGCATTTCCGAGCCGCTGTTGCAACCAACCCCCCAACTCGTCCGATAACCCCGCCATCAGGATGCGAGGGGGTTGAACCAATTTTTCCTCACTCAGAGGCTTAAGTCGGTAACCCAACCCATAAACGGTTTCCACCGCATCTGGGGGCGCACCAGCCGACTTAAGTTTTTGTCGCAATCCTTTAATATGTGCTCGAATAGTATCTTCCGAGGGAGGTTCATCAAAGGACCATAAATGATCCAAAATCGCACTGCGACTATAAACCCGGCTGCTGTTTCGCATGAATAGTTCCAGCAGGCGATATTCCGTCGGCGTCAGAGTGACAGGTTTGTTGTTGTAGGTAACGTCACAGTTACTCGGATTCAGTTCCAGAGGCCCCCACTCTAGCACCGGAGGTAACGGAGCAGTTCCTCGGCGCAATAAAGCCCTAATTCGTGCCGTCAGTTCCGGTAAGTCAAAGGGTTTGACGAGATAATCATCGGCACCGGCATCCAGTCCTTTGACTTTATCTTCCGTGCTGTCTTTAGCGGTGAGCAACAGGATGGGCATTTGATAGCCTGAGCTTCGTAACTTCCGGCATAAACTAATTCCATCCAGTTTAGGCAGCATAACGTCCAGCAACACCAGATCATACCCACAGGCTTCGGCTAATTCTAAGCCTAATTGCCCATCGGTTGCCACGTCTACTACATGATTTTGATGTTTCAGTGTAGCGACAAGTGCTTGGGCGATCGGTTCGTCATCCTCCACCAGTAAAATTCTCATAAGCGGTTCATTCTAATTAAATGGTTGAAATTTTTTATGCAGTCAGAAACTTACCAAAATAATCCAGTATTAATACGGGTTTCTTTCTAGTCTCCACAGTTTATTAAAAATTTTATGGGGGTGAAACCGCCGCCCAAAATGTATCCGAATAAAGTGTCCTGACCTGCGATGGGGTGCAATAGGATAACACTATTCAATCGACGGCTTACCATTGCCACGGACAAGTAAAGCCTAACGGTCTCCTCAAGATTTACCTGAATAAGAGGCTGGTCAATTCATTATCACCGCTCCAAAAAGAGGGGCTATGGTTTAATTGTAAACTGAATTTAGCTCAAATTGGGAGTTTCATTTTTTAAAATCTATCTAAAGTATCAGTAGAGTTTCTAGGACTAAGGGGGGCAAACTCCCAATTGAGGAAAGCGAATACCAAAATTTACGGAGAATTCCAGAGGAATTCTCCGTCATCACGATGGGTCAATTATATCTGTACAATTCCTGAGCTTAGAGCTTATCTTTTTCTACTACTGCGATCGCCCTCTTTCCCGGCTAGACTAATTTCCAATTGGACAGTAAAATTTCTAGGTATTATTCAGGAGGATTAATAATTGTTAACTCAACGCTTATTTGAGAGTTGATTTTCACTTCAAAATATAGAGTCGCCTAAATGATTTACCCTGAGGTAGAATTAGCCAACCACGGCTCATCAGATGGGCCCGTCAGAAAATTATCCAAGTCATTTGGACGCGCTCTATCCTAACCTTTTTTCTATATCACAAAATCCGCTCTATTGACGTTAAAAAAAGTAACAAAATTCCCTGGGTCACTCCACTTCAATTTAACTGAGTGCTATAGCGCACTCAATCCCAGGGTTTCTCCTGTGATCACATCCCGTTAATTGCACCCTGAGTCACCTTGAGCCCAGTTTAGAGCCTCTTAAATCCCGGGGTCAAGGGGAACTATGAGAGAAATGCCGGAATGCCGCCCAGGGAAGGATACATTGACAGGCAGAGGTTCTCAAGCTGATTGAACAGAAAAACGTTATAATATCGCCGTTGACACCCGAGAACGTTGAAATCATCCACTCATTAAGATAGTAACTTTCAAACTGCTATGATTTTGAACGTTTATGTCATCACTCCCTCAAAAACCCTGTGGAATGCTCAGAGTCCAGAGGTAATTTTGCCCACAAGTACGGGTCAAGTCGGGATTTTGTGTGGTCATGTTGCGATGGTTACATTTATTGAAGTGGGGGTCATGCGGATTCGCTATCAAAACACTTGGATTCCGATTTTTGTCAAGGGAGGATTTGCAGAAATTGAAGGGGATGTGGTCACGGTTTTAGTGAATGATGGGGAACGAGGCGATCGCATTGATGCAGCGATTGCTAAATCCGAATTAGAAAAGGCTCAGGAACAGTTGACTCAGGCACAAAATCCCCTAGAAAAAATCCGCGCTCAACTAGCCCTAAAACAATGTCGCGCCCGGGAAAAGGCTGCCCGGGAATTTCCCCATTCATTACAGCTTGATAATCCCAATCCAGCGGCTTCAAAAAATGCAGCCATCTCCGCTTTAAAGATGATTGAAAATTTATAAGGTTCTATCTTCTGGGGAATTCAGGATTGGGACAATTTATGAATCCTCGCCTCACTTTAAAAAGCCCCATGTCAAGCATAGCCTGGATCCGGGGCTTTTTTTCTGTAGCTGAATGCTGCATGGGTGTCGTTTTTTGTGACAAAAACCGGATTGAGAATCACCCTGATTTCCGCCAAAATCGGCCCCCTTCTCTAGTGCGATTAGTGCTTTTACCCAAGGCGATCGCTGCTGATCCAGATACGACTAACATAGCTCCGATTATGGCTAAAATGGTTAACCGTTCCGGTGCGATCGGTAGCGGAATTCCCAGGGAAATCACCCAGACTGAGACTAACGTAATAATGGGAGCAGTTGCTAAGACTGCACTCACTTTAGAGGCATCCCAATGCGCCAAAGATTCAGCAAATGCTCCATAGGCAACTACTGTATTTAAGCCACAAAAAATTAACATTCCCCACTCTAAGGAAGTCAGCGTTAAAAGTTTAGAGGGCGAAGCAAAAGGGCTGAATAAAATAGTGCAAATGCCATATAATAATAGCATGATATTAGATGAGGATAACTGTTGCAACAGTTGTTTTTGGGCTAGGGCATAAACTGCCCAAGCGGCTGCTGCCACCACTAGAATAATATTACCAGTTAAATAATTACGGGGTGCGCTGAGAACGGTTTGCAATTGTTCATGAAAAAAGACAACAAAACCCAGGGTTAATATTGTCAATCCTCCCCACTGACGCCAAGTATAGCGTTCCTTGAAAATGGCGATCGCCCCTAATCCCATTAATACCGGCGCTAACTGAATAAACACTTGAGCATTGGCGGGAGAAGTTTGGGCCAATCCTTGTAAATACAGTGCATAATTCACAGATAGAAAACCCGTCGCGACTGCCAGTAACTTCCAGGAAGTTGCTCGCAATTTTTCCCGTGAAGGAAGTTGCTGCCTCACTCCTAAAATCGTCGCTAATATCCCAAATGACAAGAGAAACCGAAACCAAGTTACGGTGTAAACATCAAGGGCCTGAAGTGTCACTTTAAGGGCGACAGGTAACAGTCCCCATAGTACCACCGTTACCAGGGACAGACCCAACCCCAACTGCCAACGACCCGAACTCTGATGGAGTTTGACGGCTGGTTTAGTTTGATTTTCTAAACTCATTCTATTTCCCTAAGAAATCTAATAATTCTGCTTCTGACAGTTGAGTAATGCCTAACTCTTGGGCTTTTTTTAGCTTAGAACCCGCGTCTTCCCCGAGTAATAAATAATCAGTTTTGGCACTCACTGAACCCGCTACTTTTCCTCCGGCATTTTCAATTAAGGCTTTTGCTTCATCTCGTTTGAGGGTGGGTAACGTTCCGGTAATTACAAAAGTTTTACCGGCAAATATAGCAGAAGATGGGTTGAATGTTTTTTCAGAAACCGGGACCGCCGAAAACTGTAAACCAGCAGTTTTGAGTCGTTCAATTAACTCTTGATTGGCCGGTACTCGAAACCATTGGGCGACCGAATGTGCGATTTCAGCACCAATCCCATAAACGCTTTCAATCTGGGTAGGTGAGGCGGCAGATAATTGGTCAACGGTAGGGAATTTTTCGGTTAATAATTGGGCGTTAACGCTGCCAACGTGACGAATGCCTAATCCATAGAGGACTCGGGACCAGGGTTTGGTCGTAGATTGAGCGATCGCCCCGATTAATTTCTGGGCGGATTTCTGACCGAATCGTTCTAATTTAGCTAACATTTCCACATCCAGTTCATAGAGTTCAGCGATAGAATTTACTAAGTGGCGATCGACAAACTGTTGAACTAGCTTTTCGCCTAATCCGTTAATATCTAAAGCATCGCGACTTCCCCAGTGAATGAGAGTACCGCGCAAAATCGCGGGACAAGAGATATTGATACAGCGGGTTACTGCTTCAGAGGCAGGTTTAACCACAGGTTGTCCGCATTCGGGACAGTGGGTTGGCATTTGAAAGCGTTGAGCCCCTTCTAGGCGTAATTCACCCAGAATACGGACAACTTCGGGGATGATTTCTCCGGCTTTTCTGACGATCGCCGTATCTCCGATATGGAGGTCTAATTCGGCGAGGCGATCGCTATTATGTAAAGAGGCGCGAGATACAGTCGTCCCCGCCAATTGTACCGGGGTTAATTCCGCAACAGGAGTTAAGGCCCCCGTGCGTCCAACTTGCACTGTAACCGCTTTAATTTGGGTGGGGGCTTCTTCTGCCGGATATTTGAGTGCGATGGCCCAGCGGGGGAATTTTTGGGTAAATCCGAGTTGTTTTTGGAGGGCGATCGTATTCAATTTGACGACCACTCCATCGGTCATATAAGGCAATTCTTGGCGTTTTTCATCCCAGAGGTCGTAATAGGATTTAACCTCCGCTAAAGATTGACATAAAGTACAATTTGGATTAACTTTAAAGCCCATTTCTTGTAACAGTTCGAGCGATCGCCATTGGGTATCCGCCACTTGCTCATCTTCCACCCCGGGAATTTGCAAGGTATAAGCAAAAAAATCTAACCGCCGCTGGGCGACAATTCGCGAATCTAATTGTCGTAAAGTTCCCGCAGCAGCATTTCGGGGATTGGCAAATGCTGCCTCTCCTACTTGCGATCGCTCTTGATTGATTTTAGCAAAGATATCTAATCCTAAAAAGGCTTCGCCACGCACTTCTACCAAGGGTGGAGGGTTATCTAAAGTTAACCGCAAGGGAATGGCACGAATGGTTCTAACATTTTGAGTAATATCTTCTCCTTCTACACCATCGCCTCGGGTTGCACCTCGGATTAATAGGCCATTTTTATAAGTTAGTGCTAAAGCTGATCCATCAATTTTTAATTCCGTAACATATTCAAAATTAGAAGTAGGAAATGTACGTTGCCATCGGTCCTGCCATTGAGAAAATTCTTGAATATTAAAGGCATTTTCTAAGCTATAGAGGGGAACGTTATGCCGGACGGTTTGAAACTGGGTTGCCGCTTTTTCTCCAACGCGCTGGGTTGGACTATCCGGGGTGATGAATTGGGGGTATTGTTGTTCTAAGTCTTGGAGTTCTCGATAGAGGCGATCATATACTGAATCCTCCATTATGGGATTGTCTAGAACATAATAGGCATAACTGGCTTTTTGGATTTGTTGGCGGAGTTGTTCGATTCTCTGTTGCAGTTCTAGGGTGGTTTTTGACATGATTTTTGGAGGAGTGATTGTTTTGGAGTTAGGGCTGGGAAATAACGACTAAAGTCGTTACTACAAACTTAAGAACCGACTGAAGTCGGAACTACGAACATTATAAAACAACTAAAGTGGTTACTACAAACTTAAGAACCGACTGAAGTCGGAACTACGAACATTAGAAAGCAAGGGAGGTCGTTACTACGAATGGGGAGAGGATTTGATAGAGTTTTTAAGGGTTATTCTCTCGTGGTTAGATGTCCATCTTCCATTTTAAGGATGCGATCGGCATAATGTTCGATGCGGGGGTCGTGGGTGACGACTGCCACCGCTTTTTGATGGGTTTTAGCGACCTCACTTAATAGCTGAATGACGGATTGTCCGGTTTGATAGTCTAAGCTGCCGGTAGGTTCATCAGCGAGGAGTAAGGGGGGGTCATTGGCGAGGGCGCGGGCGATCGCCACCCGTTGTTTTTCGCCGCCACTTAAAGCGGGGGGAAAGAAGTTAGCCCGGTGGGAAATGTTTAATTCCTCTAATAAAAACTTGGCCCGTTGATGGGCGAATACTCCGGATTTTCCTGCTAAATTTAAAATTAATTTAACGTTTTCTAGCACGGTTAGAAAATTCAGCAGGCGGAAAGTTTGAAAAATGAACCCAATATTTTTTAATCTAAATTCCGTCAGTTCTTTTTGATGCAGACAAGTGACCTCATAGCCCAAAATTTTAATGGTACCTTCGGAGGGTTTTCCCATACATCCTAATAAGGATAAAAGGGTGGTTTTGCCGCTGCCATTGGGTCCGCTAATCATCATCATTTCTCCGGCTTTTAACTCTAGGCTGACATCCTCAACAGCTTGCACCAAGTTAAGATTTTTTTGACCATACATTTTGTAGAGATGTTCGGCTTTTAAGATAGAATGATTGGACATAATTAAGCTCTAAAGACTTCTGCGGGATAGATATTTTTCAAGGTTCTAATCGGGGCCCAGGTGCCAATGGCTCCCAGGATTAAGCAGCCAACTAATACTCCAGCCGCATCGGGCCAGGTAAAGACCAATAATAGAGAAGGGATAACTTCAGCGAGCAAGGGTGCAAAGGTAAGATCAAGAATCAGTCCCACAGAAAATCCTAGAAAGGCGGCTAGCATCGATTGCTTTAAAACGAGGGTTCCTAAAAAATTCTGAGATGCACCTACAGCCTTTAACATGGCATACTCTTCGCGTTTTTCTAGAACAGAAGTGTACATCATTAAAACAATGACCGTTGCCCCAGTAATTGCCCCAAATAAAACGATAGTCCACAGAATGGGAAGGACGCCTATTTCCATTTCTTCTACGTTATTTTCGGCAAATTCCTCTTTGGGAATAAAGACTAAATCAGGGAATTGTTCTTCGAGACGAGAAATAATTTCGGGAGAATCGGATTCAAGATTGAGCAGATAAAAGCTGCGGACGTTCCGCAATCCTAGTAAGCGAGGAACATCATCCAGCCTCATAAAGGCAAATTGACCGATAATTAAGTTTGTGCCTGTACTAATGCCGACAATTTTAAATTTATGGCTTTGCAGGGAGATAGAATCACCGAGTTTCAGGTGATGAGTTGCTACAAAAGCTCGGTCTAAAATAATTTCTTCGGGATTGACATTGGAGGTACCGGAACTGATTTCAGGTGCGCCAATTTGGGTATTGGAGTCAAATCCGAAAATATATAGAGTAACCGTTTTATCGGGGAATTCGGCAGGGGCGATCGCCCGGAGGATACCATCAACACTTTTCACCCCCTCCACTTGCCGGAGGATATCACCGAGGTTTTCGGGTAAAAAGGAAGAGGTTTTAATCAAATTTCGGGTATTGCGTTGACTGACCCAAACCTCAGCTTGAGTGTGTAACACGTAACTTTTGGACCCAAATTTTACCCCTTGGTAAACACCTAGTAAAAATAGCATGAGCATGACCGTAAAGGCAATACCAAGGACGGCGATCGCAAAGCGTCCTTTCGCCTCCCCAATCATGCGTAGCGCAACGGGAACCATAAGCTAATATCCTATCCAATCGATCAAGTGTTCGTGTTCACCTAACGGCTATCATAACGCGATCGCCCCAGAAATTCCGATTCCCTGGGCCTTCAACCTGACCCCTCTAGGTTTTTTACCTAAAACCCTCGAAACCCCACGCCCTCGGCTTTTGTGCGGCTTTCTCCGGTTGCCCTCCCCCAGGCACAGGGCAAGGGGGGCTGAGGTCTGCGGTTGACTTTTATGATGCTCCGTGGCAATCACTCCACAATTTCCCGTCCGGAAACCGGCTACAATAAACTCAGTTAGCCTAAATCAAAACATTACATTTACGCGAAAGATTTTATCTGTGGAATTGCCAGAAAACGCCGCAAAACAATCGTTTAAGTTTGACTCGATAGAGGACGCCCTCGCTGAAATTGAAGCAGGACGCTCAATTATCGTCGTCGATGATGAAAACCGGGAAAATGAAGGAGATCTGATCTGTGCGGCTCAGTTCGTGACACCGGAGATCATAAATTTCATGGCAGTGAATGGTCGGGGGTTGATTTGTCTGGCGATGACCGGCGATCGCCTGGATCAGCTCGACCTACCCTTAATGGTAACCACCAACACCGACACCAACCAGACTGCCTTCACCGTCAGTATTGATGCCTGCCCTCGTCAAGGAGTCACCACGGGCATTTCTGCCGAGGACCGCGCCCGTACCATTCAGATTGCCATTAATCCCAACACCAAACCCCGGGATTTGCGCCGTCCCGGTCATATTTTCCCCCTGCGCGCCCGGTCGGGTGGGGTCCTCAAACGCGCGGGCCATACAGAAGCCGCAGTAGATCTAAGTGAACTAGCCGGACTGTATCCAGCCGGAGTCATCTGCGAAATTCAGAATGCCGATGGCTCAATGGCGCGGTTGCCGGAACTCGTCGAATATGCTGCCAAATATAACCTGAAGATGATCAGCATAGCCGATTTAATCGCTTATCGCCTCCAACATGAGCGGTTTGTGATTCGGGAAACCGTTGCCGCATTACCTACAGAATTCGGCCAGTTCCAAATCTACGCCTATCGCAACACCCTAGACAATAAAGACCACGTGGCGATCGTCAAGGGAGACCCGGCCAATTTTACCAATAAGCCCGTCATGGTCCGGGTTCATTCTGAATGTTTGACTGGGGATGCCCTCGGTTCCTTGCGCTGCGACTGTCGAATGCAACTCCAAGCTGCCCTGAAAATGATCGAAAATGCCGGGGAGGGAGTGGTGGTGTACCTGCGTCAAGAAGGACGAGGAATTGGGCTAATTAATAAACTCAAGGCGTATTCTTTGCAAGATATGGGCCTGGATACCGTAGAGGCAAACGAGCGTTTAGGCTTTCCCGCCGATCTGCGAAACTATGGGGTAGGGGCGCAAATTCTCAATGATTTGGGGGTCAGCAAAATTCGCCTGATTACCAATAATCCCCGTAAGATTGCCGGATTAAAAGGATATGGGATAGAGATGGCCGATCGCGTTCCTTTGTTGATTGAGTCCAATTCATTCAACTGTACCTATTTGGCAACCAAGGCGGAAAAATTAGGGCATATGCTCTTACAAACCTATCTGGTTACTGTGGCAATCAACTGGCAAGAACCGGATACAGAGCAGGATCCTCCGGCCCAGGTTCAAGCCTGGTATCAACATTTAGAAAAAATCCGCGAACTCGCCGATGAACATCATCTAGTATTGCAAGAGGAAAAACGACCCGTCACCGTGGCCTTATTTGGCAAACCCCAGTTAACCTTTCACCTGGGATTCGATCAAGCTCATTTAGCGACAACGGATTGGTTTACCCATGCCGAACATCCCTATGTGCAGGCTACTTTTCGGATTCTCGATCACCTCCTCCTTTGGCCGGATATTGATCAACTTCAGTTCCTAATTTCTACTGGGGTTGATCCTTTGACTAATCTGGGGGTACAACTCCAGCGTCAGATGTTCCCCCTAAGCAAAATGCCATCGGAACTTTCCCCTAGCTTGCATCTCCAGGTCATTTATGGCTTTAAGGGACAAGGGTAATCCAGGTCTGGCGAACCGGGAAATTTTCCCTCTCTACAGATCCAAGGGATTTACTAATCCAGGCAATTGGGTAAGAATGCACTCTTTAATTGTTACTTTAAATCTATCGATTTTTGAGCAACCTCCCTTTCTAGCAATGTAAAGAGTTTCAATGCTTCGACTCATCCGCCGATCGCCAGTTTTTTCCTATAGCGCTGCTGTCTTAACGGTCATCATTGCCTTACTCCTGACCCTGGCATTCAAACCCCTCCTGACTTCAACCCTGTTTGTGTTCTTTTTTGTAGCCGTGACGGGGATAACTTGGTATGAGGGAATAGGTCCAGGACTGGTGACAACGGTACTCTCTGTGTTAGCCCTGGACTATTTTGTACTCGTTCCCGTCCATAGCTTAACCCCGCTCAATGGAACCAACCTGTTGCGAATGGGGTTGTTTATCTTAGTTACCCTGGCGATCGCCAAGCTCAACAACAAACTCCATCAGACAAAACGACAGTTAGAAATCAGCTTGAATCAGCTACAAGAGAGTGAAGAACGCTATCGTCGGATTGTCGAAACCGCGTCGGAAGGCATCTGGATTTTGGATGAGGCAGGACGAACCCGCTATGTGAATCAGCGGATGGCTCAAATGCTGGGCTGTTCTCCCGAATTTATGCTCGATCGCTCATTTTTTGAGTGGTTTGACCAGGGAGATTGCCCTGAAGGATACCAGAATCTGACCCAACCCTATCCCGGATACCCTAAGCAATGGGATGGGCGATTTCGCCGTTCAGATCAGTCCTTGATCTGGGCGATCGTCTCCATGAATTCTATTTTTGATGACCAGGGTCAGTTTCAGGGGACCCATCTGATGCTGACCGATGTCACCGATCGCCAACAAACCCAAGAACGTCTCCAACTCTCTTTAGAAGCCGGAACAATGGGATTTTGGGATTGGAATCTTCTCACCAACCAGATCGTTAGATCAGACAATCTGGAAGAAATCTATGGGTTGAGTCCGGGTCAGTTAGAGGGGACATTTGATGGGTTTTTAAAACTCGTTCATCCCGAGGACCGGGAACGAGTCCAAGCCGCGATCGCCCATGCCGTGGCAGAAACCACCCTCTACAGCTTAGAATTTCGCATTCAGTCCTCACCGGAGGAGATGCGCTGGATATTAGGTAAAGGACGAGTCTTTAAAGATGGCAGTGGCAAAGCCGTCCGAATCACGGGAATTGCAATGGACATCAGCGATCGCAAGCAAACCGAAGCCTCCCTGCGACAGACTCAACAGCGATTCGAGACCTTTATGAACTATAGCCCCATAGCGGCTTACTTTAAAGACGAAGCCGGACGCTATATTTATGTCAATCCTATGGTAGAACGGCTGTGGGACCGCCCCTTGGAAGAATGGGTCGGTCAAACCGACCTGGACCTCTTTCCCTTAAAAGCCGCCGAAAAATTGCAAGCTCATGATGCCAGCGTATGGGAAACTGACCAGGCCCTAGAATTTTTAGAAACCGCTGAACACCCGGACGGGAGGCATTATTGGATTTCGTGGAAATTCCCTATGATAGAACCCTCGGGAAGACGCTTGCTGGCCGGAATTTCCCTGGATATCACCGAGCAAAAGCGAACTCAGGAGGAGCGAGATCGGCTGCTAGCCGACCTCGAATCCCAACAACAACTCCTAAGTGCCGTTTTGCAGCAAATGCCTGCCGGTGCAGTTGTGGCGGAAGCCCCCTCGGGGCGGTTAGTCTTAATGAATCACCAAGTCCGCGACATTTTTGGTATTTCCCGGAACCCCCTGATCACGCTCCCGAATTATCTTCAAGCTCCCTACCTATTTTTTCACCCCGACGGCAGACCCTACGAACCCGCAGAGTTACCCTTAGCGCGATCGCTAGAGACTGGAGAGGTCATTGCCGCAGAAGAAATTGAAATCCACCGTGCCGATGGGACCCGCGTAACCGTCCTTGCTAACGCCGGTCCTATTCGCAATGGCGACTGCAAAATAGTGGCCGCAGTGGTGACATTTTATGACATCACCGATCGCAAACAGGCTCAATTTGCCTTACTCGAAAGTGAACAACGGTTTCGGACAATGGCCGATGCTGCGCCGGTTTATATTTGGCTCTCGGGAACAGATAAGTTGTGTTATTACTTTAATAAACCCTGGTTAGAGTTTACGGGGAGAACTTTAGAAGAAGAAATGGGCAATGGCTGGGTTGAAGGAGTGCATCCTGACGACCTCCAATTTTGCTTTGAGACCTATAGTAATGCTTTTGACCTGCGCCAACCCTTTGAGATGGAATATCGTCTGCGACGGTACGACGGGGAATATCGGTGGGTTTTAGATCGAGCAGTACCTCGCTTTTCCCCAGATGGACAGTTTGAGGGATATGTTGGCTCTTGTACGGATATTAGCGATCGCAAAATTTATGAAAATGAAATTACGCGTCTTAATGCTAGTCTCGAACGACGAGTTCAGGAACGAACCGCCCAACTTGAAGCGGCAAATCAGGAACTCGAATCCTTTGCGTATTCAGTTTCCCACGATTTGCGTGCTCCCCTGCGACATATTAGCGGGTTTGTCAATTTGCTCCGCAAACGGATTGAGCCATCTCTGGATGAGAATAGTCAACGCTATCTCAATATTATTGCCCAGAGTACCCGTCAAGCAGAAGAGTTAATTGATAATTTGTTAGCGTTTTCGCGGATGGCACGGTTGGAGATGCGCTTCATTAAGGTTGATATGAATCAGCTGGTGCAAGAAGTGAGGCAAACATTGGAAATACACAGTGGCGATCGCAAAATTATCTGGGATATCACCCCATTAACTCCGGTTGAAGGGGAACCGACCATGTTACGATTGGTCATCCAAAATCTTTTGGACAATGCGATCAAGTACACCCAGCGATGTGAGTCGGCTGAAATTGCCGTGGGTTTTGATTCCAGCGATCAAGACTACATCTTTTTTGTGCGCGATAATGGCATTGGATTTGATATGCGCTACGCTCACAAACTTTTTGGTGTCTTTCAACGGTTGCATAGCAATCCCGATTTTGTAGGGACCGGAATCGGTTTAGCCAATGTGCGGCGGATCATCCATCGTCACGGGGGCCGTACCTGGGCCGAAGGTGAGGTCAATATCGGAGCTACCTTTTATTTTTCTCTCCCGAAAAATCCAGAACGCGAGAGGGTAGACTCTGCCTCTAAGGCGGTGGAGTCAAACTGACCGCTTGCATAATAAAACTTACGCGCAGTATCAGTGATTTAGTATCTTTTAAAGGCAATCCGTTAGCGGTGTTTACCCCTCTTTACTTTCTTCAACGTGTAAGTGTCCTAAATTAAACACAGACAGTAGGGATAGTTCGCTTATTACCACCCCTTAAGCGTCCGTTCATCTTTCCTTCTTGGCAACCTACCCTCAGCCGGTGCAATAGACTCTACCCTAATTTTTATAAACTACCCCAATATTGATAAATTTTTTATAATTTTTGCTTGACTTAAAATCCAAAAAATGTAAAGATTTAATTGACATAAAAATGCTGAAAAATTATGGAAGAAATTCAACTCTCTTTGTGGCCTAAATTAGATCCTATAACTCCTAATAAAAAAGAAAAGACAGCCAAATTGCGGCGATATGAGCGGCTTCAACGCGAATTAAAATTTAGTGAAGCCGATCCATACAAAATATTTGTAGACCTAGAATTGGCTGTGATACCTGATTGTCAGTATTTATTTGTGGATCTGTTTTGCGGTGCTGGAGGAATGACTCAAGGCTTAGTTCAAGCTGGTTTTAATCCCCTAGCTAGTGTAGAAGTGAACCCAATTGCTTCTGCAACTTACCAGAGGAATTTTCCCCACTGCAATCACTTTTGCGGAGAAATAGAAAATTTTTTTCCCGGTGTATTTTTGAATAATATTAATTCTTCTGAAGTCCATTTAATTGTCGGAGGTCCGCCTTGTCAAGGTTTTTCAGTAGCTGGGAAACGGAACCCTAACGATCCGAGAAATCGTTTATTTCAAGAATTTGTAAAGGTGGTTTCACAAATACGCCCCTGGTATGTCGTGATCGAAAATGTACCCGGAATTCTCACCCTTGAGCAAGGAGCGATAAAACGAGCCATTTGTGAAGCACTTGAGGCAATCGGTTATTCCAATGTGTCAATCGCCATCCTTGAAGCGGCTGATTACGGAGTTCCGCAGATTCGCCCCCGTGCTATTTTCATCGCCAACAGATTTGGAATGCCTAACCCCTATCCTAAGCCTCAATTAACCTCGGAACAGTACAAAACGATCGAGTCGGCAATTTCTGATCTTCCCGAATATACCCGAATTCCCGAAATTAATCATGAGTGGACTCGCCATTCATCCGAATATATGGAACGAATTGCAAAAGTTCCTCCTGGGGGGTCATTATACGAAAGTTATGTTGATGCGTTTAAACGACAGTATCCAGGCAAACCTAGTATGACAGTTAAAGAAAATCATGGTGGCACCCATATTCATCCCCATCTTAACCGTGTAATTTCAGCCCGAGAAATGGCAAGATTGCAAAGTTTTCCAGATTCATTTATTTTTGAAGGGTCTATGAAGAAAGTAATGTGGCAAATCGGGAATGCCGTTCCCCCTCGTTTAGCGGAATCGATTGGTTACGCGCTTATTCCCTATCTAAACCAAATCAAAAATCAAAATTCCCCCACCTAAAGCCTTGCTACTGGTTAATCAGCCTGAGCTAGTTCTTGATTGAGCCGGTCTCGCCAAGTTTTAAAATTATACCAGCCGCATCCCACGCAACCTCTTTCAGCATCCCTCCCTTTTGCCGGGACATCGGCAGGCCAATTTTCATCTCCTTGGTAATAGAATTTGATACCTAAAGGAGTCCCCCGTTTGTTGGTTTTGATGCAGCGTTCACAACTTCTAGATTTTAAAAGATTATGGTTACCAGCACTATCTTTTTTGAGTAACTGGAATTTTTGCTGGATCTCGGCTGGGGTCATTTCAGAGTTATGAGGAGGTTCAGTATCTCCCCACCGCTCCATAGGAAAGCGATGATCGATTACAAGTTCGTGAACCGAACGTTTTCTTTGTTCTATTACATCAGTGTAAGAATAGAGTTCAAATATTTTGATGGCGAGTTTAACTGGGATAGTCGTAGAAGCGTTTGCCTCTTGAATCTCTCCTGTCCAACGGTCTTGTAGTTGATTAGAATTACAACTTTGACAATATTTACTCTTGGTTTCAATGATTAACCCTGGCCGACTTTTTGTTCCCCGTTGTAATCCCTGAATTCCACCCCCTCCGGCATATTGTCCCGATCCAATTTGGCTCCCTTCACATTTTCGGCAATGCCATTTTTGATCTGCTAAAAGGTCAAATACTTTTCTTTGGGTGGAGTTTGTGCGGAAGTGGTTTATAATTGTAAAGGGTAAGTCTTCTGGGTTCATTCTATCTCATCAGCTTCCAGTTCTAGTCCATCGAGAAGAGCCGATACTGTTAAACTCAGACCCTTTGCCAAACTGACAAGAGCAGTTAAAGAGGGATTTCTCACACCCCGTTCAATTCCCGAAATATAAGTTCGATCCAAGTTGGCACGAAATCCGAGTTCCTCTTGTGAAATTCTTAGCTCTGTCCGACGGTCCTTGACAATTTTTCCCAAGGCCAGAAGAATTACACTTCTCGATTGATTCATTTAACGATTTTCAAGATTTGTAAACGATGTGTCTACGGACGATGTGTCACATAGGAGCAGGAGCATAGGAGAGTGGTAAGAAGGTTTTCTGAGCGATCGCCGGGATATCTCAGCAAATTGCGATCGCAACTCCTAAAGGGGGAGCGTCAGGCCATCCAAAGCCCCGATCGCCCTGGAGAATATTAATATAGAGGGTGCAAAATGTTCAGATGGAAGGAACAATCCCCTTGTCTTTAGAAGCGATCGCCATTCCACCCACTCACGACGGACCCCCCACAGGTATTATTGTCATGCTCCACGGATGGGGTGCTAATAGCCAGGATTTGGCTCCCTTAGCGTCGATGCTTAACTTCCCCGACTTCCTGTTTCTCTTTGCCGATGCGCCGTTTCCCCATCCCCAAGTCCCTGGGGGTAGAATGTGGTACAACCTCAACACTCCCGATTATCAAAAATTGCCAGAAAGCCAGGAAATACTGATAGATTGGCTGCGATCACTCGAAGCGAGTACCTCAGTTCCCCTCTCCCGAACGGTGTTGAGTGGGTTTTCCCAAGGGGGTGCAATGACTTTAGATGTGGGATTGCGCTTACCTTTAGCCGGTTTAGTGTCCATGAGTGGTTACTTACATGGCGAACCCGAACCCACTGGCGATCGCCTCCCCCCTACCTTAATCATGCACGGCACTGATGACCCCGTAGTTCCCTTGAGCGCTGCTAATCAGGTGTGCCAAGTATTTCAAGCATTAGGGGTATCGGTCCAATATCGGGAGTTCCCCATGGCTCACACCATTCTTCCCGAACAAATGGAGGTGATGCAAACCTTTATTCAAGAAATTTTTCCCTCATCAAAATCGACTAATATGAATAAGCCTTAAGATTCGTGTTGCAACCCCGTCAATTAGGGTAAAATTAACTCTTGTAGCGGGCTTGCTTTGCTAGATCCAAGTGCTCATACATAATGGAGGGGCGAACGATGGGAACGACGACCATTTCCACTCGGGATATTACTTCGATGACGGAGGCTGATATCGAGACACTCGCTATCCGTCTAGAACTAGATGATTATTCCGATCCGTTTGAGGGCTTGAATGATTGGCATCTGCTACGTGCGATCGCCTTTCGTCGTCCAGAACTCGTTGAACCTTACATCTATTTGTTGGACTTGCAACCTTACGATGAAGGGTAACTTCTGGCATCAGCTCAAACTATGAGCGAGGACGGTAACTTTACAGGCATCAAGGGGGGAAACTTCCTCGTGCCTTCTTCTTTTCAAAATAGACGGATTTTGCTGGGCATCACCGGCGGAATTGCCGCCTATAAAGTTTGTGATGCCATCTCAACCCTGGCGAAAGCTGGGGCGCAGGTCCGAGCTATTCTGACGGGCAGTGCACAGGAATTTATTACCCCCTTGACGGTAACGACGCTTTGTCGTCATCCTGCCTATACCGACTCTGCCTTCTGGGAACCTGTCCACTACAGACCGTTACACATCGAACTCGGGGAATGGGCGGAAGTTTTCGTGATTTCCCCCCTGACGGCGAATACGTTGGCGAAGTTGGCAACGGGAATGGCAGATAACCTGCTCACCAATACGGTCCTGGCTTCCACTTGCCCAATCTTGCTGGCCCCAGCAATGAATACGGAAATGTGGAATCAGTCGGTGACCCAAGGCAACTGGCAACAAGTCCTTCAGCAGTCTCGATTTCAGGGGATTAACCCGGGGTCGGGGCTGCTGGCTTGCGATCGCGTCGGGACTGGGCGCATGGCCGAACCTGAGCGGATTTTAGCCCACTTGGAATCGGTCTTGCACACCCAGGGAAAACAAGATTTAGCCGGGAAGCGGGTCTTAATCAGTGCCGGGAGTACCCGCGAGCATTTTGATCCAGTCCGGTTTATTGGCAATCCCGCTACGGGAAAAATGGGCATTGCTTTAGCACTTTCAGCCCTGCATCGGGGTGCTCAGGTTACTCTCGTCGCGGGTGCAATGTCCGAGGGTTTCCAGGAATTGATAGAGGGAGTTCAGGTAATCCCGGTGACTTGCGCTGAGGAAATGCAGCAGGCAATGCTGGAATATTTTCCCCAGGCGGATATTACGGTGATGGCAGCAGCAGTGGCGGATGTTAGGCCGGTACAGTCTCATTCCCACAAGTTACCGAAGAAATCGCTACCCCTGAGTTTGCCTTTAGAAAGTGTGCCAGATATCATCGCACAACTGGGCCAGTGCAAGCAATCCCATCAATGGTTAATCGGCTTTGCGGCGCAAACTGGGGATATCATCACCCCAGCAATTGAGAAGTTGCAGACCAAGAAATTAGATGTGATTGTTGCGAATCCGATTGATCGCCCCAATGCCGGGTTTGGCAGCGATAGCAATGAGGCAGTCCTGATTGATAGGACTGGACGACAACAGGCGATCGCACCCTGTAGCAAGCTTTCATTAGCCCATCAAGTCTTTAATTTTATTCAATCTTTTTCTCCGTAAGTCCTCGGTTCGATGGGAGGGGACGGAACTTGGTAGAATGCTGGGGTAATTTTTCTGTGTAGTTTTTATGTCCAGCGAAAATAAGCCAGTTGCGGAAAGTACCACCGGCGTAGATGCGATTGATGTGGCGATCGCCCAGGGGATTGACTTTGATGGTTCTCCCATTCCCGAGGCCAAACTCGACCTTTATAATCAGGTGATGGGACTAGAGGCAGGACGGCAGCGCAGCGGAGTTTCCAATACCATGCGATCGCGCATTGTTCGCATCGGGGCCAAACATATCGCTCAAGATGAACTCAACCAGATGCTCGTCAAGGCTGAGTTGGCTCCCTTAAAAGAGAAAGAAATCGCTTTCTACTACGGCAGCAAATAAACCTAAAATTTGAGCTTTTGAATCTCAAATTTTGGATTTTTTTAAGGAGTGTTAATAGCATTCCTTAAAATTTTTTTTAAATTATAATTGCATTGTAGCATTTTTGACAGGTTTCTACCCCTCAGCACCGAGGGGTTTGTCCTCTCAACAGGTATTGATTTTTCTTCTGGGGTTTTAAAAGATGGCGCGCCTTAAATTCAGAGTTTCTTCTGATTCTTACCCTGAATCAAAAATCGAAAACCACTTTACCGTAAGGATTTTGGGGCGCTTTCAATGTATCCCTTCCCTTCCCTTTTATTGTAAAAGTTATTTCTCTTTATTGTTAGGGTTATTTTCTTTGAAAGTATAAAAAAATATTTTTAAAAACAAGAATAATTAATTATTTTTATTGACTTTTTAAACTGATAAAAATCTGAGATTTCGTAAGGAGTAATAGAAGCTCTGAAACGGATCTTGGATATGCTTAGCTACTTTTCGATTACTTTCTGTAGCCTGTTCTTACTGGGTTTGGCGGCAAACTTCTCGGGCGGTGAATCTCACAGTTTACAGCTGTCGCGTTCCGAGTTCAACATACAGGTACTATCAGCGAGGCTAGAGTCTGAGGAAATGGCTCCCCATCGAGGGAGTGGACGGTAGGGTTAACCCGCGATCAGACTGAATAAACCCATGAAAAACTGTATCTGTCGGAATGGAAAAGACCGACGGCAATACAGATTAGGAAAAAATAAACGGCTAACCTGGTTTTGGCGATCGCTCTAAGAGAGGGAAATCTCCAGCCACCTCATCCTAATGCGAGAAAATTGGAACAGTCTAGCCCGGTATTTTTACTGGGCTAGACTGTTGCTTGCCTTCATTAAGATGGCAAACCCGGACGAGGGAGACCCAGATGATTGGATGACGAGTGCAGGGAATTGGTTTGCAGAACGCTGACGTAAGACATATTCGGATGATTGTGGGATGCCGGAGGGCGCTCGGTGGGTCGCATTCCCCCTAGATTGTCCTGGTACAGACCGATCGCACCGTCGAGCTTTGCTTGTGCCAGATTAGCTCCCGTCAAATCTGCGCCGGTGAGATTTGCACCATTAAGGTTGGCATTTAATAAGTTAGCGTTTCTCAGATTCACCCCAGAGAGGTTGGCATCGCTGAGATCAGCTTCCACTAACCGGGCATTACTTAAATCCGCATTGGATAAATTTGCATTTCGCACTTGAGCATGGCCGAGATTAGCACCGGAGAGGTTAACCCCATTCATCTGAGTGCTATTGAGATTTGCACCAATTAAATTAGCGCCTTCGAGAGAAGCGCCACTGAGGTTAGCTTCTTCTAAATTAGCGTTGACTAAATTGGCAAAGACTAAATCCGCTCCTCCCAGTTGGGCGTGATTGAGCTTGGCATCTAAAAAATTGACCCCTTTGGCATCAACCCCACTGAGGTCGCTATGAATTAAATCCGCAGCCACAAAATTTGCAAAACTGAGTTCCGCTCCACTTAAATTGGCACTACTGAGATTGGTTCCGTTAAGGTTGGCAAACATCAACTTTGCACCGCTCAAGTCGGCACCCGTGAGATTCAGCCGCGTTAAGTGGGCATCTCGGAGGTCGCCACCTTGACATTGTTTCGTTGCTAACAAGCGTTTGATATGGGCGTTATTTGCAGACATATTTTTTCCTGTTGATTTGTAATCCCTAAAGCTCTTGAATACTGACGTTAGGGCCTATAATGTTTCGTTAGATTGAAAAGGAAATAAATCTCCCCGTTAAGACCCCAAAAACCACTGTTACTTACACGAAAATTTCGTGGAGTTCAGGAAAATTGAAGTCGGTCATGATTAAACGGTGTGCAAGCCGGAAAATCCTTTATTTTAGAGGGTTTAACCCCTATCGCTATTCGCGACTTTAGAGGAGAAACAGCAGTTTTTTCGGGCCATCAAGAAAATTTATATTCTCCTAAATTTTTCCTTAAATAAGGAAAAAACTTTCCTGCTTCGGTGTGAGCTTTTTAGATTTCTCCGACAACCCATTCTTGAACTTTATTCAGGGGAAGTTGGCGAAACTGGAGCGGAAAAACCTCCGCTGGCTTGGGCGATCGCCAGACTGTTGAGGCTTCCTGCTTGTACTATGGGGTAAATACAAAGAAGTGGCAAAAGATGGGGTTGGGCCCGGGTATGCCGATTGAGGGGGCGGAAAATACATAAAAATCCCCCTAGCCCAAAGACTAGGAGGAAGCCAGGGTGCAACTGAGATATATATTCGGTTCAGTTTCACCTGAATCCGGATCGCCGAACTTTGAGAAACACTCCCGTACTCACAATGGATCCCGGGATTTACGCCAGGAAATGACTCACTACAGGTCAGATTCGGTCTGTCCCCATCCGTCCGTTCAATACTAGACATCCAGGGATTTAGTTCCCTCTTGCCGATCGCCCGTACTGATGCCAACAGACTTGATATCACTAATCGATCAATCGATCCAACGGTTTGGCCGATCGCATCCAGATTTTGCACAATAAACGGAATCATCAGCATTTGCTTGATAAATTCTGCCTCCACTCTCAATGTATTTGTGCAAATGCAACCCCGAGGCGATCGCGCCCACATCGATTAATGTGTTCGGGAACTCGCCTTAATTTTTTTCTATCTCAGTCTTCGGTACTGGACCTTAAGACGGGTGATCGCTGTGGGAATGAGCCTACCCAAACGAATTCCGCTTGGAGATTTAGGAGACACTTAAAAAATCCCACCCTGGATCAAACTTGTGCCAAAATTCATCGAACATTTCGTTCTCCAGAGCGTAGAACCTCAAAATCCATAGCTTGTCGCCGTCTTAAGTCAGTTCAATTCCCTAATTTTGTAGATGCATTAAGCCTTCCCTGTGCCATCCACGCCGGACATTTACTCAGTCCATGACCTGCGGGTGTAGATGTAGGCACTTACTCGCGATAAGTCGCGATTTTTGGTTGATTCTACTGAGATGATTGCACGCTAAAGACACAAGATACCCCAATCCCAAGGTGCTGTCAAGGGGGATAAATCCCAGAAATTTCAAGCCGCAGTGCGATCGCCTCCCCCAAAAACCCTTCTCCTTGTCCGCCCCTTGATCGGTAATTCTGGAACAAGGGAGCAGAATTACCAAGAGGTCCCCCAGCCCCTTGAACACCGGAGAAGTTCGGGAATGATGCCAAGGGTCTATTTTTAACTCTTTCCCGGATGCCTACGGTCCCGGGGGGAAATAACGAATTAGATGCACCCTGATTGAGAGTCCCCCTAGCTTCTGGCTAGGGGATTTTTTTTCCTTCAGACTTGGGAAAATCCCGGTTAGATTTTAAGCTGTAAAAGTCTTATAAATAAACCGTTTTAAAGGCCAGTCACCCGGTTTTGTGAAAAACCAGAAATGCAGTTTTTAGGCGACTGGCTTCAGTTCACCCGACTACTTACCCCTATTTAAAAAAAGTTGCAATATTTTCCGGAGAAACTCTCTATAACTAGAATTCAGTAATATAGATGCACCCTGATTGATGAACCCTCTAGCTTCGGCTAGGGGTTTTTTTTTCTCAACTCAATCAGGCGTTCCGAAACAAGTGCTGGCGTTGCCCAGACTTCCGGCGCAGTCGCCACAATCGCGCGCTACTATCAGGGGATTAGCTTTGATAACATCCCGGGTAGACAGTCTCCCTCCAGTCTGGCGATCAATTCCACCCCCTTTAAGTTTTTCTCCCTTCATTTAACAAACCTTTAACAAAAGACTCGACCCTACAATCTTTCCGCTTCACTCCAACTTCGAGTCAATCTTCCCGTTAAAAGTAAGTATTATTCTTTACCTCAAAAACTTATTACTATCTTGTGATAAGATAAAGAATTGGCTGTTGGGACATAGCTCAGACGAATGGGTTCTGAAAAAACCTCCTTTTTTACCTAAAAAGGAGTCGTTTTGTCTTGCTGCTACAGAAATCATGGACTCCAAACTCTGTAACATTACTTACCAAATATAACGCAAATTATGAATTCTGAGACTCGTATCCTGATGTGCCCCCCCGACCACTACGACGTGGATTATGTAATTAATCCCTGGATGGAGGGTAACATCCACAAATCCTCCCGCGATCGGGCCACGGAACAGTGGCACAAACTATTTCATATTCTCAAGGAACACGCCCTGGTTGAACTTGTCGATCCCCAACCCGGTTGGCCCGATATGGTCTTTACTGCCAACGCCGGGTTAGTTTTGGGCAAAAAAGTTGTTCTGAGTCGCTTCTTCCACAAAGAACGCCAAGGGGAAGAACCCTATTTCAAACAGTGGTTTGAAGCCCAAGGTTACACCGTTTATGAACTCCCGAAAGATTTACCCTTTGAAGGGGCCGGGGATGCACTGTTTGATCGCGAAGGGCGTTGGCTTTGGGCGGGCTATGGTTTCCGTTCTGAACTCGACTCTCACTCATATATAGCCAAGTGGTTAGATATCCAAGTTATCTCCCTCCAGTTAGCCGATGAACGGTTCTATCACCTAGATACCTGCTTTTGTCCCCTAAATCGCGGCTACTTACTTTATTACCCCCCGGCTTTTGACTTCTACTCCAATCGGATCATCGAACTGCGCGTTCCCCCTGAAAAGCGGATTGCCATTGGAGAAGCAGACGCCGTAAACTTTGCCTGCAATGCGGTCAATGTTGAGGACAAAGTAATTATGAACAAGGTTAGCGAGGACCTAAAACAACGCCTCAAAGATGTAGGGTTTGAGGTATTTGAAACCACCCTGAGCGAATTCCTTAAGGCAGGGGGAGCGGCCAAATGTCTGACCTTACGAACCACCGAACCTGTCATGGAGAACATCCATGCTAACGAACCCGTGGAAAGTCGCACGATTCGTTTAGAAGGACATCTGCTGGATACCGGGTTGATCAACCGGGTGCTAGATACCATTGTTGAAGGTGGCGGCAGTTTCCAGGTGTTGAATTTTAATCTAGGAGAACAACGCCAGAGTACCTCCACGGCTGAGGTCAAGGTGTCGGCTCCTTCTCATCAAGTCATGGAAGAGATCTTAGCCCTGTTGATCGATCTGGGTGCGGTGGACTTGCCACAAGATGAGCGGGATGCCAAAATCGAACCTGTGCAACAAAAAGGGGTAGCTCCCGATGACTTCTATGTAACTACGATTTATCCGACGGAAGTCAGGATCAAGGGTGAGTGGATTCCCATACTCAATCATCGCATGGATGGGGCGATCGCAGTCGTCCAAACCCCAGCAGGGCCGGTTGCGCGATGCAAACTCCTGCGTGATTTGGAACTCGGGGAGTCGGTGGTGGTGGATGTAGCTGGAATCCGTACCGTGCGGAAGACGGAAGCGAGGGACCAACGCAACAGCCAGGAATTCGGCTTTATGTCGTCGGGAGTCTCTAGTGAGCGCCGGGTAGAATTGGTGGTGGAACAAGTCGCCTGGGAATTGCGGCGAATTCGCGATCGCGGTGGTAAAGTTGTCGTAACTGCCGGACCCGTGGTGATTCATACGGGCGGTGGCGAACATCTGACTCGATTGATTCGGGAAGGGTATGTGCAGGCGTTACTCGGTGGCAATGCGATCGCCGTTCACGATATGGAACAATCGTTTATGGGAACCTCTCTCGGGGTGGACATGAAACGGGGTGTCGCAGTCCGTGGCGGACATCGCCATCACTTGAAAACGATTAACACCATTCGCCGCTATGGAAGTATTGCGACAGCGGTGGAACAAGGTGCGCTCAAGAGCGGTATCTTTTATGAATGTGTCAAGCACAATGTACCATTTGCCCTAGCCGGTTCAATTCGAGATGATGGACCTTTGCCAGATACCCAAATGGATTTAATCAAGGCGCAGGAAGAGTATGCGCGATTGCTGGAGGGGGCTGAGATGATTTTAATGTTATCTACCATGCTGCACTCGATCGGAGTGGGTAACATGACGCCTTCCGGGGTGAAGATGGTCTGTGTGGATATTAACCCCGCAGTGGTCACCAAACTCAGCGATCGCGGTTCCATTGAATCAACGGGAGTGGTAACGGATGTCGGGCTGTTCTTGAGCTTGCTAACCAAGCATTTAGATCTGCTGACTTCTCCTTATCATGCAGCTTAGGTGATGAAATCCGGTCGTAAGGGGTAGCGGTCCTGGAACGTTGCCGACTTTAATCCTTGAGTTTTCCCAGCCTCCCCTTTTTTAGGGGGAGGTTAATTTTTGGGGGATTAAAAAATCTTGGGTGAATTGTGAGGCCCCAGACTGGGGACGACTCTTTCCTATCGACTGTCCCTGGATAGCACCGCAATAACCCGGGGGATCAACCACTTCTGGAAACGGCATAATCTAAGGCGATCGCCTGAATTCATTTACCCCGCAACCCTTCATCGTCCCAATAGGGGGTTTGAATCATCGAGTTGCAACCTCTTAACATCCCCCTGCGTCTATGCCGATTAACAAACCGTCCCTAGTAACAAAGGGAGTTAAGTTCAGGTTGCTTACGATAAAAAGCATAACCGACAAGGGAAATCGCTAAGAGTCCGTTCACTCTCGAACGCACTTTGTCAATTTCAAGACAGTTACCCTCTGCGGATTTATCGTAAATATGCATCAGGTTTTTTAAGAATTGCAACGAATTTTGACTTAATTTGCGATTAGGTTAAAACTCCAGGGCATTCTTGGAATAGGGATGATTTTAGGAAAAAGTTGCTGGTGAACGTTTCCTAGGTCAATAAATGGGTATCTACGATTGGCGATCGCACCTTGTTTCACCAGAATTTTCGGAAATGGCTGGGGCCCCCTTAACCTAATTACAGGTTGAGTTCGACCCAAATCCAAACCCAGTTTTCCCTAAATTGTTCTGATTGAACTTTGTATCTCAAGTTCAATTCGCGTTACACTCACTTTTTTTATGTGCATGAAACTCAACTTATTGGCGAACACAATTCAGGTAAATTATTCCCAGGAGTGGTATCAATGGATGCGAATAGAAAGCTCACCCAGATGATTGAACGTGATTCTAATACTGACGCGATCGGGCTATTGGAGGCCGTACATCGTCGAAAGGACCTGAATCATTTAGAACGCAGACAGCAGCAACGAGCCATCAGCAATGCCATGATCACCGTGGCTTTAACTTACGGCAAAAAGACATTCAGCCGAGGTGCCCTCGTTTATACCTTGAATGACCGTAGCTTGGAAAAAAGTCCTTATGCTAAATTCATTGACGTTCTCCGGGGTCTGCGAGTCGTCTGCCTAATCGGCCCCCCCAATCCTAAAATTCTCACAGCTTACTGGCACGAAGAAACCAAACGTAGAGCAAGCAAATCTCGTTGTTACAACTAAAAAATACTGGTAAAAATAAAGCGTGACCCCTGTGCTAAATCCTCACATTGGTCACGCTTTATGATTGGTACACCCTTCAGAGGTCACTTAGACAGAATTCCACCGGCGAGCAAGAGAGTCTCGCAGGTCAAAAAAATCATGCCCCTCCAAATACGGTTGTTGACGTTCGGCTAGATACTTAGCCAGGCGATCGCGAGCAAACACCACCTGCGCCTGCATCCCCAAATTCAAATCCCTCACCAAATCCCCGCTCACCACCGTTTCCCCTGCCGAATGCCGCCTCATCACCTCAACCTTATTCACCAATTCCGTCCCCGCTTCAAAGTCGGAATGCACCCGCTGATACTCTGCACCGAGATCCACCTCAATCGCATGAAGAATCGCCAAAACCCGGTGTTTCAAATCCCCTAACACCGTCTGCACCATTCCCCGCAACCCCCCAGAAACAATGCCGATCGGCACCCCTTGGGTTTCCAAAAAATCTAGAAACTCCAACAAACCCGGGTCGAATCGGTTCCCCCTCCATAAACGCCAAAATATCGGGATATCGGGCCGTGCGAATCGATTCCAGGGTCTATCGCACTCCATCGCGCCGGGTTAAACGTAATGCATATATTTCTGGCAGCAGTTCTCGCGCTAGTGTCGGAGGGAACTCCTGCATCATCTTCCCGAAAGTATCTTCCGTGGTAATACTCCCATCAAAATCACGGGGTACAATCCGTTCAAAGGAATCGGGTTTCACAGTTTTTTTGCTCAGGTTTGAGTAGAGGCCATAGAAAACAACAGATTTCACAGCCCAAGCCGTGAAAAGTTTAGGGCTAAGAATATTCAACAGACGGAAGAAAGTCGTTACCAAAAACATAGCAAACAAAAAGCCATCGAAATTTACCAATCAATTACAGACCCTAATCAAGGAGTTTTACAATGGCTACAGCAACATTGGTAAATCAAGAAATAGAAGAAGGAAAAAGACTCATTGACGCCTTGAATGCAGCCGGTCTATCAGTTGATTCATCGCTGTGGATCTATTCTTCCGAAAGAGAAACTTGGCAGCTCATGCTCACTTCTCCCCTATGTGATCAAAAAGGAACCCTACACACCTATAAGGAAATCATGACAGTATTTAGACAGGTAGAACCCGAATTAAAAATGGATTGGACTGGGCTGGTAGCTGTCAGCCCTAACCCTGAATTAATTAAAGCATTACGTCAGTTGCAAAAAGAGGGAGATTTTAATTTATCCGGGAGAAGAATGACTAACAATCTGTTGTCTAACCGGATGTGGGTTGACGACGCTTATATTTATCAAATTGCTTGAGCAATCGGGAAGATTTCCTGGAGGGCCTCTTAGAGGCAAGGGAGCAAGGGTAAGCAATCATGCAGAATAAATTGCACAGCCATAGTTAAGGAGTGCCTCTGTGCAATTATTTATTTTCACCTACAGCGATATTTTTGCCTTAGCTGTGAGTGATGCGCCGAATACTGCGCCGGTTGTTAGTAATGCGATCGCAGATGTTACTGCAAACGTTGCATCGCCGTTTAACTTCGTCATTCCCAAGAATACGTTTAGCGATGCAGAGGGCAATCCCTTAACCGACAGTGCCACATTAGAAGATGGTTCGCCGTTACCCTCCTGGTTATCCTTTGACACCACAACGGGTAGTTTCATCGGGACACCAACCCTTAACAATCTCGGCAGTTTCAATGTTAAAATAACCGCATCCGATGGCAGTCTCTCAGTTAGCGATATCTTTGCCTTAGCTGTGAGTGATCTACCCAATACTGCGCGGGTTGTTAGTCAGGCGATCTCGGATGCTTCTGCCACAGCTACGGAATCGTTTAACTTGACGATTCCCAGTAGCACGTTTAGCGATGCTAATGGCAACCCCTTAACCTACAGTGCTACATTAGAAGACGGTTCGCCCTTACCTTCCTGGTTATCCTTCGATGCCCCAACCAATACCTTCAGTGGTACGCCAACAGCCAACAATCTGAGCAATATCACTCTTAAAATAACGGCATCCGATGGTAGTCTTTCTGTCAGCGATACCTTTACTTTAACCGTAAGTGAAACATCAACGCCTCCAGAAGAAGAACCCCCTGCCGAAACGCCTAATGCTGCACCTCTGGTGGAAAATGCCATTTCTTCTTTCAATGTCATAGCGTTTCAACCCTTTAACTTTACCCTTCCTGATGATGCTTTTATCGACCCGGATGGAGATTCTCTCACTTACAGCGCAATTTTAGCTAATGGTGAGCCGTTACCGGATTGGTTACAGTTTGAGCCGATTACCGGCACATTTAGCGGATTGCCCACTGAGGATGCGATCAGAAATCTCACAATTAAACTGGTTGCCTCGGACGGGACTGCCAGTGTGGAAACCGGGTTGAGTATCAATGACTTCATCTATGGCAACCAAGGGGATGATACTCTGGATGGTGGCGATGGGGATGATGTAATTTATGGTGGCAAGGATAATGATATCCTCACCGGCGGTAATGGTGATGACTGGTTGTTTGGAGATTTAGGAGATGATACCCTGGTTGGTGGGGTAGGACAAGACCGATTTGTGATCCGAAAAGATGCTGGAGTTGATTTAATTGTTGACTTTACGGCGACCGAGGATTTAATCGGGTTAGCCCCAGGATTAACCGTTGATAATCTCACTCTAACTCAAGGGAACAGTGGCACTTTAATTTATGCCGGAAATGATTTACTAGCTATTCTCAATGGTGTAGAGGTTTCTGCTATTAATCAGCAGGATTTCTTTACGGTTGGGTAAATAATCTGGTCCAATTTTTACGGGAGGGACAGGGCATTGCCTTGTCCTTTTTTTATTTGTACCAATTCACTGAATGCGCTAATCACAAGATGGAGGATGATAAAAAAGAGCATTGCACCCCAGGAAGCGGAATCAATCGGCTAAAATAGAGCCACAACTTTATCCAATCCCCAAATTATGGTAAATTACAATTTCCTGCAAAATTTACCCGATGCCGATGAACTGCCCTCCTCTGACGATACGCCTGTGGATAACGAACTGCAAACTTTAGTTCCAGGCTTACTCCGAGCCATTTTAAGCTATCTTTGGTCTAGTCGCCAAGATTGGTTTTTTGGGTTCAATATGGGGGTTTACCATGCTACGGGAGAGAATCCCCGGGTGGCGATCGTCCCCGATGGGTTTCTGAGTTTGGGAGTACCGAATCGGCGTGACTCCGAGGGACGCAAAAGTTATATTGTCTGGTTAGAAAATAACATTCCGCCCCTTTTTGTGTTGGAATGTGTTTCCCACACTTATGGGGCAGAGTACGATGAGAAAATGAAAATTTATGCAAAAATGGGAGTAAGCTACTATGCGATTTATAACCCCCATTTTAACCGACGCGATCGCCACGAAGTGTTAGAGGTTTATCAGTTAGTCAATGGAGACTATATCCGTCTACCCGGGGAACCCGTCTGGATGCCAGAAATCGGATTAGCGATTGGGCGTGGGATTGGGACGGTTGAAAATTGGCAGCGCGAGTGGTTATACTGGTATGATGCTGAGGGGAACCGATATCCAACCCTGGAGGAAATGGCCTACCGGGAACGGCAGCGGGCCGATCGCCTCGCCCAACTCTTGCGAGAACAAGGTATTAATCTCGATGAGTGAGCCAAATCAAGAGGGACAAGGCATTGCCTTATCCCTCTGATATTATGTGCTAATTACAAGTCTAAATCTGTAACCGCACCGAGACTGCTGGATGAGACTAACTTGGCATATTTCGCAAGTACCCCTTTTGTATAACGGGGGGGACGCGGTTGCCAGTTAGCACGACGACGGGCTAATTCCTCATCGGATACATTCAACTGCAACTTGCGATCGCGCGCATCAATGGTAATCGTATCTCCTTCCTCTACCAAGGCGATCGCCCCACCGACAGCAGCTTCCGGGGCCACATGACCGACCACCAGACCGTAAGTCCCTCCGGAGAAACGACCATCGGTGATTAATCCCACCTTATCCCCTAAACCCGCGCCAATAATGGCCGAAGTCGGGGCCAACATTTCCCGCATCCCGGGTCCCCCTTTCGGACCTTCATAGCGGACCACCACCACATCACCGGCGCTAATCTTGCCATCCAAAACCGCTTTGAGGCACTCTTCCTCGGAGTCAAATACTCGGGCGGGACCTTCAATCATCGGCATTTTCACGCCGCTAATTTTAGCCACAGCGCCTTCAGAAGCGAGATTGCCTTTCAGAATCGCCAAGTGACCCTGACGATACATCGGGTTATCCCAGGGACGAATCACATCCTGTCCTGTGGGCGCTTCTGCGGGAATATCCACCAGTAATTCGGCAATGGTTTGGCCGGTAATCGTCAGCGCATCTCCGTGCAATAAATCATGGACCAGGAGCATTTTCATCACCTGGGGAATACCGCCCGCTTTGTGAAGATCCGTTGCTACATAGCGACCACTGGGTTTGAGGTCACAGAGCACCGGGACTCTAGTGCGAATGGTTTCAAAATCATCCAGGGTGAGGGGGACTCCCATTGCCCGGGCGATCGCCAGTAAATGGAGCACCGAATTTGTGGAACCCCCCACCGCCATAATCACGGAAATAGCATTTTCAAACGCCTTGCGGGTGAGAATCTGACTCGGCAAAAGTTGCTGACGAATCGCCTCGACTAAGACGTGAGCGGATTTTTGCGTACTGTCCGCTTTTTCTGCGTCTTCTGCTGCCATTGTCGAGGAGTACATCAAGCTCATCCCCATTGCTTCAAAAGCCGAAGACATGGTATTCGCCGTGTACATCCCCCCACAGGAACCAGCCCCCGGACAAGCATGGCGTTCGACTTGTAGCAGTTGCTCTTCGTCAATTTTACCGGCGCTGTATTCTCCAACCGCTTCAAAGGCACTCACTACGGTGAGGTCTTTTCCGTCCCAATGTCCAGGTTTGATGGTACCACCATAGACGAAAATAGCGGGGATATTCATCCGGGCGATCGCCAACATGGCCCCGGGCATATTTTTATCGCATCCGCCAATTGCCAAGACCCCATCCAGACTCTGACCATTACAAACGGTTTCAATCGAGTCGGCAATTACTTCTCGGGATACCAGGGAATATTTCATCCCCTCAGTTCCCATCGAGATCCCATCACTAATCGTAATCGTGCCAAAAATTTGAGGCATTCCTCCGGCCTCACGGACTCCACTTTCCGCCCGTTTTGCCAGGATATCCAGCCCCATATTGCAGGGAGTAATGGTACTGAATCCATTGGCAACACCAACAATCGGTTTAATGAAATCGGAGTCAGAAAAACCAACCGCCCGCAACATAGCTCGGTTGGGCGATCGCGCGTGTCCTTGGGTGACGGCTTGACTTCTAAGGTTATCAGGCATTCTTTTTTCCGGTAAACGAGAGCAAATCTCCAGGGGCTACTGTACGGTGGGGTTTGGTTATAGCTGTTTGCCTCCCAACTTTCACTTCTCCCCCTAGGATCTATCTTTAGATTGTCTCAGAATTCCACCCCATTTGTCATGGGTTCTGGGCTATCTCCCCAATCCTCCCCATCTCCTCTACCTCCCCAAAATCTCCCTTTTCCCACTTTCAATTACCCGAGGAAGTGATTTGTGCCATTGAAGACGATACATTGGAACCACCCACCACTAGACTTGCACAGAGCGATAGCAAAGAGGCGACAGGACATGGATGTAAATGAACTACTAGAGCGATATGAAGCTGGAGAAAGAGATTTTCGCAATCTAAACTTGATTGGTGCTAACTTAGCCGGGTTGGACTTAAGTGAAGTCACCTTTCGCGATGCGGACCTGCGTCAGGCGAACCTCAGCGGGACTAAACTGAAGGGAGCTAATTTGCGAGAAGCTAACCTCATGGGGGTGAATCTTCATCAAGCCAACCTGCGAGAAGCTAACCTGATTAATGCGAACTTAAGTCGAGCGGACTTAAGTGAAGCAGACTTGAGTTTAGCAAATATCAGCCGAGCTATTGTAGAAAGAGCAAATTTAGAGAAAGCCAAGCTGGTAGAAGCTCTTGCTAGTGAGACGAGACTGGGCTGGACAAATCTCAAGCAGGCTACTTTGACTCAAGCCAACCTGAGCAGAGCTAACTTAAGTGAAGCAAACTTGACCGGAGCAAATCTAGAAGGGGCCAACCTGACGATCGCCATTCTGATTCAGGCGATTATGGAAAAGGTTAATCTGACGAATGCTACCTTAAATGGAGCAAATTTAACCGGTGTCAATCTCCGATATTCTGACTTGAGTCGGGCTAATATGAGTGGATCCAATTTAGGCGAAGCGGACTTAACTAAAAGCCAACTACGCGGAACAAACGTGAGTTGGACTACGATGCGCGGGACGAATTTAGAAGGGGCCAGCCTGTATCGCGCTAACCTCGGTTGGTCCAACCTCACTGGAGCCAACCTTACCCATGCAATTTTGATGGACACCAATCTGTATCGGGCCAATCTCCGGGATGCCAACCTGACTGGAGCCATTATGCCAGATGGGTTAACCCATCTGTAGCAGTTGTTGCGCGAGTCGCCCAGGCATTGTGCCTGCGGCACTTGATGCGGTTCGGAATTTACCGGGAATTTAGCTCCTAGGACCTAGGATAAACCGGCCATTTTCTGGGGTTTATTCTTCTTCCCCTGCCCTTGCCTGCTTTGCTATCTCTTTTCCCTAAGAACACAAAGGAACATTTGTCAACCCTCCACTGGTTGCCATCATGCCTCGAACAATCGGGTCTGTCCTCAAGTCTATATTCCCTAGCGGCAAAATTCTGGAATTTCCCAGATACGCTGTCAGCACCCATCTACTTGGGTTTTGCCACCTTCGGCACGGATACCGAACTGGGGCAACTGCCCCGGACTATCTTTTACAACTGTTTCGTGCCACATCTTGCCACATCATGGGTGCAGGATCCCTTGTCAGGAATCGATCGATGATTTTGATGAATCACGCTAGCCTCATCAGTCTTGTGCTCACGGGACTTTCTCTGGTATTAGGGCCTTCTCCCTTCCGCTCTCATCCTCAAGTTGGACTAATCTCGGGTCCGCTTCCCCTACTCTCGATAATTAGAGAGACTAACCCCTTTGAAGAGCCCACCCTCAACCCAGAAAACACCCCTTGCCGGAAAGAACCAATCGGCTTGGGGATTCCGGGATTTCAACCGGGAATTCATCAAGAAGCAGTCTTCCGGATGTTTGGGTACCCCAGTAAAATGCTACCGGGATATTGGCCGAATACTCAGGCGGTTAGTTATGACTTGATTCCCGATCAGGTCAGCTTGGGATTCCTCTTTGATCGCCAGTCTCTACTCTTACGACAAACCGAAGCATCCTTTGCTCAAACGGTCAACGCTGAAATTATTCTAGGCACTTTAAACAGTATGTTAGGCTGCCAGCTTACCGAAGAAATTGCCTTGGGATTTCAACAAGTGTGGCAGGGTCAGGTACGGCAGTATCAGTTTACCCTCGGTCCACTCAAAGGCGCGATCGAGCGGGAGAGCAGCCCCACATCCCCGGGAGTTCATGAAGGCGATCGCGTTTACATTGGAATTTGGCAAGATGGGTTACACCGATAACCGACTCGACTTGCTCCCTCCTCGCTGCGGATGCCCCCTTTTGTTATACGATCGATCTAGAACCCTAAAAATAATTGGCCCCGAGGGGAAGCAAGGATGATGAAAGCTCAAGATATCATGACCAAAGACGTGGTGAGCATTCGCGGCTCGGCCACCGTTGCCGAAGCTGTCAAACTTATGAAAGAAAAGGGTTTGCGTGCTTTAGTCGTATCCCGTCGCCATAATGAAGATGCTTATGGCATTCTAACCGAAACTGACATTGTGTACAAAGTCGCGGCATTTGGACATGACCCGCAACAGATGCGGGTGTATGAAATTATGACCAAACCCTGCATTGTCGTTAATCCTGACCTCGGTGTAGAATATGTGGCTCGGTTATTTGCGAATACCGGCATCCGTCGTGCTCCCGTTATCAAAGGTGACTTGCTAGGAATTATTTCAGTCAGCGATATTTTAACCAAGAGTGACTTTGTAGAGAAACCGAAAGCTAAACTGTTCGAGAGTGAACTGGAAAAAGCCGTTCAGGAAGCACGGGCCGTCTGTGAGGAAAAAGGCCCAACTTCTAAAGAATGTGCAGCAGCTTGGGATGCTGTGGAGGAACTGCAAGCAGAGGCGTCTCATCAACGTGCTACGAAACCGACCAAGAGCGCGTTTGAGGAATACTGCCAGGAAAACCCAGAGGCAGATGAAGCCCGGGTGTATGACGTTTAAGTTTCCCATTCGGCGAGGACGGGTCGGCTTGACGGGATAACTGAGCGGTTAAGGGATTTAAGACGATCGCCGATGAAAATCCCTGAGATATCCTCATGTCGAATTCCTACAATTTTTAAGCGGTGCGATCGCATTAGTTGGCGATCGCACTATTGTTTTTGCCAGGACGTTTAAGTGAGCAGTGAAACCGGCGATCGCAAACTTAAATAAATTACAATTTCTGAAAGGAGAGGGAGCATCTTTCTCCCTTACAGGAGGAGGACGCTCCCTCTCCTCACTATTTATTTAAATATTCTATATATAGGGCCAATACAGTCAATCTAGCGCTTTTTGCTGGCCCCTATGGACAATTCCCCTTTCATCGGTTAAAACCAGAAAATATTCAGAGTTACAAAGAGTATGGACCTGGATTAAAACCCTCTTTTTAGCAAAGTTGGCATTATCAGTTAATCAGGAATAGATCGGGCATGAAAACAGGGATATCCGATCGCCAGCCGTGGGCGCTGCTGCTGGCAATGGTGGTAAGGACAGCCGCTGCATTTATATTCTCTACATCCCCACCCGGTGCGATCGTCAACTTCGGCCATTTGGGACTACAACTGGGACAGGATTTAACCTTCATCGAGGGAAATCTCCCTGCCACCAGAACTTGCGCACCTAGAAACGATGGATTTCTCCCCTCCTTATTACGGGTCCGGTTTTACCCTGAGTGGCAGCCCCGAATAAATTTAGGGGCCTTCTTCTGATTGGCACTAAAGAATGTATTAATCATCGATTCTTTATTGTAAATAGCGGACGCCCTAAACCTAAAAAAAAACTATTATTTTACGAATTGTTTCGGATTCTATGATATTGCTCATCACCCGGGCATTCTAATTAATAGATATCTAGGACTAAATACCGGGATGGTCGTAATATGGATGGGTATGAATTACTAAAACGATACACCGCAGGTGAGCGAGATTTTCGAGGGTGGAATTTAAACTTAGCAAATTTGATCGGGGCAACTCTACAACAGGTTAACCTGGTCGGTGCTAATCTTGTTGAGGCATCTTTGGCGCGGGCAAATCTGAGTCGTTCCTCAATGATGGAAGCCCAATTATCGGGTGCATTTCTGTACGCCGCCGATTTAACTTTTGTGAAATTAAAAGGTAGTCAACTAATTGAGGCAGATTTAACGAAAGCAAATCTTCAGGGTGCTGAGTTAGCCAATGCCGATTTAACTGGGGCAAAATTCAGTGGAGCTATTCTTAAATGGGTGAGCTTCTATCGCTCTAATTTGGCCGGAGTTAACCTATGCGGAGCCAATCTCAATGGGATTAATTTCCGGGGGGCTAATCTGACTAATGCTAACTTGAATTGGAGCAACCTCAGCGGGGCAAGACTGAGCGGCGCTTGTCTCAAAGGTGCGCTTTTAAACGGAGTTAAACTAACCGGGGCATTTTTAAACGGCCTAAATCTGGAAGGGATTAATTTGAGTGGTCTTGAACTAAACGAGGCCAAATTGAGCGGGGCCAAACTGCGTAATTCCAACTTTATGGGTGCGGATTTACGCGACGCTCAAATGCGATTTACCGATTTTGAAGAGGGCAATTTAAAACAAGCTAACCTGCATGGCAGTATTCTCAAAGGGGGTAATTTCACTCGCGCTAATTTGATGAAAACTGACTTAATGGAAGCAGATTTGAGGAATGCTGATCTCAGGGATGCTAACCTCAATTTAGCTAAATTAACGGGTGCAGATCTGACGGATGCAAATCTGCAAGGAGCCTATTTATGGGGTGCGGACCTCGATGGCGCTTGCTTACGGGGTGCGGATCTACGCGGAGCGAGTCTGCGGGATGCAGGGCTATTGGGTGCCGATTTGCGGGATGCCAATCTCACCGGCGCGGTGATGCCCGATGGCACGTTACATTCCTAAAACCATTGGGAATAGGATAGAGCAGTTGTAAACTAACGAGCTAGGCGATCGCACTTTAAATTGATGGATGGAATGTCGATATAGGAACATATACTCTGTTCGCGACTCCAAATCAAACCACTCGTACTCCAAACAATCCGGTGCGATCGCATCTTAGCCGTTACCCAGGAACCCAACACCCTGATATTAACAACCCATAGGTTGCAAAAATCCGATAACTCATTGAACAACCTATCTCGTCAACTATTTATCCAGGTAAGAGCATAAAATAAATCACTTCCCTGCCTTGTATTTTATTCTTCCCAATGCTTTAATAGAGAAATTAATATTTAATGTCAAAAGAAAATTTACTTTTTCCCCTGAAAAAAAGGGACAGCAAGCCCCACAGATCTAAAAAATTAATTTCGTGAGTGGAACACAATACACTCCAGTCATGAGTTAGGTACTTTTAAACCATAAGGAGAGTAGCACAGAATGGATACAAATGAACTACTTGATCGATATGCAGCAGGAGAGAGAGACTTTAGAGACGTTAATTTAAATGGAGCTAACCTCGAAAGAGCTAACCTCGCTAGAGCCGATTTTTCCGGGGCTTATTTTGTTGGTGCCAACTTATCTCGGGCCGTATTAACCGGGGCAAATTTACACCTGGCTTTCTTACATCGTGCTGACCTAAGTTTTGCTAAATTAAATGAAGCCAGACTGACTCATGCCGATTTAACCAAAGCCACATTAAAAGGCGCGTATCTTGTCAAGTCTATTCTCACTGCTGCTCGACTGAGTGGGGCAATCCTTTCGGGAGTGAACTTGCGGTTAGCCAATTTGGGCGGCGTTAATTTTTGCGGTGCGGACTTGCGGGGGATTAATTTGCGATCGGCTAACTTAGTGAATGCTAACCTGAATTGGGCCAATCTCAGCGGTGCGCGATTGAGTGGGGCACTATTGCGCGGAGCATCACTGACGGGAGTCAATCTCGCCGAATCTTACCTCAATGGTGTAGACCTTAATGGTGTTCAGTTAGAGGGAGTCAACCTAAGTGGGGCGAAACTCAGCGGTGCAAATCTCTCTTTAGCTAATTTAAGCGCCACCAACCTCAGTTCAGCCCAGATGCGAGTCGCATTTTTGTTTCGTGCCAACCTTCACGCTGCCTCATTGAATGGGGCAAATTTGTCTCAAACCGATCTGTGTGAGGCAAATCTGAGTAAAGCGAATTTATCTCATGCTAATCTCCAAAAAGCTGACTTGACTGGAGCGCTTTTGGTGCAATCAAACTTGTTTCAGGCAAACTTGACCGATGTGAGCTTGCGCGGCGCTAGCTTGTGTGGTTCTAATTTTAATGTTGCACAATTGCGGGGAGCCGATTTAAGTGAGGCAGATTTGCGAGGGGCATATTTTGATCCCTCACATTGGGAGGATATGTCCCTGCCCGATACTCGCGAGACAGAGAACCGGAAAATTTACGAGTAGTCCGAAATCCATCAGCCAGTGATGATCATTTCAAGGACAATATGCGTCTATTTGAGCAGGACTGAGGCATTATTGAAGAGCCACCGCTTACAGGTAGGGTTCATTGGCGATCGCCCCTGAAATCTTGCACCATTCTCGCTCTTCCCGCTCATCCGGCGGGGGACTAAACCCCGGCGGGTGTTGCCACTGGCGAAGGCGGCACTCATTCATCATGGCCAGATTCTTCGGGTTTGCCTTCTTCCGTTCCTGTGTTGTCTTCTGCGCTATCTACTGTATTACTTTGAGGTAACCCCGGCGGTGACTCTATCAAGTCTAGTAATAACCGCTTCAGGTCGCGTTCGGGTGGACGCTTCTCAAATTCAGCGTGGGTATAAATCCATATCAGTATCACTTCTTGCTGTCTTACATCCAGCAAATATATCAATCTTCCTTGTTCTGCCGCACCACGAAGCTGAGGCATTTTAAATTTTAACTTCCATAATTCATAACCCTCACGGCTACTCCCCTTGGGATAAGGTTCTGGATCTGCCCGAATAAAGCCACCCCACAGAGATCTGAATTGACCAAGGCGAGGATTTTCATTCAAATTTTTATTGATTTGTTGGATAACTTCTTCAAATATTTTTTTTCCTCCCCGATTTTTCCGATAGCGAGCATCAATGAGTTTTTGCTGGGTTCTTTTAAAATGCTCGGAAAGGCTGACATTAAAGGTTTCGGGCTCTTCAGACTTTTTGGTGATAAGTTTTTCTAATTAGTTTTGTACTCGCTCCCCAGCCCAGGAACTGAAAGCCTTACAAGTCAAGGCTTCTAGCTCTAAAAGTGACCAAAACGAGTCTCATAAATCCCCAAAATACT
>JBBQFN010000031.1:0-61044 GCA_038321985.1 Cyanophyceae cyanobacterium | reverse complement strand
TAGTATTTTGGGGATTTATGAGACTCGTTTTGGTCACTTTTAGAGCTAGAAGCCTTGACTTGTAAGGCTTTCAGTTCCTGGGCTGGGGAGCGAGTACAAAACTAATTAGAAAAACTTATCACCAAAAAGTCTGAAGAGCCGGCTATCACTCTAACAAAAGACCAGTTAATTAACGAGATAGCAGCCATCGATCGCCGTCAAAAAGGCACTCTTTTTTCTCCCGGGATCATTGGAAAAATATTGGGGACTCCCCAACCCTGGAGAAGCCTCAAAAAAGATGAACTGATTCAAGTTTGGGAGGCTTGGAACGAACTGTCCGAGTCCTGCCCCAAAACAGCCAATTGGGAAACCGTGCTCATGGGCGATCGCCGGGTGTCTTTACTTGCGAATGGTCACCCTTGGGTTGACTATTTTGGGTTTCCATCCCTCAAGAGTGCCGAAGCATTTTTAGACCAAGTTTTACCCCATTGTGACTGGGCAATGGTCCGCAAATGTGGCAAGCGAGTTAATGCCAGTTTTGAATGCAAAGTGTGGGGATTAAC
Source organism: Cyanophyceae cyanobacterium (assembly GCA_038321985.1). GTDB lineage: Bacteria > Cyanobacteriota > Cyanobacteriia > Cyanobacteriales > Laspinemataceae > Laspinema. The sequence continues at coordinate 60,502 of JBBQFN010000031.1, read as the reverse complement.
GGAGAGCTACTTTCCGGCGATCGCACCTCAAAGTTTACAGGTTTCTGCCTGAGGATTAAGAAGGATAGAGTTTTAGGTTTTCTATGATTTGAGTCAAAAAACCCGTCGAATCAAGTAAAATACGCTCCCCTCCCTTGATTTTTGGGGAGGGGTCTGCACCTAGAATTTTTCCGAATAAAGGCACCGATAGTGAGACGAGGGATAGGGAGCAAAATGCTCCCACTCCTTTGAGAAAATACTCAATTCAAGTGGACTCGCTAGGAGGATAATATTGTAACCGCCGATAACGACATTAAGTCGTTACTACAAGCCTTAGAAACGGATGCAAATTTTAAATTAATTATTTTAATGTTGATGATGAAATCCACTTCAAAGAAACAGGTACATATTGATAAAGATGCACCTTTGGCAGCACGGATGAGACCCCGATCGCTAGAGGAATTTATTGGACAAGAGCATATTCTGGGGGAGGGGCGGTTGTTGCGTCGGGCAATTCAGGCGGATCAACTCTCTTCTTTAATTTTTTATGGTCCTCCAGGGACGGGAAAAACCACTTTAGCACGGGTGATTGCCAATAGTACCCGCGCTCAGTTTATTGCAATTAATGCGGTGCTTTCTGGAGTGAAGGAAATTCGAGAGGCGATCGCCTCGGCCCAACAGCATCGAGAAGCGTCTTCTCAACGGACTATTTTATTTGTGGATGAAGTCCATCGGTTTAATAAATCCCAACAAGATGCGCTGTTACCTTGGGTGGAAAATGGAACGGTGATTCTGATTGGGGCAACTACAGAAAACCCCTATTTTGAAGTTAACAAAGCCTTAGTCAGTCGATCTCGTATTTTTCAACTGACTCCTTTGAATTCCACGGATTTACAAAACATTTGTGAGCAAACTTTAAGAGATAGCGATCGCGGATATGGTCACCTGAAGGTGAAGCTCGATCCAGGGGCGATTACCCATTTAGTCGATGTTGCCAATGGCGACGCGCGATCGCTGTTGAATGCTTTAGAATTAGCAGTAGAAACCACCCCACCGGATGAAACGGGAAACATTCACATCACCTTGGATGTTGCGGAAGAATCCATCCAAAAACGGGCGGTTTTATATGATAAAGAGGGCGATGCTCACTTTGATACAATTAGTGCATTTATTAAAAGTTTGCGCGGTTCTGACCCCGATGCAGCCCTCTACTGGTTAGCCAAAATGGTCTATGCCGGGGAAGATCCGCGTTTTATCTTCCGGCGGATGTTAATTTTAGCCAGTGAAGATATCGGACTCGCGGATCCGAACGCCGTGGTGATCGTCAATGCTTGTGCAGAAAGTTTTGATCGCGTGGGAATGCCGGAAGGACGGTATCATCTAGCTCAAGCCGCATTATACTTAGCTACTGCCCCTAAATCTAACAGCATTATGGGATTTTTTGAGGCCCTGGCAACCGTGGAAAAGGAACGAGAGGCAGAGGTTCCCAGCCATTTAAAGGATGCGAATCGGGATAAAAAGGGGTTCGGACATGGTGCGGGATATTTGTATCCTCACGCCTATCGAGATCATTGGGTAGAACAGCAATATTTACCCCAAAGTTTGCAGGGGAAGGTATTTTATCAACCGTCCCATCAGGGAAAAGAGGGAGAAATTGCGACCCAGGTAGCGCGGCGTCGGGAAGCGCAGTTAGCCGCAATGGTGGAAGGTGTGGGAGTGGCACCGGCAGAAGTTCTCACTTATGGTCCTGGCGATCGCATGGCGGATCGGTGGTTACAGCGCACATTAGGACAAGTGGGCGATCGCCTCGGACAGGTGCGCGATCGCCTCTTTGAAATGGGACAACCCCAGCGCCATCACGTCATTTTGGACTTAAACGCCCAAAGTGGTTTACTCACTTGGGAGGCAGTCCGTCGGGTGCCAGAGGGGGGAGTTTATGCGATCGCCCGTCAGGAGTCAGAGGTGAGGGCGTTAAGGGAACAATCTGCATCCCTACCGGAGTTAATGCGTCCGATGGTGATGGCATCGTCTTTATCTGAAATTCGCCAAACCTTGGAAAAGCAAGCACCTGGAGTCAAATTTGACCGAATTCTGGGCAGAAATGCCTTGGTTCGGGAAGTGGATAAAAGGGCGATCGCCGAGAGTTTAGCGTCCCTGCTGTCCGAGTCGGGAAGGTTAGTTTTAGGGGAAACCCTGCCGCGTTATACTCAGCGCTTATATCGGTTGTTAGGGGGAAAGGGACTGCAAGGAAATTTAGGCGATCGCCTGATGGTAGCAGAAGAGGCAATTTATCAGGACTCCAGGGACTCGATGGTGAATTGGGATACAGCAGATTTGCAACACAGTTTAGAATCCGTGGGGTTTAAGGTAACATTGCAACTGGAGCGATCGCAACAGGAATTATATATCACCGCTGCCATGCTGGATCGCTGGTTTACTCCCTCGAAGTCGGAAAAACCCAGCTATGGAGACAGAGTGGCACAAATGCTCTCGGGGTCGGAGGTTCAGGCAGTAGCGGAGGCATTCCAGCGCCATCTCCTCCATCAAACCGTGCAATGGGAAAGTGCGATCGTCTTCATCTGTGCCACTGTGGATTTTTAAAAGGATGAGAGGCGATCGCCTCTCATGATCAGTCTAAGTGGAGGGTTTGATGCGGGGGGAAATTCGAGTGACAATCCACCGTATAATCAACCATCGGAGGAGCGATCGGCCATAGTCATTGAAGAAAACCGGGGGATGAAGACGAATTGCCTTTCCTAATTTCTGGATTGCTTTATCTACGTCTGTGCGATCCCTTTCATATTCTAAATATTTGTGCGCGCAATATTGATAAACTGCCGCTAAACTTTGAGGCTGTAGGCGATGATATTCCACCGGGGAAATACTTGTAAAATGTTTATCAAACATCTTCAAGAGTTGGTGTTCAATATCATCCACTTTGGAAGACATGGAACCGGAAGATTGACGATAGAACACTTGATGCTGGGGAACCACTACAAAGGGCCATTCAGCCGCTAGACGCAGATAATAGTCCCAGTCGGCACAGTGAGGAAAAGCTGAGTCAAACTCTCCCACGGAGGCGACAGCTTCTCTCGTAATTAAGGGATTGGAACCATTAGCCAAAAAGTTAGTTAATAACAAATCCGCATAAACATTCCCCTCAAAATGGAGGGGAATACTCGGATATTCGGTTTCTCGTTCAGGGTTGAAATAAACTACCCAACTATAAGCTACCCCTGCCTGTGGGTTGTTTTTAAGGGCGGCTAATTGTAACTCTAATTTATCCTCGGTCCATAAATCATCGGCATCTAGAAAGGCAATATACTCCCCCGTCGCATGAGTAATTCCTCGATTTCGAGCCATAGAGACTCCCCCATTGGGATAGGAAAATACTTGGATTCGTGGGTCTTCAATTCCCTTGATCAGGCTGAGGGTATTATCCGTGGAACCATCGTCAATAGCGATGAGTTCCCAGTCTGAATAAGTTTGATTTTGTACGGATTCCCAAGTTTCGAGAAGCGTTTTTTCAGCATTGTAGGCAGGGAGAATAATTGAAATTTTAGACATGGTTTTCAGCTTTAATTAAAAGGGGTTTACAAGCAATAAAAGAGGAACTGATGGGAAAAATTTTCCTTAATTTATCAAATTTAATAAGTAAAGTATCTTCTTGGAAACTCTATCAATAAATTGCTGCATAACTTCTTTGACTATATATTGAGTATAGTTGTCAAAAAACTGAGGTGGATAAAAAATAACCGCTTTCATTAAATTTTTTATGATCAGTCGCCATTGATTTGAATTAGTAATTTTTTGCCTGAAATAATGGTGAGCTACATATTTATAAACCCAGGATAAACTTTGCTTTTTAAGATGTTTTAATTCCGGTGGGACAGATTCAAAGGTGCGGTTTATTAATAGTAAAAGATAGTCTTCCATTACTTCAATGTTAGAACTCACTGAATCAGAAGATTGGCGATAAATAATTTGGATTTTAGGCACCAATACAAAGGGACAATTAACTGCCAGTCGCAAATAATAGTCCCAATCCTCACAAGATTTTATGGTGGGATCGAATAGTCCTACCGAAGCGATCGCTTCTTTTTTAATCAAAGGGTTAGATCCATTTTGAAGAAAGTTTTTAATCAATAAATCCGGATAAACATTCCCCTCAAATGTCTGAAAAGTATCAGCATAGGAATCTGCCGGATTTTCATATTGGTAATAATTCCAGCTATAGGCGACGCCAGCGGCTGGATTTTTTTGTAAAGCAGCCAGTTGGAGTTCTAATTTATCAGGAGTCCACAAATCATCAGCATCGAGAAAGGCAATATAGTTTCCTCTTGCCTTTGAAATTCCGCGATTTCGGGCGACAGCTACCCCGGCGTTAGGATAGGAAAATATCTTAATTCTAGAGTCTTTGATTGGATTAAGAATACTCAGGGTATTATCTGTAGATCCATCATTAATGATAATCAATTCCCAATCAGATAAGGTTTGATTTTGAACCGAATCTACAGTCTCCCCAATAGTTTTTTCCGCATTATAAGCCGGTATAATAATTGAAATTTCTGGCATTTTGGAAACTTCCTTTGGTAATTAATAGAATTTAATTTGATTAAGGGTAAAGAGTTTAAGCCTTAGACTTTTTAGGAAATACATAGTTAAGACACCACCAGGTGAAAGGAGGAACCGTCACAATTTGATACCCTAATACAGCGACAGCAACCCCTATAATTCCCCCCTGAACGGCGACTAAAATAAGGATAGCAAAAAATACCGTAAACAAGAGATTCCAGTAAAGTGTGATATGAGGCTTACCTCTGGCATTCAGGAGATAAAAGGAAGAAATGAGTAATGGTAAGGGCATAGCTGATAAGCAAATTAAGATTAGAATGGGGATAGCCGGTCGCCATTTTTCCCCAAAAATAAGCGGAACATAAAAGGGGGCTAAACTGGCCTGTAAGATAATCAAAGGGCCGACAATAAGATAAGTTTTTTTGAGACTACTCCAAAAGCGTTCTTTGAGTTGCCCCAGTTGATCCTGAACTTGACAAAAATAAGGGAAAAGTGCAGAATTAAAAGCATTGATAACATTCATGCTAATGCCCAAACCTGCATTAAAAGCAAAATAATATATCCCCAAGGCATCGATACCTAGAAAGTGACCAATGATGAGATAATCTAGGGTTCCCCTAGCTTTTCCCAATAATTCAATTCCTAAAAGATTACCTCCAAATGAGGTAACTTCTTGCCATCGGGCTAGTTTAAAAGAGGTAGGCGGTCGCCATTTTTGATATTTCCAGCTAATGATAATCCAGACGGGGGTAGTTAAAACCATTGGACATACGATCGCCCATACTCCCAGCCCCATTAAGGCTAAAGCGACGGTAATAATATTGGAAAAAAAGGATTGAATTGCATTGCAAAGGGCCAAAATCTTCAGGCGATTTTGTCGCTGAATTAAAGCAGAATTAATTAAATATAGAGGCATCAATAAATACATAATGCCTGCGGTGGCAATAGGTAAAATTAAACGGTCATTCTGGTAGTATTTTGAAACAACAAATCCCCCAACTGCTTGAACTATAAAAATTAAAATACATAGTATCCAATTTAGCCAATAAGAGGTATTACTTAGAACTTCTACATCTTCCTGATCCGCTTGAATAATTTTCGCTCCAATGCCTTGACGCAGGGTAAATACATTGGCTAATTCCACTACACTATAAACAATTGCCATGAGGCCATAGTCTTCCGTACTAAAGGTACGAGCCAGGGTAACCGTTGTGGCTAGACGAAAGACTCGATTGCACAATTCTGCTCCCCCCAACCAGCCGACATTGCGAATATATTCACCCGAAAATATGGTTTTTATTTTTTCAATGAGCATAATCTTATTAATCGAGACTTTTCGGTAGGGGTCAGAGGGTTTATTCAATCGATTGAAGTCAAGATGAGGATTCTAGTCTAGGGTCAGATATGGTTAGAGATTTTCGGATCGACTGAAGGAGGTAATTGGCTAAATAAGGAGGAAATATTTGTTTGATCATCCAACGGATAGCCAGTCTTTGAGTTGAAATTTCTCCCAGAATTTTCGGTTGAATAGAAATGGCTTTTCGTAAATTTTTTCCAGCTTGCTGAACTGCATGAGCGTCGTTAATCCGTTCTAAATAGAGTTCAGCGAAATATTTATGAAAATTGACTAAGGTTTGGTTTTTCAGGAGTTTTAGCTCCGGTGCTGCTGCTGCATAGGCTTTGTCCATGGTAATTAAAGAGTCTCGTTTTATCACCTCGATGTTGGATGACATCGAACCAGGCATCCGCCGATAAAGGACTTGATATTTAGGCACGGCGACAAAGGGCCAAATCTTGGCAAGTCGTAACCAATAATCCCAGTCAGCAGAACTAGAACAGTAGCTATCAAATTCCCCCACTGATGCGATCGCCTCTCGGCGAATTAAAGGATTAGAGCCGCTATGAATGAAATTCTGAACTAACAACTTTTCATAGGCTATTTCTGCCCATTCTGCTTGAATAAATGTCGGATGAAAGGTAGGAAGACCTCCATGAGAATTCATGTTCATTAAACAGGTGGAACTATAAGCCACCCCCGCTTCTGGATGGTCCTGGAGGGCAGCCCGTTGTAGTTCTAACTTATCCCTCGTCCATAAGTCATCTGCATCCAAAAAAGCTATGAATTCTCCCTTTGCCCGGGAAATGCCGCGATTGCGGGCCGCACAAACCCCCCCATTTTGATAGGTAATCACCTGTACTCGCGAATCTGGAATTGCCTGCACCAAGATTGGGGTTCTATCTTGAGATCCATCGTTAATTACGATAATTTCAAAATCTCGAAACGTTTGTTGTAAAACGGATTCGATTGTTTCAACAATCGTCAATTCAGCATTATAAGCGGGTATAATCACAGAAATCTCAGGCATGGTTCAACCTCCTCTATCGATTCACTCAAGGGCCAAGTGAGCTAATCTTACTGATTTTATCGGTTTTTGGAGACTGGGGAGTTGCTCCCTGCCCAGGTTTTCCACTTTTCTCTATCAATCTTGTAGCTGGGAAACAGCAAGGCTGGCAACTATCTAGAGGAGGAGAAACGGGTGAGGATTGCGATCGCCGCTCGATTCTTGTAGCTGAGATTTTGCACTCGTGGCAAGACTTAGGGTTGGCTCAAATCCACACCTGATAGGTTATAAACTGGGAGAGTTAAGTATAGCAGGGTTGCACAACTCCCTTTACAGTATGACCTTGAGTAATCAATCCGCCCGGGATGAATTTCTTCACCATCAGGGCTTATACCAAATCCGGGTATCAAAAGTCGTTTAATTTCATCTGATTGTTCCCGGACCAAAGCATCGGGGAGGGTTAGGGTGGGGTCCACTAAGTTATGATCCTTTTAACAGACCTATAACTACCGTATGGAGTATTACCCATTGACCGGGGAAGGCAAGCACCCTTCGACCAGATCAGGGACCTGCCTTAAAAAATACTCAATCTGGAGATCCAGTGGAAGTCTTGGCGGTAAAAAATGCCCAGGCAACTGGCTACAATTACGCCCATCGGTCTGGGTTGATTGTACCGAGTAGGGTGAGCCGATCGCCTACCGTCATACGCAATCCGGTTGGTAAAAGTCGATAACAAATTCTTAATAGGTCAACCAATGATAATTGGTCAAAGCCCTGATTTCTGTCTGCATATTTTCTTGGAGAAAAAGGCAGCGTTCAACTAAGACTTTTTCTAGGTCATCTAAATTTTCAAAATAAGTATTGACTAATGGCTCATCCACCAATTTCCATAACCGCTCTGCTGGTTGTAACTCGGGAGAATAAGGTGGAAGAGGTTCAACTTTTATTCCCGGAGGTAGACGGACTTTATGGCTTCTATGCCATCCGGCGTTATCCTCAATAATTAAAATTATTTTCTCTTCGACCGCTCCAACTTTTTTGGCAAAAGTCTCAAAAACTAAATTCAGCCACTGAACGTTAACTCGAGGGATTAAATAATAGTGGGTGGCTCCAGTTTTTGGATTGACAAATCCATAAACGTACAACCATTCATATCTATGATAAACAATGGCTAAAGGTCTTTCTTTGGCTGGAGAGCAGAGTTTAACAAGAATGGGTTTTAACCCAACGCGATGTTCATCAAAAAACCAAACTTCTACTTCAGTCTTGGGATTTTCTTCTTGAAGAGTTTTAACTTTTTTATGGAGATTTTGCTTGAATTTTTGTTACTCAACCGGACAATTTTTTTATGTTTAAGTCTGGGTCTTTGCCATGAGTATTTTAACTTTTTTAAGTAGTCCCATCCTCTAGCATCATAGATTTTACTACGTCCGGTTTCTTGTTCCATCCATTGAGCCACTTTAGGTCCAGTCCAGACTCCCGCATCTACAGGTTTCTTTTTTAAATCTTCTTTTAATTTCTCTATAGCATTCCTAAATGATTTATAACATCTGTCTTCTCCCCTCTCCCGTTCTGGGAGAGGGGTTGGGGGTGAGGGTCCATTCCACAACTGATTTAGGATTGCTATAGTTGTTGGGGATTTAATATAGATTCTTTACCTCCTTAATGATTTTTTGGAGTTTTATGGCGATGATTTGTAACAGAATCTATGCCTATTTCATTAGACCTCTTGCAAAAAAAAGGATTGATCCCCCCAACCCCCCTGATTAAGGGGGCTTTTTAGAATTTTGCAAGAGGTCTATTATATTTCTTGATAATTCGGCGGGCATAGTCATAATTTAGACCTACAACCGATGCAGCATCCTTCACTCTCCACCCCGAGGCGACTTTCCAAAGTAGATGCCAACGTCGTGCTTCTAAGGGGTCACAAGAGGCGCGGTATCGCGCTTTTAGGTCCGAATAACTTAAATGAGGCTCTAATTCGACTTTTTTTGGCATGGCTATTTTTTATCGATTTTTTCAGAAATTATAACAGACCTGAAGCAACCGGATTGTGTATAACATTGCAACTAAATCGATCGCAACAGGAATTATATATCACCGCTGCCATGCTGGATCGCTGGTTTACTCCCTCGAAGTCAGAAAAATCTAGCTATGGAGACAGACTGGCACAGATGCTTTCTATCACCGAAGTTCAGGCAGTAGCGGAGGCATTCCAGCGCCATCTCCTCCATCAAACTGTGCAATGGGAAAGTGCGATCGTCTTCATCTGTGCCACCGTGAATTTTTAAAAGGATGAGAGGCGATCGCCGGTTATGATCCGCCTAGGCGGAGGGTTTGATGCGGGGGGAAAATCGAGTGAGAACCCACCGTTTAATCCACCATCGAAGCAGCGATCGGCCATATTCCTCAAATATGATCGGAGGATGCAGGCGAATCGCTTGCCACAGTTTCTGCCTTGCCAATTCGATGTCCCGGCGATCGCTGCCATATTCTAAATATTGTTGAGTACAATATTCATAAATCCAGGCTAAACTTTGAGGTTTAAGCGGTTGGCATTCCTTGGGAGCAATAGTCGTAAACTGTTTATCGAACATCGTTAACAGTTGATGTTCGATGCTCTCAATTTTTGAGGTCATTGAACCAGCAGATTGACGATAAAGAATTTGATGCTGAGGCACTACAACAAAAGGCCATTGCGCGGCAAGGCGGAGATAATAGTCCCAATCGGCACAATGGGGAAAAGTTGGGTCAAACTCTCCCACAGATTTAATTGCTGCTCGGGAAACTAACGGGTTTGAGCCATTCGATAAAAAGTTATTTAATAATAAGGAAGGATAAACATTCCCCTCAAAAAAAGTAGGAGTGCCGAGAAATTTCGTGTTTCGTTCGGAGTTGAAAAAAATCACCCAACTATAAGCAACCCCAGCCTGGGGGTTACTTTCCAGTGCGGCTAATTGTAACTCTAATTTATCTGGAGTCCATAAGTCATCGGCATCTATAAATGCGATATAGTCTCCCGTCGCCTCAGCCAGACCTCGATTACGGGCAGTAGAAACCCCGCCATTGGGATAGGAAAATACTTTCAATCGCGGGTCATCAATAGTCTGGAGAACGGTCAAAGTATTATCTGTTGAACCATCATCAACGGCAATCAATTCCCAATCAAAACAGGTTTGATTTTGAATGGATATCCAAGTCTCGATGATGGTTTTTTCTGCATTGTAAGCGGGAACAATAATTGATATTTTTGTCATAAATCTTCAATTTAATTCAAGTTAAATTTACTGAAATTTTTTGATTTTCTTCCTTCATATTTTTTGGACTTGAGACAGGGTTTTCTTGTTAGCCAGACGCAAAAATAATTGCTTCAAAAACATTCGGATTAAACCTTGAGTGTAGTCATTTAATAAGTGGGGGGGATGCAAATAAATTGATTTATACAAATTATGGGCAACTACAGACAACTGTTTAACTGTCGCAGTCCGGCTCTTCAAGTAATGTTCAGCAATGTATTGATAAACCCAAGATAAACTCAGAGGTTTAAGGTGTTGTAATTCGGGGGGTGCTGATTTAAAAGCCCGTTCTATAACTAAAAAGAGATAGGTTTCCATCACCTCAATTTTGGAAGTCATGGAGGTAGAAGATTGTCTATAAAATACTTGAGCTTTAGGAACCAAGACAAAATGCCACTGTTTGGCTAGACGCAAATAATACTCCCAATCTTCGCAGGATTTTAGGGTAGAATCAAAAAGCCCGACGGAGGCGATCGCCTCCTTGCGAATTAACGGGTTAGAACCATTCTGAATAAAATTCTTAATCAATAGATCGGCATAAACATCCCCTTGGAATGAGTTGGATGTTTCAGCATAAGACTTTTCTGAGCGGTCATACTGATAATAATTCCAGCTATAGGCTACTCCAGCTTCAGGATGCGCTTGCAGCGCAGCCAATTGTAATTCCAGTTTATCAACACTCCAGAAATCATCGGCATCCAAGAATGCAATAAATTCTCCTCTAGCATGAGAAATCCCCCGATTTCTCGCAACCGGGAGACCTCCATTTTCATAATTAAAAGTCTGCAAGCGTGTATCTTCAATCGTTTGCAAGAGTTCTAAGGTTTGGTCCGTCGAGCCGTCATTAATAACTAAAACTTCAAAATCCCTAAAGGTTTGCTGAAACACTGAATCTAGGGTTGGCAAGATAGTGGCAGCAGCATTATAAGCCGGAATGACAATGGAAATAGTGGGAGACATAAAGTTAAGATTGGGTTTGAGGATGAAGTCGGAAATCTATGATTTAGAGGGAACACCCGATGAATTCGTTAATATCCCTAATGTTGGATAAGTTTCAGAGTTTTATTCTTGATGCGCTGGGCTTTATTAATAACTCGTTGTGTAAGGGTGGGCCGTGGGGGTTCGATGAGTAAAGATTTGTCAATTTTTTCTTCTTGCCAAACCCGACTGCTAGAGGTATTCTCTATATTGATTGCCTCAATAAACCTATCCCGAACTTTCTCTACGGATGCTCGGGCGCGAATTTGACATTCTTTAGCCTTAGCTTGAGCTTCCTTTGTTTGAGCATATTCAAAAGCTTTGACCAAGGTTTCATCGCTTAAAGTATCAATAGAAAAGACAGTATCCCACCCAATCGTTTCAGCTTGGCGAGTCACTTTGGCCCCTCCGGAAATTGCATCAATTGCCACCACGGGAACTCCATTTTTAAGGGCTAAAACCATCCCATGTAGACGGGTAGTAAGCACGAGGTCCATCCGGGCGATCGCTGACTCTATTTCAGCCGCCGATCGCAGATTGGTTGTATTAGGATCCAAACCCGTATCAATGGGTATAGCAACCATTCCTCGGGAATTAATCAGTCGAGCTATTGCCTCATTTGCCAGGTCCTGTTTGCCTTTTTCTTTATATTCCGCTTGGGGATGAACCAAAATAATACCAACTACCGGAACTTTAGGTTGAGTTGATAAAAAGGTAATATCTGGATGAGAATCCGCCGAACTATCTCTTTCAATCAAAACATCAAAGGGATTCCAAATATCAATCGGTTCCAGCATAGAAAGGTCAAGACCAATAAGGCGACATTGATGGAAATGTTGTAAAAATTCTAATCCAATTTTAAGATAAGGGAAGGGTCCACACACAAAGATTACATGAGAATAATTAGTCGGATCGACTAACCGCCAATCCACTCCCCCCGAAAAGGGCAACGCCAGAGCCACATCATAAGAATACCCCGCTTTTTCCACCCATTCACACGCGAGATCACGGGCCATTAAATCACCCGCTGTTACGTTGCATTTTTCAAAACTAAACCAACCTGCGACTAATACTTTCATGGGTTTGCTCCTTTATACTAGAATAGCTGAAAAAATGAATCAAAAGATAGAGAGACTTCAGATTATATCCCGGAGAGATGGGTGAGCCAATTAAGCTCTCAACTCAGGGTTTAGAGGCTATTTTTTGGGATTTAACTTCAAAAACATAATAAAAACACCAGGCGCTGAAGGCAGGAACGGTTATCATCTGATAAAATAATACCGCAGCAGCAACCCACAGGATTCCCCCCTGAACAGCAATTGTGATAAATAGAGCAAAAAGGCCCGTAGACACCAGGCTCCAGTACAAGGTAATATGAGGTTTACCAACTGCATTAACTAAATAAGAGGAACTGCTTCCTAAAGGAATGGCGAGAGCAGATAAACAGATCAAGATTAAAATTGGGATAGCAGGTTGCCATTTTTCACCAAAAATTATAGGGACATAGAGCGGTGCTAACCCACATTGTAAGGCAATCAAGGGTCCAATAATGATGTAAGTCTTTTTCAAACTACTCCAAAAACGCTCCTTGAGTCGGGTAAGTTGAGTTTGCACTTCACAAAAATAAGGAAAAAGAGCTGAATTAAAAGCATTAATCACATTGAGACTAATTCCCAGTCCTGCATTAAAGGCAAAATAATACATACCCAAGGCATCAATACCCAGGAAGTGTCCAATAATCAAATAATCTAGGTTTCCCCTGATTTTTCCCAAGAGTTCAACCCCGAGGAGGTTTCCTCCAAAGGAGGTGATTTCTTGCCACCGGGCTAAGGTAAAGGAGTTAGGGGGACGCCATTTTTGATATTTCCAGGTGATGATAATCCAGACCGGAGTGGTTAGAACCATCGGCCATACAATTGCCCATACACCCCACCCGATTAAAGCCAAAACAACTGTGATTATATTAGCAAACAACGATTGAATAACATTGCATAAAGCAATAACCTTTAATTGATTTTTTCTTTGAATTAAAGCAGAATTAACTAAGTAAAAGGGCATCATTAAATACATCAACCCTGCGGTTGTAATCGGCAAAATTAAACGGTCATTATGGTAGAGATTGGAAATAAGGAAAGCTCCGGCTGCTTGAAACAAAAAAATTAAAACACATAACATCCAGTTTAACCAGTAGGATGTATTACTGAGAACTTCGATATCTTTTTGCTTGGCTTGAATAATTTTGGCCCCAATCCCTTGGCGCAGGGTAAATACATTAGCAAATTCCACCACAGTATAAACAATAGCCATGAGTCCATAGTCTTCTGGGCTAAAAGTGCGTGCGAGTGTAACCGTGGTGGCTAATCGAAAGATGCGATTGCACAATTCTGCTCCACCCACCCAACCGACATTGCGAATAAAGTCGCCGGAAAATATATTTTTGATTTTCTCAATCAACATAAGTCAGTTAATTCCCGGGGTATTTTTTGAATTAAGGAGCAGCTACAGAATCACCCTGTACGAGAAATTTCAAGGCTGCAAGCGGGGATCGGACATAGAAAAGCGTTTTCGTATCGAGTGAAAAAGATAATTACCCACGGGTTTAGGCAACAGCTTTTTAATCAGAAATTTTACCAATATTTTTTGGAAAGTCCGATCGCCAATCAATTGGGGTTGTAGCGCGATCGCGGATTGCAGGTGTTGTTGTGCTTTCACAACCGCATCAATATCTTGACTGCGTTGTAAATAGAGCTCAGCACAATATTTATGAAAATTTGTGAAGGTCTGAGTTTTGAGGTATTGCAATTCTGGCGGTGCCGCTTTATAGGCTTTTTCCATTGCAATTAAGGCTTCTCGTTCCATAACTTCAACCTTGGAGGACATCGATCCAGCCATCCGACGATAAAAAATTTGATATTGAGGAACGACAACAAAGGGCCACTTTACTGCCAATCTGAGCCAATAGTCCCAATCTGCACAACCGGCACAGGTACTATCAAATCCGCCCACGGATGCGATGGCTTCTCGCCGAATTAAGGTATTAGATCCGCTATGAATAAAATCCTGAACTAATAAATTTTTATAAACGTTTCCCCTCCATTCATATTCCAGGGAAGGAAGAAAGGTGTGAGGAGTCTCACTATCGGTTACATCCATAAAACAAGTCCAACTATAAGCAATCCCTGCTTCTGGATGTTCCTGGAGGGCAGCATATTGTTTCTCTAATTTATCTGAAGTCCATAAATCATCGGCATCAAGAAACGCAATTAATTCTCCTTTTGCTAGGGCAATTCCCCGATTTCGAGTTCCACAAACTCCGACGTTAGGATAGGTTATAACCTGGACCCGGGAATCGGAAATGGTCTCCACTACCGTTTTAGTATTATCCTGCGATCCATCATTGATCACCAACAATTCAAAATCTGCAAAGGTTTGATTTAAAACCGAATCGATGGTTTCGAGAATCGTTGCTTCGGCATTGTACGCGGGGATAATAATAGAAATTTTAGGCATCAGTTAACCTCCCAGTTGAGAATATTTAAAAATTGACGTATTTTCGGTGAAAAAACAGCGAAGAATTACCCAGGTAACTAGGGATTGATAACGGTGTTTCCTGGGCGTAGCCTAGAAAAATGCTCCGTTAGAACAAGATAGATTATTTACCGTTTTGTCCCACTTTGATGGCTGGACTAGCCGGGGGGATTACGAAGTCGGGGAGAAGAACCGATCGCAGTTGCTTACCAATGACGTCCGGGGAAAAACAACCTTCTACTCGATGGCGAGCGCGATCGCCTAGCTCTCGACTCCAGGCTGGATTATCTAACAATCGTCCCAGGGCGATCGCAAATGCAGAAACGTCCCCCCGAGGCACGATGATACCGCCCGATTCTTCCCCCCCTTCCAAAATATCTGGAATCCCCTGAGCATTAGCCGCCACCACTGGAAGTCCGCAAGACATTGCCTCAATCGGAGCAACGGGAAAGCCTTCTTGTCGGGAGGGGAAAGCATAAACATCTGCTGCGGAAAGATATTGTTGTATCACCGCCCGATCGCGGATAAATTGGTTTAACCAGAGGACACCCCGCAGGGACATCCCGTCTATCCGTTGCTGAAACGCTTTCGCATCACTCCCCGTACCTAGGATGATCAGACGCAAATCCAGATCCGGACGATCGTCACAGACTTGCTGCCACGCGGCTAACAACACATCTAACCCTTTGCGATCAATTTCGACTCGTCCATGCCAGACTGCAACCCCACTTTCCAGGGGAATCCCCAAAGATTTTCGGGCAAGGGGGCGATCGCCTCCTTGCCATGCTCCCACATCTAACGGGTTGAAAATCTGGGCAATTTTGGATTGAGGAATGCGGTAACGATCTCGGATCCGTTGAATTTCTGTTTGAGTGGCAACGATCGCCCCCGTACAGCCATGCAGGGAGAGATATCGTCCAGGGACTTCAATCCAACTTTCCGTGCGATCGCCCCCCTGGAAGGTCGCAAAAGTCGGCAAACCCATCCATTTCCCTAACAATACAGAACTATCGAACCGAGCATACTCATACTCTTGGCATAAAATTGCTTGGCAGTTCTCCCTCCGCAATTCTTGAGCCAACAATCCCAAGGGCGTAGACAGGTAACTCCCCACACTTTTCGCCATATTTTTGAGGGGGTTCAATAAGATTTGACGGAGGGAGTTGCTATCCTGAATATCTTTAAAACTTTCCCCCTCGGCGGCACCATAAGCCTGAAGGGACTTCTGACGCACGGTACGATAACCCCGATAAATCCGCCAGGGTGGGAGTACGCAGATCCGAGTCCCCGTTGGCTGATGAATAAAGTAAGAGGGTTTATCTACCCGAAGGGAAATGCAAAACAGGACCGTGCGAACTCCCACTCGGTTCAGAGCATCCACATAGCCGAATATCCAACTTCCCACAAAGTCCTGACAAAATGTGTCAAAAGAAATATTGAGACTGTCTAAAAAGTCATCGATCACATCGTAACAGTGTAGTAAGGCAATAGTCGGTGGTACATTAGGTTTTAATTGTTGCGAAGATTGTTGATTCACGCTTTTTTTTAACTTGATTTTAAGAGATGGATGACAACTGATATGGGACCACTTACCTCGGAACAATCAGAATTTAGTATTCTAGGATTTGCAAACCCTGCAAATCGTCGGTTCCCCTAAAAGAGGGGCTAACGGACGACGCGGGGTTCCCCCACCCCCGATGCTGCTGGGGGAATTATTTTTCACGATCGCCAGGGCTTGAAATAACTGATTTACATCCTCTAAAAAATCCCCCGAGTTGCCGCCGAATGTATATCTATAGTTCAAAAAAAATTCTTCTTTCACACCGTTTTCGATGGCGATCGTATGAGTATCAATAGCGGTATCGTCTACAATATAACCCCCATAATCTTGAAGGGCCTCGAACAATTTTTTCCCCGGAATGGTTTTTAGTCCGAGACTTTCTGCGGTAACATCTGGGGGAATGGCAAGCAACGCACCCATGACTAAATTGGGATTCGAGCCTCCATACCGAGAACCGCTATTGGGATTAAAAGCATAAGCATCAGCCCGAATAGCTGGCCATCGATAGCCCGGGGGATTGTTATAGAGATACTTATGGGCATAAATTAATAGCTTTAAGGCATGGCGAATGGGAGGCACGTCGGGGTGAAGTTCCCCTAGGCGAATCGTCCCCCCAATACTGGATAATCCCGACCCCCCTTGTCCTCCGGTGATTCCCGGCCCATAAATATCCTCTCGGGCCGGGGTTGGATGTCCAAACACTGGGCCACCGGCTTCGCACCGAGTGAGAGGATTCATTTGAATCAAAGTTCGCCCATCAGGGGCTAAAAAGGCGGCAGCATTATTGGGCGTTGTGGTTGCGGTCGCATCGCGTACGATTAAATTGTAGGGAACGTGAATTTCTTCCAGCAATTGCCCTCCCAGTTCGCAACGCCCCGGCCCCCAATTTAGGGGAAAATACCAAGGAACAACGGGATCGCTATCGGTGGTGACGATGTAGTAGTTTACTTCTGCGGAAACCCAGGGTGATGGACCGATTTTGGCTGGAATATATTCAGCTTGAGACCCGATGGGTGTATTCCAAATGCTGTCACAGGAAAAGGGCCACTTATGTTTATTTCGGGACCTACCGGGACCGCATCCGTTACTATTTCCTGAAAGGAGAGTTGCGCTCATCACACTTGCCACCAGCAGCGTGATTACAAAATAACTAATTTGACTTTTGTGCTTCATCCCCAATTTTCCGAATCTCTTGATTGATTAAGGTTAATGTTCTCCCAAAATTAACCGCATTTTTGTGAATTTTTCATGAATTTTATATGAATTTTTCTCCGCTGTTAAAAAGAGAATAACCGCAGGATAGAAAATCACGAAAGGCTGATTTTGGGTTAGTTTAATTGCAGCTTGACGCGACGGCGCAGAGCATGAAAAAGTCGTAAAAATTTTTCATACTTTTCTGGTCCTAGTCCAGCCATTAAGGTGATGGCTATTCGCAGACGCAGATACTCTCGGGAGAACCGAACTTGAGGGTCATGGGTAAGGGCTTGAATGGCAAAATAATTCGCTTTTTTATAATCTTTTTGAATGCTTTGTAAGGGTTTCCAGGCTAAACAGAGGTTTGCTCGGGCATAGCTACAGTCCTTGAGATATTGCCGATCGCCCGGGGCAGTAGCAAAGGCTTTTTCAATGACTAATCGATAACTTTCGGCCATCGCTTCCCAGTTGCGTGAGGCACTCTTTTGGTGTTGCCGGTAATAAACCAGGGGTTCAGATATGGCTTTAAAGGGATAGTGTAAGGCAATTCGCAACCACATATCCCAATCTTCTACAAAGGAGCGTAAATTGCGGTCAAATACCCCACAGGTTTCAAAGCACTGGCGACGGACCATTGCCACACTGCCACTCTCTACAATATTTTGCAGGATTAGCTCATCCCAAACCTGACCTTCATGAGAATTTTTAAATAATCTCCCGGTGGGTGTACTGTTTTCATCAATTAGGGCCACCCAAGTATAAACTAAGCCCACATCCGGATGATGATCCAGACATTCCACCTGTTTTTCCAGTTTAGTAGGATGCCATAAATCATCGGCATCTAAAAAGGCTAAATAATCTCCGGTGGCGTTGGCGATGCCGGTATTTCTAGCCCCTGACAAGCCTTGATTCAGTTGAGAAATCAGTTTAATGCGAGGGTCGGTCTGTTGAGAAACCCATTCTTCCGTGCGATCGGTACTACCATCATTAATGATAATCGCTTCAAAATCGGAATAGGTTTGAGCCAGCAGACTATTGAGGGTTTCAGGCAGATAAGTCATGGAATTATAAGCGGGAATAATCACTGACACTTTAGGCATGGGGATGGTCTCCTAAGAAAGGTACAGGGGACAAGGGTTCGGGGGGAGGAAAAGTCGTAGAGGCAACTAATAGAGGTGGCGACTGCTTCTCATCCCAATCCCAACCGGCAATGGCAACTACAGCCCACCAGTATAAAAATAGGGTAGTATGGGTCCAGATATTCTCTGTAATCATTCCCACCGGAATCGAGAGCCAAATTGCCAACAAAGTGAAGCAAAATTTGCGCTGAGAACTGCCTGAAGGAGCGGCTCGAATTAACCAGGTGAGGCGTGCCATTGTGATGATTATCAACAGCAAAAAAAGCATAAACCCCACAATTCCGCCTTCCACAAGAGCGCGAACATAATCGTTATGAGGTTCAAGACCATTGGCACTAATATATTTGTTGGTCCCCAGTCCAAATCCTAATAAAGGATAATCCTGCCATTGTCCGATTAAATAAGTCCATTGGGCTAAACGCCAATTGAAGCTATTCCCATCTCCTTGGGCCAGGAGAATTGCCCGCCAAAGCTCCATGTCTGGATTTCCGAGAGGGGTTTCTCCCAGGGAACCCAGGCGTTCCTGTCCAAATTCGGTACTCCCAAATAAACCAATAATCAGTCCAAAGCCAAGGATGCCACCCAACAAACTCGGCAGACTCAATTTTGGGGCAATCAAGGCCACAATTAAAGTGGCCAGCATCATTAAGCCGAATAAAGATTTGGTATTCACGAACAAAAACGCGATCACCGCGAGGGCGATCGCCCAGGGCCATCTAG
The DNA here is from genome assembly GCA_038321985.1 of Cyanophyceae cyanobacterium. Lineage (GTDB taxonomy): Bacteria > Cyanobacteriota > Cyanobacteriia > Cyanobacteriales > Laspinemataceae > Laspinema. The sequence continues at coordinate 41,190 of JBBQFN010000031.1, read as the reverse complement.
GAGTAGACTCCTGCTGTTTCCAATAGGTTAATCCCAGGAATAGCACCAGGAAGGTGGTAAAAGTATTGGGATGGCCTAGGGTGCCATTAATTCGAGAACCGGCTTCAAAAGGCAGGCCTTCGACATTACCGGCTCCATAAACTAACATCGGAGGAAGGACTCCAGGGGGTAGGGCCAGTTGTAATATAGCCACAAAAGCAGGCATCACTAACCCCAGAAACAGACAAGCGATCGCCTGTTGGGGAGTCACCCGACCCTTAAGCTGCATCACTAACAAGTAGATCATCACCCAGGAAAAAATTCGCACCCATTCCCGAATAGCGTAGGATAAAGCCCAGCCATCGAATCCCAAACCGCCCAGGGGGAGGAGGATGACCCACAACCCTTGCAGGAGCAGCCATGCCAGGAGGAACCACCAGAAGCCATCCACCTGTAACGGTTTGTGAATCAGCAGCCGGACTAGAACATAGAGTAACGTCAGGGCAATCATGCCCAATGCCCAGAGTGCGGGCATTTGTTGTGCGGAAAATACATCAAGGGAGGTCCGCACAATCAATAAACCCAGAATCGATACCTCGAAATAGGTAAAAAAGCAATACACCCCACCAGCAGCAACAAAGGGTAACGCCAGTAAAATGGGTTGAATGATTCCGATCACCGTCCCCATTGCTCCGAGGGCTACCCCGGCCAGGGTTCCGAAAACCGTTAGATACCAACCAATTGGGGGGGGTTTAGAGCTTGCCATTTTTTAACCCTTTGGAGACAAGAGGAGGGGTCTGTGGCTTCCAGTCTGTGAGATGGGGTTTTTTGCGGGCCTGATTTTCCCAAGAGTGGGCGGGGCCTGCTGATTTGGCAACGGCCTTCTGATAGGATTTTTCTGTTTTTGCACTCATCTGATCGATGGCAAATCCCAAGACGGGGATACCATTGTTTTGTAAATAGGCGATGGATTTGACTAAGAGTGATTTTTGGGTAAATTGCGGTCGAACGATCGCCACGAATCCCTGACTGTGTTCGCTCAAAGCATGGGCATCGGCACAGTCAATTAAAGGGGGGGTGTCCACAATTACCACGTCATACAGGGAGGCTGCTTCTAGTAATAGAGCTTGCATTGCCGGAGATTCTAAGAACCCTGCGGGACGCGCTTTGTGAACCCCACAACTCAGGACCCACAGGTTTTCAATCGCTGTGGGTTGGACTATCTCTACTAAACTGATGGCATGGGTAATCGCATCGGTCAGTCCCGGTTGGGCAGCGACTCCACAAAGTTGGTGCTGACTCGGTTGATGGAGGTCCGCATCGATAATTAAAGTTCGCCGAGATAGCATGGCAGCCACTGCGCCTAAGTGGGACGCTACTACAGATTTTCCTTCCCCAGCAACGGTGCTGCTGACGATAATCGGGCGTAGGTTATTCTGGGTCTGAAACTCTAAGGTTTTTAGGAGGAGGCGGTAGGGTTCAACCAACTTTACGTTGTCTAAAAAGTGGTCGGGGTTTGTCAGGGCGATCGCCTCGGGTGAGATGTCCGGCAGGATACCTAATAGGGGGAGATTGAGCAATCCTTCGACTTCCCAGCTTTCATTCACTCGGGGATCAATGATTTCTAGGAGTAGCATTAGGGAGATTCCCAGGACGGTTCCGGCGGCGATCGCCAGGACTAAAATAACTTTTTTGTTAGGACCCGTGGGCGAAAATGGGAGCGTCCCTGTTTCCATGATCCGGAGGTTGCTCACGAGTTGTGCTTCTGCAATCCGCGCTTCTGACAGCTTGTTTTGTAAAAAGTTTAAAGACTCGATCGCCTCATCTCGCCCTCGCATCAGGGCCGACAGTTCTTGTTCCTTAATTGGGAGGCGGTCCATTTCCAGTTGCAGGCCGATCCGCTGCGATCGCAATCCCTGTAGTTTCTTTTCTAGTGCGCCTCGTTCCGTTTCAGCTATGATTAATTTCCCGGTGATATCTTGGCTAAGGGGGTCGTTGGATTCTGTGGCGACTGCCCCCAGGCTGCCTTGAGCATTAGGAATTCTCGCTTTTTGAGTTTCGTACTGCGATCGCACTTCGTTCTGTTCTTGACGCAGCAATTGCACGGCTGGATGTTGCTCTGTAAATCGAGCGCTTGCCTGAATCAGTTCCGCCTCAATTTCACTGAGGCGATCGCGTAACTTTTTCAGACTTTCATCTTGTCCGATTCTTCCCTGGGCATAAGCCTCTGGAATATTCTCAAACCCTCCGATTTCCTGGATACTTTCCAGACGCTTTTGCGCTGCTTCCAGTTCGGCTACCGTCATACTTTCCTCTTGCTGAATTGCTGCAATAATATCCAGCAGACTTTTCGTTTGAGCCTCCACTGCCACTAAACCACTTTCTTCTCGATACTGGTTTAATGCAATCTCTGCCGCTTCTGCGATCGCCCGCTGTTCTGGAAGCGCTGATTCTAAAAAGTCTCGAATCGCTTTGGCCTCTATTTGAATCGCTTCCCGGCTTTTTTTAACGGTAATTTCTAATAAACTATTAACCAGATTCATCGCGATTTCTGGATCTTCACCTTCATAGCTGATTTCCATGATATTCGTCGCTGGAATCAGTTTTATTTTTAAGCCTTTCTTAAATAGAGATAAGGGGGGTAATGCTTTGACCTCTCCCAGATTCTGTTCTAATTTCACTCGCTCTAGGGCAGCCGTGAGCCATCCAGGAGATTTAATCAGTTCCGTTTGAGTCGCCAGGGGGCTTGACCCTCCGGGGGTATGACTGGAAAGCTGGGACAGGTTACGGCCAAGTTCCGAGACACTCACCTGTTTTTCATCTAAAATCAGCCGTCCTTTGACTTCATAAACCGGGGGGGTCACTACTAAATAGGCGATCGCCACGGCGATTGCTGACACAAAGGTTGCTAAGGCCGGGACACTCCGTCGCCGCAAAACTGACAGTAACATTGTAAGGCTTTTGTCCATGACACCCCAATTTATCGAGTCATTATTTCCAGTCATTCTATCGAGTCATTATCCTTATTTATCTGGGACTCGCTTTCGAGTTTTACCGGCTCTGACTCTATCGGTTTTACCTAATTCTCTAATCATTGAGCACTCTATTAACCTCTAGTATTTGCTCACCGGTCCCTATCTCCTTGAATTAGTTAACCCTGGCCCCGAAAAATCACTCAAAATATCAGCCCAATTATGAGGCCAAAACTTAGTTTAATTCAGAAGATCTCCGATTGATTTTTGGACTGAATCTTTCTCATTATAATCTTTATGTTTTTTCCTTTTAATTCTTTATTAAAATTTCACAAACTGAGTTTAACCTCCTGACCAAGGAATACTCACCCCTGGGACATGATCCGAGTTTGCCCATGATGTTTGCTCCTTGGGGTGTTTGATACCAAATCCGGTTGTTAAAAGTCGGTTTTCTCTCCGCAGCCTGCGTAGGCGGGCTTCGGCTGCTTTCCTCCCCACCGTTGACGGGTGCGGGTTGTTATCGACCTTTAAAAACCGGATTCTGTATCAGTCCGGATGTGATGCAACTACTCCCTCTTGACAACGGGTAGACAGGGGAAGCACTTCCTCTGTTACGTTCGTTAAAGGAACATTCATGGGCAGCTTAACTCCAGTCCATTTGGGCTCAGGAGCCAGTTCCTGGGTTTCGGTTGCTACCGGCACTCTGTTTAACTGGTCCACTGTTCTGAGTTTCTTGCTAATCTTCGCATACAGGGATAAATTCTCGAAGCCTATCCGATCCCAGCTATGGTTCTGTTTAACATAGTCTTGCGCCCGAGAAGCCATTGCTACCAGTTGTTCCGGTTGGGAGAGGGCCTGATTCAGCCCTTGGATACAGGATTCGAGATTGCTCGCTTCAAATAGCAATCCCCGGTCCTCTCCAATAAGTTGCCGATGGGGGGGGATATTACTCGCTAGGACCGGAATTTTTTCCCGCATGGCTTCTAGCATCACTAAGGGCAAGCCTTCGACATCGGACGGGAGAACGAACAGTCCGGCCCCGCGAACAATCTCTGATACAGACTGACCGTGAATTTCCCCGGTAAAGATAATGTGGCGATTTCCCTGGGTGATCTGGACTAGCTCCTCCCGGAACGTAGGGGTATCGCTGGCTCCCCCCACCCCGGAGGTTGCAGTTTTAGAAAGGCTTTGAGGAGCAGATCCGGACGCTTTTCCGGAACCAACCGGCCTAAGAACAAAATGTAACGCTGAGGTTCTAACCCCAAGGTGGTCAAATAGGGTAAACTGGGGTCTGATTCGAGATAGGTGGCCGGAGCAGTGGGAATGTAGCTGGTCTCGATGCCGTAGGTCTTCCAAAAGTAAGATTGCAGTTCTTTGGAAACAACTACGATTTCGTCCGCAAAACGTACTGCGGCTCTTTCCCCTCGATAGATCATCTCACTGGAAAGTTTGCCCCACTTACTTCGCTGCCAATCCAGTCCATGACAGGTGACTACCACTCTTGCGGATCGAGTCAGTTTGGGGAGCCAGCAAAAGATGGCAGGGCCGAGGGCGTGAAAATGCACCACATCATAAGTGTTCAGGATGGAGGCGATCGCCCCCAATCCTGAAGCAAAGAAGGCATCCACTCCTTTTAAGGGAATCGAAGGCAAGGAGATCACGCGCACTCCCTTATAGTAATGGGTTCCAAAGTTGGAACTTTGGGTATAGCTCTGGCGAGCGAACAAGTCTACCGTATGACCTTGCTCAACCATTCCCGGATACATTTCTTCACAGTAACGTTCAATGCCACCTTGGAGGGCTGGTAAACCTTTTGCACCAACAACAGCTATTTTCATGGGTTTAAATAGTGGAGGAGTATATGCGTGAACTCCAAAATAAAATTTTTCCAGTTAACCCGAGGGACACCGCACAAGTCTTGTCCTTAAGGGTATTGAATAGAAGATTTTATGGTTTGGAGTTTTCCTAATGGAGTGGTAAAATGCAAGGGGGGAAGGCAATTAATCGGAGTTTCCACACTGAATAAAATCCAATGCTAATCTCCTAAAATTAGGGTGATCATTGCTGATTTAGGGTTGATTTTGATATTAACCGGGTTAGGGTGAAGATCTTGTGAGCGCCCTGGGGGACTGCCAACGGTGTAGCATTTGGCTATAGACTTCCTGGACTATACTCGGTGCACTATAAGGTTGCACCGTTCGCACACAAGCCTCTGAAGAATATAGGTCCGGATTCGCCAGGACTCGCCTCAATGCCTCGGCGATCGCTGAGGCTGTTCTTTCTTTGCAGACTACCCCACTATCTGCCGAAAGCAGTTTAGGAGTTTCACCACAGTCGGTTGTCACCACAGGAGTGCCGCAAGCAAGGGCTTCGAGTACGGTGACGGGTAGCCCTTCATAGACACTACTGAGCAAAAAGGCACTGGCTGCGCGATAGAGTTGAGCTAATCGGTCCGAGTTGACAGCACCGAGTAGGGTCACGCGATCGCCCAAGTTCAACGCTTGGATCTCCTGTCGCACCTGTTCCTCTAACTCTCCGGCTCCAGCAATCAGCAAATGCACTTGGGGGTCAGCCAAAGCTGCGATCGCCTGAATGCCTAATACCGGGTCTTTTTGCGGATGCAATCGACCGGCAAATAATAGGAATCGCACCGTTTCTCCTAGCCCCAATTCTTGGGCCAGTTCCCGGCGTTTGATTTCGCGTTTTTCGGCACTCTCCGGATAAAAATTTTCCGGATCGACTCCATTTTTTAAAAAAGCGACGCGATCGGCTGATTCAGGATAAGCTTCCCGATAATGCTGCGCCGATTCGCTGTTACAGGAATACACCTGTTCAAATTGTCTAATTAATAACTTTTCTAGGGCAAAATAGACCCCTGGAACCCGCTGCCACAGAATCGAATTTTTCCCCAAATTGCGATCCATTTGCTTGCGGATATCGTTGTGAATAAAAAGGGTTTTATCCCCCGCCCACTTGAGGCTGGCTAAAGTGGGTTCTATGCGGTGAAAATGCATGAAATCTGAGGCGCAATTCTGACGGAGCAAGGCTGCTCCATAGGCGATTGTCGTCGGGATCAACTTCCTGACATTATCCTCGCCTACTGTGATCACTGGCATAAATTGAATCGGCCTTCCTGCATATTCCATCGATTTCCATACCCCGACAGCAGATCCCGGCAAGCCGGTTCCTACGACCCTAAGATCGAATTCATTCGGAGCATATTTAATAAAAGAACGGATAACAGTTTGAATGCCACCAATACTGCTCTGCCACGGATTAAATTGATAAAAAATTGTCAACACTGGCTTGCTCATACCTTAGTCTGAACTCCTTCCTTTTTGGAATGCTGTAACTCATCGGATTATTACCCTCAGTTACCTAGAGACCAGGTTTCACTGTTTCCCTAGATCAATCTAGGGGTGGACAAGCATCATCCCTCAATGGTCAATCCCTTGAGGCACTCTTCCCAGAATTTTCTGGAAATTATCGCCCCACAATGGATCCCCCTAAATGTTTATGAATTCTTCCCTGTAAAAGGAGAAAGCCCTTATTCCCCTCTCTCTCTTCGCTCCCTAGGCGAGGAAAGAAAATGTGTTCGACTATTAAGATTGATTACCAGTAATCGACGTTGTGTCTTCTTAGAAAAAAAGGAGAGCCACTTTTTGATTCCACAGCATTCACTGTACTAACCGACAAGATAACTCGCCCCATATTTTCCCTATATCCTAAAACAAGATAGGATTGACAGGTCAAACTTTATCACAGTCTCTAGGACACTTTTAAGAAGTTTTGATAAAGTTTCTGAGCCTTAAAACCGCTACACGAATTCCGACACTCAACGTAAAACGGTCAATTCATCCATTAACCTATTACAGCTCGAATATAAATTGGAACTTACGCAGCTGTAGGCAATCAAGTTGTCTTACTTCCGGCACTTTTGGCAAAATTAGCCTCTAGGGCATCCTCTCCGGGCTTGCGCCCGCCACCCATATCACTATACTTTGGGGCCTTTAAAGCCTAAAGTATTTACCCCAATAAGCGTTATTGCCTTAAAACCGGCAGAAAAAATTTGGGTGACTTATTAAGAATAATTTCTAGTAAAGGTTAAATCAGGGTATTCAACAGAGGCTCAAACCTCCTAAATTCGTTAGGACCCGATCTAACCTGAGGAATGTAGGTTTTATCCTTTCACCCTTGTGGGACACGCGCTGCTTATTTAGATTGTGATTCCTCCTTGCTTAATCCGCAATATGTTGCTATAGCTTGTATAAAAACACAAAAACATTGTTAACAGCCCGTAGAGAAAAAGTCAAGACGGTAAAAACCCTCTTGGCATCTTACAGCCGTTAAATTTCATGGAAGCCTTTATTCTTCAAGGGTTTCATATCTCCAAGGCATGACAAAATCTCCATAAAATTCCCCTCTATCCGGGGAGATGTGGGAGCCAGTTAAACGCTATTACGATCCAATTTACAGTATAACCTTGAGTAATCAATCCCCCCGGGATGAATTTCTTCACCATCAGGGCTTACCCATTGACAGGGGAAGGCAAGCACCCTTCGACCAGATCAGGGACCTGCCATAAAAAATACTCAATCTGGAGATCCAGTGGAAGTCTTGGCGGTAAAAAATGCCCAGGCAACTGGCTACAATTACGCCAATCGGTCTGGGTTGATTGTACCGAGTAGGGTGAACGGATCGCCTACCATCAGACCCTTTAGCCCCCTTTAGCCTGGTCCGGAAATTTGCGGGGTGAGAAAATATAGCGTGCTTCTATAGAGGGATGGATGTACTTGTGGGGTGCAAGGGATTACGATCAGAACCGCAGAAGTTCTATAAATACTTTAAGGAATAAGGAGTTATGAAGTTCATATCGGATCCGCCGATCGCGCTTAAAATCGAAAAAATGAACGCACGGTTATGTACGCAACATCCCCTGCTACTTTCCAAAGGCATCGATCGCACCCGCTTCGAGTTGGACGATGGTAAAGCGAGCGATCGTGAGTTCTCTTTTTTAGTGATCGGCGATAGCGGTTCCGGACGCCATCTCAAAAATAACCCCCAACGCCAAATCGCTAAACAGATGGTCCGACACCAGGACAACTGCCGGTTTATTCTGCATACCGGCGATGTGATCTATTTAGTGGGTTCTAGCGAGTATTATTCCCAAAACTTTATCGAACCCTATCGAGAATTTATCGTGGGTGGAGAACATCCCGATCTCATTGCCTACAACCAGATGGTGTTTAAGCTGCCCATTCTCCCAGTCCTGGGTAACCATGATTACTACGACCTCTCTCTATTTTACGGGGCGCTTGCCCAAGCCGCCCAACCCCTACGCCGTCTGCTGCGGGGCCACTTTAATCTGGATGTAGGATGGCATGGTTCCGAGCAAGGCAAGGCTTACGCACGAGCATTCCTCGACTACCGACAGGATATCCCCGAATTTCAGCTTGGCGCTCATCTCGATCGCCATTATACAGCCAATACTGACACCGGACGCTGTTTGCGATACCAACCCGGACTCTTTACCCGCTTACCCAATCGGTATTATACCTTTCGCTATGGTGGGATTGACTTTTTTGCCCTAGACTCCAATACCTTTAATGCGCCACCCCCCCTTCCCAACACTAAAGAAGGAAATAATTACCGCCGTTTGCTGGAAAAGCGCCGGGATCAGCTAGAACTCCAGGAACTCGAACTCATCACGCGATCGGAAAAACTGAATCCACAAAACCCCGATGAAGCTGAACAACTCGAGGATATCGAAGCGAAATTAGAGCAGATCCAAGAGACGAAACTCGATATAGAGAAACAGCTAAAAGCCGACAAAAAAACGGTTACGGATTTTGAACAGCTCAATTGGCTCAAAGAACGGCTGATCCAATCCTGGAATACAGAGGAGGTCCGGGGACGAATTGTGTATTTCCACCATCCCCCCTATGTGACGGAAGTAACGAAGTGGGATCAAGGGCAGACCCTCGCAATTCGCCATCAACTACGCTGGGTTTTAGATCAGGTGGCTGAGGCGCTAGGTCCTCAGACCCAAGGACGGCCCCTCCTAGACCTGGTAATTAGCGGTCACGCCCACTGTCTGGAGCATTTGGAGACGGGAGATACGGGACACGCGGACTCCCATATTCATTGGATTGTCTGTGGAGGTAGCGGATATAGTTTGCGCCGTCAGCGAGAAGAAGGTCCCGATTTAAGAGAACAGTTCCTAGAAGCCGAGAGCGATCGCCTGGTGGCCCGCTCAAAATTGTTTTTGGGTCGTACGGGTCGGGGTTCACAAAAGCAGCGCCCCTACTCGTTTTTGCGCGTCGATGTCCTCGATCAGTCTCCCCTAAAGTTGCGGTTGCAACCCTTTATCTCAGAACGAACGCACCACAAATGGCGCGATCGCCCGGGCAAACCGTTTATCCTTTAAGCGAGTCGCCCTTTTTTTCCATAGAGGTGACCGGACTTTTCCAGTTGTCCCTGGTTGACGGCTTCATTCAGAATGGTTTTCGCTGCCTCTACATTGAGATTGAGGGCGGTGGCGACTTCGGGAACAGTGACGGTTTCCCAGTGGGTGACGTAGGCGATCGCATCTGTAGCCGATCGCAGGGGTTCGAGATCCGGCGCAATTTGGGCGAGTGCCTCTCGCAGGACAGAATAGGGCCGATAGCCCATCATCAGTAGCGATCGTCCGGAGTTCTGACGCAGGATTAAGCTGGGAAACCGGGCGATGCCCCGATAGCGCATTTCTTTTAGGTCCTGGCGGAAGGCATCTACACTCTCGGGATTGTCCAAATCTCTCTCGAAGCGATCGCACTCAAAGCCGATTTCGGGGTTTAATTCGGTTGCTAGTTTCAGTAAAACCTCTCTCTGAGCAATATTTCGGCCTTCCAGCATCACCGCCTCGCGCAGGCGGCGTAAATAATGCTCCCCTGCCACAGGTCCTTGTTGTTCGGCAGCTTTAACGGCTATACAGGCCGGATAAGAGGAGGTAGGGGGGTTGTGCACCCAGATTTTCTCATCAATGGGCATTCCCGTCAGATGGCGGACCTGGATCCACACGGGACCCATTTGTATAGGTCGGGAAATATGGTTCAGGGGGTCGCTAAACTGCTGCCAATCGGGAAGGAGTCCCCCCATTGAATAGCGACAAACCAGGCGATCGCCAAACTCGTAACGTAAGCGTCGCCACTGGGGTTCCACAGCCCAACTCCAGGAACAGAGGGGGTCGGTATAGTAGGTGATTTCAATCGGTGCCACCGGAGACGAGTTTTCGCCCAGGGTTTGCGGACCCGGTGATTTCTCCAAGGTGGGGGTCGGGGGATAAGTTTGCATGATTAATGACCTTTATTATAGAGAGGGGTTGAAGTGAGGGTGGCGATCGGGATTTTGATAATTTCTGCTCAAGGCGATCGCCTAGTTAGCCCGTATCGTGTTGAGTCTAAAACCATGAGAATTCCCCTTTCTTTGGGGGAAAGGGGAATCTGCTCGGGATCAAACTAGGGATAAGGAGCGATCGCTATTAATCGCTCCTACCCCCAAGTTATTTAACCCGGTTCGGACTGCTTAGATCCATTTGCGGGTAAGAAGACCACTGATTGGGTCCCGGCCCTGTGGCTGACTTAACTTCCGTAGAACGCTTCACGCTCAGTTCCCGTTCCTTCTGGAATGCCTGTTCTTCCGTCAGCTTGGTTCCTTCACTGGTCTGATTGCGGGTCATTCCTTCACTCTGGACCACATAATCCAGAGGATCCTCCACATACACCCAATTTTCCCCCGCAGGCCAGGGTCCTTGACCTTCATTCCAAGGACCGCGAGCGCTGGTCCCATTGGACATATTGAAGTACAAGTGACTGTAGCGCGGGTCAGCTTGCATCACTCCGGGTGGGAAGTTCGGCTCGATGGTTTCCAGGGCAGCGGCGAACATTTTGTAATGAGAAACTTCCCGCGTCATTAGGAAGCGCAAGGTATCCTTCACGTCCGGATCATCAGTAAATTGGAGCAAATATTCATAGACGATTTTCGCTCGGGACTCTGCTGCAATATCCGAGCGTAGGTCAACGGTTAAATCCCCATTCGCATTAACGTAGGTTCCAGACCAAGGCACACCTTGGCTGTTGGTTACGGTTGGACCCCCGGCAGACACGGCTAATAATTGCGGTCCCGTCATCGAAATTTGATGAATCAGGTCTTCTCGTCCCGCTTTATTTCCCCCTAAAAATTGCATGATTTCGCTGTTTTCCGCAGCATTTTTGAGGTCGCCATTGATTCCCTCCAACAGCATGGTAACCAATGCCCCGACAATCTCCAAATGGCTAAATTCTTCCGTGGCAATATCCATCAACATATCGTATTTGTCCGGGTACGCCTGACGCGCCGAAAAAGCCTGGACAAAATACTGCATTGCTGCTGCGAGTTCTCCGTTAGGACCCCCAAACTGCTCTAGCAGTAAGGTGGCAAAGCGCGGATCGGGTTTTGAAACCCGCGCATTAAATTGTAATTCTTTGACGTGATAAAACATTTGATTTCCTTTGGTGACTTCTACTTCTTTAGGAGGAGGGCAATTTCTTAATTTGTCTTTAAATTTCTTCGGATTTTACCTCTAGGTTTAAACCCTTTGGTTAATTTGCCTCACCATAAGTATCTAGGTTAGCGGCTGATTTATCCTTCAGTTTCTACCAAAGGGATGAATTTGAACTTAGGTCACTCTAACTTATTAAATAGAATAAAAAGTAAAGCCGGATAACCCGAATACCTAAAATTTTATCGAAAAGAAGGGTAGCTTAATAATTTATATCTTTGGACAGAGGATAGAAAATTAATTTTAAAATAAAATTAAAAAGCGAGTTTATAACGATAAATTTTTACTTTAATTTAGAATTAACCCGTCAGATTAAGAAGTAGATAGAGCGCTTAAATAAAGGGGGAAATTCTTTCGGAAGGGGGAGTATCTGGCTCCCTACTGCTGGAGGGGAGCTACAGCCTCTCACTCCTGGATCCTACCTATTGCCAGAATGAGCGGAAGCTGAAGGGGCCGGAATTTTCTAGGGCATCACCCTGACGGAAGCAAAGCCCTCGGTGGATCCTAGAGTCGGATGGGAGAGCGATCGCAAATCTGTTTCCAACCTGCAAAGCCGCCCCAAACATGAGAAAATAGAACCCTAAGTCAGATAATAACCGAAGCCCTCGGAGTTGGACTGCGCCTGAGTTCCTTCATGGATTTTAGTCCAGAGTCAAACAAACCCGACTCATCGGGCAACAACGGGGTCTACTCCCCAAAAACTCGCAGGCGATCGCCCTTCCCGCTTTGACGGGATTGCTGTCAAATCGTCAGATGACAGGTACAATCGGTAGAGTATCCATTCCCAGGAGCCAGACACTCCCATCGGAGGGTCTTTTTTGTAGTCATTGTTATAGAGAGGAACAAAGAAGCCTGTTCAATTCAGAAGACGCACCCCAAATTAGCATTCCTACAGCGGATTGCCCTCAAGGGTCAGCCCTGGAAAATACGCTTCCGGTTGCCTGTTTTAACAACCTCAAATTCTCGACTCTCCTCTATTACCCATACTCATTCCCTACCTTAAATATCTTTCATGCAGACCGAAGCCTTTAGTGAGCTTTTCCCGCTATTTAGTGCCGCCAATCCAGAAACTCTGGAATGGCTTTTGTCCGTTGCGGTTGAGCACGAGTATCCATCAGGCAGAGCAGTCTTAATGGAAGATGCCTGGGGCAATGCCGTTTACTTTATCGTCACCGGCTGGGTCAAAGTCCGACGCCTATATGGAGACAACGTAGTAACCCTCGCCATTCTCGGTCGAGGTGATTTCTTTGGAGAAATGGCAATTCTGGACGAATCGCCCCGTTCCACCGACGTGATTGCGCTTTCAACCGTACAACTCCTCAGCGTTTCCGCACAGCGGTTTATCCAAACCCTGTTTAAAGACGCTCAACTCCATCATCGGATGCTACAACTCATGGTCCGACGACTGCGACAGACCAATCTGCGGTTTCAGTTGCGGAACCGTCCCCCTGCGGTCAAACTCGCAAATACATTAGTTTCTCTGGCGGAAAACTACGGACAGTCAACTGAGAAAGGGACAGAAATCTACAACATTCCCTATAAAGACTTGGCGGACGTAACCGATATTGGCGTCGAAGAAACCAGCAAAATCATGGAAAAACTAAACGCTAAAGGCTGGATTAAAATTGACGAATCCGCTGAATCTCTGTATTTGATTAACATCAAACAATTGACCCATTTAGCAGGCCATATTTGATTCAATTTTCCATAAAAATTTGAGGTTTGGAGGCACTTGAAACCGTAGGGAAGGAGATAGGCGATCGAGCAGGAAAAAATCCCTCTCGTACCATCAAACGTAGAGAATTAATAGTCTAAAACAGTGCCTCTAGCCCCATTCCGATTAGCCGCTCACCCTACCGTAAAAGAACCGATGACTGAAGCAAGGACAATTCCACCCAGTACGATGCCCCGAATCGCACCGGATGTTTACTATCAGGTGGCAATGCACGAGCCAGAATCCCATTTGTTTGACGTGATGTTGCAAGTGCGGGGATGGCGAGCATCCGTCCTAGATTTAAAAATGCCGGTGTGGACTCCGGGTTCCTATTTAGTGCGGGAGTATGCGAAACATCTTCAAGAATTCTCCGCCGAAAACTCCGACGAGATCTCCCTAACCTGGCGCAAACTCAGCAAAAATCACTGGCAAATCGACACCCCTGGAACCTCAGACATTACCATTCGCTATCGCATCTATGCCAATGAACTCTCGGTGCGAACGAATCACCTAGACTGCACTCATGGCTATTTTAACGGTGCTGCCCTCTTTTTCTATCTCCCGGGGTTTGAAAAAAGCCCGATCACCATTCAGATTATCCCCCCGAAACCCGAATGGCGGGTCAGCACTTCACTACCCACGCAGTCAGGACGTCCCCACACCTTTACTGCCCCAGATTTCGATACCTTGGTGGATAGCCCTTTTGAAATTGGCACTCACCAATCCTATTATTTTGAAGTAGAAAATAAACCCCATGAATTAGCAATTTGGGGACAGGGTAATATCCAAGCCGAACGAATTATTTCTGATATTGAAAAAATCATTCAAGCCGAAAGTCAGCTATTTGGAGGATTGCCTTACGATCGCTACTTGTTTATTCTCCATCTGTCCTCCCAAGGGTATGGCGGATTGGAACACAAAAATAGCTGTTCCCTTAACTATCCCCGCTTTGGATTTAGAAATCCTGAAAAATACAACCGCTTTATCCAATTAGTCGCCCACGAATTCTTCCACTTATGGAATGTAAAACGGATTCGTCCCAAACCCTTAGAGGTGTTTAACTACGAAGGAGAAACTTACACCACAGCCCTATGGTTTTGTGAAGGAACCACCAGTTATTATGATATTTTACTTCCCTTGCGGGCGGGGCTTTATGAGGCTAAAATTGCCTTACAAGGATTAAGTAAAGATATTACCCGCTTGCAAACCCTTCCAGGCCGACGCTATCAGCCTGTGAGCGAATCCAGCTGGGATGCCTGGATCAAACTCTATCGCCGGGATGTGAATAGCGATAATTCCCAAATTTCCTATTACCTAAAAGGGCAATTAGTCTCGCTGTTATTAGATTTACGGATTCGGGCGAATTCCGCTAACGAGCGATCGCTAGATCAGGTGATGCAGCAAATGTGGCAGCGGTTTGGTTCGGCAGAAATTGGCTTCACCGACACCGATCTCAAAGAGATTATTGAATCTGTGACGCAGGAAGATTTAACCCACTTCTTTAACCAATATATCTACGGGACTAGCGAATTACCCTTTGACGAATATCTCCAACCCTTTGGATTAAAAATTCAACCCGTTGAAAATAGCGATGCTGCGCCCTTTTTAGGCTTGACTGTTAAGACAGAAAATGGTAAAACGGCGATTAAATTTGTAGAAATGGGTTCACCGGCACAACGGGCGGGAATAGATGCCGATGATGAGTTACTGGCGATTGATGGGATGCGCGTCACCGCTGAAGATTTAGGCGATCGCCTCAAAGACTATCCACCTGGCGCAAAAATCGAAATTACCGTCTTTCACCAAGAACAACTCAGAACCTGCGAAGTAGTCCTTGCCGAACCCCGTCCCACTGCCTATAATATCATCCCCATTCAGAATCCCACCGCGACTCAACAAAACAACCTAAAAGGCTGGTTGGGTAGTTCGGTGACTCAACTTAAAGGATAAATTGGTGAAGAGGGGATAACCACAGCAAGTCGTTACTACAAACAATAACCCCCAGTCCTGTGTTTTTGTTAGGAGTGATGACTTCAGTCGTCTGTGTTAGTCAACCCATTTCCTAAGATAACCTTACGATAGAAGCCTAACCCGGCGATCGCATGATAAAGTTTTGCCACACCCTCCCCATCTTTTGAGGAAAGAACAATGGCAATTCAACCCCCACCCCCACCTTCCATCACCCCACGTCAGATGAACCTGTTACGCGTTGTAACTGCGATGGCGTGGGCTGACGGCGAACTCGCAGCCGAAGAAGTCGATATCATGCTCGATCGCTTTAGTCGCTTATTTGCGGGCAGTAGCGAACAACAAAACAACGTCAAAGAAGAACTGCGGGACTACATGATGCAAAACATCCCGCTTGAAGAATTAATCCCCAAACTTGCAACCCAACCCGAACGAGAACTGGTCCTACAACTCGGCTATGAAGTCATCGCCTCTAGTTCTCGTACCCCTGATGAAGCCAAAATCAATGCCGAAGAAGCTCAAGCCTACCAAAAACTTGTCAGCCTCCTAAATTTACCCGGGGATGTAGTCCAGCGTATCGAAGCTGAAGCGGAAAAGAGTTTACAGAATGACGAAGGAATCGTCGAGAAACTATCTAACCAACTTCAAGCTTTTCTGGAAAATTAATATCAAGTTAGATATTCATTAACCTAGTTATTCCAAGAATAGCAAAACGACTGAAGTCGTTACTACAAACAATTGGATCAACTCCTGTGTCTTTGTTCGTAGTAACGACTTCAGTCCTCTCCTGTGTCTTTGTTCGTAGTGACGACTTCAGTCCTCTTTCGGATAACGACTTCAGTCGTTACTAAAAACAATCGCCAACAGCGAGATTTACCTGAATTAAGCGCTCATTTCTAGCATCCGCTGAATTGGACGCAATGCTGCCATTCGCGTTTCCTCCGGTAAGGTAATTTCAGGAGCGCGATTTTTCATGGCAAGATATAATTTTTCTAAGGTATTCAGCCTCATATGAGGGCATTCATTACAAGCACAACTATTCATTGGGGGTGCTGGAATAAACCGTTTATCTCCCGCCTGCTTTTGCATTTGATGGATGATTCCCGGTTCCGTGGCAACAATAAACACAGTGCTGTCACTATTTTGAACATAGTTTAATAGGGCACTGGTTGAGCCAATATAATTAGCATGGCGCAACACCGGAGGCTCACACTCGGGATGAGCAATAATTTCTGCTTCGGGATGTTGAATTTTAAGCTGAACAATTTTCTTTTCCGAAAAGGTTTCATGCACCATACAACTTCCTTGCCACAAGACCATATCTCGGCCCGTTTGCTCCATTACATACCGGCCTAAGTTGCGATCGGGGGCAAAAATAATCGGCTGATTTTCGGGAATTTGGCGCACCAGTTTGACAGCATTAGAACTGGTACAGATAATGTCGCTCATGGCTTTAATAGCCGCTGAGCAGTTAATGTAAGAGATGACTATATGATCCGGATGAGCGGCTTTAAATTCCCCAAAGGCATCGGGAGGACAACTATCGGCCAGAGAACAACCGGCATCCAAGTCGGGAAGTAGGACAAGTTTATTGGGATTGAGGATTTTGGCCGTTTCTGCCATGAAGTGAACTCCGGCAAAGACTATTACATCGGCGTCGGTATTGGCTGCTTTTCGCGCCAGTTCTAAGGAATCGCCGATATAGTCAGCGATATCCTGAATGTCGGGTTCTTGGTAGTAGTGGGCGAGGATAACTGCATTGAGTTCCCGTTTCAGGAGTTCAATCGCTTCAAATAAATCGTCAGGGATCGCGGAAGTTTGGGCAGAATCAGGGGGGGATAAAGTAGCAGTAAACACAATTTTCAGGGGGTGAACTAGCAGTTCTTTAGGGTGTTATTCCTAATTATAGTGTTTTTTACCAAAAAGAGGAACCAGGGTCCTAGACTCTCCAGAATTTGGCTAAAGGACTCGGTGGGTTTTCTGGAGTTTCTTCGCATTCGGGCGCTCTATTGCCTATCCTAGATAAAGAGCAGCGAGAGAAATAGGGATGTTCGGACACAATCATCAGAAAAGTCAGATTAAAATTGCCATTGTTGGGGACGTTCACGAACAATGGGAAGCCGCCGATGGCGAAGCGCTGATGCGCTTAGGGGTTGATTTAGTGCTGTTTGTGGGCGATTTTGGGAACGAGTCAGTGCCGATTGTCCGGGCGATCGCCGCCTTGGACATTCCCAAAGCGGTGACGTTTGGAAACCATGACGCTTGGTTCACGGCGACGGACTGGGGTCGCAAAACCTGCCCTTACAATCGCCGAAGTGAGGATTGGGTGCAGTCCCAACTGGATATCCTCGGTGAGACTCATGTCGGGTATGGCAAGTTAGATTTTCCTCAGTTTGGCTTCACGGTGGTGGGGTCCCGTCCCTTTAGCTGGGGAGGGTCGGAATGGAAATATGCAGATTTTTATAGCGATCGCTGCGATGTTAGCAGTTTTGTGGAGTCTACCGATCGCATTATGACAGCCGTTAAACGTGCCAGCTTCGATACGATCATTTTTCTAGGCCACAATGGACCTAAAGGATTAGGCGATCGCCCGGAAGACCCCTGTGGCAAAGACTGGAAACCCCTGGGAGGCGACTTTGGGGACCCAGATTTTGCTGAGGCGATCGCCCAAACCCGGAAAATGGGCAAAACCATCCCCCTTGTCACCTTCGGACATATGCACCACCGCCTCCGCCACACTAAAACCCAGTTGCGGAAATCCCTGCATACTACCAACGATGGCACTGTTTACCTGAATGCAGCCCGCGTCCCCCGGATTGTCCCCACAGAAATGGGCCAATTACGCAACTTCTCCCTCGTTCAATTACAAGGAAACACGGTTACTCGCGCCTCCCTGGTTTGGGTGGATCAAAATTTCGCAGTCGCATCGGAAGAAGTGCTGTATCAACAACATCCGGAATCTGTTGCCACCCTAGCCTAGGGGCGATCGCATATTTTCCCAAATTGACTGTTTCAATTCCAGACAACTCAGGTTAAGATAAAACAGAGCCGCACTGGAGAGGTGGCAGAGTGGTCGATTGCGTCTGACTTGAAATCAGATGAATCCGCAAGGGTTCCGGGAGTTCGAATCTCCCCCTCTCCGTTGATTAATCCTCAAGAGAAACCTTCAGTCGTTATCCGTCTTCTGTTCGTATTAACGACTGAAGTCGTTCTCTTTGTTCTTAATAACGACTTCAGTTGTTAATTCCCCATCCAAACGCGCCTCTCCTCCATCTGCGCAACCTCCACCCCAAGTTGTGGTAAATTTTGACGTACCATAAGAAAAGTAAAATCATAAAAAAACCCGATGACTGATAACCGGATCAGGGCTTATATCCAACTCATTCAAAAATTATTAGATTGTCCTGAAGGAGAAGAAATAAATATACTTCGACAGAATGAAGATTTAGTCGATGTTGAATTTATCTATATTTTAGAACAGGCAGCCGCCAAAGCCGAAACCGAGGGGGAAACAGAAGCCGCTAGTTTTTTAGGGGATTTAGCCCAACAATTAAAACTCGTTTTTGGACAAGCGACAGAAATGATGAACCCCGATCGCAGCGATCGGACTGAGGCATACATTAAACTAATTGAGGGAATCTTAGCCTGTGAACGTGGGGAAGATGTCGCCCTACTTTTAGATAATAATTCTGATTTAGTAGACCGAGGCTTTGTCCAAGTTCTCGCTCAAATTGCTCAAATGTTGACCGAAAATGGCAAGCCTGATTCGGCTGCATTTTTAATCAATATGGCAACGGAAATCTCCGCAGTCATTGAGGAAGGTTAAAATCATTCAAGGGTCAAAAGAATAAAGGTGTAAGGAGTGCGATCGCACACGCAATAGCGTGTGCGCCAGCACGTAAGCGTGCCGTAGGCTTCACATCTTGGCTCGGTGATGTTAAGAAAGAGCAAGATGCTCACACTCCAACAGAATGTACCGTAATCACTCTGAAAATGCTATAAATTGAACCTCTCTAATCTACGGATCTCTCCCGGTATTAAATGGGGTTAATCCTCCTGACTATTGCTATCTTCGGCAGCTTCTCGCACTAAATCTAATGGCAACTCTAACGATTCCGCAATAGCTTCTAAACTTAAGCCCTGCCGGATTAAAGGTTGAACAGCCTCAATTCTGGCCTCCATCTTACCTTTCACTATACCTTCGACAAGGGTTTCTTGATAGAACCGATTGTCTTTCCAACTTCCTAGTTCTAACATGGCGGCTATCTCCTTTCGACTTTTGGTGGTTAGCTTGTAAATAATGATGGTTTCGATGAGTTCGATGAGGTCCCGTTGGTGGTTGGGATTGGTGAGTTCGGTTCTGCTTTGGGCGATTAGGCATTTGGCTGTTTCTACCGCAGCGGTTTCCGGTTCTACGATTAGTTTAACAACTCCGATGCCTAATGTGCTTTCCCCTTCCGGTTCGAGTTCATCCAGGTAGATGCGGGTGACCCGATCGCAGTTTAGCAGTTCCTGAAATTGTAACGGGTCTTTGGGCTCGATGCGACGATTGGGGAAAATGATAACGACTTGCCAGGGATTTGCGGGTTTGTATTGGCGCAGGTAAATAAAGAGTTCGACAAAAATCCGATAGTAAAGCTCATCATCGGGTTGAAATTGCACTTCGGTGAGGTAAAAGGGTCAGTTGGGTTCCTCATCTGTTGGCATGAATATCCCATCAATCCGAAAAGCCAATTGTTTGACTTCGATGGAGGTGAAATCATAGGCACTGGCTTCTTGAATCGGACGATGGAGTAATTCAAAGAAGATGGTGGGATATTTTTTGAATATCGTATAAAAAATTGTGTCAGTTTTCATAGGCGCGGAGACGGACTTGAGGTGGTCATTCCTCGTATTAGGTTTTTGATTATCTGTTATTATTTTAGTATAATTATCCCTAAAAAGCAATAAGTAAAAACTTTTATTTATTGCTCAAAGTTAGATTAAAAAGTTAGGAATTACCTGCCACAACCGGGGAACCTTTTTGGGGATATGGTGTTGTACGTTAGACTATGGTTATGGAGTCGGGAACACCCGGGGATTGAGGGGGTTCAATCCCAATTGACGATCGCTCGTAATTGAGAGGGTAAAACTTGTGAAACGTACTCAAATAATCGGCTGGGATTCATCAGGAAAATTCTCGGGAAATTTTGGCCTGAATTATCGGTTTAGAACGTGGCATCACCGGGCGATCGCACCCCTGATTGCGGGGATATTGGCAGTCGCCTCCGGTGCAAATGTGGCGACTCTGGCTGCTGAAAGTTTGACCTTTCGTCTCGGTCCCTGGCAAGGCTCGATCGCCATTTCTGATTTAGAACAGTATGCTAGAACCGGGCAACTTCCCGGCAATCTTGCCCCCCTAGGTCCCTTTTTACCTGATGGACTCCAAGAGGTGTTGGCGCAGCGGGTGGAGATTGACCCAGACATTGGCGATCGCGCCCTGGATCGCCTTATCAAATCCCCCCAAGGAAACCGCTTTGTTCGGGCTATTTTTTTGCTGGTTCCTGATAGCACCATTGACCAAATTAAAGATGCCATTAAACTTGTTGCCACCCAAGGCAATGGGCTGAGTTTATTAGGTATTTTAAAAGCCTTACCCGGTGAAAATATTGTCTTTGATGCAACCTCGGCGATCGGCGTTGCATCCCGTCTGAATCTTCCCTATTTGGAAGGGCAAATTTTGCGATCGCGCTTAGAAAGTGACCTAGAACTAGAAACAGAACCCTTTTACTCTAGCTTTGACCCCGCCTTACCCGGTTCCGAAATGGTTTCTCAGCAAACCCTAACCTTTCGCGATCGCCAGCGTAACCGCGATATTATTGCCGAACTTTATTTCAGCCCTAATCCTCAAGGACCACTCGCCATTATCTCCCACGGATTAGGGTCCGATCGCTTCTTATTGGACTATTTATCTCGACATCTCGCCTCCCACGGCATCACCGTCGTTGCCATTGAACATTCTGATATTAATGAGGCATCCGTTGAAAATCTCCCCGTTACCTTAGACCCCACTAATTTGATACCCGCTTCCGTCTTTTTAGAACTTCCTAAAGATATCAGTTTTGTCCTAGATGAACTCGCCGAAATCAACCGCCAACCCGGTTCTCTCGCCGGGAAATTGAACACCCAAGAAACTGTAGTCATTGGACATTCTTTAGGCGGATATGCCGCCTTAGCTGTAGCGGGGGGCGAGTTAAATTTAGATGAGTTGCGAGACTTTTGTAACGAGGGTCGTAAATTAGGCCGATCGCCTGCGGATTTATTGCAATGTTCTGCCACAGAATTATCGGGAAATCAGATCACGTTGCGCGATCGTAGGATTAAAAGTGCGATCGCCCTCAATCCCAATATCGGGAGTTTATTCGGGGAAAAAGGACTCAGTAAAATTGAAATTCCGGTTCTGTTAGTGGCAGGGAGTGATGATGCTTGGTCCCCGGCAGTAACCCATCAACTGCGACCCTTTACCCAACTGGAAGATCCGAAATATCTCCTCACGGCGATCGGCGGGACACATTTCAGCGTCACTGACCCCGACTACCCCAGTCTGTTAGAACGTCAAACCGCCTTACCTGATGACCCCACACGGGAACAGACGGAGAATCTGCGGCAATTACTACGCGGGGTCACCTTGGCATTTGTCAAACAGCAGACACCGGAAGCGAGCACCTACGCCCCATTTTTAAGCGCTGCCTACGCGCAATCCCTGGGAACTGAAGAAACAGCCTTACGCCTGAATGAAACCCTCCCCACTCGCTTGTCACGGTGGTTGGCAACCAGTGAAGCAGCACTAGGGCAGTTGGATTGAGGGATTAACAAGGGCGATCGCCTCCTAAACCCAGGATGCGATCGCCCTTGTACGGATGCTTAACCTTCACAAACCGATTAAACTAGAGACAATACCTTTCTTAGAGATTTTTTCCCCTATTCTTGAACCAAAAGGGTCGGGTTTGCTTCAGGAATTAAAGTATCCCCCTATTGGTCTAAGCTAGGTATAAAATTTCAGCGGGTTTCGAGATTATTTTTTGCAGTTATCATGAAATATGAATACATTTTTTGCCTTCATCATTCCCCTAATTTTGGGCATTCTCGGTTATACCGTTAGCGCCGTTAAAGTAATTAATGAAGGGAACGAAGCCTTAGTTGAGCGGTTGGGAAGATTTAATCGAAAACTGAGTCCCGGGCCAAACTTAGTGTTTCCTTATGTCGAAAGTATCGTGGTAGAAGATACGACTCGGGAACAAGTTTTAGATGTCCCTCCTCAAAATGCCATTACTAAGGATAACGTCGCCATTAAATTAGATGCGGTGGTCTATTGGAAAATTATGGACTTACAAAAAGCCTATTATGAAATTAATAATATCAATTTAGCGATTAAAAATCTAGTTTTAACAACCCTTCGCTCTACGATTGGTCATATGGAATTGGAGGAAACTTTTTATTCAACTGAGGAGATTAATAAGCGGGTATTAAAAAGTTTAGATGAAGCTACTTTTAGTTGGGGAATTAAAGTTTTGCGGGTGGAACTCCAAGACCTTGACCCTCCCAAAACGGTTTTAGAATCAATGGAACTGCAACGAGCTTCTGAGATTCGCAAACGGGCAACCATTGTTGATGCTGAGGCAACTGCCGAGTCTGTGCAATTGATTTTAGAGTTGCTGCAACCCCAGATGACAACCACAGAAGTGATGAAATATTTACTAGCTAAACGCTATGTGGATGCCAATGAAAAATTGAGTGAAAGTCCTAACTCTAAGGTGATTTTTATGGACCCGAAGGCATTAAATGATACCCTATCGGAGTTGATTTCTATGCCGGAAATCGGCCAACACTTGAATAACCCGGATAATCCTTCTCCTCCCGGAGGAAATACTCCCCCAAGTAATCCAGGAAAGGGCTCCAATCCTCCTTAGATTTTGGATCGATAAATGGCATCAGCCACCCGACAAACGTCGTGCATTTCTGCAACATCATGGATGCGCAGGATGTCCGTACTGCCAGTGGCGATCGCAGCACAACAAGCAGCAGCCGTTCCCCAAACTCGCTGTTTCGGGTCCGGTTGGTTGAGCAGATATCCGATAAAACTTTTACGAGAAGGGCCGACTAACAGAGGACAACCTAATGTTTGAAATTGGGACAGGTTTCTAATCAAGTCCAGATTTTGCTCATAATTTTTAGCAAACCCAATCCCCGGATCGAGGATAATCTGATGAGGTGCAATTCCAGCCGCGGTTGCCTTTTGAATTTGAACGGTGAAAAACTGGGTAATTTCGCCAATTAAATCTCGATAATTCGTAAGTTTTTGCATGGTTTCGGGAGTGCCTCGACTATGCATAAGCACGAAGGGAACCCCTAATTCTGCCACTATAGGCAGCATTAGGGGGTCCGCCATACCGCCACTGACATCGTTAACGATATCGGCCCCTGCTTCTACGGCAGCTTTTGCCACGGGCGATCGCGAGGTATCGATGGAAATGGGGTAGGTGGCAAAAGCGGGGTCTTCTCTGAGCGATCGCACTACAGGAAGCACCCGATTTAGTTCCTCTGCCAGGGACACTTCCTCTGCTCCCGGTCTCGTAGACTGGCCCCCAATGTCCAGAATATCGGCACCGGCGCTGATTAACTGCCTCCCATGAGTAACAGCAGTCTCCAGGGTATTAAAATCACCCCCATCACTAAAACTATCCGGGGTAACGTTGAGTACCCCCATCAAATAGGTGCGCTGACCCCATACAAAGTGGCGATCGCGAATGGTCAGCGACAAGGGTCTATTCTTCATTCTGGATTAATAACTTTTGGGAGTTATTGGTTGGCCCGTGATTTACTACAAACAAAGGAGAACGACTGAAATCGTTACTCCGTCGAAGCGCAGGCTTCGTTTGGATAACCTCAACTTTCCAGGTTGCGGGTTTCTTTCTAGACAGTCCAGGGCGCACCGTAGAGCGCCCCTTTTGCTTCATAGGAAGGAACCCTTATCCCTCAAACCTAAGCACGATAATTGACAATTTGGCCCCAGCTTTCCGGGGTGAGGCTGGCTCCACCGACCAATACCCCGTCAATTTCCGGTTTTGCCATCAATTCATCGATGTTGTCCGGTTTCACCGATCCGCCATACTGAATCGTGACTTCTTTATTGTCCAATTTCGAGCGAATTACTCCAATCACCCGATTTGCTTCTTCGGATGCACAGGTTTCGCCAGTCCCGATCGCCCAAATCGGTTCATAGGCAATCACTAGCTTGGTTTGATCGATATCTACCAGGTCTTTTTCCAATTGCCCTAAAATGTGAGATTCCGTCTCCTGAGCGGCACGTTGTTCCTTCGTTTCACCCACACAGAGGATGGGAATCAGTCCATATTGTTGAGCTGCTTTCAGGCGTAGGTTCACCGTGGCATCAGTTTCCCCAAAATATTGACGGCGCTCGCTGTGACCAATGATCACATAGCGCACCCCGATTTCCGTCAGCATCGGGCCAGAAATTTCTCCCGTATAGGCACCCGCTTCTTCCCAATGAATATTTTGAGCACCTAGGCGGATACGACTCCCGTGCAAATTCTTGGACAAAGCGCTTAAAGCAGTAAATGGCACGCACAGAACCACTTCCCGATTCTCCGGGGCGTCATCTACGGTGGGTTTGAACCCCTCTAAAAACTCCAGGGCTTCTGCCTGGGTTTTGTACATTTTCCAATTACCGGCCAGAATGATTTTTCGCACGGTTAACTCAGTCAGATACAGAATTCGACAAAATACTCAAGTAAGAGTGTAAAACGAATTGGGATCATTTCACGCCTATCTCCCTGAAAAGTCACAAAAAATCTGGGTGGGCTCTTTTGGGGCCTCCCTGGTCTGGGTTGAGCTAGGGGAATTCTTCCTTCTTTTTTTATTAATTTTGATGAAGAGACGATTGAAGTGCTTACTTCAAATCAAAGCAGACGAATCAATTCTTCATCCGAGTTTGTACTAACGACTTTAGTCGTTATCCGGCTCCTCTAAAGAGTTTGCCTCACCCTATCGAACCCCTATTTTTTACAAATCCAGGGCGTGAAGTCATGGATAAAACTGATAGAAGTTCATAGAAATTGTTATGGTTTGAGGATGATATGGGCATCACTTCTAGCCCAAATAGCCAGTTTAAATATACAATTAAGTGACTCTCATACTACCCTGAGGGGAGTGCAGTTTTCAATATGGTTCAAGCTACAATCTCATACACCATAGGGTTTATTCGACAAGAAGCTCGTCAATTGGTCAAAAAAGGCGTACTTAGCCGTCAACAACCGATTTATACCCTTTGCAAGTACATTCCCGCTTGCGAATGGGGAAATATCGAGTTGGAGTTGGAGCACCATGACTTTTTGCTCAGAGATCGAATCTGTGATTTGCTGGGTCGGGAAGATTGGTTGGACGATTAAATTATTAAAATTATTTAGACCGCTCCTCCCTCACGGTTTTGGTTTATTCGCCGTTTGGTATGAACCCTGCTGCTTTGGGAAATAGGGGGTGGGATTTAATCATTGGAGGCGATCGCCCACTGGGTTTAGTGCTGATGTTGACCTTATGTTTCGCCATCACCAATGCGATCGCCTGCTAAACAGGCAAAAAGCTTCTGATACCAGAAGCTTTCTTATCACTAAATCTCACTTATAACCGCTTTAAAATCCGGTTAGGCAGGCCATGCGCGACCCCTCCAGTTCAAATTGGAGGGATAAAGGTAGAACTTTCTACACCAGTCCGGCTGCTTCCCGTGCGGCCTGTGCCTCATCGGGATGAATGTTCAGACGAGTGAGATTGATTCGGCCTTTGTTGTCAATATCGCGCACTTTAATCACCACCTGATCGCCCACGGCGAGTTCATCTTCTACCTTGCCGACTCGGTAATCCGCAATCTGAGAAATGTGAACCATTCCTTCCTTACCTGGGAGGAATTCCACAAATGCACCAATCGGAATAATCCGAGTGACATTACCCACATAAACATCTCCGGCAGACAACTTGCGGGTCATGTTCTGGATAATCGTCACCGCACGCTGTGCCTTTTCACTTTCGATCGCCGAGACAGTCACGGTGCCATCATCTTGGATATCGATCTTGGCCCCGGTCTCTTCAGTAATGCTCTTGATCATCTTACCGCCTGGGCCAATCACCATCCCAATAAACTCGGGGTCGATTTTAATCGTTAACAGGCGTGGCGCGTAGGGTGAGAGTTCCTCACGAGGCGTATCAATCGTTCCGAGCATTTTTTCCAGGATATGCAGTCGCGCCGGTTTCGCTTGCTGAATCGCCTGGGCGATCGTCTCCATCGACAACCCGGAAATTTTCATATCCATCTGCAAGGCGGTGATTCCCGTGTCAGTCCCTGCTACTTTGAAGTCCATATCCCCGAGGAAATCTTCAATCCCCTGGATATCGGTCAAAATCCGCACTTCATCCCCTTCTTTAATCAGCCCCATTGCCGCACCGGACACGGGTTTTGTGATGGGAACTCCAGCATCCATCAGCCCCAAAGTCGAACCGCAAACCGAACCCATGGAGGTTGATCCGTTCGAGGACAGGATCTCAGAGACCACACGAATAACGTAAGGGAACTGGGCATAGTCTGGCAAGACGGGAATTAAGGCCCGTTCTGCTAAGGCACCGTGGCCGATTTCCCGGCGTCCAGGCGATCGCATCGGTCGGGTTTCTCCCACGGAAAACGGAGGGAAATTGTAATGATGCAAGTACCGCTTTTCATCTTCTGGATGCAAGTCATCCCCTAAATCCTGGGCATCTCCAGGGGTCCCCAAAGTCACCAAGGATAACACTTGGGTTAATCCCCGGTTAAATAAGGCGCTGCCATGGACCCGGCGAGGCAAGATTCCCACCCGACAGGAGACGGGACGTACTTCGTCGAGTTTACGACCATCCACCCGCACTCCATCTTCGACAATCTGCCGCCGCATCAGGTGCTTGGTAACTTCTTTAAAGACCTTACCTACAGCTTTGCTATCCGCAGTTGCCGCAACCCGCACGGAGTCTTCCTCGGGCATTTCCACAATTTGCCCTTGGAGGGTGGCTTTAATTTCATCTAAGCGGGTATCCCGGGCTGTTTTGTCTAAATGTTGCGACAAAACCTCTTTAATTTCTGCCGTAGCCCGTTCTTGAATAAACGTTTCCAGAGTTTTATCTACTTCTGGGGTTTTCTCAATAACTGGCTCAATTCCCAACTCGGCCATGATTTCCCGCTGCGCTTGAATTAAATCACAGGTGGCTTCATAGCCGAAATCAATGGCTTCGATAATATCCTGTTCCGGAAGCTGATTGGCACCAGCTTCCACCATGATTACCCCATCCGGACTTCCGGCCACAACTAGATCCAGGTCTCCCGAGGTAATTTCTTTATAGGTGGGGTTAATAATAAAATCATCTCCCACCAAACCGACGCGCACGGCTGCCATTGGGCCATAGAAGGGGATTCCTGCTAACTGCACCGCTACCGAAGCACCCGTTACGGCTAACACATCCGGGGGTACTTGGGGGTCCATAGACCAGGTTGTAGCGACAATTTGGATATCATCCCGAATCCATTGTGGAATCAAAGGCCGCAACGGACGGTCGATCAATCGACTGGTTAGGGTTACCTTTTCGGGCGGTCTTCCTTCGCGTCGCAAGAAGCCCCCGGGAATTTTTCCACCTGCATAGAGGCGTTCTTCGTAATCTACCAACAAGGGGAGAAAATCAATCCCTTCTCTTCCTTGAGAACGGGTCGCCGTCACGAATACAGCCGTATCTCCAGACTGAATCAATACTGCACCGCCTGCCTGGGGTGCCAACAACCCAATAGTGAGTCGAATATCCCGACCATCAAAGGATATTGACTTTTCAATTTCTTTCATGCAGTCCTTTTTCCTTCTACTTCACTCTCTTTTCTTTTCTGTGGCAATCGTAACACTTCTAAAGTGCGATTGCTTTAGACGCAACCAGGGGTTCGGACTCATCGGAAGGCAATAGCAATCTCTTCGCCACGATCCCTTATCATGTATGCCAGTCTTGGTGGATCGGTTTTGGGGTGGAGTGCTTCTCTCCTACTTTGGGTCAGCAGTCCATGGCCGGATGCTCTCTTGAGCACTCTTCCCGTTTTGCGAGCCTTTTTATTTATTTTAGCCCACTATCGCAGCATTCATTACCGAGGATAATCTCATCAATCGCGTAAAATTTTAAGCAGACAATTCACCCCTTTAAATTTTAAATTGTCCACTTTGTCGCCCCTCCCGAAGGCCGGACCTCCTCAAGTGAAACGGGTTTCCAGCCCTGGATGCGCCTAATAATCCGGCGAGTTTGCCGCCGTGTAGTTCCTCGGGGGCCATGACTACAGTTATGGCGGCGATCGCCTCCTAGGGTTCCCCTTTTACCCAGTTCGAGCCCTTCCCCACGAGTCACCCCCATCGGGTCCAAATTCCTCTCCCTGAGTGCGATCGTCCAGAATCGGATGCTTAGGTTGGCCGAAAAATGTTAAATTGATTCCAGTCTGATTCTAGAGGATTAAAATTTCGACCCAAATTTAAAACCTCTAAATTTACTTTTTTTCCTATTTTTGATAACCCTTGTTAAGCCTAATTTTATGAACAAACACTTAGGGTAATTCATGGGATTTACCTTTTCAAAAATTATTCAATACTCAGAGGATTTATTAAAATCATGGCAATTTTACATGGAAGTTGGATTCAATCTGGGGATTCAGCCCAAGTCGAGCATTCCAGTGAATATTTATTAATTTGGGGAGAAATTTGGCGACGGTTAGTACCAGAGGAATCGGCTAATTTCCATCAAGCACTGGCCCATCCTTTAGCCATGAATCCCACGGAATTAACTGATTTTATTAAAACTTTAAAAGAACAAAATCGTTTGTCCTGGGAATTACCAGACTGGGCTAAGCCGACTCCCACAAAAGGGAAAAATCAAAAGAAAACCAATAAAAAGCTAGGGGTTGAACCGTGGCGGACTGTGGCGATCGCCCTGCCAACTTCTCTAACTTCCACTCATATTCCAATTCCCCTGCATTCGGGCAATCAACCCTCAGAAGAAGACTTTGCTTTGTATCCTTGGCAGGTGGAGGGACTCTGCCTCAATCCTTCAGAGGCGATCGAATTTTTATCGGCATTGCCTTTGGGGACCCTCGATCAGGCGGAAAATTTCATCGGGTCTGATTTGCGCTTTTGGTCCCATATTGCCCGGTGGAGTTTGGACCTCCAGGCGCGTTGTAAGTTTCTGCCGCAAATCGATCGCCCCCAAACCGGAGGGGCGACGGCCCACTGGCAACCCCTCCTGGATAGCGACACCGATCGCAAGCGCCTGAACCGCTTTAGCAAGCAGATGCCTACGGCTTGCCTCACCTATCAAGTCAGGGACCCAGAGGAATTAGCGGTCCAGTTACCCCCGGAACCTCAAGAGTTGCTACAAGGATTTCTCTCTCATGCAGTGGATGTCCGCATCCGTAAAGCGACTGGGGAGGAGTCGGTACCCCATTTGGTTTCCCCGGTTAAAGAATGGCTGCAAGGATTAGTGGGGGCTGAACAGGCGATGATGCCAGGGGAACCGGAGGCGATCGCCAAAATTGAATCGGCGATCGCCTCCTGGACGGCCCCAGTTGCCCCTCATCTGGCTGGACAGCAACCGTTTCGCACTGCATTTGAACTTGTCCCCCCAGAATATGGGGATAATCGCTGGACTCTACAATATTTCTTGCAATCCGTAGACGATGCTTACTGTTTAGTGGATGCAAAAACCATCTGGAATAATCCTGTCGAACAGTTTGTATATCAAGGCCGGACCATTGAACAACCCCAGGAAACTTTATTGCGGGGATTGGGATTAGCTTCTCGCCTATTTCCGCCTTTGGAAGCGAGTTTAGATACCCAATGTCCTCAATCCTGTGCGATCGCGCCGCTGCAAGCCTATCACTTTATTAAATCCGTCACTTGGCGATTTGAAGATAGTGGATTAGGCGTTATTTTACCCGAGAGTCTCTCCCCGCGCGACGGTTGGGCGACTCGCTTAGGATTATCTATTCGCGCCGATAGTCCAACTCGTCCCCAAGGCGGATTAGGGTTACAAAATCTCCTGAATTTTAAGTGGGAATTAACCATTGGCGGTCAAACCATTTCCAAGAAAGAATTTGACCGTTTAATCGCTCTGAATTCTCCTTTAGTTGAAATTAATGGAGAATGGGTGGAACTGCGAGACCAAGATATTCGCGCCGCCACGGACTTCTTTAAATCACGCAAAAATCAGATGTCTTTGACCTTAGAAGATGCCTTGCGGTTGGCAACGGGAGATACTCAGGTTATGGAAAAACTCCCTGTGGTTAAATTTGAAGCCGGGGGACATTTGGAGGAATTGCTTAATACCATTACTAACAAGCGAACCCTAGAAGATTTAGAAGTGTCTGCCAACTTCAAAGGCGAACTGCGACCCTATCAATTACGCGGGGTCAGTTGGTTGGCTTTCTTGCAAAAATGGGGATTAGGCGCTTGTTTAGCCGATGATATGGGATTGGGTAAATCCATTGAAACCATTGCATTTTTACTGTATTTGCAAGACCAACAAGAGTTAAATAATCCCGTTTTATTAGTTTGTCCTACCTCCGTCTTAGGCAACTGGGAACGAGAAATTAAAAAATTCGGACCCAAACTCAAAGTCATGGTTCATCATGGCGACAAACGGGCCAAGGGGAAAGCCTTTGCTAAAGCCTTAGAAGGCAAAAATTTAGCCATTACCAGTTATCCCCTGGTTTATCGCGATGAAAAAGAATTGCGGACTATTCCCTGGGATGGCATCATTTTAGATGAAGCTCAAAATATTAAAAATCCCCAGGCGAAACAGTCGAAAGCGGTCCGAGATTTAATTGATGAAGAAACCCAACCGTTTCGGATTGCCTTAACTGGAACCCCGGTAGAAAACCGACTGCAAGAACTGTGGTCGATTATGGATTTTTTAAATCCGGGTTATTTGGGGGCCCGACAATTTTTCCAACGGCGATTTGCTACACCCATTGAAAAATATGGGGATACAGATTCCTTAGAGGCATTGCGATCGCTGGTTCGTCCTTTTGTCTTGCGTCGCCTGAAAAGTGATAAAACCATCATTCAAGATTTGCCGGAAAAACAGGAGAATCCGGTATTTTGTGGACTGTCTGCGGAACAGGCAAAATTGTATCAAGCAACTGTGGATAGTACCTTGGCTGGAATTGATGCGGCAGAAGGCATTCAACGGCATGGTTTAATTTTGGCATTGCTGGTTAAATTAAAGCAAATTTGCAATCATCCGGCGCAGTTTTTGAAAGAAAAAACTCTCAATGAACCCTTGCGATCGGGCAAGTTGGTGCGCTTAGAGGAAATGTTAGAGGAGATGCTGGCAGAAGGCGATCGGGGCTTAATCTTCACCCAATTTGCCGAATGGGGGAAACTCCTGCAACCTTACCTCTCCCAAAAACTAGGCAGAGAAATTCTATTTTTGTATGGAGGAACCCGCAAAAATCAACGGGAAGAAATGGTCGATCGCTTCCAACTAGACCCCCAAGGACCACCGATTATGATATTATCCATCAAAGCCGGTGGGGTGGGGCTGAATTTAACCCGCGCCAATCATGTATTTCACTATGACCGATGGTGGAATCCCGCCGTAGAAAATCAAGCCACCGACCGAGTATTTAGAATTGGACAAACCCAAAATGTGCAAGTGCATAAATTCATTAGTACCGGCACTTTAGAAGAAAAAATCCACGATTTGATTGAGAGTAAGAAAGAGTTAGCCGAACAAGTCGTGGGGGCCGGAGAACAATGGTTAGCCGACTTAGATAGTGATAATTTGCGAAACTTACTCATCCTCGATCGCAACGCCGTCATTGATGAAGATGAAGAATAACAAATCTTAAGAAACTAAAAAAACAGGACCAATCCCATGACTAATTACGCGCAACCCGATAAAGAATGGTGGACCCAACAATGGCTAGACTTGCTCAATTCTTACCGCTTTAAAAAGCGTTTGGAACGGGGACGAATCTATGCCCGAGAGGGGAATGTACTTAATATCGACTTTGAAGGACAAAAGGCACTGGCACAAGTCCAAGGCACTGATCCAGAACCCTACAAAGTTTCACTCTGGTTAGATCCATTAACCGATGAAGATTGGAATTATGTAATTCAAGCGATGGCAGAACGGGCAATTTTTTCAGCCAAACTCCTCTCAGGAGAAATGCCACAAAATATCGAAGAAGTGTTTGCGGCAAATGGGGTAAGATTGTTTCCTTTTACCCTCGATCAAGTGAATTCTCGGTGTAGTTGCCCCGATAAAGCGAATCCTTGTAAACATATTGCGGCGGTGTATTACTTGTTAGGCGATCGCTTTAGTGATGACCCGTTTGTATTATTTCAATTACGGGGACGCACTCAAGCCCAAATTCTGGCTACATTACGGCAAATCCGGGGGACGGATACTAATGCAGAACCAACGGATTCTAAAGCAAAAGACTCTAAATCAAAACTACATAAATCCCCGCTAAAAGTAGATAAATTTTGGCAGTATGACGACCAGTTAGAATCCGGATTAGTGGTGATTACCCCTGCACCCAGTAGTGAAACGGTGTTAGATGTGTTAGGACCAATTCCCATTAAACCGGCAGCAACGGGACAAGCAGTAATGCAGTCATTAAACAGCATTTATCAAACCGTTAGTCAGCAGGCAATTTTATCAGCATTAAGTCGCGATGGGTGAATAGAATTGTCGCTTTTATACAGCCCTAACCCCTGAAGGGGTTACTACAAACGTTTGGAAATTCTACTGCAAAAATACTACCGGATCCTAACTGGCTTTCTACGGAAAGATTAGCTTGATGTTTTTGGGCGATTGCCTGTACAATGGCTAAACCCAATCCCGTCCCCCCAGTGTTACGGCTGCGATCGCTATCCACACGGTAGAACCGTTCAAAAATTCGGGTTTGTTCTCCCGATGCAATGCCAATTCCGGTATCTTTTACCGTAATCACTGCAAGGCGATCGCGCCGAATTAACTCAATCACAACTTTACCCCCATTCGGCGTATATTGAATCGCATTTGCAATTAAATTAGACACCAACCGATAAAGCTGTGATTCATGTCCTAACACATAAATTTCCGCCTCGGAAATATGACTCACCAGATCCAGTTCAGCAATTAGCGCCAACTCTAAAAATTCTTCTGTCAAATCACTGATTAAATCATTTAAACAACAAGACTTAAAAGGGATTGGGGATGACTGTTTTTCCAGACTGGTTAATAAAAGTAAATCAGAAATTAAATGACTCAACCGCCGTCCCTGCCTCTCCACGGTTTGCAGCATCAGGGGAATTTCCGGCTGATTTGCGGGGGGTAATCGTAAAATTGCCTCGACTGTTGCTAACAAACTCGCTAAAGGCGATCGCAATTCGTGGGCAGCATTTGCGGTAAACTGTTGCTGTTGCTGATAAGATTGATAAATCGGCTGCATGGCTAATCCCGATAGCCACCAACTGGACATTATTACCAACCCTAATGCCATGGAAAATCCCATCCCTAAAATCCATCGCATCCGCTGTACTTCCCCATCCAATGCTTCTAAAGTTCGGCCAATTTGTAAGTAGCCCCAAGAAGGAGGAGAATGATGTCGGGAAGAAGACTCACTGGGATGGTGATTATGTAAAATAATCGTAAATTGATGATAGCGAATTCCCTGCGGACTCTGAAACGTTTGCCACGGTTCCGGATGAAACCCTCGGGAAACTCCCAGGGGGGGATTTGGAGAAAAAGCCAGGAGTTTGCCTTGGTGATTAAACAGGCGAATATAATAAGTATTGCGATCGCTAATTCCTATCGTATGGCGTTCAATTAACGTCGGACTGATAGTACAAGATTCCCCCGCCACACAGAGTTCCGGCAAAATCCGCTTTAAAATCGTCGTCGCTTCCCCAGAAGGCGGTAACATCGGTTCCAAACTATCATGCAACGTCCCGGCGATCGACTCCATTTCCCGTTCCATTGCATCCCAATTGGACTGAATCAGCGATCGATACAAACTCAACCCTGACAAACTTAAAATCAGTGCCATCACCCCGGCATACCAAAAGGCAAGACGGAATCGGCTGCGGCGAAATAACTGATGACTATTCATTCCCGAAGAAACTCATCGAGACGTATTGAATCGATACCCTTGACCCGGAATAGTTTCAATGGGACAAGGACAATTATAATGGGCTAACTTGCGCCGTAATAATCGCATTTGTGCCGCTACCACATTGCTAATGGGTTCAGCATCCAAATCCCAGAGTTGATACCGAATTTTACTGCCGGAAATAATGCGATCGCAATTTTGCATCAAATAGGCACACAGTTGAAATTCTTTCACCGTTAAAGGAATCAGTTCAGGAGTTTGACTCAACTCGAAACAGAGGACATTGTTCCCATAATCCAAGGTAAATCCACCCACCGTCAGAGTTTGGGGTTGGAGTTGAGGCGATCGCCGCTGTAATGCCCGCAAACGCGCCAGTAATTCTTCCATTACAAACGGTTTCACCAAATAATCATCCGCCCCAGCATCCAGTCCCGCCACGCGATTTTCCGGTTGTCCCAACGCCGTTAACATCAACACGGGTAACGGATTTTGATGCAATCTCAATCGCTGACATAACTTTAATCCGGATAACTTCGGCAGCAACCAATCCACGATCGCCACTGTATAGTCCGTCCACTGACTTTCCAGACAATCCCAAGCCTGTACCCCATCCTGAACCCAATCTACAACATACTTTTCACTCACTAACACCTGCTTAATCGCTTGTCCTAAATCCGCCTCATCTTCCACCAGCAAAATTCTCATCGGTGTTTAGGAAATTAACCACAGGCTTGATTTTAGCGAAGCTGGTTCCATTCTCAACTCCGGCGGGGGTTCAAACCCCCGCCTAACAGAATCAAGTCGGTTGAAACCGACTGAAAGTCTTAGACTGTGGGGTTTTTAGTCGTCTTTAGACGACTTTAGCTATTAGTTTGAACCCCCGCCGGTTGTTGCCTCTCGATTTCATCTCAATTTCATCTACCCTTTGCCAGACTAGGGAGGATTTTTATCCCCTACAGCGAGGGAATCATGGGTTACTCACATCAATCTTTAATTCGGACTGTCCTCATTACAACAGTTCTTTTCTCCTTCCCCAAACTGGCTTTATCCCATGTGGGACATGGGGATGAATTCCAAGCCACCGGCGGGATTGAACGGGTAGAAGTGAACCCGGAAATTGACGAAATGTTAGGCATTGTCGTCACCCCGATCGCCCCGGCTGCCGATGGTAGCGCCTCCATCCTGGTCCCCATCACCGCCTTAGTGAATGCAGAGGATCAGCAACTCGTTTTTGTCCAATATCAAAACTTCTATGAACCTGTTCCCGTTACCACCGGCACAACCCAAGGGGAACTGATTGAAGTCCTGGATGGATTATCCGTGGGGGAAAATCTCGTCACCCAAGGCAGTTTGTCTCTCTATGCTGAATCTCGCAAAACCCAAACCCCAGAGACGTCCGCCACTTCAGAACCCTTAAAAACTCAAAGTACCCCCTTGATTGAAGATTCCGCACCTCAACCCCTGGAAACGGTGCAACAACCCCTACCAATCCCCGCAACTGAAAGCGGATTGCCGATGGGTTGGTTAGTTGGGATTGCGATCGCCGTCGTTCTTTTGGCAACCCCGATCGCCTTAGTCAGTACCCGGAAAAAAAACAGCGTTCTTTCTGATGACAAGGGAGAGAGTTGAGGCAACAGATGTTAAATTCAATTCTCAATTTAATCCTGAAAAACTCCATTACTCAACGGTGGATTATCGTCATTTGTGCCCTTTTTATCACCGTTTGGGGAATCTTCTCTATTACCCAAATGCCTCTGGATGTATTTCCGGAATTTGCACCCCCTCAAGTCGATATTCAAACTCAAGCAGCGGGATTGGCACCGGAGGAGGTGGAATCGCAAATTACTGTTCCCATTGAAACTGCTGTTAATGGATTGCCGGGAGTGGCAACGGTGCGATCTTCATCCAAGGTTGGACTCTCAATGGTCCAAGTTGTATTTGACCCCAATGCAGATATTTATCAGGCAAGACAAGCGGTTACCGAACGACTTCAACAGATTACCAATCAACTTCCTGCCGAAGTTCATCCCCCAGAAATTTCCCCCTTAGCTTCCCCCCTAGCCACGATTTTACAATATGCCTTTACCATCACGGAAGGAGGGGAAACTTCATTAATGGATCTGCGGCATTTCGTCGATAGTACCCTCACCCAGCAACTTTTATCGGTGCCAGGGGTGACCCAAATTACAGTGTATGGCGGTGAGGAACGACAGAAACAAGTGCTGGTTGATCCGGCTAAATTGCGATCGCTGAATGTCTCTTTAACAGAAGTCGCCCAAGCCGCTAGAGGCGCTAATTCCAATGCTTCAGGCGGGTTCTTGATTGGTGGGGGTCAAGAATTATTAATCCGGGGAATCGGTCAGATTAAATCCATCGAAGATTTACAAGAATCGGTGGTTAAAGTAGAAGAAGGCTTGCCGATTTTACTCAAAGATGTGGCCGAAGTGAAAACCGGATCTGCCCTCAAACGGGGGGATGCCAGTTTTAACGGACAATCGGCAGTGGTGATGATGATTAATAAACAGCCTAATGTCGATACCCCAACGGTTACAAAAGCGGTAGAATCCCGGATGCGATCGCTACAGGAAACCTTTCCGGCAGATATCCAAATTTCCCGCACCTTTCGCCAGTCCAACTTCATTGATTCTGCCATTAAAAATGTCAGCGGTTCTCTGATTCAAGGCATCATCATTGTCTCGGTGATTATGCTGCTATTTTTGATGAATTGGCGCACGGCAGTGATTACCTTAAGTGCCATTCCCCTCTCGTTATTAATTGGCTTATGGTTTATGAAAGCCTTGGGATTGGGCATTAATACCATGACCCTCGGGGGATTAGTGGTTGCCATTGGTTCCGTCGTAGATGATTCCATTGTTGATATGGAAAACTGCTATCGGGGATTGCGAAAGAATCAAGCGCAAGGTCATCCCAAACATCCCTTGCAAGTAGTATATGACACCTCCGTAGAAGTCCGGCTGGCGGTGGTTTTCTCCACAGTGATTATCATTGTAGTGTTTGCACCAATTTTTAGTTTAACCGGGGTAGAAGGACGGATTTTTGTGCCAATGGGGTTGGCTTATTTACTCTCGATCGCCGCCTCAACCCTTGTCGCCATGACCCTTTCCCCCGCCCTTTGCGCTATTCTGTTAGCGAATCAAACCCTTCCCCAGGAAGGTACTTTTGTTTCCCGGTTAGCAGAAAGACTGTATCGCCCATTGCTGAATCTATCCTTGCGATCGCCCCAAATTATCCTGGCAATTGCCCTCGCCAGCTTAGTCGCAACCCTGGCAATTGTTCCCACTTTGGGACAAGTTTTTCTCCCGGAATTTCGGGAAAAATCAATGGTCAATTCAATGGTATTATATCCAGGAGTCTCCCTAGATATGACCCATCGCGCCGGTATCGCCCTATCCAAATCCCTCCAAAACAATCCCCTCTATGACTGGGTACAAGTCCGCGCCGGACGGACTCCCGGAGATGCGGATGGCGCTGGGGTGAGTATGGCTCATGTGGATGTAGAATTGAGTGATTTAGCCTTAAAAGACCGAGAAACCAGTGTGCAAAACCTGCGTGAAAGTTTCCTCAAATTGCCCGGTGTTGCGCCGAATATTGGCGGATTTATCTCTCACCGCATGGATGAAGTGCTCTCGGGAGTCAGAAGCGCAGTCGCCGTCAAAATTTTTGGCCCAGATTTAAAGGAACTCCGCCGCATTGGTGAACAGGTTCGAGATGCGATCGCGCCGATTTCTGGCGTGGTTGATTTGCAACTAGAACCTCAACTCCCCATTCGCCAAATCCAAATTGAATACAACCGTCAAGCTGCGGCAACTTATGGATTAAGGATGGAACAATTGTCAGAAGTTGTCGAAACCGCCCTCAACGGTCGAATTGTTTCTCAAGTGCCAGAAAATCAACAACTGATTGATATTTTTGTCACCCTCACTGAAAAGTCTCGCAATAGCTTAGATGCAATGGGTGCCATTCCAATTTCTACCCCAACCGGAGAGATAATTCCCCTGGGAACTGTTGCCCGTTTAAGTTACGGTATGGGAGCGAATGTTGTCAATCGGGAAAATGTATCTCGGCTGATTGTAGTTTCTGCAAATGTGGCTAATCGAGATTTAGGCAGTGTCGTCGGAGATATTCAAGCTCAAATTCAGAAAAAAGTTACCTTACCCCAGGGATATTTTATCCAATATGGCGGACAATTTGAATCGGAACAAAGAGCGAGTAATAGTTTATTGTGGTTTAGTATTTTAGCAGCAGTCGCCATTGCTATCCTGATGTTTTTCTCGGTCAAATCTCTCCCGGCAACCCTCGCGATTATGGTCAATTTACCCTTAGCCTTAGTCGGGGGAATTATCTCTATTGCTTTAACAGGCGGCGTGATTTCCATTGCCTCGCTGATTGGATTTATTACCCTATTTGGGGTAGCGGTCCGCAATGGGTTATTACTGGTGGATAATTACAATACTAAATTTGCCCAGGGAATGCCGCTGAATGATGTAATTATCAACGGTTCCTTAGACCGAGTGAATGCCATTTTGATGACCGCTTTAACCTCAGCATTGGGAATGTTTCCCTTGGCGATCGCCACTGGCGCAGGGAATGAAATTTTACAACCCCTAGCCATTGTAGTTTTGGGGGGGTTATTTACCTCAACTGCCTTAACTCTGTTAGTGATTCCGGCCCTTTATGCGCAATTTGGGAAACGATTAATGCGTCAACCCAAACCGACAAACCTTGAAATTCAGTCCGGGTGATCCCTCACTGACCAAATTCCACCCGCGCCTTTTCCACAATCTCCGGCGTCACCACATCCAGTTCGGCTTCTCGCGCCAACTGGATGATGCGTTGCCTTGCCTGCGATCGCACGAAATAAGGGATATTCTTGAGCTTGAGTTTAGCTTCTTCCGTCCATTCCAGGTCATCAAACAAATCATGATTAGACATAAATAATATCCGATTAAATGTTAAATTTTTGAATTGAAATAGGTCAATTTACAGCAGTTCACTTTATTTTATTGTAATAGGAAATCCCCCTTCTTCAACATTTTCCGATTATCTTCCTAACAAAAAAGCTCCTGCATATAGCAGGAGCCTTTTTTAATGAACTGATTACTGGAAATTCATCCTTCAATCCAGAAGAAATTAATCAAGTTCAGTCATTGCCAATACTGGCTCATCTTCACGGTCAATACCGCGTTCAAATCCAGCAGCAGCGGCGCGAGCGCGTCCAGCGTGCCAGAGGTGACCGATTAAGAAGAAGAAGCCCAAAATGAAGTGAGCACCAGCCAACCAAGCGCGGGGGTTTACATAGTTAAAGCCGTTGGCTTCAGTGATAATCCCACCCACAGAGTTGATAGAACCGTTAGGAGCGTGAGTCATGTACTCAGCCGCCCGACGGATTTGCCAGGGTTGAATGTCATTTTTCAGCTTACGCAGATCCAAACCATTCGGTCCACGTAGGGGTTCCAACCAGGGGCCTCGGAAATCCCAGAAGCGCATAGTTTCACCCCCGAAGATGATCTCGCCCGTGGGAGAGCGCATCAGGTATTTACCTAGACCCGTTGGGCCTTGGGCGGTACCAATGCTGGCACCTAAACGTTGGTCACGAACCAAGAAGGTGAAAGCTTGAGCCTGAGAAGATTCAGCGTTGGTGGGGCCGTAAAATTCGCTGGGATAAGCAGTGTTGTTAAACCAAACGAAGGAAGCAGCCACAAAGCCCATTAAGGACAGAGCGCCTAAGCTGTAGGACAGATAAGCCTCTCCAGACCAAATGAAGGCACGACGCACCCAACCAAAAGGCTTGGTGAGGATGTGCCAGACACCGCCAATAATGCAGGTAAAGCCAACCCAAATGTGACCGCCGATGATGTCTTCCATGTTATCGACCCCGATCAACCAGCCTTCTCCACCAAAG
The DNA here is from genome assembly GCA_038321985.1 of Cyanophyceae cyanobacterium. Taxonomy (GTDB): domain Bacteria; phylum Cyanobacteriota; class Cyanobacteriia; order Cyanobacteriales; family Laspinemataceae; genus Laspinema. The sequence goes on along the minus strand of JBBQFN010000031.1, from coordinate 861 downwards.
GGAGACTTGGCCAGATAACCAAAGATGACAGCAGGGTTCAGGGTCGGGTTGGTAATGACGCGCACGTCACCGCCACCGGGTGCCCAGGTGTCATACACCCCACCAAAGAACATGGCTTTGAGAACCAGTAACAAAGCACCTAATCCCAGGACGATCAGGTGGAAGCCCAAGATTGTGGTCATCTTGTTTTTATCACGCCAGTCATACCCAAAGAAAGAAGAGTAATCTTCTAAGGTTTCCGGACCGCGAACGGCGTGATAAATACCACCCAAACCGAGAACGGCAGAAGAAATCAGGTGCAGAACACCAATAACAAAGTAGGGAAAAGTATCGATGACTTCTCCACCGGGGCCCACACCCCAACCCAGAGTCCCGAGGTGAGGCAGCAGGATTAAGCCTTGCTCATACATGGGCTTTTCAGGAATGAAGTGAGCGACCTCAAATACAGTCATCGCTCCAGCCCAGAAGACGATTAATCCAGCGTGAGCAACGTGAGCGCCCAGGAGTTTACCGGATAAGTTGATCAGACGGGCGTTACCAGACCACCAGGCAAACCCGGTGGTTTCTTGGTCACGTCCGCCCATGACCAGCGAACTATTGAAAGATGTTTGCACGGATGAGAACCTCTTTTGCGATCGACAACAGATGATATCGCTTGTTTAGATTTTAGATTTTAGAGGGGACTTAACCACTCTAAAATCTAAAATCTTCAATCAAATTTTCTACAGAGCGTTACCGCGAGGAAGAACTTCTTCAGGGAACTCAAAGGTTTCGTGAGGCTGGTCAACGGGAGCCATCCAAGCCCGGATCCCTTCATTGAGAAGAATATTCTTCGTATAGAAGGTTTCAAATTCGGGGTCT
>JBBQFN010000030.1:0-62219 GCA_038321985.1 Cyanophyceae cyanobacterium | reverse complement strand
CGATTGTTCAAGGTCGCTTGATTGGTTTGGCTCACTTTACTGTGGGCTATATCCTGACTTATGCTGCGTTCTTGATTGCTTCGACTGCAAGTAAGTTCGGCTAACTTTTCACGGGTTAATTAGTTGAAAAAATCCCCCGCTATGATGGCGGGGGATTTTTTATGGCCTAGAAAGAGGGATTGGAAATAGCCGGTCGTTAATGTGCCAATCCCTTTTTCTAGGCTGTTGTTAAAGACGATAAATCAAGGGAATTAAGCCCTTAATTAGCGATCGCTTTCAACGTAGATGAACAACAGACCCATCACAACGGCTGGCATTAACCAGCAAACGACGGGAATCAAAATCCAAGGGAGGTAAGCAGCTGCGTATGCACCTGTCATATCTAATTTCTCCTATTTCAAGTTTTAGGTTGACCAGAGGAATCTTAACAACAATGAGTCTGTTATTTTCCTCTAAAAATGATGGACTTTTCAAAAATCAGAATCTGCTGATACAGAGGACCCAATTTTAGGTGACCCGCAGTCACGGTTCAAAACCCGCAAATTAAAGCCCTAGCAAGGGACTAAAAGTCTAGTTAGTTGACTAAACCCCGGAAAATAGCATCGACGCCATCCAGGTTTTCCAAGAGGAAATAGGCGAAAAATGCGCCACCCATTGCACCGACGAAGAAACCAGCAGTCAACTGACTCCAACCCTCGGCAGTTTTCAGGGTAGTAGGGGCTTGGGGATTTTGACTGGGGTAATCGTCATCACCGGTGACTTGGAACGAGGCAATCCCGTAGATGGACATACAAGCGGTGGCGATTAACACCAACGACAGGGTCGAGACTAATCCGCCTAAATGGGCAGCTTCGGTATAATCGCGCAGGGGACCCAGTTTCACCCAGGGGCCAACCAGCCAGTAGCCGTGGGCCATCCCAATTTCGAGCCCTCGCAGAATGGGAGAGAGTCCTTGGCGGTAAGCCGGTAGGTTACCAATGAAGGCTTTGGTGAAGGCAGAATCGCTGATTGGGGTGGAGAGGTGACCCACAAACGGGTCTCCACCGTAGGGCTTCACCATTTCAATATCTCTTGCATCGGCCATATTTGTTTTTCCTCGTGACTTGACAATCAGTAAAAGAACTTAAGCTCATATTCTACGCAAGGAGGGGTCGCCTAGTCTCAGAATTAGTGCGGAGCTTTAAAAAACTTCATGAAAATAGCCTAAATCCCCTGGGGCTGGTGAACGCTGACTTTAATTTACAGGTTTCCTGTACCATTGCGATCGCGATCCCCGACTTTATTCTTTCATTAAAGACACTGCCTCGGTTTAATATTTCGGTCTATTAAATTTTGTTAAGAAATTTAACGGACTGAAGCACTCAGGAGCATCCTTTTAAGTCTAAAGAGATTCTGGCACGGCCCCAGGGCGATCGCCTTTAGCCCATAGGTGGATTTATAGCGTTTCTCGGACTGATCCCGTTAGGAGTCTGTTCGTAATACCTCCGGGGCGCATTGCTAACGCATTCCTAAAAATCTGTGCGAATAACTGTGGGCACTCCTTTATTTCCCATCCAGCGTTAAGAGTCCAAATTAAAGGGGTGTAGTATTTTTGCTAATAATTTCAACTGGAAACTTCAGAAAATTTATAAACTAAAACCCAACTTACAAACGCTCTCTTGTAAGTTGGGTTTTAGTTTATTCTGGAAAATCTGGAATAATCCACTGGGGAGCTTGCATCCGTTTTTTTCTAACGGATTCTTCCGCCATTTCTAGCATTTTATCTAAGGAAGTTTCCTCAATAAACTGGGATGTTTGTTGTGCATATTCTCGATTGGGGCATTTGTCTCCCAATACACAGCCGTTCACGCAGGCTACAGCACAGTTAATAGTCTCTGTCACGACAACCTCTTCTTTATGTTCCTCTGAATTGACATTGACCCTAGACGCCTGAATGTGCCTCATAAAAGCAGACTACAGCCGCCTCAAAGAACCGAAGTTCTGAATAATTATTGTAGCATCACGGGTCAGGGGCGTTGATACCCCCAAGACGGAATGACTGGAAAAGCCCCCAGAGAAAGAAGTACCCAAAACAGCGATCGCCAAAACCTGCGCCGGGAACCCCGAGGAATGAACCCCTCGCACTGGAGGGGGTTTTGAACCGAAATTGCCCGAAACCCGGGGACTGCGATAGACTATGGCAAGATAAATCCATCCCCAGATATAGCAACAGGACGTTCGGACTACCCGCCAGTTGCTGGGGTTGAGTCGGGCCGATCGCCCAATCCTGAAACCAGCGGAATCGCGCCTTAAGTGACTGAGGAGATCGCCGCGATCGCACCAGGGTTAAAGCGGCCATTTATTCGCTCAAATGATAGCGAATTTCGGGTTCGGTTACCCCCACTTTTTCGGGATTATCAAGGCTTATAACTGTAAATTCTAACCTCTATAACCCCCCTTTTTTTGACATTATGGCTGTCCCTACAATGTTCCAGACCTTAAATCAAACCGTTAAAATTTGCTCCTTATCCTTGGTCCTTGCGGGACTCTCAGGCTGTACCAACTTGGTGAAATCAGGAGTGGGTGTAACCGCGATCGAGCAGATCCAAAGTGACTGGCAGAAACAGAATACTGTGTATTTAAAAGGCACGGTTGAAAATCGAGCACCGTTCCTACAATCTGGCGCTTATCAGATTCAAGATGGCACGGGATCGATTTGGGTGATGACGAACTCGACCCTTCCCAATGTGGGAGATCAAGTGGTGATGAAAGGGGAGGTTACCTACCAGAGTATTCCCATCGCGGGGCAAGAATTAGGAGAAGTTTATATTAAAGAATTGGAACAACTCTAGCGGAATAGTTGAGAAGGTGACAAAATTTGAATCCCCTTAAAACTGATAATTTATCCGTATCTTAACCCAAAACCGGGTTTATTTAAACCCGGTTTCATGCCTGAAATTAACGTAAGGTTACGAACTCTTCGGCAGTAGAAGGATGAATGCCAATAGTGGCATCAAAGTCTTTTTTAGTGGCTCCCATATTCACGGCGATCGCCAGTCCTTGAATGATTTCGGCGGCGTCTTTACCCACCATATGAACCCCTAAAATGCGGTCGGTGGTTTTATCCACAATTAATTTGATCATCACCTTTTCCTCGGAATCGGTGAGACTGTAAAACATGGGACGAAATTTAGCGCGATAGATCGTCACGTTGTCTCCCACTTTGGCTCGGGCTTCGGCCTCTGTCAAGCCCACCGTAGAGGCTTCCGGCTGGGAAAATACGGCGGTAGGGATGCCCGTATGATTGATATGACGAGGGAGATGACCGAAGACTGTATCTGCAAAAGCGCGACCTTCTGCGATCGCCACGGGGGTTAAATTGATGCGATCGGTACAATCCCCGACCGCATAAATATGGGGTTGATTGGTGCAACTATCGGGACTCACTGCGATCGCGCCGAGAATCACTTCTACCCCAGCATTCTCTAGGTTTAAGCGGCTCAAATTAGGTTGGCGACCCGTAGCACAGAGTAAGGCATCCACGGTTAGAGTCTCATTTTCCTCCCCGGAAAAAACCAGGTTTAAGCCTTCCGAAGTTTTTTCAATCTTCTCCAAGTTTGCCTCAGTCCGGAATTGAATTCCCTTTTTTGCCATGCCTTCTTGAATGTTTTCGGCAATATCCTCATCGAACCCGTGTAAAATGAATTTTCGGCGAATAATTTCAGTAACTTGAGCGCCTAAACCATTCATAATTGAAGCAAACTCAACGCCGATATAACCGCCACCCCAAACCGCAAAACGTTTGGGAAATTCACTGAGGTGGAACATCTCATTGGAGGTGATACTGTGTTCAATCCCCTCAATATCCGGTTTGGCAGGCTGTCCCCCTACGGCAATCAGGATTTTATCAGCCGTAACTTTGCGATCGCCAATTTCAATCGTATGGGGATCAACAAAAGTTGCCATGCCATTAATTAACTCAACTCCGCCTTTTTCTAGATTATTAATATGGATCTGATTTAGGCGCATTACTTCTTTTTGAACACTCTCTATCAGTTTGTGCCAATCAAAACTCGGTTCAGCTTTTTCCCAGCCGTAACCCACTGCATTTTGATACAGCTTGGAAAACTGAGAGGCATACACCATTAATTTTTTGGGAACGCAACCCCGGATGACACAGGTACCCCCCACTAGATCCCCTTCGGCAATGGCAACTTTCGCACCATAAGAGGCAGCACGTTTCGATGCCGCTAGTCCCCCAGAACCCGCACCTATCACAAAGAGGTCGTAATCAAAGTCCGTCATCTAATTGACTCCGTTTATCATCGTTCAATAATAGGGTAATCCTTATTGGTCGTTTCGCAAGGAGACGGCGAGGATGGGAGAGAGATCCGGGACCGATCAGGGATCTCCTTTTATATAGAACGGTCTAAATCTTTTGGCAAATACACCTAAGTCTGATCGGTTAACTCCGGCGAGGCAGATAGAATCTTCCAAGAAACAGAAGAATTATCTCCTGGGCTTAGGGCCTACATCCCTAACCGGGACTAAGCCTATAGAGATATGTTTTTGAAAAAAAAATATACCTTAGGATATAGGGCAAAAATAATAAAAAGGTTTAGCTATACCTTAAGTTAGAGATAATAAATAATTCGCGGGAAGCTACTCCTAAAGATATATGACTAAGGTTCCTAGGGTGATTTACTCTGGGAAAAGAAATGAATAGGTTTTAAAACTCTCATCAGCCTACCTGTTAAGCCTTAGTTAATCATTTGTGAATCTATAAAGAGAGGGGATGACAAACTTTAAGAGAACTTTACATACAATTCCTGGAATTAACTCTGGTCAATGATAAACTTGGGATAAATCAGCTATCCTTCTGACTAATTGAATCCCAGTCAAGAATAGGCACAAAATAGTCCTGGTACAATTTGTGACTGTTTAAAGGGGGAGTCGGCTAAGACTTCTAGACGAACTTTCTCCCAAAGTTAAGAACTTGTGGCGATCGCCACTTAGCTTGGTATCAGCGAATTCTAAATGCAGTCAACCTACATTAATGAAAGCTGTTATACAAATTAAAGTTGGCTGGGTTGAAATACCACGGAAACCCCATGATGTCAGCTTGAAGGAATCCCAGAAGATTTAGAAAAAAGTAAGGGATGCAAATTTAGGAGATTTATAAACTCCTTTTAAACAAGGCGATTGAATAAGTCGTCTACTGTACTGTGAATTTCTGTACCACTTATCAAGGGAAAATCCTATGAAAAATCCTGTTATCGCCATTGGACTTGATGCCGGAGACCCGAATCTGATTGAAAAATGGATGGCGCAAGGACATCTCAAAAATTTAAAACAATTGCGCGATCGCGGAGCTTACGGACGGCTCAAAACCTTTGATTATTATCGAGCAGAAACCCCCTGGACCACCTTTTTAACCGGGTGTTCTCCCGAAAAAACTGGCTATTGGGCCCCGGTGAAGCTGATGGAAGGCACCTATGATGTCGAACCCATAGAAGCCTACGATTTTGCCAAATACGAACCTTTTTATGCATTAGGGGATGATTATCGGGTGGCTATATTTGATATGCCCCAAGCTCCCCTGAGCGATCGCGTGAACGGCGTACAAGGATTAGCCTGGGGAGCGCATTCCCCCCAAACTCCCACCCATTCCAAACCGGAATCGTTCCTCGCCGACATCATTGCTAAGCACGGAGAACATCCGGCTTTACATAAAGATTTTGCCAGTATCTTAGATATTCCCGCACTCCAGGAACTCCAGAAAAAATTAGAACAGGGGATTGAGCGGCGCGGTAAAATTTGTAAAGATTTACTAGAACAGGATAATTGGGATTTCTTGTTAACAATTTTTGGAGAAACCCACTCCGCCGGACATTATTTTTGGCACTTGAGTCAGCCGGATCATCCCCTATATCCTATGGTGGGGAATCGCTATCCCGGGGACCCAATGTTAGAGATTTTTGAAGCCATTGATGCGGCGATCGGAGAGATTATCACCGCTGCGCCGGAGAATGCGAATGTTGTGGTTTTTGCCGCTCATGGCATGGACTTTAACAATATGGATCTCCCTAGTATGGTATTTTTACCCGAGTTTCTGTATCGGTGGAATTTTCCGGGGAAAGTGGGATTTGCCGAAGGGAAAATGGGCCAAACTCCTGGAGGACCCATAGTGGGAGAACGGGCGAAGCGAGGCTTTATGGGAACTGTTTGGAGTCTCAAGGGCGATCGCAATCCGCTGCGGGGATTTTTGCGGCGAACTCTGCCGACTAAAGTCTTTAGCCGGATTGAACCGCTTTTCGGAGGCGAACCTGAACAGGATTTAATTTCTCCGTTTGAAATGCAGAAAAAAGGCGATCGCTTATTCTTCCAAAACCCCTGTTGGTATCAACCCGCATGGCCTCGAATGAAAGCCTTTGCACTGCCGAGTTTCTCTGAAGGATATATCCGAATTAATTTGAAAGGACGGGAACCCAAGGGGATCGTTGATCCCTCCGAATACGATGCCGTTTGTCAGGAAATCATCCAACAACTCTATCAGCTTAAAGATTCCCGGACTGGGGAAATAATGGTGCAAGATGTTGTGCGGACTCGCACCTCACCTACGGATTCTGATCCGAATTTACCTGATGCGGATTTGGTGATTATTTGGCAGGACAAATGCGCCAGTGATACCGTTGAGAGTCCCCAAATTGGACGTATTGGCCCGATTCCCTTTAACCGCACTGGCAGTCACCGTTCTGATGGATTTTTAACCCTGGCAGGGCCAGATATTGAACCGGGTTCTACCTTGCCTTTTGGACATTCTTTAGATTTAGCCCCCACCTTATTAGCGTTGTTGGACGCACCCATCCCTAGCTATTGCGAAGGGAAACCTCTAGTGAATCAACCGGCGGTGATCCGATAAAATTTGGGCCTCTCCATCTCCCCATACTCTTGTAAAACTTGGCTGAATAACAGCCTAAGTTTAAAAGGGCAAGGGGAGGCAGCCCGGGGGGTTAAGTGAAACAACTGTCAAAATTTAGGGCAAGGTTGCTCACCCCCATAATTACGAGTAAAAAATTACCAAATTAGAAGGAAAAAGGTTTAGTAAAATTGGTTAAAAATTTACCTTAAAATTTTACTAAACAAACCTGAAAATTCTTGATAAGTTTAATCCATGAAATTAATCCCCAAACCCAGGGAATGACCTATGTATAAGCTCCAGAAATCTCTAAAAATTCCGAAAATATTCTGTAATTTCCCTCCGTGGAAAGTACCCTAGCCCGCTCAAAAAAAATCTGCACATTTTTCAGAATAATCCAATCAATCAGGCGTTAAATTAGGGGTAAAGTATCATGCCATTAGTCTCTGTTGTCGTACCTGCCTACAATGTTTCCAAAACGATTCGGGATACGATTGACTCTATTTTAAAACAAACTTTTTCCGATTTTGAGCTGATCATTATTAATGATGGGTCTACCGATAACACCTTGCAGGTGATCGAGGGGGTCCGGGACCCAAGAGTACAAGTATATTCTTATGAAAATGGAGGACTACCTGAGGCCCGAAATCGCGGAATTAAACGCGCGACGGGAGAGTTTATTACCTTCATGGATGCCGACGATTTGTGGACACCCGATAAATTAGAGAGTCAGGTTGCTGCATTACAAAAAAATCCTGCGGCAGGACTGGCTTATAGCTGGACTTGCTTTATGGATAGCGAAGGGAAATCCTTTAGCCAAGATCTTCCCTCCTATCTAGAAGGCAATGTTTACCCACAATTATTAATCGGTAATTTCATTACCTCGGGTTCTAATGTGATGCTGCGTGCCTCTACCGTTAAATCCGTGGGAGGGTTTGATCCCAGCCTTAAATCTATCGAAGATTGGGATTATTGGTTGCGAGTCGCGGCTAAATGGGCTTTTGTTGTCGTACCACACTATCAAATTCTGTACCGACAGTCTGCTACATCAATGGCTTCTAAAATTGATGTGATGGAGAAATATAGCTTAATGGTCATCAATCGGGCCTTTGCAAACGCTCCGGCTGAACTGCAAGGACTGAAAGCACATAGCTTAGCCAATACCTATCAATATTTGGCCCGAATCTGCGTAACCCATACCCCGGATGCGGACAAACTGAAAAGCGGATGGGAGAATTTGCAAAAAGCGATTCGCTTACACCCAGCTATCTTATTAGATAAAAATGTCCAGCGACTTTTAGGAAAATGGATGCTACTGCGCGTAGGTTCTCCGGAGGTTTCTGAGTATTGTCTTAAAAAATTTGGAAAAATGAATCCCAAAAATGACCCTCGTAAGAGCAATAAAAATCCAGAGCAGGAAGAAATCACTTCTATTGAACTGACTAACGAAATCCAAAATTTCCTGAATCAAGGGGTGCTTTGAAAGAGAATGGGGTTCGAGTTTTTTAACTAAAAAATGGCGAACCCCTTTTTCTTTCTAAGCGAGTTAAAGAGAACGAGGAATAGAGTCGGGCCAAAAGTCAGTGACATCGTAGCCCAGTTCTTCGAGAAGAACCCGCAATAAGGGTAAACTCAAGCCAATCACATTGGTATGGCATCCCTCCAATTTTTCCACAAAAAGTCCACCGCGTCCATCAATGGCAAAGCAACCCGCACATCGTAGGGGTTCTTCCGTGGCAACATAGTTTTCGATTTGGCGATCGCTGATATTGGCAAAGTACACCCGGGTCATTTGGCAGCGCACCACTTGACGAGTAGAGCGTAAATCCAGCAAGGCATGACCTGTGTAAAGTTCACCCACGCCACCGCGCATTTTTTGCCATCGTTGAATCGCCGCAGCTGGGGTTTCCGGTTTGCCGTAAATTTCCCCCTCTACCTGCAATACTGAATCGCAACCCAACACCAAAACGGGGGAAGGGTTGAGTGTGTTTTCCAGGGTCCCCGTGCGATCGCCGGGATTCCTAAATTTAGCAACTACTGCCTCTGCCTTACATTGGGCTAAGGTGTTCACCAGAGTTACCGGATCCGTTGACGTAACCGTTGATTCATCAAAGTCACTACGACAAACAATGGGTTCGATCCCCGCACTTTGCAACAGGTGCAGACGGGCCGGAGAAATAGAGGCTAATACAAATGCAGGAATGCCCATAACTCATTTTTGCGGGTCCATTATTCTGGAAATTGCCACAGAGCATCTTCGGTTTTTATTGCTCTTAAGGAAAGGAGTTAAATGAAATTCTTAATTCCGATTCCCTTCTATTTTAATAAACAGAGAAACTATCGACCACCGTTTGAAACTCAGATTTCAATTTTTGCGATCGCGATTCAGAAGTGGATAGGTTTAAGGTAAAGAGTTTACCGCGACTGACCGCAACACTGGCAAAATTATGTCGCTCTTGGTTGGGAAGTTTCACCGCATATTCCAACAAATAATAAGTCTTTGCTCCCTTTTCGCGCTGTTCGGCATTAATTAATTCGGCTTCGCGACCGGATCCTGGAGGTGCGATCGCATTTTTAGAAAGTTTATAACCCACTTCAGTAGGAGTACCGAGTTCGCTTAAAGTTTTCCCATCCTGAACCGCAGAGACGACCACGCTCACATTTTCCGTGGTTTTGATCAAATCGTGATAAACCACATCCGGGCCGTTGTTTAGCTTCACCGGCACCCAGCCATTCGGATAGAGGAACTCGTACCCATCCCCTGTATCAATATGGGCTTTAAGTCCACTGGCCGCTGAGACAGCACAACTGCTGAGGATCAGGCTAAGTACGACCACCATAATTGTCGCCATTCGTTTGAGCATTTCTGCGATCTCCTTAATACATGAGTAGGATTGCACCAGCACTACGGGCTGAAGCACCCCCTTAAACCCTTGGGTTTGCTCTTATTTTGCCATCACCGGGTCCTATTTTGTACAGGAGAAAGCCTGATTAACATTCCCCCTAGCCAACCTTGGAGGATTTTTCTATAAAATAAAATTAAGAGGGGAAAGGGTTCAGGGTTCGATTTTTCTGAAACACTAGAAATAGACAGAAACGGAGAAACTTGACTTGACAATGAGCCAGATCGATCAAACTCAAAAAATAAACCGGGTTGGGGTAATAGGTGGCGGTCAATTGGCCTGGATGATGGCGGATGCCGCTGAGAGACTCGGGATCGAACTTGTGGTTCAGACTCCCCAAAATAGCGACCCCGCAGCCGCTACAGCGGACGAGGTGATTTTAGCGCCCATTGATGATGCCAGGGCCACGGCTCAACTTGCTCAACGCTGCGATGTGATTACGTTTGAAAACGAGTTTGTGGATTTAACGGCTTTATCGGAGTTAGAACGGCAAGGGGTCTGCTTTCGCCCGCGACTCTCGGTTTTAGCGCCAATTTTAGATAAGTATGAACAACGCTGTTATCTGCGATCGCTGGGGTTACCCGTTCCCCAATTTATGGCCTTTGACGGAACCGAACTCCCTCCAACCCAGGACCTACCCACGGAAAAAGTGGTCATGAAAGCGCGGCGTCATGGCTATGATGGGCAGGGAACGGCAATTTGTGGCGATCGCCAAACCCTGCTGTCTACCTGGGAACGCTGGGGTCGCCCTCCCGTTTTGCTGGAAGAATTCATTCCCTTTGAGCGCGAATTGGCGGTCATGGCAGCCCGAAACTCCGCCGGTGAGGTGGCAATTTATCCGGTGGTAGAAACCCAGCAGGAAGCGCAAGTTTGCCGTCGGGCGATCGCCCCAGCGGATATCACCCCCGAGGTCAACGCTCAAGTCCAGGCCCTTGCCCATCGCTTGCTGTCTGCATTAGACGTTGTAGGCATCTTTGGGATTGAACTGTTTCTCACGGCCCAGGGTCAACTCCTGGTCAATGAAATCGCCCCACGTACCCATAACAGCGGCCATTTAACCCTGAATGCCTGCCATACCTCTCAGTTTGAAATGCATTTGAGGGCTGTCTGTAATTTACCCTTGACCCCTGCCACCCTCAACTGTGCCGGTGCCGTCATGGTGAATTTGCTCGGTTATGAGGAGACGGAGGACGACTATTCTTCCAAACAGCAGCAACTGAGGGCTATTCCCGGTGCTTACCTGTATTGGTATGGCAAGCGCCAATCCCGTCCCGGTCGCAAAATGGGTCACGTCACGGCGATCGTCCAGGAAACCTCCGGGAACGGCTTACAGCGGCAATGTCAGGAACTTGCCCAGCAGATTGAGTCCATCTGGTATCCCCACCCTTAAATTATTCCCGAGACACCCCCTTGTCATTTCACGGAAATAGATTACAATGAAGAAGCTGAACTGCAGCGTTGGTGACTGCCAATAGTGTTTTATGATCTATGCCTTAATTTATAAGGGAATCGTAGAGTTCTAGTGGCCGTAAACCGGACATAGTATCCGGAAACGTAAAGCTATGAGCCACGGTGCCCACCTGGTTTTCCAGGTCAGAAGCTGAGGTAAGACGGCGTTGCGGTCAGCTCCTATTTTTAAAACCCCATCCGTAGAATTGCGCTTCATTAATCACGAAGGATGAGGGACGAACCGTAAATTTTTCCCAGGGTCTGGGGAGATTGGAGAGGGATGCAACAGGTTTAATTCTTTAACCTTTGACCCCCTACAGTTGACCTCCTTAAAAAAAGCATTTACTATCACGAATACCACGCTTTTTAGACTTGAGGAAGTTTAGCCTTGGGGTTAATCACCCTTGGCAAGTCTAAAAATTAGCACCCTAGATTTCGCTCTGCGCTGAAGAAAACAAGGGAGTAAAAAAGCCCCTAAAAAATGTACATCTCTTCATCATCCTGAATTCCGAGTCTTAATTCGGTATGATTAGGAGAATTAAAAAGTCGAACGCCCCTATCTACCTATGGCTCGCTACACTGGCTTATTTATCCTTGCAGTTCCCCCCGAAAATTTCCGGCCCTTGCTGGGAGAAATTTTACAAGATGCGAACTTGAATATTATTTACGAAACCGGGGATTATATTATGGCGCGGGAGCAAGCTGGAGAGGTTCCTTATACCCGGTTAGTGACCGTTGAAGTTTTAATTGATAGAAAGGCTTCGGTCGAAGATGAAGTGCGAATGAGTGTAGTGATGAAAAATGAAGAATTGCCGCTGCACTTAGACAATCGGTGTCGGCAAATGTTCAATCTCCTCTCCGAGGCGATCGCCGAAAATCGGTATTGGCAGCTTCTGGAAACTGCTGCTAGTTAATCCGGGTATGGCTGCCAATTAGGGGTGATAGGAAAGGATTCAAAATTAGGGAGGGTTGAATGGGGGAGTGAGCATTCAGCCCTCTTTTTCATCCGCCCCTATCTGAAAAGGGAGTTAGAGGGGGTCATCATCCCTGAGTGCGACGCAACAGTAGGGAATTGGTGACGACGCTAACGGAACTAAAGGCCATGAAAGCACCGGCAGTGGCCGGATTTAATAAAATTCCCCACAGGGGCAGGAGTAGACCCGCAGCGACGGGAATGCCCAGGGTATTGTAAGCAAAGGCCCAAAACAAATTTTGCCGAATTTTGCGCAAGGTAGCGCGACTGAGTTGGATGGAACTAACCACATCGAGGAGAGAATCGCGCATCAGGACAATGCCTGCGGTTTCTACGGCGACGTCGGTGGCGGCATTTAAACTGATACCAATATTAGCTTGAGCTAAGGCAGGAGCATCATTAATGCCATCTCCCACCATTGCCACGCGCTGACCCTGGGATTGCAGGTGGACAATAGCGGCAGCTTTACCGGCGGGGGAGACTCCGGCAAGGATATCGGCAGGAGTCAGTCCTAGGGATTGACCGATCGCCTGGGCAACTTCGGGGCGATCGCCGGTTATCATCATCACTCGTAATCCCATTTCTCGACAAGCATCTAAGGTTAATTGAGCATCATCTCGCAGGCGATCGCGCACGGCGATCGCCCCGATTAATACTCCGGCTTTCCCCACTAAAACGACGGTTTTACCGGACTCGGCGAGTTCCCGAGTCTGGGAACTCCAGTCTGGGGAAATGTTGATCCCCTGTTGCGTTAACCAGTCCTCGGTTCCCAAAATCACCGAGGTATTCCCCACCCTTGCCGCAACACCACATCCAGGTTCTGTCTGAAAGCGATCGCCACTAAGTAAGGGTAGATTGCGTATTCTGGACTCCATTAAAATGGCTTTGGCGAGAGGATGATTGGCCCCGCTTTCCACGGTGGCGGCAAGTTGCAGAATTTCGGCAGCATCAACATTGGCAACCGATAAACAATCGGTGACTTCCGGTTCGCCGGTGGTTAGGGTACCCGTTTTATCGAAAATAATGGTATTAATTTGGGCCACAGCTTCGAGAATATCTCCCCCCCGAATCAGTAACCCCCGTTCTGCCCCGAGACTGGTCCCTACTAGGAGGGCGGTAGGGGTGGCGAGTCCTAGGGAACAGGGGCAGGCAATGACTAAGACGGCGATCGCCAATTTTAAACTCAACAGCAAGGGCGAGGTGGGTTCCATCACGGAATGCAGGTGAGTCCCCATCGGTAAAACGGAGGTGAAATGACCCGAGGGTTGCAACACCTGGGGGAACAGGTGAGTCCCAATCCAGTACCAGAATGCAAAGGTGAAGGTGGCAATGGAGATCACCCCGTAGGTAAAGTAGCCGGCGACGGTATCAGCTAAGTGCTGAATCGGTGCTTTGCGGGTTTGGGCGTCTTCGACTAAGGCGACAATTTGGGCTAGGGTCGTTTCCTGGCCGATGCGGGTGGCGCGGATAGCGACGGCCCCTGACTGATTGAGAGTACCCCCGACCACTGCATCGCCCCTCTGTTTGACGACGGGGAGGGATTCTCCGGTCAACATAGACTCATCTACGGTGGTACTTCCCAGGACGAGTTCGCCATCTACCGGGATTTTTTCTCCGGGGAGGACTTGGACATATTCCCCAACTTTGACGCGATCGGCGTTAATTTCTAGGGTAGACAGGGGACTATTGGCCGGTTCAGACTCAGCCTGGGGATAGATAGGGGTAATGATTAATCGGGCCGTCGAGGGTTTCAGGGAGATTAAGGCTTGCAAGGAGGCAGCGGCGCGACGCCTTGCCAGTTGTTCTAAGGTGCGACCGAGGAGGATAAACCCCAGTAACATCACAGGTTCATCGAAAAAGCATTCCCATTTAAGTTGGGGAAAGAGGAAGGCGATACAACTGGCGAGATAGGCACTCAGCGCCCCTAATCCGACCAGGGTATTCATATTGGGGGCTTTGCGCCACAAGGCGCGTCCCCCTTCGATCAGGATGGGACGACCTGGAATGGCGAGGGCGGCAGTTGCTAAGGCCCAATGGAATGCGATTTGATTCAGGAATCCGAGATGGCCGAGATGACCCAGACCCGAGAGGAGGATTAAGACGGTGGCGATCGCCAGATTCCAGATGGAAGTGCGAATGGACTGGCGCTGGCGATCGCGATAGGCGACCTGTGCGGATGAATCGGGAGTCGCACAACGCAGTTGGGTGGGAAATCCCGATGCGGTCAATTTCTGGGCCAGTTGACCCGGGTCTATTCTGTCCGGTTCGTACTCCACTGCCGCCATTTCCGTTACCAAATTGACCCGGACAGAAATCACACCGGCTTGTTGTGTGAGTTGGCGTTCTACGGCTTGAACGCAACCCGCACATTTCATCCCCCCCACATCCAGGGCAGTTGTGGCAAGGGGTGAAGGCGGATTCGGGATCTGGGTTTGGGGTGAAAGCATGAATATCAAATTATGTAAGGTATCGCCAAAGTTTAACGCAATCCCAACGGAAAGCGTTCTAATCCTTTACTCCGCTTCTGCCTCAGGTGTCGGGTGCTTCACCGAAGAAAATATCCGGTAACTTTCGTTCTCACTATCCGAGAATCCTGTGGTCATATCTCCGTCATATCTCACTAAATTATACTCTACATTTTCGGCATAAATGGCAAATGTAATTCGCACCACTTCTAAAAAGTTGATCAGCCATTTGCATTCCTGTTGAGACTGTTCCTCATAGTAGCGGATTAAATTAGCTAAACAGGCTTCTAAGTGAGGGGAACAGGATTTACAGATTAAAACGAGCTTCAACAGCACGATCGCTAGGGTCATGGGATTACCGTTTGCCAATAACAGGATAAACAGCAAGGACGGTTCTTTGCCGGTTTCTGTTGTTAAAAATTCAATGGTTTTTTTACAGGTTGTTTCCAGCAAGGCGGGGGTTAATATTTCATCATCATGATTTTGGCCGAGGCTCAATAATTTGTGAGACAATTTATTGTTAATCGTATCTACAAAAGTTTGGTGTTCTACGGAGAATATTAAATATTTTTTTAACGCAATTTTAAACCCTTTATAAGAAATACCTTGAGTTTGATTTACGAAAATGTTGGCTAAATTTACATAACTGTAAGGTCCTCGTTTAGCGACCACGGTTTTAATCAGTCTGAGTACATCGCTGCCCAAGCCGGTCGGATTTTGGTTAGGGAGTTCCGGACGGACAATTGCGGCTTGGGACCGTGCGGTGTACATAGCTAAATCAAATTTAAACCGTTCTTTGAGTTGTCGGGAGAGGGCTTTGGCAGCTTCTTTTTGTTCTTTGGATTTGCCAAATACAGATTGATGGGTGAGTAAATAACTAGAATAGCGATGACTCCAGGGACCGTCTTCTGTACGAGAGGCAAACAGTTTCAGGGCTTTATAATCTTCGCTATTAGAAAAATTAACGAGCCAGCTTCGGAGGCGGTGCAAACTCATAGAAGCCGTATAGGTTTCCAGGGTTTGGTCCTGAAACATTTGAATCAGGTCTTGAATAGCACCATTGTTTCGACTCGATTGCCAGTTATTGACTAAAATGTAACAACAGCGATTCAGAATTTTATGAAATTTGTCTTCATCTTCAGCATAAATAATCCGAAAAAGGACGTTCCAAGGTTCGGTATTTTTATCAGTATTTACAAAATCAATGAATAAAGTTTTAAACTCAACGCTGACGATTTCGGGAGAAGTCGTCTTGACAAGAGTTAGGAAAAAGCTATAAATAATTTCTTCATTTTTATAAAGGGGAGTGGGCTGCCCGTCCAGATTGGGGGAATCTGGCTGCCGCCCATTGGGTAAAGCGCCACTGGTCATAAGTTACGGTATCTCAGATCTGAATAGGGTTGAAAAGACACGAATCCTCGGCTGAGATCGAGTCGGGGAACGGGGATGAAATCGCGTCCGATAAAACAACCGATCGCATTTGGCTTTTATCTAGGGTGCCTACATCACCGGAGGCAATAGCGGTATTCCCTGAGGCTTCTCGATCCCGAAAGGCAATGGGTTAGGTTATCCGTTGAGATCGCCATCACGTCACCCAAAAAACCTAAGTTTATGGAGTCAACGGCAAGTTACAACTGCCGAAGCGGGAATTTGTGAACGTTAGGGGGTTGATGCACCCTGAATCCCCCTTTGTTCATCGGGACTGTCTGTTGTAGAACACCGGCGATCGCACGAGAAATTTTTTTGCAACCGGAGGATTATCTCCAATTATAATTGGCCGGACTCGATTGGGTAGGATGTTGCCTTTAATCGGGTCTCCCCAGAAAATTAGGGTTATGGGATTATAGCGGAAAAACTGCCATCAAAGTTGCGATCCGACAGCGATCGCGCTATTTATAACCTTAGGGGGAGACGCTATGGCCCTTGAGGGCTGTTGCCCCGATCGCCATGCCCTATTATCCCCCGGGACCCTTGCCCTTTCCAGGGCTAGGGAACTCCAGTTAACCTTGCTTCCACCGAAAAACTTGCTTTCCTGCTTCCTGAACCCAGTTACCTGAAACACTTTCAAGATTGTTTTCTTGCCCCATTTATTTAGGTACTGTCTAGAAAAAATTCGCCCCAACTGGCTGAAAAGTTAGAACGAACGGTTAGCTTTTATAGGTCGCTAAAAAGGATTTTGTGTCCCGTTAGCCGTGATTTTGCCCCGTATATCCTGTCCCATTCCTTAGATAACCTCAGCCCGTTTAAAGGGTTTTAAGTTGGGGGAATTACCCGTAAAGGAGGGATAAGGAACTGGATTATCCGGTTTGTTTTTACTGGGGAACAAACTGGGTGGGCGCGGGGTGGGATTTAGGGAATAATCTATCTCCCAGCACTTTTAATTCGGGCTAAAATAGTTTCCATTTCCGACAATTCGACCGCCCCAGAAAAGGGTTCTTCATTCATGAAAAAGAACGGGGTTCCATTAATTCCTAATTTGCGGGCGAGCATGAGGTCTTCCTCAATAGCAGCCTGGGCGGTTGGACTTTGGCGATCGCTGTTAAACTTCTCTAAATCTAAATTTAACGTTTGGGCGATCGTACCATATAACGACTCCGCCAGTTGCTCTTGCTGCTGAAATAATGCATCATGATATTCCCAGAATTTACCCTGTTGTCCCGCAGCCCACGCCGCTTTAGCCGCCGGAAGTGCTTGGGTATGAATCTGAGTCAAAGGTAAATGTTTGTAGGTTAAAGTGACCTCACTCTGATGCTTATCCATAAACTGGTTTACCGTTTCGTGAGCTTTGGCACAAAACGGGCATTGAAAATCAGAAAATTCGACAATAACGATATTTTTCTCAGGCGCACCTTTTACCGGAGAATTCCCGATAATCGCACCTGGAGTGGTGCTCATCTGTTGTAAGAAAGTCTGCCTTGCTTGCTGGACATCATTTTGCTGACTCTCTTGATACGCTTGCACTGATTCCACGATGACTTGAGGATTCTTGCGAATAATCTCCAAGACTTGCGCTTCGAGTTGGGGATTGGCACTCGTATTATTAGGGCTGGTACAACCAAACAATCCAAAACCCAGTATCAAACAGCAAGCTAAAGCCAAAGAAATAAAGCGAAACCGGGGCATGAATAACCTCTGTGATAAAATTAGCAGCAGATAACTACTATAGGCGCTTTCTAGGGATTTTGACGAGTTTCGCCTGGGGTGCGGACTTGTTGTGTAGGTGATAGCGATCGCTGCTAGATTAGATCAGTAACGTTACCATCATCTCCAGAACGCCCGAACCATTTTTGTAACCCTGGTTTAAGGGGTATTTCGGTAGCCTACCGTACAGCTTGGGGATACAGTTTGAGGATAAGGAGTCATAGGCTATTTGAGCCTGTATGAATTTGTCGAATTTGCTTCGGGTTTGCCCTTTAAGCCACCCCGAAGCGCGGCTTCCGGTTTGGGGTCCCCGGTTATCCCTGGGCGTCTATAGCTCCCAATCTTGCATTGTGATGATTGTGCTGATGGCGAACAGTGGCTATTGGGATCTTTGACATATCAGCAGACTCTAACCACCCCTAATGAAGTTTACTCAATACCCTATGTATGAGCGGTTTTTTCCAGTGCCTGAGCGCGTCATATCCCCCAATCAGCCGATTAAAGTGGGGGTGTTACATTCCCTAACGGGTACCATGTCGATCGGGGAAGTATCCGTCAAGGATGCAACCTTGTTAGCCATTGAAGAAATTAATGCCGCAGGTGGGGTGCTGGGTAGACCCCTGGAAGCCGTGATTGCTGATGGGGCAAGCAATTTAAAAACCTTTGCGGAACAAGCCCAACAATTATTAACTCAAGAGCAAGTTAAGGTGGTATTTGGCTGCTGGACTTCGGCTTCACGCAAGGCGGTACTGCCCATCTTTGAAGAATTAAATGGGTTGTTATTTTATCCCGTGCAATATGAAGGGTTAGAACAGTCTCCGAATATCTTTTATACGGGTGCGGCACCCAATCAGCAAATTGTTCCGGCGGTGCAATATTTACTAGATCAGGGATTTCGCCACATTTATTTACTCGGGTCAGATTATATTTTTCCCCGGACGGCTAATCAAATTATTAAAGCACAATTGGTGGGCCAAAATGCTGTTTTAGCTGGGGAAGAATACATTCCCCTGGGTTCTCAGGACGTGAGTACAGCGATCGCCCATATTCTTTCGGTGCAACCAGATGCGGTGCTTAATACCCTCAATGGCGATACTAATGTGGCGTTTTTTAAGCAGTTACAGGCGGCGGGTTTGACCCCCGACTGCTTGCCTGTAATGTCTGTAAGTGTGGCGGAGGCAGAAGTCCGGGAAATTGGGGCCGAATATATTGCCGGACATCTGGTGGCATGGAATTATTTTCAAAGTGTGGATACTCTGGAAAATCAGAAATTCGTGAGGGCTTATAAGGCTAAGTATGGCAGCGATCGCGTCACTGCAGACCCGATCGCTTCTGGCTATTTGGGGGTCTATTTGTGGAAAAAAGCCGTGGAAAAAGCCCAGTCCACTCAAGTTGCCAAGGTCAAAGCAGCGGCCAAAAATATAGAATTAGTGACCCCCAAAGGCTTAGTCAAGTTGGATTCTAAAACCCAGCATCTTTGGAACACCATCCGGATTGGCAAAATCAAGCCCGACGGTGCGATCGCGGAAATTTGGAATTCTGGGGAGGCAGTCGCACCCGACCCCTTTCTGCACCGCTATCCTTGGGCGGCAGGACTCTCTCAACGGGGATTTCGCTGGGGAATTAATGCCAAACTGATGAGCTTATTTACGGCCTTAGTGGCGATCGCCTGGGTTGCCTTGGGGCTGGAGTGGCTGACTGCGGCGGAAATTCAAAGGAATATCGCCGCCTTAACTCAGCGGGTGGATCAACTCTCTTCCCCCGAGTCTGAAATGGTGCAATGGTGCTATGAGACAATGGTGGCCGCGCAACGGAGTCAATATTTACTGCTGATGCTGCTACTATTGAGCATCATCTCGATCGCCGTCGCTTTTTTTGTCATTTCCCGAATTACTCGGGCTTTAAATCGAGTCACTAAAACAGCGCAGCGCCTAGCCTCAGGGGATTTAACTGCGCGATCGTCCCTGGTTTCTGGGGATGAAATCGGGGTCCTCTCTTCCACCTTGAATACAATGGCACAACAGGTTAGCTGTTTACTCAAAGGGTTAGAAGTTCGTTCTCGGCAAATCGAAGAACGTAGCGAAGAATTAGAGGCAGCGGTTTATGCTGCACAAGCAGCCAGTCGGGCTAAAAGTACCTTTCTGGCAAATATGAGTCACGAATTACGAACGCCACTCAATGCGATCGTTGGCTATAGTGAACTGCTGCAAGAAGAGATAGAGGATATTCTCTGTGATGAACAGGTGATCAGCGACCTCCAAAAGATTAACGTAGCGGGGAAAAATCTCTTGGCGATCGTCAGTGACATTTTGGATATTTCTAAGATTGAAGCCGGAAAAATGGATTTATGCCTGGATGCCTTCGATATCCCTGACTTGATTCAAGATGTCGTCACCACCGTGGAACCGTTGATGGGTGCCAATGGCAATGCTGTGTGGGTCGATTATCCCCCAAAAATCAGGATGATGACAGCGGATGCAACCAAGGTCCGGCAAATGCTGTTAAATCTGCTGGGTAATGCCGCTAAATTTACTAAAAATGGCAAAATTACTTTAGAGGTTCGGATGATCAATCCTGCCGAGGATACTGGGGAACAGGTTATCCTAAATTATTCTCAAATCCGGGATAGTAAATTTACCTGGATTCTATTTAAAGTCAAGGATACGGGAATTGGCATGAGTGACCAACAGATCGCCGAACTGTTTCAACCCTTTGTCCAGGGGGATGATTCGACTACGCGCAAGTATGGTGGGACGGGATTGGGTTTAGCTTTAGTGAAAAAATATTGCGAGATGATGGGCGGTGCGATCGCCGTGGAAAGCCAATTAGGTCGCGGATCGGCGTTTGAAATTGCTCTACCGATGGTGGTTCGTGTACCGGCCCAAGGAGTTGATCTCAGTCAAGCGGCGTAGGTTGATCTGGACTGTTTGTAGTGAATCAGTTTGCAGATAAAATAATCACTACAACCCCTTGCATTTCAAAAATTATAATGGCTGACTGTTCGATTTGGCGGTGGTGTGAGACCCTCTCGGGCCATTTAGACCGGGTGACATCTGTGGCGATCGCCCCGGATGGGAAAACCCTGGCGAGTAGCAGTTGGGACCAAACGATTGCCCTGTGGGATCTCCTCAGCGGTCAAAAAATCCACAGTCTCTCGGGACATTCTGGATCGGTTCTATCCGTGGCTTTTTCCCCGGATGGCAAAACTCTGGTGAGTTGCAGTACGGACAAAAAGGTTCAGTTATGGGATGTTGGCACATTTAAACTGATTCGCCAGTTTGGGCGATGGTTTGGAGGCCATTCTGAACCCGTTTTGGCGGTGACTTTTTCCCCGGATGGCAAAACTCTGGTGAGTACGAGTGGCGATCGCACGGTTAAAGTCTGGAATTTTCTCACGGGTAAAAACCTCTTGACTCTAACATCCGAGACTGAGGAACTTTCGGAGATCCAGTCCGTTGCAATTAGTCCCGATGGCCGGATTTTAGCGGGGGGTAGTAGCGATCGCCAGATTTTTCTGTGGAATTTGAAGACTGGGGAAAAACTTTGCACCCTCACCGGGCATTCTGCTGGGGTTACCGGGGTAGAATTCAGTCCTCATGGGCAGGTCCTCGCCTCTAGCAGTTGGGACCAGACAGTTGCCCTGTGGAATTGCAACACCGGAGAGCAAATTGCCTCACTCCGGGGACATTCCGATATTGTCAATGCGGTTACCTTTCATCCTAATGGAGAGGTCCTCGCTTCGGGAAGTTGGGACCAGACCGTTGCCCTGTGGAATTGCAACACCGGAGAGCAAATTGCCTCACTCGTGGGACATTCCGACGCCGTGCGATCGCTGGCATTTAGTCCCGATGGGCGGGTATTGGCTTCCGGGAGTGGGGACCAGACGATCGCCCTGTGGCAGGTAGCATCCTCCGATAGTGCGATCTAGGAAGCCTGTCAACGGGGGCGATCGCAACGTTAACCCCTTTTTCTGCTTGTCGGGAAAACAGACGCCCTAATTCTTCAGAATGAATCGCCCGGCCAGAGTTTAATCCAGGAAACCCATTAATCCATCATTTTCATCTCCTTGATTGGAGGAGATGGGACGGTTTCCCATCAGGTGATCGCAGTTCATGAGGAGGGTACTCTCCGTAATCGGACGTTTTCCTGATACCTGCATGGAGTGGGAGATGTGAATCAGACTGGCCCCAATCGGACGAATCCCGGAGGAGTTTATGGTATCAACTACCAAAAAATGGCTTGCCTCCACGGGACGATTTCCCGACAGGTTGATATTGTCAGAAATCTCGAAGTTACTCTCTCCGATCGGGCGGTTTCCGGGTAAACCCCCTTGGCGATAGAGTTCAATGCCTTTAGCGCCCGTTTCTTCGGGTAATTTATCTTGTATTTTCGATTTCATAGTATCTTGGGGTTCGTTTTCGGGTGTAGGGTTCTCAGTCTCATCAGTAATCGCACTATCCACCATCTCGGGATTCTCCTCCAAAAAAACTGGGCTGGCTTTCCGAACTCCTGAAAATCCGTCTCGTTTCCGCCCTTTTTTGGCACGGTTGAGTCAGTAGATTTCTCCCTCATCGATGGCGATAGGAGCAAAGCTAATGGGTCGGAGACTAGCTTTCGCGGTCAGATCTCTTTTAGGGTTCTAACTTAAGCCTTAATTATACGGGTTTAAGGATCTTCAGAGGAGTTCATAGAACTCTACATTACTGTAAATTTTTGTAAAACTCTTAAAAAAAATCTTATTGGGATGATAAGCGGGGAGAGGCGTTCCCCCTGCATCCTGGGGTTCGTCACCCCGAGGAGTGGAGGACCCCAGGATACAGGGGACTCAGCAACCAAGGGGCGATCGCTTGCGATCGCCCCTTGGCCCCAGATTTATGAATTTGGCAAGGCAGTTGCCTTACTTGCGATTACTCAGCCACTTGGCTGCGGCAATTCCTAAAATGGCTGCCACTAAAGGATTACTCACAAACTTCAGCATCCAGGGTTTATCGGCTAAAACGTCCCGGAAAATATCAGGATGTGCATGATAGGCGAACGATCCAATCTTTGCCACATCCTCCGCTGTCATATGCTTAGCATTGTGAGTGGAAAGGGCAAGTTGTTTTTCTAAATCGCGATCGCTGAGTCCTCTTTTCTTAAATTCTTTGAAGAACTCTTTTGCCACATCATCCCGTTCATCCGGCTTAATTTGCTCAACCGCTTTTCTAAGTTCCGGTTCCATCTGGGAGGGAGGGATGCGATCGTGTTGCAAAGACTCGCTAAATAACCGATGGCGTTCTTCCCGCGTCGAACGTTGGGCAAAGTCATCAAAATTTTGATAATCGTCCGTTTGCGGTGCATTTTGCAGGGTTTCGCGATCGCCTCGGGCCAAATCGCTCATGATCTCCCGTTTATATTCGTCACTGCTAGCCATGTTATTCTCCTAGTTTTAAATCAATGGAATGCTCTTGCCGGCGGGAATCATCAGGGTCCCAGTCTATCCAGCTTTATACTGAATCTGCTGAGACTTAACATCATAATTCGCCGTCATAATCAGTTTTTTATCGGGTGCATACACCAAAACCGTTAAATCCCGTTCTGGGAAATTTTGGTGAAATCCTTGAGCGAGCGATCGGGCTAAATCTCTCACTTCATTGGGTCGAACTTGCGACGTAATCACTACACCTAATTTATCATTGTCTCGCACATAGGCATCTTGAACCAGTCCTTTAGCACTTCGGACGACCCAGTTCCCAAAATTTTCCCCGCTTCCCGTATTACCCCGTTCGAGTTGTGCGTAATTGTGCGGACTCGTCGCTGAGGGGGAGATGAGATTGGGTTGCTGCGCCGTCGGAGGTGCAGCACTACAGGCGGTAACCACGCTCAAGACTAATACTAAGACTAGAGTAGCCAACACTTTCCGAACTTGCTTAAACACGCTCACCTGAATTTTCCTCCTAAACTTATAGAAATTTAACCGACCCGCTGTCTCCCAGGGGTCTGTCTGTTTATTTAAAGGTGAATAAGATCGACTAAGGGAAGGGAGGGAGTCAACCCCCTCCCTTCCCTCTATCAAAGATTAAACGTTAGTCAATTGCTTTTTTAATGTTATCTTTGATGTCTTCTTTGGTGTGTTTGGCTTCGGCTTCAGCTTGTTTCATTTTGCCTTCAGCCTGGTCTTTGGGGTCTCCAGTCACGTTTCCTAACGCTTCTTGAGCTTTCCCTTCAATATTTTTTGCAGTTGCATTAACTCTATCTTCAGCGCTCATCTTATTCTCCGTCTTTGTGACTTTTGTCTATCTGTAATTAGATTAGCAAGCTTGATCCCCACAAAACATCTACCGCTGGATATATTTACTTTCTACTCTTCTCGATTAAAAGCGGGGATCAGCGACATCGGGGCAGATTCCTATCTAATTCGGGCCGGTTTGCTACTGTTCATTTTCATTAAAAAAGGGGCAGGGGAACGTTAGAGTTCCCCTGCCCCTTTTTCCGCTTAACTGACTTAGAGCCGTTCTATTTCAGTTTTTTTGTAATCCAGTTCTTCTTTTAAGTTTTCCGCGCCATGTTCAACATTAGCTTGAATTTGCTTGGCTTTACCCACTATCTTTTGCTTGGGGTCGCCCGTCAGTTCGCCCAAGGCTTCTTGAGCTTTCCCTTCGATATTCTTAGCCGTAGCTTTGATTCTATTTTCAATACTCATTTGAATTCCCCCTCTTATATTTTTATCAGCTAAAATTTTTATCGCTGGAAATATTTAGCTGTAAACTGATAGTAGCAACAAAATTTAACCATTGCCCTCTGTCTTTAGGAGTATCTTAATCATCACCAGTCAGAAATCAAGTAGGAATTAATACTACTTCCCAGGCGTCAGTACCCCCTCAGGCTATGGAGTAGATATTTCCCTCAACAACCCTTTACAATAGGAAAGAACTCATCCTCCATCCGAATATGCAACCCTTTCGTCTTGAAGCGCCCTATCAACCGACAGGCGACCAACCCCAAGCGATCGCCAAACTTGTCAACGGCATCCAAGGGGAAAAGCCCTATCAAACCCTCTTAGGTGCCACAGGTACGGGAAAAACCTTTACCATCGCGAACACCATCGCACAAGTCGGGAAACCCACCCTTGTGCTCGCCCATAACAAAACTCTCGCCGCCCAACTGTGTAACGAATTGCGGCAATTTTTCCCCCATAATGCCGTTGAATACTTTATCAGCTATTACGACTACTATCAACCGGAAGCCTATATTGCCGTCACCGATACTTATATCGAAAAAACCTCCGCCATTAATGAGGAAATCGATATGCTGCGGCATTCGGCCACGCGATCGCTCTTTGAACGCCGGGATGTGATAGTAGTCGCCTCCATTAGCTGCATTTACGGGTTGGGAATGCCCTCAGAATACCTCAACGCGGCCATCCCCCTACAAGTCGGACAAGAATTAGAACCCCGGCAACTCTTGCGTGACCTCGCAGGTATCCAATATCATCGCAACGACATAGAAATGGGTCGAGGACGCTTCCGCGTTAAAGGCGATGTCCTAGAAATCGGACCCGCTTATGAGGACCGCATCGTTCGCGTCGAATTCTTCGGGGATGAAATCGAGGCCATTCGCTACGTCGATCCGGTTACTGGAGGGATTCTCGCCAGTCTCGATACTCTAAGTATCTATCCAGCACGTCACTTTGTTACCCCTGAAGACCGCCTCGAAGCAGCTTGCCAGGCGATCGAACTGGAACTGGAAGACCGCCTCCAGGAACTTGAAAAAGCTGGCAAATTAGTCGAAGCACAACGGATAGAACAACGCACCCGCTACGACCTAGAACTACTCAGAGAAGTAGGATATTGCAACGGGGTTGAAAATTATTCCCGCCACATGGCCGGACGGGAAGCGGGAGAACCCCCCGAATGTTTACTAGATTATTTTCCCAAAGATTGGTTATTGGTCGTGGATGAATCTCACGTCACCGTCCCCCAAATTCGAGGAATGTACAACGGCGATCGCGCCCGAAAAATGGTCCTGATCGAACATGGATTTCGCCTCCCCTCCGCCGCCGATAACCGACCCTTAAAAGCGGAGGAATTTTGGGCCAATATGAATCAATGTATCTTTGTCTCCGCCACCCCCGGAGACTGGGAAATCGAACAATCTGCCGGAGAAGTTATCGAACAGATTATTCGACCCACGGGGGTAGTAGACCCAGAAATCTTTGTGCGTCCTACCGACGGTCAAGTAGATGATTTGTTAGGTGAGATTAAAGACCGGGTTAAACGCAATGAACGAGTGCTGGTTACCACTTTAACTAAACGCATGGCCGAAGACCTCACCGAGTATTTCCAGGACCGGGGAACTCGGGTCCGTTATTTGCACTCGGATATTAACTCTATCCAACGGATTGAAATCCTCCAGGATTTGCGGGAAGGGGAATTTGATGTGTTGATTGGGGTCAACTTGTTGCGGGAGGGATTAGACTTGCCAGAAGTCTCTCTCGTTGCCATTTTAGATGCGGATAAAGAAGGATTTTTGCGATCGCATCGGTCCCTCGTCCAAACCATCGGACGCGCTGCCCGCCATATCCGGGGACAGGCTATCATGTATGCCGATAACATGACCAAAAGTATGACCTTGGCGATCGAAGAAACCGATCGCCGACGAGGAATTCAGATAGCCTACAATCAGATGCATGGGATTACACCTCAAACCATTATTAAGAAATCCACGAATGCAATTTTAGCCTTCCTAGATGTTTCGCGGCGCTTAAATGCTGCCGAAGCTGAAGGAGTTGATTCCCTGGCGATCGCCCTTCAGGAATTGCCCTTAGAAGACATTCCCGAAGCCATTTCTAAGCTAGAACTTCAGATGAAAGAGGCTGCCAAAAAGCTAGAATTTGAAGAAGCCGCCAAACTGCGCGATCGCATCAAAAAGCTGCGAGATAAACTCGTGGGTCATTCCTAATCTCATCCAGCCTAAGGGAGTGGAAAACTCCCTGCCTAATCTCATCCCGGGACCCTAAACCTATGGTATAGTTAGAATCCCCTAAGTGGTGGGCATCATGAAACTGAACTACAGCCAGCCCCCAAAAAGTCTAGATTCCAGACTGCCTGGGGAATCAGCGTTTTTTTCACAGCTTCCATTTGCTGGAGTTGAATGATGTCCATTCACGGCTGATTATTGTTGTTTATCCCTCGAACCGATGGCAATTACTAGAACTGAAGCAAAACAGTTATTAGAACGGCTAATTTTTGACGAAGAACATCCCCGAGAATGGGTACAAGATGTGTGGGAAATGAGTCCCACCCTGGGAGAAACCGCTGCTAAGTTATGGGATGTTTATGAAGCTATCATTGAGTGTTGTCCCGAAGAAAAATTAGAGAATTTACTGCACAGCCTGTATCAAGCGTCCTTAGAAGAATCCTAACCCCTTGCCAACCGTCAGTTCATCCGGCTATGCTATAAAACAAGCGAAATTAAAAGGAGAATCGGCAGTGGTGACAGAAGCAGCGAACGTATTGGGGGGAAAACTGGAAAATTGCTGTACCTCCCCCATGACAGGGTATTACCGGGATGGAAAATGTAACACCGGAGGGGGAGACTACGGTGCTCATATCGTTTGTGCACAAGTCACCGAAGAATTTCTCACCTTCACCAAACAGCGGGGAAATGATTTGAGTTCCGCTGTTCCCCTGTTTAATTTTCCCGGCTTAAAACCCGGCGATCGCTGGTGTTTGTGCGCCTCACGCTGGAAAGAAGCCCTGGATGCCGGAGTCGCCCCTCCCATCGTCCTTTCAGCTACTCATGTATCCGCTTTAGAGTATGTATCGGAAGCCGAACTCAAGCAATATGCAGTAGAGGAATAAATAAATGACCCCGAAAACCCTTCAAGTACATCAATAAAAGCCCGCGCTTCGACTTCGCGAGCTATTTTCAAAGGGCTGAAAAACACCCACAAAGTTGAAAGCGTCCGTTTGAATGTAACAGTAGTTAGGCTGATACATTTCTTAAAGAATTGCCTAAAACCTCTTTCTAATTAACACCCACCCCACTACAAGCCATGACTCAATCACCCAAAAACTTATCTCCATCCAATCTAGAAAAGCAGCCTTGGATTGCCGTAATTTTATCACAAAATTTTCCAGGTGCTGGGCAAATTTACGCCGGCCATTTAATCCGAGGACTGGTTATTTTAGCCGTAGTCATCGCAAATTCCATAGGGGCTATTGGGTCATTATTAATGCCTGATATCCCGGGGGTGATTCCCCTCCTTTGCTTACTGATAAATGTTGGTTTAATTATCTGGAATGTCTTTGATGCTCATTCCTCCGCAAGAAAGAGTAACAGCCTGAAATTTGAAACCTTACGAAAAGCCCAGAAAGACCCTTGGTTGGCTGTTTTTCTTTCCCTATTGATTCCGGGACTGGGTCATTTTTACATTAAAAAAATAGGTCAAGGAATTGTTTTTTTTATTACCACGATAGCCGTTGCTATTTTTACCCCTGTAATATTTGTGGTAATATTCCGATTTGGGGTTGCTTGCCATGTTTATCAATTCATGAACAAGAAAAACAACATTTTTAAAGAAAAAGCTCCCTTACTTATTGGTTTATTCGTTATTGCTCCTTTGGTTGTATCATTTCCAGGACTTTTGATAAAAAGCCATGCTATTGAAAGTCGGTACATACCCTCTGGATCTATGATACCTACCTTGCAAATACATGATCGTCTAATTATTGATAAAATAACTTATAAATTCAATCCACCTGAACGGGGTGATATTATTGTGTTTTCCCCTACACAAGTTCTCCTAGAACAAAATTTCAAAGACGCTTTTATCTGCCGAATTATTGGTTTGCCCGGAGAAACAGTAGAAGTCATTAATGGACAGGTTAAGATTAATAACCAACCTTTGAAAGAATCCTACATTGCTGAACCTCCAAACTATCAACACGGACCCGTTACGGTTCCTCAAAATAATTACTTTGTCTTAGGAGACAATCGCAATAATAGTTATGACAGTCACTACTGGGGATTTGTCCCTCAAGAAAATATTATAGGAAAAGCCCCGAGAAGATTTTGGCCCCTGGATAGGCGAGGACCGATTCAATAATTTACATAACCTAGGTATTCACGCCGAATAATGAGAGCAACGGGAGAAACAAGAATTTTTCTAGTCTCTCCCTACATCCGGAAACGACTTCAGTCGTTACTACAAACGTTTGAAAGCAGCTTTATAAACCTGCTCATTTGCTTCCGCTGACTCAAATAAATCAACGATAGCATGAGGATAATCTATCCCAATTTTTACCCCGAACCGCTGCTGTTCCACTTCCAATAATTTCCAAGGTTCATGTACTTTAGCTGCTGGAATTGCTGCCAACTCAGGTAACCACTGCTTTACATACTTGCCGTCGGGGTCATAATCTTTGGATTGCTTGATAATATTAAAAAATCGAAACCCCCTAGCATCATTTCCCACGCCAGCGGTGTAATTCCAGTTTCCCCAATTGCTACAAACATCATAATCAATGAGCAGGGACTCGAACCATTCCGCCCCCATTTGCCAATTGATGCCGAGGTTTTTAGTCAGGAAACTGGCGACGTTTTGTCTGCCTCGATTGGACATGAATCCGGTGGCAGCGAGTTCGCGCATATTGGCATCTACAAGGGGAAAGCCAGTTTTTCCTTGTTGCCAGAGGGTGAATTTTTGCCAGTCTTCTTCCCAGGGAATGGTGACCCCTTGTAATCCGGATTGACGGAAGATGGCGTTACCATGTTTGGCACATATAAACCGGAAGTAATCTCGCCAAAGTAACTCGAATATTAGCCAGTAGGTGGAGTCGTTTTTGATGCGTTGGATTTCGTAGTTTTGGACTTGTTGGTAAATGTAGCGTGGGGAGAGGCAACCCAAGGATAACCAGGGGGAAAATTTGGAGGAATAGTCGGGACCAAGCATTCCGTTGCGGGTTTCTTTGTAGGTTCGCAGGCGATCGCCTGTCCAGATATAGTCCTGCAATCGGGCAATTCCGGCGCTTTCTCCTCCGGTAAACGGGAGGACTGCTTTGGAGGCGATCGCAACTTTCTCTACTCCTAATTCCGTTAAGCTGGGTAAGTTCCCTGTCTCAATTTCCGGTAATGGTGGCAACTGGGTAGGGGTGGGAAAGCAGGAATCTGGTGTTGCTGTTTTTTCGACTTGTTTGCGAAAGTGAGTGAACAGTTCGGGAATATGGAGAATATCAAATGGCAGGTGATCGCAATGATATAGAGTATGTCCCCAGAAGGATTGGAGAGCAATATTCAAGGGTTTAACAGCTTGAGACAGTGCCGTTTCTACTGCAATTTCTTCCGCTGTTACTTCCTGATGGAAATAAATCGCTGAAGCATTGACTTCTTGGGCGATTTGCGGTAAAATTGATTCAGGTTTTCCAATTTTAATAATTAAGTCACTGCCCAAGTTTTGCAGGGATTGACGCAGGTTCGTCACACTTTCAAGTAAAAACTGGGCACGGAATGGGCCAGTTTTTGGAAACCCATAAGCCGTTGTAGAAAATTGTCTGGGGTCGAAACAATAGATCGGGATAATCGGTGAATGGGTTTGGATGGCGCGATGGAGTGATTCGTGATCATGTACGCGCAAATCGTTGCGATACCAGAGGATAATCGGTTGGAATGTCATAGGTTGCGAGTATAAATGATTATAAAAAAAGGCAGCTAATTAAAACTACCTTTACTGCAAGGACACGGTATAGCCGTGTCCTTAAATAAATTGTAGAGAACCTAGCGACTACTACCAATTGCCGGGGCTTCAATCGGTTCTACTAAAGCAACCGATGCGCCTCCTGCCAATGTCGGTACTGAGTCACGTAACCTCGCGGTTAATTGTACCGTTGTCGCATCATAGATTTGGGTAACAATCTTCGGATATAACCCAATCCCAATAATGGGCACCAACAGGCAAGCAATGATAAACACTTCCCGGGGTTCGGAATCAATCAGCGCTTCATGTTCGATTAATTCCTTATTCTCCGGTCCATATAACATTTCTCGCAGCATGGACAGCAGGTAAATCGGCGTGAGAATCACCCCAACTGCCGCTAAGAACACTACCACCACCCGGAAAGTGATACTGTACGCATCGCTGGTGGCAAAGCCAACAAATACCATCAACTCGGCCACAAATCCACTCATTCCGGGCAACGCTAAGGAGGCTAAGGAACAGGTGGTCCACATGGCAAATGAGCGTTTCATCTTTTGTCCGATGCCGCCCATTTCATCTAACATCAGGGTGTGAGTGCGATCGTAGGTTGCTCCAACCATGAAGAACAAACTCGCCCCAATTAACCCGTGGGATATCATTTGCAGCACCGCACCACTTAACCCGAGATCCGTAAATGAACCAATCCCGATTAGCACAAATCCCATGTGAGAAATCGAGGAATAGGCAATTTTTCGTTTGAGGTTTCTTTGTGCGAAAGATGTGAGAGCAGCATAAATGATATTCACCACCCCGAGTATCACTAACATCGGTGCGAAGACCGCGTGAGCGTCGGGTAACATTTGGGCATTCATGCGGATGATGGCGTATCCGCCCATCTTCAGCAGAATTCCGGCGAGTAACATATGCACCGGGGCGGTTGCTTCCCCGTGAGCATCGGGTAACCAGGTATGCAGGGGGAAGATGGGCAGTTTGACCCCGTAGGCAATTAAAAACGCCGCATAGAGCAATAGTTCTAAGTTAATGGCGTAGTCTTTCGCGGCAAGGGACTGCATATCAAAGGTGACGGTATCCCCGTAGAATGCCATTGCCAGGGCAGCTAGCAGAATAAACAGGGAACCGCCTGCGGTGTACAGGATAAACTTGGTGGCTGCATAGAGGCGTTTTTTACCCCCCCAGATGGACAGCAGCAGGTACACCGGAATTAGTTCCAGTTCCCATACCAGGAAGAACAACAGCATATCCTGGACAGCAAAGACGGCAATCTGTCCGCCATACATTGCCAAAATCAAGAAGAAAAACAGCTTCGGCTTTAAGGTTACGGGCCAAGAGGCCAAAATTGCTAGGGTCGTGATAAACCCGGTGAGAATAATCAGGGGCATGGATAACCCATCCGCCCCTACAGACCAGTTTAGGTCTAAGGCAGGAACCCAAGAATAGCTTTCAAAAAGCTGGATGTTGGGATTGCTGAGGTCGTAATGGTTGCAGAATGTGTAAACAATGAGAGCAAAGTCAATGAGTCCGACGATTAGGGCATACCACCGCACCGTGCGCCCATTTTGATCAGGGATGACAGGGATGAGTAGGGATGCCGCGATCGGAAACAGGATAATTGTAGTCAGCCAAGGAAATTCAGCCATGTTTATAGATCGCTACCAAAATTCATCAAAGATACTAAATCCGGTCGTTAAAAGTCTCCTTTCTTCTCTTAGCCTGCGCCTGCGGGCTATAGCCCTAAGCCCCACCCTTGAGGGGGTGGGTATTTTACAACCGGATTTAGTATGAAAACTTACCCGTCACACTACAGAAGCCAGAATTAACTCCGAGGCAATGATGCTGGAATTCTGGCTTCTGGGGGAGTGACGAAGGAATTTTAAGTCACGCCAGAAAGAATCACTAAGCCCAGAACGGCAACAAAGACGATCAAGGCGTAGAATTGGGCGCGACCGTTTTCAAAGTATTTGAGCCCTTCGCCACTGATGACGGTAATCAACCCGGTGAGGTTGACGGCCCCATCAACGACGCGATAATCCACTTCCATGACCTGTCGGGCTAACCGGCGCGAACCGATGACAAACAGGGAGTTGTAGATTTCGTCAAAGTACCATTTCTTGCGGGAAAGCAAGTAGAGGGGTTTGATTTGGGTGGCGATCGCCCCTGGGTCGATTTTTCGACTCAAGTACATCAGGGATGCCAAGGTAATCCCAATCAAGGCAATTCCGACGGAACTGCCCCCCATCACCAAAAATTCGGTGAGGTTGAATTCTTCGGCGTGTTCGGCAATTTCAAGCAGGGATTCACTCGGGGGGTGAATAAACTGCTCAAAGTAATTCGCAAAAGGGGTACCCACTAACCCAATCAGCACCGAGGGCACGGCCAGGGCCATCAAGGGGAAGGTCATGCTCAAAGGCGATTCGTGAGGATATTCGCTGTGATGACCGTGAGAGTGGTCATCATGGCTGGCTTCCAGTTCCCGAGGGTCCATCGCACCGGGACCAAAGGCAAGGATGGGTTCCCCGGCTTCGGCTTCAGTTTTGAGGGCGTGACGAATCTCGATGTCGTTGCCTCGGAAGGGTCCTTCAAAGGTCATGAAGTACATCCGGAACATATAGAAGGCGGTCATCCCGGCAGTCAGCCAACCGACCCCCCACAGAAGCGGGTTTGCTTCAAAGGCGGCCCCGAGGATTTCGTCTTTGGACCAGAATCCGGCAAAGGGCGGAATCCCCGAAATGGCGAGGGTGCCGACTGCGAAGGTAATGGAGGTGATTGGCATATATTTGCGAAGTCCACCCATTAATCGCATATCTTGGGCCAGGGTGGGGTCATGCCCCACTACTTCTTCCATGCCATGAATCACGGATCCAGACCCGAGAAAGAGCATGGCTTTAAAGTAGGCGTGGGTCATCAGGTGAAATAACCCGGCACTATAGGCCCCTATTCCCATTGCCATGACCATGTACCCCAATTGGGACATGGTGGAGTAGGCTAATCCTTTTTTGATGTCAGTTTGAGTCAGGGCGATCGTTGCGCCCAGGAAGGCGGTGAAACATCCAGTCCAGGCGATGATAGTCATGGCGCTGGGGATGTGTTCAAAGACGGGGTACATCCGGGCAATTAAGAAGACTCCAGCGGCTACCATCGTGGCGGCGTGGATTAATGCCGAGATGGGTGTAGGACCTTCCATGGCGTCGGGTAGCCAGACGTGCAAGGGGAATTGGGCAGATTTGGCAACGGGTCCTAGAAAGACTAAGACGGCAAGTAAGGCGGCTACTCCTGCACCGATCGCCCCAGATTGGACCAGATCTTCCAGGCGATCGCCCATGATTTGAAAATCAAAGCTATCGGTTGCCCAATATAAGCCTAAAATCCCCAGCAGCAGACCGAAGTCGCCGACGCGGTTAACGACAAATGCTTTTTGACAGGCATCTGCCGCCGGTTTGCGATCGAACCAAAATCCGATCAGCAAGTAGGAACACATCCCGACGAGTTCCCAAAAGATATAAACCTGAACCAGGTTAGGACTGATCACCAGCCCCAACATTGAGGAGCTAAACAGGCTCAGGTATGAATAAAACCGCACATATCCGGGATCATGAGCCATGTAGCCATCGGTGTAAATCATCACCAAAAGGGCCACCGTAGTCACGATCGCCAGCATCAGCGCCGAGAGATGGTCAATGGTGTAACCCATCCTTAAGTGAAAATTTCCGGCAGCCGCCCATTCCAGGGTGCGGGTGTAGGTTTCATGTCCTTGGATTTGACTCCATAGCAATGCAAAGGAGAAGACCATTGCTGCCCCTACTAAGGAGACCAGGAATGCGGCACTAACTTGCCGCAGACTGTTCGTCGTCTTGTTATAAGAAATCAGGCCCAGGCCGACCAGCATTGCTCCTGCCAATGGCAGAACTGGGATCAGCCAAGCATACTGATAAATTGGTTCCATCGCTGACGCCCACTTAATACTTCTTTACTGAGTTAACTCATTGGTTAACATTTTGACATAGACCAGTCCGAGAAACTGGACGCTAGGGATATCATAGCGATATTCACTCATTTGCATTTATTGAGTTTTCTGATATAATCTGCGATCGCTTGACCTAGCCCGGATTGACCCTATTTTGGGGATTTAGCCCGAGGTGCATCAAATCAACCTCTTCTTCCTGAATTGCCCAATGTTGAGAGTCTGACGCACCCTACAATTACGACCGCAACACCCAACCCAATAATTTTCTGCCCAGCCTTCACCCCTGAACCCCACAGGAAAAACCCCACCTAGGCTAGATGGGGTTGGGTTTTTCCACTTCTTAAGAATGAGGGATGCGATCGCCCGCAGTGCAGGCAATTTGACTAACCCAGGAAAATGCTGCTTCATGTAAAAAATTCCTGACGAGAGTCTCTCATCAGGAATTGATAGCAGGTTGCAACTGGGAATAGGAGTGCATCTTTTGGGTGTTCAGTAGCAGGGACCTTAGCTCTTGAGTTAAGTCGTCCCGTCCTTGGAACCCCTCAATCCGATGAATGACGGAGCCGCCATCAAACAAAATCAGGGTTGGCAAAGTCGCGATCCGATAGGTACTCGCCAGCTTTAAGGTCTGATCGGCATTAATTCCGACAATTTTCACCGTTTCGCCCCATTCGGTCTCCAATCCCTTCAAAATCGGGTTAATCAACCGACAAATACCGCACCAAGGTGCCCAAAAATTCACGAGAACAGGAGTGGTAGCTTCTAAAACTTCTTGTTTAAATGACCTTTCATTAAGAGAGAACACCATGAGACCTCTTGATTGAATGGGTTTTGAGATCGACACCGGGATCATGCTACATCGATTTGGGATCGTCTGGCTATACCCCTGAGTAATCTGTTTAAAGTTTTTGCCTCAAACCCGGGGCCAAATCGGCTCTATTTTAGGGCTAAAACTCTCTCCCCCCAAAGCATTGGGGGGTTTTCTCCCCATTGCTTTGGTAAAGTTGCCCCAGTTTTGTTGAATATCATCGCTCCTTTGCCCCCAAAGTAAGGGGTCATGGGTGGTTAGATAGGGGCTAGGGGCCGTTAGTCATTAATCATCAATCATTAGTGATTAGTAATCACCCCAATCACCCCCACCTCCCTGATGTGAGATCACCTTTTATCTCCGGTTCCCTGGGTCAATATTTTAGATAGACCTAAACACAAAAGATTCTCTTCTACTGAGATGATTAATTATAAAAGTATCCTCTGCCTCCCAATAGGGGAAATTTTTCGGGGGATTTCCTGTGTGGAAACCGCATCGAGACTATTAAGACCAAAACAGGTTAGCGACTCGGTGATTGGTGAGTTGGGTAGGATTAGGCGTGACAGGGGTTCGTCGGTGACCTTGGCAATTGAGCATAATCTTCTGATTCCTCACCTATTTCAGCCCTTATCATAAATCTGTGCAGTTTTATCAACTTTTCTTTTTTCTTAAAGCAAAAGGTTTTAAGGGAGAAGAGGCAGGAATAATCACCGGGGATGGAATGAAAAGGAGAAAGCCTCTGCAATAGAGAGGAGTCAATGGTCTGGTACTGAAAAATAGCGGTTCAATGCCAAGGGCCACGAGTTGAGAAATTCCTTTGATCGCAGGGTCGGCATCGTAGAGTCTGAGTAATTAAATTTGAAAAATAGGTGTTGTATTTTTTTGAAGTTCGTTTATAATAATTCTTGTAAGAAGAGTTAGTAAGGAATTAATAATGGCTGAAACAGCAACTGCCCTAAGAGGAAAAGGACTGCTCAAGAAGGCAAAAGAACTCGCCAACTTACCCCGGCGAGAGTTAGCAAAGGCTTGTGGTTACTATACCACCACAAAAGGTGGGGAAACTCGGGTCAATCTGACTGACTTTTATGATGCACTGCTCGAAGCCAGAGGCATCGCCTTGGATCCGGAAGCCAAAAAGAGCACGCGGGGTAGAGAAGCAAGCTATCGCGTTTCCGTCCACCAAAATGGTCAGCTCGTAATTGGTTCAACCTACACCCAAGCAATGGGTTTGAAACCCGGTGACGAGTTTGAAATTAAGCTGGGTTACAAGCATATTCATTTAATTCAAGTGGACGAGTCAGAAAAAGATGGCGAAACCGAAGCCGCTTAATTGAGAGCGTCGCCGGGACGGATCATAATATAGAGTCCTTTTTGGGGATTTCTACTTAAGAAAATTCACAGACTTTCTCTATCTCAAGATAATCTAGAGAAACAGAACGAATGTTGTAACAGCGCCAGGGCGAGAGTTCTGACCCGCTGTCCTCTTCAGTAAAATCCCCAGGAAAATGGGTTTTTAGCATGGATTAGGGATAGATTTTTCCGGCGGCCAACAGGCCACGAAGTTGCGGAAGTTATGAATTTTCGATTAAATATTCGGAAATGGGTTTGCCAAAAAACACCTTAACCGATCGGATGTCATCGTTTCGGTAGATGTAATGGAAAAGCCTTTCGCGATCGCGAAAGGCTTATTTTATAAGTAGGTGCTTCATGAGGAGGATCAACGGGCGATCGCCTGAGGATCGGGAATAGGGAATGGGGTAATCAGGCATCAAAGGATTGACCCTTCGTGGCAACATCAAACCGAATCCTTTTAGGGGAAAGAGGTATCCGGCGATTGCGGAAAATAGGGATTTGGTATCCCGTTTTACAGATAAATTTTCAGGGATTTTTACCCCAATGGCGGCTAGAGTTACTCCATACCGAGGAGGGGGGAGATTTTCTGGGATTTCTTCACTCAGAAATCTGAGTTTCCCGGACTCGGATCGGACTTTTCTGAGTCAACTGTCGAGGGGATTGCAACGGATCTCGATCATAAACCCATCGGGATCGTAAAAGTAGATCCCGCGTCCTGTAGGACGGGTAACAGGACCGCTATCGATCGCAACCTGATGGGCTTTAAGCGCCTCAACTGCCGCGTCAAATAACTGCGGATCAATATCGAAGGCGAGGTGATTGGCACGGGTAAATGCACATTTCGGGTCCGGGTCCGGGGGTAATAAATCAGGTTCATAAAATAAATCGATAACAGTCCCATCTGGGGTAACAAAATTAGCAACTTTCCCCGTTGCCACTAACTCGCGCAAGGTGGTGGGAATGTCATCCCCAGTCAGTTCGTGCAACCCGAGGATCCGACCATAAAAATGGCGGGATGCTTCCAAATCGCTGACGTTAAATGCGATGTGGTGAACTTGCCGCAAACTGCCCGGTGCGATCGCAAAAGTTGGAGATTCTAAGTTGATTTGCATGATATGAACTCCTTTGAGAGGGTAATGAGGGTTTAAATCTGTAAGGAGATTTTGACGGAAGCGAGGAGGGATTGGCGTAGTTTTTAAGGGGAATTTTTGCGGGTATTCGTGCGATCGTCCAGAGGATAAATGCGATCGTCGAGGGGTTGGCCGAGACGATCACATCGGCATTACAACGCGTCTGGATCGATTCCCATTTCACGCAGGCGATCGGCGAGTACCTGGGATTTCTGGCGTTCTCGTTCCAGTTCAGATTCAGCTATTTGCGCCCGTTCTTCTGCTTGCCGCGCCCGTTCCTCTAGTTCCAACGTAGTTAGAAAAGGTTCGCCATCAGGACGGTACAGTTGCAATCCTGCTTCCGCGAGTTGAAATCGCACCGCGAGACGGGGACTCACCCAACCGTCCATTTGTTCGATCGGCTGTAAACTGCCCTCAGACTTGGACCATCCGGCTAAATCCAGTAAGTCGGGATGGTATAGGTAGTATTCTTCAACACCGTACTCTTGATAAAAGGCAAATTTCTTCGCCATTTGGGACGGACGATTTCCTGGAGACCAAATTTCAAAGACGACTTGCGGGGGGATATTCTCCTCGCGCCACTGTTGGTAAGACCCGCGATATCCTTTGGGTCGTCCAAAGGCTACCATCACATCTGGCGCTTGTCTGAGTTTATTATTTCCTTCCACGGGATACCATAATAAGTCTCCGGCGACGAAGACATTCGGATCCTGAGCATATACCCGTTCTAAGTTTTCTTTAATCCAAACGATTAACTCAAATTGCTGGGTATTGTCTGCCATTCTTTCACCGTCGCTGTCCGGGTAGATGAGGGTTGCCTGGGGTTCGGGCGATCGCACTTCTGTGACCATAGCCATTTCTCCACGTAAGTGTGCTAGACCTATTTTAACAGGGGTAACGTGCGATCGCCGGGAGTACCCAGGGCATCACTTCCCTACTTTTTGCCACAGGGCGACGGCCAAAAATGTCACTAAACTCGCAACCCCCCCGCATATCACACTAAATAATAAGAGCCCGGGCAACCCTGAACCCGTCCCACTATTGACCAAAGGAAACTTATTCATCCCGGGGAGATGATTTGAAGATGCCACGGCTACTATACAACCTGTACCCAATCCGACCCCAACAATGCCCAGGGCTGTTTTTAAAGTGCGATCGCGTTGGGCCTGTCGAATTTCTACGAGACTACCAAGCGTCTGGGTTAAATCTTCTACCCGTTCCAACTTTAAGCGAAACTGATTAATTTCTGCTTGAATCTGGGGTAAATAAATCTCTTTTACCCCCTGGCTAAAGTTTTTGAGCAACTTTAAGTCAGTTAAGCCTAAACCATCGGCATCATGTTCTAACTGATGGCAATATTTATCATAACGAGCCACAGTGGTTTCAATCAAATGGAGATTCATCTCTAAAGCGTTGAACTGGCTAATCACTTCCCCTAGAGAATCCATTATTGTTTTAAGGCGATAGAGACTCAACCCAGAATAATCGGCGATCGCCTCGACCTGTTGATATCCCTCCATTAGCTGAGTTATCAGGAGTTGGCTGTTGTGATACGCCCTAATTATCTGATGGCGACCCCATAGAACCTGCTGCCATTGTTGATAAAACCCCCATCCCGCTTTAAAGGTTTCGCGGTCGGGATACAGAACCAGGAGTAAATGACTATTGGCTTGGATATTCTCCCATTTCTTGTCCTCAGAAGCCCTCCAAAATTCATAAAGTTTCACCCCTAGATAATCCCCCGTCTCTCGATAGTGCCAACCCTCGGGAGAGATTAAGGTTTTATAACTCTCTTCCGCTAGCCGTTCTATCTGAGTTAGAGTACCATCTTCCACTACTCCGGATAAGAGCCAGGTTTGTCCTAAATTTTGAGGAGAAAAGGGTTCAGGGGTTAATGACTTTAAACTAATTAAAAGACTCTGGATTTGATGCGTGTTATATCTTTCCTGAACCGACCCGTCAAAAATTAAAGCATAACTATCATTGAGAATTCGCCGCAAATAACGTCCTTTAATCGTATGGTTGTTTAAGGTTCCTTTAAAATTTAAATCGGCGGTGGGATTGGTATTAAGAGCTAGAAAAGTTTCCCGGGGTTCCAGGGCGATCACGCCGGCATTTGAGGGAGAAAGATAGCTCACTAATTTTTCTAAAGCCGCGTAATAATCTTGGTGACTACTGGCTAGACTTTCTTTGAGATGGTAGCTAAATAAATATAAGTTAGGATTGTTGATTTCTAGCATGAATTTAGGGGAGGTCCGATTCAATCTAAAAGACGCATTTAATTGTACCGCAAATTGCAGTTCCTCCTTATAATATAGCCTTTCTCAGATTCATTCGCTATAAATAACTATTAGGAGTGCGTGGGCGAAGCCTACTACGGTACGCTCGGCGAAAGCACTCCTAAAAAATAGACCTCATAACTGTATAAACCGCTAGATAGGAGCAGGATATTTAACAGAAATTAGGGTCTTAATTGGGGTTAAATAATACTCATACCCAATTCGATTTGGCCCAGTTCGTTTTATCTCCACCCCACCTACAGGCGGTTGCTGGGCTTTACGTTGTATGGGCTGTAGGGTTTTTTAGACCGATGAAAACGAAAGGGAGTATCATCGGGTATCAGCGCGATCGCTCAGAGGGAAAAGCGTAAATTTTTTATGTGAGGCCAGGATGTCACATTCACGCCAATCAAGGAATAATCAAAGGGAGGCTTGAATCACTCTGTATTAAAAGCCGCATTGAGCAATTAATACATACTAAGTTCTGATAGGTTGATATTCTGCTCGTAAAAAAAACACCAAGCCGTTACTACTCACATTCCCCGGGTTGATGGGGGTCTCCCCCAACCCTAGATCCAGGAGAGAAACTTTGAAATTTCCGGACTAAGGGGGAGCGGTACTGAAAAATTCCGCACCTAGCCTCTGTTTAGAGCCTTCGCTTTCATCCTACATCAATTAATTGGCCCCCGAGTCCTCCATAGAAAATTTTTATAACAAATTTTTCTTCAAGCGATCGGGCCGTACCCAATGTGGTATCCTAGCAAAATTGGTGGGGCGGCTGTCGGATTGCCCCTGGAAAAAGTTGAAAGAATCTGTGAGCTTTGCTTGATTTAAACTGAATTGTATTTCATTGTCGATGCCCCCTTCATTCAGCAGTTTGAGGTAATCCTATGACCTTCATTGCCACACTCCTCACCAGTCTCCTGTCAATTTTGGTCCTTCTCGTTGGACCTAAGTTTTCGGACGAAAAGCATCGAAATACCGTCCGTGCCGTTGCCCTATTAATTGGTATTATTGCAGCGACAGTTTCTCTGTTAAAAACCTTTACCATTATCCCATCAGGCAAAGTTGGGGTGATAGAGGTTTTTGGGAAAGTATCTGTCGAAACCCTGACCCCCGGGGTGCATTGGGTGAACCCATTCGGGAGAGTGTTGAAGTTTTCTACACGCCTGCGGGATATGCCGGAAAAAATTTCAGCCACCTCCCAAGAAGGGCTAAACCTAATTGTAGATGGAACCATTCAGTATCGCTTAGACCCCAATAGTGCGGCAGATGTTTATCAAAATATTGGCCCAAATGATGAAGAAATCGTGCGATCGCGTTTTCAGGCGATTATTCGGGAAATTACATCTAATTATCCCGCTAGAGATATTTACACTGCAAAACGGGAAGAAGTAACTCGGCGACTGCGTTTAGCGATGCGCGAGTCCTTAACTCCCCTAGGTTTTATCGTAGAAGAAGCCTTCCTCAAAGATGTGGCGCTGCCGGAGAAATTACAAGCCGCCATTGAACAAAAAATGGAAGTAGAACAGGATAATCAGCGCATGGAATTGGTGTTACAAAAAGAGCGTCAAGAGGCAGAGCGTAAGCGCATTGAAGCCCTAGGAATTGCCGATTATCAACAAATTATTTCCCCCGGTTTAACTTCGCAATTCCTGCAATGGCGGAATATTGAAGCAACCGATCGCCTTGCTAATTCTAATAATAGTAAAGTAGTGATTATGGGCGGGTCGGGAAATAATGGCAACGTGCCGGTGATTCTCCAACCGTAGGCGATTTCGATTATACTGCCAACTCCCTGCTCTGTGGAATCGAGAATACCGATGACGACTACACAAAAGTGTTATATTGTCAAGCACCAAAACGAAACCTGTGAAATCCTCCCCAGCGATCGCCTGGAAGGGCAGAACCTACCGGATCTAGTCGAGAAATGGGGACCCTTTGATTCACGGGACGCGGCGATCGCGCGTCGGGTAGGTTTGATTCGGGCCGGAAAATGCCAGCCGTTATGAACCTTACCCCTTAACAACCCTGGGTTTGGACCCCGCCCTCACCCTCCCCTGACGAAGGGGAGGATACTAAATGTAGCTACGTTTTTGAGAATGACAACCTTAATTTCAGCGGCCTAACTTGCCTAACACCCAGTCGCGGGACTCCAGGGCTAGGGCAAAATCCGGTTGAATCTCTAGGGCTTTGTCGTAAGAGGCCAGAGCTTCATCATAGCGCTCCAGGGACTCCAAGGCGATACCGCGTTGAGTCCAGACTAAGGGATCTTGGGGTTGAACGGCGATCGCTCGATCAAACGATTCGATCGCCTCAGCGTAAAGCCGCATCTCATTCAAAGATACCCCGCGATTCGCCCAGGATTTGCCATCATTAGGTTCAATCTTCACCACCTCATCAAACGAGGCGACTGCCTCCGGGAAACGGCGCAGTTGCATTTGTGCCAATCCCCGATCGCGCCAAGCGGGAGAGAACGTGCCCTCAATCGCCACCGCCCGATCATAAGACTCGATCGCCTCAAAATCGCGACTCAAACCCTGACTTAACAACACCCCTCGGTTATGCCACCCCTTATAAAAATCCGGTTCAATTGCCAGGGCCTTATCGTAAGCTGCTAACGCCTCATAAAATTCGGAAGCGCCATAGAGAACCGTTCCCATCGCATTCCAGGCCAAATAATAATCGGGATTAATCTCCAAAGCCCGATCAAACGAAGCGATCGCCTCGTCCAGACGTTGCAACTGATTTAATAACCGACCCCGTTCCAACCAGGCATTCAAATTATCGGGGTTCGTTTCCAACTGGCGATCGTAAGCCGCTAGGGACAATTCAAAGGCGCGATCGGCCTCTTGGGGACGTTGTAAATAATTTAAAACCAACCCCTTGCGTTCCCACCCTTGGGGGTCATTCGGCTCGATTTCCAAAGCCTTGTCCAGTTCAGCCAGTGCCTGATCGTAGCGCTGCAAACTCAAGAGGGCAATACCGCGACCCTTGAGCGCATTGATATCATTCTGGCGAAGTTCTAAAGCGCGATCGTGAGAAGTGATTGCCTCCTCGTAGCGCTGTAATTGATACAGTGTTTCTCCGCGATTGTTCCAATACCGGGCATTTTTCGGTTCTAAGCGACTGGCATTGTCGTAAGCTACCAGAGCAGATTCATAGCGGTCCAGCAGGTAGAGTGCATCCCCGCGACATTTCCAAGCTAAGGCATAATCTGCCTTAATCCCGATCGCCTGATCGCACTGATCCAGGGCTGCCATGTAGTCCTGAGACTCCAAAAGCAAACTGGCATTTTGAATAAACGTTTCTGAGCGATCGCGGCCTTGCCGATTTTGGTGAGAGTTGCTGATGGCGACTGCCCCCCCTGCCATTCCCACCAGGGCCACCACCGCCACAATCGGCCAAGGCTTGACCGACGGTAACTTTCCTGAAATTTTAGCAAACGCAGGGACAGCAGAGGCCCCCATCCGGTCCAGTGCTTTAACTGGGGCGACTGACTCAGTTACAGGGTCTGGTTTGCCCATGGGGATTTGGGGAGAAACCGCACCATTTGCCGCCATTGGCATAGGGACCGACTCGGGAAAGGGGGCGAGAATGGGGTCCTGGAGGGCGCGCAGATCCGCTAACACCTCCTGCGCCGATTCATACCGTTCCCGGAAATAAGAGCGCACCATTTTATCTAGAATCGCCCCAAAGCGATCGCTCACCTGAACGTGCTTATGCCAACTGAGTTCCCCGGTATGGGGGTCGGTACCCAGATAATCCGGACGTACCCCGGTTAATCCTTGCAGGACCACTGCACCAAGGGCGTAGATATCGCTATTTGGGCGGGGATTACCGACCATT
Organism: Cyanophyceae cyanobacterium; assembly: GCA_038321985.1. GTDB lineage: Bacteria > Cyanobacteriota > Cyanobacteriia > Cyanobacteriales > Laspinemataceae > Laspinema. The sequence goes on along the minus strand of JBBQFN010000030.1, from coordinate 18,313 downwards.
TGCTCCTTCGGCATATATCCCGGAGTCCCGATCGCCGTAGAGGTTGTTAGCTGGCCCTGGTCAATCGTTAGAGTGCCAATTTGCTTAACCGCGCCAAAATTGCTCAACATTAGTTTGCCATCCGACTGACGCCGGAATAAACTCCACGGAGTCAAATCCGAGTGAATGGCATGATGCTCATGGACAAAAGCTAGAGTTTCCAGGACCTCTTGCAAGAGAGCGATCGCCTCTTTTTCTTCATACTTTTTCCCCTGGATAAACTCCTGAGAAAGCGACTGCCCTTCAAGATACTCATGGACCAAATAAAATGCCCCATTTTGCTCAAAATCGGCCAGCAGCGTCGGAATTTTGTCGTGAGTTCCTAAGCGATGTAACAGTTGCGCTTCCGCATCAAAAAAACTTTTAGCTTCCCACCAGGGAAAGGTTTCTTGTTGAGGGGGTTTAATTTGCTCAATCGTACACCAGGGCATTTCCTGACGTTGCAAATCCTCAGCTAAAAAAGTTTTACTAAACCGGCGTTCCGCTAACAGACTCACGACTTGATAGCGACCATCGAGAACATTACCAATCTCATGTAAAGAGCGCAAATCCGTTAGCACTTCGGTTGCTTGTTGGTAGCGTTCTTGATAGTCCGAGCGCACCATTTTATCCAGAATTTGAGCCAACTTCGGATTCACCGGGGCCAGATGGTGCCAGATAGTTTGGCCGGTTTTCGGGTCCCGTTCTAACTCCCGGGGAGCAAGTCCCGTTAAGGCTTGAATGGCGGTCATGCCCAAGGCATAAATATCGCTATTACAGCGAGGTTTGCCCCCAAGTTGTTCGATAGGAACATAACCCGGAGTTCCGATCGCCGCCGTGCCGATTTGTCCTTGGGGATTAAAGGCCAAGGTTTCGATTTCTTTGAGGGAACCAAAATCAACCGGGATAATTTTGCGATCAACCTTACGGCGGATTAAATTAGAGGGTTTAATGTTACGATGGATGACCTGGTGTTGATGAAGGAAAGCCAACACTTCCAGGACCTGATGCAACAGAGCCATCACCAGTCCTTCGCTCCATCGGTTGCCTCGAATGATTTCTTGACTGAGGTCTTGACCCTCAATAAATTCTTCAACAATATAAAATTTTTGGTCCTGCTCAAACCCATCCAAAATGCGGGGAATCAGCGGATGAGCGCTTAAAGTTTGCATCACTTTGATTTCTCGGTGCAAGCGCTCTCGGGCTTCGGCCAGCAGAGCTGGATTGGAGAGATTCGGTTGAAGTTGTTTAACAACACAGGGGCGCGGTTGGTCCGGCTGTTGCAGGTCTTCAGCCAGATAGAGTTTACCAAAAGCTCCTCGCTTGAGGTCTTTGAGGAGTTGATAGCGCCCTTGGATGAGCTGTCCAGTCATCGGGTTAATCAATTGCATAGCGTAGATCTGTAGCGGCGGTTGAGTGAATAGTTTTCGGGGGCCAGAGGGCTATTCCCTCTTGGATATTTAGATAATTAGGGGGTCAGGACTCCTGCAGGGGGTTGAATAGGGGCCTTCGTTCGAGCGCTCCTGGCATTTTGAAGCACTTGCGTTCAGGATAGACAGCTCTGGCACTCACAACACATCGATTGATTTCCATGCAAGCAATCCGTTTAACAACAAAGGTTTTATAGCAAGAATCGCACCCTTCGAGATTAGCGTGGCGCGATCGCAAGCGATCGGACTTGCCATCGGCGAAAATATCTTCCTATCTTATCTGTTTCCCGTCTCCTCGTATCGATTCACTCCAAAAATCTCTGGGATGTTGGAGGAATCCAGGGCGAGTTTCATTCCGGGAGAATCCCCTGGTATTTGGCATAGTGGCGGGAGATTCAGGGAAATTAAGGGAGTTTTCTGTGAGGATTTCCAGCCAAATTGACCCAATTTATGGCAACCTGAAAAACAGAACCCAGACGATAACACCCCGGCGCGTCTATTGGCCGATCAAGAAGGGATGAAATCCCCAAACCGGGCTGAATGAGATCGCCCTGGGTCCTGACCCAATCAAGCACCCTCCAAAGCAACTCTTGGATTGCGATCGCCAGTATGCAAACACTCCCAAACCCAACGACCACCCAACCGACTGACCTTAACGCCCTGACGGACACCACCATCCACCGTCGCAAAACCCGCCCGGTTCCGGTGGGAAACATCATCATCGGTGGCGGACACCCCGTGGTGGTGCAGTCCATGATTAACGAAGATACCTTAGATATCGAGGGTTCCGTGGCGGGAATTCGTCGCCTTCATGAAATTGGCTGTGAAATCGTCCGCGTCACCGTCCCCAGCATGGCCCACGCTAAAGCCCTGGCCGAAATTAAGCAAAGACTCGCGCGCACCTATCAACTCGTCCCCCTCGTCGCCGACGTCCATCACAACGGCATGAAAATTGCCCTTGAAGTCGCCAAGCACGTTGATAAGGTGCGAATCAATCCCGGACTTTACGTCTTTGAAAAGCCTAAAGCAGACCGCACCGACTACACCCCCACTGAGTTTGCCGAAATTGGGGAAAAAATCCGGGCAACCCTAGAACCATTGGTGATTTCTCTACGAGACCAAGGTAAATCCATGCGGATTGGGGTCAATCACGGGTCCTTGGCTGAACGGATGCTATTTAGTTATGGGGATACCCCCGAGGGCATGGTTGAATCTGCCCTAGAATTTATCAGAATTTGCGAATCCTTAGACTTCCGCAACCTGGTCATTTCCATGAAAGCATCCCGCGTGCCGGTGATGTTGGCCGCCTATCGTCTCATGGCACAGCGCATGGATCACCTGGGAATGGATTATCCCCTGCACCTGGGGGTCACGGAAGCTGGGGATGGGGAATATGGTCGGATTAAGTCCACTGCTGGCATCGGCACCCTATTAGCCGAAGGCATTGGCGACACGATTCGGGTTTCCCTCACCGAAGCCCCGGAAAAAGAAATTCCCGTCTGTTACAGTATCCTGCAAGCGTTGGGTCTGCGAAAGACGATGGTGGAATATGTCGCCTGCCCTTCTTGTGGTCGTACCCTGTTTAATTTAGAAGAGGTACTCCATCAGGTCCGAGAAGCCACTAAACACCTGACGGGACTCGATATTGCTGTAATGGGTTGCATTGTCAATGGACCTGGGGAAATGGCTGATGCCGACTATGGTTATGTGGGCAAGCAACCGGGGTATATTTCCCTCTATCGGGGCCGGGACGAAATTAAAAAGGTCCCGGAATCTCAGGGCGTTGATGAGTTAATTAAGTTGATTCAAGCCGATGGGCGTTGGGTTGATCCCTAGGGGTTCGGAGGCAGAGTGGGGAGGGGACAAGAAACCGGATTGTGATCACACAGTTGGGGCTTGGGCCCGAGTTTTTGGAAAGAACCCGGTTTCTGAACGGGAGTGCCGACGCCCTAGACGGAATCCGGCAAGCGATCGCCAATTTGATCAGGCTTAAGGAGAATAATGCCCCTCTGTTACCTCAGTAAAGCCTGTGTTATCGTAAGGCTAAGGACAAAATCTATCCATAAAATCCTGAACATCGGAAATTCAGTATTTTAGCTGTCCTCGGCCTATTACGGGCGATAGAATCAGGGCAGGCGCTTTCTCATCGGGTCAGCCATCTATAGTTAAATATCAACGCGGCGCTTTGCCTTCATCCCCCCATTGTTTCCCTCTCCATCGCCTTCATCCTACTACCTTCTTTGTCGAAAGATAGAAGAGTCAACCGGGGTCGTCCTTATCGTAGTTTTTCCTTCTTGATTGAATATATATGGTGATTACAAAACGCGGGCTTATAGTAGGTGCAACAGCAGTGGCTTTAACGGCTGTTACTGTCACGGGGGCGGGACTTCATCTGTCCCAAAGTCAAGCATTTTTTCAAGACAGTCCCAAAGAACTGGTAGACGAAGTTTGGCAAATTATTAACCGCAACTATGTGGATGCCACGTTTAACCAAGTGGATTGGGAAACCGTTCGCCAAGAGTATCTGACCCGACCCTATACCGACAAGGAGGAAGCTTACACAGCAATCCGAGAAATGCTGGATAAGCTGGGGGACCCCTACACCCGGTTCATGAATCCAGAAGAGTTCAAGAATATGCAAATTGATACTTCTGGAGAACTGACGGGGGTGGGCATTCAACTGTCCCAGGATGAAGAGACGAAGCAACTGATCGTGATTTCTCCAATTGAGGATACACCGGCTTTCTCTATGGGAATTCAAGCCAGAGACGCCATCCTCAAGATTGACGGACAAAGTACCGAGGGGATGGATATCAATGAGGCGGTGAGTCTAATTCGCGGTCCCGTTGGCACGGAGGTGACTCTAACCATCGAACGGGTGATAAACGAACAACAGGGTACCAAGGAGATTCAGGACTACAAGATTCGGCGCGAACTTATCGCCATCCATTCGGTCCGCTACAGTTATCAGGAAAGCCCGATGGGTGGGGTGGGATATGTCCGCCTGACCAATTTTAATGCGATCGCAGCCGAAGAAATGCGCGACGCCATCAAGGACCTGGAAGGCCAGAATGTTTCCGGTTATATTTTGGATCTGCGGTCTAACCCCGGGGGTCTGCTTCATTCCAGCATTGAAATCGCTCGGATGTGGCTCAATTCCGGCAGTATTGTCTCCACCGTCAACCGGGTAGGCGAAATGGACCGTCAGACAGCTAACGGACGCGCACTGACGAATAAACCGTTAGTGGTGTTAGTAGATGGCGGTTCGGCCAGTGCCAGTGAAATTTTGTCCGGGGCCTTGCGCGATAACGAGCGTGCGGTTCTCGTCGGCTCAAAAACGTTTGGAAAGGGCTTAGTGCAGTCGGTGCGTGGACTCGGAGATGGATCCGGGTTGGCGGTAACGATTGCTAAGTATCTCACGCCCAATGGCACGGATATTAACCATGAAGGGATTACTCCAGATGTGGCGATCGAACTCACGGAGGACCAACAAAAACTCTTAAGGGGCGATCGCACCTTAATTGGTTCCCCCCAAGACCCCCAATACTCGAGAGCAATGGAAGTCCTGCGCCAAGAAATTGCCACGGCACGGGCTAAACGGATTCCGGCTAATTAACTGAAATCGAGAAATTTGTAGGGGTTTTGAGCTGGAAAACTTAAAGGGTTTAACTCCTTCCTTTCTGGCCGAGTTTGTGAATGCATCCATTGGAGGCTGCTGTGCGTCCTTTGTGCTCCAGTGTGCAGGTTACATATAAAACAGCTTAATAGAATTTGGAATGGTTAGATAAGACCCTCATCTAGTAAGATGAAAGGGTCTTATTTTTTTTCTTGTATCCCTCATAATTGAGGGGACGGGAACCGAGAATTAATTTCGCCCCATGAATAACCAGAGAACGGCACAAATTGCTCAGATTGTCGAAAAACGTCGCCCCTTAGCCGAAAAAATGAGTTGGGTTGGGGACAATTTGAGGTCCCTGGCGGCGGCAGTTCGTACCTTACAGGACCACCGCGATCGCCTTCTAAATCAAGTGGAAGACTCGGCAATCGGCGGACATCTCCAGGATGTGGATTTTTTGCCAATTCAGGTGCAGATTGCCACAGAATTAGAGGCGATTGCTAAACTAAAAGCCCGGTTTTCTCGCCATACTCTCAATATCGGCGTAGTTGGACGGGCTAGACAAGGAAAAAGTCGCTTATTACAAAGTTTAACTGGACTGAGCGCCTCGGAAATTCCCGACGGCGATCGCCAACATTGTACCGGCGTTCTGAGCACCATTTACCACAATCCCACCCTGGAAACTCACGGGGAAGTGGTTTTCCATAACGAGCGATCGTTTTTAGAGGAGGCGATCGCCCCGTATTACGACCAACTTCAATTAGGCTCATCGCCTCATTCCCTTGATCACTTTGCGCGGCAGTCTCTCCCCCCCCTCCCTCGCGACCTCTACGGCGCACAAACCGGGGCTAAATACGAACATTTGCGCCGCTATCACACCCACCTTGACCACTACCGTACGCTCCTGCAACAGCCCTCCCCGCGCCGCATTGCCCAAGATGAAATTCGCGAATATGTCGCACAAGATACCCCGGATGGTCAGCGCGTTTTTTTCAACTATCTCGCCGTGCGCCAGGTTAAAATTGTTTGTACGTTTCCAAACGCGGATGTGGGGACGATTGCCTTGGTCGATATGCCTGGATTGGGAGATACCGGCATTGGCGACGAAGTGAGGCTAATTGAAACCCTCGGTCACGAGGTGGATTTTGTACTCTTTGTGCGAATGCCTAAATCCTCTGGGGATTATTGGGCAGATGTAGATGTGAAACTGTACGACACCGCTGCTACGGCTTTAACCGAACTTCCCATCTCCCTCTGGTCGATGATGATTCTCAACCAAACCAGTGCCGGTTCGGGAAATGGGGATAATGCCAAAAACTGCCAAGATTTAGCGGAAACCATGGCAGAAAAACATATTGAAGTTGTCAAAACGATGACTGTAAATTGTGCCGATTCGGTAGCCGTAAATCAGCAAATTTTAGAGGGAGTTTTGGGGTATTTAACCGCTAAAATAGCTGAACTTGACCGCCAATATGCATTTGCCTGTCAAGACCGATTGCTGCAACTGCGAGATCGCACTGCTGCGGAACTGTTCAAAGCAAGGCAGGTCCTAGGCCAAGCGGTGCAGCGAGAAAGCGAATTTCCCCTATTTTTGCGCCTATTTGATACACTTTGGAATAATTTAACGAGCGGATTAGAGGGCTTTCTGCGAGAGCTTTCTCAGCAACGACAGGCGGAAGATTTGGAGTTTAAAAAGCAGGTAGAGGTAGCGATTGCTGCTTGTCGCATGGATCCGGGGATTCCCAGTCTGGAAGAGATAGAAATTCGGCGCGATCGCGTGGGAGGGTATCCGAATGCTTACTATCAATATTTGAATGAAATTCGCGCCCATTTATCCCAACATTTTTTAACTTTAGATGAGGGATTAAAACAGGCGATCAAGCGCGTTAAGTCGCGGGTTACTGATGTATTGATAGAAAAGGGACGATTAGGAAACCTCAGCAGCACAACCGGGAGTGAGTTTTTAGGGTTTATCGCTGAGTTTTTACCCGAGGACTTGCATAAACTTAAGTTAGGGTTTAGAATTTTATCTGAGTTTGATTTATCCTACAGAGGACTGATTCAGCACCGAATTCGCCAGCAGTTAGATGGATTAAACCCGGATAAGACTTCTTTAAAATTATCCCATCAAGGCATTTCCGCTTCCGAAGTGTTATCAAACCTTAAAACCCTTCATGCCGAAGCGGTTTATAATTGTGAAACGGCACTAGAAAATTTGCTAATTGAACCGAATCAAGCCGCTTTTGCGATTATAGAGGAATTTATGGATCGCGTATTGCGAGTGGAAGGAGTTAAAACCGAATGGCAAATCTTTTTAGAAGAAGTCCGTTCCGAGGTGTGGGAAGATGAATTCAACCGCCTAGGCGATCGCGATCGGTTGCGGCGAGAATGGTTTGCCGCAGTAGATACGGTAGAAGCCGGGAATCAATTGGAATTAATGCAGTTTTTATCGGGAAATAGCACTTAAAAAGCTAAAAAATCCCCGTACTGTTTAGGTAGGGGGCTTTTTCTAGGCCCTTTCCCTTTCTTTCATGAATAACCCTCTACATTCTCTCTAATTAAAAAGGAATTACCCTTATGCCACTGTCGCGATACGGGTTTATTTTCCCAAAACCCCCAAAAAATCGGTTATAATCCCATATTAGGAGAAACCGTCGTCACCCCCCAAGAGTAAATTAATATTAATGAAGAATTGCCGATAGTAAGTTTATTACTAGATGATTATAAAGCAAGGAGAACTAAAGGGCGATCGCTCTTAAATTCTGGTAATTATAAGATTCTTAAAAAACCACTGATGTCAACTTTACACCCCTGAAAATAATGCAAGAATTAAAAGTAACCATGCTGGGACCCAGTGGCGTGGGTAAAACTAGCCTTCTAACTGCCATGTATGAACAATTTGAGCGCAATATTGGACAAACTAACTTGCAATTGACGCCGGATTTAGAAAGTGCTGCTTTGCTACAAGAACGGTTAGCAGAATTAAAAACTCTACCGGATAGTTTTGAGACAAAAGGATGGATGCAGAGTACAGAACAACATAAATCCTTCCTCTTTGAACTGGGAAGAAAAGGGGCAATTCCATCTTTAACTCTACATTTTCAAGATTATCCGGGAGAATATCTGGCGGCTAAAAGTTCTCGGGAGGAAAAGGAAAAAGTAGAGACATTTGTGCGGGAATCAGCAGCAGTGGCGATCGCCATTGATACCCCAGCGTTAATGGAAAAAAACGGGCAGTGGCACGATGCAGTCAATAAACCCCAACAAATTGCTAATTTATTTCAGCGGGTGTATCGAGAATTAGATTCCCCGCGATTAGTGATTTTTGCCCCTGTACGCTGCGAGAAATACTTGCAAGATGATAAAAGCAGGGCTGAACTGGTGAGGCAGGTACAAGCTGGATATGCGAGGTTATTAGACTTATTGAGATCCGAATCCTTGCTGTCTAAAGTCGTGGTGATTGTCACTCCGGTTCAAACCGTAGGGACGGTGGTATTTTCTAGAATTGAAACCTTAGATAATAAACCCTTATTTATTTTCAGAAAAACCAGTCATGATGCCCAATATAATCCCCAGGATAGCGAACAGCCTTTACGATATTTGTTACGATTTTTACTAAGACTACATCTTGATCGTCGGAATTTAGGGCTATTTAATTTTATCCGAGATTGGTTAGGATTGGATAATCACCTTAAAGAGGCGGTACGCGAATTTGCTAAAGGCTGTAAAAATACGGGGGCCTATGCCGTCTTGCAGGGTCAAAATTGGCTAAATATTGGATAGGAAAAAACAATGAAAATTTATGTTAAAAGCCGGGGATTTTCTCAGGAAGAGGGTTATTGTTGGCTACCGGAAACCCCTTCAATTCTAACGTTAAATCGGGTCACCGACTCGATTCAAGCTGAATCGCCTTCTCTTGTATTGGGCCGATATAACGGTTGCTTACTATTACTAATTACGGGTTTAGAGGCAAGGGGACGTACAGATTTTCGGGATCGGGCCATTCGCAATTCTATCGCCTGGGTTGCTGAAGATTCCGCAGCTAATGAGCAACAGTTACGGGCCGTTGCCATCCGTGCCTTAAACACCTTTTTAGACGAAAAAAAAGACGGGTTAGATGCAGAAATTGACCGGGCGATTCCCTTTGGAGGAACTGACGGATTTACCGTAAAATGGGAACTATTAAAGGGATTATCAGTTAGTGCTAATCTGGGCAGCTACCCCCAAAATTCCAACCGAGAACGAGAGGAACATTCGACGGATAAATTGGCCAAAAATTCCGATCGCACCAAAGAAAGCCTAGCTGCCCAACTCGAACAATATGGGTTACCGGAAAGAGACGGATCCCTCGTTGTAGTTACGGGAATTAAAAACAAAGATGCCTTAATTCAGTCGCGAGTCTGGCGGGGTTTATCCAAAAGTTTAGAAGAGGAAGATTGGACACCTGTTCGCGAAAGACAAGACGCATCCAGTTCTCCCAGAGAAGCCTTTCAGCCGGAAAAAAAGCTGAATGAAACTGCCACCTTAGTTGCAGGGATTGTGGCGATCGGGATGTTATTTTTAGGCTGGTTGTGGTTTTAAATAACCTAGAGTCGCAGGGCAGATATAATAACAAAACCTGTCGGTTCCGATTAAAATTAGACAGGATAACTCCTTTAACATACAGGACCCATTGCCTATGAAACCCTTAACACGCCGACAATTCATCAAAGTGAGTGCGATCGCCGCTGGATTTGCCCTAGCCGCACATCCAATTTTCGCACAACAAGTCATCACCACTGATACCGAAGGATTAGAGGCGGGGGAAGTTGCTATCCCCGTTGCCGATGGAGAAATCCCCGCCTATCGCGCCATGCCTGCCACCGGACAAAATTTCCCGGTAATCTTAGTCATCCAGGAAATTTTTGGGGTTCACGAACATATCCAGGATGTCTGCCGGCGATTGGCAAAAGAGGGTTATCTCGCGATCGCCCCCGAAATGTTTGCCAGACAAGGAGATGTATCCCAGATGGAGGACATCGAAAAAATTATCTCCGAAGTCGTATCTAAAGTACCCGATGAACAAGTGATGTCCGACATCGATGCTACCGTTGCTTGGGCGCAAACCGCCAGTAAAGGAAACACCGAAAAGCTAGGTATCACAGGCTTTTGCTGGGGTGGACGGATTGTCTGGTTGTATAGCGCACATAACCCCCAAGTCACGGCTGGAGTTGCCTGGTATGGGCGCTTATCCGGTGAATCCACGCCGCTAACCCCCCAACATCCCCTAGATATTGCCGAGGAGTTAACCGTACCCATTTTGGGATTATACGGGGGAGAGGATGACTTAATTCCTAACGATACCGTCGCCCAAATGCGCGATCGCCTCCAAGCTGGCAACAGCAATTCCGAAATTATCCTCTACCCCAATATACCCCACGGATTCCATGCCGACTACCGCCCTACCTACCGCCCAGAAGTTGCGACAGCCGCCTGGAATCGCCTTCTCACTTGGTTTGAAAAGTACGGCGTTGCCTAAAATGAAAAGTTGATTTAATCTAAGCCTAGTAGGGACATGGCACTGCCGTGTCCTTCACCTACATCATCGCGAAAAATCGGGGCAGTAAAGCCTAAAAATCGGAGAATAAAAATGAATGATTCTCTCAGTCTTAACGACTACAAACACCAACTTTCTGATTATTTTAATAGCCGCATAAACTATGATAATGAAAGTGATTTTCACCCCATTGCTGCCCATCATCTGATCCAATGTGCTGACATTCACCCGGGACAGCATATCTTAGACATGGCAACGGGAACGGGTTTAGTCGCCATTGAAGCCGCCCATATTGTAGGAAGTAGCGGTTCAGTAGTGGGAATAGATTTATCTCCAGGAATGCTAAACCAAGCTCAAAGCAAGATAAAAGCTGCCGGTTTAACGAATATTGAACTTAAGCAAGCTGATGTAGAAAGTGTAACACTTCCTGACAACCATTTCGACCGAATTTTCTGTTGTTGTGGCATTCCTTATCTTCCCAACATTCCGGCTAACTTACGCCGTTGGCATGACTTTCTTAAACCTGGGGGAATTCTCGCTATAACAGGGGTGGCAGAAACTGCTTATATTTTCGGGAATCTGTTAATAAAAATTGCCGAAAATTACGGGTTAAACTTGCCAAACTGGAACGAATTAACAGGAACTTCAGAAAAATGTAGACACCTCCTGGAAACAGCCGGGTTTGAACGAATCAAAGTCACTGACGAGCAATTTGGAAATTATTTAACCTTAGAATCTGCTCAAAAATTGTGGAACACAATTTTAAACAATCCTCTGACGCAGCTAAATTTCGTCCAACACCTGAATTCAGAACAATTAAATTCCGCCAAAGCACAGTATTTTACTGAATTAGAATCGTTAGTTGCCGAAGAAGGAATTTGGAACGATATCACCCTATTTTATATAGTGGGACATAAGCCTGCCGGCGAATAAGAATTAATCGGACAAATCTATCGGTAGTAATAGGGTTTCCAGGGGTAGCTATAGACTTAATATTAGCAGTAACAGAGATAGTAACTCCACCCCCTATCCCTGATGCCACCATTGGCAGTAAGCTGTAATACGACGTTTTTAACGATTGACGATGGCAACCATTAACGACAACTACCTCAAACTCAAAGCGGGTTACCTGTTTCCAGAAATTGCCCGTCGGGTGAATGCCTTTGCCGAAGCGAATCCCGACGCCAAAATCATCAAACTCGGCATCGGCGATGTCACCGAACCCCTACCCGAAGCTTGCCGCAAAGCAATGATAAAAGCCGTGGAAGACATGGGCGATCGCAGCAACTTCAAAGGGTACGGTCCCGAACAAGGTTATGCCTGGTTGCGCGAGAAAATTGCCACCCACGACTTCCAATCTCGTGGATGTGCGATCGATGCCTCGGAAATCTTCATTTCTGACGGTTCCAAGTGTGACACCGGCAACATTCTTGATATCTTCGGCAAGACCAACAAAATAGCCGTTACCGACCCAGTTTATCCCGTTTATGTGGATACAAACGTCATGGCTGGACACACTGGATCCGCTAACGATAAAGGGGAGTATGAAGGATTAGTCTATCTCCCCATCACCGCCGAAAATGACTTTACTGCTGAAATTCCCACTGAGAAAGTTGACTTAATTTACCTGTGTTTTCCCAATAATCCCACAGGTTCAACCGCTACTAAAGACTACCTTAAAAAATGGGTAGACTATGCGAAAGAAAATGGCTCAATTATTTTCTTTGATGCCGCTTATGAAGCATTCATTACTGACCCCAATCTCCCCCATTCCATCTATGAAATAGAAGGGGCAAAAGATTGTGCGATAGAGTTCCGTTCCTTCTCCAAAAATGCCGGATTTACGGGGACTCGTTGCGCTTTAACCGTCGTTCCCAAAACCCTGATGGCAAAAGCCTCTGATGGGTCCGATGTCGAAATTTGGAAACTGTGGAACCGTCGCCAATCCACCAAATTTAATGGCGTTTCCTACATCGTTCAACGGGGTGCCGAAGCCGTTTATTCTGAAGAAGGACAAGCACAAGTCAAAGAATTGGTTAGTTTCTACTTAGAAAACGCTAAAATTATCCGCGAAGAATTAACCGCAGCTAAATTGTCCGTTTACGGAGGTATTAATGCACCTTACGTCTGGGTGAAAACTCCCAATGGTTTATCGAGTTGGGATTTCTTCGATAAATTGCTGCAAGTGGTAAATGTAGTCGGAACTCCCGGTTCTGGTTTTGGTGCCGCTGGGGAAGGATACTTCCGTATTTCTGCCTTTAACAGCCGAGATAATGTGGAAGAAGCAATGCAACGGATTACTCAGAAACTGAAACTCTAGTTGAGATCGCTATAATAGTCTAAAATTGGGGTGGGCGATCGCCCACCCAACTCGCTACTTTTGGAGATACCCTAATATGGTCCAAACCTCATCCAAGTCCTTAACCTTAGAAGAGTTTCTCAAACTCCCCGAAACCAAACCTGCTAGTGAATATTTTGAAGGTAAAATCATTCAGAAACCCATGCCCCAAGGAGAACATAGCACGATCCAAGCTGAACTCATTATCGCGATTACTGCCGTTGTTAAGCCTCAGAAAATAGCCCGGGCTTTCCCAGAACTGCGGTGTATCTTTGATGGACGGACAATTGTTCCTGATATTGCCGTCTTTACTTGGCAGAAAATTCCGAGAAAAGAAAATGGCGGAGTAGCCAATGTATTTAACGACTCCCCAGATTGGATGATAGAAATACTTTCTCCCGAACAACGGGTTACAAAAGTTACCAAAAAAATTCTACACGCCCTTAAACATGGCACTCAAATGGGCTGGCTTATTGACCCCACTGACCAGATTATTTTTGTGTATTATCCTCACCAACAGCCAGAAGTTTTTGACGAACCCGAACAGGAAATTCCTGTTCCTGCCTTTGCTAGCGGCTTGCGACTAACGGTGGCAGAAATATTTAATTGGCTGTTAGAATAAAGACTAATTCGAGAATAAATTACTGTTTTTTTAATGATGACCATTATCACCAACATTGTCAAACCCGTTAGTGAAATAAAGCTAGAACCCGGGAGCACCGTTACCATTTCCAACATCAGTTGGCAGGAATTTGAGAAACTATTAGAAGAACTGGGAGAAAAACGCTCTTCCCGCATTGCCTACAGTCACAGCACCTTACAAATTATGGTCCCCTTACCAGAACATGAAAAACCCAATGATATTATCTCCGATATTGTCAAAACTTTACTGAAGGCTAAAGGCACTAGATACGAACCCTTTGGATCAACCACCTTTAAACGAGAAGGAATGGCAGGAATTGAACCCGATGCTAGTTTTTATATCCAGAATTATCGACGGATGATCGGACGTCGCCGCCTGGAACCGAATGACCCTCCGCCAGATTTGGCAATAGAAACTGATGTCACTTCTAAAACAACCATCGAAGCCTATAAAGCCATTGGATGCCCCGAAGTTTGGGTATATAATCAGTCCAAACTCACTATCTATTTATTACAAGAGGGAGAGTATGTCACGGCACAGAATAGTCCGATTTTTCCCGAAATGGCGATCGCCCAAATTATTCCGACTGTAGTCGAACGCGCTTGGCAAGTGGGAACCTATGAGGCATTGGCAGAATTTGAAGCGGCGATCGCTCAAAGTGGGAGTTAAAGGACAAGAGCAATCACGTGGCTTATCTCCTGACAATCCTTGATATTCATGCTCGTCAATCTTTATCAAAGGGAAGGAATTATCGTAGAAAATCCGGCAACGGCTTAAAAAATAAGCATTTTACAACCTGAAAATATCAATTAAACGCTAAACTCAACCTAAATTTAAGGGACTTGTAGCACCTTAAAACATGAAGGTAAGAATTAAAAAAACTGACTTGATACGTGTGAATAAATTTTAAAAGATAGGATTTTGTGGGAGTAGCAATAACTACCCAGGATGTTTGACCGATCGCCCCTCTTGCTTCAATCCAACTCTATCCCTTACCTGGCTTTAATCATAAATAGCGGTTTTAATCGGCAAACCGGATTAATCCCACTTGCCGGAAACCCCAAACGTTCCCCCCCTCACCATCCCTTCATTCAAGATAAAATAAAGAGGTAAAGAGTTCGGAGGGCCAGGTTCCTGGTCACTACGCCTATCGAAACGATATACGGACAGCTACAAGGTCTTAAATCGAGTCAACTTAAGCAACTTAACCGCCTGTACCACCAAAAGCTTCCGGTGGATGCGATTACTACCTCGGAGTTTGCCCAGCGTTTAGCTGCTATTAGCACCGAAATTAAGGATTCGGTTTGTGTTTACATCAATCGCCGGGGTCAGGTGATCCGGGTAGGGGTGGGTTCACCGCGTCAAACCCAAATTCCAGCAATGGAATTACCCCGCTATGGTGAGGGCCGTCTCAGTGGGATTCGCTGTATTTCTACTCAGTTAAAAGGAGAAGGTCTGAGTGAATCTTCTCTAACGTCAATGGCAATTCAGCGGTTGGATGCGTTGGTTGTGCTGAATCTGACGGGGGAGGGGTTTGAACGGCGTGGCGGTGGGGCTACGGGTTATGTGAGTGAGTCCTATTTGGCACATTTGATTCCCCAAACGGGAATGGAAGAGGAAGAGGGCACGGAGGCGATCGCCAGTTGGACGGTTTCCCCCCCGATGAGTCTGGATGCCCTCTCCCTACAGGATTTCCTAGAACTCGTCGAGAATCTGGAAGCGGAATTCCAGCGGGAATTTATCGCCCGTGATGTGGATGCGGACCATGATCGCGCCCTATTAGTCGGGGTAATGACTAATAATCTCAAGGAAGCTCAATTTGAAGACGGACTCACGGAACTGGCGCGTTTGGTTGATACTGCCGGAGGAACGGTCCTGCAAACGATGCGCCAGAAACGTCCCCGCCTCCATCCCCAAACGGTGGTCGGAAAAGGTAAGGTGGAAGAAATTGCCCTCACGGCACAAACTCTCGGCAGCAATCTGATTGTGTTTGATCGCGAACTTTCTCCGTCACAAGTCCGTAACCTCGAAGTCCAAATTGGGGTCCGGGTGGTCGATCGCACTGAAGTGATTCTAGATATTTTTGCCCAACGCGCCCAATCTGGGGCCGGTAAACTCCAAGTCGAATTAGCCCAACTGGAATATATGCTGCCCCGCCTTACGGGTCGAGGTCAAGCGATGTCCCGGTTAGGGGGTGGAATCGGGACTAGAGGCCCTGGAGAAACCAAACTAGAAACAGAACGCCGCGCCATTCAGCGCCGAATTGCTCGCCTACAACAGGAAGTCACCGAATTGCAGGCGCATCGATCGCGAATGCGCCAGCGACGCCAACATCAAGATGTCCCTTCCGTGGCGATCGTCGGTTATACTAATGCCGGGAAATCTACCCTGCTCAATGCTCTGACGAATGCGGAAATTTATACTGCCGACCAACTTTTTGCCACCTTGGATCCAACTACCCGCAGATTAGTGATTCCTAGTGTCCTGGGAGAGTCTCTGTCTCTTGTCGTAACAGACACGGTGGGATTCATTCACGAATTACCCCCTTCCTTGATGGATGCCTTCCGTGCCACCTTAGAGGAAGTCACAGAAGCGGATGCCTTACTGCACGTTGTAGACTTATCCCATGCTGCATGGCAAAGTCAGATTCGCTCGGTGATGAAAATTTTGGGCGAAATGCCGGTTACCCCAGGACCTGCTTTGATTGCCTTTAATAAGATTGATGCAGTGGACGGGGAAACCCTGGCGATCGCCAAGGAAGAGTTTCCTCTGGCGGTATTTATCTCCGCTAGTGCTCGCCTAGGACTGGAAACCCTGCGCCAAAGAATGGCCCAACTGATTGATTATGCTGTAGCCCCTCAGTAATCCCTCAATCCATCCCCTATAAAGTTCCGGGTTTCTACTGAAGACTACTGCACCATTAAGGATGTAAAAAAACTGAATCGGCGATCGCCTCATCAAGTCCCCAGTTTATTGCTCGGGGACTTTTTGCGCCCTAAAATTCCGTCTTTATCAAAACTTTATTATTCCCACCGGGGCTAAAGTCTCGGAACTTCTTAAATTAAAGTCCTTTCTATAAAGATTTTACAAAGCTAGGCCAAAACTATGGACAGAGCTAGGTTCCTATGGATACAGTTGAAGGGTGTACTGGCGATCGCTCCCCAAATGGGTGTGGGGCCTGCAACTGAGGAGGTCTAGGGGTGAACCGATTTAGGAGCTGAGTGTAATTGAAAATGGGTTAGCACTAATACGCTGACCATAAGAGCCCAGCAAAAGTGCAAAAACCGTCGGTTCGATTTCACAAATTATGCTGGTAGGATTCAGTAGAGAAATATGTTTAGACTACTCAGACAAGTTACTTTAGGACTATCAGTCATCGGCTCCGTAGGGTTTTACACCTTTACGGTGGCCGCTTCTTCTGCCTCAGCGTTTACTCTCTTTGACGGGAGTAAGACGGTGGGCATTAGCGCCAGTGATATCGGCAAGGAGTTTACTCTTAATTTTGACGGGAACGTAGATGAAAAAAACGTTTCTGGACTCTCCTCGACGGCTATTTTTAAGTTCGGGGGTTTTACAACCTTGGGCAGCAAAACCGAGGCGATTTTTGATGTAAAACTCACAAACACCTCTAGCCAGAACATCACCTCCCGAACCTCGGCGTTAGGGTTCAATGTCTGGAACTTTGATGGCACCAGTCTCGGTTCAAAGCTGAACCTAGTCGGCGTCGGCGATCCCTCGGGTTCCGGCAACACCCGGGTTGACGGCCTATTTACCAATGACCTAAGTGGCTCCTTCCCCAATCAGTTTGGTAATATTGATGTCTGCTTCACCAATGGGAACAAATGTCAGGGTGGCAGAGGTGAAGGCAATGGTGGCGGCGTCAGTACAGGCAATACCCAAAACTTCAAAGCGACTCTAGCTTTGTCCGGTAATGTCCAAACCTTTGCCCTGAACAACTTTGGTGTACGCTACCAAAGCATTGATGGACAGACCTTTGTAGGGGATAGCGGCACGGGTCGGGGTACTATCAATTTAGGCAACTCCGCAGAAAGTCCCAAACAGATTCCGGAACCTACAGTTACAACGGCTCTCTTATTCATTGGATTGGGAGCGCTTAGATATGGAAAAAAAAAGCAGCAAACCTTGATTCAAAATGAAGGTTAAATCCTAGAGTCATGGACTCCGTTAAGGGAATAAATTAATGGTCAATACCGGGGGCTGTTTGAGGCTCTATAAATTTTAAACTGGGTGCTTTGGCGCTCCCCCGCGTCGTGGGGAGTTTTTTTGTTTAATTTTAGTGAGCCAATGATTTCGGACTAAAAAAAATTTGGCTCTTCAGACTTTTTGGTGATAAGTTTTTCTAATTAGTTACTGAGCGTTTAAATGTTTTTGAGTGGCTACCTCTCTAATTTATAATGACTATGATGAAAAAGCTGCTAAAAGACGTAACCGAAAGTTTTCAAAATTTCTAAATCCATACCCTTGTCGCTTTACGAGCTTTATCTTGTTGTTAATTCCCTCCATGACTCCACTACTAGCATGACTAATAAAGTAATTACAAATTGTTGATAAATGCTGGGAAATAGTATTGATAACTTTGCCATATACTTGGCGAGCGTTCTTTAACCATTCTTGAAAACGCTCTAAGCCTTCTGAAACACTTTGACTCGTTTCATAAATGGTTCGGAATTCTTCTTTGTATTCATAAGCTGCTTTCAACCGCTTAGATTTG
>JBBQFN010000029.1:0-63017 GCA_038321985.1 Cyanophyceae cyanobacterium | reverse complement strand
ATTTTGACAACTTTCGGTTACGTCTTTTAGCAGCTTTTTCATCATAGTCATTATAAATTAGAGAGGTAGCCACTCAAAAACATTTAAACGCTCAGTAACTAATTAGAAAAACTTATCACCAAAAAGTCTGAAGAGCCAATTGAATCTGACCAAACTGCCCTTAACTCGACTGAATTTGTCTTAAAAGATATGTTGGTCGAGCTACAAGAAATGTTTGGACGCAAAATCCGAGAAAAAGGTTTGAACCTGGAAATTATTGTAGAAAATAGGGTTCCCCTTGTCATAGAGAGCGATCGCCTCAAACTTCGGCAAATTTTAATCAACCTCCTGAGTAATGCTGTTAAATTCACGCGATCAGGGGGAATTAAGCTGCACGTTAAGGCAATAATGGACCCAGGCAAAACCTTTTTAAGTTTTGAAATAACCGATACAGGTAGCGGGATGAATGGTGAGGATCTCAGCAACCTTTTCCAGCCTTTTGTACAGACCGAAACCGGTATGGCAGCAGCAGAAGGGACTGGCCTCGGGTTAGTCATTTGCCGCAAATATGTGCGCTTGTTAGGAGGAGAGATTACGGTTAGTTCCCAACGGAATGTCGGAACGACTTTTAAATTTCAAATCACCGTTAATCCCGTGGAATCGACAACCCCACAAGGGGGACTTCTTGGATCTCCCCGAGTGTTAGCGATCGCCCCCAACCAACCCCCCTATCGGATTTTAGTCGCTGATGACCAAACCACTAACCGGGAACTGCTAATCACCATGCTTTCATCCGTTGGATTTGAGGTGAAAGAAGCTAAAGATGGTCAAGAAGCGATAGAAGTTTGTAATAGTTTTAAACCCCATTTAATTTGGATGAATGTGCGAATGCCCATTCTGGATGGATGCCAAGCTACCCAACAGATTAAATCCGCTTACAAACACTTATCCCCAGCAATCATCGCGGTCACTGCTAGTATTTTTGAAGAAGAAAAAGCGGCCATCTTATTAGCTGGATATGATGATATTTTGATGAAACCGATTCAAGAATCCATCGTTTTTGAAAAAATTTCCCAGCAGTTAGGTGTTTCTTACATTTATGAAGAAATGACCTCGGTTTTAAGTGCTAAATTGCCTTCTAGAGAAACCCAATGGGCAAAATTAACTAAATTATCTACCTCACTCCTTTGTGATATCGAATACGCGACTTTAGCCTTGGATGAGGAACAACTCCATCGGCTGCTTTTAGACATTCCGGCAGAATGTAGCGACTTGGATCAACTCATTCGGGATTGCCTGGAAAATTTTGATTATTACACGATTTTGGAGGCAATTAAATCTGCTAAAGCGGAACGACTTGCTCAATCCCCCCTCTCTAAAGAATGGATTATTGCCATGACTCAAGCTATCTACGCTACAGATGCCACAGCCATCAAGCAACTTATCACTGAACTCCAGACCGAAAATTTTGCTTTAGCCGAACAGTTGCAAGGTAATTTAGATCATTTAGATTATCAAAAAATTCTGCGGGCGATCGGAGAAATTGAGGAGACTCACCCCGAAACCCGTTAATTCAGGGAATTAGGATGAGGTAGTAATCAAGATATTGCCCTATCCCTAACCTATTTCCTCTTCACTGTTGTGGGTATTAAAGTTAAAACATTAAACTCTGGTTATCGAGTTCCCAAGTTGTGATCGCAGGTTGGGTTTGCGCGATTAAATTTCCCCTTGCCATCACATATTTCACCGGAGGACGACGGCGTAATATATCAAACTTGCTCTCTGCTTCCCAGATAATTAAATTGGCTGGTTTTCCAACTTCAATCCCATATTTTGACTCTACTTGTAAGGTTTTTGCCCCCTGGGTCGTGATCATATCATAACAAGCATTGATTTCCTCAAACCCCGTCATCTGGCAAACATGAAGCGCCATATAAGCCACATCTAACATATTTCCCGTCCCCAAACTGTACCAGGGGTCTTGAATGCAATCATGTCCTAAGGAAACGTTTAATTCATTTTGCCATAATTCCTTAACTCGGGTGACGCCGCGCCGTTTGGGGTAGCTATCGGTCCGTCCTTGCAAGGTAATATTAATTAAAGGATTAGCCACAAAATTAATTTGCGATCGCCTCAATAATCCCATTAATTTATTAGCATAAGCATTATTATACGACCCAAATGCGCTAGTATGAGAGGCGGTGACTCGGTTACCCATCCCACTGCGAAGCGCATAAGCGGCGACTACTTCCAGAAAACGAGACTGTTCGTCATCAATCTCGTCGCAGTGAATATCAATGAGTCGATTATACTGTTGGGCAAGTTCAAAGATACGATGAACCGATCGCACGCCATCCTCCCGGGTAAATTCATAATGGGGGATGCCACCCACTACATCTGCACCGAGTTTTAAGGCTTCTTCCAGCAATTCTTCAGTCTGAATATTTCCATAAATCCCGTCTTGGGGAAATGCCACAACTTGTAGGGTAATGAATTCTTTAACCTTCTGGCGCACTTCTAATATCGCCTGTAACGCCGTCAAGTTGGGGGCACTCACATCAACATGGGTGCGAACAAATAAGACCCCCTGGGATGCCTGGTGTTTCAAGGTGCTAATCGCCCGTTGCTTGACATCCTCCAGGGTCAATTGTGGCTTACGTTCCCCCCAAATTTGAATCCCCTCAAATAACGTGCCGCTTTGATTGATCCGGGGTTCTCCGGCAGTTAACGCTGAATCTAAATGAATGTGAGATTCTACTAAGGGGGGACTGACGAGTTGACCCCGAACATTCAGTTCCGAAGTGGCGTCCCCGGGTAGCTGGGGGGCGATCGCCGCGATCGCCCCATTGTCTACCTGAATATCCACCTGTTCCCCAGTTAGTAAGCGACAATTGCGTAAAATTAAGCACTCCCCAGACTTAAGCATATTTTATTCCTTTATGGTGCCATTTTTTTTAGACTTTAGTAGATTAGGGTGGGCAGTATCCACCCTAATGTGGGAAATAAAGACTCAATTCAATTAGATTTAAGTCCTAAATTTAATCATACCAATCTTGCCGAACCATTCGTTCATTTATTAAGACCCATAAATCAAACTAAATATAAGATAACCGCCTTGAGGGTGAGTTGGCAGGGGTGAATAATTTTTTGCTCTAATCTTGGGCAGATTTAGGAATTTTTGAGGGGAAAAATTCAAAAAGTCTCCCCTTTTTAATTGAGCAATCGGTTAAGATTTTATACAAAAAGAGTAATCTCATCCGGCCTTTGACGAGTTTACTCTAAATTCTGACTACCCAATTCTACCCCACTGCTGCCCTGTAGAACCGCACCTGTAAAGTCTGTACCATTGATAATAGCACTGACTAAAATTGCATCTTGAAGATTGGCACCGCTTAGATTGGCGTAACTCAGATTGCTACTAAACAAATTAGTCTCAATCAAAATCGCATTTTGAAGGTCGGCACCGGTTAAATTGGCCTCCATGAGATTAGCGTGGCTGAGAATGGCATTTCTCAAATTGGACCCCATTAAATCAGCCCTGCGTAAATCTAACCCCGTGAGATCGGCACCACTAAGGTCACAGTTTCGACATTCATTACCCCTTTGTAACTGCAATAAATGTTCCGGGTTTGCACTGAAGGCAAGAGATGGAAACACCCCCAGTTGAATCAATCCGACTGCTGTTGCTACTGTGATTCGTTTTAACATGGATTCACCCTGAATTCTAGGGAGAAAAACAGACTTTTGGCCTCTAAGTTAAATCAGTTTCATGGGGAAAAACTGGGCCTTGTGCCAGTTTTTCATGCAGACGGTTCCGCTTTTCGATCGCGTCGGTACAGTTGGCATCCACTTCGATCGCCACACCGTAGGAACGAGCAGCTTCCGGATAGCGGTGCAATTTTTCCAAGGATTCCCCCCGTCGCAACCAAGCCAGGGCGTGGGTGGGTTTCATTTGGATTACAGTATCGTAGGCAGCGATCGCCTGGGGATATTGACCAATTTTACTTAAAACTCTACCCCGTTTCATCCAGGGTTCATAATGATTCGGCCAGATGGCGATCGCTTGGTCGTAAGCCACAATCGCATCGATATAACGTTGGGCTAAAAACAGTAAATCCCCCCGTTTCATCCAGGCTTGGGCATCATTAGGTTTAACTTCGATCACTTTAGCAAAGGCATCCAGGGCTTCAGTATAGCGTTCGAGTTTTTCCAGCACTTCCGACCGTTTCACCCAGGACCGATAAAGAAACATGGGTTCCTGGGTAACTTGCACGACTTTTTCATAAGCCGTCAGCGCTTCTTCATATTTCTGAAGTTGCTCTAAAGCCATTCCTCGGTGATACCAGGCTTCGGGGAAATTAGGCTGAATTTGAATGGCATTGCTAAGGGCTTGAATGGCATCTTTATAGCGGGCCAATCCATATAAGGCCATACCGCGCCCCAGCCAAGCCGTGGACAAATTGGGATTAATTTTGGTAGCCTGGTCAAACGAGGTTAAAGCCTCTTCATACTGACCGCTGTCGGATAAGGCAATGCCTCGATTCATCCAGGCTTCCGGCCAGTTGGGATGCAATTCAATGGCTTTATCAAAACAGGAAATCGCCGCTTCTACCCACTGATGTTTTAGTGCACGGCCTTTATAAAACCAGACTAAGGGATTGCTGGGTGCGAATTGAATCACGCGATCAAAGGAGGCGACGGCGTCGGTATAACGTTGCAACTTTTCCAAGGCTACGCCCCGATTAAACCAGGATGCGGCATTTTCGGGGACTCGTTGCAGGGTGCGATCGTAAGAGGCGATCGATTCCGCGTAGCGTTGCAGGTGATCTAGGGCTACCCCGTGATTAAACCAAGCCGCAGCATTTTGGGGGTCCAATGCTACCGCCTGCTGAAATGATGCTAAGGCCAGTTCAGGGCGCTGTAGTGCCAAGAAAGTTAAACCTCGGTAATACCATCCCCCCGAAAGTTTGGGTTTGAGTTTGACCGCTTTATCAAAGGCAGTGATGGCGGGTTTGTATTGTTGGAGTTCTAACAGCGATCGCCCTCGGAAATACCAGGCTTCGTATTGATGGCTATTAATTTGAATACTTTGATCAAAGGATGCCAAGGCTTCCTGATACCGCTGTAAGTGAAACAGACACCGCCCTCTGAAGGTCCAGGCCCAATAGTCATCGGGGTTGACTTTAATGGCCCCATCATAACCCCCGATCGCCTCTTCATAGCGATGTAAATTCATCAGGGCCGTGCCACGTTTCAGCAATGCCCGATGCATAGTGGGCTTTTTTTGAATCGCTTTTTCATAAAAGGCGACTGCCCCAGCATAATTCTTTTGTTCATACAGTCGGTTCCCTCTTTCATAGTCAGAACCCGCACCAAGCAGGTGGTTGACCAGCGACCATACCGGGGAAATGGGTCTCGCCGGAGGTGAATTTTCCGGGGGTGAGGGGGGTGGGGTCAACCCTTCAGGCGGTTGCAATTCGTCAAATTGGGTCATAATCAACGAGGGCTAGGGTCTAAAAAGAGGATACCCTTACGGGCGATCGCAGACAGTTATCTTGATATTGATATTAATGCTGAGTGTTCGACCATTCGACCTCCTTCTGTGATATCCGTAGGTGAACCTCGCTTCATTCCATGCTCACAGAACCTGGAGGATCATCTGGCATTCCCTAGCGCGCAACGGATCTAGGCATTTTTTCTCCGGTGCGATCGCTGGACTAGCATGAGATCCACCTACTGACCCCAGCTTAACCGACTGCTGATCTCCCCTTAATTTTGCCATAGAACATCCCTCCCTCTGCTGAGTCCCTAAAAGGCAGTTTTCCACTCCTCCAGGAATCGAGTAGGACCCCTTCAATTGCGATCGCCGCCAAAAAAAAATACCCCCCAAATGGGAGATATTAAATCAATTAATTAAGTTGTTGAGAATTTTTACCCAGCCCTCAGCTTACAAAGCTGGGTACCTGATCACTTTCCCTTAATGGGCAACAACCGGAACACTCTTGAGTTCAGCAGTCAAACGGCTTAACATAGAACGCTGGCGTTTTTCGCCCTTGACTTGCCGTTCCATCATCAGCTGGCGAGCTTGTTGTGAGGCCGATGTCTGTGGGGATTCCACTTCGCCAGTTGTCACCGCAACTCCGCGATACTTCAGTTCCACCGTTGCTTGCTGCACCGGCGCTTTCTTCTGATTGCAAAATTTCCAATCTAGCCCGCGATACTTACCAGCTAGTTCACCTTCGGTGACTTCAACATCGGCGGGGCTGTAGTCGTAATTGATTCCACGGTATGAAAGTGTCATGTTTTTCGCCTCCTAAATAGAGTCTTGTTTGTAGGATGAGGCGCGTTCCTTCGGGAATGAGTCCCTACTTCCGTCCCTCGCCAGCTTCATGCCGTTCAGGGATGAACTGGCTTGTGGTAGGGATGAACGATTTACTTTCTGTATTCATTGTTACCGTTTGAAAATCAAATGTCAAGAGGTTTTCAAATGTTTTCCCCAAATTACGCCTTAAGGCATAGGGTTTTCCCTTCGCCGATCCGGCGAAAGCCTGGAACCGTGGGTGATTGGGAGACTTTCGGGCCCATTAACGATCCCCACTGATTCCCGGGGAGACTCCGCCCCCTGCGAAACCCTCAAGACAACAACCGGGTCATCTCCATTCATCCGGGCATCGGGGTTGCGCGATCGCCCCTTTGTCCCATAGCTCAATTCTTTCCACCACTCAACCGAGGAAAAACCTAATCGTGACTTATCGAATGACAGCCCGTTATCTCTTGAGTGTCCTAATGGTGTTGGCCCTGCCTGCCTCCCCCACCATCGGTGCGATCGAACAACCCCTCACTCCAGAACTAGAACCCACTCAAACTGCATTTTTCTGGAGGCGAAAGTCCGAACCTGATCGCCTTGAGGGAGTCTGGCGGATTACGGAAGCCAGAACCCCTACAGGTCAAAATTACACCGGCAGTCTTGATGTTGCAGCGATCGGCAACACCGATAACCTGTATAAAGTCTCTTGGGAAACCTCTGAAGGCAATTATTCCGGGTTGGGGTTCTATGAAGAGGGCCGGCTACTGGTGGGTGCTGGACTTGACGAGGCCATCTATGGCGTCGCCCTGTATCGGATCCAAGACGATGGCACCCTAGATGGCAAATGGACCCTCAGCACCGCTAATGGTGCAGTTGGCACAGAAGTCGCCACCGGGAGGCGACAGGGACAGTTAACAGGGGAATATCAAATTAGAAGTACAGACCCTGGAGAAGTCGATTCTTCATTCGGTGGAACATTAACCATCGCCCAATTGCGCGATACTTATCAACTCACCTGGAATGTAGACGATCAAACTTATCGCGGCATCGGGTTGCGAATGGATGATTGGCTGATTGTCGGTTGGGGCACGGGCAATGACCTAGCGGTGTTGGAGTACCAATTTCAGGGCAACGAAGCCACCGCGCGTTGGGCAAGAACGGGTAGTCGCGAACTAGGCATGGAAAAGATCTCGGTGGAAAATTAGACCCCCCTCTAGTCAGCCTGATATCCCAGCCTCCAAAAGCGCGGCTGGTTGTCCCACCGGGTGCCAACTATTTGTTTAAAACCGCCCTTAAGTTTTTAACCCCTGTAGAGATGGGAAATTTCGCGTCTCTACAGGGGTTTGAACCGCCACCCCTTGGGATGGGAAGAACCGACAGCAAGTCGGGACTATAAACATCCGGAAATACCTCGGGATCGGTGGGTCCTTGGCTTGTTGCTCCTGGGTAAACGGGATCTAGTTAGATTTATGGAAGAGGTCTAGTAAAAACGATACTCTAGAAATAGGAGAAAGGCGTTCGTGCTAGTTTCTAGCCGAATCGACTCTCGTTGATAATAGAAACAGTAGAAACTAAGAAATACAGATGGCGCAACAAAGCGAAGGGATCAAAATAGTTAGCGATAATCGCCAAGCCCGTTTTTTATATGAGATTCTAGAACAATACGAAGCGGGGATTGAGTTAAAAGGGACGGAGGTTAAATCTATTCGCGAAGGGAAGGTGAATATCCGAGATGGGTATGTGCTGTTTCGCGAGGCCGAGGCGTGGCTGCTGAATGTGAATGTTTCCCCTTACCAGACCGCCAGCGTCTATTTTAACCATGAGCCGACGCGGAGTCGGAAACTGTTACTGCACCGAGATCAAATCCGCAAGTTGATCGGCAAGGTGGAACAAAAAGGCTTGACCATGGTACCGACGAAGATGTATCTCAAGCGTGGGTTAGTTAAGGTGGAGATTGCCCTAGTTCGAGGCAAGCAACTCCACGACAAGCGAGCGGCGGTGAAAGAACGCGAGAACAAACGGGAGATAGAACGGGCGTTAAAGCAGTATTAGAGCTTCTAGGAACTGCTTCGTAACTCCCGGCCTACCCACTGCGAAGGCTAATCGCAAATGATGCCCCCCGCTCCGATGAGCGGGTTGAGGGTCTTCTATCTGGAATATCTACGTTTGCGTCTGCGTGCGATTTCTTTGCGCTTACGCTTTTCTAGGGGAGTTTCAAAGTGACGCTGACGCTTCATGTCTGCATAAATTCCCTCTTTTGCCACCTGACGCTTAAAGCGGCGCAGGGCAGATTCAATCGCTTCATTTTCGCCGACAACGACTTGAGTCATCCGGTATCCTCCTGAGTATTAATATATGGACGGGTGGTTGACACTCTCAGGTCAGCAAGACGCTGAGATTCTTTAAGACCAACTTAAAAGGCATTGCCAAAGTGCCTCTACACGCTCAAAACAACTACCAGCTTCAGACGCAAAAGCAATTACGCTTACTTTTGATGATATGGAAACTTGCTTTCGGAGTCTATCACTGCTGATGGGGGCGATCCTCCGCTGTCGAGCCGTGGGCGAGGGTGGGGTTTCCACTCAACGGACGGCTCGGAGGTAGGAACACAAAGCCACCCCATCGCGCTTTGTCCGAAACTGGCTACCTGTTATGAATCGGCTTTGAAACCCGATAGTGTTTGTTGGCTTGTCTGTATCGCAACAAACACGACAATCAAACTTTATCTGCGAGATATATTTTAACACAGAATGCTTCGGGTTCCGGAAAAATCCTCCCTCGCCAGTCCTTAGTAAAAGCGGTTGCCTTTCATAGAATTGTTCTCTCCCCGAGGGTGAGTGCAAGGGGGCGATTGCCTTTTTCATTCAGAGAAATCGGATTGTAGCATGAGAATGGGGATTCCGTTTCTCTGGCGTTTCTCTTACGAAGGAGAACCGATGGTTTCTGGAGATCAGGGGACCTGATTGGGACCTGGATTCCGGGGTTTAAATGCAGAGTTTGCATAGAATAGAGCGATCGCCGTTGAGGTAGGGCCAGCATCCGGCCTTGATGAAAGCCAGAGGCGTTCGGGGCTTGGCCCTATCCGGGATCTAGGAGGACTGTACCAGGGTTCAAGGAT
Organism: Cyanophyceae cyanobacterium; assembly: GCA_038321985.1. Classification (GTDB taxonomy): domain Bacteria; phylum Cyanobacteriota; class Cyanobacteriia; order Cyanobacteriales; family Laspinemataceae; genus Laspinema. The sequence goes on along the minus strand of JBBQFN010000029.1, from coordinate 53,613 downwards.
GGGGAGCCTCTGCTCCTTTTTCAAGCTGTGGGGCGATCGCTTTCCTAAAAAATATTAAAACTAGGACCAAACATGGATTATTTATGATCAAAAATCGTAAAATTAATATAAATACTTTGGGTTTGGGTAATAGGGAAAATTTTTTAACCTCGAATGCCGAGGATAACCGCCCTAAGGGAACGGACTCGCACCCAGACTTCTGTGCTGCAAATTTCTCTAGGCAGTAAGCTCACACCTTTAAGCTGGGAGTGAGTTCACCCCCATAATTTGGGTATCCTCGGTTAAAATTACAATGCTCATGAAGGGGAGATCGCAGCCATGATTCGCCGAAAAATAAAACGCAATTTACCGCCAGTATTGGACCGAGAAAATTTACTAAACCGAATTGCGAGTCGGATTCGTCAGTCTTTAGAATTAAATGAGATTTTAGAAACCACTGCGCGAGAAATTCGCGCTTTTTTAAATACCCATCGGGTCAAAATTTATCGCTTTGAAGAAGATGGCAGCGGAGAAGTAATTGCGGAATCGATTCAAGGCGATCGCTTACCTTCTATGTTGGGGCTACGGTTTCCTGCTACGGATATTCCCGTGAAGTCACGCGAGTTATTCCTAAATGCACGTCAACGGGTGATTGTCGATGTGGCATCCGGACACAAAATGACGGAACAACTTGATTTTTCAGACAAGGGAGAGAGTCTGGCCCGAGGAGGTATGCGCTATTTGCCGGTCGATCCCTGTCATTCGGAATATTTAACCAATATGGGGGTAGCTTCTTCACTAGCGATTCCCATTCTCAACCAACACCATCTGTGGGGATTGCTGGTTTCCCATCATGCTAAACCCCGAAGATATTCAGAACGAGAAATTGCGATCGTTCAATTGCTGGTGGATCAAATGTCAATTGCGATCGCCCAATCGGATTTGTTAAATCGCACTCGTCACCAAGCGCGCGATGAGTCCGTACTCAATAAAATTAGCGGTCTCCTGCACTCGCCTTTAGACCTGAAAAAAATTCGCCAAACCGTTCTTAAAGAAACTGTGAGCGCATTACGGGCAGATGCAGGCCGACTTTATATCAATCCGGAAATGACGGGGGCATTGGCTCAAATCTATACTTACGGGATTCAACCTAGTATTGCTTGGATTGAAGAAACGGAGTGTTGGCAACAGTTGATTGATGGGAGTGAGCGCACTGGACCTTTGAGCACGAGGGTGAATCATTACGAAAGTCCCCCCCCTCAAGAAAGGGCGATCGGCAATGGCACTGAAGCCGATTTTCAATCGAATTTAATCTATTCTACCGACTCTCACGCTTCCCAAAATCCGACTGTTTATCTGCACAGTCTTAGTATTAGTGATATTTATCAATTCCCAGCTTTTAAACCGTTAATTTCTGCTTTTAAAGCCACTACAATTCGCTCAATTTTAATTGTTCCTTTAAAATATAATAGACAATATTTAGGCTGTTTAACCTTATTTCGCCACGAAGTTGAAACCGCAACGCTCTGGGCGGGGCGAAATGATTTAGACCAACGTAACCGTAGACCTCGTGCCTCATTTGAAGCATGGAGAGAAATAAAAAAAGGAGAAGCAACCCTCTGGAAAAGCGAAGAAATTAAACTGGCTGAATCCGTCGGGACTCACCTCTATATGGCGGTGATGCAACGGCGGGTTGAAAACTTAATTCGTCACGAAGCCTCTCACGATCGCCTGACCGGTTTAGCCAATCGACTCCTCTTTAATGAGCGACTTTCTCTGGCACTAGCAGACAATCACCAGCGGGCCGAAATGCTGGGGGTAATTTTTCTCGACTTAGATGGATTTAAAACCATTAATGATACCCTGGGTCACGCCCTAGGAGATTTGTTACTCAAAGTTGTAGCCGAACGGTTAAGCCTTTCTTTGGCCGAAGGAGATATGATAGCGCGGTGGGGTGGAGATGAGTTTACGTTCTTAATCAATCATTTGACTTCGGCTGAAGATGTTACGGAAATTAGCACTAAAATTTTGAAGTGTTTTAATGAACCATTTCGGTTAGATACTCAAGATTTTTATGTGAAAGCCAGCTTAGGAATTGCCCTGGCCCCTTACGATGGAGAAGATGTAGAAACACTTCTAAAAAATGCCGATGCCGCCATGTATCGGGCCAAGCAACAAGGGCGGAACAATTATCAGCTTTACACTCCAGCGATCGGCACAAAAGCGTTTGAACGGCTAGTTTTAGAAACCAGTTTGCACAAAGCCTTAGAACGGGACGAGTTTCGGCTGTACTATCAACCTCAAATTGATTTAAAAACCGGACGAATTATCAGTATGGAAGCCCTGATTCGCTGGCAGCATCCGGAACTGGGGTTAGTGGCCCCGGGCGAATTTATTCCCCTGGCAGAAGAAACGGGCCTAATTTGTCCGATCGGAGAATGGGCGATCGAAGCTGCTACGCGACAAAATTACCAATGGCAGTTGGCGGGACTTCCCCCAATTGGGATGGCGGTCAATTTATCGGCGCGTCAGTTTCACCAACAACATTTACTGCAAGAAATCGCGAAAATTCTCAGTCGAACGAAACTCTCTCCTTGCTATTTAGAGGTGGAAATTACCGAAAGTATCGCGATGCAGGATGTTGATTTAACAATTTCTCTGTTGCATGGATTGCACGAGATGGGAATCGGCATTGCCCTAGATGATTTTGGGACCGGATATTCATCTTTATCATCCCTGAAGCACTTCCCATTAGATAAATTGAAAATTGACCGCTCGTTTATTCAAGAAGTCACTACTGAACCCCATGATGCGGCTATTATTGAGGCAATTCTTACCCTGGGACATGGCTTGAAATTAGAAGTAATTGCTGAAGGAGTTGAAACTTTAAAACAGTTGGAATTTTTACAGTTGGTGAATTGTGATGCTGCCCAAGGCTACTTATTTAGTAAGCCGGTTCCGGTGGAAATTGCTACTGAATTATACCGAAAGTCCATGTTTTCCCTGCATCTAAATTAATAATTTTTCCAGAAAAAATTACTTACACCGATATCGGGAGGTCACCCGTCGAGTCCGCTAGTCCCCTGACCCAACCGTTCAAGTTCTTTTTTCTGGCTTCGTGATGCGGGCGATCGCATTAAATTTTTTCTAAAAAAATTTAGACCTTTTATGTTTCTACCCTATAATATAAAAGGTTGGCGTCCCGGAAGGAGAATAACTGGGTTTTCATTCCAGGGCCCAAAAATTAACAAAATTAATGTTTTACCCACTTTTTACGCCGCCTTACTTGAGGAAATTATCTTTTAAAACCCAGAAACTTAATCCTTTTAAAGCTCAACAACCAGGGACTCTCTCTTTAACTTAAATTTTACCCGAATACTGTATCCTATAGGATTGAACGAATATGGGTGAAAAATATTATTTTAAAAAACTTGATGCTATTCGGGGGGCGGCCTGTCTTTATATTTTAATTCATAATTTCATTTACGGGTTACATAGTTTAAACCTTGTTCCTAGTTTTGTTAAATTATTATTTGCTGCTGGACAGGAAGCGGTTATTGTTTTCTTTATTTTAAGTGGTTTTTTAGTCAGAATTTCTTTATTTCGTCGCCCCGAATTATCGTTCTGGAACTACTGGCTTAAGCGGTTTAAAAGAATTTACTTCCCCTTGATAATTTCTATGCTTCTTTCGGTTGTTATCTTGGGTTGGAATGGAACCTTACAGGAGAGGCTATCTGGGATTGATATTCTGGGTAATTTTTTGTTACTTCAAGATTTTGGGAGTGTTAAACCCGGAACTTGGTTTTACCCCTTTTTAGGAAACTTACCCCTCTGGTCTTTGTCCTATGAATGGTGGTTTTACATGATGTTTTATCCCCTCATTCATTGGTCTTTAAAAACCACCCATCGTATTTATTATGTTTTCCTATTTTCAGCTACATCTTATGGAGTTTATATAATATTTCCTAATCAAATTTCTTTAATTTGTTCTTATCTAATCATCGGGTGGGTTGGGGTGGAAATGGCTAATATATTTTTGCGAGATAGTACATTTACGTTTAAAAATATGCGGCCTCTTTTAATCTCTCTGTTAGGAATGGTCGTCATTTCAGCTATTCCCTTGTTCCAAGTGTCGGAATTTAAACCGGGTTACTATCCTTTTTTAATGTTTCGCCACTTTTTGGCTGCTTTGCTACTTTTGATGGGCGGGCTATATTGGTATCGTCATAAGCTGATTTACTTTGATTGCCTCTTAGGTAAGTTGTCAATTTTAGCTCCTATTTCTTATGGAATTTATGTATTTAGTTATCCCATTTTAGTCCAGTGGGGTTTGAATTCTAGGTTACCGAAAACTTGGCCTTTTTATGCATTAAATTTTATGATATTAATTGGCCTAGCTTATCTCATCGAACGCCAGTTACAGCCTGCGATCAACCGTTGGATTAAATAGGCCGATCGCAGGTTGAAAAAATCCTTTAAAATATCGCCTACAACCGATTTTTTAACCAGTCTAACCAACTCGAAACCGGACGATTGGTCCGGGAACTAGGGGGCTGATTTGCTACAGATTGATTTAACTCTAAGGCAGTAGGAAATGGCACGGGACTGCTATAGCGCGATCGCAGCGGTTTGGCTAATGCATCATTATCTTCACGTAACCCTTCATAGAAAAATAAGACCTCCCCGGGAAGCCCACAAGCACGATTGTAGTCGATCGCACTTAACAAATACTCCGGGCTAATCCGATATTTTCCTAACTTAATTAATATACCCGGAGCAATTCGCGGTAACTGGTCTGAGAAACACTGACTTTTAGTCATTGTTTTAACAAGGCGTTGGTAGCTATTCAAGTCCCGCCGATAAATTTGGGGATGCATCAAATCCGTGAGTCCTCGGTTCAGCCAAGTCTGGGAATCTTGCAGGTATTCATTGAGACACCAAGGATAAATATTGGGGGAAAGGGAAACCAATAAATTAGGATTAATGGCCTTAATTTGTTGAGAGAGTTGAGATAAAAATTCGGTGAGTAAATCCGCACGCCACTGGAGCCACTGGGCGTCTTTGCAATTTGAGGGCGGATCATCTTGAAAAGTCTGGCGGTAAAGAGTTCGGGTAAAGGCATCATAGCCGCCTTCTATGGGAAGTGCCGGAAAGCGATCATCTCCTTGAATGCCTGCGATCGCGTAATTATCAACCACTTCTAGGATTAACTTTGATAAGAATTCTTGGACCTCTGGGTGCAGTGCATTCATCCACTCAAAACCATTTTTGTTAAGGAGATTTCCCGAGAAGTCTTTTGCCGCCCATTCAGGTTTTTTTTGCAGCAACATTCCCCCATTCCCCTGGTAAGAACTAGCGAATCCATATTCAAACCAGGGAATCACGGCAATACTAAAGGAATTGGCCGCTTCAATCAGTTCAGCTAAGGGGTCTCGACCTTGATAAAGGGGGTCGATTTCAATACCGAAGGTCTCGCTTAAAACGCGACTGGGATAAAGCGTTAATCCTTTGGTCCAGACGACGGGAAATATCACATTAAATCCCGTTTCAGCGAGAAAGGCAACTGCCTCGTTGATTCTTTCTTTGGATCGGAAGACTTGACTATCCGTGGTAGTCATCCAAACGCCGCGTATTTCCATTATATTTTTGATCAGGAGTGAGGAATCAGGGCCTATCGAAAAACCCCGTAGGCGGATTTGAACCTACGGGGTTAAGACTTACACCAGGGGTTTATCCCAAGGGAAAAGCCTTTAAAAAACTTGATCTTAAGCGATCGCTTTTTCCATCGGCGCTTCCATTATTGTCTCTTCTAGGAGGGAAGTGTAAAGTTCGCTCAGTTGGGTAGCGACTCCATCCCAACTAAATAAATCTTCCACCCGTTGCCGAGAGGCTTCTCCGAGGCGATGGGCCCAACTGGGATTGGACAAAATCCGATCAATTGCTTCAGCAAATGCGGCGTCATCTTGGGGTGGACAGAGTAAGCCGGTTTCTTCGGCTTTTACACTAAATTGTAACCCACCCACATCGCTAGCAATCACTGGGGTGCGGCTTGCCATTGCTTCGATCGCCACCAATCCGAAGGGTTCATAATGACTCGGGACCACGCAAATATCTGCTGCAGCGTAATACTGCGGCAACAAATCGTCCCCGATCCGTCCGGCGAATTTTGTGATCTCCCGCAGATCCAAATCATCCACGATCGCCTCAATGCGATCGCGCTCAATCCCATCACTTTGGCCCGGACGGGAACCGCCCCCAATAATCAAACTCAGGTCTCCCTTTTGTCGCCACTGAGATCGACCCACAGCCCGAACTAAGGTTTCGATACCCTTGCGCGAATCAAACCGACCCACATATAAAACCACTTTCTTTTCCGGTGCAATGCCCAGCAATGATCTGGCTTCTTGCTTTTTAATCGAACCAAAGCGGTGAATATCCGTGCCACAGGGAATAATCTGGATATTCCCTTTCGGGGACACCAGAGTTATCATATGTTCTTTTTCCTGGGGAGAGGTGGCGACAATCCGTTCGGCGGTTTCCAGTAAAGTTTTCTCCACCCCTAATCGGGTGGTGGCGATCGTCGGCATCGTTGAGATCGACTTATACTTAACAGCTCCCAACGAATGGTAAACGTGAACTTGCCGTACCCCTTGTTTTTTCTTGAGTTCCATCCCCACCCAGGCGGAGAGCCAGTAATTTGTGTGAACTAATTTATATTCTATTCCGGCTTGCTGCTGAAACTGAATCAACGCCTCAACAAATGTCGGCAAATACTCAAAAATTTCTTGCCTCGGTACGAATGCTTCGGGCCCAGCTACTAATCGAATTGTGCGACAATTAGGCGCGTGCTCTACTACAGTTTGGTCTTGTACATGAGCCTTGCGGGTAAACATATCGACTTTCCACCCCTGCTTGGCTAGTGCCTCACCGACTTGACGGACGTAAACATTTTGTCCACCCGCCTCTTCTTTCCCGATTTCTACAGCTGGATCGCCGTGAACTGAAATTAGGGCAATGTGTTTGTTAGTTTTTACGGCCATGGTTTTTTTCACCAGAATTCGACAACAGCACAAAGCAGTCTGACTTGATCGCCTGCTTATGCCTTATTATTGAGAAGAGTGAATGTTGTTGCAGCTTTTACCCGAATTTAGCGCTTACATTCATGCATTTGAAATGGATTTTCGAGCATCTGCGATCGCGGGCGTTGTTTTTGATCGCACTTCGTCTAGAAGCAACAGATTCTCTCCCCTGAGTTCCTCTCACTTTTTCCCCTCCCGGGTGAAGGTGAGAGAAAACGGGGCCACCTGTAAATACAAATACCATACTTTTAACCGTTGAGCAGGTTTCTGACTTAAACCCTATCATCTTGAGTGCTAAATAAAGGTGCGGTTGGTCCACTAACCCGCTGGAAGACTGGCGCGAGTTAGGTCTGTTGACTAATTTTTTATTTGAAGTTTCAACAGTTTATCATCTTTTAATACTTTTGAAAAATCTATCCCCACAACTCTGACTCTATCTAGCTTTGAGGTAGGATAAACCGGAGAATTAGATTTTAACCCAATCCCCTTAGTTTTACCCAAAACCGCAAGGGCATAGACCTTGGCGATCGCCCAAGCCGGTCCTCACCCCCTCGTCAGAATCCCCTGAGGGCTATCTCCTGGGGTTTTTGGGGGGGGGTTCCTCCAGTTTTTTTGAAAAAATTCCAAAATTCATCGCCAAAGGTCTTTTCAGACCGAAGAAAACCTGCTATGATGTCTCAAGACACCTTGGAGAGGTGGCTGAGTGGTTGAAAGCGGCAGATTGCTAATCTGTTTTACGGTTTTAATCGTAACGAGGGTTCGAATCCCTCCCTCTCCGTTTGTTTTAAAGCACCGAGGCTTCCCTAAACCTTCAGTGCGTTAAATCTCGGCCCATCACATCCAATCTCAGCTAATTCTGTAGTTGAATGAATTAGTTTTAGATCAAGATATGTTTAGAATCCCCCAAGGCCATTATAGCGCTTGGGGGATTTTTTATGGAGTGTGACTTCGGGGGAGCGATCGCCCTCTACCAGCGATAACCCACCCCGATATAGCCCACCGGGAAGGGAACTACATCGTCAAAGTAGTACAATCCAGCCCCGATATTGCCCCCCGCATACCAGCCATTATCCCACTGATAATCGCCCCCAATGGTCGCGTAGGGTAAAACTAAAGCAAAGGTCCCCACCCCCCAGGATCCAGTAAACTGCCCTGGAACCGCAGGCTGAAAGTATTTTTTATAAGAGACGCCGAGTCCCACGTTGATTCCCAGGACGCTATCCACTCCCCGACCGTTCATTCTTACCCAACCAAAGTTAGGTAAGTCAAAACCAGCGCTGTAGCGATAATTGGGAAATCGGGCTTGAGCGAGATCCGATCCAGTCGGCGATTCCCCTTCGTTGGTTTCCGGAAGGATGGCTGCTTCCTTCACGAAGTCGGCTTTATTAAACTGGATAGACTGTTCCAAATCCGCAAGTGCTGCACCATCAGTTTCTGTGAGTGGCGCAATCCCCATCTCAAGCTCTTCCTGATTGGGTTGTGCCTCTAGGTCCATCGCCCAGGGTGTCTCCACACTGGACTCTTCTGCCAGATTTGGATATTGCTGCGCAATCCCCATCTCAAGCTCTTCCTGATTGGGTTGTGCCTCTAGGTCCATCGCCCAGGGTATCTCCACACTGGGCTCTTCTGCCTGACTTGGATATTGCGCGGTAGCAGGTAGAGCCTGAGTAATGCCTAAGAATGGCAACACCATCAAGGCACTAAATCCTACCAATTTTTTCCTCACACCCATCATAACCCTCCACACTAATCAATAAACTTCAATTATTTTGTCTTGTTTTTGCATGAGTTCGGGTTCAGAAAAAGCGAATCAGACGGGAATTAACACTTGATTTAACCCGACTGTAGTTTTGCCGGACACCCCGATATTTTTCTGATTAATCCAAGGTTTACCTAAACCTCGAAATCCGCAAAACAAGAGCCAAAATTCTTAGCAATTTGCCTTTAAACGGCGGCAAGAAGCAGATAAGCCGGAAGGGCAAATGCTAAAACAATACTAATTTAATACACTTCACCCCTAAGTGGAATCTTCCCTGAGATATAGTTCCCTTGTTGTGTAAACAAAATTTAACAAATAGTGGAGGGATGAATGCTGCACTTTGATCGAGGATGGAGGAGAAGGACGGTCATCTCCGGAACAGGTAACAAGGAGGGCAGTTAGAAGCGATAGCCTCCGCCGACAAAAATCCCAACTTCAATCTCTTCGACATACCCAACATTTAAGGCAGCAGTTGCGACAAATCGATCAAATAACACCCGATCAATTCCAGCGGTGCCAAAAAAACCAATGAAATTATCACTATCGGTAGAAAGCGCAATACCACTGCCAATGTAAGGCGCGAGATCGACTTGTAAAGTGTCTTCTGTATCCGCAAAGGGAAAGTCAATGGTTACCGGGACAAGCACCATCAAATGTTCTCCGAACAAGACGGAAGGACGCAGGGAGACTTGCTCAGCCAGTCCAATTTTACTAATCAGGGCAAAACTCCCCCGTCCCAGAGGACTGGCTTGATCATTTAAGCCCACATTAATCGCAGCCCCGACATAGTTACCCACTCCCCGACTCGTTCTACCCAGTTGGATATCTCTGTCTCGTTGAGCCAAAACTGGATTTGTTTGACTTTCAGCCGCAGGGTTTTGGGAAACAGTCTGATCGCCGGGAATCTTAAAATAACTCGGGGTTGCGATCGCCGTGGTTCCGGTCAATAATTCCGCAGAATTCAGGGATTTAGCCGTGAGTAATTGGGGTGGATTGTCCCCATTAGACGAGACATCGAATGAGGAGTTTACAACAAAGGTATCCTCGCCCAACTCCGGGGTTACGCTTGAACCCAATTCCTTAGCGAAATTACCCGATAACTCCTGAGCGATCGCGCTATTTGGATCATTCCCACCGGCGAGGGCCATCAGACTGAACAGAAAAACCCGACTTGCAATCAATAGAAATTTCACAGTTACTCCTAACCGATACTTAAATTTTAGAAAAGGGATTTTTTACCCTGAAAATCTCAATTTAGAGCGCCTTTTTCGCGGATAACCTCAAGAAAAATGCAGTCGCTGGGAAGTTCCCCGACAAAAATTGTCTAGTAGAATTGCACCCCAACGCAACAGCCGCCATGAGCAGACCAATCCAGAACCCGACCTGCGCCAAAGCGAGGGAGTCGTCATCAGCAAACCTCCTCCCCTTTTAACCTATAAGCCAACCTGATTTACAGCTCACCCACCGCCGTCGCCACTTGTTGCGAAACAAACGGTAAAATTGCTTCATTTTTACTATGTGCCTTGCCTTCTGTAAAGACCACCAATAAATAAGGACGCTGTTCTGGTAATTCAATATAAGCCGCATCGTGGCGAACTTTGCTGGTTAAACCCGCTTTAGACCAAATTTGAGTTTGGCGATCGAGACCCTCACCCAAAAATCCCGTGACTTGATTTTCCGGGTCCTCCGCCAGGTCCTCAGGTGCGAGGGACCGTTTCATTAACTTCATCATGGCAGTGGTTGCCTTGGCCGACACGGCTACCCCACCGACAATACTATGCAAGAGTCGCGCCGTAGCATTCGTGGTCAACATATTGCGATTTTCCATTAACTCTCCGAGGAAAATCCGCTCCCGACCATAGGCCCCATCGCACCAAGTTTTGTGATTGACGTTGATCGATTCTAATTCCGGCCATCCCAGAGACTGGAAGTATCGATTGACTAAATTGCGCTGGTGCTTCCAGGTTTCAAAAGGTCCCGCAGATAATTCCGGACCGCTGGTGGTCCCGGTTAACACATCCACAACCAGACTGGTAGCATCATTGCTAGAGTCAACAATCATATCTTGGATGGCACGTTCTAGCTCGTTCGTGCTTTGGATCATCTCTTTTTCCATCCATTCATAGACGGCAACGAGATAAAATAACTTGACAATGCTGGCTGGATAAATGCGCTCGACTCCGCGATAGCTAAATCCGCGCACCGGATGGTCCCAAAAGGCTTCGGGACTCAGTGCACCGCCGGTATTCACTGATACTGGAGGGTCGTAAACCACCCAGGTTAGGGCAAGCTGATTCCGGGCTAATTGGGGAAATTCCTCCCAGATGGCCGCTAAAATGCGATCGCCTAAGTTTTCGAGTTGTTCGTCTTTGCGGAAAAAGGTCATAGTTCCCTCTGGGGTTGTTCAAGTCAACTGAAATGGGGTAAAAATTGAGTATTTAGAAGTGAGAATAATTCATTCTGTCTTCTAGCTACTAAGTCCTTCTGCTGTCGGGTTACTGGGCTTTTGCAATTTAGCCTTTATTTTTAAAAATGGTTTCTCTGAATCAGCTTCAATTTAATCTAGCTTCTAAAGGGTCCGATCTACCGCAATATCGATGCCGAGTCGATTTCAATCTTTATGATTCTCCCGAATGCAAGGCCCTAGCAACTCAGGCATCAGCGGGGCGTCTCCTGGAAATTGTACTTCCCTTGACCGAGGGTGCAGTTGGCGTCAAGTTATGTGAAGATGACTATCCCGGATGGGTGGCACTCGCCGCCCTTGGGGATCTGGAATTAGCCAACTCCCCTTACCAGGCGATCGCCCTTGAGCGCAGCCAGATTGAGCCGCAAATTCCTACCATCATTGCCTTTACCCACCAAGCCCTGAGCGTCCCCAATCAGTACCTGTGGGGAGGGACCCTCGCCCCCAACTACGACTGTTCCGGGCTGATGCAAGCTGCTTTCCGGACAGCTCAAGTCTGGTTACCTCGGGATGCCTATCAACAGGAAGCCTTTACCCAACCCATTCCTCTGTCAGAATTGCAAGCGGGGGACCTCCTCTTTTTTGGACCTCCAGAAAAAGCCACCCATGTTGCGCTTTATCTAGGGGAGGGCCGTTATATTCACAGTTCTGGAAAAAAAGGGGGGCGCAACGGCATTGGTGTCGATGTCCTGTCCGAGAACAGCGATGATCCCGTCAGTCGTCACTATTATCAACAACTGCGGGGTGCAGGGCGAGTGAGGGAGAGTTATCTGCCCCAAAACCCGTAGACTTGAAGCCTCGAAATCTTAACATTCTTTAACAAACTGCGAAAAAATCATTAGCATGAAAGATAGAGGCGGCAGGCTGCTGCCTCGTATCTGTCTCATTTCTGGCATTTTTTGCAGTAAAAGAAGAAGGAATTAAGGGTTTTGAAGGTATTTTTAGAGATAGAGCCGCAGCGTCGCCATAGCCTGTTTGGATTATTTGCAGCAGGCTTATTATTTTGGGCTTCCCTGGCTTCATTGCTGCCCACACTGCCGCTTTATGTCGAGCATATCGGGGGCACAAAAGGACAAATCGGCCTGGTGATGGGGGCGTTTGCCCTAGGTTTACTGCCTTCCCGGGCTTGGTTGGGACCCCTGAGCGATCGCCGGGGCCGAAAAATCGTTTTACGCTTGGGTGCAGCCGTCGCTATGATCGCCCCCTTAGGATATTTGTTCGTAGACTCGATTCCCCTACTCCTGGGAGTGAGGGCCTTTCACGGCATTAGTGTTGCTGCTTTCACGACGGCTTATAGTGCCTTAATTACAGATTTAGCACCAGCACGCAATCGGGGAGAATTGATTGGGTATATGAGTTTGGTCAATCCCTTGGGCGTTGCGATTGGACCGGCTCTGGGAGGGTTTTTACTAGAAGCTGCGGGTTACCCTCCTCTATTTGTAATGGCCTTTGCCTTAGGACTCGTCAGCCTTCTGTTACTCTCTTTTGTCAGCGAACCGCTACAGGAAAATTTAACCTCTCAAAACCTCCTCAAAAACCCTTTGGATTTGGCGTCTGAGAATACTTCCTTTTGGGGGCTTTTATGGAGTCCCCGAATTCGGATCCCCACCCTAGTCATGCTCCAGATCGGTTTAGTCTTTGGCACGATTGCAACTTTCGTGCCTTTATTTATTAAAGAAACCGTAAGTGATTTCAATCCAGGATGGTTTTATACGGCAGCGGCAGTCGTTAGTTTTAGTCTCCGTCTGCTCACGGGTCGCGCTTCAGACCGCTATGGGCGCGGCTTATTTATCTCCGGCGGTTTAGTGGCCTACTCTATCTCGATGTTGCTGTTGTGGACGGCCCACACTGGCCGGGATTTTTTAATCGCCGGTGCTGTGGAAGGATGCGGCGCGGGAACCTTTCTTCCCATGATGGTCGTACTGATTGCCGATCGCTGTGCGCCACAAGAACGGGGGCGGTTGTTTGCGATGTGTATTGGGGGGTTTGATTTGGGAATAGCCCTCGCCGGTCCCTCTTTAGGTTTACTGGGCGAACAGTTGGGATATCGAAATATGTTTGGGATTGCTACGATTATGGCATTCTTAGCCTTGGGAGTTTTTCTTACCCAGTCCAACACCAACTTACGCCAGTCCCTCAAATTTTCCCTAGGGCAGGAACCTGACCGATATGCCCTGGGGAAATAAGGTGAAAGAGGGGGATAAAAAAATTTTGAGTGTTGAATTAGAAATATCCAACTCAACACTCAAAATTTGTTTACATTTTAAAAAACGGGCTAGGAGGGATTCGAACCCCCGACACCGTGGTCCGTAGCCACGTGCTCTAGTCCACTGAGCTACAAGCCCTTAACGTTTAATCATACTAACACAAGCGTTTGAAAAATGAAACCCCCTTTTCCAGAAAATTCTAAAAATTCCCCAAATCCTTATCAGTTAAGCCATATAGACGCTGAAGGACAAGCGAGAATGGTGGATGTGTCCCAAAAAGCGGTAACCCACCGCCAAGCCGTCGCCTCCGGACGAGTCCGCATGGACCGGGCAACCTTTGACCAAATTCAAGCCGGTAACGCTCCCAAAGGAGATGTTTTAGGGACCGCTAGACTGGCGGGAATTTTGGGAGCCAAACAAACTTCGGGGTTAATTCCCCTGTGTCATCCTTTACCCCTGCACAAAATTGATGTAGATATTCTGCCCGATGAGGAACTCCCCGGGTATCAGATTCTCGCCGAAGTGATAACCAAAGCTGAAACGGGGGTCGAAATGGAAGCCTTGACTGCCGTATCTGTGGCGGCCCTGACTCTCTACGACATGGCAAAAGCCCTCTCCAAGGCGATCGAGATCGAAAGCATCCGCTTAGAGAGCAAGACGGGGGGCAAATCTGGGGACTATCAAGCCCCCTAACGCGCTTTGGGAGTGGCGTAGGGTTTGAGGACCTGCTCACCTAAACTCACGAGTTGTTGGGACCCCTCAATCATCAACAAATAACCCCCTTGGCGCAGATGATGATGATACACTCCCACGGTGGAACCCTCTCCCAAGAAGCCAATTAACCCTCCCACCACCCCCCCCAAAAAAGTGGCGATCGCAACTACGCCAGGAATGACCCAGAGGGAGTTAAAACCGAGGGGGTTAATCAGTTCGAGATGAAACGCCAAAACCAATGCCAAACCCACCAAGAACCCCAGTGTTGCGAACACCATCGCCAAACGACGAGCTTGGTCCACAGCAATTTGCATGGGTTCTAATAAACCCACACGAGCCGGAGAACTGTACCCTTGACCGACAATCGCCAAATGTTCCGGGGAAATCCCGTGATACTGTAAAAGCCGATAGGCGTCAAAAGTCGCTGCTTCATTAGCTAAGGGAATGATTGCCAGAGAGGTCTGGCGATTATTACGAGAATGTTGCCGGAAGAATCGCGAGGGTATCACAAAGCTGCTGGGGTGGTTGGGGTGGTTGAGGTTGATACTTGCATTTTATCTTGTGTTTTGGACTAAGACTGTGCTGCAAATCTTCCCCCTGTGTTTATAATTTGCAGAGAACTCGGCTAATCCCTCCTCAAACTGGATTTAACCCCACTTCATTTTTGAACCCCGTTAAAGAATATCGGTTAAAAACGGAGGACCTTCGCCGCTAGAACTGTGATCGCTCCTTCATCAGGGGTAGGGAAGACTTACAATTTAAAAAGTACACGCTCTGGCTAAAAACCGAGCGACTTAATTGGTGAAGAAAGGTTATTTATGCCACCTCGTTGGCCTCGTAAACCCGATCGCCGGGAACCCGATTACCGGAAACTGGACGATCGCATGAATTTCGCCGTCCATGTCGGCATTTTTTCCGCTAGTAATTCCGGTCTCTGGTTTTTCCGCGCCTGGCAGTCTAACCCCTGGCAATGGACCCCTTGGCTAACCCTGAGTTGGCTGCTGCTTTTAATTGCTCATGGGGTTTATATTTTCGCAGTTGCAAATTATTCTGAAGAATCTAATGGCTAATTCCAGTCCCACTGAAAAAATAGAAACTCTAGCATCGCAGATTGCCGATCGCGTTTATATCGACGTTGCTAAATGGCGTCTTCGCTTAGATGACGCTCATCTGCACACCCTCCTGGCTGAACAACTCTATCCGTTAG
Source organism: Cyanophyceae cyanobacterium (assembly GCA_038321985.1). GTDB lineage: Bacteria > Cyanobacteriota > Cyanobacteriia > Cyanobacteriales > Laspinemataceae > Laspinema. The sequence continues at coordinate 38,204 of JBBQFN010000029.1, read as the reverse complement.
TCAGCGAAAATACATCGGTAAATGAATCCGATGTAGCCAAAGTGCTCGCCGGAATCAATGTCAATCTCGGCGGTGGACGGCGACAAATTCCGTTAGTCGATCTGATTCCCTCCGGCGACCAAAACGACCTTCTCAGTATCTTGGAAGAGTTTCAACGCGAATTTTAGTTATTTGTCTATTTGTCATAGACTCCCACTAGAACTCCCCACCACCAGAGCTTAACCGCACGTGGGGCGTTTGGGGAAAACATCCCTCGGGGGCATTTTTGGCCCCGGGGCCGGTTTCTAACTTGGGCCGTCTTCCTCGGGTTAAGATAACGGTTTAGCCATCCGGAATCCAGCCTCACCAGCAGAATGAGACTCATGAAAACACCCTCTAAAGTTTATTTGATCCGGCACGGACTTGCCGAAAACCCGGGAGATAATACCCCAGACGAGAAACGTCAACTTACGAAGGAGGGGGTTGAAAAAACCCGGAAAGTGGCAAACCGTCTGCACCATCTGAATATTCATTTTGAGCTGATTTTGACTAGCCCTTTGGAAAGGGCAAGGCAAACCGCTGATATTCTCCAAACTGCTGGTCTGGGTCATAAGATTAAAGAATCTACTTCCCTCGTCCCCAATGGGGATATCAATAACTGGCTGAACTGGTATCAGCAATGGCGTCAAAATGGGGGGCATTGTTTGGCCCTTGTCGGACATCAGCCGGATCAGGGAAACTGGGCGGAAATTTTGGTTTGGGGAGAACCCAGAGAAGGACTGATCCTCAAAAAAGCGGGGGTGATTGGCCTGGTTCTCCCCGAAACTGGGGATCCCGTGGGGAATAGCTCCCTATTTTGGCTGACCTCCCCAAAATTATTGCTATAAATTGATTTGTTATTTGTTATTTGTTATGAACATCAACAATTCATAAATAAGTAAATTGTCCTTCCCCAGCTTTGGGCCCTTTCACCCAAAGGGTCCAAAGCCCTGACATAACAACCTTTTACCCCTCGCCCCCCGCACCCTTGATTGTTCTGAGGAATAAAGGATTTCCATAAAAGCAGGAACAGACCAAGGGGATCTGATAAGTTAGCTTGAAGATATTTAATTACAGCGAAGGTTAAAGCTATGACTGTCGCGGACGAACTAAAGACCGGTTTTGAATTTAAGCCCGGGTTAGAAGGGGTTCCGGTCACCCTATCCAGTATTAGTTTCGTGGATGGGAAGAAAGGAATTTTGGAATATCGAAATATTCCCATCGAAGAACTCGCACTCAAAAGCACCTTTCTGGAAACCTCCTATCTCTTGATCTGGGGCGAACTCCCGACCCAAGAAGAGCTAGAGGCATTTGAGAAGGAAATTCGCTACCACCGCCGCATTAAATATCGCATTCGGGACATGATGAAATGTTTCCCCGAAAGCGGTCACCCGATGGACGCCCTTCAAGCCTCGGCGGCTGCCTTGGGTTTATTCTATTCTCGTCGGGCTTTAGACGATCCCGCCTATATTCGCGCGGCTGCGGTGCGGTTGTTGGCAAAAATTCCGACCATGGTGGCGGCTTTCCAAATGATGAGGAAAGGGAACGACCCGATTCAACCTCGCGATGATCTGGACTATTCGGCTAACTTTCTGCATATGCTGACCGAACAAGAACCGGATCCGCTAGAGGCTCGCGTCTTTGACATCTGTCTGACTCTTCACGCTGAACACACCATCAATGCTTCGACATTTTCGGCAAGGGTAACGGCTTCGACCCTCACGGACCCCTACGCAGTTGTGGCATCAGCGGTGGGGACCTTGGCGGGTCCTTTGCATGGGGGGGCCAATGAAGAAGTGATTGAGATGCTGGAGGAAATTGGCTCAGTTGAGAATGTACGCCCTTACATTGAAAAGTGTCTGAACACTAAATCTAAGATTATGGGGTTCGGTCACCGGGTTTATAAAGTCAAGGATCCCCGAGCAATTATCCTGCAACAGCTCGCTGAACAGCTATTTGAGAAGTTTGGTCGGGATAATTATTACGATATTGCCGAAGAGATGGAGCGGGTGGTGGAGGAAAAACTGGGTTACAAAGGCATTTATGCCAATGTGGACTTTTACTCAGGTTTGGTGTATCGGAAGTTGGGCATTCCTACGGATTTGTTTACTCCGATCTTCGCGATTTCCCGAGTGGCGGGTTGGTTGGCTCATTGGAAAGAGCAACTGGGGGAAAACCGGATTTACCGTCCTACGCAAATTTATACCGGAACTCATAATGCCCCTTATGTTCCGATCGCAGAACGTTAAGCCGATTGCGGCGGGATGGGTTGCGTCTTGACTGAAGGGACCCCTCCCCACGGGCTGAGTTGGGGTCCTGATTTCTCCGTTTCCGGGAATCAATCCCCGGCGATCGCCACCCTTGCCCTTAGATTTTGAGAATCTAAGGGTTTTTTGTTGGGTAACCATCAGCAAAAACAATGGACCCGGTTCCGCATTTCTGACGGGGTGCCGGTTCCCTGCGATCCAGATTTATCCGGGATTGGCGATCGCCTCGGATCAGTCCAAACCCCAGGGATAATCAGCGCCCTTGGCACAGGTCCCCCCGCGATCGGACTGACTCCCCTGCCTCTGTTGAACCGGCTCTCCCAGGCTAGCAATCCCCTAACCTAAACACTGAAACTCAAGCCTCTCCCAGAGTTCTGGCGTCCATCGAGCGTTATACTATTAGTGCATTTAACCGAGTCGTAAGAAATCTTCACACTCTCAATAGGAAGCATGAACCCAGGTATAGACCTACAAGGAAGTTTTATAAGAGCGCTCGCAGATTTGGGCCTTCCGGCGGGAGCAGCAAAAGCAATCTGGATGCCAATCCCCATGATCCTCATGCTAGTTGTAGCGACAATTGGCGTGCTGGTTACCGTCTGGCTAGAGCGAAAAATTTCTGCTGCGGTCCAACAGCGCATCGGCCCCGAATACATCGGCCCTTTGGGTATCTTAGCTCCCGCGGCTGATGGTTTAAAACTATTGTTCAAAGAGGATATCCTTCCGGCTAAAGCTGACCCGATCCTCTTTACCCTAGGGCCAATCCTGGTGGTGATCCCCGTGTTCGCGTCCTTCCTGATTGTCCCTTTCGGACAGAATCTCATTATTAGTGACGTAGGCGTTGCCATCTTTTTATGGATTTCTCTAGCCAGCATTCAGCCGATCGGCTTGCTGATGGCGGGCTATGCCTCCAATAACAAATACTCCCTAATCGGTGGATTGCGGGCAGCAGCACAGTCAATCAGTTATGAAATTCCCCTGGCCCTAAGCGTGCTGGCAGTCGTCATGATGTCCAACAGCCTCAGCACCCTCGACATTGTGGAACAGCAATCGGGCTACGGCATCCTCAGTTGGAATATCTGGCGTCAACCCATCGGCTTTATCATCTTCTGGATTGCGGCCCTAGCGGAATGCGAACGCTTACCCTTTGACCTCCCTGAAGCGGAAGAAGAAATCGTCGCTGGATACCAAACCGAATATTCGGGCATGAAATTCGCCTTATTCTACTTGGGTTCCTACGTCAACCTCATTCTTTCGGCACTTCTAATCGCCGTGTTATATCTGGGGGGCTGGGAATCTCCGATCCCCGTAGAACTGCTAGGACGTTGGCTTGGCGTCAGCGAAACAACCCCTTGGTTGCAAGTGATTACCGGAACCCTCGGCATCACCATGACCCTGCTCAAGGCTTACTTCTTTGTCTTCCTTGCCATTTTGATGCGTTGGACCTTACCCCGCGTTCGGATCGACCAACTCCTCGATTTAGGCTGGAAATTTCTGTTGCCCGTTTCTTTAGTCAATCTTCTCTTAACTGCCGCTTTAAAGTTGGCATTTCCCTTCGCCTTTGGTGGGTAATCCGAGTTCCTTCAGTTCAAAAACTGTCCAGGTATCGATCGCCCGTTGACTTCATGTTGACTTCCTGTCACTCCTCCCAATCACCTAGCAGCCATAGCCGAGAACACTATGCTCAAATTCCTTAACCAAGTTAGCAACTACGCCAAAGAAACAGTTCAAGCGGCCAAATATATCGGTCAAGGACTGTCCGTGACTTTTGACCATATGCGCCGTCGCCCGGTTACGGTGCAATATCCCTACGAAAAGCTCATTCTCTCCGAACGCTATCGAGGTCGGATTCACTTTGAATTTGATAAGTGCATTTCCTGCGAAGTGTGCGTGCGCGTTTGCCCGATTAACCTGCCTGTAGTAGATTGGGAATTCAATAAAGAAACCAAAAAGAAACAGCTTAAGCACTACAGTATCGACTTCGGACTTTGTATTTTCTGCGCCAACTGTGTAGAATACTGTCCGACCAACTGTCTTTCCGCGACGGAAGAGTACGAACTCTCTACTTACGATCGCCACGAATTGAATTTTGATAACGTGGCAATGGGACGCCTGCCTTACAAGGTCACCGATGATCCAATGGTGACCCCTCTACGAGAACTCGCCTATCTACCCAAAGGCGTGATTTCTCCCCATGATTTACCCCCCAACTCTCGTCGTTCCGGTCTGCGTCCTGAAGAAATTCGGGAACAGATGGAACAAGAACAAACAACAGAAAAATAAGGGAAATTTGTCAAAGGATGGGATGGGATAATTTAAGCAAACTAGATGAAGAATGACCCCCGACCAATGACCCCCAATAAATGAAAAACGACAAAGGACAAATACAGTGAATTTAGCGGAAGGCGTTCAGATAGTTTCGTTTGGCCTACTGGCCGTGATGATGATAGGAGCAGCCTTGGGTGTCGTGCTCCTGTCTCAGGTCGTTTATTCGGCATTCTTATTAGGCGGCGTGTTTATCAGCATGGCCGGTTTATATCTGTTGCTCAATGCCGATTTTGTGGCAGCCGCACAGGTTTTGATTTATGTCGGTGCCGTTAACGTTCTGATTTTGTTTGCCATCATGCTGGTCAACAAACAGGAGGATTTTACCGCCCTTCCCAACTACTGGATCCGTCAGGGAGCAACCGCCCTAGTCTCCTTCGGATTATTCGCGCTCTTAAGCACGATGGTATTATCAACTCCTTGGGCAATTACCCCCACCGCAGCCAGTGCAGAAAATACAGTGTTGCAGATTGGCGAACATTTATTCAGCGATTTTTTACTGCCGTTTGAATTAGCCTCTGTGCTGTTATTAATGGCAATGGTTGGAGCAATTATCTTAGCCCGTCGGGAGTTGATTCCCGACGAGCGAAAAGCGCAACTCGATGCAGCAGAACTGGAGTTGAAATTGCTGGAGCGTCGTCGGACCCCAGTCCCCTCTCTGAAGGGAAATCGGGGGGAAATTCCTGAATGAAATCGGTAAAAGGACATCCATAAAAATTTTTGAACTTTTACCTTTTTAAGGGGTGAGTTTCACCGCCCCTTAATCATTCAAAAGCTAGTAAAATACTGATGAGGATTAATGGAACTGCAACTCGAATATTTTTTAGTTTTGGCAGCCGCGTTGTTCTGTATAGGCATTTATGGCTTGATTACCAGTCGTAATGCCGTTCGGGTGTTGATGTCGATTGAGCTATTGCTGAATGCAGTAAATTTGAATTTAATCGCCTTTTCTAATTTCCTAGACTCCGCTACAATTAAGGGTCAGGTTTTTGGCGTCTTTGTGATTACGGTGGCGGCGGCGGAAGCGGCAGTGGGTTTGGCGATCGTTCTGGCTATCTATCGAAACCGAGATACGGTGGATATGGAACAGTTCAATCTCCTGAAATGGTAAGAAGGGTCTGAGTCGCGAGGATATCTTGGCAAGCCTTATGGAGTGTCAGAGGCGATCGCCGAATTATTCCCATATCATAATAAACCGGGTTTTGTCAAGAGGCCCGGTTTCTAATTTTTAGTCACCCTGCTTGGGGTCGGACATTAAAATGTGCAGTTGAAATAATTTAAAGAAGATCTAGATAAAATGTAGAGACGCAAAAATTCACGGATTTAGAAAGGGCAGATTTAAAAAAGTTTATAGGGCATTTCACCTAAGAGTCAGAATAAATCATCTGGATTGGGGATAAATCGTGGGATCAAGGATTAGAAACCGTAGGAATTCCTACAATAGCTAATGGGCTGACTAGATAAACTCATGAATGCCAAGATTAAAAAATATAAAACGGTTAGGGGGTTAATCTCAAGTGCAGCTTAAAAATGCAATTATTGCTCATAAAGCCGGAGATGACCTCTCTCGGCGCTGGGCCGATCGATGTGCTCGTGAGTTGGAAAATCAGGGGTGTCATGTATTAGTTGGCCCCAGTGGGTCTAAAGATAATCCCTATCCTGTTTTTTTAGCTTCCTCTACCAGTCCCATTGATTTGGCCGTGGTATTTGGAGGGGATGGGACGGCCCTAGCTGCGGCTCGACAACTCGCACCGGAAGGGATTCCGATGTTGGCTGTCAATGTGGGGGGACATTTGGGGTTTATTACCGAGCACTTTGAGGAGTTTAAAGATACCGAGCGAGTGTGGGAACGATTGCATCAGGACCGCTATGCAATCCAACGACGGATGATGCTTCAGGCACGGGTGTATGAGGGACCCCACACGAATATGAACCCGGCGAGCGATCGCTTTTTGGCCTTAAATGAAATGTGTGTCAAACCGGCAGCAGCAGACCGGATGATCACTTCGATTCTGGAAATGGAAATTGATGGGCAGGTGGTGGATCAGTATCAGGGAGATGGTTTGATTGTGGCGACTCCCACGGGGTCAACCTGCTATACGGTTTCGGCAAATGGTCCCATTATGCATGATGGAATGGAGGCGATCGCAGTTACTCCGATTTGTCCACTGAGTTTATCGAGTCGTCCGATCGTCTTGCCATCCGGATCCGTGGTGAGTATTTGGCCTTTAGCGGACCCGGATTTGAGTACGAAGTTGTGGATGGATGGAGTAATGGCTACCTCTATCTGGCCCGGACATCGGGTTGATGTCCGGATGGCAGACTGCCAAGCCAAGTTCATTATTTTACAGGAAAACTATTCCTATTATCAGACCTTGCGGGAAAAATTACAATGGGCGGGAGCGCGCATTAAATATAGTAACCATCACCGACTTTAAAGGGAAAAGAAAAATTGCGCTCTCATTAATCCGGGTTCTAGGCCGGGGTTTCAAATGACGCGATCGCGGTGACTTTTTATAATTAATAATAATTTTTCCTCCCACTGTTTACCCTAGAAAAACCTGAAGCATAAATCTTTAAGATGGTTCAGGTTTATTACCGTAGGAGTCTAATAGTTTTAAACCAGACTGTAGCCTGGGAACTGGCAAGAGTCAGAGCGACCAATCACCCGAAATTTCCCTGGAAGTGGGAGCCATAGTACCCAATCTCTCGATGGTTCTTGGGACGCGTTCTTGCCAGTTTCAGAAAGCCTATCCACCTGGGCGATCGCTGAGGTGATTGTCCCGCAACGGAACTCAGTCAGGCGGGTAAACTTTAACCTCTTGCTTTGCCTACTAGAAAATTTTTTCCCAAGGATGTGATCGCAGATGACAACGGCGAGCAGACAAGTTGGGGGTGGCATCCATTGGGGTCAGTACAGACTGGAGGCACCTCATAATCACATAAAACCACAGGTTCCGATTTAATTTGCACAGCCGCACACAGACTTAGAGATAAACCCATGATGCTAATCCAAAACAGCCGGTTCATAAACGTTTCGCTCCACAGCAGATGACTGTCTAATCTTTCGGCTGCTGTGCTCCTATTTCCGCTAAAGCGATCGCCTCTATTTCAACAACCCCTGAGAATTTACTTCCGCTGGATCCACATCCAGCTTTCCTCGCAAAAAATTTGATTGTGTATTTTAAGCTACAGCACTTCTCAACCTGGGTAATTATATTTAATTTTGTAACAACCTTAATAGAATTAGATAGGCCCGTCGGTCTTTTTAGCATATAGATATAAAAGACAATCCCGCCCGACTTGTTCTGGCGGGATTGTTGGTTTTAAGGTAGGGGTTAAACCGGCGATCGGCCATTTCATCAACCGTTTGTTTCAGGTTTAGCTCCGGCATCTCAGAATTGCCCATCCCAAATTATAAGATTTCCCCCGAGCTTTGTGACCCTTCAAAAAAAGCCCCATAAAGTTCACCGCCTGTCCACTCAGGAGAACAGCCCTCACCTTTATAAAATTAACTAGAAATTAGTCTGTATAATAGCTTTTAGGTTCAAAAGCCTAGGTCTTCGCAAAACTGCCATAACATGAGAGGGGTTAATTTTGCCCATTCGGGAACTTTTAGGAGATAGCCTGAATCAAGATTGAGTTGATAACCCGGAAAAATATTGAAAGTGAAAGGATTGAGAGTGAATCGGGGCGTAAATCGTAGAAAGGAGTCAATCGATTTATTTTAAAATCTAAAAGGGAATCTGACTTACGCCCCCGACTAAACCCGGGTTTAGTCTGAGTTGTCTGTTCAAACTTGAAATCACCCGTTCAACTTGAGGACCCGAGATTAAGGATTAAAACTCTAGTGTTTTTAATTTAGAATCGGAAATGATGGATTGGCAATGGGTAATTTTTTGTCTAGTTTCCCCCGATCAATGAATTCAGTGATCCCAGCCCCCAGTAATATGATTGAGATATTCGGAGATTTCATTGAACATCCGCCCGTTGGCACAGAGTATTTAATTCTAGGATTCTCACCGAGTTCAGCTTCCATTAAAAAGCGATGGCGAAATAATGGCTTGTCAGCGGATTTTGTAGCCAACTACTTGTCCACATTTTTTGGGGATAGTGAGGATAAGCAGAATCCAAATCATCACAAAGCGGAAAGCGCTCATAGTGTTAACTACATCGCCAACGAGTTGTTAGAAAATGCGATGAAGTTTAGTGATTCTACATCACCGCATCCCACTACGCTTCAAATTCATTTATATGAAGATTCAATTATATTGATAACCACCAATGGTATAAACCCACAACAGGAGATTGATTTGCGGGCCTTTATTCACCAGTTAAGCACCTCTGAACCCGAAGAGTTGTATCTGGCTGAAGTGGAAAAGAATGCACAGATGGTTAACAGCATTAACTCTGGGTTAGGTTATTTAACAATTTTGAATGACTATCAAGGAAAACTGGGTTGGAAATTTGAGGAATTTACCGAAGAATCTAAAGGAATTTCTTTAAGTACAATGGTAACTCTTTTACTATAGCTAGAAATTACCGATAACAAGTTATTACATAAAAATTAAAACAGGGTTTTTATATAGGTATTGGTATAACTTTATGAGGGGGCAATATAGAAAACTCAGGTCAAGTTATTAACTTATATTTTCAAAATCCTGGGACCCTGATTAAACACAATTAGAGAGTTTAAATCAGTTGGACAATAGATAAAAGGGGGGGCTGATACGATGTTGAAGTACCAACCCCTAAAGAGCATCCGCATCATGCCCTCTTATCTTTATGTATATTGTGAACTTAAAGACCCACTATAGCAATTTTCACATTCATGAGATCCGTCTATTTGCTCCCCCCTAGCCCCCTTTGAAAAAGGGGAGTGGGGTTAGAATTACGGATAACATTAGTTGAGACTACAGAACTTGCGATCGCGATCCGACTCGGGTTCTTGCCAGGAATAGGCAAAGTGACTCACGGAATTAATCCGGGAAGAATAGCGCCGCAAAGCAGCCATTTGGTCTTCTAAAGGGGGTCGATTGGTGACGGGAACCCCCCAATTTCCGGCTAAAGCTGGGATAACCTGAGTGCCTTCAGGAGCCATGCTTAAAACTCGCTCAATTTCTTCCATAATACAATCGGCTTTTTGGCAATTGGCGTAGGCCATGGGATGCCATTCCATCTCCGGCGAAAATCGATCCCACGCCTGTAGTCTGGAATCAAATCCCCCTTGACCGACAGGACGGTTACCACCGGGGAAAAAGACAGCACCAGAAGGTATTCCTTGGGGCTTAACTTGCTGGACCGCTAGATTCACAAAATCAACAATTCCTTGAACGGCGTGAGCCACACTCAGATACCAGAGTTGCCATTGTAACAGAGGCAGGCGTTCCCCGGGGGTTCCCGTTGTTTTAGCGCCAGGGGGGACAGTCCGGCCTTGCCACATCGGTTCCCCCTCATCAGGATAGAGTCCATCCACGGCAGCAATATCATTAGCGCTAATGTATCCCTGGGTAACGTAGCGTCGGATTAATTCCTGTCCTTTCCGGTTGAGACCCCGTTGTAAGAGAGTTTGTTGGGAGGCATCGCTGTAGATCCAGAGGTCGGAGGGCTTTGTAACGACTGAAGCAGGGCCGACACCGCGCAGATAGCGGACGTAATCGAATAACATCCCGTCAGGTTTACGCTTGAGGATCTCCGACAGCAACCACGAGTAGTCTCGACGAGCTTGCGGACTGTAGGGGTCGATAAAACCATGAGTGGCCTGACTTTCACCGACCTGTTCGTGCAAGCTAAGATCGGGCATCGAGTTGAGAGTATTTTGCCCTTGACCATTACGAGCAAGTGCGCCCTGGCGGTCCGGCAGTTGGGCGTAGGTATAGCCAAAGTTCATGGTGAACAACCAGGCATAGACCTTGAGGCCGCGTTCTTGGCCTTTTTGGATGCTTTCGGCTAATAGGTCGGTATTTTCATAGCCAGGGATCCGGACGACGGAAGGCCAAGGGGTATCGTTCTGCGCCGCAGGTAGCAGCACTTGACCGTCATAAAAGGCTTCGATATAGACTTGGTTGTATCCTTTATTGACAATTTTATCGAGCAGGGCGTCTAAGGCTCCTGGCTGGATGTCGCAGGGATACAGACGCAACCAGAGGGCTTGATTTTGGGGCCAAGTTTGATTGCGGCATTGTTGTAGGCGTTCGCCTTCTTTGACCAGAAAGGCTTGATAGCGATCGCGAGCGGCCTCATCACCGGCAAGGGTAGCTTGGCGTAGGGTTTCTTTTTCGGCGATATCTGCTGGAGAAGCCAGACAGGAACCTCTAACCTGGGAGTGGGCAGGTTGGATCCAAAAAGAGGGACTCACAAGCGCGGTTAGAACCGTTGCTAGTAAACCGCGATAAAAATGCTGCCAGTCAAGCGTCATCGCTGTTGTAGGTTTAAAAATTTTTTTGAGACGATTAGACATCAGGTACCAGTAGAGAATTCACGCAAAAGTTTCTCAGCACTGTTCAGTTCTATCTTAGTTTTTCAGCATGATTGCCAGCTTAAGTTTGATCAGGTTTGGCAATCAGCGATAACCCCAAGGCTTTCCAGGTCAGACCTTTACAGGGATAATCCGGGTTGAATGGATTGAGTTAATTGTTTTTGGGCGAGGGCTCGGTTGCGATCGCCCAAAAAAAGCCCGCACAAGAGGAGTTCGTTCTAAACTGAGCAAGCCCTATCCCGGATGTGAAATTGCTGGGTTAAGTTCCTCGACTTAGAGCCGATTCTACCTGATTTAACTCCTGTTCAAGACGGTCTTTCAACTTTTTAGGGACCGGACGGTTGGGATAGGAATTATAATGTCCAGCTAATCCGTTTAATGCCGTTTGCATGGTAGTGAATGAGGACAGCTTCGCCACGGACTCATCCCGACGATAGCGGGCAAAAAACTCGTTGATTCTTAGACGAGCATCGGCCTGGGCTGAGGATTTCTCCGGGGAATCTTCTGGTAATTCGATCGCCGTTCTCATACTATTAACCAATCCTAAGGTGTCTTGGCGATAATCGCCGGTGAGCAGTCCATTACCGGAACAGCCTACCAGGGCGATCGCCATGACCAAAACCAAGGCCAACAAGCGGGACCAATATTGTTTTAGAGGTATCATACAAACCAATCTTGCTATCAAAATTAACGCCTATCGTATCTTGAATTGAGGAGTGCCGATCCCATCAGGGATTGAAATTTTTGGGTGATTCATCCACTAAACGCGGTAAGATGGCTCCACCCTAGGTCTGATCGCCTCCCGGGACAGTCCCCTCAATTCTCCAGGCTCTGCCCTTAGCACCCTTAAGTGTTGCAGCCAGAGCGTTCGGATCAATTGTAACCGATTGTTAAGAACATTCCTCAACAAAATTTTGCTCAGATTGGGGATACAATTTCCCCAGACTCCTACAGAAATGGCCCGATCGCCCTGTCAAAAGTTGCCCTACAGATTAGCGTTAGAATAGAGCAGTCTTCTGAATGTGGCTGGCCCAAATCCAGAGACATTGCCAGAGTTCAGATCAACTGCTGAGCTGCGATCGCGGAATTTTTAGTACCCTAGGTCACAGGGGAACAGAAAATACCTGTAGAGTCGAAGTGACAAGGATGCCGGTAACGGAATCGAGTCAACGGACTATTACGCAGGAAACCTTGATGAGGAATCCGAGAAATTTCCCCCACCTACTGCGTGGCAGTGGGAAGGTGGGATGTCAATATCATTAAAACGAAGTCACGAGTGAAAGGGTCAATGAATATGGCACAAGCGCCTGTTTCTCCAGTGGTGCTAGTAATCTTAGATGGTTGGGGAGTCAGCGAATCAACCCGAGGAAATGCTATTGCTGCTGCAAAAACACCCGTGATGGACAGCCTCCGGGCCGCCTATCCGAATACGACAATTCATACATCCGGTAAAGCAGTGGGACTGCCGGAAGGTCAAATGGGAAATTCTGAAGTCGGCCACATGAATATCGGGGCCGGTCGAATTGTCAAGCAAGAACTGCTGCGGATCACCGATGCGGTAGAAGATGGCTCCATCTTGAGCAACCCCGCACTGGTGAAAGTTTGCCAAGCGGTTAAAAATAGAAAAGGAAAACTCCACCTCATGGGGCTTTGCTCCGAGGGAGGGGTCCACTCCCATCAAAAGCATTTAATTGGACTACTCAGCCTTGCCAAAGCCCAAGGTCTTACCGACGTTTGTATTCACGCCATCACCGATGGACGGGATACCTCTCCTAGAGAGGGGGCAGAAGCATTGGCAAAAATAGAAGCAGCCGCCCAGGAAATCGGCGTGGGTCGCATCGTTACCCTCAGCGGTCGATATTATGCGATGGATCGAGATAACCGCTGGAATCGTGTAGAAATGGCCTATAAAGTCATGACCACCGATGGACCCGGTGACGGTCGTTCGGTTATTGAACACTTACACGCGTCTTACCTCCAGGACCTGAGTGATGAATTTGTGCTTCCCGTTCGGATCGCACCGGGAGCGGTAGAGTCTGGAGATGGTGTTATTTTCTTTAACTTCCGTCCCGATCGCTCCAGACAGTTAACTAGCGCCTTTGTCAGTCCCCATTTTCAGGAATTTGAACGGGAGAAAGTTGAAACCCTCTCCTTTGCCACCTTTACCCAGTACGATTCAGAATTGCCCGTGTTAGTGGCTTTTGAACCCCAAAACCTCAGCAATATTTTCGGAGAAGTCATCGCCAATCACGGTTTGCGGCAGTTTAGAGCCGCAGAAACGGAAAAATATGCTCACGTTACCTATTTCTTTAACGGCGGTTTAGAGGACCCCTTCGAGGGAGAGGACCGGGAATTGGTGCAGTCGCCCATGGTACCCACCTACGACCAAGCCCCAGAAATGTCCGCTGAGGCTGTCACCGATGTGATGGTTGCCGCCGTCAAAAGAGGGATTTATTCCTTAATGGTAGTTAATTACGCTAACCCGGATATGGTCGGTCATACCGGAAATATCGAGGCGACAATTACGGCAGTCCAAACCGTAGACCGATGTGTGGGTCGTCTACTCGATGCGATCGGCCAAGCTGGAGGCACCACCTTAATCATTGCCGATCACGGCAATGCCGAATACATGATGGATGAAGAAGGCAACCCCTGGACGGCTCACACCACTAATCCAGTCCCCTTGATTGTGGTAGAAGGAGAAGGGCGGAAAATTCCGGGACATGGTGCCGAGGTCAAACTCCGGACTGATGCCTGTTTAGCCGATATTGCTCCGACTCTGCTGCAAATTTTACAACTCCCTCAGCCCCAGGAAATGACGGGACGTTCTGCCATTGAGTCTCCTATCTTAAACCTTCAGCCCTCTCTCGAACCCCTGCGAATTCCCGTTTAAAAGACTGAGAGTGTGACTCGGTGGTTTGTTCAAAATCATTTTTTTCCGTGAAATTGACAAACGACCTTGGACAACTCAGAGTGGATAAAAAAGCACTCAATTTCAACTCTTTACCCCGGTATAGGTCTACATGAATATCCTGTCTCTCGTCCAATTCATTTGGTTATTTTCTGCGATCGGTTTAATTATTTTAGTCTTACTCCACAGCCCGAAAGGAGATGGAATTGGCGGAATTGGAGGACAAGCTCAACTCTTTACGAGTGCTAAAAGTGCAGAAACCACTCTCAATCGCATAACCTGGGCCTTGACTATTATTTTTATGGGCTTAACGGTGATTTTAAGTGCCGGATGGCTCATTCCCTAAACTGCGATCGCCTGTTGAAAAATTCACCCAAACTGAACCCGGTTTCATATCAGAAGCCGGGTAATTTTTAATTTTTTTTCAAACCGCCTCCCACCCCAGCAAACTTAAAAGCGGTTATTTCCCCCAGTTCTTAGTAACCACTTGCTGTCGTTCAGTTATTTTTCCCTCTTGATTATTTCCTGCAGTTCGTACAGAAGTAAAAGTTAGGGAAATTTCCCTTCTCTACCGTTATTCCCTGTTCGTAGTAACAACATTTTGCACCTGTTGTTGCTCCTCCTAACCTCAACCCATGAAATTTTCAAAACCAAGTTTAGCTAATGGTAAAACCCGACCCGGGTCGATCGCCATCGGACGTTCTGTGATGAAATTAGCGACTCCGGTGATCGCCCAATTGCTGTTACAAGCGTTGGTTTTTCTCGTTGATCGCGCCATGTTGGGTCACTACGACAGCACCGCCCTAGCCTCCATGCGAATTAGTGGGCCTCTGCATTGGTGTCTCTATAGCACCCTTTCCGCCTTTTCCGTGGGGACGATCGCCCTCGTGGGACGCGCCGTGGGTGCCTCTGATCAAGCCCTGAGTACCGCCACCCTTCGCGCTAGTCTCGTTCTCGCGTTAGGGACGGGATTGGCGATCGCCGTGACTAGCGCCCTGGGTTTGGATACCCTCCTGGCGCATTTTCCCTTCGGAACTCCGGAAGTTCAACAAGCTGCCCAAGATTATCTCCAGATAATCTTCCTGGGAATGCCCCTGCAACTCGTCTCAATTGTGGCGGCAGCAGCATTGCAAGCATCCGGCAATACCCAACTCCCTTTTCTGGTGGGAGTGGTTGCCAACGGCGTCAATATTCTCCTCAACTATTGCTTGATTTTTGGTAATTGGGGCGCACCCAGCTTGGGGGTAGCCGGTGCTGCGATCGCCAGTATGACAGCTATGGCAATTAATACTCTGATTCTGATGGTGATTCTTTACCGGGGGACGCAGCAGTTAACCTTGCGCGATCGCGGGGGGGAACTTCCAGCCTTGCGGCGAGTATTGCGCGTTTCTGTCCCTACCTTCAACGAACGCCTATTTCGCAGCTTAGGATATCTGGGGTTTAGTGCGGCGATCGCCACCTTGGGGACTCAGGCAATGGCAGCTTACGAAATTACCTTGGGAATCGAGGAAATCTGCTATTACATCGCTGAAGGCTTTGGCATTGCTACAGCGACGATCGTTGCCCAAAAATTGGGGGCAAATCGAGCAAACGAAGCGACTACCAGTGGCATGATTGCCACCGGATTAGCCATTTTATGTTTGAGTATGGGTAGTCTCTTGTTTTTAGGGATTCCCGAGGTATTGTTGGGGATTTTTTCCAAAGATAGGGAGATTATTGCCGCTGCGGTGCCTTGTTTGTATGTCGCGGCAGTAGCACAACCTTTTATGGCAATGAGTATGGCGATCGAGCAAGCACTCCGGGGCGCTGGAGATACCAAAACTGCATTTTATGTCTCGGCGATCGGCTGGTTTGGGGTGCGATTGCTGGCAACTTACTTTTTTGCCTTTGTGTTGAATTGGGGATTGGTGGGAGTGTGGATCGGTTCCACTTGTGATTGGATATTGCGGGCGATCGTACTGGCAGTGGTTTTTTGGCGGGGCAACTGGCGGGAAGTCAGGGTTTAGCTGGGAACGGAAGTTTATAAACCTGCCTATTTTTAAATTATTTCTATTAATTAGTTACCCCAATTCCGAAGTTAATTTTAGGGAAAAATAACCTGGTTTTTGGCTGAATTCCTTGGGTTAAAAAGAGCGAAATTTCCTCAAATTCGGATCAGTTATGGACCCGGGATCAAAGGGGGTGAATTGAAAGGGAATGTCAGGAGAGAGGGAAGCGCGATCGCCGGTATAGATTTCTGGCATCAGGAGAGTAACCCGAAGCGGCATAATAGAAAGGAGCCTCTGCTCGTCCACCTTCAGTGCTTTGAGCGCAGCTTTATGGATAGATCCTCGATAGAACCGTTACTGGAAGACCTGAAAAACCCAACGGAGAGAGTGCGCGATCGCGCCACCCAAGAACTTTGGCGAATCTGGTTCCACCAAAAAGGCGTCTATGGATTGGACTTTCTTCAACGCGCTCAAATTTTGCTTGATCGCGGGGAGCTCAAGGAGGCAGAGGCAGTCTTAACGGAACTGATTGAAGATCAGCCGGATTTTGCCGAAGCCTGGAATCGGCGGGCGGTACTGTATTACAGTATGGGGGACTATTACAAAGCCATAGAGGACTGCGGGGTGGCGATCGAACTCAATCCGGTTCATTTCGGAGCACTGCACGGGTTGGGATTGTGTTACGCCACTCTAGGAAAGTACCGAGAAGCGATTCAGGCATTCCAACAAGCCCTCGCGATTCAGCCTTTTGCTCTGATTAATCAACGCTTAATTCTGGAATGCACAGCTCGATTAAGTTAAGGTCTAGGTTATTTAAAACTCTCCTTCTAACCCCTGACCTCTAAAAAAAACTACACGAAACTCGTGTAGTCGAAACCCAAATATCTCACTAAATTTTTAATTTAAA
This sequence comes from Cyanophyceae cyanobacterium, assembly GCA_038321985.1. GTDB lineage: Bacteria > Cyanobacteriota > Cyanobacteriia > Cyanobacteriales > Laspinemataceae > Laspinema. The sequence goes on along the minus strand of JBBQFN010000029.1, from coordinate 21,313 downwards.
AAGGGATTTAAAGTTGAATTGATAAGTGAATTTAATTTTTGAATCTAGAGATACAGATGCTCCTCGGTTTAAATTTAATAGGGTCGGAATAAAATTAGAAAAAAAACGGCTAGGGAAGATTAATCTAATACTTTAATCCATCCCCGGCGTACTGCGTGGAGGAGACGGTCGATCGCGGCATAGTCGTCAGAATTTAGGGTATTTTCTAAAAGGGCAGCCATTAAACCTTCCCGTTCGTTGAGGGTTAGAGAACCTGCATTCCAGGCTTGCCCGAAGACTTCAGCGATGACGGAGTGGCAGTAAAGGGTGGGTATTTGCATAGCGAGGTGTGGTTGAACTCTACCCTTTTAATATCTCCTGAAATTCAGGCTTTGACAGCGATCGCAAGGGTAGGTGGGTCGTGATAATCGTCAAAGGATAGGGGTGATTTAAAGCGGATAGAAACAGGGAACCAGATCGTCTCTGGGGTGTGATGGGGGTCACTGTGAAGTGGGAACGCCCTCCTAGCAAGGTCCCGTTATCCTTCCCCAGGCACAACCAACGGGGAAACTGTTTAAATTGTAGAGGTGAAACAGGTTCCTTCCTTCTGGGGTGTGGGGAGTTCTGGTAAAACATCTGGATAGGCGCAGTGCCCCGTTGTATTGCTAATCCAGGCGAGAATGCTACCCAACCTTGAGAATCGCGATCCCCATAGAGAATCACTGGATTTTAGAGGCGATCGCTAGAAGGTCTGGGGAACCCTAAAGAAGGGCCCGAACCGATGCCTACTCGGTTAGGTCAGCATCTCGAACCCATCCGAAGGGGAGTAGATTCAGGGATGATGGAATTCCCAATCTACGCTAACGTTATGAAGATTGTTGATGCAACGTGGGGTATCCAGCGGGATAGAAAAGATGAAATTGATGCGCATAGTGTTCCGAATTTTCCAGCAAAGACAACCGATACGCCGAGTTAGTGGCACCAGCAACTTTCCAAAAGGCTTGTGGTCCCTGTATCGGCGAATCGTTCGTAATTTTTTCACGGGAAATCCGCTCAAAATCCAGCTTGCGGTCTGGGGTGGTTTACTGTTGTTATTGCTCAACGTTCCACCGGGGACCGCGCAGTATCCGCGCCCCGTGATGCCGCCTGCGGTTGCGCCCCCCGCTTCAATACCCGCACCACCCACAGACAATCCAGGCATTGAGCGGCGATCGCCTAATATGACTCAACTCCAGTTTCCTCTCCAGGGCGATGATCGCGTCCAGAAACTGGTCAGCGTCAGCCATCAGCACGAATTTCGAGGGGTCTGGGTGGCATCGGTTGCCAACATTGACTGGCCCTCCGCCAGTAATCTGACTGTAGACCGACAAAAGGCAGAAATGGTCCAAATCCTGGACCAGATGCAATCCTTGAATTTGAATGCCCTGGTCCTGCAAATTCGACCCAATGGGGATGCTTTTTACGCTTCACAACTTGAGCCTTGGAGTGGATGGCTGACGGGAACTCAGGGTCAAGCGCCCCAACCCTTTTATGACCCCTTAGAGTTTGCGATCGCCGAAAGCCACAAGCGCAATATCGAGCTTCATGCTTGGTTTAACCCCTACCGTGCCAAAATGCCGGGAGAAAAATATGGCCTGAGTGCCAATCACATGGCCTCCATGTATCCTCAATACGCCTATCAATATGGGGACTTATTGTGGATGGACCCCGGGGCCAAAGAAGTGCAAGACCGGTCTTATGAAGTGATTATGGATGTGGTCCGGCGCTATGATGTGGATGGCATTCATATTGACGACTATTTCTACCCCTATCCTCAAGAAGGAGTTCGTTTCCCCGATAACGCCACCTATGCTGCTTATCAAAGCACGGGCGGGACTCTTCCCCTAGAGGATTGGCGCAGAAAAAATGTCAACGATACCATTGAACGGATTTGGAACGGTATCAAAACCGAAAAACCCTACGTTAAATTTGGGATTAGCCCCTTTGGAATTTATCGTCCCGGAAAAGCCGAGGGAATTGTCGGGTTTGACCAATACGATGGACTCTATGCCGATGTTAAAAAATGGCTGGATGAAGGGTGGCTGGATTATCTAGCGCCCCAATTGTATTGGCGTATTGACCCCCCGCAACAAAGCTATCCCGTGTTATTAAACTGGTGGAGTCAAAATAATCCCCTGCGTCGTCATATTTATGCCGGGAACTATCTCAGCAAACTTGATGGCAGTGGTTGGCCGATTTCTGAATTTGAAAGACAGGTAGAAATTTCTCGCCAAGAAGCGGATCAACTTTCCCTGGGGAATATTTTCTTTAGCATGAAAGTGTTTAAAGAAAATTGGTTAGGAATCAACGAACGTTTTAAAGCAGCAGTGTATCCGTCCCAGGCACTGCCGCCTACGATGCCTTGGTTAGATGCAGTACCTCCAACACCGCCCACAGGAGTGCGGGTGGCGAATAATGCGATCGCCTGGAATTCGGGCAGCACTGATATTCGTTACTGGACAGTTTATCGTCGCAACGGCAATCAATGGCAACTGGTCCAGATTTTGAATTCTGCCACCAATTCCATCAGTGGCTTGCAACCTGGAAGTTACGCCATTTGTGGTGTCGATCGCATGGCAAATGAAAGCGCCGGAGTCGTGGTTTCTTTGTAAACTAAAATTCAAATTAGCCTAAAGGCTACAAACTCAGAAAAAATAGCCCGCCTAGGCGGGCTATTTTTTTAGCGTTCGGTGTCACGACTTGCTATCGTTTTTTAAAAAATTGATAGGGTTCCTGAGATTATTCTAATGTCCTAACCGTCAATACTTGGGGCGGCACCGAATCGGGAGGATACAGAAAATCAACTTGAACCGATCGCACTTCATTCGGGGCTAAATTTAAGGTTACTAAGGGGTCGAGAATCTGTCCTCGGCGATGCCATAAATGCAGGTAACGGGTGATGGTTTCTCCGTTATCATCGGTGTATCGTAAGCGCACTGTTGAGCGGAAAAAGGGATAATCCCAAGGGGGTTGACGAAAGATTAATCCTCCTTTCGATAACCGTTCCTCTTTCATGGGAGTTTCCAAGGTAACTGCCACCTGTTGAGGGCGATCGCTTTCGTTACGCAGGGGTAACGTTAAATCATAATGCACTCCATAGTTAGCATGGGATTCATAGGCGGTATCGGGATACCGAACTAACAATTTAGCCGCTTGAATTTGACCTGTTCCTAATGTCCCGGCGCGTAGGGTACTAATCGCATAAGAAATGGCTTTTTCCGGTTCAGGAAGGGTTAAATACTCACTTCCTTCATCCACTAAATTGGCTTGCCATTTCGACCCTTCCTGAACTCCTGCCACCCGGCTATAAATTAATTGACCACTGGTTTGTTCTGGTGGACTCGGAGTTTTATCCCGGGGTAACGCTAAATTGCCACTGGTTAAAAGTTGTTGCCATTCTTCCAAATTGGGGGCGCGTTCGGTTCCATTAGAATCCGTCTTAGCATAAAGGGCTAATGAGGCTAAATACACCGGACCATTACTTTGTAATCTCAGAAAGCTAGACCGACCATTAATCGGCTTTTCTAAGCCTTTAACCGGAATCGGATGATTCATTAACATCCGATTTTCTCCGGGGGGAATGACTAAAGTTTCGGGTAAATCGGCTTGTCTAATTCCCCGCAATACGTTATCGACGGCGCGAATTCCCGGTCCTGAATAAATCTCCCCATTGGGATTTTCACTCATTGTTGGTTTTTCTTTAAATGGGGCGTCGGGTTCTAATAAATAACTTGCACCTTCGGGGACGGTAATCGTCACAGGTTCCGCGCCGGGATTGTTGACTAGAATGCCGATATAGAGGGTTTGTAAATTGGGGGGAGTATGGGTAAAATGGTGAGCAAATAGCTCAAATTTATCGTTAAAGGCAAAGTTGAGATGAGCGGCTGGGACTTGTTTGCCTTCTGGGGGGAAGGTGGAGAGTAAAATGCCTTCAACTTTTACCCATTCGGGGCTGTTACTATTAAACATGGGGACTTGATCCAGTCCCCCGGGAAGCGATCGCACTTCGCTGGATTGCACAATTTCTTGAGGGGATGCCGCTTGTGCTGAGGCGGGAGGGGTGCCCTCGGGAATTCCCGCATCAATTCCCGGTGGGCTGGGGTCAACTTTCTTAAGGCAGCCGCCTGTAGACAGCACTAATAGCAAACAGAAACCTATAGCACTCAACCGACTGACCGAAGTCTGCATAAAATTAACGGTTAGGAATTAGTATTTTTATTATATACGGCGGCTTAGAGGTTAAAGAGGAGGGTTTTGTAGCGATTGCTACTCCATTAGGGGTTGGTAAGATAACGAGGCAGATTAGATAATCTCTATTTTATCTAATAGTTTTTTTTGTAAAAAATTGGCGGATAACTGCGACAGAGTTAGCTATTTTTTCCGCAAGTTTACTCGCTTCCAAGATTGCTCCCTAGGCGGAACTTTATACCGATAGGAAGTAGAGTCATGGCGATCGCCTCTGTTACCAGGCAGTCGCCATAACTGGGGTCCGAGTTTTCTGAAAAACCCCTTATTCCTCGAATTAACGGACTAAGGTTGCCACTTTCTCTTCCACAACTGTTGCAGATGCTTGGGGTTCAGTGACTTCAGTCGAGAAAACTTCCGATGCGGGAATCAACTCATCCATTGAGGAAAATTCGGGATGTCCAGGAGTGCGATCGCCCGATAGACGACGGATTGCCAAAATAGTAGCACCGGCTGCTAAAGCTGCGCCACCGAGAAAGGCTGCTTTAGCGGGTCCGGTATGATTGGATATATCTTGAGGCGATTGTCTGAATCCTTTAGCAAAGGGACAGCCTGATGCCTGTGCTTCGGAGGTGATTAAAATGCCACTGGCAATAGCAGCGGTAGAGAGAATTCCGGCTAAAACGTGCTGGAGTTTCATAAGCAATGTTTTCACAAAAATGACAACGCTTTTCCCTATTATGTACAAAATTTTTAAAATGGCAAGGGTTGTCAGGAAACCATAAATTCCTGGGCTTTTTACCCAAGACTAACCTGGATTGTGCAGGGCATCCGGGAACCAAAACTTAGTGGCCTCTACCCTAGACAACAAGGTTTAACTCCTGAAATATTAAACCCTTGCATCTGTCTGGGGGGTGATTTCTGGACAAGTTATTCTTTGTTGCAAGGGGGGTACCTTAATTAACGTAAAATTAAAAGGGATAAAACCGGGAGTTCTTCGGTACACTTGCCATGCTACCCCGGCTCATTATTTTATTTTATGGGGGTCTCCCGGTTTGGGAATGGGAGAGACAGGGGTTGAATCTTTTAGATTGAAGGAGAGAGGGTGCGATCGGATAAAAAGTCAAGATTCAAAATTTTTATCTTTTACCTCTTTTCACCCTTGCGGGAGAGGAGGGTCTTGCTCTTGTTCATTGCTGTGATCTAGATTATAAAGGAAGCTGATGTCTGTACCCATAATTTTGTTTGATTTTGATGGGACTATTGCTGATACCCTAGATTCTCTTATAAAAATAACCAATCGTTTAGCCGGGGAGTTTGGATACAAACAAACCACGGAAGAAGATATTGCAACTCTTAAAAATATGAATTCTATGCAGGTTATTAAAACTTCAGGAATTCCCGTTTTTAAAATCCCCTTTTTGCTGCAAAGGGTTAAGTTAGAATTAAATCATGAAATTCCAATTTTAAAGCCAATTCCAGGAATTTTCGAGGCTTTGTACCTTTTAAAAAATAAAGATATTAAATTAGGAATATTAACCTCTAATTCTCAAGAAAACGTGAAAGGATTTCTGGAAAGAAATGAAATGACTACACTTTTTAATTTTATCGATGCAGGTGCTACTTTGTTTGGAAAAAGTAAAGCTATTAAAAACTTTTTAAAAAAAGAAGGGGTTCAACCCGAACAGGTAATCTACGTTGGAGATGAAACCCGCGATATAGAAGCGGCTAAAAAAGTTAAAATTAAAGTAATAGCGGTGAGTTGGGGTTTTAATTCTAAAGCTGTTTTGGCTAAACACAATCCTGATTTAATAATTGATAAACCCCAGGAATTAATGGCAGCGGTTGACCGCTTACAGTGATAGACAGGTGACATCCATCTAAAATTTCCCCTGGCTTGCGGGATTTAGGGAAGCTGTCTCGTTCGGGTTTTATCCGGCTGTGTCCCGAAAATTCTCAATTAATTGAGGGATATTTTATCAAAAAGTCAGGTATTTGTCAAGGAGTAGATAAAAGAATAAGGGGAGATTGAGAAATTGCTAAAATTGATGGCGACTGCCTAGGAGAAGGAGATATTTATGACGGAAATCAATCCGGGGACATGGCTGCGGGAACGAACTGCTTTGAGTAGTTTATCGGAACCCGTATTAAGGGCGATCGCCCAAGAAATCGAGGAACGAATTTTACCGGCAAATGAGGCGATCGCCGAACCGGGAGTCGCAGCGAAAGGACTTTACATCCTGATTGAAGGGCAGTTACAAAAATTGCCGCAAAATGCAGCCCGTTCCCCGGACGAATTTGGACCCGGTTGCACGATCAACTTACGGGAATTACTATTAGACCAACCCCCCCAACAGGCAGTTTCTACGGTCACTGAATCTAAAGTCTGGTTTGTTGCCGGGGCACGAGTTCAGGAGTTAGTCCGACAATACCCGGAAATCACCCAAACCTTTTCCCGATTCCTCGCCCAACAACTTGCCGAAGTGTCTAGTGCTTTGACTTATGAACAACAACGGCAAGATGCTTTAAGACCCTATTTTGTGACCAAAGCTAAACGGGGAATCGTGGGCAAAAGTCGCTATGCACAACGTCTGCGACAGCAAATTAGAGAGGCAGGGTCAGACGGGCGGTCGGTCTATATTTTCGGCGAACCGGGGTTAGAAAAAGATAACATTGCGGCCCTGATTCACTACGGTTCCCCCCTGCGTCGCCAACCGATTGTTAAAATCGACTGTAGCGTTCTTCAAAAAGGGGGTGCAGAATTATTTGGACGGGCGGGAGGTAAACCAGGACTGATCGAATGGTTGGGAGAAGGAACGTTAATTTTAAACAAAATTGAGGAACTGCCTTCGGAACTGGTGGGGGCGATCGCCACCCTGTTAAAAACTCACACTTATACACCCGTCCCCCGAGAAGGGTTCTCTCCCGCGACTCCCAAACCCACTCAAGCCAAAATTTTGGCGATCGCAGAAAAACAGTTACCTGCAATCTCCCCTCATCTGGACCAAATCCTGAAAGTCCCTCCCCTGCGAGTCCGAAAAGCCGATGTTGGGGCGCAAGTCGAGTATTATATTAGCTTGTATTGTCGCGCCAAAGGTCTCAGTAAACCTCACCTCACCCCAGAAGCGTTACGCCGTCTACAATCTTATGATTTTCCCGGCAATATTCGGGAGTTACAAAACCTAGTAGAACGGGCGATTGTTCAGTCCGACTGCGCCCAAGAATTAACGGAAGAAATTTTCTGGGCCGCCCAAGGAAAGAAAAAGCGGTTTCGCCTTAATCTCCTCAATTCTTACCCCCAATTGCGCCAATTTCTTCGTAGCCCTTGGTGGCCCGATCGCATTAATTATGGATTTACTGTCGCTGCCTTTGCCCTGGTTATTGCCGTTTTATTTCTCGGTCCTCAAACCCGCGATCGCAACTTTGCCTTAAACTTCTTTTGGGCCTGGTGGTGGCCGTTAGTCTTATTCACATTTCCCTTTGTAGGCCGGTTATGGTGTGCAGTTTGTCCCTTTATGATTTATGGAGAAATTACCCAAAAAATCTCCGAAAGTTTATTAAAACGCAACCTCAAACCCTGGCCTAGGCAACAAGCCGAAAAATGGGGGGGCTGGTTTCTATTTGGTTTATTTGCCTTAATCTTCCTTTGGGAAGAACTTTGGAAATTAGAAAATACTGCTTATCTTTCTGCCTGGTTACTCCTGTTAATTACTGCCGGGGCGATGATTTGTTCAGCGATATTTGAACGGAGGTTTTGGTGCCGCTACCTCTGTCCGATTGGCGGGATGAACGGACTCTTTGCCAAACTTTCCATGACTGAATTAAGAGCACAACAAGGAACCTGTTCTGCTGAATGTACCACCTATCAATGTTATAAAGGTGGCCCGCAAAAAGGGGAAGGGATGGAAACTAATGGCTGTCCTCTCTATTCCCATCCGGCACAGTTAGTGGATAACCGAGATTGCGTTTTATGCATGACCTGCTTAAAAGCCTGCCCCCATCGTTCTGTCGAAGTGAACCTACGCCCCCCGGGAATTGATCTGTGGACTACTCACCTCCCCCGTAGCTATGAAGTAGCCTTGTTACTGTTACTTTTAGGGGGAATATTTTTGCATCGCTTGCCCGAGATTAATGCCCTCCTGGGATTAGGCATTGATTTAACCCAGTTTTGGCCGCATTTGGGATTATCCCTAGCCACATTGGGCCTTCCGGCTGCCCTTGTATTGCTCGCTGGTGGAACGATCGCCGGACTTAATCGTACCCCGAAATCAAAACCCTTTGTACAGTTAGCCTATGGATATTTACCTTTAGTTTTAGGGGGAAGTTTAGCTCATTATTTGCGCTTGGGATTGGGAGAAGCGGGACGAATTTTACCCGTCACCTTTGCCACCTTTGGGTTAAGTGGGGAAGGATTGCCGGTGTGGATCGCACATCCAGCGGTGATTGCCTTTTTACAAGGAACCACTCTAATTGCTGCCGTGGTCCTCTCCATGGTGTTAACCCAAAAGATTGGGCGAGGGTCCGTGCGATCGCTGCTTCCCCAACATTTAGCCACCCTCGGATTAGCCTTGGGGATGTGGGTTATTATCGTGGGGTAAAAAAAGATGGAGATGCGTTTGCAGCCCCCTCTGGAATCAGAATAAGTCAGGAGTAACGAGATCGTGCTCGATAGTCTCATTAAAATTACTGTGATTGGCGTCGGGGGTGGCGGTTGCAATGCCATCAACCGGATGATTGCCAGCGATCTGTCTGGTGTACAATTTGTAGGGATCAACACTGATGCTAAAGCGTTAGCCCAGTGCCGTGCCGATCGCCGCATTCAAATCGGGCAGAAACTCACCCAGGGATTAGGAACTGGGGGAAATCCACTCATCGGACAAAAAGCTGCTGAAGACGCACGCAGTCAAATTGCCGCAGCAATGGAAGGGAGTGATTTAGTCTTTATTACCGCAGGGATGGGAGGAGGGACCGGCACCGGGGCCACTCCCATCGTAGCGGAAATCGCCAAACAACAGGGAGCACTCACCATCGGGGTATTAACTCGTCCGTTTGCCTTCGAGGGGAAACGGCGCAGCCATTTAGCCGATGAAGCGATCGCCGCGTTACAGAGTCGCCTAGATACCTCAATCTCCGTGCCAAATGAGAAGTTGCTTTCGGTGATTTCTGACAATATGCCGGTACAGGATGCCTTTGGGGTGGCGGATGATATCCTGCGTCAAGGAGTGCAAGGCATTTCTGATTTGATTGTGATTCCGGGGGTGGTGAATGTGGATTTTGCCGACGTGAGATCGGTGATGAGTGGTGCAGGAACTGCTTTATTAGGGATAGGGATTGGGGAAGGACAATCTCGCGCTAGACAAGCCGCGATCGCTGCGATGTCTTCTCCTTTTTTAGATTGTTCAATTAAAGGTGCTAAAGGGGTCGTATTTAACATTACTTGCGGCATGGATTTAACCTTACATGAAGTGAATGTGGCAGCCGCCGAAGTTTATGAAGTGGTAGATCCAGATGCAAATATTATTTTTGGGGCCGTGATTGACGATCGCTTGCACGGAGAAATGAGAATGACCTTAATCGCTACTGGGTTTTCCAACGAACCGCAGGTTTCCCTCCCACAAACGCGCTTTGTCCCCACGCCTCCACCTCAAGCCCGAGTTGCCAAACCCCCAACACCGGCACCTCAACCGGAAGTACAGCCCCAAAGTTGGCCCGGATTGGATCTGCCTGATTTTTTCCCCCCAAGGCGATCTCCTCGGTAGCATTAGGGCTGATAGAAACGAGCGTAATTCATTAGTAAAAAGTGGGAAATACGGTAGAGATGATAAATTTATCCTCTCTACCCACTTCTTTTTATTCGGTTTCCCATCGCAAAAATGTGCCCAGTTCCAGGGCTTCCAATTCCATTGATTCCAGTAGCATTTCCCATTTTTGGTTCACGGTGCGATCGCCGTTGGGCTGTTGCTTTAAATCCGCTAAACTGCTGAGGGCATCCATCCACAATCCCGCTTCTGCATAAATTTGGGGGTGATCGTCAAAGGAGGCAGTTTGCAACTGACGGGCTAACGCTGCCGAAGGTTGGAGGCGCTGAATTGTCCCGGTACTGATTAAATTCTGTGCGGGAGAGACCCGATTACAAATAACTGCCAACGACCATCGATAAACTTTTTGAATTTCTAGGGGTTGTAGGTTGATAAAAAGTGGAAGTGGCAGGCGAATCAGACCTGGATTTCCTGTAACAGTAAATCGCAGCCTATAAATGAGGCGATCGCTTTCATCGGATAAGATAAATTCAGCAGTTTCGGCCGAAGTTTTAGGTAGGTAAAAGAAGAAAGCGGGAAGTCCTTTAACCGTTGAAATTTGGTCTTGGTCCCGGGGCATTACTGCCATTAAGGAAGGTTCTGGGGCGATCGCCTCTGGATTGCAGGCATTGAGTTCCTCTACTTGGGAATAGAGAAACGGGAAATTTCGCCTTTCAATATTTTGAGTGTGAACCGATTCCCGAGATTCTGTGGCGATCGCCCTAGTCGGAAATTGAGCAGTGCACAGGACTAAAAACGACACCAGATGAGTCACCCTGAGCATTCTGAAAATCGGTGTCTGAAACATACTGGTTATTAGGATTACGGTACAACAAGGGTAGATGGTTTCATTCTAAGCCCTCCGTAGGATGACATAAATTTGTTTCCGGGGCGAGGATGTAGCAGATCCGCTTTAACCAGGGGTCCCCCTACGGTTGTATCAATGGGTATCAGTTGGGGATTGAACCGTTTTAAGCTAAACCCCGTCAAAAATATAACGAGTCGGGTATCCGTGTCGGTTGGCACATTTTTATCCATCTCCTGGATCCTCAAGAGATTTGAATTAACTTCGGCTAAAACAATTACGGTCGGCTAACCGATGATCATGGTGTCTCAATCTTCCCAATCCATCCGCCAACCGTCCCAACAGCAATGGAATCATCCAATTCAGGGCGGCCAACCGGGGCGATCCAGCCGGAACTCCATCAAAACCTGGCGGCTGTTCCTCTGCATGGCGATCGCCCTGGGATTAGTCGGTTGTCCGGGAATTTTTAACCGAGAAGCGGAAGGACAACAACCTGCCTCCGGTGGACCTCGGGGAGGACAGCGCGGATCCAGTTCCCCGAGTGTTGAGGTGGCAGTCGCCCGCACAGATAACTTAAGTGAACCCCTGGTTTACAGCGGCAATACGGAACCCTTTCGGGAAGTCTCCGTGCGATCGCAAACCGAAGGACGCTTACTCGATCTAACCCTAGACCTTGGCGATCGCGTTGAACAGGGTGAAATCCTGGCCCAATTAGATGGCACTCTCCTGGAAACCGCCCTAGGAGAAGCCGAAGCCGAATTAGCCGCCCGGGAATCGGATGTCGTCCGCGCCCGAAACGAGGTCAGAAATGCCCAAGTTCAGGTGGATCAAGCCCTAGTGGAACTACAACAGGCTGAAAAAGACGCAGAACGGTATCTGAATCTAGCGGTTGAAGGGGCCGTTTCTCGTCAACAAGGAGAACTTGCCGAAACTGAAGCCGCAGTTGCCGCACAAACCTTGCGTTCTGCCCGCGAACAGGTGCTGATCGAGCAGGAATCCATAGTTAGTGCCGAACAACGGGTAAAAGCCCAACGGGCGGTGGTGGCGCAAGTCCGGGAACGTCGGTCCTACGCCTTTTTACGGTCTCCGATTACCGGCATTGTCCTGGAACGCTTAACGGAACCGGGGAATCTGGTTCAACCGGGCGGGGATGTTTTGAAAATAGGCGATTTTAGCCAGGTTAAGGCGATCGTTCCCGTTGCGGAAATTGCTCTAGCCCAGATTAGAGTCGGGCAACCCGTCCGGGTCAGTTTAGATGCCTTAGGCGGGGAAATCGTAGAAGGTCAAGTTAGCCGCATTTCTCCCGTATCGAATGTGGAAACGCGCCAAATTCCTGTGGAAGTGACGATCCCTAACTCCGATGGACGGATTGGCAGTGGGTTGCTTGTCCGGGTAACCTTTGACACCCAAACCCGGGAACGAGTCGTCATTCCAGAAAACGCCTTGCAAGGGGACGAGGAAAACACCGTTTTTGTGGTTCAGGAGACAGAGGATGCCGCCACTGTAGAAGCGCGAACGGTGGAAATTGGCGATCGCGAAAATAATCAAGTGGAAATTCTCTCGGGACTCTCGGAGGGAGAACGCTACGTGATTCGCACCAGTCGCCCGCTAAAATCGGGGGATAAGGTTCGCTTGAGTGCTTTATCTGAAGAGTAAATTTACCCTCGGTTTCCCTTGGGCCGGGGCATTGATACTCTCCAACCGGGATAAAACTGGGGCGGCACTTTTCTAAAGAAAAAAGGGACTTTTAAAAACCAAATTTAGGATAAGGCAGTCGCCTGGAATCGGCTGCCATCAGGATTCATCCCTCTTAATTCGTCCGTGAATCCCTCCCCCACGGGCTAAATGTACATCGTTAGGACCCGAAAACATGACTGGATTCAGCATCAGTGCAACCGCAATTCGCCAGCATATTGGTACTTTGGCCCTCGCGACTACGGCGATTGTCCTGGGGGTGTTCTTTCTGACTTCAATTCAAGTGGATCTACTTCCAGCCATTACCTATCCTCGGATTGGGCTGCGCTTAGATGCACCGGGAATCTCCCCGGAAGTGGCGATCGAAGAAATTACTAAACCCTTGGAACAAGCCCTAAGCACCACGGAAGGGGTGATTCAGGTCTATTCCCAAACTCGGGAAGGTCGGGTGAGTGTGGATTTATTCTTTGAACCCGGGGGGAATGTGGATCTGGCCCTGAATGAAGCCACAGCCGCCTTTAATCGCGCCCAAGGACGCCTCCCGGATACGGTGAACTCCCCGCGATTATTTAAGGTAGACCCCTCTCAGTCTCCGGTTTACGAGTTTGCTTTACAGTCGGCTTCCTTGAAAGATGTAGAGTTGCGGGTTTTTGCCGATGAGGAGTTAGGCCGAGAATTAGGGGTCGTCCCGGGTGTGGCAGCGGTGGAGGTGTCCGGGGGAATTACCGAAGAGATTCAGGTGCGCATCGATCCGGTGCGTTTACAATCCTTTGGACTGGGCTTAACTCAAGTTTTAAATGAGTTGCGCGATCGCAATATCGATATCGCCGGAGGACGGTTATCCGGGGGGAGTGAAGAACCCCTGACTCGCGCCCGAGGACGATTTGAATCGGCTGATGAAATTGCCAACCTCTCCTTTGAAATTCCGAACCAAGGCCGAGTTTATCTACGGGACTTTGCCGAAATTATTGATGGCACTGCGGAACGATTGGTGTTGGTTACCCTTAACGGTGAACCAGCGGTGAAAGTTAGCATTCAAAAACAACCCGATGCGAATACGATTACGGCAGTAGAAGGGGTAAAACAGCGACTTGAACAGTTGCGTCAGTCCGGGTTAATTCCCCCGGATATGGAAATTTATCCCACGTTAGATGAGTCGGTTTTTATTAGAAATGCGATTTCTAATGTGGCTATAGCCGGGTTAACCGGGGCGGGACTCGCGGCGATCGCGGTGTTGCTGTTTTTGGGTTCGATTCGCCAAACTATCATTATTGTCTTGGCGATTCCCTTGGCTACCCTGAGTTCCATCGCCTTAATGCAAATATTTGGACTCTCCCTCAATGTCTTTAGCTTAGGGGGACTGGCCCTCGGGGTGGGGATTGTGGTAGACAATGCGATCGTCATGTTAGAAACCATTGCTGAAGGGGTAGGGATGACTCCGGGGAAAAGCCAGAAAAATCAGCGCTTAACTTCCTCAAAGGCGATCGCCCAAGCAGAAGAAAGCAGCCGATCCATTGAGTCGGCCTTACTGGCTTCTACTACCACTAATTTAGTCTCCGTTTTACCCTTTTTACTCCTAGGTGGCCTTTTTTCCCTCCTGTTTAGCGAACTGATTTTAACCATTAGTTTTGCCGTTGCCTCCTCTTTACTGATTGCCTTAACCGTGGTTCCGATGTTGACCTCCCGGTTGTTAGCAATTCCCTATACCAGCGGATTAAGCAAATTCTTTTTGTTAAGAGCTTTTAATGCAGGATTTAATGGATTCAGCCGAATTTATCAATGGATTTTAAAACTCGTCTTACGGCTTCGCTTGATTGTGATTGCTCTAGCCATCATTGTTTTAGGCGGCGGTAGCTTTTGGTTAGCCGGAGGACTTCCCCAGGAAATTTTACCCCGGATTAATACAGGTCAAGCGCGTTTATTTGCTCAATTTCCTCCCAATACAACCGTCGCCCAAAACTTAAAAATCATGAAAAAGGTTGACGAGATTTTACTCGCTCAACCGGAAACTATTAATGCCTTTACCACCGCTGGAGGCTTTCTTTTTGGGACAAGCGTTTCCCCGAATTCACTGCGGGGTTCGAGTACCATTGCTTTGGAACCAGGGACTAATATTGACTCCTTTATCACCCGAGTCAATGCCGAATTTGAAAAGCTCAATTTAGTCGATGCTCGCCTCCGAATTAGTCCCGAAAGTGTCCGAGGAATTATTCTGACCAACTCCCCAGTTCGGGCGGAAATAGATGTGACATTACAAGGTACTGATGCCCGGACGTTAGAACAAGTGGGGGAAGAAGTCATCGCGGCATTAGATGAACAAGTCACCTTGGCGAGTTTTCGTCCCGATGCAGACCCCCAACAAACTGAGTTACAAATTCGCCCGGATTGGTTACGGGCTGCGGAATTTGGATTGTCGGTTAATGACATTGGATCAGCCATTCAAACGGCGATTCAAGGGGCAGTTCCCACCCAACTACAACGGGGCGATCGCCTGGTTGATATTCGCGTTACCCTACCCGATAATATTGTCCAACGGGTCTCTCAGTTAAAACAATTACCTTTGTTAGTAGGCGATTCCCGGTCGATTCGGTTGCAGGATGTGGCAACTGTAGAAAGAGGAAATGCACCGGGAGAAATTCAACGTATTAATCAGCGCCAGGTGTTTATTATTGGCGGTTCTTTAAACGAAGGGGCAACATTAGGAGAGGCGAACGAAGAGATTGCTAACGTACTCGCTGACATTGAATTTCCTCCAGGGGTGAGTGTGGTTCCTTCTTCTTCAGCACAAACAAATAAAGAGTTGCAAGATTCCCTCAAACTGTTAGGGGGGTTAGCGGCCTTTCTAGTGTTTGTGGTGATGGCAGTTCAGTACAATTCCCTGGTTGACCCCTTGGTGATTATGCTGACCGTTCCCTTGGCTTTAGCCGGGGGTATTGTAGGACTTTATGTCACCGAAACTCCTGTAGGGGCGACCGTATTAGTCGGGGCCGTATTATTAGTGGGAATTGTGGTGAATAATGCCATTATTATGGTAGAGTTCGCCAATCAAATTTATGAAGAACAAGGGATTAACCGACGGCAGGCGATTTTAAAAGCGGCACCTCAACGCTTGCGCCCCATTTTGATGACTACTATTACGACGGTATTAGGAATGTTGCCCCTGGCGTTAGGAGTTGGGGAAGGGTCGGAGTTTTTACAACCTTTGGGAGTCGTTGTTTTCTCCGGTTTATCTCTGGCTACATTTCTGACCTTGTTTATTATTCCCTGTTTTTATACTTTGCTGCATGACCTCTTCGGGGGAAAACGTCCACCTTTAAGTCCAGATCAACTGGAAACCGTGTTCCAGGATTCTCCAAAATTGGAAAATGTACCTTCAGCATCTGGGGTTGAGTGGCGATCGCCTGAAACTGGGGGTTAGAGATGACCCTTCCGCGTGACTGGGTAGAACCCCAGTCACGCTCTCCAGGTGGCTTTGCCTCGGTCCCTCGAAAAGGCGCTTAAGCTAGGTCAAACAACAGGATTTCAGCTTCTTGAGACCCTACCAAGGTTAAAGTCTCTGGCGCAGAACAGGCGACCCCATCTCCAGTTTTCAGGGGGAGGTCATTGAGCGTGAGAGTCCCGCGCGCTACCTGTATCCAAGCATGACGGTTAGGGGGAATGTCATACAGGATGCGATCGCCTTCCTTCAGGATGGCGGCGTACAGGTTCAAATCCTGATGAATGGTGACCGAACCATCCCGACCGTCTGAGGACCCGATTAACCGCAAGTGGCCGCGTTTTTCTGCCTCGGGATAGTGTTTCTGTTCATAGGAGGGGGGGAGCCCTTGTTGACCGGGTAACATCCAGATTTGCAGCAGATGCACCGCTTCAGTTTGGGAGGGGTTGAACTCGCTATGTGCGATTCCCGTGCCCGCACTCATGCGTTGGACTTCCCCGGGAAGAATCACCGAACTGTTGCCCATGCTATCTTTATGTTCCAGCGCCCCTTCTAGTACATAAGTGACGATTTCCATATCGCGGTGAGAATGGGTGGGAAAGCCACCCCCGCCACTCACCCAGTCTTGGTTAATCACCCGCAGGGCACGAAATCCCATGTGCTGAGGGTCGTAATAGTTGGCAAAGGAAAAGCTATAGGAAGTTTTGAGCCAGCCATAATTGCCTTGTCCCCGTTCTTCTGCTTTGCGTAGGGTTAACATGGGTTCCTCCAGTGCGATCGCTACAGGTTTTATGGAATTCAGGTGCTTTACTTATTACTTACTCTAGAATAGATAAAGTCAATTTGTAAAGTATGCACTCTAAAGTAAGCCAGTACCTAAAAAGTAACAATGGAACCCAAATCAGAAGATAAAAAACAAGTCGGATGTCCGGTAGAAACTACCTTAGCCATTATTGGCGGACGATGGAAAGTGTTGATTTTGCAAGAGCTATTTTCTGGGATCAAACGCTTTGGAGAACTGCATCGCGCCTTAGCAGGAATTACTCAAAAAATGCTGACTCAGCAACTCCGGGAACTAGAACGAGATGGGATAATTAACCGGCTAGTTTATGCCCAAGTCCCGCCTAAAGTGGAGTATTCGTTAACAGAATTTGGGATGACTCTCAAGCCGATTCTGGAGACAATGCATGAATGGGGGGTGCGATTTGAGGAAGAACAGCACCCATAAGGGGCGATCGCCCCGGTTAAACCGCATAAAGGCAGGGATTAAGCACAGACGACCCGATTGCGCCCCCCAGCTTTTGCCACATAAAGGGCTTCGTCAGCATTGGCAATCAGTTGGGTGGGGGTGGTTTCGGGACTCGGAATTAGGGTCGCCACCCCTAGGCTCATGGTGATGCAAGGATGCACTTGAGATTGGGCGTGAGGGATCTGTAATCCCGTGACTTGATTCCTTATTCGTTCCGCTAATTCTAAGGCTGCTTTGAGGTCAGTATTGGGCAACACAGCGGCAAATTCCTCCCCCCCATATCGGGCGATGAATTCGTTCGGCGATTTGATACAGTTGCGGATAGCTGTCGCCACCTTTTTTAGGCACTCATCCCCGGCTTGATGGCCGTAGGTATCGTTATAGGGTTTAAAGTAGTCGATATCGCACAAAATCATGGATAAGGGAGCTTCGAGGTCTCGTCGCCACTCCCGGGTGAGAAATTCATCAAAACAGCGACGGTTTGCGACTTGAGTTAAGCCATCTAGAGAGGCAAGGCGATGTAATTCTTGATTGGCGGCTTGTAGTTGTTCAAAAAGGGTGGATTGTTGGATAGCGATCGCCACTTGGGTTGCTAATGCTTTGAGAAATTCAGTTTCCCAATCCTGCCACTGCCGGGGACTTTGGCAATGATGAGCAATTAATAATCCCCATAGCTGGTTATTATCCTGGGCAGAATTTTCTAATAAGTCCTCCTCGGAGTTGGATTGAAAATCTTCATTTAATAAAATTGGCACGACTAAATTGGCTTTGACTTGAAACTGAGTTAATAAATTCCGATGACAGGGACTGATCGGAGCCGTATTAATATTAGGGGTGGCTTTGATCCGACCCTTTTTATAGAGTTCGGCGTGGTCTTCCCGAAAACAGGGGTCTATAATCGTCAGGTCCAGAATTTCTTTCGCCCCATTGCCACAGGATTCTACGACAACTTTACCACTCCAGTCAGGGTGAAAGCGATAAATAATCACGCGATCAGTATTTAAAAATTGTCGAACTTCCGCAACGGTGGTATTAAGAATTTGTTTGAGATTAAGAGAAGAACGAATGCGATCGCGCATGGCAGACATCACCCGTTCTCGTTCCAGTTGCACTTGCAGGGCTTCTTGGGCGGCTACCCGGCTGGTAATATCTCGTAAAATGACCGTGAACAGTCGTTCTGAAGCGACTTCTAGTTTAGAAATTGAGGCTTCTGCGGGAAATTCAGTGCCATCTTTGCGGCGTCCAAACAGGTGCGATCGCGACCCCATCGTAGAGGAAACTTCCGTTCTGTCGTCGAAATTTTCCATATACTGGCGATGAATCTCATGCAGATTTTCAGGTAACAGCAACTCTAGGGATGCTCCCATCACCTCTGCTGCCCTATAACCAAAGATTTTTTCAGCCCCTTGATTAAACAGTTGAATGCGTTGGGTTTCGTCGATGGAAATAATTGCATCATCGGCACTATTGAGAACCCCTGACAGACGCGCTTGAGATAAGCGCAGGGCCGCTTCTGTATGTTGCCGTTCTAAAATTTCCCGCCGTAATTGCTCGTTTGCCTGCTGGAGTTCCGTGGTGCGTTCTTCGACTAATAGCTGCAAAGCGGCGATCGCTGCATCCATTTCAATCGGGGTACATCCTTGCAGTAAACTGGTTTGGGTGATGATTCCGTGTAACTGTTCTGCGTGATCCGCCACCACCAGTCGCCGCACCCGATACTCCTGCATTAACTGATGGGCCGTCCACAGACAATCACTCGGTTGCACCACCAGTAAGGGAGAACTCATCACTTCTGAAGCTTTGAGTTCTTTTAAGTTAAGTTCTAAGGCTTGGAGTTGCAGGATATCCCGTTCCGTGACGATTCCTATAGGGATTCTCAAGGGTAAAGAGTCTGGGGTCGGGATTCCAGTCGTGGGACTCCCATTCTCGGCGATCGCCACGCAACTAACCCGATGAATATTCATCAAGTTTGCCAGTTCCAACACCGACACCGACTCGGCTGCTGTAATGACTTTCGGGTTCATGACTTCAACCACTCGCCGCAATCGCATCCAATCAGCCGGTTGGATGATTTCCCGAATGCTTTGATAGGTAATAGTTCCCAGTAATTTTTCCTCCGGGTCCACTACGGGTACATGACGAATCTGTTTTTGACGCAATAAATCCAGTAGCCGGACGAGAGTGGGAAGATCGTCTTCTTGAAGAATAAAGGGGTTAGGGGTCATCCATGCGGCAATCGGTTGTTTACTAAATTTTTGGGCGAAAGACTCCAGGGGGCGATCGCCACTCTGTGCTGTCAGTTTTACCACATCTCGTTCCGTAAATATACCCAGTATTTTGTCGGCTTCTACCACAACCGCGCAGCTCGATTTTACCTGACTCATCAGCACAATCGCCGCGCTAACCGGAGTATCTGGCGTCACGGTTAACGGATGGCGATCAATGGCTAAATGTACAGAAAAGGCGGTACTGTCAAGCATAAATTAAAGGCATTTAATAATTCGGCGCAGTTTCTTCCTTAATCGCCAGGTTGATATTGACCTATCCTTCGGGGATTGGGAAGGCTTGCGGAAATTTGGGAAAAATCTCTTATTTCTCCAGTGATATTGTATTACTTCTGAGGCACATTTCTGCTCGACAGCGGTAATGTCCTTCTCTGTGGGATCAGAACTTCAGCTCTTTTTATAGAGTCTAGGAGTTTTAAGCTCAATCGGCAGAACCCGTCAATTTACCCCGGGATCTATCCCGGGTACCTCATTCCCCGAAGGAGAGACCCGATTTGAGGATTTTACAAGGACCGGGACTTACGGATAATCTTTGAGGTTGTAACCCGCTAGGTAGATATTAGGGACATTCTGGTAATGCCCCTAATATCTACTTGAAGTGAAGCCTAAACGTAACCGATGCTCTCCTTCATCCTAACCTCGCTGATTCGAGATACTATCATTCGAGAGGATTCAAATGCGTAAAGTTCCACCCTTTGTGATCGCTGCCACCACCACGTGCCTAATTTTGTTGATAGCACTACTGTCCGCATCGGCAGAGTGGCGTCCCGTTAAAACGGGCATTCTTTTTGGCATTAGTGGCATGGCCTTAGTTGAAAACTCTCTCGATGAAATGGGGTGCCCCCCCGCCACTTGTTTTGTGATCGTTCATGACAATAAAAAAGAGGCAGAAGGTCGTCTCGCTATTTTAAACATTCACGGCCAAAATTCTCTAGATTATTTCCCTTTAAAATGGCCGGATAGAGTGGAACTTCCCACTGATTTAGAGGCAGTCGCCCTGGTGCCCGAAACTCAAGGTTCAGCTTTTATTGCAGCTACCAGTTTCGGACAAGTCTATCATTTTATCCTCGATTCCACTGGCACAATTCAAGTGCTTAAAATTTTTTATATCCCCAATTTGCCAGAAAATACTAATTTAGAAGGGTTTGATCTGCACCTCATTGATGGACAAATTCTGGCGGTTTGGGGTCATCGTGGTAGTCCCGATGATCCGGGGGTACTTTATTGGGGCTGGTTTGACTCGAACCGGCATCAAATCTCTCCCCAAGGATCGGCGGAGATTACAATTCCTTGGCCTGAGGAATATGTTCGTCATATTTCTGACCTCAAAGTTAATTCAGCGGGTATTTTATATATTAGTTCGACTGGCGACCCCGGAAACGATGGACCCTTTGATTCGGCAGTCTATGCCGCTGGGGTGTTCTCTATGAACGGCCCTAATGTTGAATTTCGCCCCAATTCTTCTTTGGCTCCTCTCTATCGCATTAACGGTCATAAAGTAGAAGCCTTAGAATTTTTACCGGGCCTTTCTGGCGGCAAAATTTTAGGGACAGACGACGAAAATCAAGGGTCATCTATTTATCTTAGACGCTAAATTTAGTGACGGAGATTTAGAAGGAGAATTGGCAGATTTTTGTAAGGTTATGTGCTACAATAAGTTTAGGGAATTGGTAAAATAACCCCCGAAATCTTATGGCTATCAGGCTCTTCAGACTTTTTGGTGATAAGTTTTTCTAATTAGTTACTGAGCGTTTAAATGTTTTTGAGTGGCTACCTCTCTAATTTATAATGACTATGATGAAAAAGCTGCTAAAAGACGTAACCGAAAGTTGTCAAAATTTC